>NC_012968.1:0-1273785 GCF_000023705.1 Methylotenera mobilis JLW8
AAATTTTATTCGTTAATTTTGAAAATGGCTGTGGATAAGTTGTGACAAACCAGCTAAAATGCAGTGGATAGATTAGCGTTCAGTTGTACGCAATTTTACCAAAAAATAAAATAAAAACAATAAGTTACCAATTCATACAATCGTTGTTATTTCAATACATTAGTTAAAAATAACTGTACAAACTAAGGTATATCATTACAGATGGAAAATTTTTGGCCTGCTTGTCTTTCTAAATTTCAGAAAGAACTTTCAGCACAACAATTCAATACTTGGATCAAACCGCTGCAAACGGAAGTTAATGGAGATGCTGTGCGCATCTTTGCGCCTAATCGTTTTGTGATGCAGTGGGTTAAAGATCGATTTTTGAAAAAAATTGAACAATTTGCAGAGGAGCATCAGCCTGATCTTCAAATTGAATTAGTGCTAGGCGACGCTACAGCCAAACCAGCTCCGGCCGAACCAGTGAAAAAAGTAGCTAAAACTGTGCTTGAAGCAAAACTACCCGCTGAAGAAATCAGGTCTGAGAGCATTAAACAGAATTTAACTGAAGTATTAGCTAAAACTAAGAAAACAGCGGCAAGCGCTGTTAAAAAAACAGACACTTCAAATTTAAACCCTACATTTAACTTCAATAACTACGTCACCGGCCGTGCTAACCAATTAGCACGCGCAGCAGCGATCCAAGTAGCCGAAAATCCCGGCAGTGCCTACAATCCGCTGTTCATCTATGGCGGTGTGGGTTTGGGTAAAACCCACTTGCTGCAAGCAATCGGTAACGAATTAAGACTACATAACCCTGATGCGAAGATTCGTTATTTGCACGCCGAGCGTTATGTATCTGATGTGGTAAAGGCCTATGAACATAAAGCGTTTGATGAATTTAAACGCCAATATCACTCACTGGATTTATTGCTGATTGATGATATTCAGTTTTTTGCTAAAAAAACACGTACGCAAGAAGAATTCTTTTACGCGTTTAACTCGCTGATTGAAGCAAAAAAACAAATTGTCATTACCTGTGACACTTATCCTAAAGAGATTGCCGACGTAGATGAGCGCTTAAGAACCCGCTTTAGCTGGGGTTTAACCGTAGCCGTAGAACCACCTGAACTAGAAATGCGTGTAGCAATCTTGCTGAAAAAGGCAGAAGCGGTAAATCTCAACCTGCCTGAGGACGTTGCATTTTTTATCGCTAAGCAAATCAGATCTAGCGTACGCGAGCTGGAAGGGGCCTTAAACCGCATTATTGCAATGTCTAAGTTCACAGGTCACGCCATTGACGTACACCTCGCCAAAGACGCTTTACGTGACTTAATCGCAGTACGTGGTCGCCAGGTCACTATGGAAAACATACAGAAGACCGTTGCTGACTACTACAAAATCAAAGTAGCAGAGATGTATAGCAAAAAAAGAACGCGTAATTTTGCCCGTCCTAGACAGATTGCCATGGCTTTATCCCGTGAATTAACCAATCATAGTTTCCCAGAAATTGGTGAGGCATTTGGTGGCAGACACCACACCACGGTGATGCATGCCTGCGATGAGATTGATCAATTAAGACAAAATGACGCCACCATTGCCAGAGATATTGGGTTTTTAGTGCAAGTAATTAGGGATTAAATAGTAAAAATCAGCTTAATTTTCTGCAATGGGGTTAAGGATATGTTGTGGATAAAATTAGCATAAGGTTGTGATTAAGAAATTTTGGAAAAATAATCAACAATTGACCCACAGTAGATTATGCTTTTACCAAGATAAAAAAATTTGTTGCAAGCTATTGAAAATATTAAATAAAAAGTAGTTATGCACAAAAAAATGCAACATTATTATTGTTATTATTTTATATATATATTATTTAGGTTAAAGAGATGAATATACAAATCAACCGAGAAACGTTATTAAAACCGTTAACTTCAGTTACTAGCATTGTAGAAAAGAGACATACGCTACCGATTTTGTCTAACTTATTGCTTGAAGCTAAACAAAACAAAATTCATCTCACGGCGACTGATTTAGAAATGCAAATTTCCTTATCTGTGGACAGTGCTACCAGTAATGATTTCTCAACAACGATATCAGCGAAGAAATTATTAGATATTTGCAGATCATTACCTGATAACTCTGATATCAATATGGCGACTAATGACAGCCGTATTACTGTGAAAGCGGGCAAGAGCCGTTTTAATTTACAGACATTACCGGCAGCTGATTATCCAGTGATGACTAAAACCCAATCACAAGGTACGGTGATTACTATTCCGCAAAGACAGCTTAAAGAGTTGTTGAAGCAAGTAGAGTTTGCTATGGCGCAACAAGACATCAGGTATTACTTGAATGGCTTATTGGTTGAAGTGGTAGCCAATCGTTTAAATATTGTAGGTACCGATGGTCATCGTTTAAGTTTTACTTCTACAGAATTAAAAGAAAACTATGAAAAACAAGATGTTATCTTGCCACGCAAGACGGTAATCGAGTTAATTAAGCTATTGGATGATAGTGAAGAAGATGTCAATGTAGAAATTGCCAATAACCAAGTTAACTTTAGTTTTGGTAATATTAGGCTGATTTCAAAAGTAATTGATGGTAAGTTCCCTGATTACAATCGTGTCATACCTACTGGTCATCAAAATACATTTACCACAGAGCGTTTAGGTGTATTGTTAGCAATGCAACGTGCATCGATTTTATCGAATGAGAAATATCGCGGTATCCGCATGGTGTTAAGCAACAATAATTTAAAACTAATCAGTACCAATAGCGACCAGGAAGAGGCAGAAGAAGAATTAGAAATAGCTTATGGCAGTGATGCACTGGATATTGGCTTTAATGTGACGTATCTCATTGATGTACTTAACAATACCAATAGTGAGCAAGTGACTTTCTCGTTTGCTGATGCAAACAGTAGCTGCTTGATTACCTTGCCAAATAACCCAGATTACAAATATGTTGTGATGCCAATGCGTATCTAACCTAGTGTTTCACGTGAAACAAGCTTCAGTATTTTTACTACGCGAAAAATACTGAATTTAAAGATAAATTTAGAGTAAAGAAAATAAGTATGAGTGAAAACAACGCAATATCACCAGATTATGATTCATCCAGTATTAAAATCTTGGAGGGTTTAGATGCCGTACGTAAACGCCCGGGCATGTATATCGGTGATACGTCAGATGGTTCAGGCTTGCACCATATGGTGTTTGAGGTTCTGGATAATGCCATTGATGAAGCATTAGCTGGTCATTGCGATGATATCAAAGTCATCATTCACCCAGATAACTCTGTCAGTGTGTCTGATAATGGCCGTGGTATTCCTACCGATATTAAGCAAGATGATATTAAAGCGGTAAAACGCTCTGCCGCTGAAATTGTGATGACAGAGCTGCATGCTGGCGGTAAGTTTGACCAAAACTCTTATAAAGTTTCAGGCGGCTTGCATGGTGTAGGTGTTTCCGTAGTAAATGCCTTATCTGATTGGTTAAAACTGAAAATTTATCGTAACGGTAAAGTGCATCAAATGGAGTTTCGTCGTGGCGAAGCTGTTGCGCCTCTAGCAGAAACAGGGGTGACTGATAAAAAAGGCACAGAAGTACACTTTTTAGCCTCAGTAGAAACCTTTGTGCTGGTTGAATACCATTTTGAAATTCTAGCGAAGCGTATTCGTGAGCTGTCATTTTTGAATAATGGCGTAAAAATCGAGCTGATAGACCAGCGTAACGGTAAAAGCGAAAACTTCGCATATTCAGGCGGCATTAAAGGCTTTGTTGAGTATATGAACCGTAGTAAAACAGTACTGCATCCTAAAACCTTTTACGCATCAGGTGAAAAAGATGGCATGACCATTGAAGTGGCCATGCAATGGAACGATTCTTACAGTGAAACTGTGCAATGTTTTACCAATAACATCCCACAACGCGATGGTGGTACCCATTTAACCGGCTTACGTACGGCAATGACACGTACTTTAAACCAGTATATCGAGCAAAGTGAGCTGGCTAAAAAAGCCAAAGTTGAAACCACCGGTGATGATATGCGTGAAGGCATCACCTGCGTACTCTCGGTGAAAGTGCCGGATCCTAAGTTTTCATCTCAAACCAAAGATAAACTGGTGTCTAGTGAAGTGCAGCCAGTGGTGTCTGAAATCGTTGCCGCAAAATTGGCTGAGTTTTTACAAGAAAACCCGGCGGATGCCAAAATTATCTGCGGTAAAGTAGTGGAAGCGGCACGTGCGCGTGAAGCTGCCCGTAAAGCACGTGAAATTACCCGCCGTAAAGGGGTGATGGATACCATGGGCTTGCCTGGTAAATTGGCTGATTGCCAAGAAAAAGACCCAGCACTTTGTGAAATTTACCTAGTCGAGGGTGATTCTGCGGGCGGTTCTGCTAAACAAGGTCGCGACCGTAAAAACCAGGCCATTTTGCCGCTAAAAGGTAAAATTTTAAACGTAGAAAAAGCACGTTTTGATAAATTGCTGAGCTCACAAGAGATCGCAACGCTTATTACAGCGCTGGGTACCAGCATAGGTAAAGCCGATTTCAGTGCTGAGAAGTTGCGTTATCATCGCATCATCATCATGACCGATGCAGACGTTGACGGTGCGCACATTCGTACCTTGTTGCTCACCTTCTTCTACCGCCAAATGACGGAATTGGTGGAACGTGGCCATATTTATATTGCGCAACCACCGTTATACAAAGTTAAACAGGGTAGGGACGAGCGTTACCTCAAAGATGAGCAGGAGTTAGATATCTACCTGTTGCAATCTGCGTTGAAAAACGCTGAGCTGGACACGAAAACTAGCGCCGGTATCCTCAAAGATGAGGCATTATCTGCAATTGCCAAACAAGTTGTGCTGACTGAAGCGGTAATACGCCGTATTTCTTCACTGTATGACGAGAGCGTACTGCGTGCGATTCAAGATGCAGGCGAAATTGATTTAAGCACAGAAGCTAGCGCTAACGCGATTGCAGAGAAACTACGCCCAATTTTAGGTGCAGTAGGTAGTGAAGTGATTGTAGCGTTTGATGCAGAAACCAATGCTTATCGCCTAGAAATCAACAAATACGTGCACGGTAATCTGCAATGCTGCGTGATTAATGCTGAGTTCTTGAACAGCGGTGATTACAGGCAATTGTTAAAAACATCCAATATGCTCAACGGCTTAGTGGGTGCGGGAGCAATTGTTAAACGTAATGACAAAGAGCAAACCATCTCTACGTTCAAGCAAGCGTTGGATTGGCTGCAAGGCGAAGCGAAAAACACCCTGAATATTCAGCGCTATAAAGGTCTTGGCGAAATGAACCCAGAGCAGTTATGGGAAACTACCATGGACCCAACTGTGCGCCGCTTACTCAAAGTACAAATTGACGACGCGATTGCAGCGGATGAGATATTTACTACCTTGATGGGTGATAATGTGGAGCCTAGACGTGCATTTATCGAAAGTAACGCACTGGGAGTGGGTAATTTGGATGTTTAGTTTTGTAGGTTCTCACTGATTTCTAGATTTTTGAATTTTAAGAAGTCATTTTCTTAATTTGTATAAGGGGCTCTATTAAGCCCTTTATACATTTCATAACAAAGAAAAAACAGTGATTTAATCACAGGTATTCGAGACAGAAGTGTTAAGTAATTGCCTCTTGATTTAAGATCTTTTAAAAAGCTAGATAGTTTAGAGTGCTTAATAAAAAAGCTATTTGTATAGTCGTTGCAACCCAAATTCGCATAATTGCTCTGCTTTCTGCCAACGCTGAGTATCAGGTAAGTTACCGAAATACACGATGCTAAATACCCCTTCAATAATTGATTGACAATAAAGACTAATCAATTCGAAGTCATCATTCAGCTTTAGCTCACCTATTGCTATTGAATCTTTAAGCAACTTTTCAATTTGCACAATTCGCTGCTTTTCCCAAGCATAGCGTAAGTGCAATAAGTCAGGAGTGTCGTTAATACCAATGTATAGAAAAAACAACACACGCTGTATAGAGCTAGGTTCAATGTAGCTACGAATCTCTTGCATGCAATATTGTTTTAAATTGAGCAGCGGGCTCAATGCCATATCATTTTGAAATGGCTTAACTTGGTCAAGCGCGCGTTTTACCATGGCGATGGCGACTTCTAACTTGCCTTTGTAATGTCCATACACTGCACCGCGCGATAGCATTGCGGCCTCTGCAATATCAGACATTGTTGTGAGCGTAAACCCTTTACTGTAGAACACTAGTTCCGCAGCATCCAAAATCTGGTCACGGGTTTTTTGAGCATCCTCTTTGGTTTTTCTAGCCATAGCGATAATCATGCATAGGAGTTGAGTTGTATGATTATAGCAAATAATAATTAATCAGTCGTGATTGATTAATTAAATAATTATCGATAGAATGGTCTTTCTGTCATTTAAGGCCGTTGTATGTCGCTATTCCAATTACGATCAATTCTTATCTTTGTATCACTTTTTTTGCAGCTGGGGTTAGCTGCATGTAGTAAACAAGAAAGTGCTGCCGCCACACAAATCGGTGCGCCAGAAGTAGATGTTATCCAGGTACAGTATGCTGAAATTCCTAGGGATGTAGAGTTGCCAGGGCGTGTAGAGGCTTATCGAATTGCAGAGGTCCGTGCACGCGTGACTGGAATTGTATCCAAGCGCTTATATCAGGAAGGGCAGGCTGTAAAAAGTGGTATGCCACTATTTGCGCTAAATCCAGAGCAACTGCTGGCAACAAAGCTAGAGTCTGATGCTGAGCTGGCAAAAACAGAGGCAAACTTAGTGAATGCTAACGACAAGCTAGCTCGCTACGAAGCATTAGTAGGCGATCAGTCAGTTAGCCAACGCGACTACGGTGCAGCTAAGGCTGAAGTGCAGCTGGCAAAAGCTGAAGTAGCTTCGGCACAAGCCAAACTTAATCGTGCAAAACTAGATGTTGGTTATGCCAATGTGGTATCACCTATTGATGGTGTAGCACGCCGTGCGCTAGTCACTGAGGGCGCGCTAGTCGGAAAAGATGAGGCGACGCATATGACGACAGTGGAGCAAATTAACCCGGTCTATGTGAACTTTGCGCAGTCTTCGTCAGAGGTATTTGTGTTGCGCAAGTCGTTACGTGGTGGACAACTTAAAAGCAATGACGGTCAATTTAAAATTGAATTATTGCTGCCAGATGGCTCCCTGTATCCAAATGCTGGAAAACTTTCATTCTCTGATGTTTCTGTAAATCAAACCACTGACTCAGTGGTGATGCGCGCTATCTTTGATAACCCACAGCAGGAATTAATGCCAGGTGCTTACGTGCGTTTAAGAATACGTCAGGCGACTAACCCTAATGCCATTCTCATTCCTAGAGATGCATTGATGCGTGATCAGTTTTCTACGCGTGTTTGGGTAGTCAATTCAAAACAAATTATAGAGTCGAGAGAAGTGCAGACAGGAAGTTTATCAGGTAAGCAGTGGGTAGTTGAGCAAGGCTTACAACCCGGAGATCAAGTAGTCGTAACCAATGCCGCAACGCAAACCGCGGGCACTAAAGTTACCCCAAAAGTGGTGACGATGACTGATACATCAGAAAAAACAACGAAAGCCGCTTCATGAGTAGATTTTTTATTGATCGCCCCATTTTTGCTTGGGTGATTGCGATCTTAATCGTATTAGCTGGCGTGCTGGCCATTAAGCAATTGCCAATTGCACAGTATCCTGATATTGCACCACCAGTGGTGAATATTGCTGCAAGCTATCCTGGTGCCTCTGCCAAGGTAGTGGAGGAAACCGTCACCTCAATTATAGAGCGCGAGATGAACGGCATTCCTGGTTTGATGTATGTGTCGGCCACCAGTAATTTTGGCTTAGCCTCAATCAGTGTCACATTCCGACAAGGAACTAATCCTGACTTAGCTGCAGTCGATGTGCAAAACCGACTTAAAAGCATAGAGGTACGATTACCGGAAATTGTACGTCGTAGCGGAATTAATGTGGAGAAGTCAGCAGATAGCTTCCAGTTAATTGTCTCTTTAACCTCTGAGGATAACCGTTACAGCGAGATTGACCTCGGTGAATTAGCATCCTCTACGGTGATCCCAACCCTAAAACGCGTGCAAGGCGTGGGTAAGGTGCAATCATTTAGTCCTGAGTACGCCATGCGTATCTGGCCAGATCCACAAAAGATGGCTGGTTTGAATGTAAGCGTTAGTGAGATTTCCAATGTATTACGTAGTTACAACACACGGCTAACGCTGGGGCAAGTTGGCGCTAATGGCGTCCCAGAAGCATCACCGCTTAGCGTTTCTCTGGAGGCGGAAGCAACTCTAAAAACTGTCGAAGATTTTGCCAATGTGCCGTTACGCACGCAAGCCGATGGTTCTGCGCTACTCATAAAAGATGTGGCACGAGTAGAGCTAGGCAGTAGCGATTACACCTTTAGTTCTAAAGTGAACGGCAAGAATGCTGCGGGTATGGCAATTAAGCTATCCCCAGGCTCTAATGCGGTAGAAACCGTTGCTCGGGTTAAAGAGTCGATGGCAAAAATGCAGGCATATTTTCCACCTAATGTCATGTACCAACTGTCATACGACTCCTCGGCCTTCGTGTCGATTTCGATTAAAAAAGTGATTCAGACCTTAGTCGAAGCAGTGATACTCGTGTTCTTGGTCATGTATCTGTTTATGCAGAATCTACGCGCCACGCTCATTCCAACTATCGTAGTGCCAATTGCCCTAATGGGTACATTTGCCGTGATGTACTGGCTGGGTTACTCCATCAACGTATTGACCATGTTTGGTGTGGTGCTGGCAATTGGTATCTTAGTAGATGACGCTATCGTGGTAGTAGAAAACGTAGAGCGCCTTATTGTCGAAGAAGGTTTATCTGCCTACGATGCAACAGTAAAAGCTATGTCGCAAATTAGTGGCGCGGTTGTTGGCATTACGGTAGTGCTAGTGTCGGTATTTATTCCGATGGCATTTTTCAGTGGCGCTGTAGGTAATATTTACCGCCAGTTCTCATTGTCATTATCGGTATCGATAGCCTTTTCTGCGTTTTTAGCACTGTCACTAACGCCTGCACTGTGTTCAACATTATTACGACACGAGCCTCAAGTCAAAGCGCGATTTTTTATCTGGTTTAATCGTAGCTTTAAGCGTATGACTGAGCGTTACACACGCCTCACAGGTGGCCTACTGAATAAGCCATTACGCTGGTTGGTGGTGTTTGCCCTCATTGTCACTTTGGTTGGCTGGCTGTTTGCACGCCTTCCAGGTGCATTCTTGCCAGAAGAAGATCAAGGTAACTTTATGGTAATGGTGTCGCTACCACAGAGTGCCACCTTGGCCGAAACGGCAGAAGTGCTTGGTGACATCAGTAGCTACATTCAAAAAAATGAGCCGATCGAAAATATCTTTGAAGTAAGTGGTTTTAGCTTCTATGGCACGAGTACCAATAGTGGCATGTTATTTATCACGCTTAAAGACTGGCAAGAGCGTCCCAAGGCTGAGCAACAAGTAAAAGCGATTGTAGATCGGGTCAATCAGCAGTTTTTCGGTCGACCTAACCTGAGCATTTTTGCCATGAACGCACCGCCTCTGCCTGAACTTGGCAGTGTAGGTGGATTCGATTTGCGATTGGTAGACCGCGCCAGCGTAGGGATTGAAAAGCTGACAGAAGCGCGTGATCAGTTACTCACAGAGTCCACTAAGCACCCAGAGTTAACCAATGTGTTGTTTGCGGGACTATACAATGCACCAATTGTAAATGTGCATTTAGATCGTGCCAAAGCCAGTGCGCTAGGTATTTCTCTAGATGAAATTAACGAGACATTAGCAACACTACTTGGCTCTAATTATCTTGGTGACTTTGTTTATGGTAGTCAGGTGCGCCGTGTCATTGTGCAGGCAGATGGCAAACAGCGCCAAACATTGGAGGATGTTAAAAAAATCAGGCTAAAAGCGGCTGATGGTAGTCTCGTGCCTTTATCCTCAATCATCACTCTGGAGTGGGGCATGGGCACACCGCAGCGCACACGCTTTAACGGCTTCCCATCCTTTAATATTAACGGCGGTGCAGCGCCAGGCTACAGTAGCGGTGATGCTATGCATGCGATGGAAAAAATGGTGCAAAGTCTGGGCAAGGGGATTGGTTTTGAATGGGCTGGACAATCGCTAGAAGAAAAGCAATCAGGCAGTCAGGCCGCGTTGTTATTCGGCTTGTCTATTATGGTGGTATTTCTAGTATTAGCGGCTTTATATGAAAGCTGGGCAATACCGTTTGCAGTGATATTGGTCGTACCTTTGGGCGTGTTAGGTGCTTTATTAGGTGTGACAGTGCGTGAGCTACCTAATGACATTTACTTCAAAGTCGGCCTCATTGCGACGATAGGTTTATCTGCAAAGAACGCCATTCTGATTGTTGAGTTTGCGCGTGAGCATGTATTGCAAGGTATGCCACTGCTTGAGGCTAGCTTGCTAGCGGCGAAAGAGCGTTTACGCCCGATTGTCATGACGTCATTGGCATTTGGTGTTGGCGTGATGCCTCTGGCATTTGCAACTGGCGCTGCGTCTGGTGCCCAGATTGCTATTGGAACCAGCGTGCTAGGTGGCATTATTGCTGCCACCTTGCTGGCCATCTTTTTTGTTCCATTGTTTTTTATTGTGGTTGGACGCTGGATGCACAAACCAGAATCTACCCGTAAGGATTTTGCATGAAGCATTACCGTATTCCTGCCGTAGTTGCGCTGGCACTTGCCATCAGTAGTTGCTCCTTGATTCCTGAGTATTTGAGGCCTGCCGCCCCTGTGCCTGAGAGCTACCCTGGGCAGCCAGCCAATGACGCGGTGACTGAAGCCCCACCGCTAACTTGGCAGAGCTATTTTCCTGATGCTGACTTACAGAAATTAATTCAAGTTGGCTTGCAGCATAATCGTGACCTGAAAACAGCAGTATTGCGTATAGATGAAGCCAAGGCGCTCTATGGCATTCAAAATGCAGATCGTTTACCAACGATACAAGGCAATCTAAATTACGATCGTAATAAAACGGTATTTAGCTCCAGCCAAGCGTTTGAAGCTGAACTCTTCAAAGCTGGTGTAGGTATTTCTGATTTTGAAATTGATGTATTTGGTCGTGTCAAAAGCTTATCGCAAGCAGCGTTGGAACAATATCTGGCGATTACAGAAAACCAGCAGGCAATTCAGGCAACACTGGTGACAGAGATTGCAACGCAGTATGTCAATCTACTGACCATACACGCACAACTAAAACTTGCAGAACAAACGCTAGATGATAGAAAGCAAATTTTACAGCGTACCCAGCGGCGCTTTGATGCAGGTATTGATCAAGTGCTTGATTTAAAAGCAGCACAAATACAGGTTGAGCAAGTGCAGGCACAGCATGCCCAATGGCAGCGCCAGCTTGTTACTACGCAAAATGCGCTGTATTTGCTGCTGGGAGAGTCATCACAACGCACAATTTTAACAATTAAACCGCTGGAAGATTTAAAAGTTGGCGAAGCGCCAATTGGTATGCCTTCTAGTCTATTAACTAGAAGAGCAGATATTCGTGCAGCGGAGCATCAGCTCAAATCTGCCAATGCTAATATTGGTGGAGCAAGAGCAGCGTTTTACCCTCGCTTGCAATTAACGACCAATGTGGGTTTAGTCAACTCGGAGTTTACTAAATTATTTTCTGATACTGGGAGCAATTACTGGGCTTTTAGCCCACAACTCATTATCCCAATTTTTAACTATGGCAGAAACAAAGCCAATTTAAATCTAGCTGATGCTAGGCAGCACATTGAAGTCGTTAATTATGAAAAAACCATACAAACTGCCTTTCGTGAAGTAATGGATGTACTATCTGCTCGGGAGGCAATTGCTGAGGAAAGTTCTGCTAGAACAAGATTGAGTGATTTAGAGAGTAGCCGCCTACAACTAGTGAAACGAAAACTAGATCAAGGGTTGGTCACTTACCTAGAGTTACTAGATGCTCAGCGTAGCGTGCTAGACGCGCAGTCACAAGTATTACAAACTCGCCAACTAGTTTTACAAAATCAGGTGAATTTATATAAAGCTCTTGGTGGGAGTTAATAAACGTCTAGTAAACTAGTGGCGATTCAGATATAGATTGTGCCATCCCTAAGGATACAGCCGGTCTGGTTTTATATGTGAGATAACCAAGGATCTTTTGCTTAACTCAGAACATAGGATAACGAGATACGTTGCTGCCTTTGACTTGAGTTGCTAAGTGATCGATAAACGCACGCACTACGGGTGGTAGTCCACGTCGAGTGGTGAATACGATATGCAGTATCCCCATGGTTGTTTTCCATTCAGGAAAAACTCTAACTAGCCTTCCATTTTGTAAATCGTGGCTACAAGTATGGTCAGGCAGTAAAGCAATCCCAATACCCGCAATAGCAGCCTCTCTCACTGTTGCAAAGTCGATACAACTCAACTTTGGCTCATGTCTGATAGATTTAGTCCCTAATGAAGCATGATGAAATTGCCATTCGATGGTGCTATTTTGGTCAGACGTGGATATGGTTGGTAGCTCTGACAAATTGTCCAGTCTGGATTGATCGATACCATTAGCCAAATTTGGTGAGGCGACAAGTACTCGCTCGGAGTGGCCTAGGGTTCTCATCACTAACGATCCATCAGTATCCAATACGGTCCTTATCCTGATGGCCACATCAATTCGATCTTCAATCAGATTCACCGGATTATCCCCAGCAACCAGCTGTAATCTGGCGTGAGGGAAGTTCAAAAGAAATGATGAAAAGATAGGGGATAAAGTTTCATACAAACCAAGAGGACAACTGCATCGCACCAATCCTTTAGGCTCACTCAAAGATTCAGAGACTATGGAATCAGCCTGTTCAACATCGAGCATGATCACCTTGCATCGTTCATAAAAAGATTGCCCGATTTCAGTTACGCGAAATCGTCGGGTGGATCTTTCTATTAGGCGCGCGCCCAGTCTTTCTTCTAACAGGCCAATTCTTCTACTGATGGTCGATTTGGGAATGCGTACGCGCCTGCTAGCGGCAGCGAAACTACCTCCATTAACCACCTCGGCAAAGAGTATGTAATCATTGATATCGCGCATATTGTCTCATTTTTGGAACAATTAAACTCATTAAAGCAGTCTAGTGCATTTATTGGCTCACTGGCAATATTTCATCCATGCAGTAACGTTAAATTTAATTACTTAAGGAGAAATATCATGTCAGGAAAATTTGAAAGTAAAGTTGTGGTGGTGACTGGTGGTACGAGCGGCATTGGTCTGGCAACAGCTAAACACTTCTCAAATGAAGGTGCTAATGTCTACATCACTGGTCGCAGACCAGCTGAGCTTGAAGCCGCTATCAAATCAATTGGCGGGAAGGTAAAAGGAGTTCAGGCCGATATGTCGAAACTAGCTGATATTGACCGCTTGTACGATGCAGTCCAACAAGATCACTCTCAAATCGATGTGATATTCGCAAATGCGGGCGGCGGTAATATGTTGCCGTTGGGTGCGATTACCGAAGAACACTATGAAGATATTTTTGGCAGCAATGTTAAAGGGGTGATCTTCACTGTGCAGAAAGCATTGCCGTTGCTTAAGGATGGTGCCTCAATCGTATTGACGGGTTCTACAACCAGCGTAAAAGGTACAGCCGCTTTTAGTATCTATAGTGCATCGAAAGCAGCGATTCGAAATCTGGCACGAAGCTGGATTCTAGATCTTAAAGATCGCGGCATTCGTGTCAATGTAGTGAGCCCAGGTCCAATCAAAACGCCGGGTCTGGTTGAGCTAGCAGGTAACGATCCTGAGCAACAACAAGGCTTGCTTGATTATTTGGGCTCCCAGGTGCCACTAGGCCGAGTGGGTAACCCATATGAAGTAGCGAAAGCAGTCGCATTTTTATCATCTCCCGATGCCAGTTTCATTAACGGTACTGAGTTTTTTGTAGATGGTGGGCAGGCACAAATTTAAGTGTCATTGAACATTGATAAACTACAGTAAACTTAATATTCAACTTTGACTAAAGTGGCAACCATAAGTGGTTGCCACTTTTTTAACTTAATCAAAATTAATTACTAATCTAAACTATATCGCTGCTGCTACAAGTTCTGCTAGTGGCGTAGTTGCTCTGCCTATTAGTTGAGTAAGCTGTTTGCTGTTGTCATAAAGTGCGCCTTTGGATGCGCCGGTGTCAGAATCTGCGATAAGGTGGGCAAAAGCATCTGGTAGGCCGATCTTGACTAGTAGTGCTTGATACTCCGGCTCTGGCAGGTTGACGTAGTGGATGGTTTTTCCGGTTTGCTTGGATACTTCTGCCGCAAGCTCGGTAAGTGTGTAAGCACTATCACCAGCTAACTCATATATTTTTCCCGCTTGGTTTTCTGTGGTGAGGACTGTGGCATCTGCTAGTGCGTAGTCTGCACGGCTGGCGGAGGCAATCTTTCCGTCACCAGCACTGCCATAAAGTGTGCCGTGGGCAATGCTGGCAGCTAAGGAGCCAGTGTAGTTCTCGGTGTACCAGCCATGGCGTAATATCGCAAATGGCACATCTGCCTTGGCAAGGTATTGTTCGGTGGCTAGGTGCTCTGCCGCCAGGCCTAATGGTGAGGTATCTGCATGTAATACGCTGGTGTAGGCTAGTAGCTGAACATTGGCTCTTTTTGCAGCATCAACCACGGTACGGTGTTGTACAAAGCGTTGGCCGATCTCACTGGATGAAATCAGCAATACTTTGCTGGCACCGGCCAGTGCGGCATCCCATGATGCTGGTTGGTTGTAATCTGCATAACGTACCTGTACGCCTAAATCGGCCAAGTCTTTGGCTTTATCAAGGTTGCGAACAGCAGCTACGATGTTGGATGCAGGCGTTGTTTTTAAAAGTGCGGCAATCACTAGGCGGCCTAATTGGCCGGTTGCGCCGGTAATAACGATCATAATAAAACCTTTCTTTTACGATAAATGAGTTGGTGTAACGCATCATAATCTATATACTTACCATTAGTAAGTACGTACAAAAAGGTAAGTATCATGACTACACAACAAGCAATTACGTTATCTGAGCGTATGCTGCGCGGCGAGGTGTTTTCAGACCAATGCCCATCGCGTGAAATACTTAAACATGTGACCAACCGCTGGGGCGGGTTGGTACTGGTTGCGCTATTACAAGGTATGCATCGGTTTAGTGATTTGCGTCGTAAATTAAGCGGCGTGAGTGAAAAAATGCTGGCACAAACCCTGCAAACCTTAGAAGTGGATGGCTTTGTGCTGCGGGTATCTTATCCGGTGGTACCGCCGCATGTGGAATATTCCCTAACGCCGCTAGGTGAGGAGTTAGCAAAACAGGTGGAACTGCTGGTGGATTGGATAGAAATCAACCTACCTAGAATTTTAGAAGCGCAGGGTACTAGTCCGGCTAAATACAACGATGAGTAATGGATTATGCTTAGTGTTAACTTTACAGAAATTAGAAATGCCTTTGAGTTTGTAAGCTCGGGTTCGCCATCACAGCATCAAGCTTATATCGATAAAGAGACCGGTGCCATCTATTGGACATCTAGCGTACATGACTTGGAAGAAGAGGTGCCGCCTGACCTAGCAACCTCAGAAAAATACCTAGAAGTACCGCATAAAAATTCGTTAAAGCTAGGTCAGGGCCTAGCGTTGTCTTTTATTGATCAGGAGTTACCGCACGAATACAACTTTGTCGCAAGTTTATTCCGCAAGCGTGGTGCTTACCGTCGATTTAAAGATATGCTGCAGTACCAAGGCTTGGTAGAGAAGTGGTATGCGTTTGAGGAGCGTGCTTCAGATGATGGATTGATTGCATGGTGCCAAGAAAACGAGATTAATTTTACAGACCCAATGCCGTATTGATGCCATGATGGAAGTTCAGCCTGTCTTTATCCGCGTTTTTTTAATTTACACTCAAAATTGATTTGCTCTGATAAATCTTTGTAGCTGGATAGCGCGCCAGTGGCAGAAGCGTATGGGTCATTTGCTAGATACTTGATGTAATTTAACTGGCGCGGACTGATTTTTTTACTCATCGCATCGGTTTTACATGTACAAGCATTTGGGTTGCTGTCACTTGTGTATTGGCTTTCACATAAATTTCTTTCTTGTTCCAATAAGCTTGCAGACCATGGCTCAATATTTTTACCGTTAGTGCTTATTGCTGCTCTGCTTTGTGCGAGCGTTGCATACAGTAACTCCACGGAAGCGCGATTTTTCCCCAGTGCCGCGTTTTGTAATATGTCCTTGGGTTGAATCGATAAAGTCTTTGGCTCAACACCAGCCGTGGCAGCTAGTGTGGGTTGGTTAGGCAGTTCGTAGCCTTGGCCTGCTAGCATAATCCGCTTTGCTGGGTTGGCATTCATTAATTGGTTAGCTTCAGCAATATCTTCGTTGGCTAATGTATAAGTAATCACTACCTGACAGTTATCATCTTGTTGCTTTATTGCAAGCTGTACTTGCACTAGTAACAATTTGTCCTCTATGGCATCTGTCATTGTGGCTACGTTACGTGAGATGAGGTACGCTTTTTCATTGTCTACTAATTGCTGAATAGATTTATCATCTAAGCAGGCGTAGGCACTGTTTGATGAAAGGGCAAGTATTGAAGAAAAAGCCAAGCAATAAAGTATTAGATTACGCATGTTCAACCTATTATTAAGTTTGAAAAAACAGTGTTGAATATGAGCCTTACAAAAATAATAAGTTCTAACTGATTGATAGTCATCAGCTAATTTTTGATGGTGCTGTATTAATGGCGACAACTGCGGGATGATTGGCTCGACGTTCTACGGATATTGCGTAAAACCGTTCGACGACTTCATTAGTTTCGCCAATTTTGGT
This sequence comes from Methylotenera mobilis JLW8, assembly GCF_000023705.1. Taxonomy (NCBI): domain Bacteria; kingdom Pseudomonadati; phylum Pseudomonadota; class Betaproteobacteria; order Nitrosomonadales; family Methylophilaceae; genus Methylotenera; species Methylotenera mobilis. Next base: position 16,840 of record NC_012968.1, read on the forward strand.
GACATTGTGCTGGGAAATAACTTCATCTGTAATAATAGACGGCGCGCAGAATATGCCAACCCCAGCTTGGCCAAAGGCGCGCATCAGGGCGCTATCATCAAACTCCCCTACAATTTGTGGCTGAATACGCAAGGTGTTGAGCCATAACATCAGGCGTTTACGTACGGCACTGTCTTCGCCAGGCACTAGCAACGGTGCGTTGTTTAAACAATGTGGAAATGACGCTAGATTCGATGCCTGAAAAGAGTTGGCAGCAAAAAAGCTTAAACCGCATTCCATCAGCGCATTGCTGCGGCCTTTAATATCAAATTCACTCGGCATGGGGCGGTCAGATAGCACTAAATCTAATCTATGGATGGCGAGTTCACCAAGTAAAGATTCTAGCTTACCTTCACGGCAAATGATTTTAATCGGCTCTGCCAATGACATCGCAGGTGCCAACAAGTGATAGGCGATAGATTTGGGAACGGCATCGGAAATCCCTACTCTAAATAGGCGAGAGCGTTCTTTGGAGCCTGCGCGTAGCATCTCTTCTAGTGCATTGCCAGTTTGAAATATGTCGTCAGCGTAAGTGAGTGCTAGCTCCCCAGTTTCGGTGAGTTCAATGCCACGCCCGACTTTTCTAAACAATGACACACCAAGCGAGGCTTCAAGAATGGCGATTTGCCCGCTGATGGTTTGTGGCGTTAAATGTAATTGCTTGCTGGCTTTGACGATACTACCGGCCTTTGCCGTCGCCCAAAAGTAATGGAATTGTTTGTAATTAATCATAATAAACAAACAATAGCTCGTAAAAAACGAATAATCAATCAGAAATATTCTGCTTTTATTGAATATTGAAACATACTAAAGTAGCAGCATGATAATCATGCTTGATTTAAGCAGGTTTTGGTTTACCAAGTCTTGGGCTAATTGGGCATTGATTCAACCGAAGGAGACTGTATGAAACGTATCTTATATTTTTTGGCAACTAACTTGGCCATCGTTTTTGTGCTTTCTATCACCATGCGTATCTTGGGGGTGGAGCCATATTTAAATGCGAACGGCCTAGATTTAAGTAATCTATTAGTTTTCTCAGCCATCATGGGTTTTGGCGGTGCGTTTATCTCGCTCGCTATTTCTAAATGGACAGCGAAACGCATGTCTGGCGCGGTAGTGATTGAAGAGCCACGCACACCGACTGAGATCTGGCTGGTAAAAACCGTGCGTCAACAGGCGGATGCCGTGGGTATTAAGATGCCGGAAGTGGCTATTTTTGATACGCCTGAGGTGAATGCGTTTGCAACCGGTATGACGAAGAACAGCACTTTGGTCGCCGTATCCAGCGGATTATTAAACGCCATGACGCGAGATGAAGCTGAGGCAGTACTGGCGCATGAGGTATCGCACATTGCCAATGGCGACATGGTAACGCTGACCTTGATTCAAGGTGTGGTGAATACGTTTGTGATGTTCTTATCACGCGTGATTGGCTATGTGGTAGATAAGGTGGTGTTTAAAACTGAGCGCGGTACTGGCCCTGCATATTTTATCACCATGATGATTGCACAATTTGTATTGGGTATTTTGGCGTCTATGATTGTGATGTGGTTCTCACGTCAACGTGAGTTTAGAGCAGATGCGGGTGCGGCTAAATTATCAAGTAAAAACAAGATGATTGCGGCGCTGCAACGTTTGCAGGCACAGCACGAGCCTTCAGCATTGCCTGAGCAGATGGCGGCGTTTGGGATATCCGGCAAAGGTGGTTTATCTAAGTTATTTGCTAGTCACCCAGGTTTGGATGAGCGTATTGCCGCATTGCGTGAAGCACAATAAGTAGAGCGGTTGCCGTTTACAAGGTGACCAATGTGAAAGCAAGACAGTAATAAACTAAGACAGTAATAAAGCGGGGCTGAGAGATATAAACAATATTTCTCAGCCTTATTTATGTTCGGCAGCGTTAGCGCAATGCCGATGGATTAACCGATAAATTAAATGAGAAGCACATGGGTGAATTAGAGTCGGTAGGTGCTTGGTGGATGTGGGCCGGGTTTGGCGTATTTGTAGTGGTAATGCTGGCGATTGATATGTTTGCATTAGGACGCAAAGGCGCACACAAGGTAGGGGCGCGTGAGGCGCTGATTTGGTCAGTCGTATGGTTTAGTTTGGCCATGCTGTTTGGCGCAGCGCTATGGGCGTGGCTGGATCATACCAGTGGCAGGGAGATTGCCGATGCCAGGGCAATGGAGTACCTGACGGGCTATTTGCTTGAAAAGACCTTGGCCATGGATAACATCTTTGTGTTTGTGATGATATTTAGCTATTTTGCCGTGCCGCTGGAATATCAAAAGCGCATATTGGTGTACGGGGTGCTAGGAGCGATTATTTTACGTGCGCTGATGATATTGGTCGGGGCATGGTTGATTGCGGAGTTTCACTGGGTGCTGTATGTGTTTGGCGCATTTTTATTGATCACTGGTATCAAGATGTTTGTGTTTGCCGACCATGAGCCTAATTTAGCCACTAATCCATTACTAAAGTGGTTGCGCCAACATATGCGTATTACCGAGCAGTTTCATGCCGATAAGTTTTGGATTACGAAAAATGGTGTACGCTGGTTTACGCCCATGTTTTTGGTATTGGTGCTGATCGAGTTCTCAGACGTAATTTTTGCGATGGATAGTATCCCGGCGATTTTTGCGGTGACGGACGACCCATTCATTGTGTTTACCTCTAATATTTTTGCGATATTAGGTTTGCGTGCCTTGTATTTCTTATTGGCCGATATGGCTGAGCGCTTTCACTTACTCAAATTTGGTTTAGCGTTGGTATTAATCTTTATCGGTACAAAAATGCTGATAGTGGAATGGTTTAAAGTGCCAGTGGCGGTGTCATTGGGCGTAGTGGTGGCGGTGTTGGGTACCAGTATGCTGCTGAGCTTGATCGCGACTAGAAAGCGTGATTAGCTTGTCTGCGCAATAAAAAAGCCCGCATCATGCGGGCTTTTTTATGACTAATGTATCTACTTACAAATACATGTTACAAAGACATGCGTTTCATTGTGCCGTCTTTATCAATCCATTTGTGTTTCAATGCGCCTAAAACATGCACTATGATGACGGTAAGAAAGATAGCGCCGACAATTTCATGCGTTTCTTTGAACACGTCACGCAGCGTGCTGTTATCTAAACCGGCAATGATGTCGATGCCAAACCATTTAACACCATACTTGCCGCTCATGGCCATAATTAAGCCGCTTACCGGCATCGCTACCATTAACAAATACAGCAGATGGTGAGCGCCAGTAGCCAGTTTCTTTTCCCATGCTTTGTAAGAGGCAAGCATGGCCGGCGGGCGGTGCGTAATGCGCCAGAGTACGCGCAGGGCAATCAGGGCTAACAAGGTAACGCCGATGGATTTATGCAGATTAAAGTAAAAGTTTCTGGGGCTGACTTCCTCGGCAAGCTGCCAGGTGTAAACACCTAAATCGAATAAATCAAAAGCAGTTTGCTTAGCGGCCTCTTTCGGCAACTCGGTCATATACCAACCTAGTGCAAACATGGCAATTACCACCAGTGCGATTAACCAGTGCAGAATAACCGCGAGTTTTGTGTAGCGTGAAGAATCTTGATTCATAGTAATATCCTAAGTAACACTGCTGTTGACGTTTAACTGTGACCATTAACTGTAACTATAGTCGTCACAGATGATTGCATCAAATAATTATGTAGAGCACAGTTATTTTAATCGCTAACTTTAACGCAAGGAATCATTCATGAGAATTTTAATGATAACCATGAGCTTATTTTCAATAATGAGCTGTACTCATGCGCAAATCCAGCCAGAGAGTTTTGCGCTGGAGACAGTGGCTGATGGTATTTATGTGCATCATGGGCAGCATTTGGATATCGATACTGGCTATCAGGGGGATATCTGTAATATCAGTTTTATCATCGGCAGCAAGGGCGTGGCAGTGATTGATAGCGGTGGCAGCTTAAAAGTAGGTGAGCAGTTGCATGCGGCGATACGCAAGGTAACATCGCTGCCGGTGTTGTATGTGATTAACACTCATGTGCATCCTGACCATATTTACGGCAATGCGGCATTTTTATCTACAGCTGCTGGCGAAGCCAAGCCTGAGTTTGTTGGTCATGAGAAATTAGGTCATGCCATGGATTTGCGGCGTGAGCAGTACAGCAAATTGAATAAGCGTTTTTTGCATGACGATGCTAAAGGCAGTGAGTTGGTGAAGCCTACGCTGGCAGTAAAAGACACCATGGAACTGGATTTAGGTGACCGCGTACTGGTATTAACCGCGCATCCGCCAGCCCATACCAATACCGACCTGACCGTGCTGGACCGTAAAACTAGCACCTTGTTTGCGGGTGATTTGCTGTTTATCACGCGTACGCCAGTAGTGGAGGCTGATATCAAGGGTTTAATCGCGGAAATAATAAAACTAAAGGCTAGTCCCGCACAACAAGTAGTACCAGGACATGGGCCGGTGACTAAGGATTGGAAAACCGCGTTAAGCAATGCCGAGCGTTATTTAAGCGTGTTATTGAGTGATGTGCGTGCCAATATTAAGCGCAACATCAGCATGGAGAAAACCATGGATACCGCCGCTGAGAGTGAGCGTGATAAATGGCAACTGTTTGAGATTGCAAACCGGCGTAATGTAAATACTATATACCCGATGCTGGAGTGGGAATAAAAAAGCGGCCAATGAGGCCGCTTGCTGATACTGGATTAAAAGCAATGCTGTTTAAGCACTGGTTTAATTAAGTACTTTTTCTGCGGTTATCTAAGCTCAAAGCCGTATTTGGGTTTGCGTGTAACAGCAGCAAACCGCCAGCAATAGCTAAGTACTGCAATAGAGGCAATTTGAGTAATAGGGTTAAACCCACGATATAAAATGCCATGACCAATGCAAAAGCTTTGGTTTTGTAACCTAGCAATAAAGCTAAGCCACCGATACAGTTTACTAAAATGATGAGAGGGGCAAAAATGCCAGGCAAGCCCATGCTACCTAAAGTGGCTTGATATTGCTGATATCCATCTGGATTGTTAGTAAAACCAATAATCAGCACGATCACCTGAACCAAGAACAGTTGTGATAATAAAACGCGTGCTGCAGTTGCTAAGTATTTTTGCATATAAAACCTTAATCATTAATTAAAGACCAAGGTTGCATAATGCCTGTTACTGCTAACGCTAGCAAGGGGTTAACATTGCAAGACAGTTTCAATATTGAGAAAGTAAGCTGGCAAACGCATGCGCCACAATTGATGGCAGTGCGTGAAGCGGTGTTTATTGTTGAGCAGAACGTGCCAGTGGCGCTGGAATGGGATGGCTTGGATGAAACAGCGCAGCATTTATTAGCACTCAGCGCGGCTGGAGAGGTAATAGGCTGTGCCAGGTTGTTAGGCGATGGCAGTATCGGCCGTATGGCGGTATTAAAGCCTTGGCGTGGGGGCGGCGTGGGCGCAGCTCTGCTTAAGGGGGCGATAGACTATTACCAGCAGCAGGCGCAACCCGTGATCACGCTATCCGCGCAAGTGCATGCGATTGCGTTTTATGAAAAATTTGGTTTTAAAGTGTGTAGCGAGGCTTACTTGGACGCAGGTATCTTGCACCGGGATATGCAGCGCACATTGGCTGATTCAGGTGGTGGCGACCGCCAGAACGAGAAAGCACTCGTTATCAAAAACCAGAATCAAATACTAAATATAAAAATCCGGGCATAAAAAAAGCCTGGTCATTACTGACTAGGCTTTTTTTGCCAACCATAAGTTGGCTAGCGCGTATTACTTGTTCATTACGTACATAGTAACTTCGAAGCCAAAACGCATTTCTGTTGCAGCTGGTGTTGTCCACATAATGATTCTCCTATTGGTTTACTTACATCAAGATTGATGTCGTGTTTGTATGATTCGAATCATACCGAACAGTTGCGGCCTAGGCATATGTGCTTTAATGAATACAGCCTCATGATTTTACGTAATATTATCAGTGAATTAATCCTGCGATAAATTTCTTAAATATCAGTAATTAATAGATAATACTGATAGCTATTAGGAGGTTACATGGGTTTAGACGTGCGTACGGTCATGGTGATGTTTTCCATGTTGGCTTTTATGTTTTTTTGCCTGTTTGAATTGGCCAGTTTGCGCGTTGGCAGTATACGTGGCGTGAGGCAATGGGCGATTGCTAACCTATGTATGAGTTTGGGTTTTAGTCTTGCCTACTTTTATGGGCAAACCACACCCGGGCACCAATGGGCTGCTGTGGTTGGGTTAACTTTATTCGCAGTGGGTACCTGTTTACAATTAACAGGGATTCTAGCGTTTAAAAAACAAACGATTCCTTGGGGAATACTAATCTTATTTGTTGCCATGACTATCTGCCAAGGCATTTGGTTTAGTGTGATCAATCCAGATACACGTATGCGCGCGATTGTTAACTCGCTATTGTTTTTTAGTATTTATACGGTGTGTGCTCGAGCGTTGCTGGTTAAGATAGAGGCTTCGCAAAAGCTTGCCTATTGGTTTACCGGTGCTTCATTTGCGGCTTTGGCGTTATTAATGCTCACGCGCGCTGTGTTGATGCTGCTGTCTCCAGATGCTGAGGTAGGCTTGCATGTGAATACCTCAATTAATACTTTGCCATTTGTGGTTGCGAGTTTACTCGAGTTTAGTGTGGCTTTTGGTTTGTTATTGATGCTGAACCATCGGCTGATTGCCGATGTGTATCAAATGGCATCACGCGATGCGTTGACTGGCGCGATGAACCGTCGACGCATTGAAGAGGAGGCAGTGCGCCTGAGAGCGCGTTGTATACGTACCGGCGAACCCTTGGCGATTATGATGATAGATATTGATTTCTTTAAATCTATTAACGATCGTTATGGTCATCCGGCTGGCGATAAAGTGCTGCGCGCTATCGCTGATATTGCGCAAAAATCTATCCGCGCGGAGGATTACTTCGCACGCTATGGTGGTGAGGAGTTTTGTATGTTGCTCACTTCTACCACTGAGAGTGAGGCATTAGATTTGGCTGAGCGTCTGCGCTTGGCTTTTGCCGAGTTTACGCTCACCTTGGGCAAAGAGCAGCTTAACATTACCGTGAGCATAGGCGTTGCCGATTCTAGTATGGTCGGTTTAGAATTTGCCGATATGGTGACAGCCGCAGATAAAGCGCTGTATTGTGCCAAAGAGAATGGGCGTAATCGGGTGATAACATACTCCAGCATGGGTGCTGGTACTACGTTTTAATTCAAAAATTACTCCTTAAGAGGATAAGCCCAAGGTACGTAAATTAGCTACGCGTCCGTGGTACAGGGCAGATACTAGATCGGACTGTGTCACCATGCCGACCAGACGGCGTTCATCATCCACCACGGGAATGTGGTGATGCACCTTGGTTTGCGACATGAGCGGAATCAGCTCAATAATATGCATGTTTGCTGTAGCGGTGACTGCTGGCGAGGTCATGATTTGACCGACCACCTCTGGCTTGTGCGAAGACAGGGTATGGGTTCTGCGAATAAAGCTTTTTAGCTTGGTTTCAAAGCCCTCATACACCTCTAAATTGGCATGTTGCATAAAATTAGCTTGGGTAATGATACCCACTACACGCCGCGCTCGATCAATCACCGGTAGCGCTTTGATTTGATGCTGGCGCATCAATAGCCAGGCGTCTTCAAGCAAAGTGCCGAACACAACGCTGACCACATCTTTGGACATGATGTCTGCACAAATGATTTCACCAAAGCGGCGTCGGTAGGCGTGCATCTCCGTTTGTTGTAACAGGCTTTGCAAGTCGTCACGGCTGACGTCCAGCACTTGGTTGTACTCTTTTAATACGGCATTTAAGTCTTCTGTATTAAAGCCAAAGCGCATTTCAGCCGGGATATCCTTGGTTAACTGCTGGGCAGGTTTCGCTACTAGATGCGGGTAAGGGCGGCGTGTGGCATTGTTATATAAGATCGCCACCAACAGCAGGATAAACGAGTTAAGTGCAACCGGTGTCAACACAAACCAATAGCCCTGTGCATGGATGGAGGCGCCGCCGAGCACCGCGGTGAGCGCTACTGCACCGCTGGGTGGGTGTATACATCGTAATGAAAACATAGCCACAATGGAGAGGCTGACTGCAACCGCTGCGGCTGTAGCTGGGTGCGCAATCCACATGGCACACGTTACTCCGATTAGCGCTGCTGTAGTATTGCCGCCAATGATAGACCACGGTTGCGCCAAGGGGCTGGATGGGACGGCGAATAGCAGCACCGCAGAGGCGCCCATCGGCGCAATTAAATAGGGAAGTGTACTCGCATCGCCTTCAATTAAGATGGTGATGAGGCCTGTGCAAAGGATGCCAATGCAAGCGCCAATGCCGGCGCGTAAGCGCTCTTGGTGATTAACGGCAATGCGCTCTGGCACAAAGCCGCGTAGCCATTGTTTGAGTTTATCCAAGCGATTGAACCTAAGAGTATTTTAAGTATATTTTTAGAAGCAGTTTTTTAGTGATATTACACTATGCACTAGTTTGGCGCACCAGATTAGTGCGTTAATCAGGAGTAACAGGTGGTTTAATTGGTTTAAGTCGGAGCACAAGACCATGACTTATACACGACAGCAGGGGTTTATTTGTATGTAAATTGCTTAAAGCAGGGCTATTCTATAAAATCCTACTTTATAGAATAGCGTCATTAATTTTATTCATAATTGATTTTATTCATATTTTCATCGTTTTATTTTCTCAAGGATTTCTCATGTCAAAAATCATTTTCAAAGCAGGCGAAGCCACTGTTTACTCAGAAGGTAAAGACGTTACCGCAGCGATGCCAGAAATCTTAATTGGCGCGGTTGATGGCCCAGTAGGCCAAGCGTTTGCAAACTTAATGGCACAAAGCAAAGGCCATACTGCAATGTTTGCAGTACGTGATATCAACCAAATGGTACGCCCAGTATGTATGACAGTACCAAAAGTAACATTAAAAGGCAGCACTGATGTAGCTTTGTTCGGTGGCGTGGTACAAGCGGCAACTGCTGATGCAATCTTGGACTGTGTAATCGAAGGCATTATTCCTAAAGAGCAAGCAAACGACCTATGCATCATCAGCTTGGTATGGATCGATCCAGGTTGTATCGAGTTGGAAAAAGCAGGTACTTTGGACAAAGCTGATATGTACAAAAACAACTACGATGCAACTAAATTGGCGATCAAACGTGCATTGAACGACGAGCCTAGCATTGATGAGTTGATTGCTAACCGTAACAAAATCAAACACTGTATGTGGGAAGATTCTTGGGATCAAAAATAAGATAGCTGATTAGGCTATTTGATCTATATTGATGCTGAAGCTCTGATAAGTTTAGGCATCGAATATTAGGTGATGTAATAAAAAAAGCGGCTGATGGCCGCTTTTTTTATTTTCTAACTTTAATAATTTCTAACGCTTCTATTTCTTAACTAAGATATTACTAACGCTACGTGCCAGATTAAGTGCAGAGAAGCCGGTTTTTAACCATTTAAGCACACGTGCCGGGCGAATCACGCTGATCGCTGTGGTGACACCCAGCATTAAAATCGGGTGCTGCCTGACGTAGCGCACAAGCTGAAAGCCACGATAGGCCACGGTTAATGGTTTGCCTAAGGGGGCGATATCCTCTGCGAGTAAAGCACGTTGAGACGCCGCTTTTTGGATTAGTTTCTCGCGGCGCTCGGCGATGGTTGCGCGCTTAGGGCTCACAAATCGCTCCTAATCTCTAGTTTCTTGATGGTCTTTTACCAGCTCGGCTAAGCTGGCTTCGAACATCCTAGGCATGGATTTAAGCGCGCGCATTGCCATTGCGCCAATCATGCCGCCGGTGACAATAAACAAACCTGTGAGCAGGCTCAACACCAGCAGGCGATGTGTATCCCAAAATAACACCACAATCAGGATAGCCAACAGCACCATGCCAAAGCACAGGCAGAAGAGGGCAACAAAGGTCATCGCCAGTAAAGAGATTAGACGCTCGCGTCCTTCTTCTAAGTCTGTACTTAGCAACTCAAGACGCGTGTGCACAATCCCGATGCAGGTGTTGGTGAGCCTTTTCAGTGAGCCTAACAGCCCATCATTACTATTGCTGTCACTCATTACAATTAACGGCGACCAATAAGTAAGCCAATGACCAAGCCTACACCAGCCGCGATGCCTACTGCGTGCCAAGGTTTGTCGTGGACATAGTCATCGGTGGCGCGTGCTGCGGCTTTGGTTTTTGCTACTAATACTTCTTGTGCATCGGCTAATTTTTCTTTGGCAACAGCGAGTGATTCTTCTGTTTTTGCACGCAAGTTAGCCATTGCTTCGCCACCTTGGCTAGCGGTTGCTTTCAATAAAGCCTCTGCATCTGCAATGACTACTTTGAAGTCGGCAATCAATTGTTCTTTAGAAACATCTACTGGTGAAGGTAAATTGTTGTTGTTCATTTATGTTTCTCCTTATACGTTGTTGTTTGAGAGTGGTCTGACTGCTATCTGAACGTTAGATTCAATTTAATTGATGGTTGTTATAGTTTTAATCCTACGCCTTGCTAGGTAATAGGGCAAGAAATGTGTCATGCAGCCACAGTGCTGCTTAGTTCTAACAGGATATTGCGTACTGGCGTGGGGATGGCGGCTCCCAGCGCATCTTCAATCGTTAGCCAGATGGCATTGGCTTCGCGTGCTTGCAACGCATGCTGGTTAACACTGAGCGGCTGCGGCTTGATATGCAGCTTAAAATGGGTAAACACATGGCTGATGCTGGCCAATGGTGCATCTACCGTAGTGCTGACACCAAATTGATTGCGTGCGATTGCTGTGTAATCCTGATGCACGCTATCATCCCACTCCGGAAAGCTCCATAGCCCACCCCATATGCCGCTAGCAGGGCGTTTAACTAGCATGACTTCATCACCTTGGCGCAAAATGAGCATGGTGGTGTTCTTTTCCGGGATGCTCTTTTTAGGCTTGGGTGTAGGTAATATTGCAGTGAGCTGTTGTTGCTGGGCGAGGCAAGAGCTTACCAAGGGGCAGGCAGTACACTTGGGCTTGCTTCTAGTGCAGATGGTGGCGCCAAGATCCATCAGGCCTTGGGTATAGGCCACCATGTCGGACTGCGGCAATAAGCTCTCTGCCAGCTGCCATAGTGCTTTTTCAACTTTGGGCGAACTGGTCCAGCCGGAGATGGCAAAGTGCCTAGCCAGCACCCGTTTCACATTGCCATCCAAAATGGTTTGTACTTGATGGAAGGCAAACGAGGCTATGGCCGCTGCGGTGGAGCGGCCAATGCCAGACAGGGTTTGTATCGTGTCAAAGTCTTGTGGAAACTGCCCGCCATGCTCATCCATAATGGTTTGTGCGGCATGATGCAGATTGCGCGCTCTGGAGTAGTAGCCTAGGCCGCTCCAGTGCTGCAGTACTTCATCTTGTGTGGCATTAGCTAAATCGGCAATGGTTGGAAAGCTGGTCATGAACTTGCTGTAGTAACCAATCACTGCCGCCACTTGGGTTTGCTGCAGCATGATTTCTGATACCCAGATTGCGTAGGGATCGGTGGTGTTTTGCCACGGCAGATCGTGCCGCCCGTGTATTTTTTGCCAAGAAATCAGGCGGTTGGCAAAGTCAGTCATGAATCGCGTACTTAAATAGTAGTGAAAGTTGGGTCAAGTGCTGTGTGTAGTGCTATACGCAGTGCTTTGCTTAAAATTTAAACATTTTTTTAAGTTTTTCTTCCGCTTTTTCTTTGGCTAGCTGCTCAGCCGATTTTGGCTGTTCTGCCGCGCCGTCTGCCGGTGCAGTGGCTTTATCGGCTGGTTTGTCTTTGTTGAGCAGGCCTTTTAATGCATCCACTTTGTTGCCTTCGCCGCCGACCAAGGCTTTTACCGCGCCTGCTTTATCACCGCCGATTTTATCAATCAGGTTAGATTTTGCAATGGCGGTACCCAGTGCAGCAAAATCAATGCCGTATTTAGGTGCAGAGAAGGTACCGGTCACTTTAACCGGGATAGATACGCCAGCGAGCGAATCAAGCTCTGCCCCGCCTTGGCCTTTAAGCGATTTAACAATGGTAGGTTTGGCAAGATAGTTAATGTTCTCGTTGGCAATATCGATATCACCACGGCTATCACCTTTGGCTAGGCGCAAAATCGGGGCTTTCATGGCCAGGTCTTCGTTGTGGGCAACGCCATTTTTAATATTAAATGATGCGGTGAGTTCGCTGAAGTCAGTTTTTTGCGTTTGGTCAGCACCTATACTGCTTTTGTCTTTGAAAATATTGATTTTAGATTTGGCATTGCGAATGGTGCCAGCAATGTCGATACCTTTGACTGCACCATCCGCCAATTGCAGTGAAGATGTGCCATTGAGTGCTTTCTTCATCGCGCCTACTGTATTGCCTGAGGCGGTGACGTCTAGGCTCAACGCGCCTTTACCGTCCAACATATCATTATTGATGGCATCGACCAGTAACGGGCCAATGGCAATGCCCTTCATATCTTGCTTAAAGGCGATACTGGGTGTGCTGCGCGCGTCTACCTTAAGCGAGCCATTCATACTGCCTTGATACAAATTTGCAGAAAGCGGGGCAATGGTCGCCACGCCATCCGCCGCTTTTAAATCTACCCGCACGTTGGATGCCTTGGTTTTACCGTATCTTAAGTTGCCAATACGGATAGAGCCATTGGCATTCAATGCTTTCAGCGCGCTCAGGTCCAGCGGCGCATCGGCGCTGCTGGCGCCAGTGCTAGCTTTGGTTTCCGTTGCCGGTTTGTCGCTGGCAATCACGTATTTATCCAGATTGAGCTGGTCAATGTCGAGGTCAAAGCTGTACAACGGTTTATGAAACTGGCTAATGCCTAAGCCACCCTTGATTTGGCTGTCGTCAAATTTCACGTTGAGGCCGGTCAGTGCTAGTTTTTGACCATCGGCTTTCACGTTAACATTGAGGCCAGATAAACGATATTTATCGTAGCTAATTTGGCCGATATTGATTTTACCGTCTAACAGCAAGTTGCCCAGCGCCGACATGTCTGCAGGTTTTTGGCTGGCAGTGCTAGCTTGCTTGGTTTCGGCTTTTTGCGCTGGTTTGGCACCTAAAAGCTTGTTTAAGTCTAAGGCGTCTGCCGTTAAATTAAACTGAATATTGGGTTTTTTAAAGTTAGCGAGCGCTACGTTACCATTGAGTTTAGTGTTATCCACATTCATCAAGAACTTGCTGTGTACTTGCTCTTGTTCGGCATCTGCATGCAGGCTTAAATCAAAATTCACCTTGGCGCTGCCGTTAGGAATCGCCGGATCTTTAATGTCGATATTGCCGGCAAACTTAGGTAGGTCAAAAATCAGGCTTTCAAGGTTGCCCTGGAACGGAGATGAAAACTTACCGTTAATGCTGCGTTTACCCTGAGTGCCGCTAATATCGCCGCTGATGCCGCTGCTTTGTAATGCTTTAGGCGAGCCTTTGATATCAGCCAGTACCAAGTTGGCTTTAAAGCTGTCGCTGGCCTTCTCTTGGCTTAAGCTCACGCTGATTTTTTTGCTGGTGACTTCGTCTTTTTGCGCAACCAGTGCCGGTGCATTTAGGTCTAGTGCCACTTTGGCACCGTCAAACTGGCCGGTTAAGGCTAACTTTAAGCTGTCAATCAAGAACTCGCGTGTTTCCGGTTTGGCATCAACATCACCGCTCATACTGACGGTGACATCTTTTCCGCCTGCTACGTCGCCTTTAATGGTGGCGTCCAAGCCTTTTGCGGCAAAGTGCTTAGCTTCCGGGTCTGCCAGAAAATTACCCTTTAGTTTTACATCCACTGCCACAGCAGGCTGGTTTGCAGTTGCGCTAAAGTCTGTGGCTAAATCAAATGGCTGTGCTAATGCAACATGACCCGCGCTTAAATTAAATTTAGATAGTGCATATTTTGCACCTGTGCCTTCATCGCTATAAGTCACGGCAGAGTTGGTGACCTTAACGCCATCTACATCAAATTTAATTTGCTCAGACTCTTCCTCGTCCTTGCTGAGCAAGTCATCAAAGTTAGTGGTGCCGTCTTTATATTTAATAATGTTGGCTTGGGCACCATCAATGTAGATGGTATCTACCACTAGCTCTTTTTTCAGCAAAGGCAGCAGTGCCAGCGCCACTTTTGCGCCCTGAATCGAGGCGAAAGTTTGCTCAGAGTTGTGTTCAGAAATGGAAAGTTTACCTAGATCCGCCCCAATTTTTGGCCAGAAAGCGAGTTTGATATCGCCCTCAAGATGCAGTGTGCGCTGTTTTTTCTCTTGCACTAGCTTGATGATGAGCGGCTTGTAATCATTGGGGTTGAATGTGGCAGCGATGACGGCAACAGCCAACACCAGCAAAGCAAGCACGCCGGCAAAGCCATAAAGACCGTATTTCAATAATTTTTTCATGATGTCACCTTATTAAGTCTTATTGATGAGTCGATGATTGTCACCATCTGTACTACACGTTCATATTGTCGTTTTTAGTTCACAGTTTAGTGCACAGTCCAGTCCACTAAACCTGTATAAGCTGTTAGCAGTACGATGCCGCCAAACACCAGGCGATACCATGCAAAAATCGTAAAGTCATGGTTGCTGACGTAGCGAATAAGCGCTCTAACCGCAATCATGGCACTAATGAACGAAAATATAAACCCCATTGCCCAAGCGCCCATGTCGTCCATGCTGAGTAGGGCACGGTCTTTGTACATGGAGTAAATAGAGGCCATGCCTAGGGTTGGGACAGCGAGGAAAAATGAAAATTCCGCGGCTGCTTTGCGCGATAAGCCAAAAAATAAACCGCCGATGATGGTAGAGCCTGAGCGCGACATGCCTGGAATTAGCGCCACCGCTTGTGCCAGCCCCAGTTTTAAAGCATCTGCTGGGCGAATATCATCCACCGTTTCTATGGTGATGGTATGTGTACGTTTTTCTGCCCACAAAATAATAAACGCGCCGATAATGAAGGCCAGAGCGACCGGCACGGGTTTAAACAGATGGGCTTTAATAATGCTACCAAAAGCCAAACCTAAGATAGCTAACGGTAAGAACGCAATGGCCAGATTAATGATTAAGCGGTTAGCAATCGGGTCGCGTCCTATACCGGCAAATGTGTTGGTAAAGCGAGCGCGGTATTCCCACACCACGGCTAAAATGGCACCCAGCTGTATGGCAATATCAAATACGTTGCGCTTTTCATGGTTCATGAAGTTCAACAGGTCGCCGGCCAAGATTAAATGCCCGGTGCTGGAAATAGGCAAAAACTCGGTTGCACCCTCAACGATGCCCAGTAATGCGGCTTTCAGTAGTAACAAGATATCCATAGCTGATTTTGATAAGTAAAGTGATTAGATAGGCGGTAACCGAGCTTATGAGCAAAGGTTAATGCAAGGCATTCTGATGCTAGGCATCTGAATATTGAATAGAAACGGCGCTTAAGCGCCGTTTCTATTGTGGAGCTGTTATTTTAGCATCCCCATGACGGCTGATAATAAATTACCAGAGTTGCCGTCTACTTCACCATTTGGTGTCATTTTGTCGATCGCCTGTGGCAAGTATTCTGCAATTTTTTCGCTGATGTTATCAGGCGAGAGATTGAGCTTTTCGGCAATGCCGGCAATGCTGTCGCTGCCCAGCACTTCTGTTACTTGCTCGGCAGAAATCGGCAAGTTATTGCCTTTGCTAATCCAAGATGCCGCTTGCTCAGGAAAACCTGCGTCATTAAATTTGGCGAGCACGCCTTCTAAGCCGCCATTTTGCTTAAACAAATCCATGGCGATTTGCAGCATGGCGCCTTTATCTCCGCCCATGTTGCTTAACACTGCGCCAGCTAAACTATCAAATAATCCCATGATGAAACCTCGCTATCAATAATTAGTTATTAAGCTATGCTACATTAAAAGCGCTCATCACTGCGTAAATAGCGCCATTGTCCTACCGGTAACTTACCTAACGTAATGCTGCCCATGCGAATGCGTTTTAAGCCAACGACATGCAAGCCCACCATTTCGCACATGCGACGAATCTGCCGTTTTTTGCCTTCACGCAGCACAAAGCGTAATTGATCTTCATTTTGCCAGCTTACTTTGGCTGGTTTCAGCTTTTCGCCGTCTAAACTTAGGCCGTAATTTAAGCGTTTCATGTCGGCATCGCTCAGCTCACCGGTGACGCGCACCAGATACTCTTTTTCTACCGTAGAATCTTCACCAATCAAGTGGCGCGCAATGCGGCCATCTTGAGTGAGCACTAACATACCGGTGGAGTCAATATCCAAGCGGCCAGCTGGCGCTAAGCCTTGCAGCATGCCGCGGTGAAATTGTTTGGGGTTGTGCTTGTGCAGCTCAGGGTCGTCTTCCCACTGGTTGTCTGGGTGTACCAGCACGATAGCCGGTTGATAACCATCTTCCGCCTGACCGCTCACATAACCCACAGGCTTGTGCAGAATAATCGTCACGTTTTCAGCCTGATACTCCTGTGCATAACTGCTGATAATGATTTCGGCATCAGGCTTGATGCGTGTGCCTAATGTTTCAATGATCTCACCATCTACTTTTACCCAGCCGTTGCTAATCCACTCATCCGCTTCACGGCGTGAACACAGCCCGCGCTCTGCCATCACTTTAGATAAGCGTGGCAAATCTGGCTGGCTAGCATTAGCTTTGGCGGCAAATGCTTCTTTATTGGTACGGGTTTTATCAAACTCACTGGCCACAAAGCCATCGCGCACTTTACCGCCACGGCGTGGTGGGTTGCGGTAGGCGCCTTCACGGTCTGCTCTATCACGTGTGGTTTGCATGCTTTCTAATTTGCGCGCGTCTGGTTTTCGAGCATCTGGGTTAATCGGGCGCGATGATGGCGCACGGCTATCAGGCGTTTGCTCGCGGGAAGTTGAGTGCAACGTACCATCGTGGCGGTGGTTCCGCTGACGTGGCGCATCTTGTCTTGCTGAGTCTGTATATGGTCTGTCTTGTCTCGGCCTATCTTGCCTATCCGCAGATTGCCGCGGCGCTCTTTGCTCATCGCTGGCACGCATAGGCGAGCTTGCCTCAGGTGCACTCGGACGTTGTGGTTTTGCCGGAGCAACGCTACGGTCACGCGTAATCGTGGTTGAGCGGCGCACCGGTGCTTTAGTGGTAGCAGTGGTGTCGCTAGGTTTTTTGGTGATTTTAAGTGTGGTCAAAGTGGCGTGAGTACAAATTTAGATGAATGAGCTATTTTAACAAAATATCACTAAGTATTTGTATTTATTAAATCAAGCAATTGTCTATACAGTGATGGGTCGAACTGATATTCGACCTGATAGTCCAATTTGTCTGGACTTGGAGGTGATAAGGATGAAAAGGGTTCGTTATTTATTAATCGTGTTAGGGGTGTTACTGAGTTCCGTGACTTCTGCTGCAGTTCAGGTGGGCATAGGTATCGGACTCCCTCACGTTAGCATCGGCATTAACTTCCCAGCGTATCCTGAGTTAGTGGTGGTTCCCGGTTATCCTGTCTATTACGCCCCACGGCTACAGGCGAACTTATTCTTTTACGATGGCCTTTACTGGGTTTATCAGGATGATTATTGGTACGCCAGTTCATGGTATAACGGGCCGTGGTGGATCGTAGAGCCTGAGTTTGTTCCGGTATTCATTCTACGTGTTCCGGTTCGCTATTATCGTCGACCACCTGCTTATTTTATCGGCTGGCGGGGTGATGCCCCACCGCGCTGGGGTGATCGTTGGGGGCATGATTGGAGTCAACATAGACGTGGCTGGGATAGATGGGATCGCCGTTCTGCGCCACAACCTGCGCCACCGCCGGTTTATCAAAAACAGTACTCAGGGGATCGCTACCCTAGACAAGTAGAGCAGCAGTATGAAATCCATCAGCAAAATTATCATTATCAGCCGCGTGACCCTGTAGTGCAACAGCAATATCAGGAGCAGGCTGCACCACCGCAGGGATCTATCCAGCAAGAAAGGCAGCGTATACCGAGACAAAATAGCAATCCACAGCAGGGTGATGATGTGCGAGCACCTAGTCAGGCTAACGTTCCCAATTCAGGGGCATATATAAATCGTGATGAAGACGTACAACGGTCAGCACCGCCAATGCCGCAACAAGGCCGTCCTGAAATTCAGGATCAAAGGACGCGGCCAAGAGTTGACCAACGCGATCAGCAAGATGGCGTAGATGTGTATAGGCCAGAGCAGGGTGCAACTCAAGAAAGGCAGCCGCAACGACAGTATCGTCGTCAACAGCCTCAGCAAGAGACTGGTCAGGATGGAAATAATACAACAAATGAGCCAAGGGGCAGGCGGGGCAGAGAGTGGAGTGGTGACAATAATCGGGGAGGAGATAGCATGCGTGATCATCGAGGTGGTGGCGGTAATGAGTATCACTAGGTAATGCTTATTTCAATGTATTTCCTTGTGATTACGCCCAGCATCGGTTGCAAGCAATTTTATCAAATTGCTATAGAGGCGTGGCATATGCACATCAATGCTCAAGCTGGTTAGTCTTCAACCTTACCAAACCAAACCTTTTTCAGTTTGCTTAATTTATATTTCAAGCCAGCATTTTCATTAGAAAGTGCATCTAAAAAGAGTGAGAGCCTGCGTGATTTAATCACTGTATAAAAGGTGAGGGCACTTACTGGTATAAAAATACCCATAAAATATAGCAGTTTTGAGCTGGTGGAGATTTGGGTAAAATCGAAAATATTCATGCCCAGAATACCGCTGGTCATGGTGCCGATAAGACCAAAAATGGTGACTACCGTTAGACGCACCACGGTATCTGCCTGACGCTTAATTTCTTCTCCTTCCAAATACTCAGCCATATCCATAATGCGCCGACGGGTTTTTTCAAACAGATCGGCAGTGCCTAGTTGTTTGTGCATCATGTTGAACAAGTCTTTGGAAACGGCTTGGTCAGAAATGCTCTCAAACCAATAGCGATGGGTAAAGCGCAGAAACACACCCATTACGTTGCGTATATTTTGCCTAAAGCTTTTGATGGATTGCTCGCTCTCAAGGTTTAAGCGGCTAATGGCTTGCACCATACGGTCTGACAGCATGAGTAATGCCGCTTTCTGAAAGTGCGCAATTAAAAATAGTAAGAAGTATTGGTTTTGATAATTGTTTTTAATGCCGGTTTTATTGTTAGTAAAGACACGGTGTTGCTGACTGCCAACCACCACGAAGTTTTGGCCGGTACACATAATGCGCGTGGTGCTCCAGGGATCTATCTTCTGGTTATCCCAGTAGCGGTCATAACAATATTTCTTTTCAAAGTCGGCTAAAAAATCTTCAGTAAACGGTAGTGAGTTAGAGTCCCACGGCTGTGTCACCAAACCCAAGCGGATTAAATCACCACGGGTCAGTTCGGTAATACTCTCAAACGCAAAGTAGCCCATTAAAGGCATGCGCTGGTATTCTATCTCGCGGTAACGAATTTCTCCCACCTGGCTGGAGTAGTGCTGTACCAGCGGGCGCATTAAGAACTCCCAATGCAAGGATACGCAAGGTACGTGGTTATCCTTCACAAATGCCAGGTAGCGCGTCTTGTCTTGATAATCGGAGCTGGAAAGCACTTGATTATTGCTATCTAGCCATTCTATGCTTTTGGCACAATGGCCGGCATCGCCAGACTCTTCCCAATAGTTGGGGTAGGTGCGCCCTAGACGGTAGAGCGTGTCCATAGCGTGTTTTAGCTGAATATCTTTGCCGGTGACTTCTAGTGCTAAAAAGGCAATATCAATATCGTAGAAGAAATACAACTCAATATGCGCTACTTTTAACAGTATAGGGGCGGTGTCGTGAGTGAGCGTAATGCGAACCTGTGTAACATCATTACGGGTAAAAATATGAATGGGGGACTCGCCATAGCCGCCTGCTTCTTTGCCGTGCTTACCTTCTCCATATAAAAAACGCTGTGCATATGGCATAAACGTTACAAACTCTTGGTAACGTAACTCGCTTAAGCATTGTGCCGCCATGGAGAAATCATCTTCAATCTCGCGCCAAGGCGTATCACTGATGTTTTTTAAAATATCCCAAGGACGTTGGATTTTGCCTTGGCTAGCATCCGTGATGAGTTGCACCGGCCATAGCAGGGTTTGCCTAAATTCTTTAACGGTGCAAGTTTCAATATTGTTTGCCACAAAATACCTTGATAGAAGTTGTTTTGAGAAATATTTAGGTAGAGTCTTAAGTATGAGCAATTATTTAGTATGCACAATGATTGCTCAAGTGGATGCGTAATTCAAGTATTAAAAATGGTATAGAGTAAACGCAGGCATATTTATTTGCTTGATGCAGCGATGTTTAGGCAATGTAAAGCGATGAGCGTGTGGCGACTGGCAATAAAAAAGCCAGCATTGCGCTGGCTTTTTTACTTAACTTCCCGACTGCTCGGGAGTGAAGAATTGCTATTACACTTTTTGGTAAACCTCTGAGCCTTTTTTCACGAACTCGATGGCTTTTTCCTGCATGCCTTTGGTCAGCGCTTCTTGCTCTGAAACACCTTGCTCAGCTGCGTAATCACGAACGTCTTGCGAGATTTTCATTGAGCAGAAATGTGGGCCGCACATTGAGCAGAAGTGTGCTTGTTTTGCACCTTCTTGTGGCAAGGTTTCGTCGTGGAATTCCTTAGCTTTTTCTGGATCTAGACCCAGATTGAATTGGTCTTCCCAACGGAATTCGAAACGTGCTTTTGATAAAGCATTGTCGCGAATTTGCGCGCCTGGGTGACCTTTTGCCAAGTCTGCCGCGTGTGCTGCGATTTTGTAGGTAATGATACCAACACGTACGTCTTCTTTGTCTGGTAAGCCTAAGTGCTCTTTTGGTGTTACGTAGCACAGCATTGCACAGCCGTACCAGCCAATCATGGCTGCGCCGATACCTGAAGTAATGTGGTCGTAACCAGGTGCGATGTCAGTGGTTAATGGGCCTAATGTGTAGAACGGTGCTTCACCGCAATGCTCTAATTGCAGTTCCATGTTTTCTTTAATCAGGTGCATTGGTACGTGGCCTGGGCCTTCGATCATACATTGTACGTCGTGCTTCCAAGCGATTTGTGTCAACTCACCCAATGTTTTCAATTCTGCAAATTGTGCTTCATCGTTAGCATCGTAGATTGAGCCTGGACGTAAGCCATCACCTAAACTGAATGAAACGTCGTACTGTTTCATGATTTGGCAGATGTCTTCAAAGTGCTCGTACAAGAAAGACTCTTTATGGTGTGCTAAACACCATTTCGCCATGATAGAACCACCGCGTGACACGATACCGGTCATACGTTTTGCAGTCATTGGAATGTAAGCCAAGCGTACGCCTGCATGGATAGTAAAGTAGTCCACACCTTGCTCTGCTTGCTCAATCAATGTGTCGCGGAAGATTTCCCATGTCAGGTCTTCAGCTTTGCCGTTTACTTTTTCCAAAGCTTGGTAGATAGGCACGGTACCGATAGGCACTGGTGAGTTACGGATGATCCACTCACGGGTTTCGTGGATGTTTTTACCTGTTGATAAATCCATCACGGTATCGCCGCCCCAACGTGTACTCCATACCATTTTCTCTACTTCTTCAGAAATAGAAGAGCCTAGTGCTGAGTTACCGATGTTGGCATTGATTTTAACCAAGAAGTTACGGCCAATAATCATCGGCTCGATTTCAGGGTGGTTGATGTTAGCCGGGATAATCGCGCGGCCACGAGCAACTTCATCACGCACGAATTCTGGCGTAATCATTTTCGGGATGTTGGCACCAAAGTCTTGACCTGGGTGCTGTGTTTGCAACAGCTCGCTCATGTTTTCGCGACGTTGGTTTTCACGAATGGCAATGAACTCCATTTCTGGGGTGATAATGCCTTGGCGTGCGTAATGCATTTGCGATACGTTAGCGCCAGCTTTTGCGCGCAATGGTTTGCGGTGCAGGTTGAAGCGCATTTCTGAAAGCTCTGGGTCAACTAGGCGTTGGTGACCAAATTCAGAAGTAGGGCCATCTAATTGTTCTACATCGCCACGTTCCGTAATCCAGCCGGTACGCAAAGCTGGCAAGCCGTTGCGGATATCAATGCTGATGGTTGGGTCTGTGTATGGGCCTGATGTGTCGTAAACGACTACAGGTGGGTTTTTTTCTGCACCAAACGCAGAAGGGGTATCGCTTAATGAAATTTCGCGGAATGGTACGCGGATATCTGGGCGTGAACCTTCAACATATACTTTGCGTGATTTAGCAAAAGGGGTGGTTGCGCTCTCATCAACAGAGGCAGTTTCATTAAGAAACTTGGTTAGATTTTTATCGGTGGCGTTCAAGTGTGGCTCCTAGCAAAGAACGTAAGGAGCAGAAAAGCTGCGTGCCCTTACTTAATTTATTTGTAGGAAAGCGGATTGATGCTTTCCTACGGCGGCATGACCCGCATCAGGTTCGAAGGGTATATCTCACTGCATTTTGTTAAACCATTTGTTTAAAAACGCAGACCCCTAGCAATTAGCGAAATATACGCTAAATTTGCTATAAAACCAAGTGTTTAAGTCAAGTGTTTAATTGGTGTAACTTGCAGATTAAAGTAAGTGGCGAGATTGCCGTAACTGTTTAAGTGAGTTGGTGTGGCTACTGTTGCGCCTGTCATAGCGGTTATTGGATGGCGGCTTTATATCAATGCATGCTGGATTGCGGCTGCGAAATGCTTAAAAATCAGTGGTTGTGTGTGTTTTTTGGTACACTTGTAGTGTACGTATCGTATTTAACTCAAACTTAAAATGGTATTGGTGAAATTATGGCATTAGCTATCTATATCGGTTATTACCTTGTGGCGATTACAGCGCTCTTTTTTCATTTCACTGGTCATTTAGAGCGCTGGGGCATGGAGTGGGTGATTTTGGTGTTGGCGGCAACCGTATTTCCTGTCGTGCTTTACGTTTAATTCACCATCGCGTTGCAATTTAACCCTTCATTATTTTTTTGCAGCAAACTCACGCGCCAGTCTTGCTTGTTTTTTTAGGCCTAGGTTAACCGCCCTTGGCAATACGCCATTAAGCCAGGCGAAAAACGTTTCTGGCTGACCAATAAATACTTCCTGATTTTGATGTTCGATTGCTTTCACAATAATTTCCGCCACTTTTTCCGGATCATCAATATTACCGCCAGTTTTAGCCAGCATCGCTAGCGTTGCTGCGTCGTTCATCGGTGTGTTGACACCACGCGGGGCAATATAGGTAACGCCAATATTGGTGTCGCACAACTCACGGCGTAAGGCTTGTGAAAAGCCATGAACTGCATATTTGGTTGCGCAGTAGGTAGCATAGTGCGGAAAACCCAGTGAGCCCAAAATAGAGCCTATCATTACCAGCTGACCTTGATTATTAGACTTAAAGTGCGGTAACAGCGCATTGGTAAGCTGAATTGGCGCGGTGACGTTGGTGTGTACCATTTGCGCTATGCGTTCCGCACTTTGGTCTTCAAATTGAATAAAATCCAGAATTGCCGCATTGTTAATCAGCACATCGATACCATTAAACATTTGCAGGGCTTGCTGGGCGACTTGCTGTACGCTGTCTGCGGCTTCAAAGTCGGCAATAATGACTTTGGCGTTGCCGCCTTTGTCTTGAATTTGTTGGCTTAATGCGGCGAGCTTATTGCCATCGCGCCCAACTAAAATCATCTTTGCACCTTTGCGTGCCAGCATGAGTGCCAGATGTTTGCCTATACCGCCAGTGGCGCCAGTGAGTAGAATGCATTTGTTTTTTAGCTGCATAGTAACCCTATTCAATTTTGCATGTATTCGGCTTCTATTGTACGGAAAATATTGCCATACAATCTATAAAATGTTTTAGCACTGTGAATCAGTATGGCTTGGTCTTCAGCATTGATGATTTGGTTCATTAAGCTCTCGTAAAATGAAACATGGCTGATATCAAGCGAACCATGAGAGAGTAGGTAGCTAAAGGCCTTCTTCGGCAGGTTTAATGATTGCATAAGTGCTTCACCTGCGTGCGTGGCTACTGCAGTGCTGGTGCCTTCTAATACTAGTACCATGCCAAAAAAGCCAACCGGATTGACGCGGTTAATCATATCGTAGGCATACGCCACCATGAGTTCGGTGGCGAAGCTGGCGCTATGGTTTGCTGTTGCGCTGTTGCGCACCGCCTCTTTATCACCGCCACATGCTTCAATATCATTAAGCACCCATTCTTGATGCCCCATTTCTTCTTCAATGTACTCACCGATGGCGGTGCGTAGCCATTCATAATGCGCAGGCAGGCGACCGCCGCACGCCATGAGCAGCGGCGTGGTGTGCTTTACGTGGTGGTAAGCCTGGGTTAAAAATCCCACATAGGTTTCACGTGAAATCTTGCCGGTAGCACCCTGAGTAATGAGCGGTAGGCTCAGGAGCTCATGGCGTTCTTTTTCTGTTGCTTGTAGTAATCTTTGGTAAAAGTTCATATGCATTATCTTTCGTAAAGCGCATTAATTTTTTGCTGGTAATGTTGCCAAATGGCGTCTCTGCGGTTTCTGCCATTAGCCGTCAGCTGTTGGTTGTTTAGCGTAAATGGTTCGTCGGCTGGCAGCCATTGCGTGATTCTGGCGTAGTCTGGCAAGGCATCATTAATGCTTTGTATGGTGGCTTTAATCTGCTCCATCGAGCTATTTCTGCCAGGTACGATAATCGCGGTGTTCCATGGTCTTGCCTCGCCAAACAGGGCTGCTTGTGCGATGCTAGGCGAGATTGTCAGCTCTCGCTCCACCCACTCTGGGGATACATTGCGTCCAAATGAGGTGATAAATATGTTTTTCTTACGGCCAGAAATCACTAAATAGCCGTCTGCGTCAATATAGCCAATGTCTCCGGTATAAATCTGCGATGCTTGTGTGGCAGATTGGCCTACGTAGCCTAAGTAAGCATTGCCGTTGACGACGACTTCGTGCTCGTCCGTGAAGCTTATGTCCAGATGCGGCAAAACCTTGCCCACAGAGCCAGTTTTATTAAATGCAGGCGTATTGAGCGCTACCACTGAGGCGCATTCAGAAAGGCCGTAACCTTCATACACCGGTATAGAGACTTGCTGTGCACGTTTAAGTAGCGCTGGTGATACAGATGCGCCGCCTACCGCTAAAAAGCGCAAGTTGTTGGGAAGCTTAGCGCCTGCTTCTATTTGATGCACCATCGCATTCAGTAGCTCTGGGGTAAAAATCGCCGTAGATGCTTGCGTTTGTACAAATGCATTGAGCAGCTTTTGAATATCTAGCCCTGTGGCGCGTGTTAGACCAATGTCGCTGCCAGGTAGCAATACGCAGCAGGCACCGGCAAGCAATGGCGCGTAAACGCCAGCTACATTTTCTAATAAGGTGGCGAGTGGCAGTACGTTTAAATGGATATCGTTTGACGTTAATTTGGTAGCATCGGCAATCGAAGTTGCTACATTCATCATATTGTCTGTACTGAGGCACACGCCTTTAGGAGTGCCTGTGGAGCCAGAGGTGTAGGTGATTTTGGCAGTGTTTGCTGGTAAGGCTGCTTTTGCTGGCGATTTTAATACAAATTGCGTGAGTGTTTTTCCGGCCACTGTCCACTGTAGTTGGCTTGCAATGTTGTTGCTTAGTAATGGCTCAAACAGCTCCGGATGGTCTGTGACTACGATATTCACACCGGCATCTGCAATAGCGTGCAACCATTGTGTGTTTGAAAAAAAGAACGGAAGTGGAATCAGCGGGATATTGCTTGCTAATGCAGCTAAATCCAGCACCACCCAAGCGGGATGGTTATCTAACGCCAAGGCAATGGTGGGCTGCTGGTTTAGCTCACACCACATGCGTTGCTGTGCTTGAATCTCGGCTTGCAATTCGGCATAGCTGAGCTGGCTGTTCGCGCCGCGCAGAGCGATTTTATTGCCATTGTGGCCGGCATGTGTTGCGATAGCAGCGTTAATTTTATCTACTCGCATAGCATTTATAGCTGGGCTATCCCTCTCACTGCCACTACTTGTGGTGAGTTATCGTAATAGCGCCCCCAAGTAGTTTGCTCGGCAGGCGTGAGGCGCGATTTTTCGGCACTTTGTAACGCATAAACATCGCGCCCACCTTTGATCAGCCCATTTTGCAGGCTGTGGTGGGCGGTGGCTACACACCATTCAACGTTATTGTCTAAGCTGTATTGGATGACATGTGCGATTAACACGCCGGCATTACGCGGGTTGGATACGGCTAAATTACCAATCTCGGTAATTTGCTGGCGGGTGATAACACGGTTAAAGCGGTTAGAGAGCATGGTTTCAATCGGCGCATCCAGATAGTGCTCTAGAAACAAGGGTTCTGCATCAGCTTTGCGCATGCCAAATGCCGCGACTAACTGATTATTCTCGCCGCGCAGGCTAATGAGCTGCGGCATAAAGTGTTGGATGTCAGCGCCGTAGGTGTGCGCAAATACATCATGAATAAACTGCTCCACCTCTCTGCGGTCTGGTGCGTCTACCTCAACGCAGGCCGCTTTGATATCGCTGGCAAGGTGGCGCTTGGCTGCTGCAAAAGGGCGAGTTTTATACGCAGCTTCTGCATTAAAAAATAATGGGCTTACATTCAAACTTAGGCTCAGCATGTTGTCGTTCACTTTCAATTCATCATAGATTATTTCTAAACTGATCACTGCTACACGTGGTTAACTTCACGCAAGTAATGTGCCTAGGCATGGCTGTGATGAAGTGCTATTACCAATATGTGTTGGTTGACATGTAAATATATATTTAATAATCATATGGTTACGAGTTATCCTGAGCTGCTGATGCCTTGTTTTTATTGCATACTGATACTTAATTTATGCCGGTTAATACATCAAGCTGCATGCAAAAATGGTATGTAACTTTAGGATTTAAAGATTGACAGCATGTAAATATTGCACCGATGGTGAATAAACTTGATAACCATTTAATAACAATAGCTTAACAATGCTAGTCTTATCGTAGCTCTATTGCTTCTTCGACATTTTGTTGCTGGATTGGTGCCGCTTGGAGGCGTATTTTCTAGCGAGCATGCGACGATTGCTCACTGCAGTGACTGACCTAGCTTAGCTTGCGGATAGAGTGCTACGGATAGATATGTTGTGGATAGATGCGAGATAAGTAGGGTGTGGGTAGATACAATCTAGATAGGCGCCATGTGATGGCATTGCCTAATTGCATTTAATGGCGGCAGCATCGGTGCTGGTCTCACCATTAGGCAGTATCCACAGCACGGCTTTAACGCGGGTATCCAGTTTGCAGGCATCCACGTAGGCAATGCTGCCAGCGGTTTCCTGCACGTAACGAATGGCGGCTTCGTCCGAATACAGCACATGAGGCGGTGACACGCCATGGAAATATAAGCCATTCCAGTAGTCGCTTTGTGTGTTGGGCAAGCTGCCTAAGATACTGGTAGAGAAGTGTAGCCTCACTGGGTTGTCAGGTGGTAGGTTAATCGGGTGTATGCGTTGGCCATGTGACCAGTAAGTTTTTTTGCGCCAATAAATGAGTTTGAGCTCGCCCACCGCAATACTTTTGATTGGATTATCGTTCGCTACAATCACCGCAATCACGGTTTTATCTGCGGCATAGCTAGCCATAGTCAGGCACAGGCTGCTTGTTGCTAGCAAGAGGGCAAGCAGCAAGCGCATTAGAACAGCACCGCAAATGAAGCTAAAAAGCCGCGTGGTGACTCAGGCTGGTCGTTACTGCCACCGGTAAACTCTAGTTTCAATAACTGAGTGGGCTTAACGCGCCAAGTGGCGCCAAGCAGCCAGCGTTGCTGATGACCTTCGTCAGGACGCTGAAAGGTTTCAATACGTGTAATGCCATACCAGTTGGTGCCGACGGGTAATGGGATAGCGGTTTGCAGATAAGCGCCATAGCCACTGTTGCTGTTATGTGTATCCCAGCGCTGAAATGCCTCGCCCAATATTTCAATGTCGCGGTAATGGGTGATGAAGTCTAGCCCTAGCATGTGGTAACGAGTGCTAGTGGTATTCTTTTCTTCGAACGACATGATGTTAATGCCTATATTCGCCTGCTGGCCAAACGCAATGCGCGCACCTTTAGTATTTTTGAAATTTAATTCGTCGTGGCTTATATCTTGGTCTTTTAGTGTTTCTATGTACACCGAGTACTCCAGCGCGCTGGTACTCAGCGGTATGGCGCCGTAGCTCATGATGCCGTTGATGGCGGTTGGAAACAGCCTGCTGGTTGCCATGGGGCGTGAACTGGTCCAAACCAGCGGTGAGGCGTGTAGCTGGTTCCAACGGCCAGTGGGAGTGAGAAAGCGTCCGCCGCGTAGATTGATGTTGTCTGATAGGTTGTAATCTAGGTAAAAGCGCTCTAAATCAATATTGCTTTGTTTGCTGTGTAGCTTGTTATCATCATCCCAGGTAAGCGGCTTTTCTAACTCTAGTTCGCTAAAAAACCTGAAGCGGCTTTCGCTCTCCCAAGTCAAAATTAGGCTGATTTCATTAATGGCGGCGGTGGTTTCTGCGGTACGCGGTACCGCAATACCAGCGCTGCCGTAGCCGCCCAGCCTAAAGCCATCCAGTAAGCTGGTTGTGGGGGTAGCTGGCGCCTCTGCATAGGCAAGGTTGCACAGCAGCAATAGCAGGGCTACACTGCCGGTACGGAATTTACCGATACGAAGTTTATTGATGAGCGGCATGGATGCTCCAGGCGCTAAAATCAGCGATAATTTTTGAAATTAAAAGCATAAGCGGATTATATGCGATAACCGTGGCTAGCATGGCAACACGCTAAGCAAGGCCGCAATTAACTATGCTGTCAATACAAGCAGTTAAACACACGCAGTTAAATATGGGTGCTTAAGCACAGGCTCACTACTTTGAATCTATCATTTGTAAAATCAATGTCAGTCAAGAAATTGCTATTGTTGGGTTTCTTGATGACAGCATTGCTACCGATGCTAATCGTGACATTGCTTACATTTTACGAAGCGCGTACCGTATTGCGAGAAGAAATCGCCCGCGATATGCAAACACGGGCTAACGCAGCATCGCGTCAGGTAGATAATCTGATGTTTGAGCGTTTGCAGAACCTTGCCTCTTGGAGCCACTTGGAGGTGATGGATGAAGTGGTCATCGGTGACTTTGACAAGCGTTTATCTAACTTTCTCAATGAGCTTAAAGTGAGCTACCACGGCGTTTACCGGTCTTTATACGTCGTGAATAATCACAATGTGATCGTGGCCTCCAGCCAGCCAGCGGATATAGGCAAGCCTGATCACGCTACCCCGCTATGGTTGCAGATTTCATTTGCCAATCGCACGGTACGTTTGTATCAGCTTAATCAGCAGCAACTGCCGATGTCCAGCGATATCTTGGATGAAAATCAGCATAAAGTGGGTACCTTATGGGTGATTTTTGATTGGAGTGCAGTGACCAGGATTCTAGAAAGCACAACCAATCAGGGTAGTGGAGCGGCCTTAATTAATCTGGATGACGCGCAGCGCGAAACAAGGGTGCTGGCAGAAACGCAGCACTGGAAAAAAATCGTGGCGGCCCATGACATTTCTGTCGATTCTGTCTTACAGCCTACCGCCGAGCCACCGATATTTAATTGGATAGTGTCAATTGCGCAATATCGTTCTGTGGTGATGGCACCAGTGCACCGCATGGGCTACATGTTTATACTACTCTTGATTATTACTGGCTTGCTAGCTGCCACTTTTGCTGCGCCATTGTCGGCGCGCATTACTCGGCCTTTGGCTAGGCTTACGGATTACGCTAATCACTTTATGCGTGCTACCAATGGGGCGCCACCCACAGTGGGTGGGCCGGCAGAGGTGCGCGCATTGTCCAGAGCATTTAACAAAATGATGGATGATTTGACTTTGTCAAAAGAAAACCTGACACGTGCCGCCAAGCTAGCGGTGGCAGGTGAAATGGCGGCGGCCATGAGCCATGAAATCAGAACGCCGCTGGGTATATTGCGTTCATCGGCACAAGTGCTGGCGCGCGAAAAAACCCTCAGCCCGGAAGGGCAAGAGGTGGTGGCGTTTATTCAGATGGAAACAGAGCGTTTGAATAAATTGGTATCTACGCTGGTAGATTCTGCGCGTCCACGCCAACCTGAGTTTGCTGTACATGACATGGTGCCTATGCTAGAACACGCAGTGGCCATGCTGCGTATGCAGGCGAATAAAAAAGATGTTAACCTGGCTGTGGTGTTACCTAAGCCTTCTGACGACGAGGCGCAGAGTCGTGTGCTGGTGGAGTGTGATGCCGAGCAGATGACACAGGTGCTGCTCAATTTGCTGTTGAATGCGATTCAGGTGCTACCTGCGGGCGGCCAAGTGGTTGCCTCTATCACGGATGCGCCAGATCATGTCATTATTAGTGTGGCAGATAACGGGGCCGGGGTGACCGAGGCGCAGAAAGAGCAGATATTTGACCCATTCTTTACGCAGCGGCCTGGTGGCATTGGTTTAGGTTTGGCAGTATCCAAGCAGATAGTAACTGCTCACTTTGGCACGCTCACGGTAGAGAAAAGTACCCTCGCCAGCAGTGGCGCAGATTTTAGAATCGAACTCCCGAAGCGACAGCTGCTCAATGAAGCAGTGCCAGACTAAGGCCAGTATAGTAAAGACAGTAAAGTGAGATTATGTCAGACAGCACCAAATACATATTAGCCGTAGATGATGAACCCAGCATGTTGCGTTTGCTGGAGATTAGCCTGCGTCAAGCAGGTTATCAGCCACTAACCGCCAGAGACGGGCGCGAGGCGCTGGAGGTGATTAATGCGCAACAGGTGGACTGTGTGGTTACCGATTTACATATGCCGCGCATGGATGGCTTGCAGCTGCTGAAAGAGGTACGCAAGACCGATACTGAGCTGCCGGTGATTATTGTGACGGCACAAGGCGAGATTGGCTCTGCAATCGATGCCATGAAAAATGGCGCATCCGATTACATTCTGCGTCCGTTTGATTTAGCCGAACTAGAGCTGGCGATTAAGCGTGCGTTGTCATTCTCACGTTTGGTGGTAGAAAACAGATTCCTGCGTGAAGATAAAGCTGACACGACTGGTTTAATCGGCAATAGCCCAGCGATGCAGCATTTGGCGGAGTCTATCCGCCAAGTAGCGCCTGAAAAAGCAACCGTGCTGGTAGCGGGTGAGACCGGTACCGGTAAGGAGCTAGTGGCGCGCGCCATTCATGCCGCCTCTCCGCGCAATAATGCATTGTTTGTGGCGGTGAACTGTGCGGCAATTCCCCACGAAATGCTGGAGTCCGAGTTATTTGGGCACGAAAAAGGCGCGTTTACCGGCGCTGTGAAAGAGCGTATCGGTAAGTTTGAGCTAGCCGATGGCGGTACCTTATTTCTAGACGAGGTAACGGAAATGCCGATGCAGCTGCAGGCCAAACTGCTGCGTGCACTGCAAGAAAACGTGATCGAGCGCTTGGGCGGTAATCGCCCGATTGCTGTGGATATTCGCGTAGTGGCGGCCACCAATCGCAACCCGCGTGATGCGATTAAAGACGGCAAGCTACGCGAAGATTTATATTACCGCTTGAACGTTTTCCGTATTGATTTGCCTGCCTTGAAGGCGCGTAAGTCTGATATCGAGTTGTTGGCCACTCACTTTTTAGCTAAACGTCGCGTAGATATTTCAGCGCAGGCAGTGCAGGTGCTGATGCAATACGACTGGCCAGGCAATGTGCGCGAACTGGAGAATGTACTGGAGCGCGCAGCTATCATCAGTGGTAATCAACAGATACAGCCGCAGCATCTGCCAGCAGAAATGCTGAATAGTAATGGTGAGTTCATCGATGCCACTGCCTTAGGCCATAATGCAGATACTGCCGAAGCGCCGCAAAATCCGCTGTGCTTACCGAATGCGGTGGAGCAGTTAGAGCGGCAACTCATTGCCAAGGCACTGGCGCAGACTAATGGCAACAAAAGTAAGGCCGCAAAATTACTGGAAATCAGCGAACGCTCCTTGTGGTACAAGCTGAGCCAGTACGGCATTAGCTAGTACGCAGGCATTAGCGTAAAAGTACCTTAGCCAATAAGCACTTGCGTTATAATCAACATTAAATAAAACCTACTTAACTTAACCACTTCAACATAACCAATTCAGAAGTAATCAATTAGAGTGATCAAGATGACACAAACAGCTAAAGCAGTAGAAAGTGCTCAATTCAACATCGGTGAAGCTAGATTTAACATGATTGAGCAGCAGATTCGTACTTGGGAAGTGTTAGACCCTGTGGTACTAGCGGTGCTAGATGCAGTGCCACGTGAGAAGTTTGTTGCAGAGTCTCAAGTGGGCTTAGCCTTTGCAGATGTGGAGCTGCCTATCGGTGAAGGCCAAACCATGCTGTCACCTAAGTTGGAAGGACGCATTCTGCAGGCGCTAAATATTAAAAAGACCGATAAAGTATTGCTAGTGGGTACCGGTAGCGGCTATCTGGCTGCGTTGCTGGCTACTTTGGCGCAGCATGTACATGCGGTTGAAATTTATCCAACGCTATCTAATGCAGCGCAATACCGTTTGCAGGCGCAGGGCATCCATAACACGACTTTATACGTAGCTGATGGTGTAAATGGCTTTGCAGCTGCCGCACCGTATGATGTGATTGTGTTTGCTGGCTCTTTGCCGTTGCGTCCGTTGGCGGCAGAAAAAATGCTCAATGTTGGCGGCAGGTTATTTGCTGTAGTGGGTGAGTCGCCAATTATGGAAGCAACCGTGACCGAGCGCGTGGGCGAAACTTCCTTCCGCCATGAAACGATTTTTGAAACCTGCTTGCCAGTGTTGGAAAATGCGCCACAAGCTAGCAAGTTTGCTTTTTAATTGTACTAATTATTATTTATTAAGCCGTTATCTCTATGCTTAAAGCCTTTATTCAGTGCATGGTGTTGTGGTCAGTATGGGTGAACTTTGTCCATGCGGATGACAAAGCTTATTCATTGATAGAGGTTTATCAGCAAGCATTGGCAAACGACCCCACGCTGGCCTCGGCTTTGAGCGCCAATCAGGCGGCGCAAGAAAGTATAGAGCAAGCTAAGGCTCTGTATCGCCCCGCGGTTAATTTAAATGCAGCCGCTACCGCCACGCAGTCTGATCTTAAATACTTATCCGGCGCCAGCCCGTTTCGAGTGCAAGGGCGTACCAACTATGAAGGCTATAGCTATGGCATAGAGGCGCGACAGCCGATTTACCGTAAAGATAGCTTGGTCCAAATTGACCAAAGTAAGGTGAAAGTAAGTCAGGCAGATAAGCAGCTGAATCTAAGCAAGCAAGATTTGATTTTGCGCGTGACGCAGGCCTACTTTGACGTATTGCTGGCGCAAGACAAAATAGACTTAATCATTGCGCAAAAGGCCGCCATACTCAGCCAGCTAGAGCAGGCCAAGGCTAATTTTGAGGTAGGTACCGCCACCATTACCGATGTGAACGAGGCACAAGCACGTTATGACTTAGTGTTTGCGCAAGAGATTGCGGCGGTGAATGAGCACCAAATTGCACAGCGTGCGGTGCAGGCCATTACCGGGCAATATGCGCAGCGGCTAGCGACTGTT
This sequence comes from Methylotenera mobilis JLW8, assembly GCF_000023705.1. NCBI lineage: Bacteria > Pseudomonadati > Pseudomonadota > Betaproteobacteria > Nitrosomonadales > Methylophilaceae > Methylotenera > Methylotenera mobilis. The sequence continues at coordinate 50,380 of NC_012968.1, forward strand.
AAAGCAGATATGGCGACCACGAGCCTGACGCAAGGTGTGGATAAGTGGTTAGAGGTTGCCAGCCAAAACAATTTAAACCTGCAAATTCAGCAGGATGCGTTAGCGCTGGCCGGGCAAGAGGTAGAGCGTTTGAACGCAGGCCATTTGCCTACCTTGGATGCAGTGGCGAACTATAACAACAATTATTCCAATGGTAGCGCGAACGGTATCGGCAGTGAGCTCAAAACCGCGGTCGTCGGCTTGCAGTTACAAATCCCGCTGTATCAAGGTGGTGCGGTGAGTTCACGCGTGCGCCAGGCCGTGCTCAATCAGCAAAAAGCACAAGACGATGTGCAAATTGCACGCCGCAGTGCGGAGTTGGAAACACAGCGCGCTTACCTTAATTTAAGCTCTAGTATTGCGCAGGTAAAAGCCTATGAGCAAGCGCTGGTGTCCAGTCAAAGCCAAGTCGATTCTACCAAGTTAGGCTATGAGGTAGGTGTGCGTACCAGTGTCGATGTGCTGAATGCGCAGCAGCAATTGTTTAGCGCCAAGCGTGATTTATTACAGGCACGGTATAGCTATTTGGTGAATATCATCCGCCTGAAAGCAACCTCTGGCGTAGTGGCCGAGGTGGATTTAGCGGATATAAACCAGCAGTTGGTAGCAGTGGGAGCACATTAATATGAGTGTCCAGCACAAGGCGGACGTTGCGTTAAGCCAGCTGGTTGTGGTGGACGTGCAAACCAAGTTAGCCGTAGTCATGGCTGCTAACGACATGCAGGCCGTGCTTAAAAATTGCGGTATCTTGCTGCAAGCTGCCAATATGCTCAACGTGGCCGCGATTATTACTGAACAATATCCCCAAGGTTTGGGCCATACCGTGCCTGAGCTGTCTGCTTTTAGCCCGCATCTCCATACGGTTGAGAAAGTAAGCTTCTCTTGTTTGGCTGAACCTAAATTTAGCCGTCAATTAACGCGTGATCATGCACAGGTGGCGCTGGCGGGCATGGAGGCGCATATTTGCGTACTGCAAACGGCGTTAGATTTAATCGCCATAGGCAAGCAGGTTTTTGTGGTGGAAGACGCCATCATCTCGCGCAACCCAGCCAATAAAGCCAATGCAATCGCGCGTATGCGCAGCGCTGGCTGTATCGTTACCAATACCGAGTCTTTAGTGTTTGAGTGGCTAGGGGTAGCGCAGGGCGATGCCTTTAAGGCAATCAGTAAGCTGATTCGCTAACGGCACCTCTGTTTACTAAACAATACGGGTTGCTAGTCTAAGCAGTAATATATGCCTGCAACACGTTTAAGGTTTTTTGTGTTGCACCACGATTTTGTTCGCTAAATTGCAGGCTGGCATCGCACATGGCTTGCCTTTGCTGACTATGTGCAAATAATTGCTGTAGTTTTTGGCTTAATTCTTCTACGTTTTGCACCCGATTGGCCGCGCCGGCAGCTATCGCCATCTTGGTTGCTTCTTCAAAATTAAATGTATGCGGCCCTACCAGCACAGGTTTGCCCATGCTGCAGGCTTCAATCAAGTTTTGCCCGCCTAGTGGTAGTAAACTGCCGCCAATAAAAGCCACATCACAGCTAGCATAGTAAGTGAACATTTCCCCCATGGAATCACCTAATAGGTAATCAACCTCGTTGGGTACTGTCGCGCCGTCTAGCGTAGAGCGGCGCATGTAGGGGTGGCTGGCTTTTGTTAATAGCCCGGCCACTGCATCAAAGCGCTGCGGGTGTCTGGGCACAATAATGGTGAGTAGGTTGGGGATATTAGCTAGATTCACTGCCTCCAGAATCAGCTCTTCTTCGCCATCGCGCGTGCTGGCGGCTAAAAATACTGGGCGTGCTGTGCCTAATAGCTGGCGTAACTGGGCACCTAAGCTGTGTGCCGTGGCGTGCGGTGCAACGTCAAACTTGATATTGCCGGTAATGCTCACTTCGGTTGCGCCCAAGCTTTGTAGGCGGCTGGCATCGGCACTGGTCTGGGCGGCAATCGCGCTCAGGTTTTGTAAGCCTTGGCGTAATACCTGGCCTAATTTGGCATAGCCTGTGGCAGATTTTTCTGAAAGCCTGGCATTGACTAGTAGCACTGGAATATCGCGTTGTTTGCAGCCTGCAATCAGGTTAAACCATAGTTCGGTTTCCATCAGCGCACCTACTACCGGTTTAAAGTGCTGTAAAAAGCGTGCAACGGCAAATGGCACATCGTAGGGTAAATAAACGCGGCTCACGCTATCTCCAAAAAGCTGCTCGCTGGTAGCACGGCCAGTGGGTGTGGTGTGCGTCAGTAGTAATTGGTGCGTTGGATATTGGCTTAATAAGGCTTTGATCAGCGGCTCTGCAGCACGTGTTTCGCCAACCGAAACACAATGCAGCCAAATCACGGGCTTTTGCACCGGAGTTTGATAAAAGCCATAACGCTCACGCCAATGCTGTAAGTACTCGGGCTGCTTTCTACCGCGCCACAGTAATTTGAGCGGCGTAAACGGCAGCAATAGATAAAGCAGGCAGGTATAGAGGTTGCGCGTCATTTTGTTTATTGGTGTTGGGCAGGTGCAATATTGAGTTGTTGTATTTTCGCATAAATTTTTTCATATGGTTTTTTAAGTGCACCTACTCATATTTAATTAGCCGATTTGCCCCAAGCCAGCGCCAGTGCGGCCTTGAAATTTGGCAAGCGGAATTTACACTTTTAGATAAAAATATTTATCGAAAAACCGCTTGACCTACCACTACAGAATGATTAAATTACTAAAAAAACACAATATATAGTGGTTAATGCCTAGTTGTGGTGGTGTGAAAAAGTTAGTGTGTGCTTACCATCTTCAACTACGTTGCCGTTAAATAATACAGACTTATCTCATTGTTTTATCGTTGATTTAAGTCTACTAAAAAGAGGGTTAAATAATGCTAAAAGCTGTAGATACTGCTAAGAATTCAAGTACAGAGGTTGAAAAAGAGATTCCTGTTCAGCCTGTTTCACTGGATATTTGGGATAAAAAATATCGTTTGAAATCTAAGCAGGGCGAAAATGTTGATGCTGACATGGATGCCTCTTATCTACGCGTAGCGCGTGCTTTAGCCGATGTAGAAACCACAGAAGAAAAACGCGCTGAATGGCATGAGAAATTCTTATGGGCACTACGCCGCGGCGCTATCCCTGCTGGCCGTATTACTTCTAACGCAGGTGCGTTAGAGCATAAACCAGCCACCTCTACTATTAACTGTACTGTTTCTGGCGTTATCTCAGACAGCATGGATGATATTTTAGGCAAAGTGCACGAGGCAGGTTTAACCCTTAAAGCAGGTTGCGGTATTGGTTACGAGTTCTCAACCTTGCGTCCAAAAGGTGCGTTTGTGGCTGGTGCTGGTGCTTACACGAGCGGCCCGCTATCTTTCATGGATATCTACGACAAAATGTGCTTCACCGTCTCTTCTGCGGGTGGCCGTCGTGGTGCGCAAATGGCAACGTTTGATATCTCACACCCAGATGTGACTGACTTTATCAAAGCAAAACGTGAAAATGGCCGTTTACGCCAATTCAACTTGTCATGCCTCATCACCAAAGAGTTCATGGAAGCAGTAAAAGCGGACGCTGAATGGAAACTGGCATTCCCAGTGACAGAAAAAGAATCCATCATCGACAACCTGAATGTTAATGATGAGTCCCAAGTGGTATGGCGCGAGTGGCCAATCAAAGGCAAATATCTGACCAAAACTGACGGCGTAGATGCCGGTAAAGTGGCTTGCCGCGTGTACAAAACTATTAAAGCACGCCGTTTGTGGGATGTGATCATGTCCTCAACCTACGACTTTGCTGAGCCAGGCTTTATTTTGATCGACCGCGTCAATGAAATGAACAACAACTGGTTCTGCGAAAACATCCGCGCTACCAACCCATGTGGCGAGCAACCATTGCCACCTTATGGCGCATGCTTGCTAGGCTCAGTTAACCTGACCCGTTTTGTGAAAAAACCATTCACAGATGAAGCTTACTTCGACTGGAAAGAATACCGCGAAGTGGTAGCAATTTTCACCCGTATGCTAGACAACGTGGTTGAAATCAACGGCTTGCCACTGCAACAACAACGCGATGAAATCATGCGTAAACGCCGCCACGGCATGGGCTACTTAGGTTTAGGTTCTAGCCTCACCATGATGAAAATGAAATACGGTGAAGAAGACTCTATCAAGTTTACTGAAGAAGTGACACGCGTGATGGCAGAAGAAGGCTGGAGCGTGGGCGTGCAGTTGGCTGAAGAAAAAGGCGCAGCGCCTATCATGGATGAGAAATTCGAAATCACCGCAGACATGCTGGCAAAGCGCCCAGAAATGGCAGCAGATGGCATTAAAGTTGGCCAAAAAATCGCAGGTAAAGTATTGCTGGGTAAATACAGCCGCTACATGCAGCAGTTCCCTGAAGGCTTACGCAACCAAATCGCTACTAAAGGCGTACGTTTCACACACCATAGCTCTATCGCGCCAACTGGCACTATCTCACTGTCACTAGCTAACAATGCAAGTAACGGTATTGAGCCATCATTCGCGCACCACTATGCACGTAACGTGATTCGTGAAGGTAAAAAATCAAAAGAGAAAGTAGACGTATTCTCTTATGAGTTGTTAGCGTACCGTGAGCTGATTAACCCAAATGCGATGCCATTCAGCGACAAACCAGAAGAGCAGTTGCCAGATTACTTCCTGGATTCTTCAACCATTATGGCCAAAGCGCACGTGGATATTCAAGCGGCTTCACAAAAATGGATTGATAGCTCAATTTCAAAAACCATTAACGTGCCAACCGATTATGACTTTGAAGACTTCAAAAATATCTATCTATACGCCTACGATAAAGGCTTAAAAGGCTGCACAACTTTCAGATTCAACCCTGAAGCGTTCCAAGGCGTGTTGGTGACAGAAAAAGACTTAGAAAGCACCACTTACAAATTTACCTTAGAAGACGGCACTGAGATTGAAGCTAAAGGTAACGACGAGATTGAGTATGATGGTGAGATTCACTCAGCGGCTAATCTGTATGATGCATTAAAAGAAGGCTACTACGGAAAATTCTAATCATTAAAACGGCTGCGCTCGCGATTGCGTTGTTAAAAATCAGTTTTAAATCCTCATGTACTATTTGTACACTCCGGTTCAAAACTGATTTTCGCCTAGCACTCGCATCGCTCGCTACGTTTTACTGATTGAATTTTAGTTTAAATAGCAATAAGTCGTCATTTCGATGAAAGTCAGAATCCAGTGACTTAAAGCTAAACAACAAACAATATACGGAACGGGAAAGCCAAAAAGACCCCACAGGAGACCAAACATGGCGATTAAAATTGAAAAGAAAATTGTTAGCTACAACCTAGTGTCAGAAGAAGACAAAGCTAAAGCTGCAGAAGCAAAAGTAGCTGAAGCCGCGACCAACGTTGTACAGCTAGGTGAGCCACTTGGCCGCCCAGAAAAATTAGTAGGTAACACCTACAAAATTAAAACACCAGTGACTGAGCACGCGCTCTACATCACCATTAACGATATAGTGATGAACGAAGGCACGCCACAAGAGCACCGCCGCCCGTTTGAAGTGTTTATCAACTCCAAAAACATGGAGCACTTTCAATGGATAGTTGCGTTAACACGCGTTATGTCAGCCGTGTTCCGTAAAGGTGGCGATGTGACTTTCTTGGTAGAAGAGCTAAAAAGCGTATTTGAACCAAGCGGTGGCTACTTCAAAAAAGGCGGCAAATTTGTGCCTAGCCTAGTGGCAGAAATCGGTGAAGTAGTAGAGCAGCACCTACAAGAAATCGGCATGCTCAAAAAGCCAGGCCTAGATGAACACCAACAAAAACTGGTAGAAGAGAAAAAAGCGGAATACCTAGAAAAACACGCGAAATCAGGCGAAGAAGTAAATGAAGAAGGCTTCCCAAAAGGTGCGCAGCTTTGTAAAAAATGTAATACCAAAGCCAGCATTATTATGGATGGGTGTTTAACTTGCTTGAATTGTGGTGAAAGTAAGTGTGGTTAAATTAAAAAGGAGCTTAGGCTCCTTTTTGTTTGTGCGACACTCCATAAGTGACTAGTTTTACCCCATAAGCCGCTAGCACCAACCGCATAAAGCACTAGTAGAAAAGCCTGATAATTCAGGCTTTTTTATGGACATAGAAATTTGAAATCGTGCACTACCAAGTTATGGCGGTCATGTTTTAATTAAAGCGTAGGGTTGGTCATTAATGACTGCTAAAGCGGATTTAAGACCCGTCACGCCTTGCATTAAATTACAAACAATATTTACTTGGCCAAATACTCTTCGGTAGATAAGACCTTTGCATATCCAAACTCCAGTGCTGACATCAATGCAGTATGCACTTGCTCGGCAGGCACAATCTTTCCACCAAACTCTAAATCTCGCGTAGCACATGCATCATGTACTACCGTAGTTTTGTAGCCAAAGTCTGAAGCTGCCCGTGCTGTTGCATCAATACACATATGGCTCATTGCGCCAACAACGGTTACTTCCTCAATACCTTTCTCATCCAAAGTTTTCTTGAGGTCGGTCTTCAAGAAGGAGTTAGGATAGTTTTTGACTATAACCAGCTCTTCATCTGAGGGAGCAACGGTTGAGTGAATCAAAACTCCATCGCTTCCTGGCACAAAGAATGGCGCGCCAGGGGTGATAAACTCGTGGCGAATATGAATTACTGGAATGTCATTGCTGCGCGCATCTCCAATAATACGTGCAGCATTTTCTAATGCGGACTCAATGCCCGTTAATGGCAACTTGCCAGTCGGTAAATACTCGTTCTGAAGGTCTACAACAATAACTGCTTGCTTGCTCATGGATACGTCCTTTCAGGTTCATAGGTAAAAAGTTTTTAAGCGGGCCTCGCCAGCAGTGGTAGTAAGACATACCTGCGATAGCGAAATAAAGAATGGACAGTGGCTCTGGTGCTGCGCCACGGCATTGACCAAAAATTAAATTGTTCACTCACTTATTCCAACACGTTAATTGACCAAGGAGCCTTAATGGCACAATTTCAGCTTAAAAGCATTATGCGCGTGAGGTCATGTACCAACAATTGACCATTTTGACAACTTTCGATAGTATTGGGCCATTCTTTTATGGGCTTCATTTGCTATGACACCCTCCCGCGTTGCAGTTTTGGCTTTTGAAGGCGTAAGCCTATTTCATCTATCCGTACCTGGCATTGTTTTCAATGGCGTCAATGCCATATCGGATGAACCAAGTTATGACGTGCGCTATTGCGCGCAGGTGTCAGGATTGGTCCGAACCGATCAAGGCCTCATGATCGAAGTAAAAGATGGTTTAAATGCAATGCATGATGCAGATATCATTATTGTGCCTGCCTGGAGCGATGCGCCAGATGCAGCTGCTTCAAAAGATCTGATAGACACGCTTAACGAAGCTCACACTCAGGGAAAGCTGATTGTAGGGCTGTGCCTGGGCGCGTTTGTCTTAGGAGAAGCTGGGTTACTTGATGGTAGGAAGGCTACAACACACTGGATAGCACGAGACAGATTTGCCAAGCAATTTCCGCTCACGCACTTCCGCCCTGATGAGCTATATGTTGCTGATGGCAATATAGTGACTTCTGCGGGCACTGTTGCTGCCATTGATTGCTGCCTGCATTTAGTGCGTCAACGTCATGGCGCAGATATCGCTAACCGTACCGCCAGGTTGTTGGTTACACCACCGCATCGGCAAGGGGGGCAAGTGCAATACATAGAGCACCCGATACCAGAATTGCCGAGCGAAAACCGACTGCCCGGTGTGCTGGAATGGGCACGAGAACATTTGCCGGAACCTCTTTCGCTTGCGAAGTTAGCTGAAGTTGCTTGCATGAGTCGACGCACATTTACTCGCCGCTTTCGGGAAACTACCGGCACGACAGTTATCAAGTGGTTGAATGCTGAGCGTGTTGCTAGAGCACAGCAGTTGCTTGAAATCACAGACATGTCAATTGAAGCTATTGCTGGCACAGCAGGCTTTGGCACACCCCTTTCGTTGAGGCAGCAATTTTCAGCTCAATTAGGTATATCTCCATCTGATTATCGACGTACCTTCTGTAAAACAGTGAAAACACTTACTTCATGAAAGACTGATTTTTATTGAAGGCAATGTCAGCCATGAGTCGATGGAAGTGGTTTACAGTCTAAAGTTGACTGTCAGCTTTGCGGATTAACACGTTTTAGGCATGTTAGCGTGATACAACTGCCGTTCAGTTAAGTTTTTCTAACTTCAGCAATCGGCCCTAACCGGTCATTCGTATCCTCAATCGAGGATTCAACGTAGGTAAAATAGAAAGCGCAATCTCAGTCAGGACATGCACTTTGCGACAGCGTATAGTTTCGTCTCATTCATGGATGCACGGAGAGAATATGTCGAAGGCAAGCGCTTACGAGACAAGGTTCAACAGGGTTTTCGATTACATCGACAAACACCTTGGTGAGGTACTGACCTTGGAGTCGGTGAGCCAAGTAGCGAGTTTCTCAAAATATCACTTTCACAGGCAGTTTTCCGAATACACCGGAATAAGCGTCTTTAGATATATCCAGTTGATGCGGCTCAAACGGGCGTCCTATCGACTTGCTTTCAACAAGATAGAGATGATTACCGACATTGCATTGGATGCCGGTTTTGAAAATCCAGAATCGTTTTCCCGCGCATTCAAGAACGCTTTTGGGCAAACCCCTTCTGGATTTCGACGAAGCCCTGCATGGGAACCATGGAACGAACGATATCAATTACCCAATAGAGAAAGGAAACAAAGCATGGAAGTAAATATCATAGAGTTTGAAGAAACCAAGGTGGCTGTTCTGGAGCATCGAGGCACTCCCGCATTGATCAATGATTCGGTCGGAATATTCATCGAGTGGCGCAAGTCAAGCGGCTTGTCTCCAGTCAAGTCCAGCGAGAGTTTCGGAATTGCTTATGACAACCCCGACACGACGGATCCGGAGCAATTTCGTTTCGATATCTGTGGTTCGGTATCGGAAGATGTGCCTGACAACCCACAAGGGGTGGTCAACAAGATAATCCCACGTGGCCGATGCGCGGTTATACGCCACCATGGCTCACACGACAGGATAGGAACCTGTGCCTATTACTTGTATCGGGACTGGTTGCCAGAGAGTGGAGAGGAGTTACGCGATTTCCCGCTGTATTTCCACTATCTGAACTTGCTACCAGATACCTCTGAACACGAGTTGATTACGGATATATATTTACCGTTGAAATAAAGGTTGAATGAGTAAATGGGAGATATGTCGCCATTGACAGGTTCTGGCATAGGGTACTCATTCATCTTTGCGATGTGCTTACTTAATAGCCGTCATACGCCCGGAGATAATGGTGATACATCTAAGCAGACGCTGACAATTGGGGCTTACGGCGCAAAGCGGACACTGAAATAACACTTCACCCTCCGCAATTATCTTTAATTCTTTTCACAGCAGTCAGGTACTGAGGGTGTTATAACCTTTGTCTTTCAATTCAAACATATGTATCCAACCATTCCTAATAGTTGTCATTCGCTTGTCTAATTTATTTTTTGATACTTTATTAGAAGCCATAGCAACCTCACACACTGTTAACTTTAACCCTAATGCTTCCGCCTTATTGATGTCCTCAAAAAGAGACGTGTCATCAGCAATATCTTTAACCAATTCCCCCACAGCAACAACTTCAATCGTAAAGTTTTCCCCGATTTTTAGCAGCTGGTCTGCCGTGAAAACTGCAGCTTTAAAATGCTCAACATTGCCCACCATGATGGCAAATTTAGTTGATTTTCCTTCGTATATATTTGTATGTGAATCCATTGTTTGCACAGGAGTTCTTCCTATCCTCTTAATAGCTCAATGCTACTATGAAAAGTAAGCCTACTGTTACCAAAATCGCAATACGCTTTATCGATACCTTTAACAAGTTGATAAGTATTATTAACGTAAACCAGCACAAAATTGCTTATAACTTAGCTTAAATCTCAAACACTTGACATCCTGATTTGGTATGTATATTATAACTACCTACTAGTTGGTAGGTGGGTCTTTTAACCGTTAATAGGGGAACTAATAATGCAAACCAAAAACTTTGAAGGTCGCAAACTGTTGGTCGTAGGTGGGACAAGTGGTATTGGTCTAGAGACCGCAGTGATGGTTGCTAATGAAGGAGGCTCCGTCGTTGTAATCGGGAATCGCCCAGAAAAGGCCGAAGTAGCTCGTCAGCAACTTGCGGCCATTACAGGCGAAGGTAATGCATTCGCATTGACTGCTAATTTGGCTGATTTTGGTAGTGTACAGGCGCTCATTGAGAAACTGGCACTTGAGCACAGTGACATCGATCTACTGGTGAACTCTGCTGGCATTTTTTATCCAAAAGCATTTCTGGAGCATTCTCCTGAAGACTATGACAACTTTCTCAACTTGAACCGTGCAATCTTCTTCATTACAAAGCAGGTTGCAAGTGCTTTGGTTGCGCAGAAAAAGCCAGGTTCAATCGTCAATGTCACAGCCGTTGCCGCTCGCCAAGCCATTGAAACCGTTCACGCATCTGCTTATTCAATGGCGAAAATCGGCCTTGAAGCCATGACGAAGCATGTGGCTGCAGAACTTGCAGGAAACAACATTCGTATTAATGCGGTTGCTCCAGGCATGGTTGAAACCAAGATCTTCGAACGATTCATCCCTAGCGAGCATCTGGATAGCGCACTGGAAAGTTTCAATGACTTCCATCCGCTTGGCCGTAATGGTACACCGCGCGACGTAGCTGAAAGTATTATCTTCCTATTATCCGATAAGGCTTCCTGGGTGACCGGTGCTGTGTGGGATGTAGATGGCGGCATAATGGCCTCGCGTAAGCTCGGTAAGTAAGTAAAGAAGGACCGTATGTGGCTCTATATCCTGATGGTACTTAAATTAGGATGTATTGAATAATTCGTCGACCTAAAGTTGACTGACAAGTGACTATTTGGCAGTCTTCTGCTAATGTCAGGCGTTATGGTCTTTCTGACTCAATACAGGCAATTAGGAGTAAGTATGGCAATAGGAACACGGGACGCATTAGTTCAGGCCGCAGAAGGCCTGATGCGCACCAAGGGATACGCGGCGTTTAGCTACGCCGACTTGTCAGAAATGATTGGAATCAGGAAAGCAAGTATTCATCATCACTTCCCCACGAAGGAAGAGTTGGGAATCGCAATTGTCGAAGAATATATCGCAAGGGTGCGAGTTGAGTTCCAACGCATTGAGAATACGCATAACGATTTGCAAGGACGATTGAATGCTTATGTTTTAGCCTTTCGTGCTAGCAGTGAAGGCGGTTTATTACCTCTATGTGGGGCGTTGGCAGCCGAGATGGCAGCACTACCATCAGGTTTACAAACAATCACTCAACATTTTTTTGATATGCAGTTGAAATGGCTAACATCGATTCTTGACAAGGGAGTGGCTAATGGAGAGCTTTCGCAGGATTTTAAAAGTAGACAGAAAGCTTTCTTGCTATTGAGTATTCTAGAAGGCGCCAGCTTTATCAACTGGGCAACGAAAGAAAATGACGCAATCAGTGACAATATTATTCAACTGATTATTGAATAGATTTAGATAGCTATACAAACATAATAAACAAGACCAAAGTTGACGAGTGTCGCTTTGGCCATTTTTAAGGAATCATTGTCCACATTGGCCTGATTCCTTAAATTTAACCCAAAAAAACTACCGATTAGTAGGTAGTTAAAGATTTTAAATACTAAATAGGAGAAGTTTTTATGAAAAGAGTCAACGTAGAGATTTGGTCAGATTTCGCTTGTCCGTGGTGTTGGATCGCAAAACGACGTTTTGAAAAGGCTGTGTTTAGGTTGGCGGGAGAAGTCGATGTGATTGTTACACCTAAATCCTATCGACTTGCCAAAGGCGCAGCGCCAGAAGATTTCAAACAAGCCATCATACGTAAGTCTGTAAGTATTACGGCAGCAGAAAAGTTGTTGTCCATGATCGATGAGCGCGGCGCCCTAGAGGGTTTGAAATATAACTTTGACACCATGCGTTTTGGTGACACAAGTGATGCACATGCGCTTGTTAAAAGCATCTCATCGATAGCGGATAAAAACACAGCCGTTGAGAGAATTTTCCAAGCATATACCACCGATGGAATCGATATATTCAATAGAGATGTGCTGATTTCGCTTGTTAAAGACTTGGGTATTTCTGAAAGTGAGATAGATTTTGACTCTCCTCAAATTGCATCTGAAATTGCTCAAGATGAGTTAAAAGCAAATCGACTATCTAATGGTGTGCCTTTGTTCATATTCAATAACGGCTACCCGCTGTCAGGTGCGCGCGAAGTGGATGACTTTGAAAGTGCTTTGCTTAGAGCAGCAAAGGATGCCCCTGAGTTTCTGGATGATGTTTCTGGGCAAAGCTGTGGCATCGATGGGTGTGCAGTCTAAGCTTTAAGCGTTAAGTTTTATTGATTGGTAGCAACACGTAAATTCAGATTTAGCAAAATTCCATAGGTAAATTTGCTAAAACTTATTTCAAACGCGAAAGCGTAATTACTAAAAGGAGTAGCAAAATGAGTAACACATTAAATGGTATTGACCTCGTAGCTTTGCAAGGAATTGCGCAAAATGTAGCAGGAGCTGAGAATGCGTCTAAACGCAGCGCTAAGTTTAATGTTAAAACAAAATGGGAAAACCAAACCCGCACAGTGGCTACCGTCAGTCGCTACTCATTCCTTGGGACAGAACACCAACGACACTTTGAAATTGCAGCAGATGAACCGACGGAATTCCTTGGCCAAAACTCTGCGCCTAATCCTCAAGAGTTACTAATGTCTGCCCTCAATGCTTGTCTATCTGTTGGCTATGCAGTTAACGCTGCAGCAATGGGCATTACTATCCATAGCCTAGAAATTGAGACTGATGGCGAGCTCGATCTTCGTGGCGCGCTAGGAATGGACGAGAATGTCAATCCAGGTTATGACGAGGTGAGCTACGTTGTTAGGCTACATACTGATGCTTCAAAAGAAAAGGTCGAAGAGCTGCACAAGATTGTAACCAAAACCTCAGCGAACTATGCTAATTTCTCTAGAGCCATCCGCATGGTAACGAAGCTGGAAGTTCAAGAAGGATAGTCTTAAGTAACTAACTTGTAACCTAGCAGCCAATGTCTTTCTGTGTGATAAGTCCAGTGAAGTATCTAGCTGAGCACTTTTAAGTAAGGCATGGCTGCTAAATCAATTGTCAGTGACTAATATCGTCTGGAAACATAGTTGAATTAATGGGGTAAGTAGTGTCTCGCTGTGCTATCTATAAGACGCCCCCATGCAGATTTAACTCCATCTTCGCAAGGAAAAACTAGATTTAACTAAACAATTTATTCAGGTGATTGCTTACTAGATGTTTATTTATAGCGTCTACCAGATATTAATACCTGCTCATTAAAAAACTCAAGCATATACATTTACATATTTAAATGTAACAATGTTTATATTATTCACTTATCGAGGCAAATATGACAGTTTCAGCGCTCTTTCAATCCGTACAATTGGGTGATCTAACACTTGCTAACAGGATAGTCCTACCCCCACTGACCCGCTGCCGCAGTTCACAGCCTGGGAATGTGCCAAATGATATGATGGCCACCTACTATGGCCAACGTGCTTCGGCAGGCTTCATGGTAACTGAAGGGGCTCAGATTGAACCTCGTGGCCAGGGTTACGCTTGGACCCCAGGCATTCATTCTGATGAGCAGGTAGAGGGGTGGAAGAAAGTTACAACGAGCGTACATGCTAAAGGCGGGGTTATTTTCTGCCAATTGTGGCATGTAGGTCGTGTGTCACATCATAACCTGCAACCTGATGGAGCTGCACCTATTGCCCCCTCAGCAATACAAGCTAAGTCTGTGAAGGTATTTATTGAGACAGGACCTGGACAAGGTGCATTAACAGAGCCTAGCATGCCCCGCGAGCTAACAAATGCTGAGGTGAAGGAGTTGGTAGGACTGTACCGCCATGCTGCAGAAAATGCAAAGCTAGCAGGTTTTGATGGAGTAGAACTTCACTCTGCGAATGGATACCTACTTAATCAATTCATTTCTGAGCATACCAATCATCGCACAGATGAATATGGCGGCTCATTGGAGAATCGTCTACGCTTTCTAAAAGAAGTAACTCAGGCAGTCATTGACGTGTTTGGAAATGATCGGGTAGGTGTCAGGTTTGCACCTTTATTTGAAACGACTACCGAAGATAGGGTTTATCTAGGTTTGGTGGAAAGCGACCCACATGAAACCTATATTGGGGCAGCAAAAATGCTCAATGAGCTTGAGATTGCTTACTTGTCGATAGCTGAAGCCGATTGGGATAACAGCCCTGACCTACCTGAGTCATTCAGGAAAGAACTGCGTGAGGCCTTTGAAGGAGCTATTATCTATGCAGGTCGATATACCGCGGAGAAGGCTACCTCTGTGCATGCCAAAGGATATGGAGACCTATATGCATTTGGCCGCACCTTTATTGCAAACCCAGACTTGCCACATCGGATTTTGTATGGCCTACCTTTGAATTCGGTACAATATGATACCCTCTATGGAGGTGGAGAGTCTGGGTACGTGGATTACCCCTTTAGTACGCAGATAATGACTTAGAGAGTGGGCTTGCCCCACCAAGCAAATTATTAGGTGGGAGCACCATGGATCTAAATGAAGCAATGAAAATGCTGGCTAGCCCAACACGTCGAACGATTCTGGCGTGGCTGGACAATCCTGACCAGGCATTTAAGGAGTACTCCCAACTGTACCCCTATAAGGTTCATGGTGTATGTGCAAGTCTGATTCAGGACAAAATTGGCCTGTCACAACCGGCAACATCTTTGTGTTTAAAAGCCCTGCACAATGCCGGTTTTCTCGAAGCAACCAAAATTGGCAAGTGGACTTATTACAAGAAAAAATCCAATGTTATTGAACAAGTGCTAGCAGAACTACAATCTGAATTAGGCGATAAGGATAAGTCACTACAGTAAATGAAAAGGAGTGAGTACTGAGCAAACGTAGCCTCGCTAAAGTAGATTTAGTTGCTGGAATTTATTTTAGGACAAAAAAATAGAAGATTAAATTGCCAGCAACATCTTAAAGATCGATGGTAATGCTGATAAAGTAAAAAATACTAAAGATTTTCAGTTTTTAGGGAATTTTCGTACACCTCTAGGTTGGTTAATGCAGCTAGCAAATATGGAGTACGTACACCTGCTTCCAGCCCTTTCTTAACCATGTCGCCAACGATATGGTCAGCTTCAGTTCGATGGTTGATTTTCATATCTTTATACATTGAGGCTTCAAATGACGAGTTGTCTTTCGTCAATTGATCCAGCGCCAATTGTTTATCTTTCGCAAGTGGACGATAGCCATAGGCTGATGCAACAGTATTACATTCATCCAGAATACCCATAATAACTTGGCGACCAAACTGCGTATTCATAATCATGCCTATGTTGCCACGCATCATGCAATTTACTGCGGCAGCAGCACATAAAAATGTAAATTTTGACCATAAGTCAGCCAAAATATCATCGCTTACTTTCACATTAAAATTAGCATGTGACAATCTCTCCGACAGTAACTCCAGCAATGAATGTTGACTGCTATGGCGCACTCCTAATGTTAATGAATGTGAGGGTGATAGATGTTGGATATTCCCTTTTTCATCCATCGTCACACTTAAATAACAAAACCCACCCATCACCCGTTCAGTATGAAACTTTTCATCTAACTTTTGAAAATGGATCAGGCCATTGAGCAGTGGAATAATCGTGGTTTGATTACTAACAGCAGGACTTATAGTTTCTATAGCATCGTCTAGATCATACGATTTACAGGTGAGAAGAATGAGATCGTAAATACCACTCAAGCTGGCTTTTGTTACCGTCTTTACTTGTAGATGCGCATCACCAAAGGGACTTGTGATTGATAGTCCATTTTCATGCAGAAATTTTTGCCTATGTTCACGCACTAAATAAGTGACATCTAAGCCTGCTTGTTGCAGCCTTCCGCCAAAGTAACCGCCAATTGCACCACAGCCAAGAACCAAGATTTTCATGAAATCACTCTATTCAAATCATTCTTCCCAATCCTAAACCTAGTGCCACAAGCTTAACATTTTCAATATGTAGGCTAGACTTAGCATGCATGAATAAGATAATTCACACTGCTAAGTCTGGAGCCTAAGAACACTTCAGCTTTCATAAAAAGCTATCAGCTGATAATGTCTATGAGTTAACTAGTTGCGGGATCGTAAACAGGATAGTCTGTATACCCTTTAGCACCTATGACACCGTAGTAAGTGGAACGATCGCTTTCGGCAATGGGCCAACCGTGTTGCATCCGCGCCACTAAGTCAGGATTTGAAATAAAGGGCATCCCGAATGCTATCAGGTCTACATTATCTTTTTTCAACTCTGCTTCGGCATTGTCTTTGTTGAAACCACCAGCTGCCATTAAAGTACCACGGTAAAGTTGACGGAAGTTTTCGGCAAAACCCTCAGGGATTGGAGCGGTGCTCATGTTAGGTTGATAGTTCAGGTGTACATAGGCTAACTTCCTGTCGTTAAGTGCTGTTGCTATACTTAACCAAGTTTCAGCTTCTTCAGCAAACGGGCGGAAATCATACAGACGTCCAAAGGGAGAGAAGCGTACAGCGACTTTTTCACTGCCAATTTCGGCACAGAGAGCATCGATTGTTTCCAAAAGAAAACGCATTCTGTTTGCGATTGAACCACCATAAGCATCTTGTCGAGTATTGATGTTACTACTTAAAAACTGGTCAAATAGGAAGGCATTAGCAGCCATTAACTCGATACCATCAAATCCTGCTTCAATTGCACGTCTTGCTGACTTTACAAAATCATCAGTTACCCGTTTCACTTCTTCAGTACTCAGTGATCTAGGTTTACTAGGTAAAACTGGCCCTCCTACACCTGGCTCTACCCACGCAAATACACTGGTGTCAACAGCAGGCACTTCGCTTGCCGAAACAGGAGAAGCATTCCCTGGTTGGATTGATACATGAGACATTCTTCCCACGTGCCAGAGTTGCGCAAAAATAAGGCCGCCTTCTGCGTGGACTGCATCAGTAACCTTTTTCCATCCAGCTGCTTGCTCATCAGTGTGAAGACCAGGGGTGTATAAGTAGCCCCTACCTTCGTCAGATACAGGTAGCCCCTCGGTAATGATTAGCCCTGCTGATGCACGCTGTGCATAATAAAGTGCTGTAAGCTCATCCGGAACTAAATCAATCGCCCTTGTACGCGTCATAGGCGCCATAACGACTCGATTAGGCAATAAAGTACCAGACAAGTTATATGAAGAGAATAACTTACTCATGATGTGGAAGGCTCTTAACGGCATCTAGTACACGTGCAGAATACACAAGCGCTGCACCGGCGTTCATTGCAACAGCGACGCCTAACGCTTCAGCGATTTCAGCTTCAGTTGCGCCTTCTTTTACAGCCTCTTTAGCATGCACGGCGATGCAACCATCACATCGAGTAGTGACCGCTACGGCAAGAGAAATTAATTGCCTAGTTTTAGCATCTAAATGATTAGTTTTCGCGCCTGCGCCTGTTGCTATTTGATAGCCCTTCACGGTATCAGGCGTGAGTGCTGCTAAATCTCCTACGCGGCTCATCAGTTCATCTCTGTAATTATTCCAATCCATCATGATTTATTTCCTTTGATTAATATAAAAATATTGGCTTAACATTAACTAAGAACATCTGCCCAGATGTTCTTAGCCCATATACCTGCCTGTAATCCTTCCTCAAGAGAAGGGGCAGCAGAAACTCCGCCACCAGGTGCAGCATGCATATCACGGTCTTTTGGGTCATATCTATAGACACTGGCAACATGCATTGCTTGCTTGTCATCGACAAAGCTATAACAGGTGTTGGCAAAAACAGGCTGTTGATCCATGGCTTCTCCAGAAAGCTCTGCAATGATTGCTGCCGCACATACTTTTGCTTCAGAGGTTGCAACATGAGCTGATTTGGGGAGTGACGTATCGACTGAATCACCTAATACATGTATTCCTGAGATATTGCTCGATTCGTAATTCAAGTAATTGACCTTACACCAAGGCCTTCCTTGACTGCCCAACCCTGTATCAAGCGCCAATCTACTGGCTGTTTGAGGTGGAATTAAATTCAGCACATCCACTTTGTGAGTGTCAAATGTTGTTTTGACACTCAGTGTTTTAACATTGAGATTCTCAATTGCGCTGCTAGGTTGATATTCAATGATGTCGGCATATAAATCTTTCCATGCTCTCTCAAACAATGGGCGCTTTGAAGTGATTGCAGGGTTCGCATCTAAAATCAGTAACTTCGAACGTGGCTTATGTTGTTTTAGGTAAAAAGCGATCTGGCATGCACGTTCATAGGGGCCTGGCGGGCAGCGGTATGGAACTGGAGGGATGGTAATTGCTACCACTCCACCTTCTGGCATGGATTCCAGTTGCTTCTTCAATAATGCCGTTTGAGGGCCTGCTTTCCACGCATGAGGAATAACTGTTGCCTGCAGCTCAGGCGTCAGTGTAGGCAAATTTGAATAGTCAAAGTCTATCCCTGTAGCAATAATGAGACGATCATATGAAATCCGCTCCCCATTGACTTCCACAGTTCTACGATCTGAATCAATACGGCTTGCGATGCCTTGAATCATGCGAATGCCAGAACTGTCGCGCAAATGATCATAGGAATGTGTAATGCCTTGCATATTCATTGCACCAGAAAATACCTGATTACTTGTTGGACAAGAAATGAACTGTGGCCTAGGTTCGATTAGCGTCACTTTCACTCTGCCTTCGCTCCACATCCTTAGATATTTTGCTGCCGTTGCGCCACCAAACCCTGCACCTATAATCACAACATGTCCATATGACGAGGATGATTTTGCAATTGCGAATGATGGAAAAGCGACTACACCTAAACCTATCAGACTACCCTTAAGAAAGTGTCTACGATCCATTATTACTCCAGAGATTTTTTAATGGGATGCTTCCGAAAATAAGGACAAGCTCTAACCTGTTTAGCAAATAAAGTGGCTAGTTGCTCTATTTCTGTTTCTGTAAGTCCTTTAGCGTGTTGCACCATGACGTCATGCTCTTTATCAGAGCTTCGATAGTCTTTCATTTTGTTAATGAAGTAATCTTCATCCAACCCAGCTAAACTTGGAATAACAGTTTCATTGGTTGGCTGCCCCCCATGGCATGTAGCACAAGAAGAGGCGAGCGTACGTATATGTGTGCTGCTCTCTTCTGCATTAGCCGTTAGAGGCATCCATATCGCCATTAATATCGTCAGTGTAGATAACAAGGGGGCTTTTTTAATGTGACTGAAAGACATTATCTTTACTCCCACTCTAGCTGTGGGTAAGCGTGATTGATGTTACGTCGATTGATAAGGTCAAAAAACACCCAATTTGGCTTCTCTGCTTGTGCTGCGGTATCAATGGTTTTCTGCATATCTACCCCATTTTTTATCGCCTCACGCACATCTTTCAGTAATAAATTCAGATATGCGCCTTGTCTATCTAACATACCGTTCTTATCTTTAGTTGGATCACCATGACCAGGAACAGTCATTTTTGCCGGAACGGCCTTAAGACCTTCATTAACACTAATCCAACCTTTTAGGTCACCGTCTAAAGATGGTGTTTTGGTGATAAAAAGCAAATCTCCAGTCCAAAAAGTTTGAGTCTTTTCATCAAGAACGGTAAGGTCTGTATTAGTGTGCGACTTAGGCCATGCTTGTAAATGAAGCTTCCTATTGCCTAAGTCAACATCCATTACATTATTAACGACCTTGGTAGGTAAGATGATTTCACTTCCATTTGCGTCAGGGCCAAGAACGTCCAGTAAAGCGCGCATTAAAGATTCATGGTTGAGTGAAAGCGTACTAGGCAGGTTATGGTGTCCTATAAACTCTGGTTTATCTTGAGCAAATGCAGCATTTCCAAAGATATGGTCAGGATGTATGTGCGTATTGATGACATAGCGGATAGGTAGATCGGTAACCGCCCTGACTGCCTCGCGCAACTCAGTGCCAACTTTGTAAGACCCGCCGGTGTCTACGATTGCAACACTACTAGTGCCGACAATAAACCCGATATTAGCCATGTCACCGTGATAATCTTTATCAAAGTCGCCATGCGTGCCAATATGCACATAGACACCTTCTGCAATTTTGTTCATAGGTAGCGGCGTCGCACTTACAGGCACAGTGACGAGCGCGATGACTAATCCAATTCCAGAAATAAGCGCTTTCATAATCTAGTTCACTTTAACTTCGGTAGTTGTAGTGAAGCTCTTACCTTCGTTATCTTGAATAACAACTGTAAGTGTTCCAGATTTATCTGCTTTGAAAGGGAATTGGATATTTGGATCTTCACTTACGCCAATGTAGGTATCCGCATCAAATACTGTTTTACCCTCGAATGTTGCTACGATTTTGTTGATGAAGAATGCAGGTCGATAGCCTAAAGATACCAAGTCTTGCTGCAAGCCTGTGTACATAGGGTGTTTAATCAAAAGATGGGCTTGTTTTATAGCAGAGGTATTATCCTCTTTTACAGAAAGCTTCATCTTGCCTGCAGATTGCCTAGCAAGAGATTCGTCACCACCAATACTACCGCCACAACCGCCAGCTGCTCGAATAGGCACTTTATTCATGAAAAAGCGCCCATCACTCGTTTCTGCAACCACATGAATGTATGCATCACTCTCCATGCGAATTCTAGTATTGATTGCTGCTTTTCCAGAATCTGGTGAGAAATGATATACAGCCGTCAGAGGGACTGGGTTGGTATCAGCAATGATGGTAACTGACTTGATGTACTGACTTTGATCCTGAGGGTATTGGACGCTGAATTCGAATGGAACTTGTGCTCCACTTTCAGCACGCAAAGGAGCTTTGATGCTAATTGCATTATTTTCTTCCAAAGTTTTATTGGCGAAATAAGTCTGTTTCAGCGTCCCCCAATACTTATCTACCACCTCTGCATGGCCAATTTGCTGAAAGCTAATCAATACTGAAGACATTAAACCTAAGATCATTAATTTCTGTTTCATCTTAAACTCCTTTAGTTGAAAGATACCGACTAGTTGGTATGATATTCTTATGGTAATATTTGTCAACTACTAAAATTAGCTTTTGTTTAAAGGTATTACTATGAAAGAATCAAAATCAACTCTGTCCCGCAAGCGCATCTTAGAAGGTGCCCAGGATCTGATATTAGCTCGCGGGTTTTCAGCGATGACAGTTGATGCAATTTGTCAGTCTGCAGACATTACTAAAGGAGGATTTTTCCACCACTTTGCCAACAAAGAGGCGTTAGGTGAAGCCGTGCTTGCAAAGTTCTGGAATGATGCTGAAGAAAGGCAATTATCTGCAGCGTATAGAAATGAAACTGATCCTGTTAAATATTTAGAGGGATATTTAAGTAATGCAATTGAAGCTTACAAAGACCCTGTATTGCAAAAGGGATGCATGTTAGCCATATTTACAATGGAGTTGGCTGAAAGTAATGAGGCATTATTTAAATCTGCGTCACAGTATTTTGACAACTGGCGGACGGAGTTTATGGCAATGTTAGAGAGAGCATTCGCTACAGCAAACTCTTCAATAGATGTCCAATCTTGGGGTGATCTCTACATTTCAACCTTAGAAGGATCTTTGCTTCTAGCGAAAGCTAAAAATGACCCAAAGGCAATAACCAGAGCGTTAACATTATACAAATCACTACTCATGAGCTCACTAGTGGATTAGTTTCACAACTAGTGACAAACTAGTTTATGGCATTACTATATAACGCTGATGCTCCATAACTTCTAGCAAGACCAAGTATTGATACTTAGTAAGAATCACATCAAGTGGAAATAAAGGCAGTTGATAGGCATTCGCAGATGCCTATTTGCTGTATTTTTCAGAAACGACTAGCCACAGACCCACAAGAATTAAAAATGCTGAAACGATTATTTGTGCAGACAGGTATTCATCTAGCAATAAAATACCACCTACCGTAGTAATCAATGGGACAAGCAGTTGCAAAGTCGCGGATTTCGTTGAGCCTAAGCTAGGCAAAACACTATACCAAATTGCATATGCGATAGCAGACGTAAGGCTACCTGAAACGATTGAATAGATGACTCCTAAGGCATCCAGATGTGAATGCATGATTAAAACTGGAATCAACAGCAGAGCAAAAAATGCAGCTCGATAAAAACTACCGGCGGTATTTAAAATTGGAGAGATCGAATTGGTCCCGATGATCGTGTAGATGGCCCATGCCACACCTGAAATAACCATAAAGAAAGCACCAATCACTGGCGGCGTTTCAACACTAGGCCAAAGCAACGCAATCAATCCTAGGGTGGATATCGCAACCCCCACCTTTTGTAACAATTGAAGCCTGTGTCCTTTTTTCAATGCGTAAGCCAGCATAGTCATTTGCACCGTGCCGAATAATAGGAGCGCGCCAGTAGCAGCAGACATAGAAACATATGCAAAAGAAAAACCAGCAGCATAGATGAAGAGAGCTAAACCAGAAATCCAATTGCCCGCGAAATCAGAACGTTCATAACGGATCCGCACGAGGAGCCATAAGGTTATTGCACCAGCTGTAAGCCGGATTGTAGTAAAAGAGGCTGGGTCTATATGCTGGTCAACTAAAGCAAGGCGGCAGATGATTGAGTTTGCTGCAAAGGCAATTAATGCAATGCTCAATCTAACATAAAGTATATTGGTGCTAAGTCTCATAAATACTGGGATTACCTTTTTGTACACTTAGCAATCAATATATTACGATAGCAAATAACTACCAAGACCCTAGGCGATTAACTTTAAAAATTTATATATTGTATTTGATACCTAACTCTTAATTTATGTATCAAAAAAACTTTTATAAAATAACCTTTAAACTTACTTATGCTTATCACAGCAGATAGAAATAAAATTCAAAGATTAAAGATTTGTTTCAATATTGAGTGGCTGGTTAATGCCGATTACGGTCAGTTTTTGGCTAAAGTCGACCGTCAGCTTAGGGCCGAGAGCTGAAAAGCAGAAGGCCTCTTTTCAGAGGCCTTCTGTTTGGTGCGTTGTAAGGGACCATTGGTACGTAGCTGTCTCCGACGACCTCACTGTGCTACGTTTCTCACACAAAACCTATTCATTCTTGTGCTGTTCGGCCGGTTCTGTGTCTCAAGGGCTACAGACGGGCTAACACTTGTATGCATTTTGCCGCGTTGCTATACATTGTCAATCATTTTTTCAATTAATGTAAACCATTCTACATAATTGGCAATCACTAAAAAGTGCTATCTCATAAACCGCTATTAAAAAAGCGGTGAATGAAGTTGTCGCTCGACTAAAAATATTAGGCTTATCAAAATTTACAGTCGGGCTTGAAATGACAGATTTGTCAGTGCTAATGAATTTCTTGCAAGGCGTACAAATAGCTCGTAGTTATAAAATATTTTAATCAATCAAAGAAATATATTTTGTCAAATTAAGCCGCTAATCAGCGGCTTTTCTCATTATTCAGATTCTATTTTTATAACTATAGGTTCCTAGATTAACCAGTGGTTAATATTTATATATATAAATCATATAGTTACATTAAATTAACAATTGCATTTTTATTGAAAATAGATTAATTGTTATTGCTATAGCAAAACTTGCGTGATTAAAAAACTATGCTAATTTTGTTTTCAGATTACCCGGAAATTATTTTTATGGGTAGTTTGATTATGCGGCAGTTTTAACAACTGTCATTTTTGAAAGGAAGTACCGAAGAAAAGAAGCTTAAAGAGTGAGTAGCCTAAATTATCAGGCTACTAAAATGCAAAAGACCCAAGCGGAATGCACTTGAGTCAGTTGAGTGTAATACTTGAACTCCTAGTCCCCACTAGTTAATTACATTCTACGACATCAGTATGTTTTGTCAAATTTAAGACGATAGTCTTGGCCCCCTTGTACCCTAAACTTTCTAATTAGTAAAAAATACTGATTAGCTAGATAGGACTCCCTACGCCTAAATTTCTGAGTTACTCCATTTGATGCAAATTAGGAGTTAACAATGAATCAATTAATAGCAGTACCAGAAATACAAATCATCTTTCCGAAAGATGGAAAAGTCCGTAGCCGCAAAATAGTAAAACGTTCAAACGCACGCAACACTGGTAAGTATCCGAGTTGGAAGATGCAACGCATGATGCAATGGGAATCCGTTCATGAAGGCAATGCAATGCGTATCCTCGATGCATCGCCGCGAGTAATTTCTTTTTATGAGCAACCGTGCGAAATCATATACAAAATGAACGGTGAGCATCGCCGGCATTATCCTGACTTCATGGTGGTTGAAAGCCATCGTCGAGAGTTTTGGGAAGTTAAAACTGAAGTTGATGCAAACAGTGTGGAAGTTGCAGAGCGGACAGAATTCTTAAAGACATTTCTGCCTGAGTATGGATACAGCTACCTTGTTGTATTCGCTGAAAATCTGGCCAAACAGCCAAGGCTTGATAACGTTAAGCGCTTGAACAAGCTAGGACGTCATCCTGTTCCCATTATCGAGCAAGAGCGAATTAGGCGCATATTTAACAATAATCCGGTCATGTCTTGGGAAGCGTTCGAGCAACAATCTCCACAAACATTACGCAATGTCAGCCGCCTGATACTGGAAGGAAAACTAAGTATCGACTTCAATCAACCTCTTAGCTCTGCTACTTCAATTCATAGCAACTTTACGGCTCACTCTTAGGAGGCATCATCATGGCAATCGCATATTTTTGTAAAAATACAACGTTTGATATGGATGGACGTGAATACCAACTTAATCGAGAAATCGCAGCAGGTATTTGGCAGGTGCAGGAAGTTAGAACGGGTCGAATCCATGAGTTCAGTACTAAATCACTTCAAGAGCGTTATTCCGGCGGAGAGTTGGTATTCACCAAAGATGATAATGACGTTTTGAAGAAAGAGAACACGACTAAAAATATTTCGGTAAAGATTAATCGTCAGATTGAAGGTGCTGCTTGGGATAAAGCCAAAGTTAAGCGCATGTATGCTAAAGCAATTGAGAATCTGCCCAGTACAGAAGGTGTTGTGAAACAAGCGATACAGGAGGTTTGGGAGAAAATAAAACTACCAGAGAAAGCGCCACATTGGGTAAGTGTATGTGCTTGGAAGAAAAAATATATCACTCATGGCAAAGACGTTTTCGCATTAGGAGAGCAACACCAACGGAAAGGCAACAGAGTGCCACGCTATCCAATAGAGGTAATTGAAATCGCAGAAGATTGTATAGATCGTATCTATATGCGTCGTGAGCGCGGTACCGTAGAAGAAACTGTGGAGGAAGTGGTGGTTATGATAGAGCGTGAAAACAAACAGCTCCCAATGACTATGAAACTACCTCGTCCCAAAAGAAGGTTGATCGAACGATTGATTAATCTCATACCTGCCTTTGACCGATGTGCAGCCCGTTATGGCCGTTTAGCTGCAAATCGCATCTATCGAAGCAAAATGAGACATTTAGTTACTAAGAAGCCGCTTGAGTCTGCAGAAATTGATCATACCAAGCTAGATTTGTTTGTGATTGATGATGATTCACATATTCCACTTGGTCGACCCTGGCTCACTATCTGTATTGATAGTCATACGCGTTGTATTTTAGGCATCTACATTGGCTTTGAACCACCTAGTTTTCTGACGGTAGGCAAATGCCTAAAGCATGCTTTCTTACCTAAGACTAATTTACAGCAGCAGTTTCCTGATATCAGAAACACATGGGAAGCACATGGTGTGATGGAGCAATTGTATGTAGATAATGGTTTGGAGTTTCACAGCGTTAGCTTAGAAAAGGCATGTTTTGCATTCGGAGTTGAGATTATCTACACCCCTCGCAAAACACCTTGGTTCAAAGGCAAGGTTGAGCGCTTCAATCGCAGCATTAATGACGATGTTAGTCATGGTATCGCTGGCACAACCTTTAGCAACATCTTTGAGAAAGATGACTATGATCCAGCTAAGCATGCGGTTGTTACACTGAGTACTTTGCGTCGCATTATTCATAAATGGATTGCAGATTGTTATCACCAAAAGCCACATCGTAGTTTAGATCGGCAGACACCAGCTGTCGTTTGGGCTAGCAGCATTAATCCAGAAGATATTGCGTTAGCAAATAATCCTGCAGAATTGGATGT
Source organism: Methylotenera mobilis JLW8 (assembly GCF_000023705.1). Classification (NCBI taxonomy): domain Bacteria; kingdom Pseudomonadati; phylum Pseudomonadota; class Betaproteobacteria; order Nitrosomonadales; family Methylophilaceae; genus Methylotenera; species Methylotenera mobilis. The sequence continues at coordinate 76,634 of NC_012968.1, forward strand.
GCTGTTAGGTAAAGCAGTAGAAGCTAAAAAGGTTACACACCAAGGCATCGAGATTAACAACCTGCTCTACAACTCACCGGAATTGATGAAATTGAGACGTCAATATGGTGAAAGTTTAACCGTAGATATTCGGGTGGATGAAAGTGATGTTGGTCACTTGTATGTGATTCTAAAAGGCAATCAGGGTTATATCGAAGTCCCTGCGCTCAATCATGAATATGCAAACGGATTGACGCTGTGGTTACACAATATATGCCGTAGCTATGCCAAGAAACACTTCAAGAAAGTTGACGTGTATAGCTATGCATTGGCTAAGACCGAGATACGCGAAATTGTTGAGCAAGAGCTAAAACTGAAACGCCGTAAATCAAATAGTAGAGTTGCGCGCCACCAGGACACCAATCAAGCAGCCAACGCTAAGAGAAGGGAGAAAGCAGGAGCAGATGTTACGAAGCCATTGCCTGCCCCAGCTACCTCAAAAGTGAGTGCAAATAGTAACCCCGTGCCTATCACTCGAAACAGGCAGAAGTACGTTCCAATTATTGAACAACGTGCTTAATCATTTGCAAAGGACAATGTCATGGACACAACAACTTATATCCCTGTGGCTGTTGATCAAATATTGGTGCCTCACCACATGTTCAATAAAGCTAAAGATCGTATCGAAAATCACTTATTAGCAGCACAAAGTTATCAAGAGCCTATCTGTATTGCGGTGATTGGTGATTCGCGTGCCGGCAAATCAAGACTGCTTGAGTATATAAGCAAGAAATATTCTAAAGTCCGTACTGCAGATGGTGTCATCATACCGATGATTTCCATTAAGACACCTGCTAAACCAACAGTAAAAGGTCTAGTAGAGATTATGCTACGTGAGATTGGTGACCCACTTTGGTTTAAACGCGGTTCCGAGACAGAGAAGACCGAGCAGCTATACATCCTACTCAAGCAAGCACAAACGCATACCCTAATCATTGACGAGTTCCAGCACTTCTACGATAAGGTATCGCATAAAGTGCAGCATTATTTATCGGATTGGCTTAAAAACTTTGTTGACCGTACGGGATTGATGATCATTGTGGCTGGCTTACCAGATTGCATGGCCGTCATTAACCAGAATGAGCAGTTGCGTGGTCGCTTCTTGGCGCCGATTCATATGCCTAGATTTGTATGGGGTACTGCCGAACAATGCGAAGAGTTTATGGATTGTTTGGAGTCTTTTCAACTTGGGTTAAGTCGATATGATTTTCCTGAGCTTGGTTCTGAGGAAGTCGCGTTTCGGTTTTTCTGTGCGACTGGAGGTTTGATTGGCTACATTGCCAAGATACTGTACATCGCCTGCCTGAATGCGCAGATGGCGAACACGCAGATTATCACCATGCATGATCTTGCAAAGGCATATGAAGAAGCCGTATGGATGGATGAAGTGACACCTATGATGAATCCATTTTCAGAGGATTTTGATGCAAGTCCCGTAGAGTATCTGCTAGAAATGGCAAAGCAAGTTGGAACTGCTTGTCCTGAAGTTTCTAAACCTCGTGCCACTCGATCACGCAAATCTGATTTACCTAGTGCAGCAAGCGTACTGGCGGCTTAAGCATGATGGATAAACAACCGCTTGCTATTACACCTTCCCCTGCAAAGGGGGAGGCTTTACAGGGCTTTATATTAAGAACATCAGCGCTTAATGGTTATTCCAGCCCATCAAAGATATTTGCTTACGCCGAGATGTCTGACAATGAAGCACGTTCGGCAAGGCCTCCTTTAGACAAGTTGGCACCGCTTTACGGAAGAACGACAGAGTCATTGATTGAAGCCGGATTGGATTATTTAGACGAAACTACTCCTGCTAAGCATTTACCTGTCATGAGGCACGCTATTCCATACATGTACACTAGGAGTAAGAATGCAGGATTTTGCTTGCAGTGTGTACAAGAAAAAGGCTTTATTGAAAGCTTTCATGAGCTGAAATATGCATTGGCCTGCCCACACCACCATTGCAAAACAATACTGTCTTGTCCGAGCTGCAGTAGCCCTCTGAACTGGCATCGTCGTAACCTAACCACCTGCAGTTGCGGTGAGGACTTGTCGGCGCATATGCCTCAGAATATTGAGCACCCAGCAATGCTTGTTCTGCTTGGCATTCTGCATGCTAAGTTAATGAAGCAGCCTTTACCGCATGATGAGATGCGAGCGTTAGGTTTTTCGATTGATGCGATAGAGCAATTGTCGATACAAACATTGCTCTCGATTATCTACCGTTTTGGTTTATTCAATCAAAAGCAGCAGCCTGCAAGCAATGAGTACGAGGTTGATTGGCAAGCGTTACAAACTACCGCTGAAGTACTGTCTGATTGGCCAAACAAGTTTCATGATTATTTAGAGGCCGTACATGCGCCTACAGCCAATCTTAATTTGAGTGGGTTGCGTGGTCAGTTCAACTCTTTTTATGAGTCTTTCTTCAAGAATATTGACCAGAGTAGTCACCTGCAATTTATGCGTGATGCGTTTGTACAGTTCGGTCATCAGCGGTGGCGCCAAGCTTCGGTGCATCCTAAGTTGTTAAGTGAAGCCGCCTTAAATGAGTCAAAAACACATGGGATGGGCATATACGAGTTTTCTAAGATGATTGGCGTACAACCAGCAACCGCCAGAAAACTCATTGCCAAAGGCTTGGTGCAAGTCACAAGCACCGAGCTTAATCAAACACGCAAATTGATAGAGTTGTCGCCACAACAGCAATTTACTTTTGCTGAAGGTAAAAGATTAAGCCTGAAAACGGCAGCGCAACGCTTAGATTTACCTGTTGAGATACTGAGGGTCTATCGTGCTAGAGGGTATTGCCAGGCTAAATACCTAACATTACCTATTGAACTATTTCATGAGAAGGATGTAGAAGTTTTACAGCAAGATTTGATGGGTGATTGCCAGCTGCAAAAGGTGTTTGTAGATAAACGTCACATCACTATGGCGCAAATCATGCGTATGAAAGTGAATGCTGATGTTAAAGCCACTTTCATAGTTGATGTGAGGAATAGAGCCATCACTCCACTTGGCACTTTATCTGAAATGCCAAGTGGCTTGGTGTTTGATAAATTCACCACGAAAAGACATTTAGAACAAATTAAACAGAGGCTGAATGGAGGTGTATCTTTTGAGGCTGCTATTGAAAGTTTGCAAACTAACCGAGCAGGATTGCTTGCACTAGTGAACACAAAGGCGTTGCAGTATCAGTTCTTTAACTCAGAAATGACTTTAGTGGAAAACACCTTGCTGAGCTTTAGTGATCAATACATCTCTTGCCAAGAAGTCGCTAATTTGAAGTCACTTACTGTTAGGTCGGTAATTAATTTATGCCAAGATTTAGGGATTCATTTGTATAAAACACCGCAAGCAGATTTGTTTAAGAATGAAGTGAATTGGATTGAAAGGAGCGATTTAGTATTGCTAGGCATAGACCAATTTTGCATATCTGGCTTATTTGAGATAGCCGCATAATAGTTAGACTAATATTCTGTCTCTAAATGATATAAATCCAGACTCTGGGAGTGCGTAATCATAAAGAAGATACTGATTACTCGTATACTTAATCAACTATTTAGAGCACGACTAAATCATGATTTGAAATATGATGAGACAATTTAATAATTACTACCGTAATTACACATTAATTTTATGAATCCAACTGATAAAGATATTAATATTGCTCAATCTGCAATTGAGGCTATGTCTAAAACAACCGATTTCAATGAGTTTGAGAGGCATTGGCAAGATTATTTGTTTCGAATCGAACGAGCATGGGAAACTGCAAGCAATTATGCAAAAAAGACTGGTGGAAAATGCCAGCGATGGATATCAAACAACTCAACTCTCCGAAAAAAAGACCCTTTACTTAGGTTTTTAAAACATGCAAGAGATGCCGAAACACACGCTGTAAGTGCAACTGTAGATAGATCAATAAAAGTATCTTTAGCTGATAGACTGGGACGGAAAATTCAATTGAATTCAGCGTCAGTATCTTTTGAAGATGGCGTATTAACTCTAGACCTTCAGTCTCCAGATAAGAGCGTAGACTGGCTCCCTGCTTTATTACCGGGTGATCCATACCTGACTAGATTCAAAACAAGAGGGGAATGGTACAACCCGCCAACTTATCATTTGAACGAAAAGATTAAGGATTTCCATCCAGTTGCAATAGCTATTTTGGGGTTGGAATTTTATCGTAAAGAGTTCACTGAGGTTTTTAGTCTTAAGTAATCTTTTAGTCACGACCGCGTTATCTAAAAAACAATAAAAATGCTTAAATACATCACAACTCTAGCTGCTGCTATAACTCCGCTTATGTATTTTCATGGTGCTTTATTCCATGAAAGCTACTTACGCGCTCTTGGTGTTCCAGCAGATCTTTTTCAACTACCTTTAGAAGACACATTGGTGCAAGGCTTTACTGCCTACATGCTTTTAGGCATCCAATATTTACTTTTATTATTTCTGTATCTGCTAGTTGCCTTAAGCATGACTTACAACTTGAATGAGGCTTCTAAAATAAGTTTTATAAAGCGTGTGGTAGCTTGGATTGCCCAACGAAGTAAAGGTCTTAATTTAGTTGATAAGGCAAAAGGTCACCATTTGACTGAAAAAACAATGAAGTGGGTAGGCTATTCACTTATAGCTGTACTTAGTTTGCTTATTTTTTTAGGCACTACTCTTGTGCTAGCAATGGAAGCCGAAAAGCTTGGAAAATAAATTGCTAATCGCAACATCAAAAATCCTGAAAAATATTACAAACTGCAGGAGTTACATTTAAGCAACGGCGCTTTAGTTAAGGGTTATACCTTCGCATGCTCAAATTATGGGTGTGTAGTTCATGCAGATAAAAAGATTCAAATTATTCGATTGGATAGGGTTGAGTCAATAGATGCCCTAATCACTCCCTATACACAATAAATTTACATTTGTGTATAAACAAAAAGCCACTTAATTTACACGGCATTTACCGACTCTGCAGACCGGGTGCGGGACGTAAACAAGTGACTATGGGAGCGATTTTGCACATTAATGAGGTCTTTTTAGGGTTGAGTCTCAGAAAAACATACTGCCTCCTAAACTGCTTAGAAGTACTCTTCGTTATCTTTAGGGGGTAGATTGCGTAGCACATCTTCTCTAGTTTTTAGCAGCGACTCATCCTGGCTTTTAAAAACTCTATCCATGACATGTAATACAGCTAAGGCATTCAGATAGTTACTCGCAAGCACTGAATGTTCTCCACGTTCAATTCTTTGTAACGTATTTAGACTAATGTGGGCTCTATATGCAAAATCACGTAATGAGATACCTCTTAGTTTACGCTGAGCAGATATCACCTTTCCCCAATAGCTAATAATGTCTAAAGCATCAATGCTAATTGGGTTTGTTTGGGGTATTCGTTTAGCCATGATGTACCTATAAAAAGTTTCTTATACGATATAATATACTTTTTATAGGTACGATATTAAGGGTTTTTCAAAATTAATTGTCTCGGCTTTTTTATAGCATTTCAATGGCCGAGGCCTTACATCACCTTGTAGCACCAATCCTTTTGGGCAGGGGATAGAGTCACGGGTGTTTCAGTTAAATAATCCGTGCTTGTTTCAATTATTTTAACTTTCTGAGTTGTAACGTTGTTGTATGAGACGCGAATCAAATTCGATGAAAAGCCTTTGTTTATCCAAAGCTCGTCGTAAGTGCGTATTTTATCTTCATAGAAAAAGCAAAACTTTAATTGCCTACTTTTCTTGAAACTTTTGCTTGGAAGAAAGTTAATCAATGTAACAAAAATGTAAGGCAGGTAATCAGGAATCAAATTAGCATAGCCATAAACATTAAGCCTCTTTGCTTCCTCCAGTATTTCAATGAACTCTTTAAAATCCAAGTATGACGTAATGGCTTTTACCCTTGAATATATCTGCTCAATATTGTTCTCTGTAAACAATCTATTTGCACGAACTGCAGCTTCATTAGGCAGTCTAGGCGCTAAGTTAAGATAAGGCCTTTTGGCAGGGTCTTTAGTTGGGCAAAATAGACTGTCATCATGGTAGAAGTGTCCGTCAGCTTTTTTCTTACCAGCTCTTACTTTCATTTGTCGCATACAAACTGGACAACGCGCCGGCGGCGCATCGTTCGGTTTTGTGTAGTTTAAGGCTACAGCGAATTTAAGATATTCCTCATGCGATATCAAGTCCGGTTTTATTGGGTGTAAAGCGTCGAACATCTATTTCTCCTCAAAGAATAAAGTATATGAGTGCTAATTGTTTTGGAGGCCCCCAAACTTCTTCTCCCAATAATCAGAAAATTAACAAACATCCTTGTACTATTAAAAAGCTAATCAAGAAAGGATTTATCAAGACATGACCAAATAAAGGCTGAATGCGAGACTTGTTGGATTTGAATGTAATTTAAATATTTGAATTATGAATGCAGATTAGAAAAATAAGTTCTTTAATTAATTTTTATTAAAACAAAAGTTGTATACTAAATAAAGTTAAACGAACTTATACTGCTATTTAAGTTACAAATCATTTACATTGTAAAAAAATTGTGTAGTATCACAACAAATTCTTGTGTATTTTTTATTGTTTGTAATGTTTTGATAGGGTATAATTCGCAACTTTTTTAAAGTTGTGAGTTCAGGGGAACGATCAATGATTACATCAGCATTAGCCATATTACTAGTTTTATTTTCGACATTAGGTTTACTTGTCGCGGTAGCGCTCGTCGTTAAAATTCTTAGGGCTAACCCAGAAGAGTTCAATGAGGCTCGCCGTTTACAAGGATCACCAATCAACGTTTTTAATGGTAATCTGAAAAACTCTTCAGATGAATGCGGTGATTTTAGGATTGTTAGAGGCTTAAAATTTGATGCGAAGAATAAAAAATATATTTCTCAATCAGCTTTATCTTCTGAGGGTCTTAAAGCTGTTTTTCCTCATTAGCCGTAAATAATAATTATATTAAATAGAGGGGCTAGCCCCTCTTTTTTTATGGGAAAAATATGTTGTATAAAGCGTGGATTCCAAACGTCTCCGGTAATTTGTCATTCAGTAATATTCGAGGTTCGAAAATCCCCAATCGAGCCAAAGCTCCCCACACATTTAATCATATTGCCAATGAAGATAATGGTTGGATTTATTCATTGCAAGAGCGTGATCTATCAGACGGGGCATTTCCCAATCGAGACGGTAAATTTTATTACCTACTAAAAGCCAATATAGAGCGCCGATGGGAACAAAATGAGATTTTGAGAGGATACGTAATAACTTATCCAAAAACTCAATTAACTCAAGAAGAAAAAAAATTAATTGAGACTATCAAAGCTGATGTTTTTGATTCAAATCAGATTGATAAATTGTTAGAAATTTGGAAACAAAAGTCTTTTTTTATTCAAGTGAATTTTGAACTTAGTCGGGATGGTTTTATCGATTTAAACTTAGAGCAAAGCTTAGATAAAGAAATATCATATTCGATAGTATTTGAATCTTATTCTTTCCTCAAGGATTTGATTCACGCACATAAATTCCATAGATATGACGATGATGCAATTGTCGTGCCCTATCCTGATAAACAGGATAACGACTTATGGATAGTAAAAACATTACGTAACCTTCATAGGTCTGTGGTGTTTAGCTATCGTAATGCAACGCATCAACAGGACATATTAAATGCTTTGGGGAAATTGTCATACTTAGATAGCTTCCAAAATATAGCAAAGAATAAGTATGGGGATTTAATTAGAAAGGACAATTGGATTGATACCGGCATTCTAAAAACATCATTAGATCTAAAACTTAGAGATAAAGAGAGCTTGGAAAATAATAAGTCTGATTTGCAACAAACTTTACTAAATATAATTTTATCTTTATTCGGTCTGATAATTGCAATGACTCAATTGCTTCAAGTGCCGTGTATCGATGGATTGACGTACGACTCATCATGTGTATCGCATGACCAGAAGTTTATGTTTGCATTAGATACCGGTTCATTGGGCTATGTGCAGATAATTTTAAAGTACTGGACTCAAATTGCTTTAAGTATGCCAATAGTTATTGGAATCCTATTAATAATGGTGAATTTTTGGCGAATTGACCGTTGGTTAAATAACAATATTGGTCACAGTTGGTGGGGTGGATATATCAGATCAATTTTGGCTTTTGCTGTCAGCGACAAATGTGGGATCTTACTGGCCTTTGGATGGGTCATTATATTCGCGGTTATAATGGTATCACTTCTGATGGTTGGTTTAGGACTATTCCATCCCTCATTTTATTGATGATTACCTAGAAATAGTTCCTGGAAGTATATTTATCTATTTTGATTTCTAGATATAAATCTTGTTTATAGTCACTTGTTTACTTTCCGCACCCGGTCTATAGAGTCGGTTAATGCCGTGTGTAAATAGGAGGCTTTTTATTTAAGTGCTGTGATTGGAAACATATCTTCTATCTTATTCATATTTTGAATATTGGATAGAGTGACAGAACTAACAACCCCGCCATACTCTAGTTAAACGCTATAAGATTTTTCTTCTTTTGTAGTACATGTCGCAAGCTCGATCCAAAGGTTGCCCACATTCCCACAATAGCTAAGCGAAAGCGTTGCTATTCCAACAATTACAAATGGCCACTAGATGGAGACGCATAGGTGCTAAACGCACCTATCGCCATGATCCATGTTTTTGGGTTAGTCCACTGAAAAGTAGCTGCACTCCCAAAACTATTGGCTCTGCTGTGCGGTCAGCCTGGCTTTTTTCTTCTAGTGGTTCTGATGTCGCAATACACTGGGCTAGATCGAGCATATACGCAGCACCTACCTACTTCAAGTACCCGTAAGTACGCTAACATTGAAAAGGACAACAAGGTGTCTAAGGGCATTTAACTTTCCATTTCAATTGACTACTCTCCAGTTCAGTTTCGACATTATTGAATGTCTACTGAATTCTGGGAAGTCTAGTAAGAGCATTTATTGATTTTGTAGTGGAACCTCTCGTTAGGGAAGACGCGATAGCCGATACAATGGCTAGTAACTAAAGAAATTGAAAAAAAGGAAAAAACATGAGCGATTGGGAGTTCCTATACGAAATGCATGAGCAAGGCTATAGTTCAGAGGAAATAGCTGATGCAGCTGGCTCTGGCTTAGCTCCGTGGGAATGGCAATATATAAGTAAAGAGTGGGTCGACTCGCAACTCGAAAGCGAACAAATAGAGCATTTTAAGAGTAGAGATGGATTTCCATTTAGCACCCTTGAACAAACTGAGATATTTCATGATTTGATTGACTGTGCAGAGCGTCACTTTGAAAACACTGGTAGATATTTACAGGTTTGGGGCGAGCTCGGAGAAATTTACGCTGAAATCAAGTTTGGGCTGCGTCGCCATGGAACTCATCGAGCAGGGTCGGATGGAACAATTGATGGCAGGCTTGTAGAGGTAAAAACCATCTCACCTGAGAAAACCAGCGATCATGTCCTAGTTAAGAGTCAAGGTGACTTTGAGCGGCTGCTTATCGTTCGTATAGATCGCCATTTTCAATTCCAAGGCAAGCTTTTTGAAAGAAGCGAATTAAAAGGCGCTACAGGCAAATTCCTTAGAGGGCAACTCAAGGACGATGAGTAAAATGGATAACCAATCATTAAAGGCTTAGGCTATGTTACTAGGTTAAAACTCGTTTTTATATTCAGTCCAAGCAACTTCAAAAGCATCTATTGCTGCCCGACAAGCATTCCTATGTCGCAAATGTGATAACCATGAGTCCTTTGAGGCATTGTCATTAGGAAATTTAGTATCTCTCTTAACATCACGAGCAAAATCTCCGACCATATCATTTCTATTTGCTTGTGACAGAATCCAATTGTTAAACCCAATAATTTGCATATGCTTTACCAGTTTTTAATAGTAAAAGTTTATATGCATATTAATGCATTATCTTATGCTGGAATACATCTATTGATGATGTGTATGAGTCTCATCCGCCATTGAACTAACCAGGGCCGTGCAACGTTTGCTTATGAGATAAGAACTGCTAGCAGCTTATGCGTCAATTTCATAAGAAACTTGCAGTTTATGAGGTATATAGCTTGCAGCTTATGTTGAATACCAAATTTATAACTTATTGTTTTTATTTATTGTTAAGTAGCTCCATTTAAGTCAGCCAACATTGTTTTTTATCACTAAAAAAATATAAATACCAAGATGGACGGAGATAAACGTAGCAAGTATATAAATTTCCATCATCTCTGCACGCCCTAAGATTGTGATATTTCTTTTCAGGGGGAGTTTCTAGGTACGCATAACCAGAAAGTTCGTTAACCAAAAAATAGAGGACACGTGGTTTTTCCCGAACTTTGCTTCTTATACTCTGAATCTCTGCTTGTTCCAGCAGGAGGCGATATTCAACCCACCGATCATTGCTCAAACCCACATTACGTTCACCTATTCCTTTTTGGGATTCTGGCACAATCCTATAGAACTCTGGATTCATAATTGACAAACTACGATCAACCCTTTGCATTTCTTCCAGTCGTTGCATAGCAGGCAATCGATTACTGAACTTTTCGCGCATCTCGGCTTCTTTCTCAAATCCTGAGGACAGAGTTAGTACGAGTAAATAAAAAAATCCTTTTAATAAACCTACAACAAGAACGAATCCGATCAACACCAATAATCCTCTTCGGGTATAGCAGCTTACGGTACGGTGCATGTTATTAAATTTAAACGATTTCACGTTAACCTTTCTACGTACATTTGTGTGAACAATTGAAGTGTATGTCACGCCGAATATCTTTGTTAGCCAAATAAGGTGGGCATATTATGCCAACGCGTAACACTCTAAATTTTCACTATTCCTTTTCGTCCATCGGCGAGTTTCTTTCTTTTGCTTAGCCAAAAGAAAGAAACCAAAGAAAAGGCTACCCCCTACCGCTTGTTTCCTATATTTCGTTAAATACTGGGTGGCAAGCTATAACCGTGAAGGTCATCCCATCATCACGAATTGCTAAAGCAATTGTTCTTATGTGAAAACTCGCTTTGCTCAAGCAGTCGCTTGCCGAAAGCTCCCAGCATTTAACAAAATATAGACGCGGAAGACAAGGGGCTTTAGGGCTATGTGGATGCTGCACCTGTTAAGCCAAAGTAGTATATCCCGCGTAAGCGGGCATGGCAGCCTAGTAGAGAGCGTATCTTAATATGCCAAATCTATCGCATTTTTTGTTGTGAGAAACTATCTCCTGTTTGGGCATTCAAATAGATTATTAAGTAGGAAATCTAAAGGTTGTCATAGAAATTTTTAGATGTGGTTTTAATTTCGCAGGCTTGTTAGGGTGGATGGTTAGTGATGATGGATTTTAATGCCTCGCCCGAAAGGAGAAGTTAAATGTCCAAAATGCGTATTGTTTTACCACTTGCAATCTTGTTAGTTGCTGGCTGTGTGGTTACTCCCGCAGATAGAGTGGTCGTAGCACCGGCTTTGCCTGTCGTTGTGGAGTTTGGTGCTGAGCCTTACTATTATCAACAAGGCTATTACTATTATTACGATAACCACTACTGGCGTTATTCAAATTCACGAGCAGGGCCTTGGTTAGACTTACCTCGCAGCCATTACCCTAAAGAAATCAGATATAGAGGTCGTGGCGGTGATGGCAGAGACCGAGATGGTGACAGAGATAGATACAGAGACCATGATCATGATGGCGGCTACCGCGAACGAGGCGGGTATTAATATGGCCTTTTTCTCAACGGCGTTCTGAGTAAAATAACGCATGTTAAGCCGCTAATTAGCGGCTTTTCTTATTTATTAGGCTCAAGTTCTTATCTGGCTAATGGTCAGGTCAATATAAACAGCATGAGCCAGTTGGCTTACTTAGTCTCCACCGCCGTTGCCATCATTAAGGGTTGTTTAATTGCCGATGTTTGGAGCTCAGTTGGCAGCCATCCACCACCAAGCGCCTTGAATGCAGCAACAGCTGATCTGGCAGATTCAGTTTGTGCTTGGGCTTTTGCATCTGAAATTTTCAATAAATTTTCATCAGCGTGTAGCACTTCAATTAAGCTCACTACACCTCTTTGATACGCGATAAAGGATGATTCACGCGCTTGACTCATTGATTGCTCTCCTCGCGCCAATGATGCTGTTTGCTGCTCACGCTTCACTAATGCAGAAATGGCGTTCTCTACATCTTCAGCCGCGCGTAGTGTTGATTGTCGGTAAGCTGCCAAAGTCTCTGCTTCTTGACCTTTTGCGTGGTCAATTTGTGCATCAATGCGGCCAAAATCAAACAAGCGCCAACGTAGGCCAATCACGCCTGCGGCCTGATTGGCAGCGCTACTAAATAAATTGCCACCAGAAATGGCGGTTGCACTGCCAATCAAGAGGCTGAGAGCCACCTTGGGATAGTACTCAGAGATGGCTTGACCAATTTTTGCATTGGCGATGGCTAATTTTCGTTCTGCAACGATGAGGTCTGGCCTACGTTGCAACAAATCGGCTGGAGAGCCTACAGATGCAATTTGAGGCGCAGCTGGAATAGGTTTAAATGTACTTAGTTCAGATCTGTATTTGCCGGGCGCAGCGCCTAGCATCACATCAAGCGCATTCATCGCCACATCAAGACCAGCTTCTAATACGGGAATAGTCGCTTCAACTTGGGCAACCGCCGCTTCCGCCTGTTGTACTTGCAGCTTAGGAGCTAGCCCTCTGGAATGGAGTATATTGACCTTAGTCACGAGTTGCTGCTGTGTTTCGAGTTGTTTTTTTGCAATATCTAAACGAGATTGTAAGCCACGGATGGTGATGTAAGTATCAGCCGTTTGCGCCGCCACCGCCAAGCGCGTTGCAACAGCGCCAGCCTTTGCTGCTTGATATTCAGCTAAGGCAGCGTTTTGTTCACGCTTTAACCCGCCAAAAATATCCAATTCCCAGCTAGCGTTAAAGTTCGCCTCATATAGATTGGCATCTCGGTTATAGCCGGGGGTTGCATTGAGAAGCTGTCCTAATGGGGACTCCAATGACTGATGGTTGCGAATGGTTTGAGCACTGATATTGCCAGAGGGGATTAATGCTGCATGTGCGGCACTAAGTCCGGACTTTGCCTGCTGGATTCTGGCTTGTGCCTGCGCAATATCGAAGTTTTGCGCTAATGCTAGTGCTACAAATTGCGTTAATTGCGGATCACCAAATCCCTCCCACCATTTCGCAAAATCAGCATTCGTGGTGGCTTTACGGTTATCCAGCGCAACTTGCCCTAGATAATGATCAGGTAACGATGCGTCCACTTTTTTATATTCTGGCCCAACGGCGCAGCTGCTGAGAATTCCAGCGCTTAATAAAAGTGGAATAAAACGAAAGGTAGGCATAATAATCCTTGAACTTATCAATTAAAGTTGTGACTATATTACAATACGGTCACTTATTGTCAATCCCCCAAAGTCAATGTATGCTACAAATATGATTAAAAAACTAGAAAACAACTTACGTGGTCCATCGGAACATAATGTCCGCGATCAGATAGTGGAAGCGGCGGCTGAGTACTTTAGCCGTTATGGGTATGAAAAGACCACCGTTTCCGATCTCGCTAAATCCATCGGCTTTTCTAAAGCCTATATCTACAAATTCTTTGCTACAAAACAAGCGATAGGTGAGGTGATTTGTTCCAACACCTTGAGTGCTATTTTGAAAGCAGTAGATGAAGCGATGGCGGGCTCTCCCACAGCATCAGAGCGGCTAAGACGCATGTTTAAAGCGGTTGTGGAGGCAAGTTCACAGTTGTTCTTTGAGGATCGTAAGCTCTATGATATTGCTGCATCAGCAGCGGGTGAGCAATGGCAGTCTTGCACTAATTACCATGAACAAATTAAAAAAATCATTTTAGAAATCGTGCATGAAGGACGTGTGACGGGAGAGTTTGAGCGTAAGACTCCGGTCGATGAAACCGTGAATGCAATCTATTTGGTTATACAGCCATATGGCAATCCATTATTGCTCCAGCATAATCTGCACTTGGCTGAGCATGCCCCTATCATTCTCTCTAACTTAATATTAAGAAGTTTGTCCCCATAAATTATTTAGTGACTATTGACATATTTAGTCACTAGTATCAGAATGCGAGTTACTACTATTAGGGAGTAACTCGTATGCTTAGCCGTAAACTTATTTCAGCCAGTGTCATTGGTCTATCCGCAATGTCACTGTTCGCGTGCAGTGAAAAAACACCTGATGACCCACGCACTCAAATTCCCTTAGTTAAAACGACAACGGTTAATGTCGCCTCTGAAGCTTCGCGCTCTTTTACCGGTGTCGTTGCTGCTAGGGTTCAGAGTGATTTGGCATTTCGTGTTTCGGGAAAAATACTGGAGCGCCTGGTTGATTCAGGGCAGCAAGTGAAGCGTGGCCAACCATTGTTTCGTATTGATCCCAATGACCTCAAGTTAACAGCGCTAAGTCAGAAAGAGGTTGTCATGGCCGCAAAGGCGCGTGCAGACCAAACTGCCGAGGATGAAATAAGGCACCGAGGCTTAGTAGAAGCAGGGGCAGTTTCCGCTTCCGTCTATGATCAAATAAAATCGGCGGCTGATTCTGCAAAAGCACAATTAAAAGCAGCTGAATCACAAGCTGATGTAGCAAAAAATGCATCTAATTATGCAGTATTGGTTGCCGATGCGGATGGTGTGGTGGTTGAAACGCTGGCAGAACCCGGGCAAGTAGTGAACGCCGGGCAGGCGGTGGCGCGTGTGGCGCATGCCGGTAAGCGTGAAGCCATTGTGCATTTACCGGAAACCTTACGACCAGCATTAGGAACAGTGGCACAAGCAAAGCTATATGGCAATGGCAGCAAAACCGTACCAGCTAAACTCAGGCAGCTTTCTGAATCCGCAGATGCGCTTTCTCGAACATATGAAGCCAGATACACACTGAGCGAAGGCTTGGCAGATGCGCCACTGGGGTCGACGGTCACAATTCAGCTAAATGAAAGTGGTTCTACAGCTGCCACTAGTATTGAAGTACCTATCGGAGCGATATTCGATTCAGGTAAAGAGTCAGGCGTCTGGGTGGTTGAAGGTAAACCATTACATGTGAGCTGGCGTCCAGTAAAACTAATCAGCATCAGTGAGGAATCAGCACGCATAGACAGTAACCTTAAATTGAATGAGCAAATCGTTGCGCTTGGCGCTCACCTTCTGCACCAAGGTGAAAAAGTGAGGGTGGCGACTGATAGCGACCTCGGTGCTGATTTGAAAAGTGGAGAAGAAAAATGAGCGGATTTAACCTATCCGCACTTGCGGTGCGCGAACGCGCTATCACGCTGTTTCTGATATTTTTGATTTCGATTGCCGGCATACTTGCTTTCTTTCAACTTGGGCGTGCTGAAGACCCGCCATTCACGATCAAGCAAATGACGGTAGTGACAGCATGGCCAGGTGCAACGGCTCAGGAGATGCAGGATCAGGTCGCTGAGCCATTGGAAAAGCGCCTGCAAGAACTCAAGTGGTACGACCGTGCGGAAACCTTCACACGCCCTGGTTTAGCTTTCACCATGGTTTCGTTTCTAGACAGTGCTCCACCTTCTGAAGTGAAAGAAGAGTTCTATCAGGCACGTAAAAAGCTCGGAGACGAAGCTAAAAAATTGCCTAATGGGGTCATTGGCCCAATGCTCAACGATGAGTATGCGGATGTAACATTTGCTCTATTTTCCCTGAAAGCCAAAGGCGAGCCACAGCGACTGCTTGTACGCGAAGCTGAGAAACTGCGTCAGCAATTGCTGCACGTAAAAGGCGTTAAGAAAGTCAATATTATTGGCGAGCAGTCCGAGCGCATTTTCGTGTCATTCTCCCATGACCGTTTGGCTACCTTGGGGATTACCCCGCAAGAGATTTTTGTTGCTCTGAACAACCAAAATGTTCTGACACCAGCTGGTTCTATTGAGACTAAAGGCCCACAAATATTTGTTCGCGTTGATGGTGCGTTGGAGAGTTTGGAGAAAATTCGACAAACCCCAATCGTTGCAAAAGGCCGTACCTTGAAGTTATCGGATATTGCAGCCGTTGAGCGTGGCTATGAAGACCCCGCCACTTTTTTAGTGCGCAATAACGGAGAACCGACGCTCTTACTTGGCGTGGTGATGCGAAACGATTGGAATGGCCTTGATTTGGGTAAGGCGCTTGAATCAGAAGTGTCTAACATCAACACTGAACTGCCTTTGGGCATGACGCTGACTAAAGTGACCGATCAGTCTGTCAACATCAGTTCAGCGGTAGATGAGTTCATGGTGAAGTTCTTTGTGGCTTTGCTTGTAGTGATGGTGGTGTGTTTTGTTAGCATGGGCTGGCGTGTTGGCCTCGTAGTGGCTGCAGCGGTGCCACTGACATTGGCTATCGTGTTCATCATTATGGCTGCGTCTGGCAAAAACTTCGACCGCATTACGCTGGGTTCACTGATTCTTGCGCTTGGGTTGTTGGTGGATGATGCCATTATCGCTATCGAGATGATGGTGGTGAAGATGGAGGAGGGCTACAGCCGCGTTGCAGCTTCTGCTTATGCTTGGAGCCATACTGCCGCCCCCATGCTTTCCGGTACGTTGGTCACAGCGGTTGGTTTTATGCCCAACGGTTTTGCTCGCTCTACAGCTGGCGAATACACCAGCAACATGTTTTGGATTGTCGGCATCGCGCTTATCGCATCCTGGGTGGTGGCAGTGGTATTTACTCCATATCTTGGTGTCAAACTTTTGCCGGATTTCAAGAAGATTGAAGGCGGTCACGATGCCATTTATGACACGCCTCGCTATAACCGATTCCGCCAAATATTGGGGCACATCATTGCCCGTAAATGGGTGGTGGCTGGCACGGTGGTGAGTCTTTTTGTTGTAGCGATCCTTGGCATGGCAGTGGTGAAGAAACAGTTTTTCCCTACCTCTGATCGCCCTGAAGTGCTGATTGAGTTACAAATGCCATATGGCACCTCCATTACGCAAACAAGTGCTGCAACAGCCAAGGTCGAAGCTTGGCTAGCTAAGCAGCAGGAAGCTAGGGTAGTGACCGCTTACATCGGTCAAGGCGCACCTCGATTCTTTTTGGCAATGTCTCCTGAGTTGCCTGATCCCTCATTCGCCAAGATTGTGGTGCTCGCGGGTAATGACAAAGAGCGGGAAGCCATTAAGCTAAGGTTGCGTCGCGCTATTGCGGATGGGTTAGCGCCTGAGGCACAGGTGCGTGTTACCCAAATCGTATTCGGACCGCCTTCACCATATCCTGTGGCTTACCGTGTGATGGGTCCTGACCCAGACCAGTTGCGCTTAATTGCAAATGAAGTCGCAGGTGTGATGCGCGCCAGCCCTATGATGCGCACGGTCAATACAGACTGGGGTACAAAAGTACCAACTCTGTATTTCAAACTGGATCAGGACCGACTTCAGGCCGTGGGATTGACCTCAAACGCTGTATCGTCGCAGTTGCAGTTTTTGTTAAGTGGCGTCTCCATTACTGAGGTGCGTGAGGATATTCGTTCTGTGCAGGTAGTAGGGCGCGCTGCTGGCGATATCCGTATTGATCCGGCCAAAATCAGTGGGTTTACATTGATCGGATCGGCAGGGCAGCGCATTCCATTGACACAAGTAGGTGTGGTTGAAGTGCAAATGGAGGACCCTATACTCAGACGCAGAGACCGCACGCCGACCATTACTGTCCGTGGCGACATCGACGAAAGTTTGCAACCACCGGATGTGTCGAGTGCTATGTTGATGCAGTTGCAACCGATTATTGATAAGTTGCCTGCTGGCTACAGAATTGAGCAGGCCGGTTCTATCGAGGAGTCAGAAAAGGCTAGCACGGCAATGTTGCCTCTGTTCCCGATAATGATCGCGCTCACCCTGCTGATTATCATCTTGCAAGTGCGTTCGATTGCGGCCATGGTCATGGTGTTTCTGACCAGTCCGCTAGGGCTTATCGGTGTGGTACCGACGCTCCTGCTGTTCCAGCAGCCTTTCGGTATCAATGCCTTGGTTGGTTTGATTGCACTATCTGGCATCCTAATGCGAAATACACTTATTTTGATTGGACAGATACGTGAAAACGAAGAAGCGGGGTTAGATCCTTTTAATGCGGTTGTAGAAGCGACTGTGCAACGTGCAAGACCAGTGATCTTAACTGCCTTAGCCGCAATCCTGGCATTTATACCGCTGACGCATTCAGTTTTCTGGGGAACGCTTGCTTATACGCTGATTGGTGGGACGTTTGCGGGAACGATTCTTACGCTCATGTTCTTACCGGCCATGTATTCCATCTGGTTCAAGATTAAACCAGCCCCAGTTAGCAGTTCATCTATCGTCAAACCCACCCATTAGAAAGGAATAATCATGTCACCCTCCAAAGTAGTTCTTGTCACTGGCGTATCATCAGGTATTGGGCGCACTGTCGCTAAAAAATTGGCTGAGCAGAACTGTCTAGTATTTGGCACCGTTCGTAACCTGAGTAAATCTCAAGCTATTCCCGGTGTCGTGCTTATCGAAATGGATGTACGAGACGAAGCATCGATAACCAGAGGAATCGAAACGATTATTTCTCAAGCTAAGCGTATCGATGTACTGGTGAATAGTGCAGGCGTAACCCTGCTAGGAGCCGCTGAGGAAACATCGATGGCGGAAGCACAGTCACTGTTCGACACTAACTTTTTCGGACTATTGCGCACAATTAAGGCCGTGTTGCCACATATGCGTCATCAGCGTTCAGGCCGAATTGTCAACGTCAGTTCAGTGTTGGGTTTTCTACCTGCGCCTTACATGGCGCTCTATTCGGCTTCTAAGCATGCCATTGAAGGACTATCTGAGTCTCTAGACCACGAAGTACGCCAGTTTGGCATCCGCGTTTCATTGATCGAACCATCTTTTACTAAAACTAATTTGGATTTAAATGCGCCACAAACTGTAGAGAGAATTTCTGACTACAGTAAAGAGCTAAGTATCGTTTCGAAAGCAATTCAAAACAACGTACAAAAGGCGCCGATGCCAAATCAAGTCGCAGACACAATAGTTAAAGCTTCTTTAGGTGCATGGAAGATGCGTCATACGCCTAAAGGCGAAGCGTCACTTTTGGCTAAATTGCGTCGTTTTATGCCAGCTGCCCCAGTTGAGAAAGGATTAAGAAAAACGTTTGGACTTGCTTGATTAAATCCAAAATTGTCATTAAGCCAACTAGCGTGGGCATCTATATGCTCACGCTTAACATTAGATATTCACCATTCACTTTCGCCCTTCAGTGACATTCTTCTTTAGCTTGTTCAAAAGTAGCCAAATAAAGAACTGCTCCTTATCGCATGGATCATGTTCTTCTCAGCGTCATGGCCGTTCAGTATGTCTCGTAAGAATGTTTGATCAATCTTAATAAGATGGTAGGCTGTTTTTTATATAAGTAATTGAAAAAAAGCAGTTACCCATTACAATCGACCTAAAATTGTTTTTAAGAAAAACTCCACAATGATAGACGGTCTAGTACAAATCTTAATCTGGCAAGGGATGGGCGAGTTAATCTCCAGATTCTTTATTCCTGATATTCCGGGGCCAGTGATTGGCTTGCTGTTATTACTCAGCTTTTTGGTCATTAAAGGCGAGGTTAACCAGCCGTTGGGGATGGTGGCTGATACTTTCCGTCAACACTTGGGTTTACTCTTTGTGCCTGCATCTGTGGGCGTTGTGTTGTTTTTACCCGACCTCAAAACGCATGGATTAGCGGTCACTTTGGCGTTGTTAGTGAGCGTGGTGCTGACTATTGCCGTCACCGCATTGGTGCTTAAGCTTTTCTGGAAAGCGACCCATGACGAATAACCGCTTACCAATCTCTGAAATTTGGGTGTATCTTTCGGGCGATCCATTATTTGCGCTGGTGCTCACGTTAGCGACTTACCAGCTAGGTTACATGATTTACGTTAAAGTGAATCGCCACCCTGTATTTAGCCCTGTCGCCATTTCGGTGTTGCTGATTACTTGCATTATTTCCTTGATGAACATGCCTTACCAAAAATACTTTGAAGGCGCGCAGTTTGTGCATTTTCTATTGGGTACAGCAACGGTGGCATTAGCCGTGCCCATTTATCGAGGCTTTAATGATTTAAAAGGTAAGTTATTCCCCATTACACTAGCATTAACCATTGGCAGTGCGGTGTCGATTTTTGTAGGGGTGGTTATCGCGAAAAGCATGGGTGCTGGTAGTACGATAGTTGGCAGCATGTATGCAAAATCTGTCACCGCGCCCATTGCTATGGGTATTGCCGAGCGCATTCATGTCTCACCCACCCTCACGGCGGTGTTTACGGTGATTACAGGGATGTTGGGTTCTATTTTAGCGCCGTATATTTTTAACGCGCTCAATATCAAACATTGGTGGATGCGCGGCACTGCGATTGGTGTGGGGGCACATGGTTTAGGCATTACCCGTGCGTTTAGCGTTAATGATGAAGCTGGCACGTATGCGAGTATGGCAATGGGCTTAAATGGCGTATTGAGCGCCGTGTTATTACCATTTATTATTGGGTATATTCGTACCTAGATTTATAGAATTAAGCTCACTCTAATCTAGTGATTCCTGCCAAAGCCTTGTAGCTAAGAAGGCTAGACATGGTGCTTGAACGTTAACAATTGGTCGTTACAGCAGTTCTTCCACGTGTTTTTTAATATTTTCTGCAATCTTCTTGGTAGGTAAATCGTTATCGTCATTACCAAATGGGTCTTCAATTTCCTCGGCAATCAGTTCTAAGCTAGCAAGCACATAGAAAATAAACACGACAATCGGAATCACGTAATAGCCCAAGCTTAATACATATCCAAATGGTAGTGTCATCACGTAAAAGAAGATGAATTTTTTAATAAACGCGCTATAAGAGTAGGGGATCGGCGTGTTTTTAATGCGTTCGCAGACACCGCAAACGCCGGTAAATGAATCAAGTTCGTCTTTAATGAGGTAGAGCTGGTCACCGGTTATTTTCCCTGTGGTGTAGAGCTCATTGGCTTTTTGGAACAGGATTTTAGCCACTTGGTTAGGGCTGTGGGTGTGATGGTTTATGGTTAAATCTAAGCCTTCAAACAGTGTTAGGCTGACTTCTTCATTGGCTAAATGTTTAGAGAGCACAGATGCATAGATCGGGATGGCTTTTCTAAAGAAGTTGCGGTCACTTTCCTCCGAAAGATAAGCGGAGAGCTTTAGCGCCAAATTGCGGCTGTTGTTGACTAACGCGCCCCATGCTTTTCTGCCTTCCCACCAGCGCTCGTAGGCGGTGTTGGTTCGGTAAGCCAATAATAGTGACAGTACAAAACCAACCGTGGTGTGCATGAGCGGGATATTCTTCACATGACTTTTATCGGATAGTTGCCACAACTCTAACTCTAGGTAGGCAATGCCACCGGCGTAAAGTCCTATGAATATCATCATGGGGATAAGCCGCCTAAAGGTATCCGATTCGTGAAAACGGAAGATAAAAATAATCCAGTCTTTAGGGTTATATTGAATCATTGCTTTTGCTAAACGCTATCTATTAAAAGTTTGCAGCGAGTATAGCATGACAGCAATGTTGGGCTGGAACGGCGGTGCCGCAGTGGTATTCACTGCGGGTGATAGCTGCTAAGCCAGCACTACTTAACTAAACGTAACATTCTCAATCTATTACATGCCTTAGCGCGAAATAGTGCTAATTTTGTAAGAAGCTACCAAATAAAACTAACCCAAGTAGCGAGGTAATCAATATCACCGCCACCAGCTTTGTCCACCTGCGTTCCTGTGTACATATGCACATAGGATGCGGTAGCGACCACATGCCGGTTAATTTTCCATTGTGCTGCGGCCTCTAATGCGGTGCCTACATATTTGGATGCATCTGCAGCTGGTAACAGTACACGCCCAGTGGTTGCGTAAATTGCATCTTGCTTGCTGTGTTTCCAGATAAAGTCACTGCCAAATGTGATGGTCAGGTCTTCTCTGGGCTGCATTTGTAGCGAGGCGTGAATGTCCGCCAAGTTGGCTGGGCGAAAAAACGCGGCATCATTGAAGTAGTTAGCTTTAAAGAATAATGGATTGAAGGTTTCTAATTTGCCGTCTTTTTTATTGCTATCACCACTTGCGATATCGGCTTTGACACCCAAGCGTGGATGCCAGGCAAGGTCTTTAAAGGTGTAACCGGTGTCGCTGGCGAATGTCCAGGCGCGAATCTCTTTGTCCCCCACCTCGCCTAGTTGAGCCACGGCTTCCCAGTCGTAATCCCATTGGCCGTTCTTGCCAAACCAGCGAAGGCCTAAGGTATGCCGATTCTCCGTACCCTTGGCACCTACATAAGCGGCTTCTTCATTACGGTAGTTGAGGTAGTAAGCGTCTACACTGGCGCCAGATGTGGCGCTTAATGGTGTGCTGGCATAGATACCACTAAAGGTCTGTGCTTGATTTGGCTTATCTGCTTCGTATCTATCTTCTTTTACTGGGCGGGTAATAAATCCGTATAGTTTCTTATTGCCCTCGTTAGAATGAATAAACTGTAAACCATCGAATTTAAGTTGCGTATTTGGCCCCGCTCGGGTGGCAATCAGTCTGCCAGAGCCGTAACTCATGGAGAACCTGCCTGCACGAATGGTTTGCCTGTTCCCATTTGGGCTTGGGTCGCCAAAGGTATAGTCAACAAAGGCTTGCTGTAAGTCTAGCGGGTTCTGGTTCACGTCTAACTTTTGCTCGCCGCCAAACTGCACACTGGAGATTCCTTGCACAAAGAACCGTAGGCGTTCATTTGCATGCACGTCCGCATGCAGCATGATTCTTTGTAAGCCATAATGGTCACTGTCTGCGCCCTTAATACCAAAGGCTTGATTGTGAGACTGCTCGTAGCGCTCTCTGATTTCTCCGCCGAAAGAAAGGTAGCTTTCAGTATTTTCAGGGTCTAACGGGATGTATTTAAATGCATCAAATGGGTCGTTACGTTTTGCAGGGTCTGCCAGATAAGAATAGCGCTCTGTGTAGCGCAAGATAGTATAAGGTGGTGGTTTAGCGTTTGGTGCGCCAAACGGTACGTCTTCTGCAAGGATTGATTCATGGGGATGAACGAACTGGGTTTCATGCTGCTGGTGATCAACAACACTGTAATCTGCGGCCATGGCCGGAAAAGTGATGACACCAGCCATCATTGCTGCAGTTAATCTAATTGGTACCGCGCCAGAAGTTTTGATTATGTTGTTCATGATTTAAAAATTCTAAGATGCTGGTTTAATGGCGAGTTAATTGAGATAAATAACAAGCGGGGCAGAAGGGGGTATTCCCCTTCTGATTTTAATAACTATTTCTTAGTGCTTTGCGCGTTAAAAGAAGTGATGAGATTACGGTAATCAGGGATATGGTTAGATAACAAAGTCGCCAAGCCCTCAATATCACGACGCCAATCACGATGTAACTCACAAGCCACCCCAAACCAAGTCATGAACTGAACACCGGCAGCTTCCATACGGCGCCATGCCGCATCACGCGTCATTTCATTAAATGTGCCAGAAGCATCCGCCACCACAAACACCTCAAAACCCTCTTCAATCGCAGCCAGTGCTGGGAATGCTACACACACCTCGGTCACCACGCCGGCAATGATGATCTGCTTCTTACCTGTGGCTTTAATCGCCTTCACGAAGTCCTCGTTATCCCACGCATTGATTTGGCCAGGACGTGCAATATAAGGCGCATCAGGGAACATCTCTTTTAACTCAGGCATCAACGGACCGTTAGGACCATTCTCAAAGCTAGTCGTTAAGATGGTTGGCAACTGAAAGTACTTAGCAGAATCTGCCAATGCCAATACATTGTTCTTAAAGCGATCTGGCTCAATATCGCGTACTAAAGATAACAGGCCTGCTTGGTGATCTACTAGTAATACTACTGCGTTGTCGCGGTCTAGACGTACGTATGGTTTGTTCATTTTCATTTCCTTTTTTAATAATGTTTTAGTGTTTAATTTGTTTGTTGCTGGAACGGTTCCCACTATACGGAGATGAAATGTTGTGCACTAGATGGTTAGATGACAAATTACTTTTCATTTAAATGAACAATAGCCCAACCTAACTTAATCCTGTGACAATAATGGTTTGAGTGTGCCCAGATGCGTTTTAGCCGGGAACAGGCAACAATTCGTTAAACAATTCTTTAGTGATGCTAATATGTCAGTAAATATCCAATCAAATCTGAGTCTAGCCTCAGATGAAAGATTGTCAGCCCCCAAGCGTTCCTTACACGCCATTGTTGCTAATGCTATTGCATATATAAGCCATTGATACAGATGAAATTAATGAGTTCAGATAAGAAATGGAATCTCAAGTGCCTCGTAGCCGCTGTAGTCACTACGCTGGTGGTATTCCTTTTTCTTAATCATTTTCTCAATCTGCAAAAGCAAAAGTTAAAGGCAGATGAAACGCTGAAGTCCTCTGTTTATGGCAACCTGCTGTGGACTGAGGTGGATCGTGAGTTAAATTCACTGCTGTTTATTTCTAATGGCATGGCGAGCTTTATTTCGGCTTACCGCGATGATCTGCGCCCAGAGAAAATTAAATTTATTCTCAAAGATTTATGGCAGCGCTCCAAACATGTGCGTAATCTGGGTGTGGCCGTAGGCTACAAAATTACTTACGTGTACCCGGAAGAGAGTAATTCACAAATCATTGGTAAGGATTTCCGCGATATACCCAAACAATGGCCCAAGGTGAAACAGGCGGTGGACAGCCGCGAAGGGGTGTTTGATGGCCCGGTTGATTTATTGCAAGGTGGCCGGGGTTTTATTTACCGCTACCCGATATATTTGGATGACGAGTATTGGGGCATCATGTCTACGGTGATCAATACCGATGAGTTTTTGTCGGCGGCATTTAAAAATACGCCCAAAAATCACCAATTCGCGATTCGTTCATATGGCAGTAAAACGGTGTTTTATGGTGATCCGCAATTGTTTGCAGATAAAAACACCTATAAGCAGACCAGTGTCGTGCCCAATGGCAAATGGGAGTGGGCGATTAAAAACCACTCCAACGCCTTTACCGATCAGTTTATTGTTTACCAGTTGCTTGGATTTTTATTTAGCCTGTTCTGTGGCGCGGCGGTTTATCGCATGATTCACGCCATGCGTAGGCTGTCTGAACAGGCCATGCTGGATAGTTTGACCCACCTGCCGAATCGTAGACTGCTACAGGATCGCATGGATATTGCCTATCACTCCTGTAACCGCTCGCACAAAATGATGGCGGTTTTAATTATTGATATCGATTATTTCAAGAAAATCAATGATACCTATGGCCATGATTTTGGAGATGAGGTGATTAAAACCGTGGCTAATGGTATCAAGGCTACGCTACGTGATACCGATACTGTGAGCCGAGTCGGTGGCGATGAGTTTATTGTGCTATTGAAAGAGTTTAAAGTTTTAGAAAATGTGCACTCTATTGCACATAAGCTCACCGAGGTGTTTGCCAGCCCCTGGTTAGTGTTAGATAAAGAAATAACGATACATTTAAGCATAGGAGTTTCGGTTTACGACCCGGAAAATCCTGTCGGTATTAAAGAGCTGTTAAAAGAAGCGGATATCGCTTTATATGATTCCAAAGCGCAAGGGCGTAACCGATTTAACTTTTATCAGAAATAGATCTTATTTCAGTGGCGTTATGCATAAGCAAAGTTAAGTAACTGAGGGTTTATTTATTCATTTAATTAAACCCTCAGTTTTAGCGCAATACTACTGACCGAATCGTCTGCCAAAGCTCACTGCATATGCTCCTGGGCGTGCTAATAGTATCTGGTCATCAGAGGCGGCGATGCCGTCCACTAAATTGAGCGGGCTGAACATGGTGGCTTTTTCAAATGCTACGCCATTGGCATCTATATTTTTCAGCGTGAGTGTACCCAGTTCTACCAGCTTTCTATTTTCTGGCCACACCACGGTTGGATCATTCACCTCATCGTCTTTAGCCGCTAACTGCACGCTGATTTTGAACTTAGCTGGTGCTTTGCTTAAACGTAGTGGCAATTCGTCCACCAAATAGTTGGGGGCGGCATTTGTAGACTGCTCTTTACTTAGAAACTCTGTACCGTTGATAGGGGTGATGCGGTAGCGCCCATATTGGGTTTCGCCTTGGGCATTGGTAAATGCAAATGCGTTTACCCCGTAATAAGCTTCTGTGGCAAAGCTCACCGGTGCTGGTTTGGGCATTTGTACAAAGCTGAGCGCTGCAGGATGCGAGCCTAAAAATTGTTCTATTGGTGTTGGTTTGGCAGCGCCCGCGCCACTTGCTGCAATGGCGTTGAGTAGCCCTAAAAAGTCTTCAGGCGTGGCTGCCGGAAAGCCATTGGTAGAAATACTTACAATATCGGTATAGCTTGCATCTGCAAGTTGAAAGCGAATGGCGATGCCTTTAGGGAAAGAGTTACCATCGGCATCCGGGATGGTTGGCAAGCCTGTCGCATCGGAAAAACGCACAGTGACAGGGCTGGCTTTGGTTTGCAGGTGCGCGGCACTGCTGAGGCTAGCTGCCGATTTTGCCGGTACAAATTCACCTTGCGCCACAATGCCCTTGGCGTGGTTGGCGCGATAGCCTTTGTGTGGCCCACCTGATAGTTTGGTGAGGGTGTTCACAATTTGTTCAGTGACTGGTTTATCACTTTCAGTTGCATCCTCTGCATAAACATTACTCATGCTGAATACTAGAGCGGTGAGGGCAAAACTTTTAATTAAGGTATTTTTTGTTTTCATGGAGTTGTCCTAAGTATAAATGTGGGTGAGTAAGTATAAAGCTGATGCTGTTGTTAAATGGTCAATCAGGCTGGCGCTGAGAAAAATGTGCAGCGCATTTACTATTGGCAGAACCATATTATCTGATGATATGGATTCGAATATTACTCTTATCCGGCCCGCTGTAAAATAAATGAGTCATAAGCTTGATGAAGATAAAAATTAGTGTGCATGGGCAGTATTGTCTGAGCATGGCTAGGATAAACAGATTCGCAGTTCTTTATAATTGTTAGTTTTTAATATATAAGTTTTAAATATTAAAAGTTATATATATGCCGTTATATTATCCAGCCTAAATTGCATTAGGGGTACTTTATGGGGCATATAGAATTTAACGAATATGGTGAGGCTGAATATAAGGCAAGAAGCGGCCCGCCTGTTATCACCTTTAAAAATCTCAATCAGGTTAGCCTTTCAATTAGGGCAAGTGCGTTGGTGTTTGAAGACCCAGAGTCAAGCAAGTTGCTGTCATTGATCGAACGGGTTGCCCCTAGTGATGTTACTGCTTTTATTATGGGCGAGACCGGCACGGGTAAAGAGCTAGTGGCGCGCCACTTGCACGCATTAAGCCCGCGTAAACATGGCCCATTCGCCGCGATTAATTGCGGTGCATTTTCTGAGTCTTTGGTAGAGAGTGAGTTGTTTGGGCATGAGAAGGGATCGTTTACCGGTGCTGTATCCAGCAAGCAGGGGTGGTTTGAAAGTGCTAATGGCGGAACTTTGTTCTTGGATGAGATTGGTGATTTACCACTATCTACACAAGTTAAATTATTGCGCGTTATTCAGCAGCGAGAGATTGTACGTGTCGGCTCTAGAAAAGCCACGCCTATTGATGTGCGGCTGGTAGCTGCGACCAATGTCAATTTGGAAGATGCAGTCAAAGCCGGCCGCTTTAGGGAAGATTTGTACTATCGGATTAATGTAGTGCCGATTCAGATTGCGCCTTTGCGTAATAGAGTTGGTGATATTTTGCCGTTGACCGAGCACTTTCTGTCCATCTACAAAAATCGCCTGCATACAAAACAGCCGACATTAGCATCCGAAACCATCAAGCTGCTGCATGACTACCCATGGCCTGGCAATATTCGTGAGCTTGAAAATGTTATTCATCGTGCGTTATTGGTGAGTGATGGTAATGAGCTACGTCCGCGCGATTTAAATTTGCCAGCGATACAGGCGGCAGCAGGTTCAGCGTCTGGCGCGTTTGCGGGCAACGCTTTTCAATATGCAAGCAATGAAGTGTGCACCTTGGATAAAGCGCTTAACGAAATTATTCAATCTGAGCCTGAGCATTTATATGAAACGGTAAATCGCAAGTTAGTGTTATCTGCTTATGCATATTGCCGCCAAAATCAGGTGCAAACCGCACGGGTGCTAGGTATTAGTAGAAACATATTACGTACCTTGCTGAAACAGTTTGGCGTGATTCAATAGTTAGCTAACGTGTTGTTCACTTTGCAACACCTCTGCTTGATAACAAGCAGAGGTGTTCTTTTTTAACCAAGAATTCTAGTATAAACGCTATTTTTAGCCATTAATTGCAGGCATGAATCGTGCTGGTGTTAATAGGTAAGTTTTACTTAATTGACGCTTTTTTCGCAAAGGATTAAAAAATGAAAGTTGTTGCTATCTCCGGCAGCCTCAGCGCGCCGTCTCGTACCAAAGCATTGGTAGAAAATATTCTTAACAACGTAACGCAAAAAGTACATGCTAAACATACACTGATTGATATTGCACAATTTGCACCAGAGCTAGGCAGTACCGTTACTTATAATGATTTCCCTAAAGTGTTGTTTGATGCTTATGCAGCGATTGCTGAGGCTGATTTAATTATCATTGGCACCCCTGTGTACAAAGCATCCTATACCGGACTATTGAAACATTTTTTTGATCTACTTGATCCAAAGTTATTAGTTGGTAAGGTTGCAGTGTTGGCTGCTACTGGTGGCACCGACCAGCATGCGTTGGTGCTGGAGTATCAGTTAAGACCATTGGTTAGCTTTTTTGGTGTGACCACGGCACCTACTGCCATTTATGCGCGTGATAATGAGTTTATCGATTACCGTTTACATAGCGAGGCGATTGAAGCGCGTGTTAATACCGCGGTTAATCAGGCGCTTAATCTACTAGAAAGCAAAACGGCACAAGCACTTGCTGCTTAAACTTTAAATGTACTCAACATAGAAAAAAGCCCATGCAGAAATGCATGGGCTTTTATTTTTTTGTGGATTGTTAGTATTGTTGGGCTAGTTTGCTTGAGTGATTACTGCAAGCTTTGTGATACCAGAGCGTTCAATCGCTGCCATGACTTTTGCAACTGAACCATATTTAACAGACTCGTCTGAATTCAAATGATAAGTTTGGTCCGGATTGCTGTTGTATCTTGATTTTAACTCTGGCTCCAGTGCTGCTAGCGCCACAGCCTGTTTATCAATGTAAACGTTGCCTTCTGCATTCACACTAATAGTGACCGGTGTGCTGGAGTCAGCTAGTTTGGTTGCACTCGCTTTGGGTAAATTAACGGTGATTGCATTATTGAGCAATGGTGCAGTCACAATAAATACTACCAGCAGCACCAACATCACATCCACTAATGGAGTGACGTTGATTTCGCTTAACACGTCATCACCATCACTTTGGGAGGAAAAAGCCATTATGCTACCGCTCCTTTCAGGTTGTGTACCACCGCTTTTTCGCCTTGGTTAGCGGTTGCGTCATTATTTTTTCTGAAAGTTGCCTTGCGTGACAAAGTAATTAAGTCTTCTGCAAAGTCATCCAGATTATTGCTGCTGGTTTTTAATCTGCGTAAGAAAAAGTTATAAGCCAATACTGCGGGCACGGCAACTGCAATGCCTACTGCAGTTGCAATCAATGCCTCACCTATTGGGCCCGCCACTACATCCAAGCTGGCAGAGCCGGTTTTTCCGATGGCAGAGAGTGCATGCATGATGCCCCACACCGTGCCGAACAGACCAACGAATGGTGCTGTGCTGCCTATGCTCGCTAGCACTACTAGACCGCTCTCTCTGGTGACGCGCTCTTTCTGAATTTGCTGGCGTAATGCGCGCTCCAGTACATCTTGTCTATCGCCAAAATGTTGTAAGTCATTGGCAGTGTTGGAGTCAATATCTTTTAATACATTAAAACCTACAGTAGCCACCCGGTAGGCAGGGCCGTTGTGGTCTTTCAGGTCTGCGGCTGATTGGAAATTACGCGCACTCCAAAATGCTGCTCTGTATTTAACATTTTGCTTGCGGATTAACCATACCTGTAAAGATTTGGCCAAGATTAAAGTCCACGTGACAAAAGACCCTGCAATCAGTGTTAATAGCACGGCTTGTACAACAATGGAGGTAGAAGTGTCAGAAAAATTATACATAGTAAGATTACCTT
Source organism: Methylotenera mobilis JLW8 (assembly GCF_000023705.1). Lineage (NCBI taxonomy): Bacteria > Pseudomonadati > Pseudomonadota > Betaproteobacteria > Nitrosomonadales > Methylophilaceae > Methylotenera > Methylotenera mobilis. Next base: position 106,829 of record NC_012968.1, read on the forward strand.
TATTTAGCTAGTTTGAATTCAATAGGGACGGTCGCCCAGCCATCAATGGCAGTGCTACCACGTTTGGATGGTATGAATATCCAGTTTCTAACGGCATTGCTTGCCGATTCATCCAAAGTCTTGCGACCGCTGGATTGTTTTATTTCCACCTTGTCCGGCTTGCCGTTTGCCAGCACATGCACGCGTAGCAGAACTTTGCCTTCCCAGCCCTGGCGCTGTGCAAACGCAGGGTATTCTGGCGGTGGGTTATTTAAATAAGCAGCGTTGCCTGTTGCCTCAGTAATTGGCTCTTCTGCCTTTACCGTTGGGACTTCTGGTGCAGGCGGGGCCGCCACTATTGGTGCCGCAGTGACTGGTGCCTGACGGTTCTCTGGAATAGTGATAGCCTCGGCTGGTACGTTTTCCTGAGCGACTGCTGTGCGTAATGCAGGCGCAGGTTTTGCTACTTGTGGTGTTACCGGTTTAACCATCTTGGGCGGTGGAGGCGGTGGCTTAGGCGGCTCAATCACTTCTGGTGGCTTGGCTTTGATAAATTCAATCTCCACCTTATTCAGCTTTGGTTGCTGCACTGCCGGTGTTGCCTGGTAGTTCAGATAGGCAATCACAGCTACGCCATGCAAGAGCGCCGCGAGTGCGCCTAATGCCAATAGATGGCGCTTATTAATGGCCGTATGCTCAATTACAGCATCTGGTTTAAAGTCGTATGCAGTGAGGTGCGGATACATTATTGTTTCAGTGTCATAGGCGGTCGTTGCCTCTATGTCAGCACTGGCAAATGCGACTGAAGATCTGGTTAATGTAGACATATTAATCCTTCTGCCAAGGGTGATGATTTGCAGCCAGCATTACTCCACCCCTGTCATCGAGAAGTCAGACATGACATCAGTCTTGATATTTTGGAATAAATACGAAGAGCGGTCGCGTGGGCGAGGAAGTGGTACAGGGACGATACGCTTGATGCGGCCAGGGTGGGACTCCATGACCACAATACGGTCACCCAAAAATATGGCTTCTTCAACGTCATGCGTGACTAATATGGTGGTGAGGCCCTCTTGTTCCCACAGACGTTGCAGCTCCTGCTGCAGCTTCAGCCTAGTCAGTGCGTCCAATGCGCCAAATGGCTCATCCAACAGCAACAGTTTGGGCTTTAGCACCAATGCTCTGGCAATAGCCACACGCTGTGACATACCGCCAGAAATCTGATGGGGGTAGGCTTTTTCAAAGCCGGTTAAGCCAACCACGTTAATCTGCTGCTGAACACGCAGCTTACGCTCATGTTTAGGTACATCCGTGGCAGAAAAAGCTAAGTCTATATTTTCTTCCACAGTCATCCATGGGAATAAGCGATGCTCCTGAAACACAATGCCGCGGCTTAGGTCTGTGCCTGTTATCAGTTTGCCCTGATAGATAATGGACCCTGCGTACTGTGTGTCTAGACCAGCGATTAACCTAAGTAAGGTAGATTTTCCGCAACCGCTGGTACCAACGATAGATAAAAACTCACCTGGAATAATCTCAAGGTTAATGCCATCAAGCACTTTAAGCGTCGTATTTTGCAGTTGGTAGCTTTTTACTACGTCCTGAATCAATAAAGACTCTTTATTTATCGTTTTATTAGTTTTGGTGGTGATCAGGTTTTTATGAGGATGAAGTGCAGCAGGGGAATCTGTTGCTATATTCACCTTGTTAAAAGGTGCTGCGCTTTTGCTAAAGTCTATAGCCACGTTATATGTTGTCATGCCTTAAATTCTCCATACCAATAAACAATTGCCACGAATGGCTCTGAATCTATACTGCAAACGCCATGCCAAAATAAACTTATGTTTATAAACATATAGTTAAGTAATTTATGTGTATTTTTAAGCCTTTTATTTGTTGCTTAAGCAACAGTCGATAAATGATTGCTGTTGAATTGGCAGCATATGTATTTGGATCCGTGTGCATGCTTAGGCTGCTGCTTAGGCAACAGCACTGTTGCTGTTGCCGCATATGCTCTGCGGTGTAATCAGCAGATTGGCTCGTAAATTAAGTTTTTGTTATATATGTTATTGATTCGTATATATTTTATTTGTTGGCATGAAGCGTGCTCAATCCTAATCAAGTTTTGCGTGTGTCCACGCATTAAATATTTAGGGAGAAATCATGAGTACAGCATTAGACACACTTTGGTATACACGTTGCCCTGTGCCAACAGGATTAGGCATAGCCGTGCAAAAAGGCTGGTTAGAGGAGAGTTTTCGCGCGAAATCTACCAAGATTGAATCATTGCGTGAGTCAAATAATCAATCAGTACGCGAATCGCACTTTGACCATACTTTAGCTAATTCAGTCCGGCATGGCGGTAATATCCCAGCGATATGGGCACGTGCTATTGGTCGCGAAACCAAGGTAATTGGTCTGTCATGGGCAGATGAGGCTCAGCTGATTTTAACTACGCCTAGTTCTGGTATACGCAATGTTAAAGATTTAAAAGGTAGAAAGTTTGGTTTGCCTAGGTGGGTAAATGTACAGATTGATTTTGTTCGTGCACAAGCGTTACGCGGATTAGAAAATGCACTTAGTTTAGACGGCTTGGCGGTAAGCGATGTTGAGATTGTGGATTACGAGATTGGCATTGGCTACAGCGACGCGCCAGCTAAAAAAAGTGCGGATGGTAGCTACATCTTCGGCAGCCAGTCAGGCAGCCGTAACGACGAATTAATAGGTTTGCTACGTGGTGAGGTGGATGCCATTTTTCTCAAAGGGGCAAGCGCAGTAGCACTAGCGAGTCAGCTAAATCTTGTGACGGTCATTGATACTGGAGCGCATCCTGAGCCGTTGATTCGTTCCAATAATGGTACACCACGTACTTTGAGTGTGGATACTCATCTAATTGAAAATCATTTTGATGCGGCTGAGCGTATCGTGGAACAGGTGCTTCGCGCTGAAGATTGGGCACATGTACACCCTGATGAAACACGTCGCTTCTTGGCTAAAGAAACCAACAGTAGTGAATATTGGGTAAGTGTAGCGTATGGCGCAGATGCACATCTGCGTCTGCAAACCGATTTTGCACAGACGTCTATTGATGGATTGCAGGATTTTGTGAATTTTCTGCACCGTTGGGAATTTATTCCTAAGCCATTCAATGTGAATGATTGGATTGATACCAGACCTTACGATGCTGTGATCAGCAAGCGCTAGGCGATTATTGCCTGATAGGCTTGGTATTAAGAGTCTCTGGCTAATTTTTGTATTTGAATGTGAGAACAAAATGAATTTCAGTATTAAAAATAGAACCCCTGTTATTGCGTGGTTGTTGGTGGGCTTGGCATTTATGTTTGGCCTGTTCACCGATGCCAATGCAGACCCTGCTAAAGAGGTCAGGATTGCAACCGTAGCCTACAACGTTAATGGCAAGATAGGTTTTAACGGCACGGCTGCTATCGTGGAGGAGCAGGGCTGGCTAAAAGAAGAGCTTAAAAAGCAAGGCGTAACCCTTACCTGGGTGCCAGTTACTGCCCAATCTGTGGGTGTGACCATTAACGAAGGTTTTGCTAATAAGAGTATAGACTTTGCTGGTTATGGCGATTTGCCATCGATTATCCTTAACTCTGGCGGAATAGAAACGCGCATTGTGGTGCCAGGTGGGCGAGGTAATAATGTGTATCTGGTGGTGCCGCCTAATTCCAGTGCAAAATCGCTGGCTGACCTAAAAGGTAAACGCATTGCTTTGCACCGCGGCCGCCCTTGGGAAATAGCGTTTGCCCGCTATGTGGCAGCAAGCGGGTTCAAATTTTCAGATTTCAAAATATCTAACTTAAATCCGGGTGCTGGCGCCGCTGCTTTAGCTGCCGGCAATGTAGATGCCTTTGTTACGTTGAGCGATGCCTATCAGCTGGAGGATAAAAAAGTAGGCAAGATTATTTGGTCCACCAAGAGCGCGGCACAAGATTGGAAAATGCGAGCTGAGTTATGGGGCGCCAAAGACTTTATTGCGCAAAACCCTGCTATCACGCAGATTATTGCTACTGCTTACGTGAGAGCAGTGTACTGGACCTCGCAAGAAGCACATCTGGATGAGTATTTGAAGATTGCGAATCAAAATGGCCAGCCTGAAAACGTATTCAGACGTGAATATTCAGATGACTCCGTATCATGGAAGCTACGCTGGAGCCCACTGTTTGATGACCTAGTGCTAGATCACTATGCCAATGTTGCTCAATATAGCCGACAGGCCAACCTTATTCGCAAGGATATTAATACCAAGCAATTGTTTGATGCGCGCTTTTTAAATGCAGCAATCAAGGAGCTTAAGCTTGAAGGTTACTGGCAACCGAGGAAACCTGCGTTTAGAGGGGCTTAGCCATGACAAGGATAAGGAATATAGCGAATAGTCTGCATACTAATGCATTGTTTTTTGTGTCGCCTGCTGTGCTGTTGCTTGCATGGGCATGGGTATGCAGTGCAGGCATATTTCCGGAGCAGATTTTAGTTTCACCCGCTGGTGTGTATCAAACTGCGCACGAGCTTTGGGGTAATGGTGAGCTGCAATCACATCTGCATGACAGCTTGTATCGTCTGGTGTTGGGCTTCGCTATCGGCTCATTGCTAGGCTTAGTATTCGGTGTATTGATGGGGCTGTTTAAGCCTATAGATGCATTTTTTGCACCTACCTTTAATGCCTTACGACAGGTGCCAACTATCGCTTTTATCCCTATGTTGGTTATGATTTTTGGGGTGGAAGAGACGTTCAAGATTGTGGTGGTGGCTAAAGCAGCCTTTTTCCCAATTACACTTGCCACCTATGATGCGGTTAAAAACATTCCAAGCAGTTATTTCGAAGTGTCTAAAGTGTATCAACTATCCCACGTAAGCTTAGTTCGGCAGGTTATTCTGCCTGCGACGGTACCACCGATACTGACAGGGCTGCGTCTGGCGCTGGGGCGTTCTTGGATGGTGCTGGTGGCAGCGGAGTTGATAGCGGCAGACAGCGGCATAGGGCAAATGATGGAAATGGGTAGGCAGATGTTCAGAATAGATATTGTTTTGGTGGGGGTGTTGGTCACTGGGGTGATCGGCTTTTTGCTAGACCGCAGTTTGCGCTCTGTAGAGACGCATCTTGGCCGCTGGAAACAAAGCTAACTAATTAGCAGAGGTAATGATGAGTATAATTAATCAGTTTTCATCGAGGATTACGCATTTGAGAGGGCTGCTACTGCCGACTACAGTAGCCGTGATGTGGGAGTTTATGTCGCGGCAGGGGGATGCTTATACCTATATTTTTGTGCCTTTACGCCAAATCGGCGGCGGTTTTGTCGAGCTGATTCAAAGCGGAGAGTTGTTGATTAATCTCGTGGCAACTTTACAGACTACTGTAATTGGGTTGCTCATAGGCGGATTTTTCGGCCTGATGGTGGGTGGTTTAATGGCCGTGTCGCCATTTGCCAATAAATTAATCGGACCGCTGTATCATACTTTGCGACAGGTACCGTTGCTGGGATTAATCCCGTTAATCGCCTTATGGTTTGGCAATGATCTGTTTTCTAAAATCCTGATTGTCAGTCTTGCGGCATTTTATCCCATCGTGCTGAATACGTTTGAGGGCATGCGAGGCATAGAGCGTAAGTATGTAGAAGTAGCATCGGTGCTTAAATTTAACCGTTTGCAGTTGTTAGTACATGTTTTATTGCCTGCTGCCACGCCATCAATCATGACCGGGTTTATGCATGCATTAGCTTTTGCCTGGGTCTCTACCGTAGGCTCTGAGCTGCTATTTTCTACCGGCCCTGGTGTTGGTGGGTTGATGCTGATGGCGCAGGAGTCATCAAGAATGGATATTGTGATTGTGGCTGTGGTCAGTATCGGTTTGACCGGTTTACTGATGAACGCTAGTCTGTCTCATCTACGTCAATATCTGCTGCGTTGGCGCAGCGTACGCTAATGCAGTATTAAGCAAAGCGGTTCTCCTGATATGTGTGCGGTGCGTCTTCGGATGCACCGCTTTTTTTATAGATTTTTCAGCCATTTTTTTCATATGAGCTTGAGCCATAAACCATCAATATCGGCTGTTTATTAACAAGCAACTGTTTTAATTGTTGCTGCATATACAACAAGAATAATCATGTGCCAATTGGTTGGTTGCTATTTATGTTCAATTAAATCAACAGGTTGTTCTGTGATTTAGACTTGGCACATATTCTGCACTCTCTATAACTGTTAAGGCATATATGCCATGAAAATTTTAATCACAGTTAAAGAGAGTATTCAATGAGAAGTAAAGAAATTAAAGGCGCCCATCCGCGTCAGGCTATTTTCCAGTTAAAGCCGCTGGTAAAAAATGTATCACTAGCATTAGCAATTAGTGCGGCTACGGTCCTTAATGCCAATCTGTCTTATGCTGAGGAGGTTGTATCCGCCCAGTCTGAAGATAAGTCCAAAGCAGAAGGTGTAGCGCTACCTTCTGTGACGGTGACTTCACAAAAGCGTGAGGAGAGTGTGCAGGAAGTAAAAACAGCGATTACAGCTTTAGGCGGTAAAGATTTGCTTGATCAAGGGGTGGGGCGCTCAGCCAGTGAGGTGCTGAATTATGTGCCCAATGCGTCAGCTGCAACACAGCAGCATGGGCGACCACGTTGGTGGATTCGCGGTGTAGGGGCAGGCCAGCAGCAATATGATTTATCAAACCCGGTCGGGTTCTATTTGGATGAAGTCTATATCAGTAATGCCAGTGCTACAGGCTTTCCCTTATTTGATATCGAGCGTGTAGAGGTGCTACGCGGCCCACAAGGCACGTTATGGGGTAAAAACACGACTGGCGGTGCGGTGAGTGTCGTTTCAAAAAAACCATCGTTTAATACCGATACCAAAGATAATTATGTGAAAGTGGATTATGGCAGCTATAACGACAGAATCGTACAAGGGGGCGTAGGCGGCGTGATTATTGATGAGCGCTTAGCTGGCCGCGTGTCGTTTTTACAAGAAGACCAAGATGGTCGTTTGAAAAACCAGTTTACCGGCAGTAATGATGGCGGCTTATCAGAAGGGGCGATTCGTGGGCAGTTGCTGGCTATTTTAACGCCTGATGTAGAGGCGCTGCTAAACGTGCATTACCGTAAATATGAAACGGATGGCGCGATTACCACTACCAGAAGTTATGCAGCTAATGGTGTGCTGCGCAACGGCTACGCGCCAAGTAAAAACATTACGCATGTCAGCACCAATGCGCCTGATTATAGTGATAACACGCAAAATGGCGTGAGCTTGAATTTGAAATGGCAGCTGGGTCGTTTGGCGCTAACCTCTATCACCGGCTATGAAGATTTTCAGTCTGAAATATTGACCGATAACGACTTTACGCCACTTGAGATTTCCAGATCGCATACCGATGGCAAGAGCCATCAGTTTTCACAAGAGTTTAGGTTAGCATCACCGAAAGAAGACCGTTGGAACTGGTTGGCGGGTGCTCACTACTTTAATGAGAATGTGAATTTTAGTACGCAAGGTGCTAAATTACCATCTGCCACCGTGCCGGGATTGGCTGGTGCGCCACCGGGTGCAACTTATAACAAATCAGACTTAACGCATAATGCAGAGAGCTTTGCCTTGTTCGGCAGTAATACTTATAACTTTACCGAGCAGCTCAATGCGACCTTAGGTTTGAGATGGACGCGTGAAACCAAGGAATATGAGCTAAATAGAAAAGGCTCGACCGGCACAGGCTCATGGAGCAATCTGGCACAGTGGTGGAGCACCTATACTGGTGGATATGCATCAGCAGGTCCAGCAGGCTCAGGCACGTTTAGCGCTAAAAACTCCAAGACCTGGAACGCGATTACTTACGATATTACTCCAGAGTATAAGATCACTCCGCACGACCGTGTATATGCAAAGTACTCGCATGGCGAGAAGTCTGGCGGCTTTAATACTGCTGCCACTAATCTAGCCGCGGTCAATACGGTAAAGCCGGAGCAGTTAGATGCTTATGAGCTTGGTTACAAATCAGAGTGGCTAGGTGGGCGTTTAAACTTCAATACCAGCTTGTTCCATTACAACTATAAAGATGTACAGGTGAATGTTGTTGGCTTTAACGCTAATGCAGGAACTACAGTTTCTTATTTGCAGAATGCGAAAAAAGCCACTGTAAACGGTGCAGAGTTTGAGGTGGAGGCATTGCCGCTAGAGAATTTGCATGTCAATGCCAGCCTAGGCTTGTTAGATGCAGATTATGATAGTTTACAGGTAGTGAACGGCGGGGCAGATTTGAGTGGTAGATCATTAGTACGTGCGCCGCATGTAACGGCACAGCTTGCTGCGGATTATCGTATCCCTGTACGCTACGGTAAGGTGATTATTGGTGCAGATGCTCGCTACCAAGCCAAACAGTATTACTTTATTGATCCACAATCTGAAGCACGTGGTCACTTGAATCAAGAGGCTTACACCTTGGCAAATGCAAGGATTTCATTTGCCACGCACAATGACAAGTATTTATTTACCGGCTACGTGAATAATCTATTTGATAAAGAGTACAAAAACCACTCATTGCCAGCTTTTAACGCAGCTCAGGGCGTTAATGGCGATAGCGTTTATTGGGCGGCGCCAAGAACAGTTGGCGTTTCGGTCACCACACGCTGGTAATTATCCACGCAAGTGTTGATGCAAAAATCGCCAGATTGCCATTAGGTGGTCTGGCGTTATTTTTATCAGCGTAGGCATATCGAGGTAGCGTCTGCTACGTGTGCAAACCAAGCTGTTATTCATTTATATTCTGAGAGTTCATCCCTATGAGCCAATCCAATACCTTCAATACCCAACGTCCCTTATTAGCCACCCACCATTTCACTTATTCATTTGTTGGCCTGGCGCTCATGAGCGGCATCACCATCGGTATGAATAAGATTCTAGTCACTTTATTAGCGCTCCACCTGAATGCCGAGTCATGGCAGATAGGTTTGTTAATAGGAGCAGAAAGTTTATCGATGATGTTAATGTCGCTGCCCGCAGGCATCTTTATCAGCCGCTTCAGTGCGCGTTGGGTCTATGCAATTTCTAGTTTGGGCGCAATGATTTTATATCCGTTAATTGGCTACTCAACCTCTTGGTATCTTGCAGCTATTTTTTTATTTATTGCTGGAATTTGTATTCCATTTCGCGTGGTGGCCATGAATACCTCATGGTTAGAACGCCTGCCTGAAGTCGGCACTAGCCGTGGAGGCTGGTATCGAGGCACCTTGATGTTAGGCATAGGCTTGGTCGGGCCATTGCTTGGCAATTTAGTATCCAGTCATTTGGGGATACAGGGTAGCTATTGGATTACGAGCATATTATTTGCGGTGATGTCGTTTTATGGCTTCACTATTTTATCGCGTACACGTGAGTCCGCTGGCGCTAAAAGCGTACGTGGTGGAGTGAAGGAGATGCTGCAATACCTTACTGACCCGATGGTGCGTCAGGTATGTCTATATGATGGACTGGGGGGGATGGTACGTGGGTTTTTTGGTACTTTTATTATTGTTATTGCGGTGCGTCAATTTCACTGGAGTGCACAGCAGGGAATCACGCTGATGGTAGTAGAGGGTGCTGCATTTGTTGCGGTACTGCTATTTCTTGGGCATGTAGTGGCAAAGCTAGGTGAAAAAATAACGTATAACTTAAGCCATACCAGTCTGATTATCGGGTTGGCATTCTTGGGATTAAGTACTGGCGTGGTCGGGCTTTTGATTGGCGCTGTATTACAGGCGATAGGTCAAGCATTCAATCATCTCGTTAATATTTCACGATTGGCACATTCTGGTAAAAATATGGGTCATGTTTCAGGGTTATTTACCATGGTGGGTATGGCAGGTGGATTTGTGGGCGCCACTCTGGGCGGCTTTTTAAGCAAAGGTTTTGTGCTGCAGGATATATTTTTACTATGGATTCCTATCTGGTTGGCAGTATGTCCGGGCTTCCGTGCGTTTATCAGTAGCAACTTTAAAAAGATGACTACATAAGATATTAACGGTTTGCAAAATCAACAGTGCTGCTTCTCATCTTGTTGATTTTGCAGCAACTATTGAATTCACATCAATATGGATTGGTTTTTTGTTTGTAAAAATACAATACAAATCAATAGGTTGTATTGATTTGTATTGGCAGGTGATATTGGCATGCATCCTGCAAATTAAAAGAAATAGCGCTACATATACATATCAAGGTAGCTAGTTAATTCAGTTTAATTTTAGGAGGAATGTATGACTACAGAATTCTTGTGGCAATTGCCAACCAGCGGTGATGGGCGTTACGGCAATAGTAGAAAAGAGCGCCGTGCAGAACGTGCCTCATCCGCTCACCCCTACTCGGATGTCCTGACGGATCCTCGTGGTTTGAGCTTCAACTATTTTGATTACCTGCACCAAGTTGCACGTGCGGCAGATCTTGCTGGTTTTGATGGCATACGTATTCCAGAAGATATCAATGGTGATGAGCCATGGATCATCGCAGGTTATGTGGCACGTGGCAGTCGCCATTTAAAGCTAGTCACTGAGTTTGATGCCTCACGTGGTTCGTCAGTGTATGCAGCAAAAAATACAGTGAGCTACCAGCGCTTTACCGATGGGCGCTTTGCATGGCAGATCAGTGCTGGCGGTGATGACAAGCATAGACGCGCTTTAGGGGACTTTGTGGCAGATAGTGAAATTAATCCGCGCATTGAAGAATTTGTTACCGTAGCGCGCGGCGTACTCACCCAGTCTCCATACAGTTTTAAAGGAAAGTATTTCGAGGTGCTGAATGGCGGATTTCAAGGGGCATTATCTAACCAAAAAGTGCCGCCAATTTACCTTTCCGGTAAGAGTAAGGAGTCTTTGGCGCTATCGGCCAAAGTGGCAGACTTTCACATCTTCGATGCAGACACGGTAGAGAGTGTCCAACAGCAAATCCAAGAACTTAGCTCGCTAGCCAAACAGTATGGACGTGAGATTGCATTTGCGCTACGTATCGATATCGTCAGCCGTGAAACTGAGGATGAAGCGATTTTTGATGCACAACGTTATTGGCAGCAGTCTACGCAAAACCATCATCAGCCTGAGCTGAACGGTAATCTATGGGTAGGCTTATCAACTGATACCACAGCAGCCAATGCCACTCTAGTCGGCAGCTACGAGCAAGTGACGCAAGCACTTGTGGCCTATGCCGCTGCCGGGGTTAGCAGCTTCCTGCTTTCATCTGTCCCGCACTTTGAAGAGGCCTACCGCCTAGGGGAACATGTTTTACCTGGGGTGCGCGCTCAAATCAAGCACGATCAACGTCGTGCTGCCTAATTAAATTTAAGGAATATTGTATGACTATTGATGTTTTTTGGCGGATTCCCACCCACGGTGAACCTAGCTCACACCGTAATCGCACTCCGCATCGAGGTGACTGGTTCCCTGGAGATGACACTAAAGCCAAGCCAGGAAGTGTGGGCGGCACTGGAGAGGGTTATATCGACTATGTGGCAGAGATTGCGCGTGCTGCTGAGATTTCAGGTTTTCAGGGTGGGTTGATTCCATCTTTCCCGATGACAGATGAGCCTTGGGTGATTTCTTCATTACTCGCGCGTGAAACCTCTACGTTTCGCTTCATGATTCCGTTTCAGCCAGGATTTTTGAACCCAGTAGTCGCTGCGCGGATGACCGCAAGTTTGCAGCGCGCTACCGGTGGTAGAGCTTTATATAACATTATTACTGGTGGCGGAGGTCCTGCGCAATTATGGTGGGGAGATTCAGCGTCTCATGATGATAGATATGGCAGAACCACAGAGTTTTTGGATGTATTAAAAGGGGTTTGGAATGGCGGACCGTTCTCGTATAAAGGCAAGTTTTATCAAGTGGAAGATGCTGGATTAGCGCACCCATTATCTCAAGAAGAGTACCCTGAAATATACTTCTCAGGCTCTTCCGATGCCGCACTGGCCTCTGCCTCCAAGCATGCTGATTATTACCTGACATGGCTGGAACCATTTGAGCAGCTACGTGAGAAATTTGACCGGGTTAAAGCACGCACTCAGATTCTTGGACGTAAAATTAAATGCGCTATCCGTGTGGATATCATTGCTAGACCAACGGAAGAAGAAGCGTGGGCTGAGGTTGAAAAAGGATTTAACAGCTTGAGCCGCGAAGCTTTGGATAAATTCCAAAACCCAGATGCCAGTGACTCAGTAGGTGCTGCGCGCCAGCGTGGTAATCGCCCAACCACCATCAATAGTTATAAAGATTTGATTATTGAGCCAAATGTTTGGTCTGGCTTTAGCCTGCTACGCGGTGGTCAAACCAACGGCATAGTTGGTAGCTATGAGCAGGTAGCTGAACGCTTGGATCAACTGGTGGCGTTGGGTGCCGATGCATTTATTTTAGCCAGCACACCACATCTTGAAGAAGCGTATCGCGTGGGCGAAGAGGTGCTACCGTTATTGCGTGGCAAAACTGATACTGCGATTTTACGAGCTGTGGGGTAATTGAGATGGCTAATCCATTACCAGTCAATCAGCCATCCGGTTCTCAATTAAACGACATCTGGTTTACACGCTGCCCAGTGCCTACAGCAACTGGTTTGGCGTATAAATTAGGATGGCTTGAAGAGGAGTTTGCAAAAGATGGTATCTCAGTCGCAACGATTCAGGATGCGCCTAAAGCGCTTGCGCGCCATCATTATGATCATGAAATCACCAGTTTGATTCGAGAGGGTGGCAGCTTGCTTGCCTTGGCGGCCAAAGCTCAGGGTGCAAAAACAAAAGTCATCGGATTAACCTGGATAGATGAATGGCAGGTGATTTTGGTGAGCAAGGGCTCTCCTATCAATCGGCCGGCAGACCTTAAAGGGCGACGTATTGCATTACCAGCGTATGTTGATCGTGAAATACAGTCACATGTGCGCGGCAGCAGCATTGCACGTGGCATGACCTTGCAGGGGGTAAAGGGCGTTTTGGCATATGCCGGATTAACGCTGGATGACGTGTCATTTGTAGAGGTAGGCTCGGGGCAGGGTTCAGATACTGGCCTAGGCAGCCTGTGGTCAGGGCTCGATAGCCTGGCACGTGGCGAAGTAGATGCAGTGTATGTTAAAGGCGCATCGGCAGTGGATGCGGCTAAACGCTACGGTGCAATAGTGGGCATTGATATTGATAGGATCACTGACCGTCGATACCGCGTCAATAATGGCACGCCACGGCCGATTACTGTGCATGAAGATTTGATTGAAAACCACTTTGAGTTGTTGGTGCGCTTTCTTGGTCAAACATTACGTGCGGCCGATTGGGCAGCTTCTAATCTGGATGGGGTGCATAAGATTTTAAAAGAAGAAACCCGTGCCGGCGATGATGGGGTGGCGACAGCTTATCGTGATGGGTTCCACCAGTCGTTACACCCTAGCTTATCAAAAGAGTTAATGGATTTATTCAGAATCCAAAAGAACTTCACCTTAATTCATGGCGTGTTAGACCATGATTTTAATCTGGATACATGGATAGACCCCAGACCATTGGCTGCTGCACGCCAGTGGCTGGATAACTATTACCATACGCAGGAAAAGGCTGCGTAATTTATTTAATTTTAATGAAGGAGTTTTAGCATGGGAAAAATTGATACAGAGTTAGCCGCCGATGTCTCGGCATTTGCACAAAGCGTGAAGCAAGACGCTGAGCACGCCTTTAGGGTGCTGCGCGAAACAGATACCACCACCGCTTATGGTACGGTTGGCTTTGTGGTACGTGTACCTGGGCATGAGAAGCTGGTGGTGGTGAATGATCCGGGTCCGTGGAATAGGGGCGCAGAAATCACGCCAGCCATTATTGGCTTTGATGGCGCTGTGTTTGCAGGCAACCATAGCGGCGGCAAGCGCTACAACAAGCTATTTATTGAGCATCCTGACGTAAATATTATTTCACACGTGCATACACTTTATCTGGCTGCTTGGGCACAAACGCACCGTACTTTTCCTATCAACTATGTTGCGTTTAATCGCCATCATCTGGTGCGCGAGTTGCCAATTTATATTGATAGACGCCAGCCTGAAGTAGATTTTATTGTGGAGAAAGTGAATGAAAATCCACATAACTTTGCCATTATTGAAGCCAATGGCGGTGGCACGGTATGGGGTAAAGGCGGTGTGAGAGCATTGACTGATACTATTATTCTGCTCGAAGAAACTGCGCGCTTGCAACTGCTGGCTGAGGCGGTAGGTGGCTCAAGAAATTATGGTGCGGGTGCCTTAAGGCAAAATTGGACCATGACAGGTTTGTTCGATGAGGCCAAAACATTAGGCCTGCTGCCTATTACCGATATCTAGTACCTCATATTGACATATTGCATTCTCGGTAATTGAGTTTAGTCATGCGTATTTAAGTGATGGTCTTCAAATGTTGCTTGAGTACATGATTGCCGAGATGCAGCATCCCTGCTTTCTATCAATGCTTGCATGTGATTATTTGAGAATTGACAGGCTTATCTTTTGATAGAAACTATAGTTTCGCCCATAGTGATTGCGTACTGCTTATAACCGCGCCCAGGACGATGAAAATGGGCACTGGGTTGAGGTTGTTGCAATACCTTAAATGAAAGTATTAAGATCAATAAAGACGAGCTCGCCTCATATTGATCTTAATAGTGTTCAACTATTATTCTGAAATTTTCTTTAAGTTATCTAACCCACCACGATAAACACTCGTGATAACTTTTACTGCCGTAGCGTCATCTTGACCTTCAGCTGGAGTCGCAGACGTATCTTTGCGTTTGAAAGTGCCATCCCAAACTACGATTGATTTATTTTTTCCAACTTGCTTGACTGTCACTGATGAAGCATAGCTGGTTACAGGAAGGACGCCTTCAATTATTGAGTATTTAAAAGTTTTGGCTTTAGCATTGTATTTAAGTAACTTCTCTTTAATCGTCCCACCATCTTGAAGTGTTAATAGGCGTTCCGCCCCAACTTTATTGTTCTCACCTTTAACAATTTCAGTGGTTTTAACAGCTGGATGCCAAGCACCTAAATCATTAAAATTATTTACTTTCTCCCAAACTTTTACAGAAGGTGCATCAATACTTATTTCTTCATGAACTTTGAGGTTTTTTGCTTCATCAGCAAATACGTTGAATGTTGTGCTAATGAGCATTGAAGCAATCAATAAACTACATTTCATTTGTTATCTCCTAAAGTAATTACAATAAATACCCATTGGTATACTGATTAGTATACTACCGGGTATACAGATCTGTATATAGTTTAATTAAAGCTGGATATATTTAAGATTCGAAAGGGGTAGTAAAAGCAATGGCACATTATATTTTGGTAGTGGTTGATGCTATTAATATAATTAACGTGCCCAGGTTTTTCATTTTATGGAGCGCCAGAATCACCCGTAATGGATTGATGATTTTATTTTGCCAGAAATCTGTAAGGAATGATTGTAGCTGACGACCAATGTCTACATTTTGAATAGGAATCGAGTGCACCATGAAATTTATCATGAAATCTATATTGCGTAATATCCTGATGTTATCTGTATTGTTTGCCGGTAGTGCCATGGCTGATACGGTTGCCTTTACCCAAGCGGCATTTGCCAAGCTGCAACTGGAAGGTAAGCCGATTCTGGTGCATATACACGCGAACTGGTGCCCAACCTGTCGTGCGCAAGCGCCCATCATTTCATCGCTGTTAAAGCAAAAATATTTTCAAACGGTGACATCACTGCGTGTTGATTTTGATCAGCAAAAAGACATAGTAAAGGCGTTCCATGCCTCACGTCAGAGCACGCTAATCGTGTTCAAAGGTAATAAAGAGCTTGGCCGTAGCTTGGGCGACACCACGCCAGATGGCATAGAAAAACTATTGCGCAAGACACTTTAAGGAGACGGCAATGCTTGCTGAACTTGGTACTTACGGTCTTAGTTTTATTGCAGGAATATTGTCCACGTTATCTCCATGCGTCCTGCCACTGGTGCCGATACTAATCGGGTCTGCGGTAATGGCGCATCGACTAGGGCCCTTTGCGTTGGCGGCTGGGCTTGCATTGTCATTTACCGTGGTTGGGGTTTTGATCGCAAGTGTAGGAGCGGCTATCGGGCTGGATCAAGAGGTGCTCCGTAACATCGGCGCAATGCTACTGCTTGTCTTTGGGGTAGTGTTGCTCTCTACGGGGTTGCAAGCAAAGTTTGCGGTGGCAACTTCAAGCTTGAGTGGCACTGGGCAATCGTTGTTGAGCCGCGTTTCTACTGATGGATTGATTGGTCAATTTTCAATCGGCTTGTTATTAGGCTTGGTTTGGAGCCCTTGTGTTGGGCCTACTTTGGGCGCAACCATTACCCTTGCCAGCCAAGGCCAAAACCTTGGGCACGCCGCGGTTGTGATGGCGATATTTGGCTTAGGGGCAAGTACACCGTTGGTTATTTTAAGTTTGCTGTCACGTCAGAGCATCATGAAGTTTCGTAACAAAATGATGGCGAGCGGAGCAGCAGGCAAGAAAATACT
Source organism: Methylotenera mobilis JLW8 (assembly GCF_000023705.1). Classification (NCBI taxonomy): domain Bacteria; kingdom Pseudomonadati; phylum Pseudomonadota; class Betaproteobacteria; order Nitrosomonadales; family Methylophilaceae; genus Methylotenera; species Methylotenera mobilis. Next base: position 123,293 of record NC_012968.1, read on the forward strand.
GGGCATGCTACTCTTGGTGCTTGGGCTATTGATATTAACTGGTTGGGACAAACACTTAGAAGCTTCCTTTCTAAATATTGCCCCTGACTGGCTAGTGCAGCTTACAACATCAATATAGCCTGTATCCTTATTTTTACGCTAGCAGATATAGGTTAGTCGCGCCCGCAATAAAACTTGCGCATGGATTCACCGGTCACATCCGGTGCTATGGGTTCCCACTCCGCAGGGGTGCTGCTTTTGAGCATGGATGCGCCACGCCCCAAATTGAGCTGGTAGTAGTTCGCGGCCATGGTTCTGCGCATTTTGGTTTTACAGTTGACCTCGAGCAAAGACTTTACCGAGAGGTAAGTTTGTTGCTGCATGGTTTGTGTTGTGCTGTAGTCCTGCATTTGCCAAACTTTTAGCACTTGGTCCTGGTTGCGTAATGCCAGGTTGTAATAAACCTTCACATTGCTTTGATTGCTGGAGCCGCTAAACTCAGTCCAATCCGCCCATGCGCCGGAGCTGAGAAGTGCAAGCGTGAGCGCGATTAGCAGTTTTGTCATGTTGTGTCCCATCGTGGTTTGCTACCAGAGTAATGGACTACTGGTGAGTCGCATTCATTTTGCGTTCAAGGTCAGCAATGTCACTATTGATTTTGGTGCGTTCTTCTTCACTGAGCTGTGGGTTATTCAGGCGTTGCTGCAATTGATTGCGCACCGCAGCTAGCATTTTTGAATGAGAGGCTTGCACTTCCACTTGTGGCTCCCGCATTTTGGCCAGCGCTGCGGTCAGTGCTTCATATTCTTGGTCATTCAGGCCGGTAATGCTTTTTAGCTCGGTGGATGGTTGTGCTGGTGTATTGGTCATGTGGGTATTAAATGCATATTGAAAGATGGTGCAATTTTATCACAGGCTGCTTTGCTTAGAGCGCAGGGAAGCGATGTACACAGATTGCGCAGGCATGATGATGGTGTGTAACAAGCGCTTGAAGGTTCAACAATAAGCACCAAATAAAAATTGGTAATATCTGGCTAAAAGGTAGATGATTATAATTGTCTGGAATTATTCTGAGATTTTTTAGTCAAGGGGAAACGATATGTCTGCACATACTTATAAACTCATCGAACTTGTAGGCAGCTCTAGTATAGGCACTGATGATGCAATCCGTAATGCGATTGCGAAAGCCGCACGCACCGTAAAGCATATGGACTGGTTTGAGGTGGTAGAGACTAGGGGGCATATTGTGAATGGCGAGGTCGCGCATTATCAAGTGACCATCAAGGTTGGTTTTAGAATAGAAGATTAAATAATAATGATCCATGGTTCCAGTTCATTACAAATACCTGCTTTATCTGATAATGATACGCAAGCATGGATAGACTCGTTAGCTAAGCATTACTCGCTTGCCGATGTAGAGTTGGTTCGTCAGGCTTGCCAGTTGGCAACCTTGGCTTATGATGCTCATGCCGAGCTGACAGGTGAGCCGCTGTTGCAACATGCAACCAGCACCGCTGCTATTTTAGTCAGTTTGAATTTGGATGCTGAATCCATTATTGCCACCATATTGTATGCGGTACCTGCGCATATCGATAACTGGCAAGAAACCCTCAAGCTGCGTTTTGGCAATAATGTTGCGCGTTTGGTCGAAGGCTTGTTGCGCATCACACAAGTGCAGGAGTTCAGCGAGCTGGAGCGCTTGCAGCAGCAAGAGCAGGAGGATGCCGACAACAGCAAGCAGGTGGAGAGCCTGCGCAAGATGCTGTTGGCGATGGTACAGGATATCCGTGTGGTGCTGATTAAACTAGCAGAGCGCACGCAAATACTGCGCAGCTTGGCTGGCGCCAGCCGCGAGCAGCAAGTACTGATTGCACGCGAGATACAGGGCATTTTTTCACCGCTCGCTAATCGGCTTGGCGTGTGGCAGTTGAAGTGGGAGATGGAAGATCTCTCACTGCGCTATCTAGAGCCGCAGCTCTACAAAGAAGTTGCCAAGTTGCTGGATTCACGCCGAGTAGACCGCGAACAGTACATCGCGGACGTTGAAGAATTACTGAAGCAGAAACTGGCACAGGCCGGGATTCAGGCTGAGGTTTCCGGCCGACCTAAGCATATCTACAGCATTATCAATAAAATGCGGCGCAAAAATCTGGATTTTGAGCAACTGTTTGATGTGCGTGCAGTGCGGATTTTGGTTGAGGATGTGAAGGATTGCTATAGCGCACTCAGTTTAGTGCAAACGTTATGGCAGCCTATTCCGGGTGAGTTTGACGATTATATTGCACGCCCTAAAAGCAATAACTACCGCTCCTTGCACACAGCAGTCAGTGGCCCTGAAGGCTTAGCGCTGGAGGTGCAGATACGCACGCATGAAATGCATCAATACTCCGAGTTGGGTGTGGCTGCGCACTGGCGCTACAAAGAAGGGGGCAAGTCTGACAACATTCTGGACGAGAAAATAGCCTGGCTGCGTCAGATTCTGGCATGGAAAGAAGGTGCCACCGATAGTAGCGACTTGCTGGAGCAGTTTAAAACCGAGCTGTTCCAAGAAAATGTGTATGTATTTACGCCGCAAGGTAAGGTGATCGATTTACCTAAAGACGCGACGCCGATTGATTTCGCCTATGCGTTGCATACGGATTTAGGGCATAGAACCCGTGGTGCTAAAGTGGACGGCAATATCGTACCGCTCAATTACAAGTTGCAAAACGCACAACGCATTGAAATTCTCACCACCAAGCATGGTGCGCCCAGCCGTGACTGGTTAAGCCCGACTTTAGGTTACTTAAAAAGCGCCAGTGCGCGTGCCAAGGTGCGGCATTGGTTTCGGCATCAGCACGCAGAAGAAAACGTGACGCAAGGCCGTGCTAAATTAGATAAAGAGTTACATCGCGCAGGGGTGAATGCGATTAATCAGGAAAAAATCGCACAGAAGCTGCATTTTAATAAGCTGGAAGATTGCTTAAGTGCTATAGGCCGTGGTGATGTGAGTGAGTATCAAATTGCGGGCGCTATCCATGAGATTGCACACTTGAAGCCGCTGGAGAAAGCCAATCAGGTGGTTGCGCGGAAGACGACGGCACAGCCCGTGGCAACCGAGGTCACGGTAGAAGGCGTTGGCAATCTACAGACCTATATGGCGCAGTGTTGCAAGCCTGTCTTTCCCGACGCTATTGTGGGCTATGTGACATGTGACCGCGGCGTGACCATCCACAGCCACGTCTGCACGTTTATTCGGCGCTTGCCGGATGAGCGACACGACCGCTTGCTGCACGCGCAGTGGCGCAGCGTTAAAGACAAAAAGCACAGCGGCTAAGCACGCGCTGTCGCTAACGGTTAATTGTCAGCACTGTACGCTAGTACTATATGGTTAATACCGTTGCGCCCGTTGTTTTGCGGGCTTCAAGGTCGCGGTGGGCGATAGCGGCGTCTTTTAGCGCGTAGGTTTGGTTGACGTGTATGTTCACCTTACCGCTGGCTACTGCGGCAAATAAATCAGACGCATTTTCCTCAAGCAGTGCACGGCTGGCGATAAAGGTGGCAAGGGCGGGCCTAGTTACCATGAGCGAGCCTTTTTGCGCCAGCACAGATAAGTCTAATGGCGGCACCGGGCCGGACGAGGCGCCAAATAGCACCATGAGCCCTCGAGGCTGCAGGCAGTCCAGCGATTGCATAAAGGTATCTTTGCCTACAGAGTCGTAAATCACCGGCAGCTTTTGGCCATTGGTAATCTCCAATACACGCGATGCAAAGTTTTCGCAGGTGTAAATAATGGGGTGATGACAGCCGTTGGCTCTTGCCAATGCCGCTTTTTCTTCGGTAGATACAGTGCCAATCACGGTTGCGCCCAGCGCTGCTGCCCATTGGCATACAATCAGCCCGACGCCGCCAGCTGCTGCATGTACCAGTATGGTGTCGCCAGCACGCACTTTATAGATATCTCGAATCAGGTAGCGTGCGGTCATGCCTTGCAACATCATGGCTGCCGCACGGATGTCGTCTATGCTCTCTGGCAGTTTAATTAAGCGCTCTGCCGCAATCAGTCTGGATTCAGCATAAGCGCCTATTACCGAGGCATAGGCTACGCGATCGCCCGGCTTTAAATGCGTCACGTCGTTGCCCACTGCTTCCACCACACCTGCGGCTTCCATCCCTGGGATGAACGGCAAGGGTAGCGGGTAGAGTCCGGTACGGTGATACACATCAATGAAGTTTAGCCCCACCGCGGTTTGTCGTAATCTGACTTGGCCGGCAGCGGGTGCACCTACGCTAATTGGCTCCCACTGCAATACCTCAGGGCCGCCTACTTGGTGAACTTTAATTGCATGTGACATGGGCTGACTTCTCTAATTACTATGAATATAGTGCTAAAAATAATAGCACTATACTTGGGTTGAAATGAACTGTGAGCGTTAATAATTATCAGAGTTGAATCAGCCAGATATTGACTAACGGCCTAGTTGTTAGTATAGTGCGGGCCTTCGGCGTGTAGCGTAGCCTGGTAGCGCGCCTGCTTTGGGAGCAGGATGTCGGGAGTTCGAATCTCTCCACGCCGACCATCTTTCCCTTTTTTATTTGTAGATGGTTTTACTTCTAGCATTTTTCTCTAGGCTTGCATTCTTTAAGTTTGCATCCTTCAGGTTTACAGCCAAGTAAGCCGCAGCAGCCTGTTTGAATAGACCCCGCATTAGTCCATCATCAACTGCATGATGAAACCATTCGCACAGTGTTTAGTCCAATCCAGTGATTGCGCCGACGTATCGTGTTAGCGCAGTCGATCTGATGTTAAACGTTTGAGGAGAAACATCATGGCAAAAGGACAGCTACACAAAAACAAAGAGGCGAAAAAGCCTAAGCAAAGCAAGAAACCCATCGTGATGCCGGGACCTACCATTGTCATGCCAAGTAAGCCTAGCATGCCCAAAAAATAAGGTTGGATGGTTGTGTAGCTTCGCTCGCATGGTGAGCAAATGCCGCGCATTTAACTATAAAGGAGCTTTGGCTCCTTTTTGTTTTGATATCTTATGAGGCGTAGCCTCAGCTAATGGTTGGCTTAAGACTAATAGCTTTTTAACTTTAATAAGTTATGGCACTATTCGCTTATGAAAGCTCCATTAATTCCAACAGTATTACCTCAATCAGAAGACTTAAGCCCTAATGCTGCCGGCAATGTTGTCTTGCCTGAAGCGCTATCAGAACTATCGCTTGCTTCTGATCAGATGACGGACTCATTATTATCAACAGAAGTAATTCAAAAAGTACTCGATTATTTACCATCGATGATTGGTTATTGGGATAAAAACCTTAAAAATCGTTTTGTGAATAAAGCATATGAGCTGTGGTTTGGCGTTGATGTCAGCCAGATTGTGGGAATGCATATTTCGTCGCTACTCGGTGAGGAGTTGTATCGCTTAAACCTGCCATATATTAATGGTGCGCTAAATGGGGAGTTTCAGGAGTTTGAGCGGGTTATACCAAATAAAGACGGTAGCCATTCTAGGCACTCTTTAGCACATTACATCCCAGATTTTAGGGCGGGAGAGGTGCAAGGTTTCTTTGTCTTAGTCACGGATATCAGCGCAATTAAAGAAGCTGAAAAGGTGCTGCGGCAAAGTGAAGAGCGTTTTCGTTCGGTGGTGCAGGATCAGACTGAAGTGATATCGAGGCTTCGGGCGGATGGTACTTATCTTTTTGTGAATGATGTTTATTGTCGTTTCTTTGGCAAGACCGAGCAGGAGATGATAGGCTCGACCTGGAAACCTGTAGTGTATGCCGAAGATTTACAGCGCGTGGTGGATGAGCTAGCGATGTTGTCTTCCTCCAATCCGGTGGTGATGATCGAAAATCGGGTGCTGTCTGGCACAGGTGATGTTCACTGGATGCAGTTTAGTAACCGTGGTATTTTTGATGAGTATGGCCAGCTTACCGAAATCCAATCAGTTGGTCGTGATATTAGCGATCGTAAGCGAGCAGAAGAAGAGGTGCAGAAGTTAGCGTACAAAGACCCGTTAACTGGATTATCTAATCGACGCTTAATGCTGGATAGATTACGGATTGCCTTAGCAACTTCGGCACGTAGCATGCAGTATGGCGCTTTGCTGTTTCTGGATTTAGACAAATTTAAAGTCATTAATGATACCCAAGGCCATGCTGATGGCGATTTGCTCTTAGTTGAAGTGGCAAAAAGAATTACCGCTTGTGTACGTGAAATAGATACCGTTTCGCGTCAGGGTGGTGATGAGTTTGTGGTGTTGGTGGAGCGCTTAGGTGAGGGGCTGGAAGAAGCATCGCGTACAGTGGCTAAGATTGCTGAAACCATACGTTTGACGCTGGCTGAACCTTACCAAATTAATAATGCACATATTCACAGCTCATCCAGTATTGGTATTTCGCTGTTTTGTGGGCATGACCAAGATGTCGATGAGCTGATTAAGCGTGCCGATATGGCGATGTATCAGGCAAAGGATGGTGGCCGTAACCGCACGCGCTTTTTTGACCCGCAGATGCAGGAGCTGGTAGAGGTGCGCGCTACCTTGGAGTCTGATCTACATAATGCACTGGCGACCGATCAATTCGAGTTGCATTATCAGCTGCAGGTCAATCATGAAAATAAACCAATCGGTGCAGAAGCTTTGATTCGCTGGGTGCACCCGCAGCGAGGTATGATTTCTCCCGCCCATTTTATTCCAGTGGCAGAGGAAAGTGCATTGATTCTCAATATTGGCGATTGGGTGCTGGATGAAGCCTGCCGCCAGATTGCTGTTTGGAGCACCAATGCGAAGATGTGCGATTTGGTGCTAGCAGTGAATATTAGTGCACAGCAATTTAAGCAAGCGCATTTTGTAGATCAGGTGATTGCGGCAATTCATAAACACGGGATTGATCCTTCGCGCCTCAAGTTGGAGCTGACAGAAAGTGTTGCGTTAGACGATATTACTGATGTGATCGCAAAAAAGAATCTGTTGAGGCAAAAGGTAGGGGTGACACTGTCTTTAGATGACTTTGGTACAGGGTTTTCTTCACTCTCTTATTTAAAACGGTTGCCGCTGGACCAAATCAAGATTGACCAAAGCTTTGTGCGGGATATCACCACCGATAAAAGTGATGCAGTGATGGTCAAAACGATTATCGACATGGCGCAGAACTTTAGTCTAAATGTGATTGCTGAAGGGGTGGAGACCGAGGCGCAGCTGGCGTTCCTTAAGCATCATGAATGCAAGGCTTATCAAGGCTATTTGTTTAGTAAGCCCTTGCCTATTGAGCAGTTTGATGCATTAATGCAGGATTATGCGCAGCATGGCAATATCACCAAACTGGTTTAAGCCAGTGCTTGCGATGTGGTCAGAATTTACTTACTATTAGCCTCTGTCAGCATGTCCGCCACAGCGCGTTTAAAGGGTGAAAACCGGTTGCCTACACGCAACGATGCTGCTCTAATCAAGCGTGCTGGTATTGTGTCATTCCCATACAGCTTGGCAATTGCATGAGTCGCCAAGAACAGCGGACGTGTTTTAAGGCGGTGCTTTCTTTGGTAACGCTCAAGCAAGGCACTGGCGGCGATATTGCTGCCACGTGATTTAGCCGTTTTAATTTCATTGGCAAGAGCATTGATGCCAAATAATCCAAAATTAAAACCATGTGCAGTGACTGGGTGCATTCCTACGGCCGCATCGCCAATTAAAGCAAAACGTTTTGACACCAATTGGCTAGCATAAGCCGTTACTAAGGGGTAGGCATGGCGCGAAGATGCTAGTTTCATGCTACCTAATCTATGCTTAAAGCGAACTGTCATTTCCTCGTTAAACTCTGTTTCGCTAAGCGACATCATTCGTTGAATGTCTACAGCGGGTAACGTGATTACCACAGAAGATTGTGAGCCGTTCATTGGTAAGAGTGCTAAGGTTTGACCGTAATCAAACCACTCCCAAGCTACGTGATGATGTGGGATGTTATGTTCCATTACACATACCATCATGGTTTTGCCAAAGTCATGCATAGTGGCGGGGATACCCATCGCCCGTCTGGTTTCAGAGAAGCGGCTGTCTGCCGCTACTAATAGCTGTGCTTGCACTTTATTGCCATTCGCAAGGCTGATATAGGCGCCGTCATGATCCGTGCTGATGGCGGTTATGTCCGACGCAGTAAGTAAAGTAACATCCTGAGATTCTTTTACGGCTTCGTAGGCAGCCTTACGGATAAGATGATTCGCGACTAAATATCCTAGGGATGCTGTTTTATTGGCGTCGTGCTCAATATGCATGGCATAAAGCGATGGACCGTTGAGTACCTGTGCGTCGCGCAATAGAGAAATGGCATTGGTATCAATTCGTCGCCACAGGCCCAGTGACTGCATGATATGCGCAGAGTGATGTGTCAGTGCAATTTCACGCCCATCAAAAGCCGGCTCTGCCAGCTTGGACTCAGGTTGGCGCTCAAGTACAGCTATGCGTAAACCACTCCCAGCAACAGCTTGTGCAAAACATAAACCTGCCGGCCCCGCCCCGATAATTGCGATATCAAAGTTCATCATAATGCTACCAAGTGCTATTGATGTTGGATAGGGTGCTTATGATTACGGTAAATGCGTAGGTTGACATTGACTCAGGTCAAGGCGTTATGGATTGATAGCAACTCTTACAGGTTGCTGCGTAGCCTAAAGTTTGAGATTTAGCCTTTTTGCTTGATAGCAAGCACCGACTGATTGCGCAGGGTGCGCAGTAGAGAAAGCTGCCTAGTCGAAACTTGCATGCTATTAGCCTGTTCCATATCTGCGTAAAACATGCCGAGCGCTTTGTTATTTACCATAATCGGTAGTAGTAAGAAGCTTTGTGATGATACTGCCTGCCTGTACCACTGTGGAATCTTGGCGGTTACATTTTCAGCTGTAATATCCTCTAGCATTAAGTCTGCTCCCTTGCTGGTTGCAAGGTGGAATACATCTGGAGTGAAATCTAAGCCAAATCGAAATTTTTTCAACACTGTGTCAATCTCTTGACCAAAGCCGAAGCGTGCTGCCATTTGATTATTTTTGGCATCTCTAATAAACAGAACAGTGCGGTTAAACCCCATGCCACGGTGCATTGTTTCCAGAACCATTTGCATAATGTCATTGAGTTGGTGTTCTTCAATCAGCGTGTTGGTAACTTCCTGAATGCCTTCTGTCAAAATGGATTCAGAATCCGGTTTTAGAGGCTCGTTGCCTTTTTCATCAGCTTGTTCAAGATTGATGCCCAATGCGGCTAACTCGGTTTCTTCATTATCTTTGTGCAATGGTTCACTTCTGGCGCCTATCCAACTATTAACACGTGACATTAACTGGCTTTGTGTCACATTGATGCCTACAACTCTGGCACGTGTGGCAAGCTCGTCTAAAGCCTGCTCCATAGACTTACGCAGCTGTTGTTCTGATACACTAAGTGCACTTTCGTAGCGAGTGGTCAGCTGCTTGAGTGCTTTAGATTTATCTGTGATATTGCCATTGCTGGCAATCGTGCATAGTTCATTGGCTAGATTCACTGTTAGCGACAAACTCTCCAGCTCACCATTGGGCTTGATGATTTTATTGCTATCAAGTTTGCGCATACCTGCGATTAAGCGTGGCGGGAAGTTCCAGTTCTTAGCAACTCCTATGCCCAGCTCGTTGTAGGTCATGCCTAGCACTTTAACTGCTGCTTTGTCCTCACTATCACCTTGCTCAATCAGGCGTGCAACTTGCTGGCTTTCTTCAAAAAAGTAAAAGCTGGCGAGCAATTTGCCTAAATTGCGGAACATGGAACAAATAATGGCTTCTTCTGCATTTCTGACATGGCTGCTAGGTGCTAGCTGGGCCGCGACAATACCTGCAAAAAATGATGAAAGTACATCATCTTTTAGCTGGGATGCCTGTGCCTTGTTTTGCAGAAAATCCAGCAAAATCAGCGACATTGCTACATTACGTATAGTTTCAAACCCCAAGATGACCACAGCTTTGGAAATGGTGTTGATATGACCGCCAAATTGCCCGTAGGTAACGGTGTTGACCAACTTTAATAGTTTATTGGTAAGTGCGAAGTCATTTAAAATACTTTGCGCCAACGCGTTATTGCTGGCAGAGTCATCATCTGCCAGTCGGTTGATTTCGCTAATGGTGTGTGACAGCGCCGGGAAGTCACTTTTGCTACGCATCCGCCTCAGTAAAAAGTCCATTGTGCTGTGCGCATCTACGTGTTTGTGCTCGTCTTTTACTGGTGTTAAGTAGTCTTGCAAAGCCTTACGCATGGTTTCGGCATCTGCGAACCTATCTTCTGGCGCCTTGCTCGTGGCTTTCAAGGTAATGCATTCCAAAGCTTCATCAAGGTGAATCTGCATAGATTGGGGTGTGGTGCCAACCTTGCCGAAGGCTGTGGGTTTTTTTGCTTTTTCAATAAATGGCAGCCCTGTCACCAGCTCATGCAGTAATACCCCTAATGAAAATATATCTGCAGCAACGGTAGCATTGTTTCCGGCGCTAAGCTCGGGTGCGGTGTACGGTGTTACTGGCTGCGTAAGCTGGTTTTTTGTTTTAAAACCAGCCATGCCGATGCCGATCAGCATCGGGGTTTGGTCTTCGGCAATCATGATGTGTTCGGCCTGCATGTCTAAGGGTAGAACACCCTGAGCGTGTGCGTAGCTCACTGCTTTAAGTACTTCAGCAATCATTTGTGCCGCTTGTGTGGCCGCCAATGGTTGAGATGATTTTAATTGCTGCGATAGCATCGTGCCATTAACCGATGCGTAGACCAGATAAGGCGTACCCTCATGCTCACCTGCGTCTAGCAGGGTAGCAATATTTTTGTGTTGTAATTTACTGACTATGCGTACCTGCGGTAGCAAGTCGTCTAGCGGCAAGTCGCTATTGGGTAGCAGTTTAATCAGCACTTCGCGCTCCATGTGAGGGTCACGGGCTAAATAGACGGTATTCTGCTTGCTTTCATCAAGCTTACGTAGCAATTCAAAGCGGCCTATTTTGCTGAGCATGGATTTTTCCTGGCAGATTGTGATTTTGCTGCTGATGAACACATGGCTACTGATGTTAATGCCATATCATTCTGTACAAGTTCTTTCGCAAAAGTCACACCTAACCTTTGTTCTGTCATCTTAAAGTGTTTATACGGTTACATCATATCACTAGGCTTGGTAGCAAGCATCAAATCGAGCGGATTTGTGGTCGATGGTAGTGGTGCATTGGTAACTTAGTCTAGAAGGTATTCACTAGAATGGGTGGTTGACTGATTTTATAAATCTACTGATACTCATGCGGCATTGCATTTGAAAAAGGCAAACTCAGCTGAAAAGCGAGGGCGCAAAATCACCGGTCTAAGGGGCGTAAGTTCTAAGATAGCGGGAGTACCAGATGTGCGGACCCCCGTATCTCTACATATAACTCCCATACTATTTCTTGCACTTCTTGGTTATTCAGGAATGAGATTAGTAGTTTTTTGGGAGACAATATGTTATTGCACCAGCCTACCGTTGATGCTTTAATCGACAGCATGACCCCAAGCGCCGATGAAGTTCAGTCGCGCAAGGATTTCCTTGAGTTCAGCGAGCGAGACTCTCAGTTGCTTAAGGAGTTAGGCACGCTACTTGCGCCTCTTGAGGGTGTCTTTGCTGATTTGTTATCCGAGCACTTAGATGCGCACCCTGCAATCGCTGCTAGCCATATCCATCCTGACCAGCTTTCACAACTTAAACAAAAACAACGAGGATATTTCAAACAGATATTTACTGGAGACTATGGTCCCGGTTATATCAAAAGTAGACTCCGCGTTGGTGTCACTTATCAGCAATTAGGCTTAGAGCCGCGCTGGCACCTCAGTGCATATAGCAAATACTTATCTTGGGTACTCCCTGAAGTGATGCGTTTGGTGGATAACGATGCCGAGCGTTTTCTCGCCTATTCAACAGCGATTACTAAAATCGCCATGTTTGACTCTGAGCTTTCTATTTCTGCTTATTTCCATGCCGACCATGAAATGTTGCGTTTACTCGCGCAAGTATTTGAAAGCAATTTAGAAGCAGTGATTATTGCTGACGTGAAGGGTAATATGCTTCACGTCAATAAATCAGTGGCTAAAATTACAGGCTATGTGCCAGACGCGCTGATCGGTAAGCCGATGCAGGGTTTGTTAGCAGAGTTAGAACCAACCCTATATCAGGACCTTTGGACCACTGTGATTGGGGGGGGGCAGTGGCAAGGCGAAATCTGGCTTAGGAATCAACAGGGCGGTGATTATCTGGCATGGATGAATATGAATGCCGTGAAAGATAGTGCTGGAAAAGTGATGCAGGTGATTGCGGAATTCTCTGATATTACGGCATTTAAACAGACACAGGAGGCTTTGGCTCAGCGTACAGAAGAGCTAGCCAACTCTAATCGCGAGCTAGAGCAGTTTGCTTATGTGGCTTCACATGACTTGCAAGAACCTTTACGCATGGTAGCCAGCTATACACAGCTACTGGCAAGGCGTTATAAAGACAAGCTGGATCAGGATGCGAATGAGTTTATCGGCTACGCGGTAGATGGCGCTACGCGCATGCAGGCTCTGATTATTGACTTACTGACCATGTCGCGCATAGGCACGCACGGTAAGCAAATGGAAACATGCGAGACTTCAGTAGGATTAGAGCGTGCAGTATCTAATTTACGCTTGGCGATTGAAGAGTCGGGCGCTGTGGTAACGCGCGACCCTATGCCTAGGCTGGATGCAGATGTATCCCAACTCACGCAGTTATTTCAGAATTTGATCGGCAACGGTATCAAGTTTCGTGGAGATACTTCGCCAATTATTCATGTGGGCGCGGAGAAAAAAGAGGGTGAGTGGCTATTTTCCGTACGCGACAACGGCATCGGTATTGCCCCAGATTTCTTTGAACGTATTTTTATTATCTTTCAGCGCTTGCATGGTAAGCACGAGTACCCAGGTACGGGTATTGGCCTGTCCGTATGCAAGAAAATCGTGGAGCGCCACGGTGGAAAGATCTGGATAGAGTCCGAAGTTGGCAAGGGCGCAGTTTTTTATTTTACCTTACCTATAAATCATAGGGAAAGGAAACATCATGGAGAGTGAAGTGAGTAGGCAGGTTGAGTTTTTATTAGCCGAGGACAAACCCGGTGACGTTAGATTAACGCAGGAAGCATTACGCGAAAGTAAGATCAGCAATAACCTGAATGTGGTGAAAGATGGCGTGGAAGCGCTGGCATTCCTACGTAAAGAGGGGCCGTATGCAGATGCGCCAACACCGGATGTAGTGCTGCTAGACCTTAACCTGCCGAAAAAAGACGGGCGTGAGGTGCTGGCGGAGATCAAGTCTGACCCTCTGCTCAAACGTATTCCTGTGGTGATCGTCACCTCTTCGGAAGCAGAAAAAGATATCTTGCGCACTTATGATTTGCATGCCAATTGCTACGTGAGCAAGCCTGTGGATTTAGACCAGTTTATCAAGGTGATTCAAGCCATCGAAAGCTTCTGGCTCACTATCGTTAAATTACCATCGGACGTTAAAGATTAATCGCGTTATGGGGTGCTCTATGAGTAGCAAGTCACTGACCATTTTATTGGTTGAAGATAATCCAGGAGATATTCGTCTGGTACGAGAGCTATTGGCTGCAGACCAGAATGAAAGCTTCAATCTGGTTACGGCTGATCGCCAAGAGACCGCGCTGGCGATACTGGATAGTCAGGACATTACCGCTATTTTGCTGGATATAGAGTTGCCCGATAGTAGTGGCCTTAACACACTGCTTAAAATACACGCCAATGCGCCAGGTATCCCGATTGTGGTGCTGAGCAGCATTGCGGATGAAGGTTTGGCCGTGCGTTCTGTACAGCAGGGCGCACAGGATTTTCTAGTTAAAGGTTATGTAGATGCTCACCAGTTGACACGCTCTTTACGCTACGCAATTGAGCGCAAACGTACGGAGGAGCGTTTAAACCATTTAGCCCATCATGATAGTTTGACCGGCTTATCTAACCGCAAGCACTTTTACGATACGCTTAAAAACTCCATCGCCCTTGCGCGCCGGCATGAAACCAAGCTGGCACTGTTATTACTGGACTTGAATGGGTTTAAGGCGATTAATGACACTTTGGGTCATTATGTGGGAGATTTGTTGTTGCAAGGTGTGGCGCAGCGCCTGCGCGAGTGCATGCGCGAAACAGATTGTGTCGCCAGAATCGGCGGTGATGAATTTACCATGATTCTGAGTGATATTTACGACGAAGAAGATGCCGCCGCTGCCACCAGCAAGATTATTGAATCTATCGGTCGTCCTTTCCTAGTGGATGGGCGTGTACTGGATGTGGGTGTCAGCATTGGTATTGGTATTTACCCTACCGATGCGGATAACTTGGAATCTTTGGTACGCAATGCAGATGTGGCGATGTATCAGGCAAAAGCCGAAATTGGTGTGCAGAATACCTACCGCTTCTTCTCTACCAATATGAATGACAGAGCCACAGAGGATCGTGAGTTGCTCAAAGAGCTATCAAGCGCCCTTAGCCAAGGTGAGTTTGTGATTAACTATCAGCCACAGGTGGATGTGAAAACCGGTCATATCAATGGCATGGAGTCATTGTTGCGCTGGCAGCATCCGACACGTGGTTTATTGTTGCCGGCTGCGTTTATGAATGTGCTGGAGAGCTCGCCACTGGTGCTGGAAGTTGGCTGGTGGGTATTGCTGAACGTATGCAGACAAGGCCAAGCATGGCGCGAGACTGCTGGTACGCCTTTAGTGTTATCAGTGAACTTATCCCCACGCCAGCTACTGCAGGAGGATTTTGCCGAGCAGGTTTCAGCGGTGTTGGCAGAGACCGGTTTGCCGCCACATTGCTTAGAGCTTGATATCTCAGAGCATGCCTTATGGGAAGACGAAGAGTGCGCTTACAAGCAAGTGGCCAAACTTAACCAGTTAGGCGTAAGGTTGGCATTGGATAACTTTGGTAATGGTCGTGCTTCATTCTACTATCTGCGCAAGTTTCCTTTCCACGCGATTAAACTGGACCGCAGGCTTACTCAAGCGGCGTCCGCCAGTACGGATGGCGCAGATATGGCACGTGCCGTGATACAAGTAGCCCATGTTTTCCGCATGAAAGGCTTAGCTGGTGGTGTGGAGACTGCGGCGCAGCTCGATACTTTGCGTAATCTTTCTTACGATGATGCGCAAGGGTATCTCTATTGTCACCCGTTACCTACTGACGCGGCAACCGCGCTGTTAGAGCGCGGGCAGCACCTGGGCCCAGTGGCGGCGGCATAATATGAAAATACTGCTAGTAGAAGACAATCAAGGGGACGCACGGTTACTGGAGATTATGCTGCGCGACGTGTTAACTGCATGCACGCTCACGCACGCCGATACTTTAGGTAAGGCGATATCACATGCATGTTTAATGCAGTTTGATATCATTCTGCTGGATTTATCCCTACCAGACTCGCAAGGCAGCAGTACTTTCTGGCGCCTGCACGACGTGGTGTCCAACGTGCCGATAGTAGTGATGACTGGACATGATGATGAAGTGCTTGCGACAGAGTTGGCGCAGGCGGGTGCGCAAGATTATCTAGTGAAGGGTAGCGTAGATGGGCGCTGGTTATTGCGTGTCATGCGTTATGCCATCGAGCGCAAGCGGGCTGAGCTAGAGTTACGTCAAAGCGAGGCCAAAGTGCGCGCTTTGTACGAGGCCGTGCCGGATCTGCTGCTGTTTCTTGATTTAGAGGGCCGTTTTTTAGAGTGTAAGCCAGCTAAAGATTTTCAAACACACATTGAACCTGAGCATTTTCTCGGTAAAACCATCCATGAAGCTTTACCCGAGGGGATTGCTGAGCAGGCGATGCTCTGTTTGGAAAAGGTAGTAGTTGGAAGTGGTATTACTTCTTTTGAATATCAGATGGCTTTGCCTCAGGGGGTTTCTAATTACGAGTCGCGTTTTATAAGAGCCAGTGAGGAGCAAGTACTGTGTATCGTGCGCGATATCAGCGAAAGCAAACGTACGCAGCAGCAACTACATTTTCTTGCACACTACGACACATTAACAGGCCTGCCAAATCGATTACTGTTTAATGAAAGCCTGCATCAAGCGCAAACGCATGCTAATCGTACTAGCGATACTATCGCAGTCATGTTTATCGACCTAGATCGCTTTAAAAACATCAATGACACCTTGGGGCATGGCATAGGCGATAAACTATTGCAGCAGGTCGGTAATCGCATCAGCTTGTGTATCCGGGAGTCTGACACTGTAGCAAGAATGGGCGGGGACGAATTTGCTGTTGTGTTGGTGAACGTAAGGGAAGAGAGTGATGCTGCAGTAGTTGCCGAAAAAATCATAGATGCATTACGTTTGCCGTTTATGGTAGGTGAGCATGAGGTGTTTGTCGGTGCAAGTATTGGAATTACTTTCTATCGTCCTGGCCAAGATGATCGAGATGTGTTGTTAGAAAAAGCCGATGTGGCGATGTATCACGCTAAAGAGCGTGGGCGCAATAACTTTCAGTTCTATTCTTCAGAGATGGATGCAGTGGCCTATGAGCGTTTAGTGATGGAAAATCATCTGCGTCATGCATTGGATCGCAAAGAGTTTATTTTGTATTACCAGCCACAGATTGCGGTAGATGGAGGCCGTGTTACCGCGGTAGAAACTCTATTGCGCTGGCAGCATCCTGACCGTGGCTTGGTAGCACCGGGCGAGTTTATTTCACTGCTAGAAGAAAGCGGTCTAATCGTTCCAGTAGGTAAGTGGGTGTTAAAAACTTCGTGTCAGCAAGGGCGCATTTGGTATGACGCAGGCACGCCGGTGCGAGTAGCTGTCAACCTTTCAGTGCGCCAGTTTAAACACCCTGGTTTAGTTGCTGATGTAGCGGAGATTTTGGCTGAAAGTGGTTTACCGCCAGAATTATTGGAGCTGGAATTAACTGAAAGTATGTTTATGGATAGCGCTACCGGCGATGTTAATAAACTGACGCAGCTGAAGGCCTTGGGCGTTTCACTGGCGATTGATGACTTTGGCAGCGGTGCTTCATCACTTGCTTACTTAAAAGATTTTCCTGTGGATACACTTAAGATTTGTCAGTCGTTTGTGCTTAATCTTCCTCATAATAATGACGACAGTGCTATTGCCAGTGCGGTGCTGGGTTTGGCACAAGCGATGAATTTCACCAGTGTCGCTGAAGGCGTCGAGAACGATCAGCAAGCTAATTTCTTGCGAGAGCGACGTTGCGATTATTTTCAAGGGTTTCTCTTTAGTAAACCTTTGCCGGTGGAAGAGTTGGATTTGCTGTTAAGTGGTAACAAGTTATCAGGTAGTTAATAAGCTGTTGTTGATCTAGAGAGTATAGTGAGCTTGCGCCATAAGCTAAATCCACTAGTATTTCTCGCCCTAAAAACCATTTTATAAAAGTGGTCTTTGTTTTAGATGGAGAGTGTATGCGCAATATTAAATTGTTCGAATCTGAGAGCCATAAGTTTATTTTATTGAATGAGAGTGAGCCTGGAGAGGAAGATGGGATTCGTTCTAATCAATATTTGATTGTAAATAAAGACGTAGGCGCGCTACTTGATCCGGGTGGCTTTGGCGTGATGCCGCGCGTTTTGGCAGAAATGTTACGTTACCTAGCACCAGATAAGATTAAAGGGATTTTTCTTTCACATCAGGATCCAGATATCGTAGGCGGCATTTCAACTTGGTTAGAGTTGATTAAAGCGCCGGTCTATATTTCTAAAATATGGATGCGCTTCTTGCCGCATTATGGCTTAAAGGACATGTCGCAATTTGTAGGTGTGCCAGATGTAGGCATGGACTGCGAGGTTGCACCGGGCTTTATGCTAAAGGTGGTTCCAGCCCATTTCCTGCATTCAGAGGGGCAGATTAATGTCTACGACCCTGTATCAAAAATACTATTTACTGGTGACATTGGTGCGGCCATGTTGCCTATGGATAAAGATGATGCTTATGTAGATGATTTCAAAAGTCACTTGCCTTACATTGCCAGTTTTCATCAACGCTATATGTGCTCTAATAAAGCGATTTTATGTTGGCTAGACAATATTGCTGATTTGGATATTGAGATGATTGCCCCGCAGCATGGGCCGATTTATCGAGGTGAAGCAGTAGGGGAATTTTTGGCGTGGTTACGTGGTTTGCAATGCGGTATTGATCTCATGCAAAGTGGCGGTCGTTTTGGCGCTAGGTTCGAGTAACGTATATGCTACCAAATCATTTAGAGAATATGCGCTTGCAAGTGACTGATAGACTTGCGGCACTGTTGGAAAGCCAGACACGCAGTAAGATATTTAGCAGTGGTGTGGTGGAGTTAATTCGCAGTTCGCATCAGGAGGTTGTTTCTGAGCTTAAGTCAGCTGTGGTCAATACAGATGACCCCGTTGTTGCTCAGGTCTTAGGGGGTGCGGTTCAGATGTGTGATCGGCTGGATCAAAGTCTAGAAATATTGTTTCAAGAGCGAAATCGGCAGTGGCATCGTAATGGCAACTACGTGCAGTCCCTCGTGGGGGAGTTTAATGAAACGCTAACGGGCCTTGCCTCTACCTTGATTGAAAAAGACCTGCTTGAACGCCAGAGTCGAGTATTAGAGCGCATTATCTTGTCACATGAACATGTGGCACAGTGGAAAGAATTTGTGCAGGAGATATTGGCTGATTTTCATGCTATCTTTCCTTTCAATTTCTTCTATATAGCGTTTGCAGAAGAGCATGACCTCTCACTTTATCTGTATTACCTTGGCAACCATTCTGAGGAGGCAAAGCGAAACGCGCGGGAAATGCTATCTAAGCAGATGATTGCTAACTTGGCTTTACCTGATAATGCGCCGCTGAGTATCGAAGAGTTTGTGGTCCGGGGGCATGGCATTACCGATAATGTGGATGCGGTGCGCATGATTACGGTAGCGGTGCCTGATCACACTCCTAAACTAGCAGGTTTGCTAGGTGTGGCTTATGTTTCTAGTGGTGAATTAAGCCCGCAGGAAGAGAGCGTGGTACGTTCCATTTTATCTGTGATGGTGATGGTGGTAGGTTCTAGCAAACTGCTGTCCCGCACGCTTTCTGAGTTGGAATACTATGCAATGCATGACCCATTGACTGGTATCTATAACCGACGCCAGTTTAATAACATGCTGGAGTATGAAATCGGACGTTCGGAGCGTCACCATCATGAGTTCTCACTATTGCAACTTGATTTAGATGATTTCAAGGATATTAACGACTCTTACGGACATCAGACCGGTGATGAAGCGCTGTGCGGAGTTGCTGAGGTGCTGCGTGAGCATATCCGTAAGGGCGATCTGGCGGCCAGAATCGGTGGTGATGAGTTTGCCGTGATATTAATGGAAACGGGTCGCGAGGGAGCGACCACGGTTGCTAATATGCTGGGTAAATCTTTGCGTGAGCGTACGTTTACCGCACCAGATGGTAAGCATTTTCATCTGACTGTGTCGATAGGCATAGCTACCTACCCGATTGATGCGCAAAATGAAGCCGACCTGCAAGTGGGTGCCGATGCTGCCATGTACCGTGCCAAAGATATAGGCAAAGACAGTGCATGTACCTTGGACGAGCTGGATGGAAAGGTCGAGATAGGGCGGCATACACGCGATAATGCTGAGAAGCTACGTGAGGCATTACAGCAGGATCGCATCATTCCTTATTATCACAACATCGTCGATTGTAAAACAGGCGAATTATTTGCGTGTGAAACCTTAGCTAGGCTGGTTGAGCCAGATGGCAATATCGTCTCTGCAAGTATGTTTATTGAGACGATAGAGAAGTACGGCATGGGGCGTGACCTAGACCGTATGATTATTAACAAAGCATTCAGAGCCAAACGTGAGCTGATGCTGACAGGTGAGTCTGGCACTAAAATGTTCCTCAATATTTCAGCGCAGGAAATACAAGGACGCGGCATTCTTGCCTATGCAGAAGAGTTGTGCCAAACACTAGAGATTCCGCCGTCCTGCGTTGTGTTTGAAATACTGGAGCGCGATGCAATTGGGGATATGACCAATATGCGTAAGTTTTTAAGTAATTTGCGTGAAAAAGGTTTTGCATTTGCTTTGGATGATTTTGGCAGTGGCTATAAC
Source organism: Methylotenera mobilis JLW8 (assembly GCF_000023705.1). Classification (NCBI taxonomy): domain Bacteria; kingdom Pseudomonadati; phylum Pseudomonadota; class Betaproteobacteria; order Nitrosomonadales; family Methylophilaceae; genus Methylotenera; species Methylotenera mobilis. The sequence continues at coordinate 143,378 of NC_012968.1, forward strand.
TCTTTTCATTACTTGCGTGAGCTACGTTTTGAATACGTCAAAATAGATGGTGCATTTGTGCGTAATATCCTTAACTCAAAAATTGACTACGCGCTTGTGCATAATCTATCTAGGCTATGTCAGGATATCGGTATTTATACTGTGGCTGAGTTTGTTGAGACGCAGGAAATACTGGAAGCGCTCAAAGATATGGGCATTAACTATGTGCAAGGTTTTCATATCGGGTTACCTAGTGCCAATATGCATACGCGTAAATAAGGTATCGATTGATGGCATGTAACGAGCAGTAAGGACGGTGTTATTGCGAAGGTAATGAGGTGCCAAAGTGTGATAAAGTCGTCATGCAATGATGAACCCAGAAGATTTACAGCGATTAGTCACATTGGCCATGCCTTACGGAAAATATAAAGGTAGGCTGATTGCCGATTTACCCGGGAATTATTTAAACTGGTTTGCACGAGAAGGTTTTCCTGCAGGTGACCTCGGCCGCTTATTACAGTTAATGCAGGAAATAGATCATAATGGTCTATCGCACTTGCTAGACCCGCTGAGAAAAGTAACACATCGAAGTGATTAAAATGCGATTCACATTTCTGCGCTGTATTAAGCAATATTGTTTCAGTGCCGCCTAGCTGAGACTGCTACTTTTGCTCTTCGGGATGGGCATTCTGCTTATCTCTGTTGCAATTAAGAGCGAAGACAGTCTGCGGTTGAATAGTCGTGGCATATTCACCTAACACCTCATGAAGCCGCTTGGCTTCAGGGTCATCCAGAGGTGCGAGTTGCTGTTAAGCCAAGCGATTTCATGAGGTTTTGTCAGAAAACCAAAAAAAGTAATCATGAAAATTATTGGGATCATGTTCAAATAACCTGTCCTAAATCAATTAAATCTGGTTCAGGTTGCGCTAATATTAACACCACTTTTTCAATTAAAGGCATGATTACTATGGCAGTTGTGCAAATTCAGATGCGTAAGACTAGTCCGGTTAAAGGGTGTGCATTATTCAACCTTGGGTTCCGTCCATTTTTTCTTGGCGCAGGTATTTTTGCGATCGTGTCGATTGTTTGGTGGATGCTGGTGTACAGCGGACATGGCTCTGTGCAGATTCAATCGATTACCAATGCACAGTGGCATGCACACGAGATGCTGTATGGCTACAGCCTGGCCGTGGTTGCTGGGTTTTTACTCACCGCAGTACGCAATTGGACCGGCGTACCAACGCCGAATGGTAAGCCATTAATGGGCTTGTTTGCATTATGGGTTAGTGCTCGACTGCTGTTTTTGTTCGGCACCAGCTTAATGCTGTGGGCTGCCATTGTCGATTTACTATTTGGGCTAATGTTGATTGTCGCTATTAGCATCCCTATTTTTCGCGCCAAGCAGTGGCCGCAACTTGCAGTGATTGTGAAGGTTGCCATGTTATGGGTAGGCAATATCGTATTTTATTTAGGTTACTATCAAATCCTGCAGGACGGTATGCTCTACGCTATTAACGGTGCAGTGTTATTGCTGATTGGTTTGATTTTAATGATAGGGCGCCGCGTAATTCCATTTTTCATAGAGCGCGGCGTATCTGAGCCTTTCAGAATTACACATGCCCAATGGCTGGACACCAGTATCTTAGTGGCATTTCTTGCCTTGTTTATCAATGAGATTTTTTTTCAGCGCGTTGAGTTAACACCGTATTTGGGAGTGGTTTTGTTTCTGATGAATGGTTATCGACTATCTCGCTGGCATGTATGGGGTATCTGGCGTGTGCCATTGCTGTGGAGCCTGTATTTGTCGGCATGGATGATTAACTTAGGGTTTTTGCTCTATGGATTACATGACTTGTGTGCTATTCCATTAATTTTGGTGCTGCACCTCTTTACGATTGGCGGTATAGGCCTAATGAGTATGGCTATGATGGCACGTGTAGCGTTAGGGCATACCGGGCGTGATATCCGTGCTTCATCGGACTGGTTGGTGCCAATTTTTATTGCAGTAATGTTAAGTTTGCTCTTGCGTGTGTTTGCACCAATGTTTGCGATACAATTTTACCCGGGTTGGATTATTGCCTCTGCGCTATGCTGGATAATGGCATTTGCAATTTTTGTATGGATATATGCACCCATATTATACAAACCAAGAGTCGATGGCACTCCTGGTTAAAACCTGCCCTGTAGCCAGCGCTCCAGTACCACCACAATATAGGCTTGCTCGGCCAGCGTGAGTGTGCGCCCTGCTGGAATATGGTGCCACTTTTGCAGGCAGCCACGACAGCAACAGGCTGTGGCGTGCTGCGCTACAAATACTGGGTGACCACGCATTGGGGTTTGTTTGCCGTCATTGTCGATAATGGCGGGTGCCAGCCGTTTGGCAATAAAGTCTTCAGCATGGTCGAGTACACTAGATAAGCCTTTTTGCTGCAAATAGGCTAAGTCCTTAGCACGTAACTCAAAGCTGGCTCTGAACGTGGATTGTGCTAGCGTGGCAAATAACTGGTCTAGGTCTCTCACGTTGCTGGCTTGGCTCAGTGCAGCTGGTGTAGCTCTAAGTTACGTAGTTTTGGTGCCAACTTCGCCGTGATACCCACTACGCTCAAAGTCATAAACCCGCCAAACACCACGGATGGCACTAAGCCCAGTACGCGTGCTGCTACCCCAGATTCAAACGCGCCTAACTCATTTGACGAGCCAATAAAAATGCCGTTAATGGCTGAAACCCGTCCGCGCATGGCATCTGGTGTGGCTAGCTGCATAATGGTTTGGCGCATGATGACGGACACCCCGTCGAACAAGCCGGACAGTAATAACAGTACCGCTGCCATCCAAAAGCTGGTGCTAAGACCAAAGCCTATGATGCAAAGGCCAAACCCGGCAACCGTGCCCAATAGCCAGCGCCCGGCATTTAGGTTAATCGGGTGGCGCGTGAGCCACAACCCGGTGGCGATGGCACCAAGTGCAGGTGCTGCACGTAAAATGCCCAAGCTTTCGGGGCCCATCTGGTAAATGTCATGAATAAATGCGGGCAGCATGGCAACCGCCCCGCCAAACAATACGGCAAACATGTCTAGAGATAGCGCACCCAATACAATTTGGTTGCTAAAAACAAAGCGTAGACCCTGGGCGATACTGGTGAACACCGGAATGCTTTCTGCTTTTTTCGGTTCTTTTAACTTGATTAAGGCGATGGAGGTAACGGCGCCTAAACACAGTGCGGTGGCAACGCTATAAGCCAGTGTTTTACTGCCAAACCCCACCAACATGCCGCCGATGGCTGGGCCCAGCACCAAGCCCACCTGAAAGGTGGAGGTGCCGATGCTGGCGGCACGTGCATATTGTTCACGCGGCAGAATAATGGCAAATAAGGTGTTATAGCTGGGTGCAATAAAGGCGCGTGCCACGCCGGTAAACGCAATCGAAGCATAAATCCAGAATGTGGCATTACCCTCTAACCAGCCCAAGGCCAATAAAGTAAGCGTGAACGCGTTAATCGAGAGCAGCGTTGCCGCCAAACCAGCAAATAAACGGCGTGAATAATAATGATCGACTGCATGTCCCGCAAACAGTGCAGAGGCAAAGTAAGGAATCACTTCGGCCAGACCGATGAGCCCTAACGACAGCGGATTAAGGGTGATTTGATAAACGTGCCAGCCGACCACTACCGCTAATATTTGGTAGGCCAGTACCATTTGAATCCGAAAAGCTAAAAGTTTGGCAAAAGCAAATTGATGATATTTAAATAATTCCATGGTCGACATTATAAGTGCAAACCGCTTTTGCTTAATCGACTATGGCGGTGAATTGCAGTGTTGCTGTTGAGAAAAAGCGTTTAAACCTAATGAGTAAACAGATAGAATATACGAGTTGGTGCAGTGAATAAGGTAGTAAGCGTGATGCCTTAGGGTGCATGCCGATGAGTCATCATTGACCTAGTGTGATTCTACCGATATAGATTAGGCGCACTAACCTTTAATTTTTTAAGTCTTTATGCACTAAGGTTCGATGCGGTGACAGCTTGAATGGGGATAGCTATTTAGGCACTTGCCACAAATACCAGCTGGCCACCGTGCGATAAGGGCTCCATGCTAGACCAATTTCTGCCATCTGTTTGCGTTTAGGCGCAACTTCCAGTTTTTTCAGTCGCTTGTAGCCTTCTACAATGCCAAAGTCGTCTGCGGGCAGGATGTCCATGCGCGCTAAGGTAAACATCAACATCATTTCCACGGTCCATTGGCCTATGCCTTTAATGGTGGTGATTTGCTGAATCAATGTTTCATTGCTCATGTTGTCAGTAAGTGCTTGCGTCGGTACTAAGCCGCTTAAGGCTGCGCTTGCGATACCTTGTAGCGTTTCTATTTTCCTACCGGAAAATCCCACCGCGCGTAGCTCGTCAAATGTGGTGGTCAGTAGCTGTGGTGGCGCCGGAAAATGCCCATAATGGTTGATTAGCTTTTTGAGTATTGCATCGCCGGCCTTGGTGCTGAGCTGTTGGTACGCCACCGCACGTACCAATGCCTCGTACGGGTCGCGCTCGCTTTTTGTTGTAAACTTACAGGTACCCACTTGGTCTATCAATTGCGCCCAATCGTTGTCGATAGCGCGTAAAAAATCCTGAGCTGCTTGATATGGGTTGTACATATGCTGATTATAAGCATATGTAGCCAATATCGGTTACAGATGCTTAGTGCCTCTAATGCGTTAAATGCTTCAAGTATAGTGTTTTGATGGAGAAGTTCGTTTGGATTTATTCGGCCATATTGAGCCAGCCGTAACCAATGCAACGGCGCTGGACGGTGTGCGCTTGCTAAAGGCGCTGGCTCTGCCACAAGAAGCCGCCTTGCTGGCGGATGTGGAGCGGGTGCTTGCTGCAGCGCCGTTACGCCATATGGTGACACCCGGTGGGTTTGCGATGTCGGTGGCGATGAGCAACTGTGGTGAGCTGGGTTGGGTCACCGAACGTCATGGCTATCGCTACGATGGCTGGGACCCGCTTACGCAACAGGCGTGGCCGCTGATGCCGGCCAGTTTTGCCGTACTGTCGCAGCAGGCTGCCACTCTGGCAGGCTACCCAGATTTTGTCGCCGATGCTTGTTTAATCAATCGTTATCAAGTTGGGGCGCGCATGGGGTTGCATCAAGATAAAAACGAACGGGATTTTAGCCAGCCGATTGTGTCGGTATCGTTAGGCTTAACGGCAACGTTTCAGTTCGGTGGTTTTAAGCGTAGTGATAAAGCACTGAGTTTCCCGCTTTATCATGGTGATGTGGTGGTGTGGGGTGGTGCGGCGCGTTTACGCTACCATGGCGTGCTGCCGCTGAAGGCCGGCATGCACCCAGCTTTAGGTGAAAGTCGCATTAATCTTACTTTCCGTAAAGCCGGGTAAGCTTGGTGTTGCTGTTACAGTTTTAAGGCCAGTTTGATACGACGGTAGATCTGGCATAGTTTAGAGCCGTCTAATTGGTAGTGCTTATGTAGTGGCTGTTTTACTTCCCAGCTTGCGGTCATGCCAGCTGGAAAAGTCACTAAATCACCTTTGCCGAACGTGACTGGTGTGCCGCCCGTTGGGGTAATCACGCATTCGCCAGCTAAGATGTATGCAATTTCTTGTTCAGGAAACGTCCATGGGAACACAGAAACTTCTTTCTCCCATGTTGGCCACTTGCTTACGTTCAAAGCTTCTAAACGTTGTTGGCTTGGGTTCTTTTCAACGGTGATTTGGGTCATGAGTCTTCCTTTTAAAAAATCCATTTTATCCCATCAGACCTTAAAGCTGAAATGTTCTAATTTAGGTACGGATGCGCGTAAAGTAGTAAAATGCACATTTTAGTGATCATTCAATATTATGCGCGTTAGTTTAGAACAGGCAATCGCCGAGCTCAAAAACGGAGGTGTCGTTGCGATTCCCACCGAAACAGTCTATGGCTTGGCCGCAGACGCGACTAATGATAGCGCGCTGAAGCAAATCTTCGCGATTAAACAACGCCCTGCAGACCACCCTTTAATCGTGCATATCGGCGCCATGAGCCAAGTGCAGGATTGGGCAACGGTTTTTCCTGAAGTAGCGCGTGACTTGGCAAGTGCGTTCTGGCCGGGGCCACTTACGTTGGTGCTGCCAGCGCAGCCACATGTATCGCGCGTTGTGCGCGGTGATGAGCCTACGGTGGCGTTGCGCGTACCTAACCATCCAGTGGCGTTGGCGCTGCTGACGCAAGGTGGGTTAAGCGTGGCCGCACCTTCTGCCAATTTATTTACGCAATTGAGTCCAACCACCGCCGCTCACGTAGAGGCCGGTCTGGGCGCATCGATTTCGGTGTTAGATGGCGGTGCCTGCCAGGTGGGCATAGAGTCCACCATCGTGAGTGTTACCGCTGATGGTCAATGGCAGTTGCTGCGCCCGGGAATGATTAGCGAGCAGGCGATTGCTGATGTGGCTGCACGGGCGGCCTCTCAGCCTACACAGGCTGTAGAGAGCGTAGATGCACCGGTGCCGAAAGTGCCAGGTCAGCATGCTTTGCATTACTCACCGCGCACGCCTTTATTGTTGTTTAAAGATAGGGCTGCACTGTTGCAAGAGTGTGAGCTGCTAAAGCAGGCCGCTTTATCCAGTGCTGCGATGCTGATAGGTGATGGCACTGTGCCAAGCTGCCCCTATGTGCAGCTGCCAAACTCACCAGAAAAGGTCGCAGAGCTGTTGTATGGCGCCTTACATCACTTAGATGCGATGAAAGTAGACCGCTTGCTGGTAGAGCTACCACCCAATTTACCCATATGGATGGCGGTGTTGGATAGATTAAGTCGCGCGGGATACCGATAATTTGTTGTATATTACGGATTGCTTCGTTCTATGTTGATGCTTCCTCGGTGTATGCCTCGCTTGATTTGCGCATCATTGGGTTTAAGTGATTTGTTTGCATAATTTAGGTTTTAAAAATGATAATTAAATTACAACGGTTCGCTCTAACATGTTTATTGGTGGTGCTGATTCCAGCCTGTAGCTCTATTGGTTTGAGCAATCCATTTGGCAGTAAAAGCAGCGTGTTACCTGGTACCCCGAAAGATGCGACTGAATACGTGTGCGACGGTAACAAACACTTTTACGTGCGTATGCTGAACAACGGCAGCGATGCCTGGTTAATCTACCCCGACCATGAAGTCAATTTAGCAAAATCAAGTAGTGACAGTAACCGTTATGCCAGTGGCGTGATTACATTGAGCATCAATGGCGATGCCACAACGCTCAATGATGGCGAAAAAATAGCTTACGTTAATTGCAAGCCGCAGTTGAAAAAATAGTATTTTCAAAAAACACCGTCAGCATCAACTATGACGGTGTTTTTTAATTGTTTTGTAGCTGGCAATCCTAATTTTATTGGTGATTCAGTCTAATCGCGGCCTGCAACCCTATTAAACTATGATAGGATAATTTCAACCTAGGCTTCTAGTTCCTTATGCAAAAGAAGATTTCCACAATTTGGCGTTTCCTACTGCCCGTGCTGGTGCTGCTGGCAGTGGCGCCTTTTGTGCTGACAGGACAGCAGGCATCGCAGCAGTTGGGGCATATTCATGCTGGCGCCACAGAGCAAGCACACACCCTAGTACGGCTGTTGGATGTCACCGAAGAACTAGTCAGCGAACAGGCCAACGCGGCCATGCGCCTATTAAAGCAGCGCAGCCAGGAGCTGGGAGCGGTTAGCGTAGATGGCTCGGTGCAACTGCAAACCAAATCTTTACCTAATCTCAAAATGGGTAGCACCGAAATCACCGGGTATTTTGAGCTGGTAGATGGTGTGAGTGATCTATTTGGTGGTACTGCCACCATGTTTGTACGTTCCGGTGATAGTTTCGTACGTGTTGCTACCAATGTTAAGCACGACAATGGTAGCCGCGCCGTTGGCACCTTGCTGAATCCCAAGGGTAAGGTAATTCGCTCCCTGTTGACAGGCAAAGAGTATAGTGGTGTGGTGGATATTCTGGGTCAGCCTTATATCACGCGCTATGATCCACTGCTTGATGCTAGTGGCAACGTGATTGGTGCTTACTATATCGGCTATAAAGTTGATATTAAGGTGCTGCGCGATACCGTGCAAAACATGCGTCAGCTCACTACCGGCTTTGCTGTGATATTGGATGAAACTAATAATATTCGTTTCCTTTCCTCGCATATCACGCCAGCTAAGGCCACAAGCTTGCTGCAGTCTAGGCCGGATAGCTGGGAGTTTGTCACAGAGACGGTGCCTAAATGGGGCTTTAAGGTAATAGTAGCATATCCGCTCAGCGAAGCGCGTGCTGTGAGTTTGGCAAACGCATGGTTTGTGGTGTTTGCCGGCATTTTGCTCGGCACTTTATTGATCGTGATTATCCTGTGGCAATTAAGGCGTTTGATTCTGAACCCGATAGGCGGTGATCCTGCCCTAGCGATTGATGTGGTAAAGCGTATCGCTGCGGGTGATTTGGCACAAGATGGCCTGAACGCCAAACCGGATACCTTGATGGCTAGCGTGCTGGAAATGCGACAGAAACTGCGTGAGTCTATCGACACCCTGCGTCAGAATGCGGAGCGTATGCGCTTGTCAGCCAGCGTATTTGATCATGCGCACGACGGCATTTTTATTACTGACCCGCATGCCAATATTGTGGAGGTCAATTATGCCTTCACCCAAATTACCGGCTACACAAGAAATGGTGCGCTAGGCCGCATACCGCAGGAGCTGGGTTTCGTCACTTATGATGATAGCCTGCTTGACGTGCTGTGGCTGCAAGCGGAAAGCAACAGTGAGTGGCGCGGTGAGACATGGTGTCGCCGCAAAAACGGTGATGTGTACGCAGCTTGGCTTGATATATTTTGCGTGCGCGACGAAGCCAATCAGGTGAAGAACTTTGTTGGTTTGTTCTCCGACATTACCCAAGCCAAAGAGCAGCAGCAAAATCTGGAGCGCATGGCTTACCATGACCCGCTCACGCAATTACCCAACCGTGCTTTACTCTCGGATCGCTTGCAGCAAGCGCTGGCGCGGGCGGAACGCTCCGGTGAGCTGTTAGCGGTTTGCTGCCTCGACTTGGATGGGTTTAAGCCGGTGAATGACACCTTGGGGCATGAAGCTGGAGACTATCTGCTCGTGCAGTTGGCGGTGCGCATGAGCGCTTGTTTGCGTGATAGCGATACAGTGGCGCGTTTAGGTGGCGACGAGTTTGCGGTACTGCTGTGTGGTTTGCAAAGTATTGATGAATGTACGCAAACACTAGAGCGTTTGCTCAGCGTGATTAAAACGCCATACAGCATAGGCGACAAATCCGTGACAGTGTCTTCTAGCATTGGCTATACGATTTTTCCGGATGACGGTTGCGAGCCTGATACCTTGCTCAGACATGCCGACCACGCCATGTATCAAGCTAAGCTGAATGGCGGTAGCCGTGTGCAGCAGTTCGACTCGCACCATGATCGCCAATTCCGAGGTCTGCGTCAGGATCGTGAGCGCGTAGAAGCTGCGTTGTCTAATCAGGAGTTCCGTCTGTACTATCAACCTAAGGTTGATTTACGCCAAGGCAAAGTGGTGGGCATGGAGGCCTTGATTCGTTGGGAGCATCCGGAATTAGGTTTACGCTCACCAGCTACTTTCCTGCCTATCGTAGAAAATACGGATTTCTCTATTCCATTGGGAGAGTGGGTAATTAGCGAGGCTTTAGGGCAAATTCGCGTGTGGCAAGCGGCTGGGTTAGATTTCCAAGTCAGTGTGAATATTGCGGCAAGGCATATCGTGCAATCTAACTTTACCGAGCGCCTCGTCTTATTGTTGGCGGAGTTCCCAGAGGTTGCGCCACATAAAATTGAGTTGGAAATTACCGAAACCGCGGCGATTGAGGATGTGTCTGGGGTGGCCAATACCATTAACACTTGCAAGCAGTTAGGCGTCAGCTTTGCACTGGATGACTTTGGCGTGGGTTATTCCTCACTCACTTATTTGCGCCGCTTGCCGGTAGAAACGATTAAGATTGACCAGTCATTTGTACGCGACATGCTGCAAGACGTGGATGACCTGGCCGTGGTGGCAGGCGTTATCAGCCTGAGTCGCGACTTTAAGCGTAAAGTAGTGGCGGAGGGCGTGGAAAATTCTGAGCAAGGGCTGTGGCTATTGCGTATGGGTTGTTCTGTGGTGCAGGGTTATGGTGTGGCGCGCCCGATGCCTGCAGATGAAGTGCAGCAGTGGGTGGAGTCATATCAGCAAGCCCCAGACTGGACGCAAGGGCTGGTTTAATTAGTATTGATGGCTTGAGGGTGTTTTACACTTAAGCCGTTGCCGATGTGACAGTTCATAATCAACCGTTAAATGACTTGCAGGCATGCTAAAAGAAGCGTAACTTTATTACAGTCAACTGTGATCTGAACATGGAGTTTGCCATGGATAATAAGTACGGATTAGGTAGCAGCAAAGTAGCGACTCAGCATCACCACTTGCATCATAAAGAGGCCGCAGAAAATACTCCCCATTGCAAGGTGTGCAAAAGCCAGCATCTGGTATTAAGCCCCAGTATGCATGATCATCGCTGCGCTGATTGTGGTGCATGGCAGAATGACGTGCCGGTCGGTTATTCCACCGGTAGAAGCAGTGATTATTAAACCTGGTTACTTTATCAAACCAAGCTTTTCTGTTAAATCTGACTTTTTAGGATTTAGGGTTTCTAGTTTTTAGGATTTTCAACTTTTAAGACAAAAGTTGGCGTAGTGCCCAGCCATTCCAATCTAGCAATCTGCAAGTCCAGTATTCAGCCACGGTCAGTATGTATGCTGAGTGTCTACGGCTCAAATTTGGGCGGTGAACTACTGCTTCACGCGTAGTTTTGGCAGCTTATGCCGAATCTTGTCATAAATTCAAAATAATTCTCTGATCTACATCAATTTTCAGCAATGAACTCACAAAAAGTTCTATAATCTTGCCTACCAAAAAACCTTTCCATTAAACAACTCCAAAAGAGAAGATAAATGACTACAAAGAATGCTGATATTGGCCTAGTTGGCCTAGCTGTTATGGGCCAGAACTTGGCTCTGAATATTGCCGATCATGGCTACACCATTGCGGTTTACAACCGTGACCCAAAAAAAATGGTGAATTTCATTGAAGATTGCAAAAAAAATGAACCATCACATGCCAACGTAGTTGGTCATGCTGACTTGGCTTCTTTTGTTTTAAGCATCAAACGCCCACGTAAAATCATCTTGCTAGTTAAAGCTGGTAGCGCAACTGACGTAACCATCAACGCGTTATTGCCATTCTTAGAGCAAGGCGACATCATTATTGACGGTGGTAACGCATTGTGGACAGATACTATCCGTCGCGAAAAAGAATTAGCGGCTAAAGGGATTGATTTCATCGGTTCTGGCGTTTCAGGCGGTGAGACTGGCGCACGTTTCGGTCCGTCACTCATGCCATCAGGTACACGTAAAGCTTGGGCTAGCTTAGAGCCAATCTGGCGTGATATCGCAGCTAAGGTTGACCCAGTTACTGGCGAGCCATTAGAAGGCGGTAAACCAGGTAAGCCAGTTGAAGGCGGCTTCTCATGTGCTGAATACATTGGTCCAGATGGTGCTGGTCACTACGTAAAAATGGTGCACAACGGTATCGAATACATCGATATGCAATTGATCTGTGAAGCTTACTGGTTGATGAAGAATCTGCTTGGCATGCAAGCGGACGAAATCGGTAAAGTATTTGCTGAGTGGAACAAAGGCGAACTATCAAGCTTCTTGATTGAAATTACTGCTGATATCTTGCAACAAAAAGACCCAATGGGCAAAGGCTTCTTGGTTGATCAAATCTTGGATACCGCTGGTCAAAAAGGTACAGGTCAATGGACAGCAGCGAATGCGCTTGAATTAGGCGCACCAGCGAACGCGATTGCAGCTGCGGTGTACGCACGTGCATTGTCTAGCTTAAAAGAAGAGCGTGTTGAAGCAAGTAAAATCTTGAAAGGCCCAGCGATTAAAGTTGAGTCAGACAAGAAAGCAATTATCGAAGCGATTAAAAACGCTTTGTATTGCTCAAAAATCTGCGCATACGCACAAGGCTTCCAATTGATCGACAAAGCACAAGTGGCTTACAACTGGAAATTGAACTTCGGTGAAATCGCACAAATCTGGCGCGGTGGTTGTATCATCCGTGCACGTTTCTTGCAAAAAATCACTGATGCTTATGCATTGAACTCACGTCTGAAAAACTTGATGCTAGACCCATACTTCACCAACGCGATGAACGAAGGCCAAGCAGGCTGGCGTAAAGTGATTGCCTTGGCAGTGACTAACGGTATTCCAGCACAAGGTTTTGCTTCTGCAATGGCTTACTACGATGGCTACCGCAGTGCAGACCTGCCGGCAAACTTGTTACAAGGTCAACGTGACTACTTCGGCGCACATACTTATGAGCGTAAAGATCAGCCACGTGATCAGTTCTACCACTTGGATTGGCCAGAAGCTGGTCGTCCACAGTTAGAAGTATAATCGGCTGTCACTAATAAAAAACCCGCTTTACGGCGGGTTTTTTATTGCCTGAACGCTATAATGTGGCAGGCCGAATTAGGCTGGCTTTAATTAACGGATATACAAAACATGATGGATTTATTTTTACACCTGGATAAACATTTAGCGGTCGTGGCCAGCACTTGGGGGCTGTGGATTTATGTGCTGCTATTCCTGATTATCTTTATAGAAACCGGCTTGGTGGCGATGCCCTTCTTGCCGGGTGACTCTTTATTGTTTGTTGCGGGTGCGATTGCCGCGGTTGGCGGTATGAGCTTGCCGGCTTTAATGGCTTTGCTATCAGTCGCAGCCATTGCTGGAGATGCCGTCAACTATGCCGTCGGCAAGTGGGTAGGGCATAAGGTATTTGCCTGGGAGAACTCACGCTGGTTTAATAAAGATGCATTTAATAAGACGCATGCCTTCTACGAAGAGCATGGTGCGATTACGATTGTAGTGGGTAGATTCTTGCCATTTATCCGCACATTTACCCCATTTGTTGCCGGTGTGGCGCAAATGACGTATGCAAAATTCGCCTTTTATAACGTAATCGGTGGCTTGCTTTGGGTGTGTGGTTTAACCGGTATCGGTTTCTTGGTGGGAAATCACCCGTGGGTACAGGCTAACTTCTCTTTGGTGGCGCTGGCGCTGATTATTATTCCTAGCTTGCCTGCGGTATGGGTATTTCTCAAGCACCTGATGCAATCACGTGCTTGAGATTACTTTATTTCTTTAATGCGTAGTTTTTCTACGCATTATTTTTGACGTTTTATTTCTCGACGAATGCACGTTCGATCACGTAGTCGCCAGGCTGGCCTACGCGTGGTGACACGATAAAGCCTCTTGAATCCAGTAGCTCTTCGGTGTCTTTGAGCATTTGTGGGCTACCGCAGATCATGGCTTTGTCGTGAGCCGGGTCTAGCGGTGGCAGGCCGATATCTTCAAATAGTTTGCCTGAGTTGATCAGGTCGGTTAAACGGCCTTGATTGCGGAATTGGTCTCTGGTAACTGTTGGGTAGTAAATCAGTTTTTTACGCACTTCTTCACCAAAGAACTCGTTGTTGGGTAGTTCTTTTTCGATAAAGTCTGCATAAGCCAATTCGTTGACGTGACGCACGCCATGAATTAATACTACCTTTTCAAAGCGGTCATATACTTCGATATCTTGAATTAGGCTCATGAACGGCGCTAGACCGGTACCGGTAGAAAGGAAGTACAGATTCTTACCCGGTTTCAAATCGTGAGTCACCAAAGTGCCGGTTGGTTTTTTGCTTACCAGCAGGTCATCACCTACTTTTAAGTGCTGCAATCTTGAGGTGAGTGGACCATTAGGTACTTTAATACTAAAGAACTCTAAATGCTCTTCATAGTTAGGGCTGGCGATACTGTAAGCGCGTGTTAGCGGGATGCCGTCAACTTCTAGGCCAATCATGACAAACTGGCCATTTTCAAAGCGTAAGCCTGGGTCGCGTGTGGTTTTAAAGCTGAAAAGGGTGTCATTCCAGTGGTGGACACTTAAGATGCGTTCGGTCGTATATTTACTCATTTTGGTTTTTCTTTAGTTTAAATTTTTTAAATAGCTGCAGTGAGTTCTGGAATCACTTCAAACAAGTCGGCAACTAAGCCATAGTCTGCAACCTGGAAGATAGGCGCGTCTGGGTCTTGGTTAATCGCTACCACAACTTTGCTGTCTTTCATGCCGTAGGTGTGCTGTACTGCACCGGAAACACCAACTGCGATGTATAAATCAGGGGCAACGGTGACACCGGTTTGGCCTACCTGAATATCGTTAGGTGCATAGCCAGCATCTACAGCTGCTCTGGTAGCGCCTAGTGCTGCACCAAGTCTAGCGGCTAATGGGGCTAGTACTTGTTCGAAGGTTTCTGCGCTGCCTAATGACCTGCCGCCAGAAATAACGATTTTTGCCGTGCTCAGTGCCGGGCGGTCTGACAAAGTGCGTGTTTCAGACAACCAGCGGGTTTGATGCTGTGCTGCCGGTGCTGCAACCGTGTTGATTTCAGCACTTTGTGTACGGGTATTGGCTGCGCCAAAGTTGCTGCCGTGTACCGTCAATAGTTGTATGCGGTCTGCACTCTGTACTGTGGTAAGGATATTGCCAGCATACACTGCACGCACGTAAGTGTTGCTGTCTTTAATTTCCAGTACATCAGAAATCATGGCGACATCCAGTAGTGCTGCGGCACGTGCCAAGATATTGCGGCTGAATGATGCGTGTGCAGCTAATACCACGCTGTATTCGTTGGCGATGCTAGTAATCAGCGGTGCAACATCTTCAGCTAACTGGTGTGCCAAGTGTTCAGCATCGATTTGAATCACGCGCGCTACGCCGTCAATTAACGCAGCCTGTTGTGCAATGTTGCTGACGTTGCTACCCACTACTAAAATTTCAACTGGGTTGTGCCAAGACTGGGCAGCGGTCACCGCTTGGTAAACTGATGCGCTCAGTGTGCTGCCGTTATGTTCGGCTAGAATTAGGGTTTTCATAGTTGTATTCCTTCGTGTTCGCGCAATTTAGTCAGCAACTCTTGCACGCTGCTCACTTTAATACCAGCTTTTCTCGCTGGTGGCTCTGATACTTTTAATAGCTGCAGACGCGGTTTGGTGTCTACACCAAAGTCAGCAGCCTTAATGGCCTCAATCGGTTTCTTTCTCGCCATCATCAAGTTAGGCAGTTTTACAAAACGTGGTTGGTTTAAACGCAGGTCAGCGGTAATCACTGCCGGCAGGTTTAAGCTGATGGTTTCTGTACCGCCATCTACCTCGCGGGTGGCGACCACTTCATTACCGTTGATGGTGATGGCTGATACGTAAGTCGCTTGCGGGTAATTGAGCAGTGCCGCTAGCATCTGTCCAGTCTGACCTGCATCGTCATCTACCGCTTGTTTGCCTAGCATAATTAACCCCGGTTGCTCACGCTCCGCCAAAGCCTTCAGTAGTTTGGCAACTGCCAGCGGCTGTAGTTCTTCTTCGCTTTCAATTAGCACCGCGCGGTCTGCGCCCATGGCCAGACCTTGTCTTAATACGTCTTGATTAGCTGCGGTACCTAGGGACACGACAACCACTTCAGATGCAATGCCTTTTTCTTTTAGTTTTAAGGCTTCTTCGATTGCATTTTCATCAAATGGGTTTACACTCATCTTTACGCCATCAATTTCCACATTCGAGCCATCAGGCTTGATATGTACTTTGATGTTGTAATCTACTACGCGTTTTACAGCGACCAATATTTTCATGGCAATTTCCTCAATAATTGCTGCGTATTTTACATGAGCGTATAATATATATAAATTAGATTGTAAAGATATTATATATCTGCAAAATAGATATAGGAGTGTATGAAATATACCCTAAGGCAACTAGAGATATTTGTTGTCATCAGTCGTACCGAAAGCGTCTCGCGCGCAGCCGATGCTTTAGCTTTATCGCAATCGGCAACCAGTACCGCATTGAGTGAGCTGGAGCGACAATTCGACCTGCAGCTTTTTGACCGGGTGGGTAAAACTCTGCGTATCAATGAAACCGGGCTGCAACTGCTCCCCAAGGCGGTAGAGTTATTAGACCGTGCCAGTGAAATAGAAAATCTGCTGCGCGGTCACACCGGCTTCGGCTATATGAAAATTGGCGCTACTTTAACGGTGGGCAATTACTTGGCTACCATGCTGGTGGCAAAATTCTTGCAGGATCATCCTGAAAGCCGCATTCAGTTACAAGTACATAATACCAGCACCATCGTGCAGCAGGTAGTGAATCACGAACTGGATCTGGGCTTGATTGAAGGGGATTGCAGCCATCCGGATATCGAGGTGCAGCGCTGGGTGGCGGATGAACTGGTAGTGTTTGCGGCACCCAATCACCCGCTGGCGCAGTTAAAACAAATTTCGATAGCACAATTATTGCAGGAGCAATGGATTTTAAGGGAGCAAGGTTCTGGCACCCGTGCAACTTTTGATCGTGCTTTTCATAATAACAATGCCGGTTTGCATATCCGCCTAGAGCTGGAGCACACCGAGGCGATTAAGCGTGCGGTAGAGTCTGGGCTAGGTATTGGCTGCATCTCGCGTTTGGCGTTGAAGGACGCTTTCCGCCGTGGCAGCTTGGTGCCGTTAGTGACGCCAGAACTAAATTTAGGAAGATATTTTTACTTTCTCTGGCACAAGCAAAAATATCAAACAACAGGTATGCGTGAATTTATCATGTTATGCAAAAAAATGGTGGTGGGCGCAGAGCGTAGCGACCAAGTTAATTTGCCAGAAATAGCTTAGAGGACGGTCTTTAAATGACAGATGTGCAACGCGATGTAATGAATTACGATGTGTTAATTGTAGGGGCTGGGCCAGCGGGTCTGGCGGCGGCGATACGGCTGAAACAGCTGGCCAACGCGGCTGGGCAGGAGCTCAGTGTGTGCGTGTTGGAAAAAGCAGCCGAGGTAGGCGCGCATATTTTATCCGGTGCGGTGATTGACCCTATCGCGTTGAATGAACTGATTCCAGATTGGCGCGAAAAAGGTGCGCCAGTGCATACCAGTGTGAAGGAAGACGAGTTTCTCGTGCTGGGTAAAACTAAATCCTGGCCGGTTCCACATTGGCTGATGCCGCCCTTGATGAGTAATGAGGGCAACTATATTGTGAGCCTGGGCGATGTGGATCGCTGGTTAGGTGAGCAAGCGGATGCCTTAGGGGTGGAAATTTACGCAGGTTTTGCGGCACAAAGTATGCTGTATGACGAAAATCAGCAAGTGGTTGGCGTGATTACCGGCGATATGGGGCGTGATGCGCACGGCAAGGAAACCGCACAATTCACGCTTGGCATAGAAATTAGAGCGCAATATACTTTAATCGCAGAAGGTACACGTGGCTCATTAACACGCGAGCTAGAGAGCAAATACGCGCTGCGTACCTCGCCGCAGAAATATGGTTTAGGCTTTAAAGAAGTATGGCGTGTGCCGGTAGCACAACATAGGCCCGGACTGGTGCAACACAGCGTAGGCTGGCCATTGCAGGCGGATACCGGTGGTGGTTCTTTCATCTATCATTACGGTGAACAGCTGGTGTCTATTGGCTTTGTGGTGCATTTGGACTACGCCAACCCGCATCTTTCTCCATTTGAAGAGTTCCAGCGCTTTAAGACCCACCCTGAGATTAAAGCCTTGCTGAAAGATGGCGAGCGTTTTAGTTATGGCGCGCGTGCGATTAGTGAAGGTGGCGTGCAAGCATGGCCGGAGATGATTTTTCCAGGTGGTGCGCTCATCGGTTGTAGTGCAGGCATGGTGAATGTGCCGCGTATCAAAGGTAGCCACAATGCGATGAAATCTGGCATGTTGGCAGCCGAGGCTGTGTTTAATGCGATTACACAGGCAGAGCAGTCGGATAACCGCTTGCTGACAGCGTATCCACAAGCACTCAAAGATTCATGGGTGTGGCAAGATTTAGATGCGGTGCGTAACATAAAGCCGCTGTTGTCGCGATTTGGCAGTTGGGGCGGTACTTTGTTAGGTGGCATCGAGATGTGGCTGCATGCACTGCATGTGCGTTTGCCGTGGACATTGCAACATCAGAAAGCAGACCATGAATACACCAAGCCGGCATCTGTAATGCCAATGATTCAGTACGAAAAGCATGATGGCGTGTACAGTTTTGACCGCTTAAGTTCCATCAGCTTAAGTAACCTTGCGCATGATGCAAATCAGCCTTGCCATTTGACGCTGCGCGACCAGAATGTGCCTATCAGTGTTAATCTGGCTAATTATGATGCGCCTGAGCAACGCTATTGCCCGGCTGGAGTCTATGAAATCGTGAAATCGCATGATGCGAGCTATTTGCACATTAATGCGCAAAACTGCATACATTGCAAAACCTGCGATATTAAAGACCCGACACAGAACATTGTGTGGGTACCGCCTGAGGGGGGCAGTGGCCCGACTTATATGGGGATGTAATTGATGGGCATCTAGTTCGCAATCTAGTTCGTATAAGTTTTGATAATAAAAAACCTCAACTTGGATCAAGTTGAGGTTTTTTTATCGCCTAATGTCCGCCTTATTGGGCTGGCGCAATCAGGCTAGATCAAAACGATCAAGGTTCATGACTTTGGTCCATGCCTGTACAAAATCGCCTAGGAACTTGGCTTGTGCATCATCCGTTGCATAAACTTCGGCAATAGCACGCAGCTGCGAGTTAGAGCCAAACACTAAGTCCACTACAGTAGCTGTCCATTTAAGCGTCTTGCTGCTACGGTCATAGCCCTCAAGCACATGTTTGGATGTCGCAGACTTTTGCCATGTCGTGTTCATGTCCAATAAGTTCACGAAGAAGTCATTGCTTAAGGTTTCGGCTTGATGTGTGAACACACCATGCTGAGATTTACCATGATTCACATTTAGCACACGTAGACCACCGATCAGCACCGTCATTTCTGGTGCGCTGAGCGTGAGCAATTGCGCCTTGTCTAGCAGTAGTTCGGCCACATTGGCCTCAACGCCATTTTTCGTATAGTTGCGGAAACCATCGGCAATTGGCTCCAGTACGGCAAATGAGTCAATATCAGTTTGCGCTTGACTGGCATCGTTACGCCCTGGCGTGAATGGCACGGCTAGCGTATGCCCTGCATTGCTAGCAGCCGCTTCAATTGCCGCACCGCCTGCCAGCACAATCAGGTCGGCCATGGAAATGTGCTTGCCGCTGTGCTGTGCACTGTTAAATTCCTGCTGTATCGCTTCTAGTTTCTGCAACACAGTGGTTAACTCGGCTGGCTGATTGATGGCCCAGTCCTTTTGCGGAGAGAGGCGAATGCGTGCTCCGTTTGCACCACCACGTTTATCTGAACCGCGGAATGTGGAAGCAGATGCCCACGCCGTGCTTACCAATTGTGAGATAGATAAACCGGATGCCAATACTTTTGCTTTTAGGCTTGCGATATCCTGCGCATCGACTAGGGTGTAGTTAACCGCTGGGATAGGATCCTGCCAGATGAGCGCTTCTTTGGGTACTAATGGACCTAAATGGCGCGATACTGGGCCCATGTCGCGGTGGGTTAGCTTAAACCAGGCGCGGGCAAAAGCATCTGCAAATGCCTGCGGGTTAGCAAAAAAGTGACGTGATATTTTCTCGTAGGCTGGATCCATCCGCATAGCTAAGTCAGCAGTGGTCATGATAGGCGCATGGCGTCTAGATGCATCATGTGCATCAGGCACGGTATTTAGAGCGCTAGCCTCTTTTGGCGTCCATTGGTGCGCGCCAGCTGGGCTCTTGGTCAACTGCCACTCATAGCCGAACAGGTTTTCAAAATAGTTGTTATCCCATTGGATAGGGTTGCTGGTCCACGCACCTTCAATTCCGCTAGTGATGGTGTGTACGCCTTTACCACTGCCAAAGCTGTTGTGCCAGCCTAGGCCCTGCGCTTCAATCTCTGCTGCTTCAGGCTCTGCACCAACATGACTAGCGTCGCCGGCGCCGTGGCATTTGCCAAAGGTATGGCCACCAGCCACCAGTGCTACGGTTTCCTCATCGTTCATTGCCATGCGTGCGAAGGTTTCGCGAATATCACGGGCAGAAGCTACAGGGTCTGGATTACCGTTGGGGCCTTCTGGATTAACGTAAATCAAGCCCATTTGCACTGCGCCTAGCGGGTTTTCCAGCTCACGGTCACCATGGTAGCGATTGTCGCCTAGCCATGTGGTTTCTGGCCCCCAATAGATGTCCTGCTCTGGTTCCCAAATATCCTTACGCCCACCGGCAAAGCCAAAGGTCTTCAGCCCCATGGAGTCCAGCGCTACATTGCCAGCCAGTATCATTAAGTCTGCCCATGAAATCTTGCGGCCATATTTTTGTTTAACAGGCCAAAGCAAGCGGCGTGCTTTATCTAGGTTGCCATTGTCCGGCCAGCTATTAAGTGGTGCAAAGCGCTGTGCACCGGAGCCAGCGCCGCCGCGGCCATCGTAAATGCGATAAGTACCAGCACCATGCCATGCCATGCGCACAAAGAATGGGCCATAATGTCCATAATCGGCAGGCCACCACTCCTGTGAGTCTGTCATCAGGGCATGTAAATCCTTAATCACGGCAGATAGGTCTAGGCTATTAAATTCTGCTGCATAGTCATAATCTTGCCCCATAGGGTCAGATTTAGGTGTGTGCTGGTGCAATATGCTGAGGTTGAGCTGTTCTGGCCACCAGGCTGCGTTAGCAGAGCCTGCGGTGGTGGTTGGTTTGGGTGCACCACCAGAGAAAGGGCATTTTGATTCGGCTGTCATGATGTTCTCCTGTTATTGTTTAGAACGTGATGGACCTGTTTTAATCATCTCTGCTGAATATAGCGCAGAAATATTTTAATCTTAAATTTACACGCTGTAGTGTAAAAATTGGTTACAGGTCTCACGTATGGTTTGCTATTGGCTCAATGCATATTGAGCAAACATGTCGATAAAAATTTCTTGTAACTCGTATAAATAGTTGTTCATTTTTCTCTCCATTTATATTGCTATCTCGGTGGTTTGGTAAAGCAATGTTGAGCAGCAAGTGGGACCAGTGTATAGGCCGAACATTGATTTGTATAATTGAATGTTCTAATTTTATTGATATGCTAAACTTATCAATCATGCATAATCTGGATACTGGCAATGACCTTAAGTGAATTACGTTTTGTGGTTGCCGTGGCAAAGGAGCGCAACTTTAGGCGAGCTGCCGACAAGTGCTACGTTAGCCAGCCCGCGCTTAGTTTGGCGATTAAAAAATTGGAAGAAGATTTAGGCGTACAAATCTTTGAGCGCAGCCGCACTGATATTAATCCCACCCCTATCGGCGAAAAGATTATCGAACAGGCGATTAAGGCGATAGAGGAAGTGAACTACATACGCGAGATTGCCCAGCAGGGTAATAACCAACTGGGTGGCGTGTTCCGCTTAGGTTTGATTTACTCGGTGGGTCCTTATTTGCTGCCAGAACTTATCCCTATTTTGCGGCAGAGCGCACCGGAAATGCCGTTGGATATTGAAGAAAATCTCACGGTGCAATTAGAGGCACAGCTTAAAAATGGCGTGATTGACGCAGCAGTGGTGGCGCTGCCGTTTGAAGTGGCAGGTATTAATACACTCCCGCTATACGATGAGCAGTATCTGGTGATGGTGCCGGTGAGCCATCCTTGGGCTGATCGCGCTTCGGTGAATGCGGATGAACTGGCAGATGAAAATGTCTTGCTGTTGAACAGCGGGCACTGTTACAGCCATCAGGTGTTGCAGGCATGTCCAGATCTATCTAGAAAAGGGCAAGTGTTACAAGGTAACTCTTTAGAAACCATACGCAATATGGTGGCTTCAAATCTGGGTATTACGGTATTGTCATGCAGTGCAGCTACTGACCGATATTTGAATCCATTGGTGAGAGTAATTCCATTTTCAGACCCAGTGCCTGTGCGCAGAGTGGCGCTAGCGTGGCGTAAAAGCTATGCCAGAGAGTTGGCAGTAGAATGTGTAGCTGATGCAATCAGGGCGATTCAGTCTGATTGTCTAAAGATGATTGATTAGCAATATTATTATAGAATCTGAAGCAGCCTCTGCCAGCATGTTTTGATTCATACATTGCATTGTCAGCACTACGTAACAATGATGCTACATCATTACCATTTTTAGGATGCAAGCTAATACCAATGCTGCAAGAAATATTAATGACATGTTCTTCAATGTAAAAAGTTTCTGTCAGCGACTGTATTACTTCTTGAGCCACCATTGCCACATCTTGCTCTGTTTCTATCTTGGCAAGTAAAACTACAAACTCATCGCCACCAAGACGTGATACGGTATCTGTTTGCCTTTTAAAGCAATTAGTTAAGCGAATGGCTACTGCTTTGAGTAAGGCATCCCCAATATCGTGGCCTAGCGTGTCATTAACTATTTTAAACTTATCCAAATCGAGAAACATAACCGCTAGCATAGCGTTTTCTCTACGTGCCTGCGCTAATGCTTGATGTAAGCGATCAGTGAGTAGGCTGCGATTAGGCAAATCTGTGAGTGGGTCATAATGCGCCATATGATGAACGCGCTCTTCAATTGATTTCCGAGCGGTAATGTCAATCATCGTTCCAACGTAGTTTGTCACCACGCCCTCAGCGTTTTTTACGGCAGAAATAGTGAGCCATTCTGGATAAATTTCGCCAGATTTGCGCTTGTTCCAAATCTCACCTTGCCATGAGCCTTGAGTGGAAATTGATTCCCACATTTCTTTATAAAAGGCTGCATCATGAACACCAGATTTTAATAGCGTCATCCTGTTGCCAACGGCCTCTTCACTAGTAAAGCCTGTTATTTTAGTAAACGCATCGTTAATTTTTAGAATTTTAGAGTTGGCATCTGTAATAATAATACCCTCTTGCGATTCCATGGCTATAGCCGAAACTTTAAGTTCATTTTCAATTCTTTTTTGCTCAGAAATATCACGTGCAAACCCGACAGTACCTAATAAATTTCCATCATTATCTGTGACTGGTGCTTTGAAGGTTTCTATCCAATGCGTCTTGCCTTCTGGGTCAATAAATGTTTCATCGACCAGTTTTGGTTGCCTAGATTCGAGAACACTTAAATCTTCTTGGCGATAATATTCAGCAAGCTCTTTCGGTGAATAATCAAAATCTGTTTTGCCAATCATCTTTTCAGGGCTGTCCTCCCCATAATTATTGGCGTGGACTTTATTAACCGATATAAATCGACTTTCTTCATCTTTGAGCCAGACCATAAAAGGTAGGCTATCAATAAAGGCGCGCTGGTAATATTCTATCTTTTGTAATCTTGATTCACTTTGTTTTAAAGTCTTGAAGTCAATATTCATCGCTGCTATTTTGCTGGCAAGTATACGTTTGTTGTGTCTTGCAAATAGATAAATAGCCAACCCATTAATGAGAAGGCTGGATAAGACAATCACTATAAATTCAGATAGCGCTACTTTTCTTTCAAGTAAACGTTGTAGCCAAATTAAAAAACCAGATGTAATCAAGATGGCTAAGACCGAGCAAGTCAGCCACATTACAGAAAGGGAATATTTGGAAACTATATTTGATGAAGGTCGTCCCATTTATATATCCAATTTAGTCATATGCTTCCACCATCGTATACCTAAAGTCCCTGCATTTATTGATGCAAGTCAAGCTGCAATTGTTTTAAAATATTAGGGGAATGTGTTAGTAAGTAACGTACAGGCGGTAGCCGGCAACGCTCACATCCTGCGTAGTGATGGCAAGTTTTACCTTGATTTCATTGCCGGCAGTAAAGCCGGTGGCAATGTCAGTGTTGGGTGGCAAATACTCTGCTGGCTTAAATACGCGTCTTAACACCGGGCTATCGTCGGTATTGGTCAGGGTCAACTCTAGGTTGGGGTAAGCCAGCACAAAACCTGCTTTGTTAAAGAGGCTGCTGCTCAGGTGCATCACCCCGCTATGCGCCAGGTCTTCCTGCATGTCGGAATCGTCAATCACTACCCACTCAATCTGTTTGGGCAGCTCAATGCTGCATTTGAGGTGCTCACAAGCCTGCACTAACTGTGGTTTAAGTTTGGGATAGTAAATGGCTATGCTATTGCGTAAGAAATAAGCACTTTGTGCGGCAGCAGTGAGCACCAATACTAGCGCACCTAGTAGCCATGGCCAGCGACGGTTTGCTTTTTGATTGCTATCGCGTTTTGCGTGTTTGACCAAGTCATTAAAATCGTTAGCAGGGTGATGGGCAGTGTTTAGTTTGCTGGTATCGTTCGGTGGATGCTCGGCTATGCTGCTTGGATCATGCGGAAGTTCGGCAAGTGCACCGGTGTGCGTAATGTCTGGGCTGGGCTGCTCGCTCGTCAGTGCTGTACGAGTCTCCGCAGATGCAGTATTTAACGGAGGTGCTGCTTGCTGAGCAGGTTTCGCTTCTGGCTGCTGCGTGCTTGCTGCAGGCTCTTCAAGTGCCAGGTCAATTGCTGGCCAGCCAGAAGGTGCAGCGTCATTGCTCGGCGCTAAAGTGGCGGCCGCGACTTTTGGTACGGTGGTTTCTACAGGTGCTGTGCTGGCTGGAGTAGGGTTGCTGGTGGGGACAAATTGCTCTTTGGCATTAAATACGTGCAGGCATTGCCCGCAGCGGACTAAACCGCCATGCTGGCTGAGCTGGTCTTCACTAACAAAGAATTGGGTTTGGCAATTTGGGCAATGGGTTATGTCGCGCATTTTTTCGTGCCTGTGAGCAACACCCAAGCATCCATGTGCTGTGGTGCACTCATATCAAACCATTCAGCATAAATGGCAGAAACAGCGGCTTCTTGTTCGCGTAAAATTCCAGAAAGCGCAATCTTGCCGCCAGCTTTGCATGATTTTGCCAATGCCGGTGCCAGCACGCTTAAAGCACTGGATAAGATATTGGCAACCACAATATCAAACTCTTTAGATTGGTATGCATTTGCATCGTAGAACTCAGCCTCAACTTGGTTCTGTTCTGCGTTGTACAGGCTAGATTGTATCGCTTGCGTATCAATATCGGTACCCACTACCTCAGCTGCGCCTAGTTTCTTGGCGGCAATCGCTAAAATGCCTGAGCCGCAGCCGTAGTCCAGCACTGAATTTCCTGGCGTCACGGTTTGGGTTAGCCATGCCAAGCATAAGTGGGTAGTCGGGTGGCTGCCAGTACCAAAGGCCAAACCAGGGTCTAAAACGATGTTGATCGCGTCAGGGTTAGGTGACTCATGCCAGGTTGGTACTATCCACAGTGTGTCGGTGATTCTAATCGGGTCAAATTGCGATTGCGTGGCGCGCACCCAATCTTGTTCTTGTATGGTTTCTGTCGTGTAATTCAGGTTGCCGAGTTTGGCCTGCTGTGTGAGCGCCTCAATCACGGCAGGGATGTCTACGCCTTCATCAAACAAGGCGCTGACTAGATTTTGCTGCCAGATACCTGGTGGCGGGTCGCCCGGTTCACCAAAAATAGGCTGTTCATCGATAGTTTCGGCATTGGCGTCTTCAATAATGGCTGACAATGCGCCCAGCTCCATGAGTGTGTCGCTAATTAAATCAGCATTGTTGTCCTGTGCTTCAATCTTTAATGATACCCACGCCATACTTAACCTATCTAACACTTATTTTGAATTACATATTTAAACTACATACGTAAATACGCGTGTACCGCAGCTGCGGTAACGCGTATTTACAGTACTACTTCAGAAATAACAATTATTTGTTATAAATACCAAGCTTTTGTTCTAGGTAGTGAATACTTGTACCACCTAAATGGAACGCTGCATCGGCCATCAAGTCCGAGTGCAGAGCAATGTTAGTGCTAATGCCTTCAATCATCATTTCTGATAATGCGATGCGCATACGAGCAATGGCTTGTTCACGCGTATCACCGTAAGTGATTAACTTACCAATCATTGAATCGTAGTGCGGCGGTACGGTGTAGCCAGAGTATGCGTGCGTATCGATACGTACGCCTGGGCCACCAGGCATGTGGAACTTGGTGATTTTGCCTGGAGAAGGTACAAAGTTGTAAGGATCTTCTGCATTCAGGCGGCATTCAATGGCATGTCCGCGTAATTGTATGTCCTTCTGGCGGAACTTCAGTTTTTCGCCAGCTGCGACAAAAATCTGTTGCTGCACTAAGTCGATACCAGTAATCATCTCAGTGACAGTATGTTCTACCTGTAAGCGGGTGTTCATTTCAATGAAATAGAACTCGCCGTTTTCGTAAAGGAACTCAAAAGTACCTGCGCCGCGGTATTTGATCTTGCGGCAAGCCTCGGCACAACGCTCGCCGATTTTGTCGCGTAAACGCGCGTTAAGTAATGGCGCTGGTGCTTCTTCCAGAATTTTTTGGTGGCGGCGTTGCATAGAGCAATCACGCTCACCTAGGAATACGGCGTTACCATGTTGGTCAGCCAGTACTTGAATTTCGATATGACGTGGTTTTTCAAGGTATTTTTCCATGTAAACCATCGGGTTGCCAAACGCGGCTTGTGCCTCAGCTTTGGTCATGTTCACAGAAGTTAGCAACGCTGCTTCGGTGTGCACTACACGCATACCACGTCCGCCGCCACCGCCCGCCGCTTTAATAATGACCGGGTAGCCAATTTGCTTAGCGATTTTGATGATCTCGCTAGGGTCATCCGGCAATGCGCCTTCTGAGCCTGGTACGCAAGGCACACCCGCTTTACGCATGGCGTCTTTAGCCGATACCTTGTCACCCATCAGGCGGATAGTTTCGGCACGTGGGCCAATAAACACAAAGCCGCTTTGCTCTACGCGTTCTGCAAAGTCTGCGTTTTCTGATAAGAAGCCATAACCTGGGTGAATCGCCTGTGCATCGGTCACTTCAGCAGCACTAATCACCGCTGGGACATTTAAGTAGCTTTGACCAGAAGGTGCTGGGCCGATACAAACTGACTCATCCGCTAATTTTACATATTTAGCTTCACGGTCGGCTTCGGAGTGTACCGCCACCGTTCTGATGCCGAGTTCGCGACACGCGCGTTGTACGCGCAATGCGATTTCGCCGCGATTGGCGATTAAAATTTTGTCAAACATTGCCATGAAAGTGAATCCTAGTTTTTAAGTCTTAGCATTGATGTTAAGACTTAATGAATTTTAAGCAGTAATTGAATAAGCTAACCGCAATTAGCCCATGATATTAACCAATGATAAACAGTGGCTCACCGTATTCAATGGCTTGGCCGTTATCCACCAAGATTTTTTTGATAACGCCAGCTTTATCTGCTTCAATCTCGTTTAATAGCTTCATCGCCTCGATAATGCATAGTGTGTCGCCTACAGCTACCGTGTCGCCTACTTCAACAAACGCCTTAGCATCTGGCGATGGTGAGCGGTAGAAAGTGCCTACCATCGGTGATTTAACCGCGTGGCCTTCTTCTGCAGCAGGAGCAGCTTCAACAGCTACAGCTGGTGCTGATGCTTGAAATGCAGCAGGTGCTTGTTGCTGAGGAATATAGTGAGCGTAGTTTTGTGCCGGCATGCTGGCGGTGAAATTACGGCTGATGCGTACTTTTTCGCCGTCTTCTGTCAGTTCTAGCTCTGAAATACCTGATTCTTCTACCAGATCAATAAGCTTTTTAAGTTTACGTAAATCCATGATGACCCCTAACTAATTCGATATAAATTATTATTTTAAGAATGATTGATTTTTTCAATAGCGAAATCCAGTGCAAGTTCGTAACCTTTTGCACCTAGCCCGCTAATAATGCCTACAGCGATATCTGTAAAATATGAATGGTGACGAAATGCTTCTCGTGCAAACACATTTGACAAATGTACTTCTATAAATGGAACCTTAACCGCACTTAATGCATCACGCATGGCAACCGAGGTGTGTGTGAATGCTGCGGGGTTGATGATGACAAAATCTACGCTTTTTGTTGCAATAGACTGAATTTTATCGACAAGATCCGCTTCCGCGTTGCTTTGGAAGCTCTCTAATGTGATGTTAGCTAATTTTGCTTTGTTGGTTAGGGTCTGATTGATGCTATCAAGTGTAGCGTTGCCGTAATGTTGTGGCTCACGCAGACCCAATAGGTTCAGATTAGGGCCATGCAATACCAGAATGCTCTTAGCTGTCATGACAACCCACCTGTTTTAAACAATTTATGCATAAATTACGATAATTCATAGACGCGAGTTTGCCGAAGTTAATGGGTTTTGTCCAGAAACTTTAGAGAATTTAAGCGAATTTGCCTTAGTTGATTTCGTGAAATCTCTATGCTAAGTGGGTACTTAATTTCTGCGAAAATCCTTAGCTCAGGTTACAGCTAGCGTGTTGACGCAGGTATCAAAGGCTTGATGCTTGCTTCGATCATGGCTTGGGTGATGCGCCCAAAGTGGGCGTTAACAATATTTCCATCTGTATTAATAATCACGGTGTAGGGTAAAACGCCTTTGTCGTTACCCAATTGCTCGCCGAGCATGCTACCCGCAACATCGTTGGCGACTATTGGATAATTGACCGAGGTGCTTTTTAAATACTGAGCGACCTGTGCCGGCTCATCCAGTGCAATGCCTAACACAACAACGTTCTTATCTTGGTAGGCTTGCTGCAGCGCAATCAGTTCAGGCATTTCTTCACGGCATGGCGGGCACCAAGTTGCCCAGAAATTAACGATAATGACTTTGTGCCGGTATTGCCCAAGATCCTGCATTTTGCCATAGATGTCGGGTAATTTAGCTACATACAGGGCCGCGCCGCTCGGTTGGTTGTCGGCGTTCTGCTCTGCAATATAGCGCAATATAAAGGCCAGGCTCAACGCTAAGCAGGATGCTAGGGCGATAAAGAAAATAGATTTCAGTATTTTTTTTAGCATGCGATTGTTTCAGGTAAGCAGCTGCCGCGTTGATTTAACGTTTGCAGGAAGGTGTCTGCATCCTTGTAGCCGACTACTTTTAACTGGCTTTGTTCGTGAGCATTAGCATCAAAAAACACGATGCCCGGCGGGCCAAAAATGTTAAATTTCTGCATTAAGGCTTTATCGTCTTCGGTATTATTGGTGACATCGGCTTGCAGCAATACGGTGTCTTTTAAGGCGGTTTGCACGCGTGCGTCACTAAACGTAAATTGCTCCAGCTCTTTGCAGGCAACGCACCAATCCGCGTAGAAATCTAGCATCACTGGTTTGCCTCCTGCATTTTTCAGCGCGCTTTCTAATTCGGCAAGACTTTTAATTTGCTGAAAATTAAGGTTGTTATGCGGCTGTACTTTACTGCTGCTGGCGATTAGCCCGCTTAGTGGCTGCAATGGCGACTTGGCATTGGAGAGCGCGCCGATTAACAGTGCTAAACCGGTGATCACCATCATCACGCCTATGCCTTTCCAAAACTTGAGTGCGGCTTTGGCGCCAGTGGGTAGGCTATCTAGTGCGTGCATAAAGATGGCCGGTACTATCAATATAGCCGCCCATAACGCCAGCTGTACTTGCATGGGAATCACCGGGGAGATGAGCCAGATGGCGACGCCCAGCATCAGTACGCCAAATAAATTACGCACTGCGTTCATCCAGCTGCCAACTTTGGGTAACAACGTTCCGGCCGACGCACCTATCAACAGCAACGGCGTGCCCATGCCCACAGAAAGAGAGAATAGTGCTACGCCGCCTAACACTACGTCATTGGTTTTGCTGATATACAGTAATGCGCCAGCGAGTGGTGCTGCCACGCACGGGCTGATAATCAGCGCTGAAAGTACGCCCATCAGGAAGTCGCTAAAGAAGCGCCCGCCCTTGATGCGGCGGCTTAAGTTCATCAGGCCATTTTCCATGCCGCTTGGTAGCTTGAGTTCGTAAAAACCAAACATAGATAGCGCCAGCAATACAAAGATCAGTGCGCCAAAGCCTAAGGCCCACGGCGTTTGTAATGCGCTGCTGAGCATTTGTCCGGAAAGGCCAGCGGCGATACCGGCAAGCGTGTAGGTGAGACACATGCCCAAGGTGTAGGCCAGCGATAAGTTAAATGCATGTAAGCGTGTTACATGTGCGTTTTTGCCGATGATGATGGAAGATAGGATAGGAATCATCGGAAATACGCACGGTGTGAATGCAAGCAGTAACCCTGCGGTAAAGAAGCCAAGAATAATCAGCCACCATTTACCGCTTTTCAACAGGTTTGCGGCCTGGCTATCGCTGGCGGAGGCGTTGCTGCTATCTGCTGCGGTGCTTGGCGCTGCATTGTTATTAGGTATTGCGCCCGGGGTGATGCTGAAGCTTTTGTGCTGCGGGGCATAGCACAGGCCTTTTTCGCTACAGCCTTGGTAGGTGACTTTGAGCTGCAGTGGTGCGCTAATTTGCTCTTTTAGCTGCAAGTTTGCAGTGAAGTCCTGATGATAGACCTCCATTTGCCCAAAGTTAGGGTCATTTTTAATATCAGCTTTCGGTAATTGAGTATCGAACGTTTGTGCGGGTGTGAACTCAAACTTGGTGCGTGTTTTATATAGATAATAATTGGGGGCAACGGTGAAGTTAGCTCGTATGTTTTGCCCGTCTTGTTTAATGCTTACGCCAAAGGCAGCATCTGGGGATAGGAACTCGTCTTCTGCAGATTCTCCGGTGAATAAGTTTTTCAAACTGCTGCTTGCGTTGCCTGCATGACCGATGGATGCTGAGAGTACAAAAAAACTAACCAGCAAAAAATACGAGAATCTTTTAAACATTTTGTTCCTTACGCAGATAATTGCGTGCTTACCCATTGTAAATATTGAGGTAAGCCACCATCTACGTTGATAGAGATTATTTCAGGAAGTTCATAAGGGTGCGTTTTTATAATAGCTTCTTGCAGTGCATGATACTGTAATTGAGTGGTTTTAATAAGCACGGGGATTTCATGGTCGTGCGTGAGCTTGCCTTCCCACATGTAAGTGGATTGGCATGGGCTTAAAATGTTCACGCACGCGGCTAGCTTTTGTGTGACTAGCGTTTCAGCGATGAGATTGGCAGTGGCCGCATCTGGCACGTTGGTGAGCACTAATAAAATATTTTTTGGGTTCGACATTATTTTTTAGGATAGCAACATATGCGTTTGTTAATAGGTTTGATTTTACTCGCTTTTCCAGTGGCTGAGATATGGCTGTTAATTGAGCTGGGTCAACAATATGGTTGGTGGCTGCTAGTGTATCTGGTGGGTATCGCTGTGTTGGGTGTGCGTTTGATTCAGGAGGAAAAGTCTAAGTTTAGCGGGCGTATGATGCAAACGTTAAGTGCCGGTAACCATCCGATGAAAGCGATGTTTGGCAGTGCGCGCAATATTATTGCCGGCGTGTTGTTAATTATCCCAGGTGTGATTACTGATATCATTGCAGTGATACTACTGCTGGTGCCGATTAAAAACAGCCAGACACCCAATGCGCAGTCACCATACCAAGCCGGCCATGCCGCGAATGATGACGTGATTGAGGGCGAGTTCCGCCGCGAAGACTAAAATTCAGCAGAATAAAGATTCACGCGAAGATTAATTAAATAAACAGAAGTACATAACATGACACATCAAATTACTATTCAGCCAAGTGGCCATAGCTATCAGGCAAAAGCTTACGAAACAGTGCTTGAATCAGCCATAGAAGCTGGGTTTAATATTCCTTATGGTTGCCGTAACGGCGCCTGCGGTAGTTGCAAGGGCACGGTGTTAAGCGGTGAGGTGGATCATGGAGACTATGCTAGCAGTGCGTTGTCGGATGCGGATAAAGCTGCCGGTAAAGCGTTGTTTTGCTGCGCGCGACCGCTCACGGATTTAACAATAGAGTGCAGGGAAATCAACTCAGGCGTGATTCCGCCGCGTATCCTGCCTGCACGCGTGGAGCGCAAAGAGCAGTTGTCGCATGATGTTATGGCCTTGTTCTTAAAGCTGCCTAGCAGCGAGCGTCTACAGTTTATGGCAGGTCAGTATGTGGAGTTTTTGCTAAAAGACGGCAAGCGTCGCGCTTTTTCATTGGCAAATGCACCACATGCAGATAACTTGTTGGAACTGCATTTACGTTTGATTCCAGGTGGACAGTTTACTGAGTATGTATTTAACGAGATGCCGGATAAGGCGATTTTACGCATAGAGGCGCCGTTTGGTAGCTTCTACTACCGAAGTGACTCGGAAAAGCCGATGGTGATGGTGGCTGGTGGTACCGGTTTTGCGCCAATCAAGGCCATTATTGAGCACATGATACACAATGACATTAAACGCAAAGTGACTTTATATTGGGGCGCACGTGCGTTGGAAGACTTATACATGCCGGCGTTGGCGCAGGCATGGGCTGAGACTCATCCCAATATTGAGTTTATCCCGGTGCTATCTGACGCACTACCGCAAGATAATTGGCAGGGACGCAGCGGCTTGGTGCATCAGGCGGTGTTGGATGACTTTAGTGATTTAAGCGGTGTGGAAGTGTATTGTTGCGGTGCACCTGCCATGGTGGAGGTGGCACATGCTAGCTTCGCCCAAGCTGGTTTGCCGGAGGGAGCATTCTATTCAGATGCTTTTAACTACGCGAAACCTGTGCCTAGCGCACCCGGTGTTTAGCTCAGATTTCAAACTTGGCTTTAATCTAGGTTAAAGCCAAGTTTGCGCAAGGGGCTACCAAAGCCTGCGGTTGTTAGTCGGGCTTGCAGGCGTTTGAAATTAAACGTCGCTCTAACTTTAAACGCTAGCTGAGTATTAAACGTCACTTAGTTGGCGTTTATTTTTTTCTGCCGTAAGCTTTTGGATCAGTGTTTCCAGATCCGAGTTTTGAATCAATTCCTGTGCTAATTTTGCCGACGCCTCCGCGCTCTCAAAATCACCTGCCGCCAGTGCATGCATGCCTTCTAGTAGCGCGGTATTACCGGCTTTTAAGCGCAGAGCTTCTTTTTTGCTTCGCCTGATTGCGGGTAAGTGCCGGAGGAAGCGTAAAAATCTTAGGCAGTGGTGCAAGCCAAACACACTGAGTACAAATACGACTAAGAAGAAGTTGAACGAGATTTGGATACGATACGGTGAGCGTATGATCAGCACATAACCTTGATTGTTACTGGCTAGCCATACGATAAATATAATGGCGAGTAATGTGAACGCCCACCAGAAGAATCTATTTTTCAGCATGCTGGTTTACTCACTCAGATTACTCGTTTTTCTCAAGCATGAGTTTGTAGCTGTTAACCGCGGCCAAGCTGTCACTCAATTGTGGCAGTTCCAGGCTGATATTGTTGCTGGATAGCTTGTTCAACAGTACTAACGCCTTGATGGTATCCGGATGTTTGGTGTCAAAATATTGATTAAGCCACATTTTCACCATACCTAGGTCGGCTTTGTAGGTATTTTCATCGTGCTGCAACAAGGCAATACGTGCCGTGAGTAGGCGTAGTTTTACATTCTCGCGCAAATATAAGGCATGCTCAGGTGACAGCAATGGTGGCTCAGGCTTATCAATACGTTCTACCGTGACCAGGTTTTTAATGTCGTCCCAGATGGCCCACCAGAACTGTTGCGCGCCATGTAGTGATTGTGCCGAAGCCGGGATTTTACCTGCTTTGCTGTTTAGGGTAGGCTGGCGCTCGCTAATCAGCGGAATGCTACTGCATAGATCGGTAAGGTAAGAGAGCTGTGCGCTGAGTGCAATCATGTCGATTTGTGGCAGGTCACGCAGCGTTTCGATTTCAAGCTGCAGGGTTTGGCGTAGTTGCACCGCTCTTGGTAAGTCCAGTGGTTCTAGCCTGTGGTCTGCTGCCTCTAGTGCCAGTAATGCGGATTTAACATTGCTGGCGAGCTGCAACTGTTGCTTGGCAATGTTTAACAACTGTTCTACCTCAGCCACCGCGGTGGCTTCACGGTTTTCTGCAAGCTGGGTGTACAGGGTTTGTAGCGCTTCTTGCTGGTCACGAGATTCGGCTAATTTCTGCTCTAGAATCACAGTGCGTGCATTGGCTTGCGTACTGCGTTCTTCCGCTTGCTTGGCTAGGGCTAGGCTTTGCTGGTTGAGTGCTTGGTAGGCTTCAAGTTTGATGCTGAGTGACTTTTCAATCTCGTTGAAGCGGTGGCGTGTGTTTAGCCATTGCCAAGCCAAGGTTAAAATGGCGATGATAACCAGGATCATGCTGCCCACAGCTAGCATGGACGGTTTGGGTCTTGTTGCGAATGATGCGTCGGTGCTATTAGTCATGATGTTTTACAAGTTGTGCCAGGCATTGCAGCATGGCTTCATCTCCGGGTGCGCTGGCGACCAGTACTTTTAAGCCTAGCTGCCTAGGCTGCTCTGCGATTCTCTCATGATTTACGCATAATGTAACATGCGTTAACCATTCTGCGTGCGCGGCCAGTTGTAGCAAGTAGCGCATGGCTTCACTGCTGGTAACGATAACCGCGTCCAGTTGGTTTTGGCGCCATTGCGCTGCCAGCAGGTCTGCATTGTGCTGCGGATTGATGCGACGGTAGCTTTCCGCGAAATAAACGTCGGCGCCTCTGGCTTTCAGCGTGTCTGCCATTAGTTCGCGGCCGCCTACACCGCGAAATATGGCGATGGTTTGGGCTGAAACGTCTTGCAGCTCCGGTAGCGCCAGTAAAGTTTCGCTGTCAAAACGGGTGTGCGGCACCAGTACTTGGTGTGCACCATACTGCGCCAGGGCTTTTGCGGTCTGGTGGCCTATCGCGGCAAACTTTAAATGCCCAGGAATCTTGCCGAATTTTTTGATTAAACGCGGCATGGCGTAGTCCACCGCATTGGAGCTGATGAAAATCGCCCAGTCCGTGCGGCTGACGCGGTCGAGCTGTTGCTCAAACGCTTGATAATCATCCAAGGCGGCAATCGCCAGCAAGGGGAAAGAGATTGCGCTACCGCCATGCTGGGCAATGGCAAGGTTCAAACTCTCTGCCTGGTCTAGCGGTCGGGTGACCGCAATATGTAAGTTGCTCAATAGATGGTCGGTACGCATGGGTAAGCCGGTCTAATCTGATTAGCTAGGGTTACAGGGCAGCGAGAATCTTATCTGCGCCTTTGGCGACTAATTGGCTGGCCAGCGTTTTGCCTAGTGCTTCAGCATTGGCTCTGCTGCCAACCGCGGTTTCTATCAGCATTTGTTTGCCATCGACACTGGCTACAAACCCTGTGATGCGGATGCTATCTGCCTCACATACTGCGTAAGCGCCTAGCGGCACGGTGCAGCTGCCGGCAAGGGAGCGGCTCATGCCGCGCTCGGCTTCTACGCATACTTGCGTATCCGGGTGATTAAGCGGGGCGAGTGTGGCAATGAGGTCAGGGCGGTCTGCGCTGATTTCTATGCCTAATGCGCCTTGTCCCACCGCGGGAATACTATGCTCAGGTGCGATGAATTGACGAATCCTGTTGCCTAGTTCGAGGCGAATTAAGCCAGCGGCTGCCAGAATAATCGCTGCATACTGACCTTCGTCCAGCTTGCGCAGACGGGTTTGCAGGTTGCCGCGTAGCGACTCGATTTTTAAGTGTGGAAAGCGTGCCTGCAACTGGCTTTGGCGGCGTAAGCTGGATGTGCCCACGATGCTGTTGGCAGGCAGGTCTTCCAGCGTGGCATAGTCGTTAGACACAAACGCATCACGTGGATCTTCACGCTCGCCGGTTGCGGCAAGGATAAAGCCTTCTGGTAGGTTCATCGGCACATCTTTCATGCTGTGGACGGCCAGGTCTGCGCGGCCATCGGCTAGCGCGATTTCTAATTCTTTTACAAATAACCCTTTACCGCCTACTTTGGCTAAGGGCGTATCTAGGATTTGGTCACCGGTGGTGGTCATCCCCAAAATAGTGACTTCTGTTTCAGGGTAAAGTGCTTGCAGGCGACTTTGAATATGGCGAGCCTGCCACATGGCAAGCGCACTTTCGCGCGAAGCAATCACTAATTTTTTAGGCGGTGTGTGTAATTTTGAGTTTTGCATTTGGTGATTTTAACACAGCACTTGCAGGCAAGCATTAGGCGACGAAAGTTTCCGTTTCTGGTTTAAATGATGTTAGGCTATGTGCTAAGTTGATGACTTAGTTCAGATTAAATTGAAAAGGAAAGTACACTTTTAACAGCGTTAAGGAGGTAAGCATGCAATATCAATTTGAAGTTTTTATTGAATCCCTCAACCAGTTCTGGTTACAGCTTGTGCAATTTGTACCTAAATTATTAGCCGTGGTGGTGATTCTGTTTTTTGGCTGGATCGTTGCCAAGTTGGTGCGGCTGTCAGTGAAGCGAGTGTTGGTGCTTATGCAGTTTGATCGATTTGCACAGCGCTCTGGCCTTGAGGCTTTTATGAACAGCGGTAGCATGCATGTCACCATGAGCGGTATTATCAGCCAAGTAGTTTACTGGCTGGTGATTATTTTATTTATTACCACTGGTGCCAGTATGCTGGGGCTCAGCGAAGTGGCGACCCTATTACAGCAACTGGCGGGCTACTTGCCGCGCATTATTCTGGCGATTCTGGTGGTGATTTTTGGTACGCTACTGGCGCGCTTTGTGAATAAACTGATGTTTGCCTGGCTGCATAGTATTAAGTTCTTTGCGGCGCTTACTGTGAGTACTTCGGCGGAATATGGCATCCAAATCTTGTCGATATTTGTTGCGCTGGAGCAGTTGGGAATAGGCATGCAGTTGATACACTCCCTATTTGTGATCGTGTTCGGCGCTATTTTCCTGGCTCTGGCGTTAGCGTTTGGTTTGGGGGGGAAAGATTGGGCGGCTAAAACGATTGCCGAACTGGATGCGAATCGGCTTAAAAATAAATCGGCTCAGAAATAAGTAAACGAAGCGTTGATAAATGAAGGCGCGTGCGGTCAGGCGTCACACGTGCTTTATTTTTTTAGCGGTACGACTTTGTTTAGACGCTGTTTTGTTTAAAGTATAGTCTGACGAATCAAGTGCTGCTGTCTGCGGCTAACGCTAATGGTTTCAGGCACGTGCTTGAGTAATGCCACCCATTGCTTCTCCGCGTGTTCATCGTGGTGACGTTTCTCATAACCTAGAATATAGGCATTAGCGGCCAGGCAGTTACGGTGCAAGCGCGTAAAGATATGGCTGAACTCCTGCTCCAGATGCGAGAGGGACTCCTCAATTAAGTATTCCCGTTCGGCTGTGCGTACCGTGATGTATTTCAGCTCTGCACGCAGATAGATGATTTCATTGATGGGTACTAATAAAATACGGCCGCGTTCGTTAATGCTCAGGTGGGTGCGTTGAGGGCTGAGCGGCGTGAGTGTTTCCAATTGGCTAGGCTGTAGTGCGCGTGCTTTTTGTAGCGCGGTTTGCAGGCGCTCCAAGCGAATGGGCTTCAACAAATAATCTACCGCACTGATATCAAAAGCCTGTATGGCGTAGTTGTCATATGCTGTGGTGAAAATAATGGCAGGTGGTTGCGGCAGTTTCTGCAAATGCTGAGCGGCTTCTATGCCATCCATTTCTGGCATGCGGATATCTAGCAATACGATGTTAGCGGCGGTGTGCGTATCTGACGCCTGATTCACCACTTCTAGCAGCTCTTTGCCATTTCTAGCTTCTGCCATTATCTGCGTGTGGGGAATGTCACCCAGCAAGGTGCGCAGACGGCTGCGTGCTGGGGCTTCATCATCGGCAATAACAATATTGAGATTAGTCTGATTAAGCATAACTTTTTTGCTGCTGGCTCGGCAAAGTAATGTGTACTTGGTAAGTATCACCTACTTGTTTGCTTTTTAGTGAGGCTTCTAAATCAAAATGCAGTGTCAGCCGCTCTTTGATGTTCTTAAGGGCCATATTATTACCGCTATGGTGCTTGCCACGTAAGGTATACGGGTTCTTCAGCAGCAAATGTACCTCATTTTGCTTGGTATAAATCTGGATGGTAATCGTGCCGCCGCTGGCACTTGGCTCTATGCCATGATATACCGCATTTTCAATCAGCGGCTGCAATAGCAGCGGAGGAATTAAAATATCCGGCGGTACATCATCAATCAGCCATTCCACGTGCAGTCTTTCGTCTAGACGCAATTTCTCAAGTGCCAGATATTGGCGGCAAAGCGAGATTTCCTGCGTAATAGGCACTAATTCGCGATTTTCGCCCATCAATACGCGGAACAAATCCGCCATATCTTCCAGTGCGGTTTCGGCTTGTTTGGGTTGGTCGCGAATCAATGACAGTACTGCGTTTAAACTGTTGAACAGAAAGTGTGGGCGTATGCGTGCCTGTAGCGCCTGCAGTCTGGCTTCGGTCACTGCGGGGGAGTAGGCACGATGGTGCAGGTTAAAGTAATACAAGGTTGGTGCGCTAATCATCCACGCATATAAAACCATACGTGTGAGTGAGGGAAGTTCGGTAAAAATCCAGAACTGTGAGAAAAATGCATGCACCGCGGTAGCACTAAGTGCAATCAGGATTAAAATGGACAGAATCGCGCGACGGTAAGGCATTTTACTAAGTGGGTGATAGGCGCTGTAGAGTAAAAACAAACTAATCAGCAATATAGGCTGTGCAAAGGCAGAAGTGCCGGTGAGCTGGTCCATAAACGCGTTGATGCCATCAGTTAAAATAAAGGCACCCAATATCAGCGCCAAATTAGCGATGATGAGGATGCGTAATGCAACCCCTAAATTACGTAAATTGGGCAGGCGGCTGGTATTTTTCATCGGCTTTTTATCTGCATTTATATCGCCTAGCGTTATCGCTTTATCTTAAATGACTTTATTTTGCATTATACTAATGCATATAAGTATATTGTTATTAAGCATTTTTTTAATGTTGAATAAAATTTATACAACAATCGCAATTTAATTTCCTCAAGTGTAAAAATGAAAAGGCGCGTTTGGCTAAGGTTAACGCCGCAGCGTATGCTTTAAGCATTTTTAGCATGGAGAGGAATACGACAGTTAATACTAGATAGGCAAATAAAGTGACAGAGAAAATAAGTGCGCTCAATAAAAAAGATACCAGTTGGTCTGGGCGTTTTAACGAGCCGGTTGCGGAACTGGTGAAAAAATATACGGCATCCATTGGTTTTGATTACCGTTTAGCACCTTACGATATCGAAGGGTCTATCGCGCATGCACGCATGCTGAGCAAACAAGGCATTATTTCAGCGGCTGATTTCAGCGCGATTGAAACCGGCCTTCTGGAGATTCTTGCAGAAATCAATGCGGGTCAGTTTGAGTGGTCGTTGGATTTAGAAGATGTACATCTGAATATTGAAAAACGCTTAACCGATAAAATCGGTGATGCTGGTAAGCGTTTACATACGGGCAGAAGCCGTAACGACCAGGTGACCACGGATGTGCGCTTATGGTTGCGTGCGACTTGTCAGCAGGTGATTGCTGGTTTAGTTAACCTGCAAACCAGCCTTTTAGATTTGGCGGAAGCTAATTTTGATACGGTAATGCCAGGCTTTACCCATTTACAGGTGGCACAGCCGGTGACATTTGGTCACCACTTAATGGCGTATTACGAAATGCTGAAACGTGACATTTCACGTTTTGAAGACTGTCAAAAACGTTTAAATATGTTGCCTTTGGGGGCAGCCGCATTGGCTGGTACCAGTTACCCGATTGACCGTGAAAACGTGGCGGCAAGCTTGAGTTTTTCCGGTGTCTGCGAGAACTCACTGGACGCCGTGTCAGACCGTGACTTTGCCATTGAGTTTACCTTTGCGGCATCTACCGTGATGATGCACTTATCTCGATTGTCTGAGGAGCTGATTCTATGGAGTTCGCCAAGGTTTGCATTTATTGATATTGCAGATCGCTTCTGTACCGGCTCATCCATTATGCCGCAGAAAAAAAACCCTGACGTGCCAGAGTTGGTACGTGGTAAAACCGGCCGCGTGTACGGGCATTTAACTTCATTGCTGACCTTGATGAAAGGTCAGCCACTGGCCTACAACAAAGACAACCAAGAAGATAAAGAGCCTTTGTTTGATACCGCAGATACACTGCTAGTGACACTGGAAATTTATGCCGACATGCTGCGTTTGCCTGTGGTGGAAAACGGTGTGGTGGTGAAAGCTGGCTTTACCGTGAATAAAGAAAATATGCGTCAAGCGGCGAGCGAGGGCTTTGCTACTGCCACCGATTTAGCAGATTACCTAGTGAAAAAAGGCATGCCGTTTAGAGATGCGCATGAGGCGGTGGCCTTGGCTGTGCGCTACGCAGTAGACCAGAAAGTGGATTTAAGTGATTTGCCGTTAGCTAAACTGCAAGAGTTTGCACAGGAAATTGGTGATGACGTGTATGCCGTGCTGACCCTGGATGGTTCGCTCAATAGCCGTAACCACATCGGTGGCACTGCTCCTGCGCAGGTGAAAGCTGCCATTGCTCGTGCAAGAAAGCTGATAGAGAAGTAACTAGAAAAATAATAAGTGGGCTGGCATCAACTTGTGAGGCACTCATCGGTAAAGTGTCTGGGTTGATGCTGGTTTCACGTTCTAGGCGCTTATCGCCGTTTACAGCACGTCTTTTATAGCAAGTCATGCAGATTGAATTGCAGCTGTATCGCTTCGGCTTCAACTGCATGTGTGGCTTGCGATAATAGCCTGTTCGCTCCGTGCCGAAATTCAGTGGCAGCATTCATTCCTGCGTGATAATTACTCTAAAAAGAACTGCAGCAGTTCATTAAGGTAGCGTTGGCCGAGCAGGGTGGGTTTGATATAGCCATTTTCAGTGGTGAGCAGCTTCTTTTGCTGCGCTGCCTTGATTGCGGGTTGCAGCGTCATCAGGTTAAGTCCGGTGTGCTGTTGGAACAAAGTAAGCGGTACGCCGTCAATCAGCCTTAGCGCATTCATCATAAACTCAAAGCCCAGTGCATCCTGGCTGACGATAGATTCGCGCTCCACCGCATTACCCGCTAGCGCTTTTTCCATATAAGCCTTAGGGTGTTTAGGGCGGGTTTCCCTAGTAATTTTATCGTGATAGCTTAATTTGCTATGCGCACCAGCACCTATGCCTAGGTAGTCACCAAATTGCCAGTAATTCAGATTATGCCGCGCTTGGCTGCCTGTTTTGGCGAAGGCTGAGGTTTCGTAATGCTCATAACCGTGCTGTGCTAAAAAGTTTTCAATCTCTATCTGCATTTCCGCACTGGTGTCGTCATCAGGTAGGTTAGGTGGCGTGTGGTAAAACGGCGTATTCGGTTCCAGTGTTAGATGGTAAAACGAGAGGTGGTCAGGGTTCAGCTGTACAGCTTGCTTTGCGTCGGCCAACGCATCGGCTAAGGATTGCTGTGGCAAGCCATACATCACATCCAGATTTACACGGTCAAACGTAGCCAATGCCAGTTCGGCGGCTTTAATCGCCTGCTTGTCGTCATGGATGCGGCCTAAGGCTTTTAAATAGCCAGCATTGAAGCTTTGTATGCCTAGTGACAGGCGGTTGACCCCCGCTTGTTTATAACCGGCAAAATTGGCAATGTCCACGGTGCCTGGGTTGGCTTCCAGTGTGATTTCTGCATCATACTCAAGTGGGGTGAGCGCGCGTACCTGGCTTAAAATGGTGTCGATGGCTTCAGGCGAAAATAAGCTGGGGGTACCGCCGCCAAAGAAAATACTTTTGATTTTTCTGCCCCACACTTTGGGGGTGGAGAGTTCCAAGTCTTTAATCAGCGCTTCAACATAAGCTGCCTCCGGCAGTTCGCCATTTTTATAGCGACTTTCGTGTGAGTTGAAGTCGCAATATGGACATTTCTGTACACACCACGGGATATGGATGTATAAAGCCAGCGGCGGCGGATTGCTGAGGCCGGACAATGTGGCGGCGCCAGCGAGTGGTGCTACGGTATTAATCGGCTGCGTATTAAACTCAGCGGCTGCCTTGATTTCAATAATTTTTTTAATGGTGAATCACCTTTGGTAGGGATTGATCAGCGCGTCTACCAATTGGTGCAGTGCTTCTCGCATTTGCTGCTCGGATACTTCCATCAATAAACCGTCTTCTAGCGCATCTTGTGCAATCTGTTTCAGTTCATCAAAGTTTTCTGTCATCACTTTCACTTTTTCCGTGCAGGAGACTACGCTGCCATCATCACGTAACCATTTCGGCCATGCTTGTTCTGGCTTAGTCATGGCTTAGCCTTTCTAGCTTTTGCAGTAGTTTGGCCATGGCGTGACCACGGTGACTAATGCGGCTTTTAATATCTAACTGCAGCTCGGCCACCGTTTTGTCAGTTTTTGCATCCAAAAACAACGGGTCATAGCCAAAGCCATCCGTACCACGCAACTCATTCAGTATTTCGCCTACCCATTGGCCTTCTGCAATGATTGGTTCGGGGTCGTGTTCGTGGCGCACCAGTACCATCACGCAGTAAAAATGTGCATGGCGATTCGCTTCGCCCTGCAAAGCATTCAGCAGCTTTTGGTTGTTGCGCGCATCCTGGCTGAGGCTGGATGCTGGGTCTGCCTCGGCATAGCGGGCTGAGCGTACACCAGGCGCGCCCAGTAAGGCATCCACACATAGGCCGGAGTCATCTGCTAGTGCAGGTAAGCCAGTGTGCTTGCTGGCATGGCGTGCCTTGGCCAACGCGTTTTCAATAAAGGTGCAGTATGGTTCTTCGCACTCAGGCACATTAAGCGCTGATTGCGGGGTGATGGTCAGTGCTAGCGGGCTGAGTAAGTGTTCAATTTCACGTAACTTGCCTTTGTTGCCGGTGGCAATGACCAGTTGATTAAATGGGAGTGCCATATGCTTAACCGAGTGCTTTGTTCTGTTCAATAATAAGTTGCTGAATACCGTGGGCTGCCAAATCCAGCATAGCGTTCATGGCATCACGCGCAAATGGCTCGCCTTCGGCAGTGCCTTGAATCTCCACAAAGCCGCCTTTGCCTGTCATGACTACGTTCATGTCTGTATCGCAGTCAGAGTCTTCAATATAGTCTAAATCCAATACCGGTGTACCTTGATATACGCCCACAGAAATTGCTGCGACGGAATCTTTTAGTGGAGATTCGCTGATTTTACCGCTTTTCAGCAGAAATGAAATTGCATCGTGCAAGGCGACGTAGGCGCCGGTGATGCTGGCGGTGCGGGTGCCACCGTCAGCTTGAATCACGTCACAGTCAATTTGAATACTGCGTTCGCCCAGTTTTTCTAAATCGATAATGGCGCGCAGTGAGCGTCCGATCAGGCGCTGAATCTCTTGGGTACGGCCAGACTGTTTACCGCGAGCGGCTTCTCTATCCATGCGGCTGCCGGTAGAGCGCGGCAGCATGCCGTATTCTGCGGTAACCCAGCCTTGGCCTTTGCCTTTGAGGAAGCCAGGCACTTTTTCATCCACACTTGCGGTGCAGAGTACATGTGTGTCACCAAATTTCACCAATACCGAGCCTTCGGCATGCTTGGTGTAATGGCGAATAATTTCAACCTCTCTTAGTTGGTTGCAGGCACGTTGGCTGGGTCTAATATTTTGTTGCATGATTTAAATCCTGAAGTTTAATCTTGAAATTGCTAGTAAATGTTTAAACGCGCTTACTTTTGCGTAGCGCCTGTTGAATCTCGGCGATGGTTCTCTCGATATCATCATCGGAGAGGTCCA
The DNA here is from genome assembly GCF_000023705.1 of Methylotenera mobilis JLW8. Lineage (NCBI taxonomy): Bacteria > Pseudomonadati > Pseudomonadota > Betaproteobacteria > Nitrosomonadales > Methylophilaceae > Methylotenera > Methylotenera mobilis. Next base: position 186,843 of record NC_012968.1, read on the forward strand.
GACTGGCTGGATGATCCGGGCGTGTGATCGGGTTCATGATAGTGGTGGTGGCGCCCAATGGCATGGTAATGGTAGAAACTGCCAAATTACTATGCAGCTTGTCGCCCCATTGTAGGCCTATCGCGCTCATGTTGTCGCCGCGTTCTTGGCTAACGGCCTCTGCCTCGTCCAGCAGTATGGTCACGTTGTCCGAAATGGACGGACCATTTAGCATATGTTTGATTTGATCATCGCTAATTGCGCCCCACACACCGTCGGTGCAGAGCAGTACGGTATCGCCTTCTAATAGCTCTTGTCGATCTGACAGCGTGATTTTAGGCGGTACGTCACCGCCTAGGCAACTATAGACTTTATGGCGGTAAGGGTGCGTAGACATATCGCTTTTATCTATCATGCCGCGATTGTATAGCGACTGCACCACGGAGTGGTCTTCGGTACGATACAGTAAGTGACCATCGCGGAAATGGTAGAGTCGTGAGTCGCCAGCATGGGCGCAATACAAGATGCCGCGTTGCACAATCGCTGCCACGATGGTAGTGCGTGGTGCCTCCAGCATCTCACGCTCCTGCGTGATCTGGTCTATCATGTCGTGCACTTGCTGGATATGATCGGTGAGGAACTTGGCGGGGTTGGCGAGTGCAGGCAACGCTAAACGCTGAAACGCATCGGTCATGGTGGTCACGGCAAGTTGCGCGGCAACCTCACCGTGGCGATAGCCGCCCATGCCGTCTGCCACTACCAATAGTAGTGCATCTTTGCTGTAGGAGTAAGCGAGCCGGTCCTGGTTATATGGGCGTGGACCCTGACGGCTATTTTGGAAAATGGTAAATTTCATTGTGATTTATTACTGTTCAGCGATATCGGTTTATTTAGAACACTCATTACCCTATGCACCAGGCCTGCCTTTTTATCGGTCTTAGGCATGTTTTCCAGCAATGATTTTTGTAGTGAGAATACGCTTTGCGGGCGCTTAAGATAATCTAAGCTCAGGCACTTGTCGATGGTTTGCAGCAAGTCTTGTGAATAACGGTCTTTACCAATTTTCACTGCGGGTACCAGTAAATCGTTTTTAATGCGCTGATTAGCCGCCAGTGGCGAGGTGCGTGTTAAGCAGGAGTACATGGTGGCTCCTATGCTGTAAATATCGCTCCATGGCCCTAGTAGTTTTCTATCGTAATACTGCTCTGGCGGTGCAAACCCCGGTGTGTAGCTGGGGGAAACTTTGGCTTGATTCTCAGTGAGCGCCTGGCGTGATGAGCCAAAATCCAGCAGCACTGGTGAGCCGTCCAAGCGGATATAAATATTGGCGGGTTTGATATCCAGGTGCAACAGTTTTTGCGTGTGTACTTCACGCAGGCCGTTGGATAGCTCACTGAACACGCGGCGGATAAACTTTTCTGACACTGGTTCTGATTGGCTCAAGATGTACTCTTGCAGTGATTTGCCACGCTCGTACTGCATCACCATGTAGACAGTTTCATTGGCGCGGAAGAAATTAACCACGCGTACTATGTTTTTATGTTCAATTTTTGCGAGCGCCAAGCCTTCATCAAAAAAGCATTTCAGGCCGTGACGAAACAACGCTACATCTTCGGCATTCGGCAGCACGGTAGCACTATCGGCACGGGTGGCGATGGAAGTCGGTAGGTACTCTTTGATTGCGACAGTGTTTTTGTCTTTATCGCGCGCTAAATAGACAAAGCTGAAGCCACCAGAGCTTAGCACTTTGGTGATTTCATAGTCATGCAACTTGTAACCAGCGGTCAATGCGAAATTGGCTGATGTTAAATTCTTGGCAGAGGTCACTTTAATTGATTTCTATGAAATTGATTTCTAAGATGATATTTACCATTAAGCCTGTGTGCCGGTGGCATGCAAACTTGAATTGTCAGGGTGGGTTACTTTTGTCTAAATTTACTACAGCAATATAACGCGTAATCGGCCGAAGTTAAAGTTTTTTGATGCAATGTTTAGATTTAGCATGCGAGGTTGTGTGTTGATGAAACTTTTAGTGCTTAATGCCTAGTATTTGATACCATGATGCCAATTTATTTTATTCATTGGAAAATCTGAAGATGATTTTTAGCATGACGGGTTTTGCGGCATTAGAGCAGCCGATAGAAAATGCCACTTTGTTGTTAGAGCTGCGTGCGGTCAACAGCCGCTATTTAGATTTACATTTCAAGTTAGATGAAAGCGTACGTAGTTTAGAGCCGACGATACGCGAGTTGATTGCAGCGCGTCTGAGCCGTGGCAAAGTCGAGTGTAAGGTGAATCTGATTCAGCGTTCACAATCTAAACAGACGCCTGAGTTGGATGAGCAGTTAATGCAGCAGCTGGCGACATTACAGGCCAAGACGCTTACGCTGTTTCCAGAAAGCCGTCAGCTTAGTGTAGCTGATATTCTGCGCTGGCCTGGTGTGGTGATGCAGGATGGGCTAAGCCAGGAGTCTTTGATTGAGGACGTAAAACAATTAGTAGAGCGTGGCCTGCAAGACCTGAATGCGTCACGTCAGCGTGAAGGGGAAAAGTTAAAAGCTATTATTCTGGATCGCGTTCAGCAAATTGAAGCTTTGGTGGCCAAGGTGAAGCCATTATTGCCAGCCTTGAATAAAGAGTATCAGCTAAAGCTTGAGCATAAGCTGCACGAAACCTTAAAAACTATCGACCAAGACCGTATTGCACAAGAGCTGGTACTGTTTGCACAGCGTATTGATGTGGATGAAGAGTTAGGCCGCTTAACTGCGCATGTGTCAGAAGTTAAGCGCATTTTAAGCAGCGATGTGCCAGCCGGTAAACGCCTAGACTTTCTGATGCAGGAGCTGAACCGTGAGGCGAACACCTTAGGCTCTAAGTCAGTATCCGTGCAGACAACACAAGTGTCGATGGAGCTGAAAGTGCTGATTGAGCAAATGCGTGAACAGATTCAGAATATAGAGTAAAAATCACCCCAATTCATCTTTCGTATTTACATCCAAAGCCTCATTTAATGCGGCTTTGGGTTGTGAGCAACTTCGTTAGAAGTTGAATAGCCTGAGTTTACTTAGTCCGTGAGAACCTAATGTCGCTATTTTTAACGGTTCCATGCTCGTGCAGTCTTGCATGAATTAGAGTTTCTAACGATTCTCTTAAGGGGTCAATTTCCTTGGTTAAACTTTCCCAACTTTTACTTTGCATTTCCCAATCATTGGCTTCGTGACCTACCTGTTTTGTAACCATGGTATTACGGAGTAATCTGGCGATATCCACAAAATCTTTTTTTATCGCGGCGGGAAGGAAAATACCATTCTTTTCTACATAATCCTGATAGGCAAAAATTGCTTTTCTACATTCATGAAGACGGCGCCAAAAATCAATATTAGTAAAAACATCTAATTTCTTTGGAGCGGCTTTGATTTTCTTCTTATCTACATCAGTTAGTGCGCTACTTTGTAAATATTCTTCTAGCCTGTCATTGTCCATTCGATCTAAATCAGGGTATTGTTGCATGGGTGATGAAAAGCTCGCTAAATGCTTGTATGCTTCATCTAATAGTGACCAAGCTTTTGGTAACGTATCAAACTCTTTTTCTTGAATTTTAATAACAGCACTTAACATAGAGTCGATTTCAATTTTAAGCCGACTTAACTCAGTTGCTTGTTCATGGCGTTGCCTTTCTAATTGCTCTTTAAATTTGCTATCAAGCCATTTTTCACCTAGATTTTTATATAGCAAAAATGCAATTGCAGCGCTCCCGCCACCATAAGCAACTATCTTCCCTAAAAATATTAATGCTATGTCCATGAGCGTCCTAAATTTGATTTAAATTTTTTAGATAGAATAATTCATAAATAGCGTAATAAGCTATGCCATCTTTGTATCAAATAGCAAATGCAGTCTTTCACAGTAAAGTTTCTATCCTTATCTGCAGTCGTCTGACTTAGTAGTTAAGGATGACGTTGTTATTAAGATTGTTGCACCAAGCCTGCACACTAATCTTGCGTAATTACTCATGGTTGTTCATTTATGCACTTATTGTGGGCGTTAACCTGAATAAAACCTCATCTGTCTTATTAACTTGATGATTTTAATAGATTAATTATCTGGTATGCCCTTTGCTTATGCTTTATGCATCAAGGGAAGGCGTACATCATGAAAAAATCACCACCGCAATTTTTTAATGAGATGCAATTGGATTTGGCCGCAAGCAGCCCTGACGGGGTGCGTGAGATTTATAAAGCCTATCACCAGTGGTTGAAAAATGTGCCGCATCATCAGCTGAATAGCAAGCGCATGGAGGCTGAGCTGCTGTTTCGCCGAGTTGGTATTACGTTTAATGTATATGGCGAGAATGACGGTGCTGAGCGTTTGATTCCGTTTGATGTGCTACCGCGCATTCTGTCTGCAAAAGAATGGGGTAAGTTGTCCGCAGGCTCTATTCAGCGGGTGAAAGCGCTGAATATGTTTTTGCATGATATCTACCATGAGCAGCACATCATCAAGGCAGGCATTATGCCGGCGACGATTTTAGCCAATAGCCAATATCGGCCTGAGATGTTTGGTGTGGATGTCCCCAATCAGATTTATGCGCATATTGCGGGTGTCGATTTAGTGCGCACCAGCGAATCACAGTTTTACGTGCTGGAAGATAATCTGCGTACACCGTCTGGCGTGTCTTACATGCTGGAAGACCGCAAAATGATGATGCGTTTGTTTCCTGAGCTATTCCGTCAATATCCGATTGCGCCAGTCGAGCATTATCCGCAAGTGTTGCTAAATAATCTGCGCGCGGTGGCGCAAACCAATGTGCATGAACCTACAGTAGTGGTGCTATCCCCGGGTGCGTATAACAGTGCCTATTTTGAGCATGCGTTTTTAGCGCAGCAAATGGGAATCGAGCTGGTAGAGGGGCAGGATTTATTTGTGCGTAATAATGCGGTGTATATGCGCACCACAGAAGGCCCGCAGCGCGTGGATGTGATTTATCGGCGCATTGATGATGATTATATCGACCCACTGGTTTTTAACGCCAACTCCATGCTCGGTGTGCCGGGCTTGCTGTCCGTGTATCGCAATGGCGGGGTGACCTTGGCTAATGCGGTGGGTACCGGCGTGGCGGATGATAAGGCCACGTATATCCACGTACCAGCCATGATACGTTTTTATCTGGGTGAGGAGCCGTTGCTGGAAAATGTGCCTACCTACGAATTAAGCAAAGAAGAGGATTTAGCTTATACCCTGGCGCATTTGGATGAGTTGGTGGTGAAAGAAGTGCAGGGCTCCGGTGGTTACGGCATGTTGGTTGGCCCTGCCGCTAGCAAGCAAGAGTTAGAGGAGTTTCGCCTACGCATCATCTCTAGCCCTGCCAGTTATATTGCACAGCCTACGCTGGCGCTTTCTACCTGCCCCACACTAGTGGCAGAAGGTATCGCCCCGCGCCATGTGGATTTGCGCCCGTTTGTGCTTTCCGGAAAGACTTGCAGCTTGGTGCCAGGCGCGCTGTGCCGCGTAGCCATGAAAGAAGGCTCGCTGGTGGTGAATTCATCACAAGGCGGCGGTACCAAAGATACCTGGGTGCTGGAGGAGGATGTCGCCATGCCCAGCAAAGCTAATATCAATCAAGCGGAGGCGGTGCTATGTTAAGCAGAACGGCAGATCATCTGTATTGGATGGCGCGTTATATCGAGCGTGCAGAGAACATGGCGCGTGTGCTGGATGTGACCTACAATATGTCGCTAGTGCCGAACGCGGCAGAAAGTGAAGCCGCATTATGGCTGCCGGCCTTGGAGATTTCTGGCAATGTCGAAGCCTATGAGCGCGATTACTTTAACGACAGCCAGCGGGAATATACCGCGGCAGGGGTGATCCATTATTTGGCGATGGATATGAATAACCCTTCCAGTATCTATAGTTCACTACGCAGTGCTAGAGAAAACGCACGTGCGGTGCGCGTGGCCATGACATCAGAAACGTGGGAAAACATCAACTCACTATGGCTGGAGTTCGGTCAGTTCTTCGGACAGGACTTGTCACAATCCGGGCTCAGTGAGTTTTGTGATTGGGTAAAAGCACGCTCGCATTTATTCCGCGGTGTGTGTTTTGGCACCATGTTGCGTGATGATGCTTTTAGTTTTGTGCGTTTAGGTACGTTTATCGAGCGTGCGGACAATACTGCACGCTTGCTAGACGTGAAGTACCACTTGTTGTTGCCGGAGCAAGAGGAGGTGGGTGGTGCGGTGGACTATTACGAGTGGAGTGCGGTGCTGCGTTCGGTGTCTGCGTTTCAGGCTTACCAAAAAATATTCAGCGATACCATAGAACCGTGGCGTGTGGCCGAGTTGCTGGTGCTCAGGCGTGATATGCCACGCTCACTGCATGCCTGTTTTGATGAAATCACTTCGATTCTGGAGCAATTGTCCAGCTCGCGTGCCGGTGAGTGCAAACGCATGGCGGGTGAGCTACATTCAAAATTGCGCTTTGGCAAAATGCGCGATATTTTTCAGCGCGGTTTGCATGAGTTTTTAAGTGATTTTATTACCGCCAATAACAAGTTGGGTGTGGAAGTGCATAAAACTTTTTTAAGCATTTCTTAACCCCAGTTTAGGCAAACTATCATGTTACTTAATATTGAGCACCATACGCGCTATGCTTATAGCGCAGATGTGAACTACACCATACAGGAGCTGCGCCTCACCCCGCAGCATGGCCTGGGCCAACATGTGCGGCATTGGGACATTAAAGTGAACGGTGAATTGCAACCCTCACAAGATGCCTACGGCAATATGACGCACACCTTGGTGGTGGATGCACCGCATAGCGAACTGTTGATTGTAGCTGCTGGTCAGGTGGAAACTGGCCTAGATGCTGTGTCGCAGCATATGGCTTTGCCATTGCCTATTTATTTGCGCGATACGCCGCTCACGCAGTACAGTGCAGATATGCTAGCGTTCGCTCAGCCGTACTTGCAACCACAGCGGCAAAGCGCAGTGTTAGAGGACATGATGCATGCCTTGCTGGCGCGTGTGCAATATATTAAAGGCGCAACCCAAGTCACCACTTCAGCCGCTGAGGCATTTGCCTTGGGACAGGGTGTATGTCAGGATCATGCGCATGTGTTCATCGCCTGCTGTCGTGCCATTGCATTACCGGCACGCTATGTGAGCGGATATTTGTTTACAGTAGATGGCAGTTTGATGCAGACTCATGCATGGGCGGATGTGTTTGTTGCAGGCGCCGGCTGGCAGAGTTTTGATGTTTCTAACGGCTGCCGCGCGGGTGAAACCCATGTGCGCCTTGCTACCGGCCTAGATTACCGTAGCGCCAGCCCGATTAGCGGCATGCGCTCTGGCGGCGGTATTGAGGGTATGGCGTCTAGCGTCATTGTGAATCGGGCGGCCTCAATGCAGGAGCCTTTAAAGAAAGTTAATCCGATGCAGTTGCTGGAGCTTGCACAATTAAACCGCGCAGCACGCACTGAGGCCGCGCAAGAGCGGCAAGCGCAATATGCGCAGCAGCAGTAGTTTTTTGGCGAGTAATCACTAAAATGGTATGATTGCCATTCTTCCAAGTTAAACAAAAATTATGACTTATTGTGTCGGTTTATTACTGAAGCAAGGATTGGTGTTGGCTTCTGATACACGCACAAATGCAGGCGTAGATCAGGTAGCTTCTACGCCAAAAATGCATGTTTTTGAGTTGAAGAACGAGCGTGTGATTGTGTTGTTAACAGCAGGTAATCTCGCGATTACCCAATCTGTGGTGAATGCATTGCGTGCGCGTATCAAGAAAAATGAGCAAGATAGCAAGCACTTACATAATGTAGACAGCTTGTTTGATGCGGCAGGCTTGGTGGGTGCTGAATTAAGAGCGGCATTTGAGCGTGATGGTGAGCACTTTAAAAATCATCAGATTGATTTTAACGCCAGCATTCTAGTGGGCGGCCAAATCAAAGGTGAGCAGCCGCGTTTGTTCAATGTATATGCGGCGGGTAATTTTATTGAGTCTACGCAAGAAACGCCGTATTTTCAGATTGGTGAAACCAAATACGGCAAGCCTATCATCGACCGCGTGGTGGAGCAGGGCAGCGATATCATGGACACGGTGAAATGTGTGCTGATTTCATTTGATTCCACCATACGCAGCAACGTTTCTGTGGCGGCACCGATAGATTTGCTGATTTATCGGGTGGATAGCCTGCATGCTGACTGCCAGCAGCGCATTACAGAAACCGACCCGTATTACTTACAAATCCGCCAAGGCTGGGCTGATGGCTTGCGTTCGGTATTTAGCGCATTACCAAGCCCGGATTGGTGTTAATCTAGCTCACTAGATTATTTTTAAACCTGATTGTTTAATAATCAGAACATATCGCTATAGAGAGTTGTCATCAGAATGGTTCCAGGTAATCTTTTTATCATCACCGCAGCGTCTGGCGCAGGTAAAACCAGCCTAATTAAGGCCTTGCTTGCTGAAGATACGCATTTGAAACTATCTATCTCGCACACTACGCGCAAGCCGCGCCCTGGTGAGCAAGATGGTGTTGATTATCATTTTGTGGATGATGCTATGTTCTTGCAGATGCTGGGCGAAGCAAAATTCTTAGAAAGCGCAGAGGTGCACGGTGCGCGCTACGGTACTTCGCAGTCTGCCGTAGATGCGCCGTTGCAAGCTGGGCATGATGTGATTCTGGAGATTGACTGGCAGGGTGCGGCACAAGTGCGTCGCCTGTTTCCTAATGCCATCAGTATCTTTGTATTGCCGCCTTCTATCGAGACGCTGGAACAGCGCTTGAATAGCCGCGGACAGGATAGCCAAGAGACTATATCCAAACGCGTTGCCGCTGCGCGTGCTGAAATGCGCCATGTGAGCGAGTTCGATTATGTTACAATTAACCACTATTTTGACGTAGCGTTGCAGGACATTCGCGCTATCATCCGCGCCCAGCGTTTAGTTGGTGCCGCACAGTTGCAACGTTATGGCAGTTTAATTCAAGCGCTTACTTAATTTCTGGGTTGTATATGGCTTAGATGGCTGTTATCTAAGCGCTTGCTGGTCTTTTAGTTATTAATTTTGTTTATCATTAGGAAATATCATCATGGCACGTATCACGGTAGATGACTGTTTAGAAAAAATCCCAAACCGCTTCCAATTAACTTTAGTGGCTGCATATCGTGCCCGTCAGTTGCACAATGGTGCAGAGCCGCAAGTTAACGTGCAAAACACACGCGACAAATCAACCGTGGTTGCATTGCGTGAAATTGCTGCGGGTAAAGTTGGTGTGGAAATTTTAGCGCGCGGACACTCGTAATCTGTCGCGTCTTGTTATTGATTAATTTGCATTTATTAACTTTTTCATACAAGTAGTGACGCCGGTATGTCAAAAACCGCAAACAATCTTAAAGCGGAATTATCAAAGTTAACATCGGCTCCCTTGCTGCCTGCGGACAGCGAGGGCTCAGCCTTAAGCATACGTTTAAACTCGTATTTAAAACCTCAAGATATAGAACAAGTATGGGATGGCTATCGCTATGCCTATGCCGCCCACGATGGCGTGGTGCGTAAAACTGGCGAGCCGTATATCACGCATCCGGTTTCTGTGGCCTGCATTCTGGCTGATTTGCACATGGATGTACCCACTATCCTCGCGGCGCTGCTGCATGATGTGGTAGAAGATACCGACATTACCACCCTAGATATCAAACAAAAGTTTGGTCCGCAAGTTGCAGATTTAGTCGATGGCGTGACCAAGCTGGATAAAATCGAATTTCAAAGCGCGAGCCAGGCGCAGGCGGAGAACTTCCGTAAAATGCTGTTGGCGATGTCGCAGGACGTACGTGTGATTCTAGTCAAGCTGGCTGACCGCTTGCACAACATGCAAACGCTGGAAGCCATGCGTCCAGAAAAACAACGTATCATCGCCAAAGAAACACTGGATATTTACGCACCAATCGCCAATCGCCTAGGCCTGAATGATGTGTATCAGGCTTTAGAAGACCTCAGTTTTAAATACCTTTACCCCATGCGCTATAACGCCATTTCTAAAGCGATTATGGCCGCGCGTGGCAATCGTAAAGAAGTGATTAGCAAAATATTAGAGTCGATTAAAAAGCAGCTGGCGGACTTTGGTATTGAGGCGGAAGTATCCGGCCGCGAAAAGCATCTTTACAGCGTATATAAAAAGATGACGAGTAAGGCCACGCCGTTCTCGCAAGTGTATGATATTTATGGCTTTAGAATCGTAGTAAAAGATTTACCCAACTGTTATTTAGCATTAGGTGCGCTACACGGTTTGTATAAGCCGATTCCCAGCAAGTTTAAAGACTATATTGCCATTCCCAAGGCCAATGGTTACCAGTCTTTGCACACGACTTTATTTGGCCCGTTTGGTACGCCCATTGAGGTGCAGATTCGTAGCGCCGATATGCATAATATTGCAGATGCGGGTGTGGCTGCACATTGGCTGTACAAGGCCAGTGATGCGCAGCTGACCGCCTTGCAACAGCAAACCCACCAGTGGCTGCAACGCTTGTTGGATATTCAGAACGAGAGCGTAGACTCGCTCGACTTCCTTGAGCATCTGAAAATTGATCTGTTCCCGGATGAGGTGTATGTGTTTACGCCTAAGGGTTCTATCATGGCGCTGCCTAAGGGCGCCACCGCGGTGGATTTTGCCTATGCCGTGCACTCTGATATTGGTAATAGCTGCGTGGCAGTGCGTATTAACCACGACTTAGCGCCATTGCGCACTGAGATGCATAATGGCGACCACGTGGAGATTATTACAGGCTCTTTGGCTAAACCTAATCCGGCTTGGCTCAATTACGTGGTCACCGGCCGCGCCCGTGCGCATATCCGTCATTTCTTAAAATCGCAGCAATCTACAGAGTCTGCACACTTGGGCGAGCGTCTGTTGAACAAAGCGCTGCGTGCCTTGCATGTAGACCCTAGCCAGATTTCAGAAGAGCACTGGCAAAAGCTGATTCGCGATTATGGCGTGAAGAAAAAATCTGAAATCTTGGCTGACATAGGCTTGGGTAAGCGCCAAAATGTGATGGTGGCGCACCAGTTGGTGGCAATGACAGATGACCATGCCGAGAAGCATACCAAGCTGCCCGCTGCATCGTTGGATACCATCACCATCCGCGGTACTGAAGGCATGGCGGTACAGTTTGCACCTTGCTGTCGACCGATTCCAGGGGATCCTATCTTAGGCTTTATCAACAAAGATAAAGGCTTGGTGATTCATACGCATGATTGCCCGAGTGTGCGTAAATTCAAACTAGACCCGGATAAGTGGCTGGATGTAGAGTGGGAGCCAGAAAGCTCGCGCTTATTCAAAACCAACTTAAACTTAACCGTGGCTAATCAGCCTGGCATGTTGGCGCAAATCGCTGCCGGTATTGCCGATGCGGGTTCTAACATTGATAACGTCAGCGTAGAAGAGGCTGATGGTAGCGCCTATGCTAATTTGTACTTTACCGTACAGGTGAAAAACCGGGTGCATTTGGCAGAGCTGATGCGTGGCCTGCGTAAGATTCCCGATGTTGTACGTATTAACCGTACCAAAGGCAGCGCTGCTGGCAATGGTAAAAATCCGAACGTAAAACTATACTCACAGTAACTATCCGCACCGTAGAGCTAAAACAAGCAGTCGTAGCGACGCAAGATTTCTTTAACAAACCGTGGTTTAACTAAATGACAACTAATACAAAACAAATTATTCAAACAGAAGGCGCACCGGCAGCCATTGGCACTTACTCACAAGCGGTTAAAGTAGGCAATACCGTGTATCTATCAGGTCAAATTGGCTTGGACCCAGTAACCATGCAAATGGTCGATGGGATTGAGGCGCAAATACACCGCGTGTTTACCAATCTAAGAGCGGTAGCTGACGCGGCAGGTGGTAGCTTGGCAGATGTGGCTAAACTGAATATTTTCCTAACGGATTTATCCCATTTCACTTTGGTGAATACCATTATGGCTGAGTACTTTAGTCAGCCATACCCAGCACGCGCTGCGGTAGGTGTTGCTTCATTGCCACGCAACGCGCTGGTTGAAGCTGATGCCGTGATGGTGATTTAAGTAAGCCATCTGCTGGCTTAAGACACACTTTAATTTACGTTGTTAGGTAAAGTTGTCTTAGGTCAGCCTATTCAATGTGACGCAACTCACTCAAATTAAAGCCTATACCAAACCCATGATTGCCAACCTGGCAAAATTGGGCATTAGCAATCTACAGGGCTTATTGCTCCATCTACCGCTACGTTATATTGATGAAACCCATGTCACCGCAGTGCGTGATTTACGCATGGGCGAGTCGGCGCAGGTGGAGGGAGAAATTGTCCATGCCGAGGTCAGCTATAAGCCACGCAAGGCATTGATTGCCAGGCTGGAGGATGCCAGTGGTCAGCTCACGTTACGTTTTCTACATTTTTACCCCAGCCAGATTAATGCACTCAAAGTCGGCAATACGCTACGTGTCTATGGTGAGGTGCGTAGCGGTTTCTTTGGCTATGAAATGGTGCATCCTACCTGCAAAGCCGTAGGTGAAAAAACCATCGTGGCAGAAACCTTAACACCGGTTTATCCCACGGTTGCTGGTTTGAGCCAAGCTAGTCTGCGTAAGGCGATCGGTATTGCCTTGCAGCAGCAAGGTGAGATGCATGAAACCTTGCCGGCAGCGTTATATGCCGATTTAAACCTGCCTAGTTTTGCTGCAAGTTTGGTGGCATTGCATCATCCTCACCCTGAGGTCAGTCTGCGCGCGCTGGAAAATAAAAGCACGGCACATTGGCGGCGCTTAGCCTTTGATGAGTTGTTAGCACAGCAGTTATCTATGCGTAAACATTATGCGCGCCGCCGCAGCGTGAGTGCTCCGCAATTCAAGCGTTCTAAACAGCTGATTTCTGCCTTGCTGAAAAGTTTGCCGTTTGCGTTAACCAGCGCACAGCAGAAAGTAGCGTTGGAAATCGAGCATGATTTAACGCAGGCACACCCAATGCAGCGCTTGCTACAAGGGGATGTCGGCAGCGGCAAGACCATTGTGGCATGCATGGCTGCCTTGCAATGCGTGGAAAATGGCTGGCAGGTTGCGCTAATGGCACCTACGGAAATTTTAGCGGAACAGCATTATCGTAAGATGCTGAGTTGGCTGCAGCCGCTCGATATCAAGATTGCCTGGCTTACAGGCAGCCAGAGTAAAAAAGACCGCGATACTGCGCTGGCATCTATTGCCAATGGTGAGGCCAAGCTAGTGGTGGGCACGCATGCCTTGTTTCAAGAGGCGGTGCGCTTTAAAAGCCTGGGATTGGCTATCATTGATGAGCAGCACCGGTTTGGCGTGCATCAGCGCTTGGCGTTGCGTCAAAAAGGCCAGCCTGAGCCACATCAGCTGATGATGTCTGCCACACCGATTCCACGTACGCTTTCCATGAGTTATTACGCAGACCTTGATGTGTCGGTGATTGATGAATTGCCGCCTGGACGCTCACCTATCGTGACCAAAATCGTGTCTGACGCTAGGCGCGAAGAAATTTTGCAGCGCGTGCGCGAGGCGTGCTTGCAGGGTAATCAGGCCTATTGGGTATGTCCGCTGATTGAAGAGTCAGAAGCGCTGCAACTAGCAACAGCCAATGATACTTATGCACTGATGCAAGAGGAGTTTCCCGAGTTGAGGATTGGCTTGGTGCATGGCCGGATGAAGCCCAGTGAGAAACAGGCTGTGATGGCCGAGTTCAGTGCAGGGCATACGCAGTTATTGGTCGCTACCACCGTAATCGAGGTGGGGGTGGATGTGCCTAATGCCAGCCTGATGGTGATTGAGCATGCAGAGCGTATGGGGCTATCGCAATTGCACCAATTACGCGGCCGCGTGGGTAGGGGCGCGGCAAAAAGCACCTGCATTTTGCTCTACCAGAATAAGTTGTCTGAAACTGCACGTGCCAGATTGAAAGTAATTTATGAAAGTAATGATGGTTTTGCTATTGCGCAGGCCGACTTGCAAATACGTGGCCCCGGTGAGTTGCTGGGTGTGCGCCAAAGCGGTGTACCCATGTTGAAAATTGCCGATTTAGAGCGCGATGTGGATTTGCTGGAGGCGGCAAAGGCAGCAGCAGATAAGTTGCTGCAAAGCTATCCAGCAGAAGTTGAGCGACATTTGGATCGCTGGATGAGTACTGCCGGCGAGCTGGTTAAGGTGTGATGGTTCCGGATTTTATTCACTACATGCGATAATTCTGCCGTGAAAATACGTAAAAACACCCCTCAAGCACGCTATCGCTGGTTAGTTAAACCATTGCACAGCCGCACCTACCGTCCATGGCTGATGCATGCCCAATCCTTAACCGCTAAATTACAGCAAACCTATGTGGATTTTTATGTGGCACCGCTCACCGTGGCGCTGCATAAACCAAACCGAGATGAGGCTGCTCTGCTAAGTTTAGCTGCGGATAAAGTTGCGCTGGTGCGTAATGTACTGCTGTGTGGCGGTGGCGCAGCTGTGGTGTTTGCGCATAGCGTACTGCCAAGCAACGGTTTGCGTGGTGTGTGGCATGGCTTGGGTAGGCTGGGTAACAAACCGCTGGGAGCCACCTTGTTCGCCAACCCCAAAGTCAAGCGCACCGCATTAAGTTATAAAAAACTCACATCTAATCACGTGCTGTATCAGCATGCGAGCAACCATCTAATGGTTAAGCCCAGCTATCTGTGGGCGCGCCGCTCAGTGTTCAGTCTGGGCTGCGCTAGCATTATGGTTACTGAAGTTTTCTTGCCGAGCATTGTTATCCCATGAAACTACAAGACTTAGTCAAAAAGATTAATAGCTACGAACGCTTGATGCGTTTAGATAAACCAATCGGCATTTTGCTGTTGCTTTGGCCCACGTTATGGGCGTTATTGATTGCCGCAGCCGGTAAGCCAGATTGGATTATGGTGCTGATTTTTGTAACTGGCACAGTTTTGATGCGTAGTGCCGGCTGCGTGATGAACGATATCGCTGATAGCCAGTACGATGGCATGGTGGAGCGTACGCAGTTTCGCCCTTTACCCAATAAAGAAGTGACTAAAAAAGAAGCGTATTTATTGGCATTAGCGCTCAGTGTCATCGCCTTTGGCCTAGTCTGCCTACTGAATACGTTAACCATTCAGTTGTCAGTGTTGGCCTTATTTTTAGCCATGACATACCCGCTAACCAAGCGTTTTTTTGTGATGCCACAGGCATATTTAGGCGTGGCTTTTGGTTTTGGTATCCCTATGGCGTTTGCTGCAGTGACCGATGCGGTTCCTGCCGTGGCGTGGTTGCTGTTGTGTGCAAATGTGTTCTGGGCGATTGCCTACGATACTGAATACGCGATGGTGGATAGGGAAGATGACTTAAAAATAGGCATTAAATCATCCGCTATTACTTTTGGTCGCTTTGATGTGGGCGCTATTATGCTGTGTTATGGCATGACCTTGCTGCTGTTAGGTGTTGCTGGCTATCTGCTTGAGCTGTCCTGTGTGTATTTTTTCGGTTTGGGTTTGGCTGCCGGCGTAGCGGTGTATCACTACTATTTGATTAGAGGCCGCGTCAGGGCAAAATGCTTTCAGGCGTTCTTAGGCAATAACTGGTTTGGTTTCTTTGTGTTTGCCGGTTTGCTTGCGCATTACTGGGTTTAAGTCGCGACTCAAAGTACTTAAGGGTAATTAAATGACACGAGTTATAAACACACGCGTTTAAATATGAGCCTATTAGTTTGAGTGTGTGGTATTGGCGCGCTGTGATTGGTCGGCATTATTTCTTGGGTTTACTCTAGGATTTACTTATCGGATTTAGGTAAATCCCATTCAATAATGTTGGAATCTTTGCTTTTCTTGCGGGCTGATTCTTCCTCAGTTTCACTTGTTGTAGCCTCGGTGGGCACTGTTTCGTCTGAGTAGATATCTTCTGGATAGGTATCTAGGGGGAACAGAAACTCTTCTGCCATATCATTAGGTGCGGCTGCCAAGCTTGGTGTAGCTAAGTTTGGTGTAGCTAAGTTTGGTGCAGCGAAGTCTTCAGACTTTTGCGCTAGATCTGCTTGCTTACCCGCGCCTTGGTTGGCAAAGTTTGCATTGTCAAAGGGTTCGCCACTAAAGCTTGGTACCACGATCTCCATGTGGTCATCAAAGTCGGCCAGCATGTCTACTTCGTAAGACGGCACTTTTTGAAACGGTGAGTTCGCGAATTGCGCGTTCATGTCTTCCTGTGTCGGCCTGCCCCATGTCGGTTTCTCTGATGTCTCCGGGAATGGTGCAACCGTAAAGTCTGCATCGCTAATCGTGTTTGCTTTGGATTTTGTCTTGTCTAAATCGTCTGTGGCGGCATCAAAAGCGCTGTCATTGCCAAAAGCATCGCTATTAAAAGCAGCAGTATTAAAGACGGCGGCGTTATCTGAAGCGCTGCGAGTTGGAGTGCTACGCTCGCTCGCCGCCTTGGATGTGGTGCTGTGGTACGGTGTGCGCTGGTTAGCAGCAATGCCGGTGTTAAGCAACTCGGCAATGCGTTTTAAGAAGAGCAGCTCTTCAAAGTTATTGGGTGAGAAGCCCTCTGCCGGCTGTGCGTATTGATCGTAAATCAAATCATGCAAGAACTTAACGGCAAATGGTGAGCCCCAAGCGCCCTCAAGTCTAGCCACGATATTTGAATATTCTTCAATTGAGGCAGTATCTTCTTTGTTAGCATCGGCGAAGTTCGGCGCTTTGATATTAAAATATTTGTTGGCTTCCACCACGGTTGCATCATACTCAGCTTCCGTACCTTCTTTGCCAAGGAGTGATAACAACTTAAGCCAGATTTTGGGTGACTCAGCCGGAAAGTCATTCAAATGATTTTGCAGTAACTGAATTGCCAATAGTGGACGCTCATGCTCAATAAAAACATCTGCATTGTCTATAATGCTGTCGTGCTCATCACTTGTCTGTTCTGCGGGCGCTAAAATGCCGCTCTTGGCGGGCATTGTCGGTGTGCCTTCGTCGTCTGTATAGTCGTCAAGAAAGCTGTCTGAAAAATCATTATCTTTGCTTACCTTGTAATCAGCAGTGGGCTGTGTTGTCGTCCTGAGTGATGCTTGTTCGTTATCTGTATCGCCGTCCGCATTAAACCAATCCTGCTCTTGTTTTATCAGGCGTTTGGTAATAATGGCACGGCGTAGCCATTCTAGTGCCGCGAATGCCAGTATCGCAGCTGCTACCATCCAGGCGTAGTTTAACCAGCCAGATTGCTGCTCGGCTAACGCATTTTTTGCTTGCACGGCTTCATTTTTTAATAATGTGTTTTGTGTTTGCAGGCTGATAATCTGTTTTTCAAGATGTGCCAGTCGATTCGATATCATGGTTGCCTCATCCTCTACGTCGGTGCTGCTAGGTGAGGTGGCAGGCGGTGCACGATCTAAATCTATTTGTGTTGCAAACTGTAGGCTAAGTTTATGTTCTGCCCCTGATGCATCCGCTGGCAAGCTGCCACCAGAAATACTTAAGTATGGCTTGCTGGCGGCATCTGGTTTAACTGGTTCTGGTTTAACAGGTACAGCGGGCTCACTGACGCTAGCCGCTGGTGTCGGTTTTGTACTGGGCTTGCCTACATAGGCTTCCATGATTTTTTCATCAGCACTGGATGCCGTGTTGGCGTGGCGTTTCTTGGGTTTACGTTTTGCCTTGGCTGGTGGCGCATAACTGTTGGCGTCATCAGCTGTGTAGCCGTTTGCGTCTGCATTGCTTGAAGGTTTAGTTTTGCCGCCCACTTGCTTGCCAGCATTGTTGCTTGCACTGGCTGTGGTAGTGCTAATAGCTGCTTCGCTCTGAGTAGATGCAGGGTCTAGTAGTAAAACATAGTCACGGTGCAGTTGTGGTTCGCAATGATAGGAAACGCGCAGGCTAAGAATCGGCTCGGTAATCACAGACTGCGTGGTGATCGTGAGCAAGTAACCATCTTTTACTGAACTTAGTGTAGAGAATGCCTTCTTAAAGGCAGGTGTGTCGTTGGTGTCGGTTATTGTAAAACAGCTGATATCTGGCGACTTTTCAACGTCTGTGACATTTAATTTAACAATGAGTGATTCACCCAGATACGATTTAAGCGTAGCTTCACCCAAACCTAGCGCGAGGCTCGCGTTGGCATAGAAGGCAAAAATAAGGGATATGAATAATCTCAAAATATGTTTGTTTTCAAATTGTTATGCTAATTTTTATTGCATTGTTAAGCCGGTCTGTTAGAATCTCGTATGTGCAGACAGGCTATGGTAAAGCGCTTACAATGCAATGTAACACTACCATAACAAAAAGCACAACTCATGCCAATGTTATGTGTTGGTGTGAATATCAAGCAATATATGGATGCGAGTTGCTTGATATGGCGCTAAACATGTTATTGCAAGTCAGCAATAAACTTAAAAATATTGAGCGAACAGTATAATACTGTTTGACAAGACGTATTTGTTTAGCATAAAATCCGCCTCTTAATTTTTTTAGCTCACAGTATTGGTAACACGATGAAAACCTTTTCAGCAAAATCACACGAAGTGAAGCGCGATTGGTTTGTGGTTGATGCCACAGACCTAGTGCTAGGCCGTTTAGCTAGCGCAGTTGCACACCGTTTACGCGGCAAACATAAAACAATTTATACGCCTCACGTTGATACAGGTGATTATATAGTTGTTATTAATGCCGACAAATTAATTGTAACTGGTAACAAAGCGGATGGTAAGCTTTACCACCGTCACTCTGGTTATCCAGGCGGTATCACAACAACTACATTCTCTAAAATGCAAGATCGTTTCCCAGGTCGCGCTTTAGAAAAAGCGGTTAAAGGCATGTTGCCTAAAGGTCCTTTAGGCTATGCAATGATCAAAAAAATGAAGGTTTATGCAGGTAGTGAGCATGACCATGCGGCACAACAACCGCAACCATTGACCATCTAAGGATAAAAAATGATCGGTAAATATAACTACGGTACAGGCCGCCGCAAAAGTTCAGTGGCGCGCGTGTTCTTGAAATCAGGTAAAGGCAACATCATTGTTAATGACAAGCCAGTTGATGAGTATTTCTCACGCGTGACATCACGCATGATTTTGCGTCAACCTTTAGAGTTAACAAACAACACAGCTAGCTTCGACATCATGGTTAACGTAATCGGTGGTGGTGAGT
Source organism: Methylotenera mobilis JLW8 (assembly GCF_000023705.1). Taxonomy (NCBI): domain Bacteria; kingdom Pseudomonadati; phylum Pseudomonadota; class Betaproteobacteria; order Nitrosomonadales; family Methylophilaceae; genus Methylotenera; species Methylotenera mobilis. The sequence continues at coordinate 205,980 of NC_012968.1, forward strand.
CTGGTCAAGCTGGTGCAGTTCGTCATGGCATTACACGTGCTTTGATCGACTTTGACGCTACACTGAAAAGTGCATTGTCAAACGCTGGTTATGTAACACGTGATGCACGTGAAGTTGAGCGTAAAAAAGTTGGTCTACGCAAAGCACGTCGTCGTAAACAATTCTCTAAACGCTAATCTGGCGGTTGGATTGGAAAAAGGTCGCTTTGGCGGCCTTTTTTATTGGATGAAAAAGATAGAGCGCTTATAATCAGTACACTGATCATCAATACACTTGGTAAATGAATATAAACAACATGGCATCGAAAAAGATTAAAGTAGGGATTGTTGGCGGCACTGGGTATACTGGTGTCGAGTTGTTGCGCCTATTGGCGTTGCATCCAGATGTAGAGTTAACGGCGATTACCTCGCGTGGTGACGCTGGCCTGCCCGTTGCTGATATGTTCCCTAGTTTGCGTGGCTATGTTGATTTGTCGTTTTCCGACCCTGCCTCGGCAAATTTAACTGCGTGCGACGTCGTATTTTTTGCTACGCCTCATGGTGTGGCCATGAGTCAGGCGCAGGTGTTGTTAGATGCCAATGTGAAAGTTATTGACCTTGCGGCGGACTTCCGTCTGCAAGATACCGCCGTATTCGAGAAGTGGTACAAAATGCCGCATAGCTGTCCCGATGTGTTACGTGATGCGGTGTATGGCATCCCTGAACTTAATCGTGACAGTATTAAATCGGCTAAGGTGATTGGTAACCCAGGCTGCTATCCGACCACTGTGCTGCTAGGTTTGGCGCCATTGCTTGAGCAGGGCTATATTGATTTTTCTGCACCGATTGTGGCTGATGCGAAATCAGGCGTGTCTGGTGCAGGCCGCAAAGCTGAAGTCGCCACGCTATTTGCAGAGTCTAGTGATAGCATGAAGGCGTATGGTGTAGCAGGGCATCGCCACCACCCTGAGATTCATGCACAGCTGACGCAATTGGCCAATGCCGATATTCAGTTTATTTTTGTGCCACACCTTATCCCGATGATACGCGGCATGTTGTCTACCATTTACGTGAAGCTGACTGACGCTGCACAAGCGGTAGATTTGCAAGCTTTATATGAGCAACGTTACCAACATGAGCGTTTTGTGGATGTGATGCCAGCCGGTGCGCTGCCAGAAACGCGCTCTGTGCGTGGCTCTAATCAGTTGCGTATCGCTTTGCATAAACAGCAGGCCGCGGGTTATTTAACCTTAGTGGTGGTACAGGATAACTTGGTAAAAGGTGCTGCCGGCCAAGCCGTACAAAATATGAATATCATGTTTGGCTTTGATGAACGCAGCGGACTAGAAGTGCTGCCGTTGTTACCTTAACAGAATGAAGCCCGTTCGCCGTAGAATTCGCCGTCATTTTGGGCTAACTGCCAAGCAAGTGGCCGTGCGCTCCAAGCGTCCATGGTACTTTCAGACCGGTGCAGCCTTTGTCTTTGTTGGCTTGGGTTATTTTGCTGCTTATTGGCAATATGCTACAGGCAATGAGAGTTTGCGTCAGACCATGCTGGATAATCAGGCATTGAATACCAAAGTGATACAAGTGGAGCGACAGTTGCAAATTGAACAAGCCGCACAGAGTGTTTTAACCAAAGAGTTGCGTGAAGTGCAGGATGAGAATATTCATATTAAAGAAGATTTAGCTTTTTATAAGAATATGACCAATAGTAAAAGGTAATCGTACTTACTTTTTATGGCAGTACCATGCGTAGTAGTCTATGAATGAGTTAGCTATCAAAGTTTAGAGGATTTACGATGTTTTTTAAAAAAAGTAACCGCGTGCAAAACACCATAGACACATTGATTGGCGTGGGCACTCGAGTCGAAGGTAACATCCATTTTTCTGGCGGTTTGCGTGTTGATGGCACGGTAATTGGCACTGTAGCTGAACCTAATGACCAACCGAGCACACTAATACTTAGTGAGTTAGGCCGTATTGAAGGCGCGATTACTGCATCTAAAATGGTGGTGAACGGTACTGTAGTTGGCCCGGTGAAAGCAACACAGTTTATTGAGCTGCAAACCAAAGCGCGTGTGACTGGCGATGTTTATTACAACACCTTAGAGATGCATACCGGTGCCGTGATCGAAGGAAAATTGGTTTATTTGGATGATAATGCAGAATAAGCTAGTGTTTTTTGGCTTTTGCTATTGAAATTCAGTGCGTTAGGTCGCATATTAGTGAAAATATTTTATTGAAATTTTAGGAGTACACCATGAGTACAGTTGCAGAAGTTCAGGAATTAGACATTCCTTCACCTTTAGTTTTTACCGATAATGCAGCGAAAAAGGTAAAAGAGTTAATTGAAGAAGAAGGTTCGCCAGATCTCAAGTTGCGCGTTTTTGTAAGCGGTGGCGGTTGTTCAGGCTTCCAGTATGGTTTTACGTTTGAGGAAGAAGTGAATGACGACGACACCCAAGTGCAGAAAGATACTGTAACTTTGTTGATCGATCCTATGAGCTTACAGTACTTAATGGGTGCAGAGATTGATTACCAAGACAGCTTGCAGGGTTCACAATTCGTGATTCGTAATCCGAATGCGCAGACAACCTGCGGTTGCGGTTCATCATTCTCAGTTTAAACTAAGCGCAGTTTAGATTTAGCTAGATTTTAAGGCACGCCTGATGAGTAGAGATGCATAGGTATCTACTCATCAGGCGTGTTTTATTTTTTTAGCGCCAGTATGCATCAATGGACGTGTGTCTTTATCCATCGCTGCGGGAGTCAGTCTGTGCTGGATCTTAGTGGATTATTTGAGTGTTGTGGCTGCGTGCTGTAAAGAACTGGTGCAGCACTAAAATTACTTGCAGTTCAGGTGCAATTGCTGCGGTACTGCGCCCGAACTGACTTGGCATCTATGGTTCAGATTATTAGACTAAGATTATTATCTTTTGTTTAATTCCACAAATGGGCGTTTTGCTGAGCCTGTGTAAAGCTGGCGTGGTCTGCCAATTTTAGCTTCAGGGTCAGAGTGCATTTCAGACCACTGTGCAATCCAGCCTGCGGTTCTAGCGAGTGCAAAGATGGCGGTAAACATGCTGTTAGGAATGCCCATCGCGCGCATCACAATGCCGCTGTAGAAGTCTACGTTAGGATAAAGTTTGCGTGACACAAAGTATTCGTCTTCCAGCGCAATTTTCTCTAAAGCTAATGCCAGCTTGAACATCGGGTCATTGTTGAGCCCTAATACATCAAGCACTTCATGACAGGTTTTTCTCATAATGGCGGCTCTGGGGTCCATGTTACGGTACACGCGGTGACCGAAGCCCATTAGTCTGAAGCTGTCGGTTTTGTCTTTGGCGCGGTTAATGAACTCACCAATACGTGAAACATCACCAATTTCCTCCAGCATGTTCAGCGTGGCTTCGTTAGCGCCGCCGTGCGCTGGGCCCCATAGTGAGGCAATGCCTGCAGAGATACATGCAAACGGATTAGCACCACTGGAGCCTACGAGACGTACGGTCGATGTTGACGCGTTTTGCTCGTGGTCTGCGTGCAAGATTAGGATTCGCTCAAAAGCTTTTGCTAATACCGGGTTGGGCACATATTGCTCACATGGTGTAGCAAACATCATGTACATAAAGTTTTCCGCATAGTTCAAATGATTCTGCGGGTACATAAATGGCTGGCCTATATTGTACTTGTAGCTCCAAGCTGCGATGGTTGGCACTTTAGCCAGTAAGCGGTGCGCAGATATCTCGCGATGCTTAGGGTTAAGAATGTCCATGGAATCAAAATAGAATGCAGAGAGCGAACCCACTACACCCACCATCACCGCCATTGGGTGCGCATCACGTCTAAATCCACGGAAAATGTTGCTGAGCTGATCATGCAGCATGGTGCTACCGGTGATGGTGTCGGTAAATTGCTGCTTCTCAGTGCTATTTGGCAGTTCACCGTGCATTAGCAAGTAGGCTACTTCCAAGTAGTCACAGTGCTCAGCCAATTCTTCAATGGGGTAACCGCGGTGATACAGTAAACCTTGCTCACCATCAATATAAGTGATGTTGGAGTTACATGCTGCGGTAGACATAAAGCCGGGATCGTAAGTATATACGCCGTGTTTGCCTAAGCTGCGGATGTCAATGACATCGTTGCCCAATGAGCCAGAAAGCATCGGTAATTCAATCGGTGACTTGCCATTCTCGAAGCTGAGTGTTGCGGTACTTGTGTTGTTTTTCATGGTGTTTTTGCAGTTCTAATCATCATTGGGTGTGATTATACTTTATCAAAGCAAGCAGATACATGTTAATAGCTTACTAATTAACAGCTTACTAGGCTAGGTAGGTTTGGGTTTGGTAAAACTAGGCTTGGTAAATCGCACCTAAAATACGTAGGCCTTTGGCGCCGGTGACTTGCGGCAAGTTTGCTGTTTGTTTGGTGATGCATTGCTTGGCTAGCCATGCAAAGGCAATCGCTTCCACCCAGTCTACGCCCATACCCAACTGCTCTGTGGTGGCGATGGTGATGTCAGTCATCAGCGCTTGCAATTCATTTTGCAGTAATTTGTTTTTGGCGCCGCCGCCGCATAGGTAGATTTCATCTACCTGGCCGCAATGTTGGCGTACAGCATCGGTGATAGAGTGCGCACTTAGTGCTACTAGGGTGCGTGCAACATCATGGGCTGCACAGGCTGATTGGCTCAAGTGGTGGTTGAGCCAGCTTGTGTTAAACAAATCGCGGCCTGTACTTTTGGGCGGTGCGGCAGCAAAGTAAGGCTCGCTCAGCATGCTGGCGAGCAAGGGCTTAATCGTATTGCCGGTGCTGGCCCACTGACCATCCGCGTCGTAGTCTAAGTCTAAATGTTGTTTAATCCAGGCATCCAGTAGCATATTGCCGGGGCCTGAGTCAAAGCCAAATACAGTGCCGGTAGTGCTTAGGTAGGTAATATTGGCAATCCCGCCGATATTGATAATGGCGCGATTACGGGTGCTGTGGCTAAATACATCTCGATGAAAGGCTGGCACCAAAGGTGCGCCTTGGCCGCCAGCAGCAATATCTCTGCTTCTAAAGTCGCTTATTACGGTGATGCCGGTCAGTTCGCTTAGTAACGCTGCATTGCCAATTTGCATGGTAAAGCCTAATTCTGGGCGGTGTCTGATGGTTTGGCCGTGGCAGCCTATAGCAGTGATGGTACTGGAGTTTAATTGAGCATTGGCAAGCAACGCATTGACTGCATCTGCATAGAGTTGGGCAAGGGTATTGCCCATTTGTGCTGTTGTTTCCAGTTCGTTGGCTGTTGGGTGCTGTAACGCGAGAATTTGAGTGCGTAGCTCTACAGGGTAGGCTACGAAATGGGTTTTTAACAGTTGTAGCTGTTGCGCATGGTCAAATTTTACCAAAGCAACGTCTACTCCATCTAGGCTAGTGCCCGACATTAAGCCGATAAAAAGCTCGCTAGCCATGATGGAGGTCTGGTGCTACTAAATTATTCTAAAGCTGCGATATTGCTGGTGCCCAGCAATCTGAGCTGCGCAGTCATTTGGCTGCTGGTAGACTCAAATTTAGCTTTATTACTACCCTGAAGAATATTGGCTTTAGGCAAAGCAACTTTCATTGGGTCTTGGTGCTGGCCGTTGATCAAGAACTCATAATGCAAGTGCGGACCAGTCGCCACGCCAGACATTCCAACAAAGCCTATCATCTGGCCTTGTGTGATTTTAGCGCCACGACGCAGTTCTGGTGCAAAGCGTGAAAGATGGCCGTATAAAGTGCTTACACCATTTGCATGTTTCAGCACAATCACGTTGCCATAGCCGCCTTTTTGACCGACAAAATCAACCACAGCATCGGCAGATGCTTTAATGCGAGTGCCGGTAGGTGCGGCAAAGTCTACGCCCTTGTGTGCACGCATTCTTTGCAGTACCGGGTGGAATCTTGCTACGCTAAAGCCTGAGCTGACACGGCTAAATTCTAATGGTGAACGTAAGAACGATTTATGAGTGCTCTTACCTTCTGGGGTGTAGTATTGCATTTGGTTATTGCCATCGCGGAAGCCCACTGCGCGGTACACCTTGCCGTCGTTCACAAACTCTGCTGCCAGCACTTCGCCTACTTTAACTAATTCACCTTGGTCATAGCTGCCTTCATAAATTACATTAAAGTGATCGCCGCGGCGTAAATCGGTATGGAAGTTGATTTCACTTTCAAAAATATCGGCAAGTTGAATCGCGATATTATCTGGAATGTTGGCGGCATCGGTTGCGCCAAATAGTGAACTGGTGATTTTTGCTGATTTTAATATTGGGCGTACTTCTAACACACGGTCATCCTGCTTAGCGCTGTAGCCATCAGTAGTTTTTGTGATGGTTAAGAATGCATCGGCATTGATCTGGTATTCAAAATGAAACAAATTGCCATCGGCATCGGTCTCGGCCTTTACTTGGCGGCCTGGAATGATGGAACGTGCGATTTCGCTAGCAACGCTATCGGTGCGAATAAAGTCCAAGGCATCGCGGTTGCGGATGTTGACTCTGGCCAAGACGCTTTGTAATGTGTCGTCTCTGCGTACGTAATCTTTATACCAAAACCTCTCGGTTAAGTTGGCATCATCATTCTGTGCTTGTTCAACTGCGGGTAGGCTCACCTCTTCAACAACCATAGAAGTCGTAATGTTGGAAGTTAGTGTTTGCGGCGCGATACCGAACGCGGTGTAAATACCAAACAATGGAAGACAAGAGATTGCCAATACCCAACGCAGCTTAAATTTACGCTCTGATAAGCGTTGTTGCTTGCGTTCAGCTTTATTGGCGTTTTGCGTTAAAATAGAGTTTTGGGGTGATTGGTGATGATTGGGCTCGTTAATATCCACGGGCTAACCTTTACTTAATTATTTCAGCTCTTGATACTAACAGAAAATTGAGTTTACACAAATAAACTAGCAGTAAAAAAATACATAGAGTTTAAGGACGTCAAAACGTGAATATTGAAATCAGTCAACAGCTTGCAGTGATTAAACGTGGCGCAGACGAGCTGCTAATCGAAGCCGAATTAGTTGAGAAGCTTAAGAAAGGTCAGCCATTAAAAATCAAGGCAGGTTTTGACCCCACTGCGCCAGATTTGCATCTTGGGCATACTGTACTTATTAATAAGCTACGTCAGTTTCAGGAGCTTGGCCATAAAGTGCTGTTTCTGATTGGCGACTTCACCGGCATGATCGGTGACCCGACCGGTAAAAGCACAACGCGCCCGCCGTTGACTGCCGAGCAAGTGCAGGAAAACGCTAAGACTTATACTGCGCAGGTATTCAAGATATTGAAGCCGGAGCAAACCGAAGTAGTGTTCAACTCTAAATGGCTCAATGAGCTTGGCGCTGCAGGTATGCTTAAGTTGGCAGCTAGCCACACTGTGGCGCGTATGCTGGAGCGTGACGACTTTTCCAAGCGTTTTAAAGGTAACCAGCCGATTGCGATTCATGAGTTCCTCTATCCTTTGTTGCAAGGTTACGATTCTGTTGCGCTAAATGCGGATGTGGAGCTGGGTGGTACCGATCAGAAGTTTAACTTGCTGATGGGGCGTGAACTGCAGAAGCAAGCTGGACAGAGCCCGCAATGTGTACTTACTATGCCGTTGCTAGAAGGCTTAGATGGCGTAAATAAGATGTCTAAATCTTTAGGTAACTATATAGGTATCGCTGAAGCACCGGAAATTATCTTCGCCAAAATCATGTCGATCTCAGATGAGTTAATGTGGCGTTACGTAGAGTTGCTCTCATTTGAGTCGCTGGAAACTATTGCACAATGGAAAGCGGACGTTGCTAACGGCAGCAACCCGCGTGATATTAAAGTACGCTTCGCACAAGAGATTGTGGCGCGCTTCCATAGCCAAGCGGATGCAGAAAAAGCTTTGGCTGATTTTCAGACGCGCTCCAAAGGTGGTATACCGGATGATGTGCCTGAGGTGGCAGTGACGATTGATGCTGAGCAAGTGGGCGTGGCCCAGTTACTTAAGTTGGCTGGCTTGGTTGCGAGTACTTCAGAAGCGTTTCGTGCGATTGAGCAGGGTGGCGTTAAGTTGGACGGCGAGAAGGTTACAGACAAGGGTTTGATGTTAAGTAAAGCTAGCAGTGTGGTGGCGCAGGTAGGTAAGCGTAAGTTTGCAAATGTAACAATAATGTAACAATGAAAAAAGTAGTATGGGTTTGGTTGGAAGGTGTGTAGAATGCGCGCTTCGCTAATGAAACGATGTTGGTGAGCGGTAGTAAAAAGGCATTAAAAGCGTAATAAGTTATACAGTTAATATTAATTTAGAAAATGTTTAGAATTAGTATTGACGCGGTTTAAAAGCTCTGTATAATGCGCACCTCGTTAACGCAAAGCGTAACGACGGAAACGAAAAGTTCTTTAACAATATAACAACTGATAAGTGTGGGTGCTTGTGGATAAAGCAGCTGACTTAATCGCAACTAACTTGTTTTAGTGTTTACATTAAAATTTAACTTAGTTGATTGGCATTAAGTTCAGACTCAGAAAATACAAGTGCTTACACTGAAATTTATGACAAGACTGTAGAAATACATTCCTTGGAAATGAATTTGAGTCATTACTTATTTATAAGTAATAAAGCAAAAGCGAAATAACCACCTCGAAAGAGGAAAAAAGTAATAGTCAGAAATTAAACTGAAGAGTTTGATCCTGGCTCAGATTGAACGCTGGCGGAATGCTTTACACATGCAAGTCGAACGATGAAACCTAGCTTGCTAGGTTGATTAGTGGCGAACGGGTGAGTAATGTATCGGAACGTATCCAATAATGGGGGATAACTAACCGAAAGGTTAGCTAATACCGCATACGCCCTACGGGGGAAAGCAGGGGATCTTCGGACCTTGCGTTAATGGAGCGGCCGATATCTGATTAGCTAGTTGGTGAGGTAAAAGCTCACCAAGGCGACGATCAGTAGCTGGTCTGAGAGGACGACCAGCCACACTGGAACTGAGACACGGTCCAGACTCCTACGGGAGGCAGCAGTGGGGAATTTTGGACAATGGGCGAAAGCCTGATCCAGCCATTCCGCGTGAGTGAAGAAGGCCTTCGGGTTGTAAAGCTCTTTCGCAAGGGAAGAAAACTTATCCTCTAATAAAGGGTGAGGTTGACGGTACCTTGATAAGAAGCACCGGCTAACTACGTGCCAGCAGCCGCGGTAATACGTAGGGTGCGAGCGTTAATCGGAATTACTGGGCGTAAAGCGTGCGCAGGCGGTTTGGTAAGTCAGATGTGAAATCCCCGAGCTCAACTTGGGAACTGCGTTTGAAACTACCAGACTAGAATATGTCAGAGGGGGGTAGAATTCCACGTGTAGCAGTGAAATGCGTAGAGATGTGGAGGAATACCAATGGCGAAGGCAGCCCCCTGGGATAATATTGACGCTCATGCACGAAAGCGTGGGGAGCAAACAGGATTAGATACCCTGGTAGTCCACGCCCTAAACGATGTCTACTAGTTGTTGGTGGAGTAAAATCCATGAGTAACGCAGCTAACGCGTGAAGTAGACCGCCTGGGGAGTACGGTCGCAAGATTAAAACTCAAAGGAATTGACGGGGGCCCGCACAAGCGGTGGATTATGTGGATTAATTCGATGCAACGCGAAAAACCTTACCTGGCCTTGACATGTAACGAACTTTCCAGAGATGGATTGGTGCTCGAAAGAGAACGTTAACACAGGTGCTGCATGGCTGTCGTCAGCTCGTGTCGTGAGATGTTGGGTTAAGTCCCGCAACGAGCGCAACCCTTGCCATTAATTGCCATCATTTAGTTGGGCACTTTAATGGGACTGCCGGTGACAAACCGGAGGAAGGTGGGGATGACGTCAAGTCCTCATGGCCCTTATGGCCAGGGCTTCACACGTAATACAATGGTCGGTACAGAGGGTTGCCAAGCCGCGAGGTGGAGCCAATCCCAGAAAGCCGATCGTAGTCCGGATTGTAGTCTGCAACTCGACTACATGAAGTCGGAATCGCTAGTAATCGCGGATCAGCATGTCGCGGTGAATACGTTCCCGGGCCTTGTACACACCGCCCGTCACACCATGGGAGTGGGTTTTACCAGAAGTAGGTAGTCTAACCGCAAGGGGGACGCTTACCACGGTAGTATTCATGACTGGGGTGAAGTCGTAACAAGGTAGCCGTATCGGAAGGTGCGGCTGGATCACCTCCTTTCTAGAGACGTCTTTAGTTTGCAAGCATTCACACTTATCAGTTGTTAGTAGTCAGCAGCATCAATGATTGACCAAACATTGGCGGAAACGCTAAGTAAACCTTGAGGGTCTGTAGCTCAGCTGGTTAGAGCACCGTCTTGATAAGGCGGGGGTCGATGGTTCGAGTCCATCCAGACCCACCAGATTCACCTGAAAATGGGGGATTAGCTCAGCTGGGAGAGCACCTGCTTTGCAAGCAGGGGGTCAACGGTTCGATCCCGTTATCCTCCACCAAGTATTTGATGCTGTATGTAAGAAATTAGAAGCAAGTGTTGTTTGAATACAATCTTTGCTTCTAGTTTTTAACTAGACTGTTCTTTAACAAAATGGAAGAAGTAAAGTGAATACATATTATTGTGATGATAAATGTGTATTCAAAATGGGTAGTAATTGATTGCAAAATCGAAACATTTTGCTCGCATGAGTTTCAGAATGAAAGTTCTTGAAATAAATGTAAGTGAAATAAACCAGTCATTATTCTATAACCTTGGAATAATGACAAAGTTGCTTTAGAAAAGCCTATGACGGATGTCTCATGCATCATGGGATCTGAATTTAAAAAGGGTTCAGGTTTTAACGTTATAGGATCAAGCGAATAAGTGCATATGGTGGATGCCTTGGCGATTACAGGCGATGAAGGACGTGATAGCCTGCGTAAAGGTTCGGGGAGCTGGCAAATAAGCTTTGATCCGGACATGTCCGAATGGGGAAACCCACCCGCAAGGGTAACCGCTCCTGAATATATAGGGAGATGGTGGCAAACCGAGTGAACTGAAACATCTAAGTAGCTCGAGGAAAAGAAATCAACCGAGATTCCGTAAGTAGTGGCGAGCGAACATGGAATAGCCTGTTATTTTTAGCACATGCGATAGTAGAACGGAATGGAAAGTCCGGCCATAGAGGGTGATAGCCCCTTATACGAAATCCCGTGTGTGGAACTAGGGTAACGACAAGTAGGGCGGGGCACGAGAAACCTTGTCTGAACATGGGGGGACCATCCTCCAAGGCTAAATACTCGTAATCGACCGATAGTGAACCAGTACCGTGAGGGAAAGGCGAAAAGAACCCCGGGAGGGGAGTGAAATAGATCCTGAAACCGTATGCATACAAACAGTGGGAGCGGACTTGTTCCGTGACTGCGTACCTTTTGTATAATGGGTCAGCGACTTACATTCAGTAGCAAGCTTAACCGATAGGGGAGGCGTAGCGAAAGCGAGTCCGAATAGGGCGTCTAGTTGCTGGGTGTAGACCCGAAACCAAGTGATCTATCCATGGCCAGGATGAAGGTGCCGTAACAGGTACTGGAGGTCCGAACCCACAAATGTTGAAAAATTTGGGGATGAGCTGTGGATAGGGGTGAAAGGCTAAACAAACTTGGAAATAGCTGGTTCTCTCCGAAAACTATTTAGGTAGTGCCTCGTATATCATTCTCGGGGGTAGAGCACTGTTATGGCTAGGGGGTTCATAAGAACTTACCAAACCATTGCAAACTCCGAATACTGAGAAATGCAATTACGGGAGACAGTCCATGGGTGCTAACGTCCGTGGACAAGAGGGAAACAACCCAGACCGACAGCTAAGGTCCCAAATGACGTGCTAAGTGGAAAACGAAGTGGGAAGGCATAGACAGCCAGGATGTTGGCTTAGAAGCAGCCATCATTTAAAGAAAGCGTAATAGCTCACTGGTCGAGTCGTCCTGCGCGGAAGATGTAACGGGGCTAAGCACGTAACCGAAGCTTCGGATGCTGCATTCTTCGGAATGTATGCATGGTAGGAGAGCGTTCTGTAGGCCTGCGAAGGTGTGCTGTGAGGCATGCTGGAGGTATCAGAAGTGCGAATGCTGACATGAGTAGCGATAAAGGGAGTGAAAAGCTCCCTCGCCGAAAACCCAAGGTTTCCTGCGCAACGTTCATCGGCGCAGGGTGAGTCGGCCCCTAAGGTGAGGCAGAGATGCGTAGCTGATGGGAAACAGGTTAATATTCCTGTACCTGTATACAATGCGATGTGGGGACGGAGAAGGTTAGGTCAGCCGGGTGTTGGATGTCCCGGTTCAAGCGTGTAGGCAGATTCTTTAGGCAAATCCGGAGAGTCAATGCTGAGGCGTGATAACGAGCGTACTTGTACGTGAAGTGATTGATACCATGCTTCCAAGAAAAGCCACTAAGCTTCAGTTGTATAGAGACCGTACCGCAAACCGACACAGGTGGGTAGGATGAGAATTCTAAGGCGCTTGAGAGAACCCGGGAGAAGGAACTCGGCAAATTAGCACCGTAACTTCGGGAGAAGGTGCGCCCCGGTAGGTTGTAGAGATTTACTCTCGAAGGCCGATGGGGTTGCAGTGAAAAGGTGGCTGCGACTGTTTAATAAAAACACAGCACTCTGCAAACACGAAAGTGGACGTATAGGGTGTGACGCCTGCCCGGTGCTGGAAGATTAAATGATGGGGTGCAAGCTCTTGATTGAAGTCCCAGTAAACGGCGGCCGTAACTATAACGGTCCTAAGGTAGCGAAATTCCTTGTCGGGTAAGTTCCGACCCGCACGAATGGCGTAACGATGGCCACACTGTCTCCTCTCGGGACTCAGCGAAGTTGAAATGTTTGTGAAGATGCAATCTACCCGCGGCTAGACGGAAAGACCCCATGAACCTTTACTGTAGCTTTACATTGGACTTTGACAAGATTTGTGTAGGATAGGTGGGAGACGTTGAAGCGGAGTCGCTAGATTTCGTGGAGTCAACCTTGAAATACCACCCTGATGTTGTTGAGGTTCTAACCTAGGTCCGTAATCCGGACTGGGGACCGTGTATGGTGGGCAGTTTGACTGGGGCGGTCTCCTCCCAAAGAGTAACGGAGGAGTGCGAAGGTAACCTAGGTACGGTCGGAAATCGTACTGATAGTGCAATGGCATAAGGTTGCTTGACTGCGAGACGGACAGGTCGAGCAGGTGCGAAAGCAGGTCATAGTGATCCGGTGGTTCTGTATGGAAGGGCCATCGCTCAACGGATAAAAGGTACTCTGGGGATAACAGGCTGATTCCTCCCAAGAGTTCATATCGACGGGGGAGTTTGGCACCTCGATGTCGGCTCATCACATCCTGGGGCTGTAGCCGGTCCCAAGGGTATGGCTGTTCGCCATTTAAAGTGGTACGTGAGCTGGGTTTAAAACGTCGTGAGACAGTTTGGTCCCTATCTGCCGTGGGCGTTGGAAATTTGAAGGGACCTGCTCCTAGTACGAGAGGACCGGAGTGGACAGATCTCTGGTGGACCGGTTATCACGCCAGTGGTATAGCCGGGTAGCTAAATCTGGAAGAGATAAACGCTGAAAGCATCTAAGCGTGAAACTCGCCTTGAGATGAGATTTCCCTGGGGGTTTAACCCCCCTAAAGAGTCGTTCGAGACCAGGACGTTGATAGGTCGGATGTGGAAGCGCAGTAATGCGTTAAGCTGACCGATACTAATTGCTCGTGAGGCTTGATCCTATAACCTTAAAACTTGAGAACTTAATCAAGACTAATGGTTGTTTTAAAGCAAGATAATGTAATCAATAGCCCAATTTAATCCGATGTGAAAACATCGTAGACTTTACTTCTTCCAATTTGTTACAGACGCCTCATGAAAATGAGACGGCAACACAGCATAATCGCTTGTGTGTTTGAAGATTAAACACATGAGACACCAGTTATGCTTGGCGGCCATAGCGGTTTGGACCCACCCCTTCCCATCTCGAACAGGGCCGTGAAACGAACCAGCGCCAATGATAGTATGCTTTTTGCATGCGAAAGTAGGTCACTGCCAAGCTATTTATACCAAAAGCCCTGTTACGTGAGTGACAGGGCTTTTTTACGTCTGTAGGGCGCATAGGGGCGCTGATAAGGCATCAAGTGCCGGCTATGGCCTTCAGCGGGCTCCTCTTTTATCTGAGCTTCGTTGAGAGGGGTGACGCAGGCGGGGATGTCGGGCGATTTTCTGAAGACTCTACTTATCAAGCTAACTCTTCCGCCATCTTTCATTAGCCGATTATCTGTCCTGTTTGCTACAGGCTTTATACTTAAGCATTGTGTGCTAATATCCCAAGTGATTGAATTATTTCTATTAATTCTAAGAACCTAACAAGTATTGGCGTCGTCTATGTACTAATTGAGTACCTGATACTGATGCTTGCTGAGGATTGATACTGGATAAGCTATGACAAATTCTAACGATAACTTTGAAGCAGATAGCGCCGTTTATAAAACATTGCTGGAGTCTACTAAGGCGATTCCTTGGAAGATTGATTGGAACACGCTGCAGTTCTCTTATATCGGGCCACAAATCGAACAGTTGTTAGGCTGGACACCCGCTAGTTGGGTAACCGTAGAGGATTGGGCTTCGAGAATGCATCCCGAAGACCGTGCGTGGGTGGTTGATTATTGTGTGGCGCAGTCTAAATCTGGCACTGACCATGAGGCAGATTATCGTGCGCTGACCAAAGATGGCGAGTATGTGTGGATTCGAGATGTGGTGCATGTAGTACGCAATGCCGAAGGTATGGTAGAGGCGCTAATTGGCTTTATGTTCGATATTACCGAACGTAAGAATACAGAGCAGAAGTTGATTGTATTGCAAAAAGAGCTGGAAGAGCTTTCGTTTAAAGATGCACTGACGGGTGTCTATAATCGTCGTATGTTTGACTCTGTAATGGAAGTGGAGTGGGCTAACGCTAAGCGCAACCATCAGCCGCTTTCGCTCCTAATGTTAGATATTGATTACTTCAAGCAATATAACGATCATTATGGCCATATTCATGGCGATGAGTGTTTAAAGCTTGTAGCAAAAGCGTTAAGTAACGTGGGCACTAGGTCGCGTGACTTCTTTGCGCGTTTTGGCGGTGAAGAGTTTATTGTTGTTTTACCGGAAACTGACGCAGCCGCGGCTAATATGATTGCGGAGCGCTGCCGTAGTTTGATTTTTAAGGCACAGATTCCGCATGAGAAGTCTTTGGTGAGCCAAATACTCACGGTAAGTATCGGCGTGAGCACGATTATCCCTGCGCACAGTGACCAAGCGATTGATTTGATTGCTAAAGTGGATAGGCAGTTATATCAAGCCAAAGAAAAAGGTAGAAATCGTATTGCTTAATGATTTCTACCTTTAGTCTGTTCTAGCTTACGCCGCAAACACGCGTACATTCCTAGGGTAAACATGGACATGCTGCGCTGGTGTTAGCTTGAGCTCACGAAAGCGCTCCTGCGTGAGTTCAGCCTCAATGAGTTCAGTATGATCATGACGCTCTAGCTCTACTTTTACTAGCGGACCAACTGCATTGACGTAACGCACGATAGCTTCAAAACCGACGCGATCAGATTTTTTTGCATTGTAAATTTCAATGTCATGTGGGCGCACGAAAGCCAATGCTGGCGTGTTCTGTGTATCTTCATGAGCATCTAGTTTTAAATCTACCCCTGCCACTTGTGCTGAACCTTGATGGATATGGCTATCAAACTGATTGACGTTGCCTAAGAACTGGTAGACAAACGGTGATACCGGGTGGTCGTACACTTCTTGTGGCGTACCAATTTGCTCAATCTTGCCGCGGTTGATCACAACGACACGGTCAGCAACCTCTAGCGCTTCTTCCTGATCATGGGTCACGAAAATACTGGTGATATGCAACTCATCGTGTAAGCGACGTAGCCAGCGACGCAGTTCTTTACGTACCTTAGCATCCAGTGCACCAAATGGCTCATCCAGCAGTAATACTTTAGGTTCAACCGCTAGTGCGCGTGCCAAAGCAATCCGTTGACGTTGGCCACCTGATAGCTGTGGTGGATAACGGTCAGCTAACCAGTCTAACTGCACTAGCTCTAGCAGCTCATGTACACGGCGTTTAATCTCGGCGTCTGATGGGCGTGTCTGCTTAGGACGTACACGTAAGCCAAAAGCGACATTTTCAAATACGGTCATATGGCGGAACAATGCATAGTGCTGAAATACAAAGCCGACTTCACGTTCTTGCACTTGGCGCTCGGTGGCATCGTTACCGTGAAATAAGATATTGCCTGAGTCTGGTGTTTCTAAGCCAGCGATGATGCGCAGCAACGTAGTCTTACCGCAACCTGATGGACCTAACAAAGCAACAAGTTCACCGCTAGGGACATCCAAGCTTACATCGTTAAGAGCGCTAAATTGTCCAAAATTCTTTTTAATGTTACGTATTTCTATACTCATGGTTGTATTCCAAAATAATGGTTGTGCGAGTGATAATGAATAAGTTAAGTGCTAAGCCGAAGTGCTAGGCAGACTCATGCTGTATTGCATTTCTAGCGACTTGCCACTCAACAAAAGTTTTGAGCGCTAAAGTAACTAGGGCAAGCAATGCCAATAAGGAGGCTACGGCGAATGCTGCTGCGTAGTTATATTCGTTATATAAAATCTCTACATGCAGCGGCAAGGTGTTGGTCATGCCACGGATATGGCCAGAGACAACAGAAACTGCGCCAAACTCGCCCATCGCCCGTGCGTTGGTAAGAATCACGCCATATAGCAGGCCCCATTTCACATTAGGCAAGGTGATGCGCCATAAAATCTGCCAGCCAGAGGCGCCTAATACCAGGCCTGCTTCTTCCTCATCTTTGCCTTGTGCCTGCATCAATGGAATCAATTCTCTGGCCACAAATGGGAAGGTGACAAAGATGGTGGCTAGTACAATGCCAGGTATTGCGAAAATAACTTTGATATCGTTATCGACCAATGTCGAACCAAACCAGCCTTGGATGCCAAAAATTAGCACGTAAATCAAGCCGGCAATTACTGGCGATACCGCAAACGGCAAGTCAATTAAGGTGATAAGTATGCTCTTGCCTTTAAATTCAAACTTAGTGATGGCCCACGCTGCCGCTACCCCAAACACCAAGTTAAGTGGCACCGCAATCAGCGCGGCGATAAATGTAAGCTTAATGGCCGATAATGCATCAGGATCCACCAGTGCGGTAATGTAAGTGTCAAAGCCTTTGCGCAGTGCCTCGGTAAATACTGCAGCCAATGGCACAAATAAAAATAAGGTTAAAAAAGTGAGTGCAATAGCCGTTAGTAAATAACGAATCCATACAGGTTCAGAAGTAGCGCGGCTACGCTCAACCTTGTTACGGTAGCTGCTATATTGTGTTGTTGCGGTTGCTGACATAACTGTCCTAATAAAATGGGTGGTTAATGTGATTTGTTTAATTAGCTAGCGGCAGTGCGGTTGCGATTTGACCACCATTGCAAACCGTTAATCGCAAATAGCAGTAGGAACGAAATCACCAGCATGACCACAGCAACCGCTGTAGCGCCTGCATAGTCGTATTGCTCTAATTTAGTAATAATAATGAGCGGGGTGATCTCCGAAACCATGGGCATGTTACCCGCGATAAAAATGACTGAACCGTACTCACCGATAGCACGTGCAAAAGCTAAGGCAAAACCGGTAAGCAGTGCAGGCCAGATCGCTGGGAAAATGATTTTGAAAAAAGTCTGCAAGCGGTTTGCGCCCAGACTGGCGGCTGCTTCTTCGGTTTCAGCTTCCAAGTCTTCCAATACTGGCTGCACGGTACGTACCACAAACGGCAGCCCGATAAAGGTCAGTGCGACAATCACGCCAATTGGGGTGAACGCAACTTTGATGCCCAGTGGCTCTAGCCATGCACCTATCCAGCCATTAGTTGAGTAAACCGCAGTAAGGGCAATGCCGGCAACTGCCGTTGGTAAGGCAAAGGGTAAATCTACGATGGCATCAATCAGTTTTTTACCTGGGAATTTGTAGCGCACAAGCACCCAGGCCGTGAGCAGGCCGAACACTGCGTTAATCAAAGCGCCAACTAATGATGCGCCAAAGGTGAGCTTGTAAGATGCCACTACGCGAGGTGCAGTGATGACCTCCCAAAACTCAGGCATACTCAGTTCTGTCGTCTTAATAAAAGCCGCAGACAAGGGGATAAGCACAATTAAGCTTAAGTAAAATATCGTAAAACCTAGTGATAGGTTAAAGCCCGGGAGAATGTTTTTTTGCTTGGCCATAGTTTTGTTCTGAGTTGTGAATGCGTGTTAATTTAACCGATAGTTAAATAACAATTAAATAATATTTAATTGTTTCTATATATCTAATTGTTATTTAAATGCCGGTGCAGCAAGCGCTGCGCAGGGTTAAGCGACTTTATGTAGTGCAGAGAGTTTGTTCAGTGCCGACGACGGTTGTAAGGCTTTAGCGTTCACTGGTCTTGCCAAGAAGTAGCCTTGTACAAATTGCCCACCTGACTCAATGGCAATATCTAGCTGGGTTTGTGTTTCAATCCCGGTAATGATGGTTTGCGCGCCGCTTTCATTGATCAAGTTAATGAGGCCTGGCAATATTTTTTGCACGCGATGGTTGCCTTCGGCTTGTTGAATAATGCTTAAATCCAGTTTGACGTAATCTGGTGATAGTTTCCACAGGCGATCAATATGTGATTTCTTACCACCAAAACCATCAATTGAAATGTGGTAAGCGCGGTCACGATAGTTGTCGATCGCTTCTGACAGTTGTTTGTCTTGTTCTATTTCACTTTCTTTAATCTCAATCACAACGCGGTGCGTTGGTACTGAGTTGGCATGCAGGATGCGCTCAAACACTTTACCGTGCGTATTCACGGAAACGAGTAGCTTAGGATGTACATTCAGAAATAGCAGCCCGTTTTCTGCGTATATCTGTTTAAAGTTTAATACGTGCAGCGTTCTGGCGACACGGTCAAATTGCACCAGTTTGCCGGTTTGCTCGGCATAGGTGAAGGCGAACTCCGGTGTGCTGGTCAGTTCGCCTCCAAGGGATGGTCGCAATAATGCTTCGTGACCAATTAAATCGCCTGCCTGAATGTCATATATAGGTTGAAATGCAGTATTTAATTGAACGCCTAAGAACGTGCTGTTAAATTCACCTGTTGATTGTTCAGCTAAGCCGTAATCATCTAAATCTAAAAATAATGATTCTTTAAGCTGCAATCTTAATTGTTCAATCGGCGAGCTTGCGTTGGTTGTTGGTACTGTCATTTTTGTATCCTTTAAATCCATATCATTTCAATCATTAGTGCAGGCGAATTAATAGTTACTTTTGATAAATCTGATCAAAAGTACCGCCGTCAGAGAAGTGCGTCTTTTGTGCTTTTTGCCAACCGCCAAACGCTTCATCAATTTTGATTAAGTTAACTTTTGGAAATTGACTTTCATATTTCTTCGCCACTGCCTCTGAAGTTGGACGGTAGTAATTCTTAGCTGCAATTTCTTGGCCTTCCTCTGTGTACAAGTACTCAAGGTAAGCTTTAGCTACAGCTTCTGTGCCGTGTTTCTTCGCAAACTTGTCAACGACAGTCACTGGTGGTTCAGCCAGGATAGATAGTGATGGCACTACGATTTCAAACTTACCTACGCCTAATTCTTTTTGAGCTAGGAACGCTTCGTTTTCCCATGCTAGTAATACGTCGCCGATGCCGCGCTCAACGAATGTCGTGGTTGAGCCGCGAGCCCCGGTATCTAACACCGGTACATTTTTCAGCAGTTTGCCAACGAACTCTTTAGTTTTAGCTTCATCGCCACCGTATTTTTTCTGTGCAAATGCCCATGCTGCTAAGTAGTTCCAGCGTGCGCCACCTGAGGTTTTAGGGTTAGGCGTAATCACGGACACACCTGGTTTTACTAGGTCATCCCAATCCTTAATACCTTTAGGGTTGCCTTTGCGCACTAGCAACACGATGGTTGAGGTGTAAGGTGAGCTGTTGTGAGCTAAACGTTTTTGCCAATCTTTAGGGATTAACTTGCCTTTTTCATGCAACTGATCCACGTCGTACGCAAGGGCAAGGGTAGCTACGTCTGCATCTAAGCCATCAATAATGGCGCGCGCTTGTTTTCCAGATCCGCCGTGTGATGCTTTTACCGTGACTTTGTCACCAGTTTTGGCTAGCCAATATTTGCTGAATGCTGCGTTGAAGTCTTGGTAGAGCTCACGTGTCGGGTCGTAAGAAACGTTGAGTAGGGTGATGTCTTTGGCAGACGCTGTGATTGGCGCTACAAAGCTAATAGTTGCTGCGAGTACTGCAATGGCGAGTAATGATTTTTTCATGGTTTATATCCTTATTAATAATTAAGTTTAGGTATCTTCTATTGGTGGACAACAAGGCATTTTTATATCCTTTACTTCTTAAATCAGCCGCACCTATTAACAGGTGCGGCTGATGGTTTCGTTTAAATCAATCAGTGCTTAGAAAGCCACTTGGAGGCGTGCTAGCAATGCATTTTCACTTTGACGATCACGTATATTGGTACCTGCAGCGTTTACTGCAGTAACACCTACACCAGCACCGCCATCAAATGTGGTGTGGGAATAGTTAAGTTGCGCTTTAACATCCTGGTTTAAATACCAGTTGACACCAGCCGTCCATGATTTAGCAGATTTGGCACTAGTGGATAAATCTGCGTAAGTGTTTGCTGAGAATGATGTGCCAGCTTTGTTTTTGAAGGTATCGCTATCCAGATTGATTTCGCTGTAGCGTGCTACTAATTCCCAAGCACCCCAACCGCCTTTATCAATATCAAAGTTATTTTTAGGTTTTACCCCGCGGAAAGAGGCATCTTCACCGGTTAACAAGTATGAGACTGCAACTTGCCATGCATCATGGCTGAGAGATTTACTGGTGCCTGGTGTAATAACGGTATTGCCGCCGCTGCCACCACCTGATGCTGAGCCACCAGTAGATAAGCTTACATCTTGCTTAACGCGTGCATACTCTGTGATTAAACCGAACGGACCGTAGTAGTAACTTGCTTGTGGCGCAATACGTGTACGTTTGCCATCGGCTACTGTTGCACTGCCGTATCTGAAGAAGGTTTGCTGGCCGTCGGTTACGTAGCTTGGTAAACCGTTTCTGGTCGCATCTGCTGCAGAGGTATCCGTGAAGTTTAGGTTACGTTCGCCATCGATATTGGTTGTAGTGCCTGCGATACCAAAGCCTAAACCTGATAGTGCATTGGTTTCGTCTTTAAATGGCGTTGCAAATAAACGGGCAGTAAACTCTTTGCTGCCATCAAACTCTGAAGTGCCGCTAGCATTGCCGCCGTCGACCACGCCGTTATTCACACCAAACGCGTAGTTCAGTTTGTCGCCCAGCACGTCACCGTAGACGGAAACGCCCAAATCACGATTTGGCAAAATAGCGTTAGTTACGTAGCTACGTTCAACGAATTTAATATCACCGCCACCTTGTAAGCGCTCTAAACCGACAAATGGTTTGTATTTACCAGCGCGGATTTTAAATGCAGGGTCTAAACGCGCATCTAAATAAGCATCAATCACTGTTGCGTTGCCGCCAGCAAGCTCAGGTGTAAAGCGGAAGTCGTATTTACCAAATAAGGTACCCTCAATGGTTGGACGTACGCGGCGTAGTAAGGCTGTATCATTGGCATCGTGGAAACCATTGGCATCCAAATTGCCAGCACGTGCGTTGCTGCGGTTACGTACATCGTTGGCACCATCTTGGTATGAGCGATAATCGGATTGGAATAAACCGCGCAGCTTAATTGCATTTTTACCGTCAGCTGACTCTAGGCCAAAACCATTGGCACTGGCTTTCACCACAGGGGTTTCTTTTTTAGCTGCGGCGGCAGTCTCTTCGTTGATCTCACCTTTACGTTCAATCACTTTTACTTTTTGGTTAAGCTCTTGTACTAAAGCGCGTAGCTCTTCTAGCTCATTGCTATCATTGGCATGAGCAATGACAGGTGACGACAAGAAGCCAGCTGATAATAGTGTGGCGGCAAATTTTGAATATTGGAATTGCATACTAAATCTCCTGAGTCAAACTTCCAGTTAACTGGTCAGCTAATCTAAATTAATGGTTTTAATTAATAGTGTTATTGCGCTGCTGGTGCAGTTACGAAAGTTTGCTAATGTTTCCTGAGATTGAAGCGTGCTGAACCCTTAATCTCTCGCGCTTTTCGATAAAGGTCACACGCCCTTCGTGCACGCTGACTTCAATCGAACCAAATCCAGAGCCACCGCGGAGTTCTTCCGCTACACGTAAAATTTCTTGAGTAGCAGTTTTGGTGGTTGGGTTGTTTGGCATCTGCGTTTAATTAGTTAATTGCTAATGAGGTACGCACTATAAATAAACTCTTTAATAATTAAAAATAATTAATTATCATAAATTTATAACCAAAAAGAATATAAAGTGGTAATTCATGTAAAAAGCACAAAAAGCGCACTTTATTAACTGTAGTGTTTCCAATTCATTGAATTGATTGGTATAATGCGGATGAATTTTTTGATGGGCTTTGTGCCCATTTTTTGTTTCTGCAATTTGCGTATACAAATGTGCGTATGCAGGTTGTGCAGTGAAAGTAGAGGGCCGATATATGCAAGATTTGCAAACGTTAATAGAAAAGTCAGTAAGCCAGTTAGGCTATGAGCTTGTTGATTTGGAGATTTCTAATCGAGGCAAATTGTTGCGTGTGTTTATTGATAAGCAAAATCCTGCTGATAGTAAAGACAGTGTGAACATTGACGATTGCGTGCTGGTTAGCAATCAGTTGGGTAACTTGCTGGCGGTTGAGCATGAAATTGATTACGACCGTTTGGAAGTGTCATCTCCAGGCATGGATCGCGTATTGAAAAAAGAGGCAGACTACGTGAGGTTTGTGGGCGAGCGCGTATCCATCAAGTTGCGTGTGGGTATCAAAGATGAAGGCCCTAACGCTACAGAAACAACCTTGCCACGAAAAACTTTTTTAGGTTTGATTCAAGGCGTAGAAGATGGACATTTGTTGCTGGAGTTTGAAGGGTTCACCTACAAAATGGCGCTCAGCAATATTGATAAAGCACGATTAAGCCCAGTGTTTTAAACGCTAGTGGGCGTGTTGGTAAGTATTTAATAAATAAGGCAGTTAATCTGCAATATATAGTCGGAGATTGAAAATGAGTCGTGAAATTTTACTGTTGGTAGATGCCTTGGCGCATGAAAAAAACGTTGATAAAAGCGTTATCTTTACCGCGCTAGAGCTTGCTTTGGCTTCGGCTACAAAGAAAAAACATCACGATGATGCCGATGTGCGTGTGGCTATCGACCGCGAAAGTGGTGAGTACCAAACATTCAGACGTTGGCAGTATGTAGATTATGACTTATTAGAAAACTCTGCGTATCAAATTGATGAGGAAGATGAGCGCTCTAAAGGCTTAACTATCGGCGACTATTACGAAGAGCCTTTAGAAAACCTCGAGTTCGGTCGTATTGGCGCACAAGCTGCCAAGCAAGTGATTTTGCAAAAAGTACGTGAAGCTGAGCGTGAGCAAATCTTGCAAGACTTCTTAGCGCGCGACGAAAAGCTGGTGACCGGCGTAATCAAACGCATGGAAAAAGGTAATGCGATTATTGAAGTAGGTCGTATCGAGTCTTTACTGCCACGTGAGCAAATGATTCCAAAAGAGAACTTGCGTGTGGGTGACCGTGTGCGTGCTTACTTGCTGCGTATCGAGCGCAGCGGCCGTGGCCCGCAATTAATTTTGTCTAGAATTATCCCTGAGTTCTTGGTGCGCTTGTTCGAGTTGGAAGTGCCTGAAATTGAAGAGGGCTTGTTAGAGATTCGCTCTGCTGCTCGCGATCCTGGCTTGCGTTCAAAAATTGCAGTAAAAAGCAATGATCAGCGCCTAGACCCAGTGGGTACTTGTGTAGGTATGCGCGGTTCACGTGTACAGGCGGTGACTGGTGAGTTGGCTGGTGAGCGTGTGGATATCGTGTTGTGGAGCATGGAGCCAGCACAGTTTGTGATTAATGCAATGTCGCCAGCTGAAGTGTCTAGCATCGTGGTTGATGAAGATGCGCATAGCATGGATGTCGTGGTGGAAGAAGAGCAGTTGGCACTAGCCATTGGTCGTAGCGGCCAAAACGTGCGTTTGGCTTCAGAGCTGACCGGCTGGACATTGAACATCTTAACTGTTGATCAGGCTGCACAGAAAAACCAAGAAGAGTACGCTGGTGTGAGTCAATTGTTTATGGAAAAACTAGACGTTGATGAAGAAGTGGCTGAAATTCTAGTGCAAGAAGGCTTTAGCACCTTGGAAGAAATTGCTTATGTACCATTAGCTGAAATGAACCAAATCGAAGCTTTTGATGAAGATACTGTGGAAGAGTTGCGTAAACGTGCTCGTGCTGCATTGTTGACAGAAGCCATCGCTAAAGAAGAAAAAGTGGAAGAGGCTGCAGAAGACTTGTTGACGCTAGAAGGTATGGATGATGCAACTGCACATCAACTAGCAGCAAAAGGCATCTCAACTATGGACGATTTGGCCGAGCTAGCAATTGATGAGTTGGTTGAGTTAACCAATATGGACGAAGAGCGCGCAAAAACACTAATCATGACAGCTCGCGCGCCTTGGTTTAAATAATAATATTCAAATGTAGCGCTTTATGGTTATCGGCCAACTCAGGTTAGTCGAACTAAAGCGTAGTAATAATGAGTGGTAACGCTAGGCAATCAAGCTTAGGAAGAAGAATACTGGAGCAACAAAATGGCACAAACAACCGTAGAACAATTTGCCGGCGAATTAAAGCTGCCAACGGCATTGTTATTAGAACAGCTTAAAAGTGCTGGCGTGCATAAAACAAGCGCAGAAGATGAGTTGAGTGAACATGATAAAGCAGCATTGCTGGATCATTTGCGTAAAGAGCACGGCACGATTGCTCCTAAAAACAAAATTACCCTCACACGTAAATCAAGCACGGAAATTAAAAAAACCGATAACAGCGGTAAAGCGCGCACCATTCAGGTAGAAGTGCGTAAAAAACGCGTGATTGAGCAACGCGAAGACGCGGGCCTGCCTGAAGAAGAGATGTTAGAAGAAGTGGCGGTTGAGGCGTTGGCTGAAGCTGAAGAGGCGCCGGTTGAATTGGCTGCGCCAGTTGTTGAAGCGCCAGTAGAGGTGGTGGCCGAGCCTGAATCTGTGGTGGTTGAAGCACCTGTAGCCCCAGTGGTGGAGCCAGAGCCAGAAGTTGTTGCTCCTGTGGAGGCTGAAACACCAGCTGCACCTGAACCAGAAAAAGTGGTGGTTAGACAGCAAACGATTAGCCGCAAAGACTTGCTTGGCGCTGAAGAAATCGCGTTACGTGAGCAAGAGGCTAAACGCCATGCTACCTTGCTTGCATTGCAAGCTGAAGATAAGCGCAAAAAAGAAGAGTTGGCGCAACGCCGTCTAGACGAGGAAGCGAGAAAGCTGGCAGAAGCTGAAGCAGCGAAAGCGAAGGCTGCTAAACTTTCAGAAGGTACCTTGCACAAGCCTGCGGTAAAAGAAGGTGCTGAAAAGCCAGCTGTGAAAGATGCGAAAAAAGGTAAAGGCAACAATAAAGAGTGGACCGATGCCGAGAACAAAAAACGTGGATTAAAAACACGTGGTGATGTGGCGGGCGGTAAAGCTGGCTGGCGTGCGCCGAAAGGCAAAGGCGGCAAGCATCATGATGATGAGCAGCAACACGCATTTACTGCGCCAACTGAGCCGTTGGTGTACGAGGTGTTGGTGCCTGAAACCATTACTGTGGCTGATCTTGCACACAAAATGTCGGTTAAGTCTGGTGAAGTGATTAAAACCCTGATGGGCATGGGTATGATGGTAACTATCAACCAAGTGCTAGACCAAGAAACTGCAATTATTATCGTGGAAGAAATGGGCCATAAAGCTCAGGCGGCAGCACCAAATGATCCGGATGCGTTTATCGAGGAAACCGACCATGCTGAAGCAGTGATGGAAACGCGCCCACCAGTGGTTACTGTAATGGGTCACGTTGACCATGGTAAAACTTCATTGCTGGACTATATCCGTCGCAGCCGTGTGGCGACTGGCGAGGCCGGCGGCATTACCCAGCACATCGGTGCTTACCACGTAGAAACCCCTAGCGGTATGGTGACGTTCCTGGATACCCCAGGCCATGAAGCGTTTACTGCGATGCGTGCTCGTGGTGCAAAGGCAACCGATATCGTGATTCTAGTTGTGTCAGCAGATGATGGCGTGATGCCGCAAACTATTGAGGCGATTCACCATGCGAAGGCAGCGGGTGTGCCGCTCGTGGTGGCAATCAACAAGATTGATAAGCCGGATGCAGACCCAGAGCGCGTAAAAATGGAGTTGGTAAGTCAGGAAGTGGTGCCTGAGGACTTTGGTGGCGACACCATGTTCCGTGCAGTATCCGCCAAAACCGGTCAAGGCATTGATGACTTGCTGGAAGCTGTGTTGTTGCAAGCTGAAGTGTTGGAATTGCAAGCACCAAAAAATACACCGGCAAAAGGCTTGGTGATTGAAGGTCGTCTAGATAAGGGTCGCGGTTCTGTGGCAACTATTCTAGTACAGTCTGGTACCTTGAAACGTGGTGATATGATTTTAGCAGGCACTACTTTTGGTAAAGTGCGTGCGATGCTGGATGAAACCGGTAAGGATGTTCAAGAAGCAGGCCCATCTATGCCAGTAGAAATTCTAGGGTTGTCTGATGTGCCAAGCGCGGGTGAAGAAGTCATTGTATTGAATGACGAACGCAAAGCGCGCGAAATTGCATTGTTCCGTCAAGGTAAATACCGTGATGTGAAACTTGCTAAACAGCAAGCGGCAAAACTGGAAAACATGTTCGAGCAAATGGAGTCCGGTGAAGTGCAAACCTTGGGCTTGATTATCAAGTCTGATGTACAGGGTTCGTATGAAGCGTTGGCGACTAGCTTGCAAAAACTATCTACCAGTGAAGTGAAGGTCAATATCATTCACACTGGCGTGGGTGCGATCAGCGAGTCTGATGTGAACTTGGCAGCAGCGTCTAAAGCCGTGTTGATCGGTTTCAGTGTGCGTGCAGACTCTGGCGCACGTAAGTTGATTGATACCTTGGGCGTGGATGTACGTTACTACAATATTATTTACGAAGCAGTAGACGAAATCAAAGCGGCGCTAGGTGGCATGTTGGCACCAGAGCAAAAAGAGAGCATGATTGGTACTGTAGAAGTGCGTGAAGTGTTCCGTATTTCTAAGATTGGTGCGATTGCCGGTTGTTATGTACAAGACGGTATGATTAAACGTAACTCTAAAGTACGTATCTTGCGTAACAACGTGATTGTGCATACTGGTGAGCTGGATTCACTCAAACGCTTTAAAGATGATGTTAAAGAAGTTAAAAACAATTTCGAGTGCGGTCTGTCATTGAAGGGTTACAACGATATCGAAGTCGGAGATATCTTGGAAGTGTATGAAATGATTGAGGTGGCCCGTACGCTATAAATGAAATCTTTGTCGTCATGCGTTGTTGCAAATCAAAAACTGTCGCTTACATATTCATATATGCTGCGCTCCATTTTTTGATTTGCGCCTAGCCTGACTTAAAACATTTCATTTATTGAGGATTTTCAAATGGCAAAAGATTTTTCACGTAGCCACCGAGTGGCTGAACAAATGCAGCGCGAAATTGCGGATTTGCTGATGTTCGAAATTAAAGACCCGCGTGTTGGCATGATTACCGTTACTGCAGTTGAGGTGACAGGTGACATGGCGCACGCTAAGATTTTCTACAGTGCAGCTAAGCAAAGCGATAGTACACAGCAGGGCTTGGAAAAGTCTGCCGGCTTTTTGCGTACGCAGTTGGCAAAGCGCATGTTGCTGCGCACGGTGCCGCAATTACACTTTGTGTATGATGCCTCAATCGATAACGGCATGATGATGTCTAAATTGATTGATGAAGCGATTGCTTCAGATAAAACCAAGTCTTAACTAATAATCTAAGCCTTAACCCAAATTAAGTCTTAATGCCTCAGAGTTAACCTCCCTTTGCAATTCAAACGAGTCAAAAAAAATATCAACGGCATTTTGTTATTAGATAAGCCTTTGGGCTTTTCTTCTAACCAAGCTTTACAGCGGGTAAAGTGGCTATTGCAGGCCGCGAAAGCTGGACACACCGGCACGCTTGACCCTCTGGCCACTGGTTTGTTGCCGCTGTGTTTTGGTGAAGCTACCAAGTTTGCACACTATCTCACCGATGCTGACAAAACTTATCATGCCACGATTAAATTAGGTATTACCACCACCACTGGCGATGCGGAAGGTGAAGTGCTACAGCAAATGCCCGTACAAGTGAGCGCCGCGCAGTTTAGGCAGGCATGCTTGCGATTTATCGGCACCATTCAGCAGGTGCCACCTATGTATTCTGCCTTAAAGCACGAGGGCAAGGCCCTGTACGAATATGCGCGTGAAGGCATAGAGATTGAGCGCAAAGTGCGTACCGTTAATATCCACAACATTGAGGTGCTGAGCTTTGCTGGCGATGTGGCGGAAATTACAGTTACTTGCAGTAAGGGCACTTATATTCGTACGCTGGCAGAGGATATTGGTGCCAGCTTGGGCTGCGGAGCGCATTTGATTGGTTTACGCAGAACCTATACCGCTGGTTACGATATTGCCCAAGCCGTCACTTTGGCGCAATTTGAAGCGATGACAGCAGAAGAGCGCTTGGCAATTTTAGCTGCGCCAGATAGCGCCGTGGATGATTTACCGGCTATCGTGCTGGATGCAGATAGTGCTTTTTATTTAATGCAGGGGCAAGCGGTGTGGCAAAGTGGCAAAGTGCCGGCCGGGTTGCTGCGTCTGTATGATGAGCGACAGGTGTTTCTGGGCTTGGGTGAGCAGCAAAGTGATGGCAAGATTGCACCTAAGCGCTTGATGCAGCAAGTAAATAATTAAGCTAAGTCTTGAATAATTAAGTGTTGAAATAACTTGTTAAGCGCTTAACTTGTCACTATAATGTGCGGTTCATGTAAATGAATGCAATTGTGGGTTGGCATCTACGCTATATATTATGGTGTGATACTAGGCTACTTTTGTATTGACGCAAAACCTCTAAATTTAGGAAAAAGTTATGGCAGTTACAGCACAAGACACCGCGAAAATCGTTGCAGAATATCAACGCGCACCAAATGATACAGCTAGCCCAGAAGTGCAAGTTGCACTTTTAACTAACCGTATCTCTTATCTAACAGAGCACTTCAAGTCTAACAAAAAAGATAACCACTCACGTCGTGGTTTGTTAGCATTAGTTAGCCAACGTCGTAGCTTGTTAGACTATCTAAAACGTAAAGACGCTAGCCGTTATCAAACTTTGATTCAACGTTTAGGTCTGCGTAAGTAACAGTTATACAAGTGATTGGCTTTTTGGCTTCACTTATATAATTGCTGTAAAAAGCCGATTGCATCGATGTGCGTCGGCTTTTTTTATTGTTAGATTGTTATTGGGTAGTGAATAACAGTCTGTTGAAAAAGGAAAATAAATGTTTAATAAATTTACTAAAAGTATTCAATACGGCGCGCATACGCTAACCCTTGAAACCGGTGAAATCTCACGCCAAGCAGATGCTGCGGTGATGGTGAGCTACGGTGACACGGTAGTGTTAGTGGCCGTAACCAGCAAGCGTGAAGTTAAAGCCGGTCAGGACTTCTTCCCTTTGACTGTAGACTACATGGAAAAAACCTATGCTGCGGGCAAAATCCCAGGTGGTTTTTTCAAACGCGAGGGCCGTCCTTCAGAAAAGGAAACGTTGACTAGCCGTTTGATCGATCGTCCATTACGTCCTCTGTTCCCAGAAGCGTTCTATAACGAAGTGCAAGTGGTGGCAACTGTGTTGTCATCAGACCCTGAAATCGATGCGGATATTCCTGCAATTATCGGTGCATCTGCGGCAATGTCATTATCTGGTATTCCATACTATGGTCCACTAGGTGCTGCACGTGTTGGTTATATCAACGATGAGTATGTATTAAACCCAACTAAAGCCCAGTTGGAAGAAACTGAGTTGGACTTGGTTGTTGCAGCAACTGAAAGTGCTGTAATGATGGTGGAATCTGAAGCTAAAGAGTTGTCAGAAGAAGTGATGCTAGGCGCAGTTGTTTATGGTCACGAGCAAATGCAAGCTGTGATTAAAATGATTAGCGAATTAGCTGCTGAAGCGGGTAAAGATGCTTGGGACTGGGTTGCGCCAGAGCCAGACACTGCATTGATTGAGAAAGTAGCAAGCTTGGCTGCTGCTGATATCAATGCTGCTTTCCAAATTAAAGCTAAAGGCGCACGTTCAGCTAAGTTAGAAGAAATCACCAGCCGTGTATTGGCTGAGTTGATTACAGAAGAAACTTCAACCACTGAAGCCAACAAAATTAAAAATGAAATCTTTAATTTAGAAGCTAAAACTGTACGTAGCCAAATTCTAAATGGCGAGCCGCGTATTGACGGTCGTGATACACGCACTGTGCGTCCTATCAGCATCCGTACTGGCGTATTGCCGCGCACTCACGGTTCTGCATTGTTCACCCGTGGTGAAACACAGGCTTTGGTTGTAGCAACTTTAGGTACAGGCCGTGATGAGCAAATCATCGACGCGCTGCAAGGTGAGTATGCAGACCGCTTTATGTTGCATTACAACATGCCTCCGTACGCAACTGGTGAAACTGGCCGTGTAGGTACGCCAAAACGCCGCGAAATCGGCCATGGTCGTTTAGCTAAGCGCGCTTTGGTAGCTGCATTGCCAGCTAAAGAAGATTTCGATTACACCATGCGTGTGGTTTCTGAAATTACAGAATCTAACGGTTCAAGCTCTATGGCTTCCGTATGTGGTGGCTGTTTGGCATTGATGGACGCTGGTGTGCCGATGAAAAATCACGTTGCAGGTATTGCGATGGGTTTGATCAAAGAAGGTAATCGCGTAGCGGTATTGACTGACATTTTAGGTGATGAAGATCACTTGGGTGATATGGACTTTAAAGTAGCTGGTACAGAAGATGGTATCACTGCGTTGCAAATGGACATTAAAATCACCGGCATCACTGCACAAATTATGCAAGTGGCTCTAGCGCAAGCTAAAGAAGGTCGCGCGCATATCTTGGGTATCATGAAGCAAGCGGTGAGTGGCGCTAATACAGAAATGTCACAATTTGCACCACGCATCATCACCATGAAGATCAATCCTGAGAAAATCCGTGATGTAATCGGTAAAGGTGGCGCGGTTATTCGTGCTTTAACTGAAGAAACCGGCACTACGATTGATATCGAAGATGACGGTACAGTGAAAATTGCATGCACAAGCTCAGAGCAAGGTGCGGAAGCGCAACGTCGCATTGCAGAAATCACTGCTGAAGTGGAAGTTGGCCAAACTTACGAAGGTACTGTGATCAAGTTGCTTGATTTCGGTGCAATCGTAACATTGATTCCAGGTAAAGATGGCTTGCTACACATTTCACAAATCGCACATCAACGCGTAAATGCAGTTGCTGACTTCTTGAAAGAGGGCGATGTAGTGAAGGTGAAAGTGGTTGAGGCTGATGAGAAAGGCCGTGTACGTCTAAGCATGAAAGCTTTGATTGACCCGCCAGCTGCAGAAGCTAAAGCTGAAACAGAAGCTGACGAGTAATACGCTAGGCGTGTCACTTGTTACATAACAAAAAGCCCGCATATGCGGGCTTTTTGTTATCAATTTTTTAATGAATAAGCG
Source organism: Methylotenera mobilis JLW8 (assembly GCF_000023705.1). Taxonomy (NCBI): domain Bacteria; kingdom Pseudomonadati; phylum Pseudomonadota; class Betaproteobacteria; order Nitrosomonadales; family Methylophilaceae; genus Methylotenera; species Methylotenera mobilis. The sequence continues at coordinate 237,724 of NC_012968.1, forward strand.
TAGCGGCTTAGATATTAAATAGAGCTGGTTATTTAGCTACTTGACGTTCTCTTAGTTCGTCTAGCGTTTTGCAGTCTATGCATAGGGTAGCAGTAGGACGCGCCTCCAGACGTTTCAGGCCAATTTCAATGCCGCAGCCTTCGCAGTAGCCGTACTCATCGTGCTCAATATTGCGTAGGGTTTCATCAATTTTCTTAATGAGTTTGCGCTCGCGATCGCGGTTGCGTAACTCCAACGTCATGTCAGATTCTTGGCTGGCTCTATCGTTCGGGTCAGCAAACATCGTCACTTCATCCTGCATGGTGTGCACGGTGCGGTCGAGTTCTTCGCTTAACTCAGCTTTCCAGTCATTTAAAATTGAACGAAAGTGGTTGAGTTGAGCCTTGCTCATGTATTCTTCATCAGGCTTCGGCTGATAAGGCGTGAATTGCTTACTAATTACATCTGCCATAATAATTACCCAAATACAAAAAATTAAAATTATTGAAAACTGAGCCAGCAAAATGCTAGCACCTAAAATCAGCGCATGAGTGTACACTGATTAATGGTTTGATGCAAAAGCGTAATCAGTGTGCTTCTATCCAATTGATTTTATATGATTAAATTGCACCGCCTTGTTCGCTAAGTTCCAAGGAGAGTAATGTATTCTCCATCAGGGTGGCAACGGTCATCGGGCCAACGCCACCTGGTACCGGGGTAATCCAGCCAGCGCGTTCTTTTGCTACGGTGAAATCTACATCACCACAAATACGGCCATCCTCCAGGCGGTTGATGCCGATATCAATGACAATGGCTCCCGGCTTGATCCACTCGCCTTTGATTAAGCCAGGCTTGCCGGCAGCTGCAACCACGATGTCAGCCTGTGCAACCATTTTAGCCAGGTCTTTGGTATGGCGGTGGCAACTGGTCACGGTGCAGCCGGCTAGCAGAAGCTCTAGACCCATCGGGCGACCCACATGGTTGGATACGCCAACGACCAATGCATCCAGCCCCATTGGGTTGATGCCGATAGCTTCTAACATTTTAATCACGCCAAATGGTGTGCATGAGCGTAGCGTAGGTTGGCGTACTGCCAATCGTCCAATATTGTATGGGTGAAAGCCGTCTACATCTTTGCTCGGACTAATACATTCAATGATGTGTTCTTCTTCGATTTGCGGCGGCAGTGGTGACTGCACCAGAATACCGTCTATCGTGTTGTCTTGGTTTAGCTGTGTGATTAAGGTGAGTAATTCTTGTTCAGTAGTCGATGCTGGCAAGTTATAGGCAACGGAGCGAATGCCCACTTTTTCGCAAGCTAGACGTTTGTTACGCACATAGATGGCGGAGGCGGGATCCTCGCCTAACAAGATAACCGCAAGACCTGGCGCTCGTTTGTTGGCTAACAGGCGTTGGTTGATTCTTTCTTTGATTGAGTCTAATAAATTGTCGGCAATTGCTTTGCCATTGATAATTTGAGCAGTCATTGGGTATCAGAATCTAAAAATTCAATTAATTTATGAAATAAAGTGCTATTTTAGCATATAGCGATTGACCTTAATCTTAGTTTTGGTTATATTACTGCCTCTTCGGCGTGTAGCGTAGCCTGGTAGCGCGCCTGCTTTGGGAGCAGGATGTCGGGAGTTCGAATCTCTCCACGCCGACCAAAATTTTTGGGTGTTAGAAGTAAATGCTTTTAACACCCAAATTAAAAGTCAGCCCGAAAAATTAGTGCTTTATGTTGTAGATGATGTAAAGCCTTGTAACCAAAATCTGCCCGTAGCTCAACCGGATAGAGCACCAGCCTTCTAAGCTGGGGGTTACAGGTTCGATTCCTGTCGGGCAGGCCAGTTTTATAAAGTCTCTATGGTGGCTGTAGCTCAGTTGGTAGAGTCCAGGATTGTGATTCCTGTTGTCGTGGGTTCGAGCCCCATCAGCCACCCCATTTTCTGATTGCTGTTTAAAATTATATACTTAGGTGTATATTAATAACTTAAACAGTAGCATCAAGGGTAGCACTTCCAAGTCATTACTTGGAGAAAGTGATGCCCACACCCTCAAGAACGTACCAAAAAGCCTCAGGCATGTATTACATACGCCTGCTGGTGCCTAAAAAGCTCGTTCCCTATACTCACCATCAAAAAATCATTTATAGTCTTAAAACCAAGGATAGAAGTGTTGCTTACGTCCGGGCATTAAAGATTAATCTTGCATTTGAAGAGTGGCTTAAAAGTATGGCGATAGACGATAGCAAAAGATTCCCAGAGCTTAAAGTTGAACATGAGGGTACTACGTATGACTTTAACCTTGATAGTCCAGCAGAAAAGGCTGCTTATGATGGTTTAGTCGAGCGGATAGGTATGAAAGTACCAAAAGCTATAGTACCCCCTCCAAAATTGTATTCGTTGGATGACGGCTTTAAAAGCTGGAAGAGCGCAACTTATAAAGTTTATTCTGAAGGTACACGCAATGCTTACTACCCTAGAGTGGTTAAGTTCATCGATTATGCGCGTTCAAAGAAAATCACAGATGTAGAAGCTGTGAAAAAAACATTCGCTACTGCTTATAGAGACCATATCAATATTGAAGAAGCCAGCCCACTTACAGTTGATAACCACACCAAAGCGATCAAGCAGTTTTTTGACTACTTAATTAAAATTGAAGAGTATCGATTTGAAAATCCATTTGCCAATTTACATTTAGTAAAAAAATCACAGTTAAAGTCGGTCACAGATAGCTATGTGCGTTTTAGACCAGAAGAGATTGGCAGGTTGTTCGAAGTTGAAGGTTATTTCAAACGCTTTAAAAAGCCAGATTTGTTCTACTCTCCCCTGATAGCACTAACGATGGGACTCAGATTGGAAGAGGTTGCACAGCTTCGCGTGACAGATATTTATGATAGCGATGGTACCTGGGTTATTGATATCAATGAATATGGGGATGACAAAGAGCTAAAAACTGAGTCATCAAAACGCATCTTACCAATCCCTAGATTTATGCTTAAAACTAACTTTCTGGATTATCACGCATATGTTCTGAAAACTTATGGTGAAGACTCCCATTTATATCCGTATCTCATCAAAACGAAAAATGGATACGGTAAAAATGTAGGATATAACTTTACAAAGCATAAGCAAGAGCTGATTAAAGTGGATGAGGAGTTGAAAACGTTCCACAGCTTAAGAAAAACGCTCAGTGCCAAAATGGATGATGCAAAATACCCATCACATTTACGCAAGTCTATTCTTGGGCATCATATTGAGTTCGATATCACTAACGAGACTTATGGAAGTGAAGAGGCTGGGGCTAAAAGTAAGGAACATTTTTCCTTAAGTTATATGCTGACACACCTCAACCAAATTGAGCATGGTGTGGATTTTGGCGAATTTCATTTTGACTTTGAGTCAGATGGTTTTATGTATGACTTAGTCAGGAGTATGAAAAGAAAAGCAGCAAAGAAAGCGTTCGAGGCAGAAAAGAAGAAGGCAGCCAGCCAGTAGCAGGAATCTATTTATGGTTTTAAGCGAAGATAGAGTTTTTGTATGGTCTCTAAAATCATATTCCTATCTTCGCTATTCAGTTTAGCCAGCATGCTTTTAATCTGCTCAGCCTGATCGTCAGGTCTATCACTAGATTCAATTAAAAGCTCTTGAATACCACAGCCGAATATTTCGGCTAATTCCGCCAGCCTAATCACGGTAGGAATAGTTACCCCACGTTCCATTCTAGAAACAGCTTCATAGCCTATTCCAAGCTTTTCGCTGACCTGATCCTGAGTAAGTCCAGCAGCAAGCCTGCGTTTGGCAATGCTCTGACCTATCTGCTCTGCAAGGTATTTTTTAGATTTTGTCATCATAATTAACTCAACCTATATAGTTGACTATCAACCATTTGACATGAAGTGCTTATTACGTTGAAATACAACCTTTAAGGTTGAATAAGGAGCGTTTGTGAGGGAAATAGGTTTATTAATTATGTTGTTACTTTTGTCAGCCTGCGGATCAAAGCTAAGTGGTGAATATGCAGATAAGACGGGCACAGTAAGTTATACGTTTGGCACGGGGGATAAAGTTTTCATGAGTGCCTTAGGTATTGAATCTGAAGGCAAGTATGAGATAGATGGCGATAGGGTAAAGGTGGAAAACAATGGTCAGAATGTTGTCTTCACAATACTAGAGGATGGTTCAATAAAAACACCGTTTGGTAATCTAAAGAAAAAACAATAAAGGAGCTGGCTGTGAAGATTTTTTTTGGTGTGATACTCATTTTGATTGGTTATGTATATTCTCAGGAGATGCATAACTCTCTGTTTCTTTTGATAGGTGGTGGCATTGGCGGTTGGTTGATATGGCAACCTATAGGAAACAGTTTAAAAGACGCTAGCAAGAAAAAAGAATGGTTAGGTTTAGCGGAGGGGTGCCAATACCAGCATTATCATAAGAGTACGGGCATCGGGATGAATACTGCAACGCGCCAAGTATATTTATTTGATGGAGATAAGTTTAAGAGGTATGACTTTACCGACATTCGTAACTGGTCATATAGCGTGCTAACAGGAGGCACTACTATGAGCAACCGAACATTGGCTGAAGGCGCTCATAACAGCCGTCAAAATAAAGAAAATGAAGCAGGATCAGGATTATTTCTAGATGTAAAAGATATAGACCATCCTGAATGGCGAGTGGCTTTCCCTTGGCATGCTACTAACAATAGAAAAACTGAAGTAGAACTAAAAAGATGGATGGAAATTTTTCAGCAAAATATTAACGAAAAATAGCTAGAGGGACACTAATAACCAGCTCGCTAGATATTGGTGTCCACTTAGCCTTTTGTTAATTCTGTAGCAATCATTTCAGCTTGTTTCATGATTGTCTCGGTTGCTAGTAACTGCATATCAGGCGGGTAGCCAAATTGGCGCAGAGTGCGTTTTATGATCACTTTCAGTTTGGCTTTGACGTTTTCCTTAATCGTCCAGTCAATGGATGCATTTTCTCTAACACGTTGTGTTAATACAACGGCTAGCTCACGTAGCTGCTCGTGTTGCATAAGTTCTTTAGCACTATTATTGCTAGCAACGGCTGAGTAAAAGGCATACTCAAACTCAGATAAGCCAAGCCCTTTAGCTTCATTATCAGAGGCGACAATCTCTTTACTAATCTTAATCAACTCATCCATGACCTCTGCTGCAGTGAGTATTTTGTTGTGATACTTTTTGATGGCGTTCTCTAACATTTCCATCAAGCTTTTACTTTGCACTAGGTTCTTCTTGGCACGTACTTTGAGTTCATCATTGAGCAATTTTTTAAGCACTTCCAGTGCGACATTTTTATGCTCATGGTTTTTAAGCTCAAGTAAAAACTCTTCAGACAATATAGAGATGTCAGGCTTCTTGATGCCAGCAGCATCAAATACATCAATTACTTGTTCAGATACTAAGGCTTGATCAATCACCTGGCGTATAGTGGTTTCAATTTCCTCATCTGTTCTACCATTGCCTGTGCTGTCAAATTTAGCTAGTCGTGCTTTTACAGCTTGAAAGAAAGCAACCTCATCTTTGACATCCATGGCTTGATCGTGTGGAATGGCAATCGCAAAAGCTTGAGATAATGCAGTCACCTCATTCACATAACGTCGCTTGCCATCATCAATGCCAAGAATGTGCTCTTCAGCAGCAAGGATTAAAGAGAGTTTTTTGGAGGTGTCGGCTTCAAAGTAATCTTCATAAGGAAAGCCGTGATACATGTCAGAGACAATTTCTAGCTTTTCTAACATCAGAGCTACTGCTTGCTCTTGTGTTTCTGCTGGGTTACCTTTGCCACCGGCATCAGAATAAAATGACAACGCTTCTTTAAGGTCTGATGCAATACCAAGATAGTCAACTATCAATCCACCTGGCTTATCTTTATAAACCCGATTAACCCTAGCAATCGCTTGCATTAGGTTATGACCTTTCATCGGCTTATCAATGTATAAGGTATGCATGCTGGGCGCATCAAAGCCAGTAAGCCACATATCACGCACGATAACGAGTTTTAATTCGTCGTCAGGGTCTTTCATTCGCTCAGCTAGTGCTTTGCGTTGTAGCTTGGTTGTGTGGTGTTTGGCAAGCATTGGTCCATCAGCAGAGGCTGCAGTCATCACGACCTTGATGACACCTTTGTGAGGTTCGTTTGAATGCCACTCAGGCTTCAGCTTAATAATGGCATCATATAGCTCGGCAGCGATTCTCCGAGACATGCTAACAATCATGCCTTTGCCGTCAAACACTTCCTGTCGTTGCTCAAAGTGGGCGACAATATCTTGTGCAACATTTTTAATGCGATTTTCACTACCAATCAATGCTTCAATTTGTGTCCACTTTGCTTTGGCTTTTTGTGTTTCCGTAAGCTCGTCTTGCTCTAGTTCCTCATCAAGTTCGGCAACAAGCTTCTTGCCTTCATCACTTAATTGAACCTTAGCCAGTCGGCTTTCGTAATAAATACGAACTGTGGCACCATCTTCAACAGCTTGAGCGATGTCATAAATATCAACATAATTACCAAATACTGCTGGTGTGTTTACATCCGTGCTTTCAATCGGTGTGCCCGTAAAACCCAGATAGGTTGCATTTGGTAAAGCATCGCGCATGTATTTAGCAAAGCCATACACAATCTTTTGGCCAATGACATCACCAGCCTTGTTCTTGTCGTCTACAGTTTTTGCTTTAAAGCCATATTGTGTTCTATGTGCTTCATCAGCAATCACTACAATGTTTCTACGATCAGATAATGTTTCGTAAACATTACCTTCTTCAGGTTGAAATTTTTGGATGGTAGTAAAAATAACACCACCAGAAGCTACTTTTAAGAGCTCTTTAAGTTGTTGGCGATCCTCTACCTGTTTTGGCTCTTGGCGAAGTAGTTGTGAGGAAGATGCAAAAGTATCAAACAGCTGGTCATCTAGGTCGTTCCTATCGGTAATTACCAAGATGGTTGGGTTGTTCAGTGCTAGGACAATTTTGCCTGTATAAAACACCATGGAGAGTGATTTGCCACTGCCTTGAGTATGCCAAACAACACCAGCTTTACGATCTCCATTTGGTTGATTGCGTACATCACTTAAACCATAACTTGCAGGTGTTTGAGCTAAGCTTACCGCTTCAGCGGTAGCCCTTAATGTTGAGATAACTGCTGCATTCACTGCGTAGTATTGATGGTATGCAGCAAGCTTCTTGACTGTACTAATGCTGATTAGACCTGGAGTACCATCAGCTTGTTTTGGACCTTCTTTGGAAGATTTCTCAAACACAATGAAATGACGAATCAAATCCAGCAATGTTGATTTGTTCAACATGCCGTTGATTAATGTTTCTAATTGGCCGGTAAGCTTTGATGCCTCACTTTTACCATCAGCAGTTTTCCACGCCATAAAACGACTAAATCCGGCAGAGATAGAACCAGCTTTTGCTTCTAGTCCATCTGAAACAATTACAAAACCATTGTAGGTAAATAGGCTAGGGATGGTTTCTTTGTAGGTATTTAGTTGCTGGTATGCAGTTTTAATGGTGGCGTTTTCATCGGCTGCATTTTTAAGTTCAATGACTACCAGTGGAATGCCATTTACAAACAAAATCACATCTGGTCGTTTATTTTGGTTGTTTTCAATGATCTTGAATTGATTCGCTACAACAAAGTCATTGTTTTGTGGGTTGATAAAATCAATCAACCATACCAAGTCACCGCGTTGTAAGCCATCTTTTTGATAACTTACATTCACACCCTCTCTAAGTAATCTGTGAAATGTTTCGTTATTAGCTAGCAGTTCAGGGGAGCTAATACGTTGGATAGTTTTAATTGCTTCGTCTAAAGCTGTGGCAGGTAGGGTAGGGTTAATACGTGTAATGGCATTGCGCAGGCGACTGAGTAAAAGCACCTCAGCAAAGCTTTCACGTTCTGGGGTGGTTGAGTCGGGCGCAATATCCGGCGCATATACATAGCTAAACCCAAGCGCTTGCAGGCGCTCAATGGCTAAGGTTTCGATATCAGATTCTGTGATTTTCGACATTTATTATAATTCTTGATCTTATTTTTCTACAGTCAGCAATTACCGAGCAATCCTCGGCAGTTGTTTCCAAAATGGAAATAACTCAATTAATAGTGCATATTGAACTGGCCGGCAATTCCGAACAGTAGCAACAAATCAAAACTTCGAGAATATCTCAATTTGAGGAAATCTCTAAAATTGCCGAAAATACTAAATCAAGCCCGCATAATTTTTTAGTGATGAAACCGTTTGTGGTAACTGTTGCTTTTGCAGACAAGTTAAAAATTCATCCACAGACATAGGCGGATTTTTCAAAGCACTGCGCTGGTCTTTAAAAGCTTTACAACAAATCGCAGGTGCCATGTCTATTTGATAATAAAGAAAATCATCTGGGTGGATGATTTCTATCTGAAAAGTTTGTAAATAATCAGCAGGAAAATCCTTTTGATTAAATGTCACAATCGCATCTGCCTTGCACTTTATGGCGGCAGCAAGCACATGCCTATCATCTTTATCTGGTAGGGCTAAACCTTCAATCAAACATTCATAGCCTTCTACTTTTGCATCAGGCACATGACTGTCCATCAAGTTGCGCACACGCTCAAGTACCTCTAGCGGGTATTTATCTTCGCGCACTAGAGCATTGATCCATTCTTCATGTATCGCATCTGTCCAATAGGCTTTAAACAAATCACAGTTTGCTAAGCGCATTAGGCTGTCGCGCAGAGCTGCAGGGTAAAGCACGCATGCGTCAAACAAAACGGCAAAACGTGCCATCCTGTTTAATACCCCATACCTAACTCTTGCGATATAGCCGTTAGTTCATCAAGGGCTGCATTGCGCTTAGCCAACAGTGATTCTTTATAAGCCAACACATCGCTTGCTAACACACGGCGATGGGCACCTACTTTACGATGAGGTAGTTCGCCTTTTTCTAATAAGCTCACCAAATGCGGACGGCTAACATTCAGTAAATTAGCTGCTTCTTGTGTACTGAGCTCATGGTGAATTGGAACCAAGCTAATCGCATTGCCCTTTGCCATTTCCGAGACAATATCTAACAGCAATTGCATAATTTGCCCAGGCAACACCAAATCTTCAGCTGCGCCATTATTGGCACGTAAAGTTAGTTGTACCCTGTCTGCATCCGCATATTTACTCAACATACGGCTAGATTGTTTAGCAGCTTCAATCTCGGGCTTTGTGGGTAAATGCACTACATTTTGCATCGCGTTCATTTCTTATTACCTCTAAAGTAAGCTTAGTTTAAGCTTATATGCATAGATTAAACGAAATAAACGAAACAGACAAGATTTATTAGGCAGCGACATCTTTATCCAAACTGTCTTTGGCAACACTTTCGTAGTGGAATTTCGTCAAGTCAGAAGTTAAAAAGTTATCCATTAATAATTTAATAAATAAATCTTTTGAAACCTTTGAATCTAAAACTATTTTATCTTCTGCTTGGTTGAATCTTATTCTTCCGGCTAATGCAGGAAATGTTTTGCAAAAGCTGATAATGCTTGTGTTAGGGATGTTTTTTATCAAAACTGGTGAGCCTTTAGCGACCTTTACAAACCGTCTTGCATATTTAATGTCCTCAAGCAGCTCTCTCAATGCTTCAACGTTTTCAATAACCAGTTTGTCTTCAATTGCCGTTATTCCTAACGTTGCTTCCTTTTTAATAATTTCATGGAAACCGAAACTTCTTTCAAGCGCAGCCAAATCATTTACTAATAACTCACCATCAATTTTCAGCATCTGAAAGCCTGGACTTATTCTCAAGAAGTCTTTGTCAATTTTTTCTAATCTTGTTTCGTGTTGTACTAAACAAAAACTCGACTGGCTAAAAATATGTATCGGAGCAATCGTCTTATATAAAATGACTTGCTTTTCGTTATTCCCTATTTCTATCAGTAATGCTTTTATATTTCCTATCTTTTCAGCATCTAAGTTATAAGTTGGCAAATTGTCATTCGCTATCACAGTATCAATAGCGCTCAATTCTTGTGGTATTTCTATGTCATAAGCATAAATTACGTTTACTCTCTCATCAGAGGTAGATAAGTTCATCACTGCTAATTCTTCAACATCGATTATTGTGTCTTTAATGCTTTTTAAAAATAGCTGCTTTAAACCAGATTGTGCATCGGCTTCAATATCTAGCTTTTTTGGCTCTTGTTGATTGGGTAGTCTGGAAATAGCATATACAGTCACACCTATTTGGTCTTGATGTTCATAAAAATACGAAAGCGACTCTTTTAATTCTTGTATATCCATTAAACCACTCCCCTAACATAGTAAATACGATCGTCTAACTTAATGTAACTCAGCTTTTGGTTTTCAACTATTTTGCATTTAGAGATAAGAATAATGTTCTCTCTATTACCAATTTTGAATGCGCCGTTAGCCCTATATATTTGGAAGCCAAGCAAAGCAAGTGATGGGTTTGCGTAGAAGAGGTCAGTTTTGATATAGATAACGCCCATTACAAGTAAAAGCAACGCAAATACAGCTAGCTGCCTTGTGCTTGAAAATTCAAAGCTAATCAGCGGTATGACGTATGTCGCGAGGAAAGTTAAGTGCTCGTAATTAATACCTTCAACTTTCGTGACCTCAAACGGGATATCCGTTGCGCCTTTCAAATCAAAATCAAATCTGAAAAATGCAAAAACTGCATAACAAAGGCACATGAAAATAATTGTAGGGAAAATATTGGCGCTTAAAAAGCGCCACCAAGATGAAAGATGACGTAAATCTACAGCACCTTCTGGAAACTGAACTGTCATTATCAAGATAAAGACAAAAAGTAACCCTAGCGAAAGTACGTAAAGATCAATTTTTCTTCTTGTATCTGTCATAAGTCACTCTCTTTTGCAGATACATTTGATGAGTCATCTTTTTCACCAAGTATGTTAGCGTAGGTCTCTTTCAGGAATGTCAGCGAACCATCTCTATCTGCATTAATTTCAAGGCTCTGCTGGAATAATTTAAGCCTATGACGATTTGCCTGAAGTACTTCAGACCATGTTTTCGCCCATATATTTATTCTCTTATCATCTGATTGGTGTATTAGCCCAGCCTGCATATTTGCTTGTTTAGCTTTTCTCCTTGCATGGTCATCCATATCATTAGAGATAACCCAGAATGTCCAGCGTGTGTCCGCACCATTAAAGCGCTCGTCTTGTGCAACCGCAAAAGCATAACTTTCCACTTGAGTCAGTTCACTCGCTCCAATTTTTACCGTTGGTCGCTTTAGTTCAATGACTAAATGTTCCATCTCATTCTGACGATGACATGGAATACTGCGAGTCAACATTAAATCAACTATGCCACGACGGCCATCAACTCTTTTAACAGGCTGATCAACAACAGTATCAGATCCAATTGCTACTAGATGTTTTTTTAATACCTCTGTTAAGGATTGATCATCAACAGATAAAAAGAACTCTTCACCAAATATCCAAGTATTTTCCGCTAGCAGTCTGTGAAGTTGCGTTCGTTCTTGTAAGTTCTCCTTTTCGTCATCATTAAATAAAAGGGCATCTAGCCCCTCAATAAACTTAAGACGATCAGACACTACCTTTGAAGCACTTATGATTGCTGAAAGAGAGGTTTCTTGTAATAACCTAGCAAATTCTTTTTGTTTTTTTTCAGGTAGATCTAGCACTTCGGTGAGGATTAGTTGCAATTCCTCAGGGCTTTTCTCTATAGCTTGGCGCAGCATGCGCAATTGTAGTTTCTTTCCTTTTTGTGGAGAGGTATCAAAGTCAGGAAGAAAGTTATTTACATTCACAGCAACAATATCAAATACTTCACGCTCAATTTTTTCTACAAGATTCTGAGGCTCGTTTTTGTATGGATAAACCTGTTCTTCTTTCCATCGTCCCACTAACGATTGAGCTTTTTCTGCCCCGCTTTCACGATAAAAGGTTTTTATTGCATCCTTAACTCTAGTCATGACTTCTATCAGAGTCGGATTCATCTCTGCTAAACCAAGTGTCCCATCACGAGATAATTTTGAGATATAAGCTGATTTCAAATAGGCTGAATAATTTAATCCAGGCACCTGTACTCTTAGGTCGGATTGTAATAAAGGTAATCCTGCTTCGTTGCACAGATATACTGCCCTATCAGTTGCGTTTTTCCATTCGATAATTTCTAGTTCTATAGGGTATTCAATATCACCATCTTGAATCATTCCTAAACTTAATTGTTTTATTGATGTAATCGCTACAGAAACATCCAGCTTGCCTGCTGGCAAGTTAATCAATATGTCTTTATAACTATTCAGATAAGTTGCAAAAATCTCGGATAAATCTTGGACTGTATGCTCGGAGTTGAGAAACTCATATGTTTTATGCAACTCAGAAATTATGCATCTAACGCCTGTTCTATTTTCCTTTGCTGGCACCGGCTCAGTGATACGTACTTCACGGAGAGAGTCATGTAGCATAGAAACAGTAAATTGTTTAAAACAGGTTCCATCTTTATAACAAACATCCCAATCGACTACTCGTCCAAGCGAAAATGCTTTTAGTCTTCCTTTTCCCTCTGAGCCATGTAGAAAGCGCTGCTTGCCCTTTGACTGACCCGCTAAATTTTTCCATGACCCGCCTAAATTGCCAAATAAACTTGGGGCTTCAAAGTGTGTAAAACCTGCTCCATTATCAGCAATAATTATTCGCTGTTTTCCCGTACCGTAAGTTTCCTCTTTAATTTCTATTAGGGTTGCGTCTGCATCCAAACTATTCCAGATAAGCTCAGCAATAGAATGCATTGGTTTGGCTTGTACTTGTTTATTTAGAAAATCACCTTGAACCTCTATTGAGTAAATCTTCTGGTTAGCCATTATTTATCCTTATTTCACCACTCATTAGCTTTGGAAGCAGGGTGTCGCGGAGTTTCTCTAAAATTTGGATTTGCTCAATATTCTTAAACTTTTTACCAAGCATGTCTTTGGCGATTGTAGTAAAAGACTGGATTTTCTCTTTTGGCGGTAAAAAGAACTCATATGTTGGAATAGCTTGCTTACTCAAGTGCAGCACGGTTGAGCCATTTGAATAGCCTAAGCAATGCTCTTTAAATTCCCTTGTTCGCATCATGCGATATAGAAACTCATTTGATAACCAATCAAATTTTGATGTAACTTTTACCAGATCCATTGAAATCACGATGGTTTCATAGTCTGGAGAAGCAACAACTAATACTGGGTTGCCAATCACTTCGGCGTTTTGCGTAATATCTGTGTGAGCAACTACTAAATCACCTTGAACAACGACGTGCTGTTCTTTGTATCTACCAGTAAACTCTTTAAAGCCGTCCAATCTAAAGCCACCATTACGGTCAAAGCTTTTGAGCGTGACCATTGCAGTTTTAGATGGGTTTAACTCTGCGCTTTTGTATGAAACACCATTAAAACAGTTTACGTATTCACCTAACTCAACAAAAGCCCAATCCTCCAGTGCTTCTTCTACAAACCACTGTCTAAAAAGCGTTTCGGTCATGTACTCTAGGGTGTTGTTTTGGCGGTGAAGCAGATCGATTTTGTCATCCAAGCTGCTGAGGACCGAGGCGATGGCCTTTTGTTCTCTATGAGGTGGTTGAGGGATTTCAAAATTTTTGATACTTTTTAAACTTACTGTCGGTTGAGTTGAACCTGCAACTGAAGACTCTATTTCATTTATTCCATTAGGCGAGTTTAAAAAGTAATATAAAAATAGTGAATTCTCATTTGGAACAATAAATGCCGTATTTTGACCAAGACAAAATTCTGTTTCATCGTCAACAATACATGTATTACCGTATGAACCAACTCTGGAAAATAAAATGTCGCCTTTTTTTGGGGTGTGGTTTTTAGAGAATTTATCAAATACTTCTTTACTAACTTTTAAAGTATTTGTTAGGTTTAGTTTTCCCTTTTTAATATCTGTAACTCTAACCATTGGCAACCCTAAGTCTGAGTAAGACGGGGTTTGATGAAGCGAGTCAATAACACTCGCAATTTCCTCTAGCTTGACTGTTTTCCACTCACTCACAGCTTCACCCTCGCCAAGTTTTCAGCAATTGCTTTGTTGAGTTTTTCTTCCTCCAGCAGCTGTGCTTCATATTCTGCTTTTAGCGCGTTAAAACGTTCGGCAAAATTAAAGTCATCTTCATCATCTGGCAAGCCTACATAGCGGCCTGGGGTGAGTACATAATCAAGCTCTTTTACACGCTCTAGGCTGACAGAGGCACAGAAGCCTGAAACATCCGCATAACTGCCATTTGGGTTGCGCCAATTATGGTAAGTGTCTGTAATTTGTTTAATATCGGTATGGCTTAACTCTTTTGTACGGCGATTAATTAAATGCCCAAGGTTGCGTGCATCAATAAACAGTATTTCGTTGCTACGGTTTCTGAATTTGCCATTGGTTCTATTTCGGCTCATAAACCAAAGTGCTGCCGGTATTTGGGTATTCAGGAATAGCTTTGCAGGTAGATTAACGATGCAATCAATCACGTTGCCTTGTTCTATTAAGGCTTTCCGTATATCGCCTTCGCCACTGGTTTTGCTGGTAAGTGCACCTTTGGCTAATACAATACCGGCTTGGCCTGTAGGGTTAAGATGGTAAATGAAGTGTTGTAGCCAAGCAAAGTTGGCATTACCTGCTGGAGGCACACCAAACTGCCAGCGACCATCATTACGGAGTAACTCACCAGACCAATCACTCACATTGAATGGTGGGTTGGCAATAATGTAATCTGCTTTTAAATCTTTATGCGAATCGTTTAGAAAGCTGCCTTCGTTGTTCCATTTGACTTGGCTAGCTTCAATGCCACGAATAGCCAAGTTCATTTTAGCCAAACGCCATGTGGTTTGGTTGCTCTCCTGGCCGTAAATAGAAATGTCGTTGACTTTGCCTTGGTGGTCTGCAATAAACTTTTCAGACTGCACAAACATACCACCAGAGCCACAGCAGGGGTCAAATACTCGTCCGTTATATGGTTCTAGCATCTCAACCAACAACTCAACCACGGAACGTGGGGTATAGAACTGACCTCCTTGTTTGCCTTCTGCCAAAGCAAACTCACCAAGGAAGTATTCAAACACGTGGCCTAATACATCTGCACTGCGCGATTTAGCATCACCTAAAGCAATGTTGCCGACAAGATCAATCAGTTGACCAAGGCTAGCTGGGTCTAAATTATCTCTTGCGAATACTTTAGGTAGTACACCTTTAAGCGAGGCGTTTTCTGCTTCAATCGCATCCATGGCGTTATCCACCATTTTGCCAATGTCAGGTTGTTTGGCTTGTGATTGCAGATAAGACCAACGAGCTTCTTGAGGGACAAAGAATACATTTTCAGCTAAATATTCATCTTTGTCCTCAGGGTCGGAGCCTGCATATTCACCCACCCCAGCAGCTAACTTAGCGAACTGCTGTTCAAAGGTATCTGAGATGTACTTAAGAAAGATTAAGCCTAGAACAATGTGTTTGTATTCTGCTGCATCTATGTTTTTACGGAGCTTATCAGCAGCTTTCCAAAGCTGCTTTTCTAGTGGCTCTTGTTTTGTTAATTGCTCTTTTGCCATGCTATCCCTGTATTATTTTTTAATGCACTAGCGTCTTAGTTTTTTGTGCGATTTTCGTTTATACAAGTTTAACTCTTTTGAGACATTTTTTTGATAATTCATCATTTTGGTTTAGGCGTGTTTGTACTTAGCCCAAACTTAATCTTTATCGCCATCATTTCAGCATGTAGCTTTTCTAACTGAATCTTAAGCTGAATCACACGTTGCTGTAATTTTGCTGCATCAGCTGGGTTCTTGGCATTGTTCATTTCGCCAATGGCTTGATGCAAGTTTGTTTCAACTTCTGCAATAGTCATTTTTAATGCATCAAGGTCTAAAGTTGCAGGTGATTTTGTGGCTCCAAGTGCTTTACTTCTGATGCTTGTCACATTGCTTCGGATAGTTTTCACGTTGGGCACGACTCTCACAGGGGTAGGTGGTGTAGGTTTTTTTCGTGAAATAAATAAAGCTTCATGAATGATTCTTTTCATTACTGCTAGATGGTCGGCTTTTGCCATTGTGGTTCTCCTTGTTGTAGTTGTTAGGTGTGGATTTATTTGTTTTGCAAACCTTCTCATGGGTCTTGGTGTTAAATAGGCTTTAATGTTGAATTGCTCACGTGCATGGATAAATTCATTAAGCTTGATTTGCTCTGCTTTAAACTCTGTGGGGCTTAAGTAATGTGGTTGTTTAGATGCGATGGATTGAGTAATCAATCCTTGATAGTCTGCATCCTCACTATATAAAGCACCACGTAATCGTTTGGCTTTTAATGCCCCAGGTAGCTTAACTGACAAGTAGTCTTTGCCTTGTCGTGTAATCGTGATGCCTAAGTTTTCATCTAAATGCCTGCAAAGATCATCCCTGTTTTTGATTTCACCATTGGTAACAGCTTTGATCACGCTTCGTTGAATCCAACGTTTATTGGATTTATCTTTCCTGCCTTCTGGTGTTTTACGCTCAAAATCAGTAAATGCTATTTTTAGTGGATCTGGAACCACTTGGGCATAGCCTAATTTTTGATTAGTGACTTTGACGAACGACTCAAAGAATTGAATGTTTTGTTTTCCGGGTGGGTGGATGTTAAATCTACGGCCACTACCATGAAGACTATTAGCTAAAATTTGGTTAGGAAACACAAAGTGAATCTCAGTGTTGCCTTTGTCTTTATGTAATACAAATAAGCTATTGAAGTTATCACCAGTGAGACCTGGACAAAAGGTCTTTTTAAAATCATCAATAATTTCGTAAAGCTGGGATTTCGTTGGTTTTTCTGAATCTCTAAAACTGATGCAACCAGAGATGTATTTGTATTTGCGCTGGATTGAATTAATGACATCAATCGTAGTTTGGGGATTGCCTTCTAAAACTTCAGGTTTTACAGCACGTTCATTACCAGCATGGTCTGTATTGCCAAGCAAATACTTGACTGGCGACTCGCCATTTGACACGCCTGATTTAAAGATGCGCACAATCATTCGATGTCCTCATTTCCAGATTTGAGCGCTTCTTTTAGCGTGTCCTGAGCTATGTCTTGTATTTGCAATAAGATCATTAGCATTTCTTCATCAGGTAATTTGCCTTGATTTAGATGTCTTGCAATCTGGTTGACGTTATTGCCTATACGATTGATTTCATACAGCCATTGGTTTTTCTCTTTTTGCTTCATAGAGGGGGAGGTGATTTGCTTACGGGTTAAACCAGATTCCCGTAGATATTGAGCCACATTCAAATAGCCTGCTTCTAAAGCATGCTTTTCTAGTTTTTCATATTCTTGTTGGCACACCCTGATCTCAACTCTTTTTTCACGTAAGTAGTTATTGCCATCAGGACCTGCTTGTCCGTTCTTTAATTTAATTCTACTTTCCATCGTCGGCTCCTTATTATTTTTATACCGATGGGCGTATCAAACACGGGAATTGGGTAGCGCCCAAATTAATAATTGCCGATATTTATTACGCGCAATTTGCTAACCTCGCTTGATCTTAGCCTTAGTACAGTTGTAATAGGTTTTGAACGGAAAGCAAGTCTGGATGTGCGTTTAAATCAAATAAAAGGTTTGTGACGGGTGAATAAAATTACACATCGAGAGTGAATTGTTAATTTTGAGGGTAATGCTGGGGCAGTAGGCTATAATTAATTATGAGATAAATCAGGACAGCCTTAATTTTGTAATAACTGAGTGTTAGGTTTGGAGATAGGTTTGGATAAAAAAATAAAAGGATCATGGCTAATCCATCATACCAATAAGCTTCAAAGCGTAAATAATCAGCCAGTTTATGAAAAAACCTCTTTGTCTGGTAAGTCTGGAATTTTGCTTTCAGCCATATCGTCTAATACAGAATCCCAAATTGATAATGCTCGATTAAATGTTCTTGCAACTGCTGCGAATATAAGCACGCTTTTTGAGTTGCCTGTACTTCTTGATGTGTTAAAAGAGCGTGAATTAATAGATGTATCATCTAGTGGGATTGCTGTTCTAGGAGTAACTACATCCGCGGTACTTCAGCATACAGCAGACATATTTGACTCTCAAAATGCAACTCCTCAAGAAAAAGCAGCAATTGTTCTTGCTGAACAAGCTTCAATTGAGCCTGTAAGATCCCAAGACATTTCTACTGAATTGAGCGACCTTTTTGAGTTAGATAGCTCGGAGATAGCACAGTTAATGCAAGACTCTGAGCAGATTGGTTTTGTTGATTTCGAAAAACTCGGCCCTGGTGAATCACTTCTTTTTAATGGTAATTTATTCCGCAGAGATGCAATGAAAAAAATTACGGCAGTTTTAGACTCACTTTCTGCAGATGAGCAGTCAAAATTAAATGAATTTACAGAAGCATTAAAAAAACATGCGTGTATATCTGTTGAGGCAGCAAAGAGTCAGCTAGGGCAAAAACTATTTGAGAAAACATCGGCTATAGGGCTTTTCGATATTAATATCGTGAGTAATGACACAGAAGAGGTTGGCTTTATAACACTTCCATCTGCTTTTTCTAAATATAGCACTTCGATGGTTGATGATGCCTTTGACCTTGCTAAAGCGTTTGTCAGCTCAATAACATATGGTATGACTAGAAGCTCATATGCGCGGGGTGAAATTCGATTAGTGGAGGCGTTGTTGAAGGCATTAGTTAGAGGAGAGAGTGTAGGTCCTGTAAATGCAATTGCCCAAGACTATAAAATCCTAGAGCTTAAAGGTGTCGTTAAAGTTAGTCACGGTACTAAAAATGGAAGATCAGGGCCAATGTTGAAATTGTTAAAGAAAGAGGTCGGAGAACTTGCATTACAGGCAATAAAACAAGGTGATGTAAGTGAGCATTCATTATTATCACTGCCAAATGCCACCGTAACTAGATTTAACGGACCTGAGAAAAATAGAGAGCTAGCAAGAAAAACACAAGTTAAATCAAGCCCTAAAGCTACAAATGATATGCTTTCTGTGCTACGGACAGGAGGAGGGTTCTGATGGCTAAATCAACAAATGAGCTAGATAAAGGATACAAAATGGAGGAATTGCTTCGCAGCTATTTTCTCCAAGCCGGGTATTATGTAGTGCGCGGTGTTCCATTTGTTTACGAAGGTTTTGACGTGACAGATATAGATGTATGGCTTTATGGAAGAGCCTCATCGGTTTCTAGAGAAATTACTATCGTTGATTCAAAGAACAAAAAAACACCTCAAGCTATAGAGAGAATATTTTGGGTTCAAGGATTAAAGATTGCAACCAAAGCTACTAATGCTATTGTTGCAACAAATGATAGGCGACAGGCTGTTAAAGACTTTGGTAAAGAAATGGGCATTCCCGTTTTAGATGGGTTGTTTCTTGGAAAGCTTAAGAAATTTGAAGAGTCTTCACGGTTGACCGAAGAAGAGTATTTCAAAAAAATTGATGATTACGCATTGAGCAAAATTGATGGCGATTGGCGTGGCAGAATGCAAGCAAGTAAAAGTCTTTTAGCTAAAGGGCTTTCTTTTGATAGTTGTAACGAGTGGCTACTCAACGGTAGATTTTTTGCGGAGCAGGTCATTACAAAACCTAATCAACGTGAAGTTGCACTTAGGTCTTTATATTTGATCTGTTCTTATATTGCAGTAGCCGTTGATTATATTCTTCGTGAGTACTCCTTTTTAGAGCAGGCGGAAAGAAGCGCCCTAATTAAAGACGGGTTCTCTTATGGTTCAAAAGGTAGCTCAGGGTTCCAAAAAATACTAAATGTTACGATGGGTTTAGTAGAGCAACATGCTAAGGATGGGCTATTAATTTCGAAACAAGTTCGCTCTAGCGTAAACCGTCAATTAACAACATCTAATACAGAAATTTTAGGGGATTTTTTTTCCAAAAATGAAGTTGCCAAAACACTTTTCACCGTAGCGAAGGAGTTGGAAGCTTTAGCAATGCAAAGGAATTTCTTATCACATGCTACGTCTTCGGTGGAATTAAGAAGTCTTTTGTTGTGCCTAATTGATTTTTGGGCTATGGATCGAGTGTTATTTTCTGAATCTTTAAGATAAGCAATTAAATTTGACCCAGTCAAGCATATCTAACCCTATTTTGGAACATAAAACAATATAACTTATATTAGATACTCTGAAACCCTGGTTCCTTCAGTGCTGGCTTTAAAGTAGTCAAATCCATTATCTTTGCTGAGCTCGAAAGCACCTCTTCCATTTTCGTTATAAATTAGATTGGGGCGTGATGGAATGTAGCCATTAAATTTATCGACTACCTCATTAAATTTCTGCACCTTGGGCGCATCAATATTGATGAGGTGCTTTATGAAGTTGCTATAGAAACTTGGGTACTCCTTGGTCTTTCTAGGTTTTGTTGTTTTATTGGGTTTCTTGCTTTTTTCAATCTCCGTGAATTTTGGCGCTAATGGAGATAGCAAATCTTCAGCAGCTTTATCTAATAATCCAATCATCATGTAATCGGCTAAATACACGCTATCCTTCATAAAGTTAGCAAGTCGCCATACTGCAATAACAGCTGTGAGCAATCGTAAATCCACATTGATTTCTCCACTGCGATAGGCTTTTGCAATAAAGTTGGGTTGATCCTTTTGAAGCCATTCACTTGGCGGTTCAGTCGTATTAAATAGTCTTGCAATGATGAGACTAATTTTGACTTTGAAAGCTAAGCCCAGCTCGTGTTGTAGTTCGGCAGAGAAGTCATACCAAAACAAAATATCCCAGAGCCCTTCAATTGGGCCATCTAGGGCATCCCAAAACCTAACAAATTCTATTTCCCCATCCTCATCTTGAACTGTTGGGCCTATGTGATAGAAGTCACTGGCTTTAATAGATTCAGCACCATATTTGGTTTTTAGTTTTTGATCGATTAGCTGTCGAGTTGTTGAGTTAACACCAGTACTACCATTTGCATAGTCAGAGCTGTAATTTGTATTGAAACTTTCAAATTTTTCATTGAGCTCGTAAAAGCTCTTGGCATGCGTTAGTTGCTTTAGTTGGTGTGCCCATAACTGCGTCCTCATGGTGTCAATCAGTGTACGTGGTTTTCTGCCTTTTCCTGCCATTATCAAATTCCACTAATCCATTAGTTTAAAAAAATACTAACAGCTTTTTGATTGGAATTTAGCCCTATTAATTTCGATAGCTCATTTTTTTACAATGGGTTCATCTTGAATCAGTTAACGCCATTCAAGACTTTAATTAATAAGGAGAATCAAAAATGACAGAAAAATATAACGTTAATAGTTTAATGGGGTTGGAAAATGATGAATTGCAAAGTGAATTGCTAATTCATCCAATAGCTAATCTATTTCCAGAGATGTCGGAATTGCAGTTTGACGAGCTGAAACAAGATATCGCGCAAAATGGATTGCAAATGCCAATTCTTATGTATGGAGGAAAGGTGGTGGATGGTCGCCATCGCTTACGTGCATGCTCGGCATTAGGAGTCACTCCTAAGTTCGCAGAGCTAGAAGCTGCTAATGATAAATCAGCAGAACAATCTGTAATTAGTATCAACTTGCATAGACGTCATCTCACGGAAGGTCAAAAGGCAATCATTGCTGCGCGATTAACCAACTCATTCGTTGGAGCAAATCAGCATACTGCTGGAGCTGTATCCCAAAGAAAGGTTGCAGAAGAATTGGGCATTTCAGTTGACTCAGTTCAGCGTGGAAAAAAAGTGCTCAATAACGGCACCCCAGAACTTATCGCGGCAGTCTCTGAAGGAAAGCTAGACATCAGCAACGCAGCAAAACTTGCCCAACTTGCGAAACAAGATCAGTCACAACTTAACTTTGATGATATCAAAACTATTCAAGAGGCCAGCAAGGCTATTAATAAAGCAAAATTTGAAAGTCGCCGTCAAGAGCGTATTCAAGAGATTGAAGCTAAAAGAGCCAATAACAAACCATTGGAGTCTTCACTAGGAACATTCAGCGTAATTCTAGCTGATCCACCATGGGACTACATGGGTGAGCTTGCCGTGGGTTATCCATGTATGTCAGTAAAGGAAATTTGCGAGATGCCTATTAGCCAAATTTCAGCTGATGATGCAGTTCTGTTTATGTGGTGCTCATCTTCTTTGTTGCCAGAAGCTGTAGAAGTGGTGAAAGCATGGGGCTTTACATTTAAGACGAGTGCAGTTTGGGATAAAGACTTTTCTGGTCAGGGTACATATTTTCGTCAAGGCCATGAGGTGCTGATGATTGCTACCAAAGGATTGGTGCCTGAGGTTCCATACGATGCACGCCCATCTTCTGTATTGAAATTCAAGCGTCGTGAGCACAGTCGTAAACCAGATGAGGTTTACCAAATTATTGACCATATGTATCCGGAACTTAGCAAAGTTGAACTATTTTGCAGAGGCGAGCCAGCAAACGGTTGGGCTGGCTGGGGTAATGAATGTACTCAGAAAAACACAGATATCAATGCATCAATTAATGTAGCTAAACAAGCTTAATCGCAAAGGAGAAATGGCATGACAGACATGAGCACATTAGTAAGTAGTGTATTTAAAAACGAAGCCAATTTATCGGCTGTAGCAAATAAAGCCGTCATAAATACTGAGTTATGGTTAGCTGAGCAAGATATTAGCATTAATAATTTTAATGAGTTTCTCACAACCTACCGTGTTGAATTTGAGGCAGCTGCTTTGCAATTTATCGCTACCAACATTCTGGGGGTGAATGATTATGTACGCGAGATTATGCTGGATTTCTGTGATGATTTTTCATACACAGATATAGAGTTTATTGTTGAGAACAATCTTTATGATTTTGACAAAAATGTATGCTGGTTTTTTGAGTGTTTAGTTGCTCAAAATTTTATTGAAGCAGAAGAGCTTTTACCAAGTATAAAATCAGATTACTTACTCTTATCTAGTCGCCGTGAATTCATTTGGGAGTTAGATTGCTACTTGTCTTTAATTCAATCAACATTCTCTGATAGGGATTTGATAAGTGATTTTGATGATTATAATAATCTCAAAAAATTACAAGCTAAACTAGATAAAGAATTACCTAGCAGCCCTTGTAAGAGTGGGCGTAAATCAAAAATCTGATTTACTCGACTTTAACTAGTATATTTCAAGCAATTAAACTGAAGTCTTTATTGGCTCAGTTTTTTTGTTTTTGTACTTAAAGCGTTAGTTGGTTCATTTGCTTGTGATTTTGATCACAGCTTAGTCCTGCTAATTAACTGATGTACGCCGTTGTGGGTACATATAAAAAAATTTGATCTTAGCCAGTGATTCTGGGCTTATTTATTAATCTGAGACCAGTATTTTCTAACGGTTTTAATGTTGAGCCCACATTTGATTTGCACGCTTTTCTGCGTAATAGGTAGGCCAGAGAACAGCAAGAAATTTACTGCTTCTTGTATTGCCTCAATTGCTTTTTTTGTTCTCAGCTCATTGGTATATTCAGCGCCTTTGCTCATGCGCTCCTGAGCTGTTTCATTTGTAAAAGTTAGCACTTTCTCTCTACCGCCTAGTTGGTGACGGTTTCTCCATATCCATTTTGAGGTGGCATTTGCTGTGTGAAATACTTCTTTGTATGGTAATGGGTCAGAGAAGCTTATGTTGATTTCTTGAGCCTTGTTTTGGGCTTCCTGGCGCCAACTTTCCTCACTTATAAACCTATGGACCGAACGGTAGCCCCACAATCGAAGTGTATGAAACAATAAATCATTACGACCACCACACTCCAACTTCTCGATGAGTGCTTTGTCTACTCTGAGCTTATTTATTTCAACATATTCTAAAAAATCGCCTAAATCATAGCTGGCATTATTGGTGATGACTTGCCATCTTGTGTGTAATGGATTTTTAGTGATGGTGTGGCTGTAAGCAGTATCTGCAGCTAGGCGATGTGTCATGGCGTCTTGTACTGCTTCAAAATACTGCTGTGGCTTGCTGCGACTACTTTCGTGGTAAGCAACAGGTGTATTTAAATGATATAGATAATGACAATGCTTGTTGACTGGGTTTATTGTAATGATGGTCGGAGGGGGTAGGTTCACATCTTCAAACTTAAAAGCTGATCCTTGTTCATCGAGATCAAAACTCAAATACTGACGATACATAGGGTTGAGACCACAATAAGCGAATTGCTGTACTTTTTCGCGTTTGCGAAATTTTGTGCCTTCTTCAAAGTCGTTGGTAGTGATGACGGCTTCATTGAGGTGAGAATAAAAATCTTCTAGTTGTTGGTTCATCCGTTGTGTCGTTAGTCTTACGACACAACTTAATAGAAAACTCCTTAAAGTCAACGGACTGTCGATATTTATTATCAACAAGAGAAATGTTCGTAATGCTGTCCTATTTTGACGAGCTAAAAACGGTAGCACTAACGGTAGCACTTATTTTTAGCGATATACGTTATACTTCATTTGTAACTCGTTGATTAACTTCGACTTGGAATTGCATGGGGTAGAACCCCATCAGCCACCCCATATATTAAAAGCCCCGCACTCGCGGGGCTTTTTTATTGCCTGTTGCCCTTCATTCTGCTGTTCCGTGCTTACCTTGGTATTCAATCAAAGGCCGTCGTTGCTGAATCTACTCTTGCTTGTTTACCATCTGAGTGATGGTTGTTTATAGCCAGGGTGGTGGCTGAATAAATCCAATCTACTTGGCGCGTAAGTTTTTCTCTTAGTCTGAGTTTTTATAACTGGCTGATTCTGCAAGATTATTTTTATGGTTTGATGTTGGTATGCCTTTTGCCTACTAGTTCCCCGTATTTAAAATAATGACAGGGAGAGTTATGCAAAACACAATGAAACCAAGGCTGATGTTGCTGGCCATATTGGCAGCCTATTCAGTGCCGCAAACGGTGCAAGCTGGGGACAAGATTACAATTGACAAGGTTGAAGTGGTGAGTGCAACACCGCTGCCATCTGTCGGTGTGCCAGTTAGTCAAATTCCTTCTAATGTACAAACGGTGGATGCTGAAGATCTAGAACGTACACAATCTTTGGATATTAGTGAATACATGAAGCGCCATATGGGTAGCGTTTATGTAAACGAGGTTCAGAATAACCCGTTGCAGCCAGACATTAATTACCGTGGATTTACTGCGTCACCGCTATTGGGAACGCCACAGGGTCTTTCCATTTATATGGATGGCGTGCGTATGAACCAGCCATTTGGCGATGTGGTGAGCTGGGACTTGATTCCTAAGAATGCCATTAAAGGCATGCAGTTGATGCCTGGCTCTAACCCGATGTTTGGCTTGAATACGTTAGGTGGTGCTTTGTCGATTCAAACTAAAAATGGCCGCGACAATCCAGGTGGCGCACTGCAAACTTTGTTTGGTAGTTGGGGCCGTAATGTTACAAATATGGAATATGGCGGTGTAGCGGATAATATCGATTACTTTGTTGCCGGTACTTTTTTTGATGAAAATGGCTGGCGTGACCATTCTGAATCCAACTCCAAGCAGTTATTTGGTAAGTTGGGTTGGCATGGTGAAAAAACTGACCTGAATCTGACCTATGCTTGGGCCGATACTGACCTGAACGGTAACGGCATGACGCCACAAAGTATGCTGCGCCGCAATTACGACAGCGTGTTCACATGGCCGGATAATACGCAGAATAAATCTAACTTTTTGAATCTGCAATTAGCGCATTATTTTACTGATAACGTGTCGCTCACAGGTAATACCTACTACCGGAAGATTAAAACGCGTAGTTATAACGGTGATCTTAACGACGGTTCATTGCCCGAGGTGGTTGGTGCCGTAACCTCGCCAAACTGGGGGCAGAATGTATTCTTGGCCAATGGTTCTCCTGCCTGTGCTAGTCAGCTAGCGACTGGTGATGAGCCACTGGAAAAGTGCTCTGGCTTGATTAACCGTAGTGAAGTAAACCAAGAAAACATGGGTATTTTTGGTCAGGTCAATGTCAGCAATAAATTGTGGGGTTTAGACAATACATATGCGGTTGGTACTGGCTTTGATTTTAGTCGCAGCACTTACAAGGCATCTTCTGAATACGGTGTGGTCACCGCAGATCGCGGCATTGCTGGCTCGGGCGTTTTTCTTGATCCAACAAATGGTAAAGGCTATAACGCTGATGGTGAGTTGGATGATGCACGTGTTAACTTGCGCGGCAGAAACTATACATGGAGCATCTTTGCGACAGATACTTTAGCGGTGACTGACAAGCTACACGTAACTGCTGCTGCGCGATATAACCATATCCGCGTAAAAAATAAAGATCGCTTGGATGGTGATGCTTATCGAGATGCCGACGACTCATTAAGTGGTAACCACACATTCAGCCGCATTAATCCAGCAATCGGTCTGACTTATGCGGTGAGCGATGCTCTGAATGTCTATACTGGCTACAATGAAGGTAGTCGCGCGCCAACCAGCATCGAGCTTGGCTGTGCTAACCCTGATAACGGTTGTCGTTTACCTAATGCAATGGCAGGTGATCCGCCATTGGATCAGGTGGTGACCAAAACGTGGGAAGCTGGCTTGCGTGGTAAGTTGAACAGTGCGATATCTTGGAATGCTGGTGTGTTTAGCGCAACAAACTACGATGACATCCAATTTATTAGCAGCCCGACTTCTGGTGAAGGTTACTTTAAGAACTTTGGTGAAACCCGTCGTCGTGGGGTTGAGGGTGGCCTGAACGCGAGTCTGGGTAATCTTGCGATAGGTGCCAATTATACCTTCCTTGATGCTACATATGAGAGTAACGAGACTTTTATGGCTGAAGCTAACTCTTCGGCTGACGATGGTAACGTTAATGTTAAAAAAGGCAACCGTATCCCATTGGTGCCTAGAAACATGTTCAAGCTTTATTCAAATTACCGTGTGACAGATAGATTCAGTGTGGGCGGTGATCTACTGGCTGTTACTGGCTCATATGTGCGCGGTAACGAGAATAATAAGCATGAGTCAGGCGGTGTTTTCCTAGGTGGCGGCAAAATCGCTGGCTACAGCACTGTTAATCTGTCAGCTGCATTCCAAATGAATGATGAGTGGAATTTGTTTGCACGTATTAATAACGTGTTTGACAAAGAGTACGCGACAGCCGGACAGCTCGGTGCTAGCCCTTTCAACCCGGCTAATGGTAATTACATGACAACCAATGGTCGCCGCTCTAAGACTGTGGGTGAAACGTTCTTGGCGCCAGGTGCACCACGCTCCGTATGGGTTGGTGTGCGTTATGAATTTGGTGGTAAAAAATCAGCGTATGCACCATCGGCAGATTAATGCTTAGTTAAGTGAATAATAATGATGTGTCTTTTCTCAACTCGCCACTTAACGTTCGTATCGCGGTACCCCTGGTGGTGAGCTTGAAGTTGTGACTGCTGTTAGTCTGGATAAGCGCTTTATTAGCTAATCCTCTATTCTGAAGCCCTGCGTTCATGCGGGGTTTTTTTTTGACAGGTGTTTAGAACTCTGAGATGCTTAGTCTATGTAAATGTTACCAAATAAATACATGATTTGGATGTTGGGTAAATAGTGCGCACGTTAAGACGTTTGCATTAAACTAGTATCATTTGCATGGTAAAGAGGGTATCTTTACCCTGGTGGTCGATGTGTGGGTTGTGTATTGGCACTTACGCGTATCAAGCAGGATGGCCAATGACTTTTTGCAATCATCATAAATTTAATGTGGGGGTATCATGTTAATTGAAGATATTGAGAATCGGGATCGCTTTCTTTTTATATTTGAATGGTTGATGGCAGTTATGTCGAGATATATGTGTGCTATGCAATTTGGCTTAGTGCATATAGATCATGGGGATAAAAATGAGCTGGGTGATGCTTACGGCGCAAAAGATGCGGCTGAGCAGTTGGTTGCAATGACCAGCCACCTAAAAGCCGTGTTTAGAAATACAGATTTAGTAGCTAGGATTGGTAGTGATTTCTGGATCATAGTGCCGTATACGCCAGCTACTGAGCAAGTGCAAGATAAGGTGCGAAATATCATGCAGGACGCTGCGCATGATGGATTGAAGGCTGTGGGGCAAGATGCATCAGTATTCTGTTTTCCTAGTAACAATCAAGAAGTAAATCAAAAGCTCACTGAGCTTAGTGGTATAGAATTCTTGGCCTATCTAAAGGCGCATCGCCATCTGCTTTTTAGTCCACTTGTGGTGTGATTATCCACCTAGAGTGGTAGGTGCATCATTGCAAAGTGCAGTGAGTGTGCCGCTATCGGAGATGTATTAAACTCACTAGAAGATTTTGACAGTTTTACTGTTCAATTCGCCAGGTGTTAAACCATGGTTTCATCTCAATTCTACCCATGCTGCAAGGGTAGTGAAAGTATTGATACATCAAACTATTCAGGCTATAGTGACGCTGGCTATAGTTGTTATCTAATTTAAAAAAGGGTTTGTTAATGGCGGCACTACGTCCTGTATTGATGATTATTGATGATGACCCGCTAATCACTGATACTTTGCATTTTGTGTTGAGTAAATATTTTGAGGTGTGTGTGGCCGAGTCGTACACGCAATTGAAAAGTTTGCTGCAACAACTAGACTCTCCCCCCGCCTTAGCGTTGGTTGATTTAGGCCTGCCGCCTACCCCTCATACCCCCGAAGAAGGCTTTAAAGTCATTAGCGCACTGCTAACACATTCTCCAACGATTAAAATTCATGTGCTTTCAGGTCAAAGTGATGACGTGAACGTGAAGCATGCGCTCGCCTTAGGCGCGGTAGACTTTATTGCCAAGCCTTGCGATGTAGAGAAGCTTAAAGACATGTTGCTAAATGCGCTGAAGGTTCAAGATGTTGAGTTGAACGAAATGCGCGTGGAGCAAGAGCATGGCGGTTTGCTGGGCAATAGTTTGCCTATCCAAGCCTTGCGCATGCAGATTCGTCAATTTGCAGACTCCCCTTTCCCAGTGTTGATTGAAGGTGAGTCTGGTAGTGGTAAAGAGTTGGTGGCTAGCAGCTTTCACTTTGCAAGCCAGCGTTTGTTGTACCCATATTTATCAGTGAACTGCGCTGCGGTTTCACCCTTGTTGGCAGAGTCTATCTTGTTTGGGCACGCTAAAGGTGCTTTTACGGGTGCGGTTGCCGCGCATGCCGGTTATTTTGAAGATGCTGGTGATGGCACTTTGTTTTTAGATGAGATTGGCGAGCTACCTTTAGAATTACAAGCAAAGCTGTTGCGAGTGTTGGAAAACGGCGAGTATCAGCGTATCGGCGAAACGCAAACGCGCAAGAGCCGCGCGCGTATCGTGGCCGCGACTAATCGCGATTTAAGGGCAGAGGTGCGTGCCGGTAAATTTAGGTCAGATTTATATCATCGCCTGAGCGTGTTCACCGTGCATGTGCCGCCATTGCGTGAACTGGCGGAAGATAAGCACCTGCTACGTGATCATTTTATCGAGTTTTACACCAAGCAAATTGACAAGTTACCTTTCAAGCTGGATGCTAAAGCTGAAGTGCGTTGGCTGGATTATGATTTCCCCGGCAATGTACGTGAGCTGAGAAATGTGGTGATACGCTTAATTGCCAAATACTCCGGTAAGACGGTTAAAGAAAGTGAGTTGACTGCTGAGTTTGATTTAAGCGAGCAGGCATTCTCTACAGATGCCTTTGATTTTAGCGATGATGCGAGTATGACTGCGCAAGCACAAAAACACCTCCAGCGCCAAGCGAATGTGAGTTTGGATGCTGTGCTGAAGTCGTGGGAACGCGCCTACATTGATGCCGCCATGAAAATGACGCATGGTAATTTAAGCCAGGCAGCGAAATTGTTAAATGTGAACCGTACCACGCTGTATAGCCGTATGAACACACAAGAAGACTAATCGACGCTAGGAAATTACTTGTATTATCCTCACTTTGGTTTACAGCAGCCTCCGTTTAAGATTACCCCGAATACAGACTTTTTCTTTTCTGGCGGGAATCGAGGTGCCGTGCTGGATGCCTTGGTGTACGCCATTGGTAATGGTGAAGGCATTGTCAAGGTGGTCGGTGAAGTCGGTAGTGGCAAAACCATGTTGTGCCGCATGTTGCAAACGATATTGCCTGAAAGAATCGAGAGCATTTACCTTGCCAACCCCAGCGTAGCGCCAGAGGATGTGCTGCATGCGATTGCTTTTGAGTTGCAGCTTGAGTTACCAAAAAATGCAGACCGGTTAAAAGTGATGCAGGCGTTGCAGGCGCATTTGTTGAGCCGACATGCAGAGGGGCGGCAGGTTGTGATCTTTGTGGAAGAGGCACAGGGCATGCCGCTAGCAACTCTGGAAGAGATTCGCCTGCTATCTAATCTGGAAACCAAGCAAGACAAGCTATTGCAGATTGTGCTGTTTGGTCAGCCGGAGCTTGATGAGAATTTAAATCAGGAGCAAATCCGCCAATTACGTGAGCGCATCACACACCGTTTTAATTTGAGCCCGTTGCAAACCAAGGATGTAGGCGAGTACCTGATTTTTAGATTACGAGCGGCAGGCTACCATGGGCCCCATTTGTTCAGTGATGCATCGATTAAAAAACTGTCTCATGCGGCACAGGGCTTGGTGCGGCGTGTGAATATCTTGGCGGATAAGGCATTGCTGGCAGCGTTTGCGGACAATGTGTATCAGGTCACTCCCAAGCACGTAAAAGCCGCTATTCAGGATAGCGAGTTTGCCGAAAGTTTATATGGCCAACAGTTCGGCCGTTATAAGCGACTGGCCATGTGGTTTATCTGCTTGCTGGTGGTTTTAAGTGGCGCATTGGCTGCTGCGTTCATCTGGCAGCAATCGCCAGCCCCACAAAGTGCGGCCAAAGTGGGGGTGCAACCAGCTCCCATTGCTGCAAATAAGTTGGCTGATGCTAAAACGGCTGATGTTAAACCTGCAGCCGTGAACTCTGTCTCACCCCAAGCGGTAAAGCAGTCTGCCGTTGCCGTGACCAATACACAGGTGGGCGTGAATACTTTATCAGCACTGACTTCTGCCAATGCGCCTGCTGCGTTGAGAAATGCGACCGTAGCGAGCGATAAGCCACCTGTTGTGGAAAATAAAAGCGCGGAAGGCTTAGTGAGTCAGCGTTTAGGGGCGATGAGTCAGTTATTGCAAAACGCGAAACCTGAAACCGTACTGTTACAGATTAAATCGGTACCCAATGCTGCGTCATCAGTTGGCCAAGTAGAAGATACCCAGTTGATGACCGAGCTTGAAAGCCTAAGTCGACAGGTGGAGGTAGATAACATCTATCTTTACCGTATGCGTAAGGCAGATGGTTTATACACCGTGGTGTTATACGGCGCTTACGCCGAGCGGGCTGCGGCACTTGCAGCATTAAAAGATCTGCCTCCCAATATTAAAAATTATCGGCCTTATTTAAGAACGCTGGCAGGAATTAGCAAAGAGTTGGTGCCAGTTAATTAAGTTTCTCTTGAGGCAAATGGTCGTTGTCTCTGTCAGTATTTTTGATTGCGTTTGTTTGGGTTGATGTTGTTGTGTTGGCGCAGAGTTTATCAAGCGGCCGCGGTCGCTATAAAGTTTGAGTCCTACCTCATTAATAACCTTGATTTATTCGTGTAACTTGTTGTTGCTATTTGTATTTTCTTGCATTTTTGCGGTATCATGGAAAGTGAACATAGAGCGTATAGATAAAGTTGCAGAATGTAGGGGTAACCAAGCCGTGATAAAGAATAAAACAGTATCAACACTGCTATGCATGACCCTGGTTTTTGGGGTGTCAGCGTGCTCACATCAATCTAAAGTGAAGCCATCAACTGGGCATATTGACGGCAAGAATACCTCAACCCCCTCCCTAACTTCAAAATCAGCGGCTCCTGTCGCCGCCATCCCTAAACCTGTTACAAACAGCCCTTATTTGCCACCGCCAAAACCTAAGGCGAAAGAGCCTGTTTACAGTATCGTGGTTTACGATACTCCCGTGAAAGAAGTGCTGTTTGCCATAGCCCGAGACAGCAAGCTAAATATTGATATACATCCGGCTATTCAGGGGCGAGTTACTTTAAATGCAGTAGATCAAACTTTGCCAGCGATACTAGAGCGTTTATCAAAACAAGTGGATCTAACTTATACCGTTAAAGGTAATGTGTTAACGATCACGCCAGATCAGCCGGTGTTGAGGACATATAAAGTTGACTATGTGAACATGTCGCGAGATGCGATTGGTTTTATCGGTGTGGATGGTCAAATTTCTAGCACTGGTCAGAGCTCCAATACTAGCGGCGGTACAACAAGTAATACGTCAGGCACAGGGGCGAATAATAGCTCTCGTACTATGGTGAGAAGTGAGTCCAATAATCGTTTTTGGGATACCTTGGAGAAAAATATCACAGCATTATTGGCCGAGAGTGATAAAGAAATCATTATCGGTCGATTAGAGGCAGATAAGCAGTCAGCTAGTGCTGATAATCAAAGTGCTAAAGCGGGCTCTGTGGCTTTGGGGGATACGCAAAAAACTGAAGCTAATAATGTAAAAGTGGATGCACAAAAGGCATTTACTGAATACAAGACCTTGTTTGCCGCCAATGTTATTTCTAACCGTGAAGCTGGCGTAATCAGTGTTCGCGGCACCAACAAGCAACATGAGCGAGTTCAGGAGTTTTTAGATAAAGTGCTAGCCAGCGCTAAGCGTCAGGTATTGATTGAAGCGACCATCGTTGAGGTGAGGCTAAGTGATAGCTTTCAAGCAGGCATTGATTGGAGCCGGCTAAATAATAGTGCGTCTAATAGTGGCTTTCAGTTTAGGCAGCAGTTAGGTGCGCAAACGAACGGTATTAATGCGACAGGGAATACCTTCACCACTACCGCGAATGCATTTGGCGTGGCGACGAATGCGGGATTTGTGGCTGGCTACCTTAACCCAGTAAGTAAAATAGGTAATATTGCAGCATCTATTAATTTGCTTGAGCAATTTGGATCAACTAAAGTGCTGTCTAGTCCTAAGTTGATGGTGCTGAATAACCAGACTGCAGTGCTAAAGGTTGTCGATAATTTGGTTTACTTTACGGTGCAGTCGCAGCAGTCACAAGGCTCTGTAGGCGGCGGTATCTTGTCTACCGTGACAACAACCCCTAATACAGTGCCTGTTGGCGTTGTGATGAGCGTCACCCCGCAAATCAATGATTTGAGTAATGTGAATATCAATATACGACCAACGGTTTCGAGGGTGCTGGGGTTCAAAAAAGACCCAAATCCTAACTTGACTGTTGAAAGTTTGGTGCCTGAAATCCAGGTGCGCGAAATGGAGTCGATGTTGCAGATTCTAAGCGGTAACACAGCCGTGCTTGGTGGATTAATGCAGGATGATGTGCTGACAAATACGGATAAAGTGCCGGGCTTGTCAAAAGTGCCCGGCGTAGGAAAAGTGTTTACTGGGCAAAATGATGCAAATCGTAAAACTGAACTGGTTATTTTCCTACGGCCTACGGTGATAGTCAGTGCGAGTTTAGAAAGTGATGAGCTTGCTTCTTATAAGCAGTATCTTCCTTCACAGCAGCTGGAAAATACATTAGATGCCGAGAGTGAAAGGTAATTAGCAAATGAGTTTGCTAATCAAGGCGCTTGCGACAGCGGAAAAAGATAAGGAGAAGGCTGGTAAGTCTGCCAAATCCGGGGGGGCAGAGTCTTTGGCAGCTGAAGCCTTAACTTTAGCTCCGCTTGATTTGGCACCGGGTGCTACCGATAGCCAGTCTACAGATCAGGCTGCTCCGCTTACATCTGCTGCTGAGGCAAATGTGTTTCATGATGCAGGGTTGTCTTTAGCTGAAGAGGCCGGTTTGGTTAGCCCCGAGGTGAAAGTCAGACGTGAGACTACGGTTAAGCCTAGGCCTTCGCCGGCAGCTGGTGTAACTAACTCGAAAAGTAAGGCTGACGCTTTCAATGAGGCGGCAATGGCAAGTGTGGCGAATTTAAAAGCGCAGGCTAATGCCAAAAAGGACAACCAGCAGGCTGCGGCCAGTGTGTTTGTGGCGAATCATGCGGTAAAAACGGCAAGCTCGCGTACTGCACTACTTTTGCTGGGTGTGGCGGGTGCTTTAATTATTTTGCTGGGCTTGCAAGGCTACAAATACATCCAGGCATTAGGCGCTAGTGAAGTGGTCGTGGTCACGCCGAAACCTGCGCCACCGCCAGTGGCTCAGGTTGCTGCAGTTGCCAGCGATGTTGGCACTGAGCTTGCGTCTGTCACGGATAGTGCGCCGGATGCTATGAATGACACGGCGGCCAATGTTGATGCGGGTGAGGTGGTTGACGCACCACCGGCACAGGATAGCGGTGCTGTAGTTAACACTGCGGCAGTTAACAATACGGTAGTAAAGCCAGCGCTAGAAAAACGTAAGCCTGGAGCAAAGGTAGATACGCCAATGTCGGCAGGAGAGCCTGCAGCGGGAGATGCGTCATTGGTTGCTCAGACTATGCATAAGCCGATGAAGGCTGATGAGGGCGCGGGACATGAATCTGCAGTGGCGGAGCCGAAGGAACCGCTAAAACTTTTGACTAAAGCGCAAACTGCTGGGGTAGATCCGACACTGTTGGCGGCGTATGAGGCATTTAGCCGCGGTGATGATGTTTCTGCACAGCAGAAGTATCGTCAAGTGCTGCAAAAAGATGTCAGAAACGTAGATGCCTTACTGGGCATGGCGGCCATTGCACAGCGCCAAGCTCGCACGATGGATGCCATCGGCTGGTACCGTAAAGTGACGGACATTGAGCCTAGAAATACTATCGCGCAATCAGCGCTGGCAGATTTAGAGGCAAATACGGACGCGGTAGGGGCGGAAAGTAAGATTAAAAGCATGTTGGCACGTCAGCCGGAGGCGGCGAATTTACACGCGGCCTTGGGTAATTTGTATGCTGCACAGAATCAATGGGCTGCAGCACAGGCCGCTTATTTTAGCGCGAGCCAGTTTGCACCAATCAGTGCGGACTATGCATTTAATTTAGCGATTAGTTTGGAGCATTTAGGTAAGCCTAAGTTGGCGCTGGTGCAGTATCAGCGCGCGCTTGATTTGTTGAACATGACGGGTGCCGCGAGCCCTGGCCGTGCGCAGTTAGAGGCCAGAATTCGTGCATTGCAGTAAGCATATTTTGTCACCATACGTATCATGTTAGGAAATATCGCAAGACGATTGCAGTGCTGATTAAGTAAAGAAAAACAAGAATGAATCTATATAAACAGGCTAAATTAAATGGCTGAACAGCGGCGTAAAATTCGTTTAGGCGAGTTAATGGTGCAGCAGGGCTTAATTAGCCAGGATCAGCTGCGCATTGCGCTGATTGAGCAAGAGCATAACGACCTGCCGTTAGGCCGCCAATTGGTGCGTCTAGGTTTTGTCACAGAGGCCATGGTGCGCGATACCGTTGCGCACACCATTGGAACCGATAGTATTGATTTAACCACTGTGGTCGCTGACTTTGAGGCACTGCAAATGGTGCCGCAAGACTTTTCACGCCGTTATCATTTGCTACCGGTGGCGTACGATGCGCTGACCAGAACCATGGTGGTGGCCATGGCCGATTTGTTCAATGTGGTGGCCTTGGATCAGCTGCGAGCCATGCTGGGCGGGCAGATTCAATTAAAACCAGTGTTGGCAGCAGAGGCGCAGCTGGAAGAGGTGATTGACCAGTTTTATGGCTACGAGCTGTCAGTTGATGGCATTTTACGTGAGATAGAAACCGGTGAAATTGATTATCAAAGCTTGAGCGCTGACGATAATGAGTACACGCAGCCCGTGGTGCGCTTGGTCGGTGCTTTGCTGATGGATGCGGTCAAACGGGGTGCCTCGGATATCCACTTTGAACCGGAGCTGGCTTTTTTACGCATACGCTACAGAATTGACGGTGTATTGCAGCAAATTAGAAGTTTGCATAAAAGTTATTGGGGGGGCTTAGCCGTTCGCCTAAAAGTGGTGAGTGGCTTAGATATTGCGGAAACGCGCGCACCGCAAGATGGCCGCCTGAACATGAACTTATGTGGCCGCCCCATCGATTTTAGGGTATCTACCCACCCAACCATCCATGGGGAAAATATCGTATTGCGGGTGCTAGACCGTGAGAAGTCGATTATTCCGATGGAGCGTATGGGCTTGCGTCCAGAAACGCTGGATGAACTGCAGTTAATGATGACCCGCCCTGAAGGGATCTTGATTGTCACGGGTCCGACCGGTAGCGGTAAGACCACCACGCTCTATTCGCTGCTTACACATCAGAATACTGAAGCGGTGAATATCATGACGCTGGAAGACCCGGTGGAATACCCCGTGACCATGATGCGTCAGACCTCGGTGGCTGAAGTGAATAAGGTGGATTTTGCCAATGGTATCCGTTCTATTATGCGGCAAGATCCCGATATCATTCTAGTGGGTGAGATTCGTGATGCGGATACCGCCATGATGGCGTTCCGCGCGGCGATGACCGGTCATCAGGTGTTCAGTACCTTGCACACTAACTCAGCCTTAGGTGCTTTTCCGCGATTAACTGATATCGGTATTTTGCCTGACATTATGGCGGGTAATATTATTGGCGTGGTGGCTCAGCGTTTGGTGCGGGTGCTATGTCCGCATTGTAAAGAAAAGCATAAGCCAGATGATCTTGAGCGCAAGATATTGCAGCTTAAAGCAAATGATCAGACGCCAATTTACAAGCCTAAAGGATGTCAGCATTGCAACCAAACCGGCTATCGCGGGCGTATGGCAATTATTGAGCTATTGCGTATTGATACGGATATGGATGCGCTGATTTCACGGCGTGCGCACTTGGATGAGCTGAAGAAAGTGGCGCTGGATAAAGGATTTATCACCTTGGCTGAGGATGGCGTGCGACGCATTTTAGAAGGCTATACCAGCGTAAGCGAAGTGATGCGGGTGATTGATTTAACTAGCAGGATCACTAACTAAGTTATGCCATCTTTTAGCTATAAAGCCGTTGATAAGTTAGGCCGCTTTGCCATGGGCCAGGTAGATGCGCTGAATGAGGTGGATCTTGAGATTCGCTTGGAGCGCATGGGCCTCGATTTAATTACCTTTCGCCCTGCAACGAGGTCTACCAGTCTGTTTAACCGTAACAAGGTAACTAACCAAGATTTGGTCATGTTTTGCTTTCAGCTAGAGCAGCTATCCAGTGCCGGCGTGCCATTGCTAGAATGCCTGGTGGACTTGCGCGAAAGCAGTAATAACCCATATTTTCAAAAAGTGCTGGGCGCCATTAGTGCAGAGGTTGAGGGCGGCAAAATGCTGTCGCAAGCTTTAGCTGAGCACCCCGCGGTATTTAGTGATGTTTTTGTCAGCCTGATTGATGCGGGTGAGCGCACTGGGCAGTTATCCGTGGTGCTGGGTAACCTGTTTAACACGATACGCTGGCAAGATGAGCTGATGTCGCAAACCAAAAAGCTGTTGGCTTACCCTGCGTTTGTTGCGGTGGTGGTATTGTTGGCTGTGGTGTTTTTAATGATTTACGTGGTGCCGCAAATGGTGTCTTTTTTGCGCAACATGGGGCAAGACCTACCGCTGAATACTAAGATTTTAATCGCGATGTCGAATGCGTTTGTTAACTACTGGTGGTTGATTCTAGGTTTGCCGGTGGCTGCAGTGGTTTCATTGGCGGCAACCATTCGCACTAACCCTGCTGCACGCTACCGTTTTGATATGTTTAAATTAAACATCCCGGTTACTGGGCCTATTTTGCATAAAATTATCATGGCGCGCTTTGCCCGTTATTTTGCCTTGATGTATCAAACCGGTATTCCCATTTTAGATGCGATTAAAATCTGTGAAAACATCGTAGGCAACCGGGTAGTGGCGGACGCATTGACGCGGGTGCATACGCAGATTAACGCGGGGGATGCCATGAGTGAGAGTTTTCGTAATGCCGGGCTGTTCCCGCAGCTAGTGGTCCGTATGATTAAAGTGGGCGAAAGTACTGGCGCGCTGGATAAATCGCTGCTCAATATCAGCTACTTTTATGACCGTGATGTGAATGACTCTATGCAGAAAATGCTCAAAATGATAGAGCCTGCGTTGACGGTGCTGCTGGGTGGCATACTGGCGTTCATTATGTTCTCTGTGCTTGGGCCGGTTTATGACTCATTCAGCAAGCTTAAAATTTAAGTAGTTAACTACAATAAAGCATGATATTCGCTAATCCAAACAAACTAGTGTTATGCGCTACAGCCAATCAGTTACTGGTTGGTGTTTGGCATGCGGGTAAGCTCAAAGGTAATCAGGCTTTTGAAAATAACGAAGCGGGGCATCAGGCATTTGCTACGTTTTTACAGCAATATTCATCCAGCCCGGTTTATTTGATTACAGATGCGGTGGAAGAGGATTTCAGGCTAGAGAGTTTGCCGCATACCACTGGCAGCGCTAAGCATGAGTTGATTACGCGTAAACTGAACCAGCATTACCGCGGTTTGGATTTTCGTACCGCTCATTTTATTGATCGAGATAAAGATAAACGAAGAGACGATAACTTTTTGTTTGTTGCCATCAGTAAAGATGACTTCCTGCAAGCGTGGCTCGGCATAATTAAGGCGCAAGAAGCACAGTTGGTAGGTGTTTACTTACTGCCTATGCTAAGTATGGTCATGATGAAGCAACTCAAGCTGACAGAGCCGCACTTGCTGTTATGCGAAAGGTTGTCTTCCGGACTGCGCCAAACTTATTTCCATCACGGCTGTTTGCGCATGAGCCGGCTGGTGCCGAATGTGCCTGACGGCCCCGGTCAGTTAGGCTATTTTTATCTGGTAGAGATAGAAAAAACACGTCTTTACTTAATGAGCCAGCGTTATATCACGCGCGATACTCCCCTAAATTTAACATTAGTCAGTGCAACCGGTACTACCCAGCAGATTAGCCAAGGCATCAGCCAGGAGCAGGGTTTGAACTGCACCGATGTGAATCTCACTAGCTTGGCCAAAACGCTAGGCTTGCCGATAGCACTGCTGCAGGAAAAGCCAGAGCTGATGCATATGCAATTGCTGGCTAGCGGGCATGTGGTCGATAATCTGGCACCAAACTGGCTCACTAAGTCTTTCCAGTTTAATAAACTAAAACAAGCACTGGCGATAGGCACGGTGTTGGTGGGCTTGTTTGGTATAGCTGCTGCTGCGTGGATGTTTAAAGAGGGTTGGGAGCATAAAGCCGCATTTGAACAGGCGCAGCAAGATACGCAGATTCAACAGCATCAATATGAGGAGGCCGCAAAAGACTTTCCCGTCACGCAGATTAGTGCGAATGATTTAAAGGTGGCGGTGGAGCTGGATAAAACCATCGCAGCCTTTCCTAAGTCGCCTAGGCTGATGATGCAGGTGATTGGTGCAGCGCTCGCCCCTAACGCACAGGGTGCTTTAGATGAAATTCAAATTGACCGTATGCATTGGGTGCTGACTAATGACAGTAATGTTAATGACCAAGATAAATTTACGCCGTTATCAGCAACCAGCAACAGCGCGCAACCGCCCGCTAACGCTATGCTGCCGGCAGATCCTACTAAGTTGGTCGAAGTGGCTTTTCTTACCGCGCAAATTTCTGGTTTTACTGGTGATTACCGCCGTGCGTTAAATAGCCTGAATCAGTTTGTGTCTAACATTAAGGCGGATGCCCGCGTGGCAGAAGTAGTTGTGCTGCAAGAGCCGGTGAACGTGAGCTCATTTGTGAGCTTGCAGGGCAGTACTACGGATGAGCAGTCCACACAAAAACAACCGGCGTTTTTTAAATTAAAAATAGTGCTCAAGCCCACGACAGACAATACGAGTGTAAGCGGAGGGCCGCCATCATGAAGCTAGAGTCGCATGACTGGAAAAAACTGCAAATCCCACTAATCATTTTAGGCGGGGTAGTTGCTGTTGTGGCGGTTTGTATTGTGCTGACTCAGCAGTATAAGGTGGAGAGGGAGCAAGCATTATTCAAACAACAAAGCCTGCTCAATGCTGCCCGCCAGCGCTATCAATCCTCTGGGCTGGAGAAGGAAGTCATTACCGCCTATTTGCCGCAATATCAAACCTTGATTAATAAAGGTTTTGTGGGGGAGGAGCGTCGTATCGAGTGGGTGGAAAGCCTGCGAGAGCAACATAAAAACCATAAGCTATTTGGGATTAAATACAGTATCAAACAGCAGGAAAAATATACGCCAGGATTTGCTCTAAACTTAGGCGGCTTTACCTTGAATCGTTCAGTGATGCAGTTTGAGTTGGATATGCTGCATGAAGGAGATTTATTGCAGCTAACGGAGTCTTTAAGTAAAGCTAATGTCGCTGACTTGATGTTAAGAGATTGCGAAATTACCAGATTGAACGAGAGCGGTGCCTTGAGTAGTCAGTTGATTGCGAACTTACATGCGCAATGCGAGCTGGATTGGCTTACTCTGCGTGAACCTGCCGCCATCCAAACAGCAGTGGGGCCTTAAGTCATGCTGAAATTACTACTTCGAGTGATTATTGCTGGTCTGTTGAGTGTCCGCTTCACGACCATCTACGCTGCGCCTAATGATGATTTTGGGCGTTTGTTCAGCAAGCCTGCCGAACGTGAGAAATTAGATAAACTAAGGCAGAGCCAGCAGCTAAAAGTGGTCCGTGCTAAAGAAGAGGAGCCGGCAGCAAGTGATGCCGACCCGCTGCCAGTGGACAACTCAGCCCCCATTGCCATGCAAGGTTACGTAAAACGCAGCGATGGCGTAAGCGGTACGCTCTGGATTAATAATCAGGCCGTGCAAGAAGGAGGCGCTGTTGATAACGTACAAATCGGACGAATCAATCGCCGAGGGTTCTCCAACAAGGCTGCCAATACTGAGGGAGTTGATGTGCAAACCGGTGGTAAAAAAATCAGGCTGAAAGCTGGGCAGGTGTATGAGCCAGAGACTAGCCAAGTGAAAGAATTGCAAGTCGTAGAAAAAGCAAAGCGGTTAAGGTTGGAGGAGGCTGGAGTGATTGGTGGTGATGAGTAATTATCCTCTTGGGCGTAACGCTCAGCGAGGAATGGTGCTTATTCTGATCGCATTTATTATTGGGCTAGGCGCCGCAGCGTTCATGTTCAAGATGTTCAGCGCCTCAAACTTGCAAGCCGCGCAGGATGAAAAAACTATGCGCGTGCTGGGTGAGGCTAAGGCTGTATTAATTGCTTGGGCCGTGAGTCATCCGAATTCGCCAGGCATGATGCCATGGCC
This sequence comes from Methylotenera mobilis JLW8, assembly GCF_000023705.1. Taxonomy (NCBI): domain Bacteria; kingdom Pseudomonadati; phylum Pseudomonadota; class Betaproteobacteria; order Nitrosomonadales; family Methylophilaceae; genus Methylotenera; species Methylotenera mobilis. The sequence continues at coordinate 278,849 of NC_012968.1, forward strand.
AGACAGAAACACTGATTTGGATTTTGATGGTGTTAGTGCCTACGACGGCAAGAGTGACTGTGCTACTGGCACTTTTCAACCAAGCTATTTACTTGGTCAGCTGCCGTGGAGGGCACAATCAAATCCATGTGTAACCCCACATACTGGCTTGGGGGTCGATTTTAGAGATGCTCAGGGTAATCGTCTTTGGTACGCAGTGTCGCGCAATCTAGTCCGAGACTATGAGAATTCTGAATACCCTATTATAAATCCAGGTATGGCTAATCCACCACATGCCGTTACACCTTATTTGCGACAGGGTGGCACGGACTCTTATCCTTGGCTAAAGGTTCTTGATAGAAACGGGCGTCTTGTCTCAGATCGTGTGGCGGCTGTGATTATTTCACCTGGCAACCCCCTTGAAGGGCAAGATCGATCGTCAACGGCTCCAGATGCTAGTCAATATTTAGATAGTTTTCAAATTGGTGCTGCAATCTTCAGTAATCGTGGATATGCCACAGCAGATGAGGACTTCATCATGGGCGAAGATAGCAGAAATGTATCTTCAAATGATGCCAGCTTTAACCAGCCATATTACTTTAACGATAAATTGGTTTACATTACCATTGATGAACTGATGTACGCACTAGAAAAGCGAGTGCTGCAAGAAACGAGACAGACGCTAAAAAGTTACTATCAATCAAAGACCTACTATCCATTTGCAGCAAGTTACGGGTTGGTTGCGAACTCAAATCAATGTGTACAAGGTAATCTTAGAGGTTTGTTGCCTGTGAACGCACCTTCAGCGCATGTTTGTAGCTGTACGTCTGCTAGAGTTTGCAATTGTAATTTCAGTGTAGTGAGCAGCATTGCATTTACTCGCGCAAGTGGAAACTTTGTAGCAACAGGCTCAGCCTCTAATGCACCAACCGGTGCATGTTCAGTCGCGGCAAGTGACCGAAAAACCTGTACCTGCACTGGTAAGGGCGGTTGTAAGAGAGCGGGTGGGGTTGAGCAGTTCAGCTGCGATGCTTGTGGTAGCTGCTCCGCTAAAGTCGCTGGTATTAACCGATTTAGCACAACAGGCTCATTTTTAGTTTCAACAGGAGGCTGTTCAAATACTACTAATCTGGCAACTTGTTCAAACAACACAAATGGCACGTTTACATTGGCTGCTTGTGGTGCAACTCAAGTGATTACATCGTTACCAGCTGTCGGTGGATTACTTCCCGCCTGGTACTTACAGAACGAGTGGCAAAAGTATATTACTTATGCTGTTTCTAGTGATTGTGTTAGTGGTTCGATTTGTTCTAGTGCCAGCTCACCACCTAAAATTACGGTTGGAATTAATAATAATGTTAGTGCGTTAGTTGCAACATCTCTTGCAAGTCCTAGTGGGGCCTCTTGTGATATTTCAAACTACTTGAGTGCGGTAGAAAACACAAATGTTATTGTGAGTAATGGTACGCAAGATTCTGTCTACAGTAACACGATGCCAAAAACATCGACAAACAACGATCAGGTTGTGGTTGTATCACCATGAGTACTTTATAAATATATGCAAATAGACATCGATATTAAGCAGCAAGGTTTCAGTTTGGTTGAAATGGCCATCGTACTGATTATCTTAGGGTTTGTGTTAGGTGCTTTGCTGTTGCCGTTACAGGCGCAACGTAATCAGCTATTTCAATCGCAAACTGAAAATACACTGGCGTCGGCCAAAAGGGCTTTGCTAGGCTTTGCGCAACGGCATGGTCGCTTACCTTGCCCAGCCACCGCGGCAAGTAATGGGATGGAGCAGCCGTTGGGTGGCACGGCTGCCTGTGCTCAGTATGGTATAGGTTTTTTGCCTGCAGCAACCTTGGGTGTTGAGCCTGCTGATGCGCAAGGGTTTGCATTGGATGGTTGGGGGAACCGTATTCGTTATGCGGTTACACAGTTTAATAACGCTGCTGCACCATCCCTCCCAGACTTTACTGCAAACACTGCAACTGATGGTATGAGTGTTGTTGGTATGTCGAATTTGATGCCAGACTTACGGGTTTGCGCTAGCTCTGTTGGTATCACTGCCACCGCATGTTCAGCTGCTGTGCCGGAAACCAATTACCTAATCAATAACGCTGTGGCTGTTATCTATTCTATAGGTGCCACTGGGAACCAAGCCATTGGCGGCGCAGACGAAACAGCGAACTTAAATGACGCGGATGCTAACGGTATTGTGGATGATGGCGTATTTGTCAGCCACGAACCTAGAAGTGCAGCTGACCCTAACGGCGAGTTTGATCATATCGTGACTTGGATTTCTCCTTATGTTCTCTATAATGCCATGATCGAAGCAGGACAATTGCATTAACTTATGAACGACAACCAACTTCTCCGCTATAGCCGCCATATTCTGTTGCCACAGATTGAGTACGAGGGTCAGGACAAAATAGTCCACGGCCATGCCTTAATCGTGGGAGCTGGCGGTTTAGGCTCGCCAGCTGCTTTATATTTAGGGGCAGCCGGGGTGGGTACCATTACTATTTGTGATTTTGATCAGGTGGATTTAAGTAACCTGCAGCGTCAAATCGTGCATACGACCAGCTCCATCGGTGTTAACAAAGCACTTTCAGCACAAAAAACATTGTTGGCGCTTAATCCAGAAGTTATCGTGCACGCCATATGCGAGCGTGCCAGTGAAGATGAGCTGCATGCGCTGGTGGCTAAAGCCGATGTCGTATTGGATTGCTCTGATAACTTTGCTACGCGCTATTTGCTGAATAAGCTATGCGTACAGCTGAGAAAGCCTCTAGTTTCAGGTGCTGGCTTGGGGTTTGAAGGGCAGGTCACAGTATATGACATGCGCTCAACGCAAAGCCCTTGTTACCACTGTTTATTCCCTGACAATGGTGAAGGCACCGATTTGCGCTGTGCGACCAATGGCGTGTTTGCCCCGCTGGTAGGGATGATAGGCACTACGCAAGCGGCGGAAGCGCTGAAAATTCTGATGGGGATAGGCGAGAGCCTGCAAGGACGGCTGTTGTTGCTAGATGCGCTCTCTATGGAATGGCGAGCGATTAAGCTGAGTAAAGACTCGGCTTGTACCGTGTGTAGTGTTTAATACCCCATTCCCCCAATGCAGGGAAGAATGGGCAATTGATTGCTAAGCTTTAATTATTTTCCGCCCACTAAGCTTTTAACTGCACCTACCAAGTCACCCGGCATGACTACAACTTTGCTGTTTTCAGATGAGGACATCTTTTGTAACGCAGTGATATAGCGGTCGCCTAACAAGAACATGGCTGATGCGTTATTCTCTTGTACGGCCTCTGTAATAAATTTAATGGATTCAGCAGATGCTTTGGCTGCCACCATTTGTGCTTCAGCATCTTTACGCGCAGCTTCCAGTCGTGCTTCTGCATTAAGTATCAGTGATTGTTTAGCACCTTCAGCTTCGGTCACCACCGCTACTCTTTCGCGTTCTGCAGCAGCTTGGCGCTCCATTGCATCCTGCATGTTCGGCGATGGTTTGATGTCTTGAATTTCAACGGATTTAACGGTTAAGCCCCAGTCTAGCGCTTCATCTGCAATGGCAAGTTTGAGTTCAGATTTAATGCGGTCACGTGAGGTCAGTGCTTGGTTTAAATCCATGCCACCAATAATAGAGCGTAGGCTGGTTTGCACCATATTGCGCATAGCTTCACGGAAGTTCTCAATCCCGTACACGGCACGGTCAATTTTAGTCACCTTAATAAAAGCTACCGCGTTAGCTAGAATCACTGCGTTATCGCGGGTGATCACCTCTTGCTCCGGCACGTCTAGGATAATGTCTTTGGTGGTAACTTTGTAACTTACTCTGGTAAAAATCGGGTTGATGACATGCAGCCCTGGCGTGAGTACACCAGCAAATTTTCCTAAACGCTCCACCACCCACTCTTCACCTTGCGGCACAATGCGCACGCCTTTGATAATGGCGACAATCACTAAAAATATGAGTACTAAACTAAACTCTGTCATTTGGAGAATTCCTTAAGTGAGAAAAAATAAAAAGTGAGAAGGTTAAAAAAACGTTAGCTGATTTTTGCAATACGTAATGCGTTGCCTTCAACAGCAATCACTTTCGCCTGACTGTTGATTTCAATCACTTCGTCGGATACTGCCACCCATTCACGGCTACCCATCAGGCCTTGCGTGAAGCGGATTGAGCCGTTTTGTGCCGGGCCGCTGGCTTGCATCACAGTACCGATGCGGCCAATTTCTTCCCCTTGTGATTGTCCTACGGCTGAACTACTGTCAGTTTTTTTGTAATAACGTCGCCATATGGCCAACGAGCCGATAGATAGGATAGCAAACGCGATGAGTTGTATCGCGTGTGGGATATTAGGAAACAGCCAAGTGACAATGGCTAAACAGATAGCGGCGATGCCAAACCATAAGATATATAAGGTACCAATTGCTAATATTTCTACTGCGATTAAAACGATACCTAATACCGCCCAAACCCAAGTTGCTTCTATCATTGAGTGTCCTGATAAAAAGATTGATAAGTGTTAAGCCTAAACATCGGTGATTATTATTGCATGATATTTCAATAATTTTTAATATAAAATTCCTTAAAAAAGGTGTACCCTTTTGGGTGGTACATAACGCTCCATTAACATTGTAGGAAATACTCCTATGAACCCCGCACAGAAACTTAATCTTCCGAGCGATCGGCTAGAACGATTACATTACATCAAACGCATTTTCGCACAGGCAAAGGGTCCTGATCTTGCATTAGATTGGTCTGGAGGCAGAACCGGCGCACTAAGAAAGTTGCATGCAGTTGATGCTGTGCAGTATGGGCGTAACCGTAATTTTATCAATGGCGCGGTCACGCATTTATCCCCATATCTACGTCACGGCTGCCTGAACTTAAATGAGGTTTTTTCTTTTGTGAAGCAGAAGTTTGGCTTACAAGGTGAAAGTCTGCTGATGGAGCTAGCATGGCGCGATTTTTGGCGGCAAGTCTGGTTTTATGAGGGCAATGCCATCTTTAGCGAGATGGAGCAGCCTAAAGTCAATCTTGATTACCAGCCGCTTAGTGTTTCTGTTAAGCAGGCAAACACAGGCTTGCCTTGTATGGATGGCTTTATCAAGGAGTTACTGGACACGGGTTATATGCATAACCATGCACGCATGTGGTTTGCCAGCTATGTGGTGCACCATCTTAAAGTAGACTGGCGTGAAGCAGCGGATTGGTTTGAGGCGCACTTATTAGATGGTGACTTTGCAAGTAATCACTTGTCATGGCAATGGATTGCTTCGACATTTAGCTCTAAACCCTACTATTTTAATAAAGAGAACCTGGAGCGCTATACCGGCGGCAAATATTGCGCAACCTGTACAGCTCAATGCCCGTTTGATGCAAGTTATGAGGCATTGAGTGCGCGTTTATTTACGCCATCTGTTGCCGCTAGCCCCAAGCAATATCCAATTAAGTCGTTGCCGATGAAGGCTGCGCATACATTTAAAGCCGTTGCGGTGCTGGTCCATGATGAAATGCTGTCTGCACAAAACCCCTTGCTGAGTAAACCTTACCCTAAAATCTTTGTGTTCGATCCTGTGTTGTGTGGTCACTGGTCATTGAATCGTTTGCAGTTTGTCGCGGACTGTTTGCATGAAATGATGAATGTTGAAGTTTGGATGGGTGATACCCATGCTGTGTTGCTGCAAAAAGGGGTGGGGCAGGTTTTTACGCAAGACACGCCGAACTTGAAGCTTAAAGAAATATTGATGCCATTTGCTCCGAGTTGGGAGTCAGCGCCAAAGCTGGCTAATGTGCGGCTGAGCGAACGGCGCTTAAAGCGTTTTTCTCGCTACTGGGAGAAAGTCGGCCCTGTGTTAATGGCGGATGTTTAATCTTCGAGGTTGTTTAATCTTTAAGTCTTAAATGCTACTATCCTTCACGACCAAGCTTTTATAATCGGGCTTTTTGGGTTGGTCGTAAGCAAATATCATCAATAAAAATAAGGGGATATGATGTTAGTGTGGATAGTGGTAGCTGTAGTTGTGCTGTATTTTGTCATCACTTACAACAGCTTGGTCAGTGTTAGAAATAACGTTGAAAAAGCATGGTCTAACATCAACGTGCTGTTAAAGCAGCGCCATGACGAATTACCTAAACTGATTGATACTTGCAAGCAGTATATGCAGCATGAGCAGGCGACGCTAGAGAAAGTGATACAAGCACGTACGCAAGTGAATGAGGCGCGTGATTCGCATGATGTTACAGCCTTAGGGCAAGCCGAAGGCGCGCTACGTGTTGGCTTGGGTGGTTTGTTTGCCGTGGCTGAAAGCTACCCTGAGCTGAAATCTAACCAGAATTTTCTCATGTTGCAGACCCGTATCACCGGGCTTGAAAATCAAATTGCAGACCGTCGTGAGTTTTATAACGACAGTGTTTATATAAACAATGTACGCGTGCAGCAGTTTCCAGATTTAATCGTGGCCAGATTGCTCGGCTTTGCTAAAGAGTCATTACTTAAGTTTTCTAGTGAAGAGCTTGTAGATGTTGACGTAAGTCAGCGCTTTAACGCCAAGCTGTAGGCAGCGTTTTGCGCTTGCGTAGTTACTATTTAAACCCGCTCGCCCTGTGTGTCTGCCTAGGCTTGGTGCTGGCGGGGGTGTATTTAGATTACCAAGACGGGCAGGCGCACCAACTACCCATGCTTTTGGGCGTGAGCGCTCTGGTTGCCATATTTGCCTGGGTGTTTAACTACAAAAGATTACTGGCAATTTCCGAGGTGCCTATCTCCACGATTGCGTCAGCCGCTCAAGGTTATGTAGAGTTATATGGCAAATCACGGCAGCGCCTGCCCATGCGTAGCCCGATCCAAGGTGTGGCTTGTGTGTGGTATCGGCTGTGGGTGTACACGCGTGATAGTAACCACATGTGGCGTTTGCAAGATTACCAGGTTAGTGAGCAGGTGTTTGAGCTGCACGATGCAACCGGCGTGTGCTTGGTAGACCCCAAGGGCGCAGATATCTATGCTGCAAAACGGCATGAGGTTATACAAAATGAGCATCGCTATATTGAGGATGTGCTGTTTGCGGATAAATCTATCTATGTGTTGGGTGATTTAGATGCTAGTACCCAAGCGCATACCGAGGCTGAAATCAATCGAGAAGTAGGCAAGCTGCTGACGCAATGGAAACAGTCTAAATCCAGGTTGCTGCAGCGGTTTGACCTGAATCGGGATGGCGAGATTGATATGCAAGAGTGGGAGCATGCCCGCGAGCAGGCTTATTCCGATATAAAACGTCAGCAAAGCCAATTGCTTAAAAGTGAACAGCATTTGATTGCCAAGCCGCAAAGCAAGCGTCTATTTGTAATATCCGGCATTACACCGCAAGCGTTGAGGCAGCGCTATCGCTATTGGGCGATTGTGCATTTCACCATATTTTCTATCGCAGTTTTGTTTTCTTTTATAGCGAGTTATCTAGCGTTATAACAGCAGGTTTGCCATGTGATAAAATGTCAGGTTATGACAACTGACCATTCGACACAGAATATGCAAGAAAACAAAGAGCTAGCCAAATCCTTCGACCCTAAAACCATTGAAAGTAAATGGTATGAATTTTGGGAGGGGCACGGCTATTATGGCGCTGGTTTAGATACCGCTAAGCAGGATAATTTCTGTATCTTATTACCGCCTCCTAACGTGACTGGCACATTGCATATGGGTCACGGTTTTAACCAGACCTTGATGGATGCACTCACACGCTACCACCGTATGCGTGGTGACAACACTTTATGGCAACCGGGTACCGACCATGCTGGTATTGCTACGCAAATTGTCGTAGAGCGCCAGTTGGATGCGCAAGGCGTATCGCGCCATGATTTAGGCCGCGAAAAGTTCTTAGAAAAAGTATGGGAGTGGAAAGAATACTCAGGCGGTACCATCACTAAACAAATGCGCCGTTTAGGTACTTCACCCGACTGGAGCCGTGAGCGCTTCACCATGGATGCTGGCCTCAACAAAGTGGTGACCGAAACTTTCGTACGCCTGTATAACGAAGGCCTGATTTACCGTGGCAAACGTTTAGTGAACTGGGATGTGAAGCTAGGTACCGCCGTATCTGACCTGGAAGTGGTGCAGGAAGAAGAAGATGGCTTTATGTGGCACATCAACTACCCACTTGCCGACGGCTCTGGTCATTTAACAGTAGCGACAACCCGCCCGGAAACGATGTTAGGCGACGTGGCCGTGATGGTGCATCCTGAAGATGCGCGCTATAAACACCTGATTGGTAAAACCGTACAGTTACCGCTGTGTAACCGCGAGATTCCAATTATTGCCGATGACTATGTTGATTTAGAGTTCGGTACCGGTGTGGTGAAAGTGACACCTGCGCATGACTTTAACGATAATATGGTCGGCCAGCGTCAAGGTTTGGATAAGATTGTTATCCTTAACCTGCAAGGCTTTGTACCAGCGACAGCTGAAGTTTGGGCGGCAGATGGCGCAGCTAAACCATCTATCGCAATGCCTGCCAACCTGATTGGCTTGGAGCGCTTTGCTGCGCGTAAACAAGTGGTGGCTGATTTAGAAGCGCAAAACTACTTGGTTAAAGCAGAAAAGCATAAACTTAAAGTGCCACGTGGCGACCGTACCAATGTGGTAATTGAGCCTATGCTGACTGACCAATGGTTCGTAGCCATGAGTAAGGCTGCGGCTGACGGTAAATCTATCACGCAAAAAGCTTTAGACGTGGTAGCGAGCGGTGAAATCAAGTTCTACCCAGAAAACTGGGTCAACACTTACAACCAATGGCTGAATAACATTCAAGACTGGTGTATCTCACGCCAGTTATGGTGGGGCCACCAAATCCCGGCTTGGTACTCAGATGACGGCAAAGTCTATGTGGCACATGATGAAGCCGAAGCTAAGGCACAAGCCGCTAAAGATGGCTACAGCGGCAATTTAAAGCGTGACGATGACGTGCTGGATACCTGGTACTCATCTGCGTTATGGCCATTCTCAACCTTGGATTGGTCTGGCGACGCAGAAAAGGACGCCGCTAACGTTGCCTTGCAACAGTATTTGCCGTCTTCTGTATTGGTCACAGGCTTTGATATTATTTTCTTCTGGGTGGCGCGTATGGTGATGATGACTACGCACATCACCGGCAAGATCCCGTTCAAGCACGTGTATGTGCATGGCTTGATTCGCGATGCCGAAGGTCAGAAGATGAGTAAGTCTAAAGGCAATGTGCTGGACCCGATTGATTTGATTGACGGTATCGGCTTAGATGACCTGATTAAAAAACGCACCACGGGTTTGATGAACCCGAAAGACGCCGAGAAAATCGAAAAACGTACACGTAAAGAGTTTCCAGAGGGTATCAATGCCTACGGTACCGATGCACTACGTTTCACGTTTGCCGCATTAGCTAGCCCGGGCCGTGATATCAAGTTTGATTTACAGCGCTGCGATGGCTACCGTAACTTCTGCAATAAGCTGTGGAATGCCACACGCTTTGTGCTGATGAATACAGAAGGTCAGGACAATGGTTTTGGCATTGGTAGCTGTGTGGAAGGTGGTCGCGTATTCTCTGCCGCTGACCGTTGGATTGTGAGCATCTTGCAACGCACGGAAGCTGAGGTGGAGCGTGCGTTTGAAGACTACCGTTTCGATTTAGCGGCAAAAGCGATTTATGAGTTTGTATGGGATGAATACTGCGATTGGTATTTAGAGCTGGCTAAAGTACAAATGCAAAATGGCAACGAGGCAGAAAAAATTGGCACACGTCGTACTTTGCTGCGTGTGCTGGAGACTATCCTGCGTTTAGCGCACCCTATCATGCCATTTATCACAGAAGAAATCTGGCAAACCATTGCGCCGATGACGGAAAAACATGGCGCCAGCATTATGTTGGAGGCGTATCCAAAAGCGCAGTTAGACAAGCTGGATGAAGTATCTGAGGCTTGGGTGGTGCAATTGAAGCAAGCGGTGGATGCATGCCGTAGCTTACGTGGCGAAATGGGTATTTCACCTGCAGCGCGCGTGCCGTTGATTGCGGCGGGCGACAACGCTGCGCTGTCAGCGTATGCACCTTACCTGAAAGCCTTGGCTAAGTTAGATGACGTGGCCATCGTTGCTGAGTTGCCAGAAGCAGATGCACCGGTGATGCTGGTGAACGATTTCAAATTGATGCTAAAAGTTGAAATCGACGTTGCGGCAGAAAAAGAGCGCTTAGGTAAAGAAATCGCACGCTTGGAGGCTGAAATCAATAAAGCGAATGGCAAGCTGAATAACGAGAGTTTTGTAGCAAGGGCACCAGCTGCAGTGGTAGAGCAGGAAAAAGCGCGGGTGGCAGACTTTAGTGACAGTTTGGATAAGCTGCAAGCTCAGTTAGCTAAGCTTAAATAACTGTTGTTTCAGAATGGCAGGGTTTTAGAAAAACTGCTGTTTTAGTGATATTTAGCGCCGCATGATGCACCGATGGACTCGGTACATTGTGCGGCGTTTTTTATGCGGTTAAAGCTTAATCTCTAAACTTTAAATCTGAGTCTTTAAGCCTTAGTCTTTAAACCGTCGTAGTCTTTAAAACTGATGTGCGACAGCGCCTATGTGCTAGCTAGTACGTTTTTTAATATAAAACGTGAACGCGGTTTCGTCTTCTTCTAACAGCAAAAGTTCATGCCCAGTTTGCACGCAAAAGGCGTTAAAGTCTTTAACTGAGCCAGGGTCAGTTGAGATGATCTTTAGTACTTGCGCAGCCGCCATGTCATTGAGGCCTTTTTTACAGCGCAAAATGGGGAGTGGGCAGTTTAGACCTGTAGCATCAACTACTTTATCAAAATGCATAGTGATTTTCCTGTGTTACTTAGAGCTATGTTTATTTAGGCGCGGTGGTTATTTAGACTGGCTGTTGAGCGGCACAAACTGATAACCAGCACGTGCCCAAGCCAGCACACCGCCAGCTAAATTATAAACGTGCTTACAGCCCTTGCTGGCAGCAAACGCCGCTGCATGTGCTGAGCGTACGCCGCTATGGCAGTAAAACACGATGGTTTCTGCCTTGGTGAGCGATTCATACTGCACCGGCAGCATGGCTAATGGGATGTGTACCGCATTTTCAATCACGCCGCGAGCCACCTCGTCATCATTGCGTACATCTACCAGTAGAAGTGATTTTTTGCTTAGCATGACGGATAAGTCATGTGCGTCAATTTCATTGTAAGTGCTCATTAAATAAACCTGAATTAACTAATAAATCTTGAATTAACAATATAAGTGGCTAACAACTTGTGTTGCTATGCCGGACTTTAACTAATTGCATGCATATGCCTGTACCAGTTGATCATACTCAACTATAGACAAGCTTGGCAGTCATTTGTTTATGCAGACTGGCAAGCATTGTCTTTATGCGGCTTGCAAACAGCGGGTGATGATGCCTATATGGTAATACAAAACATCGCTTAATGAGTATAACGCGCTCATATTCCTATATAAATCGTCAGAAAGTAGTCACTGGCGCCGAGTAAACGCGTGCTTGGTGTGTTCAAAATTTCTACGATCGCCCGTTTGCTATGTGTGCCAGTCACTTAGCGCAGCTATCCCCATCGCGCCCACAAAGTTATCCACATAAATTGTGGATGTGGCTAAAGTACCGAGTGCATGTTGATATGTGCCACAAGGGCAACACTGATGGGCGCATATATTGTTGTCACAATTTACAGGTACGATGCTGTAATGTTGTAGGTAGCAGTGATTTTTAAGTGCAAGTTAAGTGCAGATTAAATGTAGGTAAGGAATGAGAATAGTGAATAGGTTAAGTTTGATCATGCTCACAGTGGCATGTGTCGTTGGTAGCGTATCGGCCATGGCGGAAAATGCACAGACCTGGATTAATGACGGAGAAGCGGCACTAGCCGCGGCCAAGAAGCTGCATCCTGAATTGGGGCGTGCTAAAAACGTGATATTGTTTGTTGGGGATGGTATGGGGATTTCTACCATCACCGCGTCACGTATTTTTGAAGGGCAGAGTAAGGGCCTGGACGGTGAACGCAACCAGCTGGCATTCGAGCGTTTGCCTTATTTGGCGCTTTCCAAAACCTATTCGGCCAACCAGCAGACTTCCGATTCTGCACCTACCATGACTGCGATAGTGACCGGTGTCAAAACTAATGATGGTGGGTTGTCAGTCAATCAAGCTGTTGTACGGTCTGAACCCAGTCATGCTGTGATTCAAGCAAATAAATTAACCACCATACTAGAGCAGGCAGAAATGAGCGGCCGCGCTACCGGTATTATCTCCACTGCTCGTGTTACTCATGCCACGCCTGCTGCCACATATGCGCACACCAGTAATCGCGATTGGGAGGCGGACAGCAACCTGCCTGCGGGGGCTGATGTAAAGGATATTGCCGCGCAGTTGATAGATAGCTTTGGGCCGAAGCAAATTGGTGACGGTCTGGAGGTGTTGATGGGCGGCGGTCGCAGTAATTTATTGCCTAAAGCACAGAGCGACCCCGAATACCCTAACATTAAAGGCAAGCGTAATGATGGGCGAGATTTAATACAGGAGTTTCAAACTAAATTTAATGCACACTACGTGTGGAACAAGGCGCAGTTTGATGCGTTTAACCCCGCCAGTGGGCAGCGGCTTCTGGGTTTGTTTGAGCCGTCACATATGCAATATGATCATGACCGCCTAACCGATACCGCAGGTGAGCCGTCCCTCGCAGAAATGACGGATAAGGCGATAGAGGTGCTAAAGCGCAACAAAAAAGGGTATTTCCTGATGGTAGAGGCCGGCCGTATCGACCACGCGTCGCATGCCAACAATGCCTTCCGTACCTTGAGTGAAACTGTTGCACTGTCTGATGCGGTTAAGCTAGCGATGAGCAAGGTCGATATGCGCGATACACTGATTATCGTGACGGCAGATCATAGCCATACGCTGACTATCGGTGGTTATGCGAAACGCGGTAACCCCATATTAGGCAAGGTGATCTTTCCGGGGGCTGCTGTGCCAGAGAAAGCATTAGATGGTAACCCTTACACTACCATCAGTTTTGCCAATGGTACAGGTTATGCAGCTGGTGGCGATGCGCATTCTGCATCAGCCTCACGGGCTGGTCGTGTGGCAGATATGAGCACAGTGGATACCGAAGACCCAGACTTTCACCAAGAAGTGATGGTGCCGCTAGCCGCTGAAACGCATGCAGGTGAGGATGTGGCCATTTTTGCCGGCGGCCCTAATGCACACTTGTTTCATGGCATACAAGAACAAAGCTACATTTACTACGTGATGGAAGACGCGATGGGGCTTGCAACTAGGCGTTAGTATCTGTTGCAAGCCCCATCGCAAATTTGAGGTTAGTGTAAGTTAATGATCGCCAATCAATTGATTTCAAATAGACGTAAAAAAGCCCACATTGCTGTGGGCTTTTTAAATTCTGGTACAAGAGCTGGAATCGAACTGGCGACACGTGAGTTTTCAACGCTAAATATCGTCGTTTTTATATTGTTTAGTGCCTACCCTCACTATTTTATGTGAGCCAAAGGATGCCAGAGTTGGGACATTAGTTTTTTTAATTAAATAACTGAGAAAAGCATCTTCACGCTTAAAATCAAAGAAACAATTGCAAATATCTTCTTCAGCCGTGCCTCAGGCAAATTATTCGAGCAGCTTGCACCAAGTGGTGCAGCAATAAAACTCGCTATCGAAATCACTAGAAATGCAGGTAGATAAATAAAACCAAAAGTATAAGGTTCGTTCAATGTTTTAGACCAGCCACTTATCATGTAGCCAACAGTTCCAGCGATGGCTATTGGAAAACCAATTGCAGCAGAAGTGCCAATCGCTTTTTTTATGTCAATGTTCTTATAGCTTAAATATGTAACCGCAAGAAAACCACCACCAACTGCAGCAAGTGAGGACACCATGCCAATCAGTGTTCCCGCTACAAATAGGCTTCTTAACTTAGTTGGATTTGTGCTTGGCTTTGGCTTCCAATTAAGAAACATCTGGCCAGCCACAAGTGCCATGAACAGTGCAAAAAATATGGCAATATAAGTTGGGTTAACATCAGCTGCGAGATGGGTAACTAGGAATGCACCTAGAACAATGCCTAGGACCATCTCGTATACCACTTTCCAAACTACAGTCCCTCTAGACGCGTGTGCGTAAATACTAGATGACGAGGAAATAATCATACAAGCTAGTGATGTTCCCAAAGCTAAATGCACAACACTTTCTTGACCAACACCTTGGTAACTAAAAATAGTGACCAATATAGGCACAAGTATCCCGCCGCCACCGACTCCTAGTAAGCCAGCCATAAAACCAACAAAAGCTCCCAACACAAGATATAACAGTATCCATTCAATACTTAACATCGCTATCTATCCTTTCAAACCCACATTAAAAGCCTAACTCAATGAGATAAGGTTTGTTCAAAGTTGTACTACAGGGCTAAGATACAACCTCAAGTCAACTTTAAGTCAAGCGTTGTTTGCACAAGGATAAATAATGGATATATCTGACGTTTCAAAAGCCTCTGGCCTGCCTGCGTCAACATTAAGATTCTATGAAGAAAAGGGTCTTATACACTCGATTGGAAGAAATGGGCTAAAGAGAACATTTAATCCTAATGTTATTGAACGTTTAGCGCTAATCTCTTTGGCACGTAGTGTTGATTTCTCTCTAGATGAGATTGGTGAAATGTTTACACAAGATACTGCTGAGGTTAATAGAGAGTTGCTTTTAGCTAAAGCAGACAAGCTGGATAGTAAAATTAATGAGCTGACATTAATGCGCAATGGCCTTCGTCATGCCGCTGAATGCTCTGCACCAAATCACTTCGAATGCCCAAAATTTCTGCGCTTAGTCAAGTTGGCTGGGAAAAATCGTTTTAGGCAGCCTAGCAAAATAAAAAAAGCTAACGGAGTTTGAATTCTAGAGACAAAAAAGCCCACATTGCTGTGGGCTTTTTAAATTCTGGTGGCCGGGGCCAGAATCGAACTGGCGACACGCGGATTTTCAATCCGCTGCTCTACCGACTGAGCTACCCGGCCTTTCTTGCTACTCGCAGTATTCGGTTTATCGCTGCAAGGCGCGCATTATAGCAAACTAAATTGAGATATGACAAAGATATTTTAAAGTTTTTGTATATTTATTTTTAATGCGAAAGTTTGTACTTGCTTTGCGTGATATCTGGGTGGCTCTCATGTAAAATCTTTCCCTATGAATTTAAACACAATTTTACCAAAAGTCGAATCATTAAGTCAGTCGTTGCAGGCGGCGCTTGTTGATAAAATTAATCATAAAACTAAACCATTAGGCGCGCTTGGGCAGTTGGAGGCGGTGGCTTTGCAGGTGGGCTTGATTCAGCAAACGCTGACGCCGCAGCTTTCTAACCCTACCTTGATGGTGTTTGCGGGGGATCACGGTGTCGTGAATGCCGGGGTGAGCCCTTATCCACAAGCGGTGACTGCGCAAATGGTGCTGAATTTCCTGCAAGGTGGCGCGGCGATTAATGTGTTTGCGCGTCAGCATAATATGCGTTTGCGGGTGATTGATGCCGGGGTGAATCATGAGTTTGATGCGAACACAGATTTGATTCATGCCAAAGTGGCAGCAGGAACGGCTAACTTCTTGCAAGAGGCGGCGATGACGCAGTCGCAATGTGAGCAGGCGCTAGCAACCGGCGCATCGCTGGCAAAGCAGGAGGCCGCCGCTGGTGCCAATGTCTTTGGTTTTGGCGAGATGGGCATAGGCAATACTTCGTCAGCCAGTTGTTTGATGAGTGTGTTATGCGCTATTCCGATTGAGGAATGCGTAGGGCGTGGGACCGGCTTGGATGATGCTGGATTGGCGCAAAAGTTATCAGTCCTGAAACAGGCTATCGATTTTCACGGCATGCGCGGCGACAATGCACTGGAAGTGCTGGCGACATTTGGTGGCTATGAGATTGCCATGATGGCTGGTGCCATGTTGGGTGCCGCTGAACAGCATGCAGTATTGTTAATTGATGGCTTTATCGCCACGGCTGCCTTGCTGGTGGCTGCGCAGTTGCAGCCGAATATTTTGCAATATTGCGTATTTACACATTGTTCTGGTGAGGCTGGGCATCGCCGTTTGTTAGCGCATTTAGGCGCTACGCCGTTACTGGATATCGGTTTGCGTCTTGGTGAAGGCACGGGTGCGGCTTTGGCTTATCCTTTAGTGCAGGCTGCGGTTAATTTCTTAAACGAGATGGCCTCGTTTGAGAGTGCTGGCGTGAGTACTGCAGAGGCTGGCGCCGGGGAAACTGCATGATCAGTTTTTTGCGTAATGAGCGACGTTATATGTTGTTAGCGGTTGGTTTCTTTACGCGGATTCCTGTTCCTATGTTTGGCGACTTTCATCCTGATGATTTGAATCGCTCTGCCAAATATTTTCCACTAGTGGGGATTTTTGTTGGCTTGATAGGCGCGGGTGCGTTTGCATTTGCGAGCAAGGTGTTGCCGCAGAGTATTGCAGTGCTGATTAGCATGGCGATGACGGTTTATATCACCGGCGCATTTCATGAAGATGGGCTGGCCGATAGCGCAGATGGTTTGGGCGGTGGTTGGGACACTGAACGCATCCTCGCTATTATGCAGGATTCCAGACTGGGCACTTATGGCGCTATCGCTTTGTTTTTTGCGCTGTTTACCAAGTACCAGTTGCTCACTGCTTTGCCTGCTTATTTTGTACCGTTTGTATTAGTGATCGGCCATGCGTTTAGCCGCTTATGCGCGCTCTTAATCATGGCAGATTTGGAGTATGTGCGTGAGAGCAGTAAAGCGAAGCCGCTGGCAACAAAGATAAAAATGCCAGGCTTGCTAGTTGCCGTGCTGTTTGGCGTGGCGCCAATTCCGCTACTATATTGGAATTTTTCACCGGCTCTGTTGAGTGCCAAAGATTGGTTATGGTTAAGCGCTTGCTGCTTAACGCCAGTGGCGCTGGTTTGGGTTTGGTGGCGCAATAAAATTAAACACTGGCTGGGTGGTTATACCGGTGATTGTTTAGGTGCGATGCAGCAAATGACAGAGTTAGCCTTTTATCTGGGCTTGCTGGTGTGGGCGCAACAGTTATGAATCTACATTTGATTCGACAT
The DNA here is from genome assembly GCF_000023705.1 of Methylotenera mobilis JLW8. Lineage (NCBI taxonomy): Bacteria > Pseudomonadati > Pseudomonadota > Betaproteobacteria > Nitrosomonadales > Methylophilaceae > Methylotenera > Methylotenera mobilis. The sequence goes on from NC_012968.1 coordinate 295,947, forward strand.
ACCTCGTTGGACATTGCACCGGGCGTTTGTTATGGGCAGAGCGATGTGGATGTCTCGGCTAATTTTGCGGCGGAGTGCAGTGCGTTAAGCGCAAAATTAGATGGCGTCCAGTTTGATGCGGTCTATGCTAGCCCGTTGCAGCGCTGTACTAAATTAGCGCAGGCGCTTAATTTGGGTGAGGTGCAAGTGGATGTGCGCTTAAAGGAGTTGCATTTTGGCGATTGGGAAATGCAGTCTTGGGATAGCATCCCGCGCGAATTGTTTGATGTATGGGCGCATGATTATGCGCATTTGTCACCACCGAATGGTGAAAGCTTTACACAGCTATATGACCGAACTAAAACCTTCACCGAAGAAGTGAGCAGTCGCTTACCTGGTAAGAACGTAGCCGTTGTTACCCATGGCGGCGTGATACGCGCAATGCTGGCCGATGCCTTGAATATGCCGCTAAAGGGTTTGTTCCGCTTGGTGATTGACCATGCGAGTGTGACGCAGATCACGCTAAGTGACAGTGTGCCTAGAATCCAATTTGTGAATCGTTGAGGCTTTGCTTTGGTTATGCTCACCCAAAGCATCAGGCAGCCTGCTCCTACCCTTAGTGATTAGAGGCTTTGTAGCGCCTGCTCCAGTTGCTGCCATTGATGCTCATCAGGTAAGCCAAACCTTAGCGCCGGTTGCTCGTTGAAGCGCCTCACCCAAATCCCTTGCTTAGCTAGTTTGTCTTGTAAGCGCATTGCCTCTGTGGTCGCAATATACTGAAATAGCGCAGTGCCAGCAGTTGGTGATAATCCATACTGGTTTAATAGCGTAGATAAACGGCTACTGCTGTTTACTAGGCTTAGCCTCGTGTTGTGCTGCCAAGTGGAGTCTTGCAGCGCTAGCATGGCAATGTAGCGGCTAGGGCCTGCAATTGTCCACGGGCCTAACTCTTCTTGTATCTGATGCAGCTGTGCTTGTGCCGCCAGCAGGAAGCCGACCCTAGTGCCAGCCAGGCCAAAGAATTTACCTAAGGAGCGCAGTACGAACAAACCCTCTAAGTGAGTGTGCTGAGCAATGCTATGTTCTGGCGTCGCATCCATAAATGCTTCATCCACAATCAGCCAACCACCGCGCTTGGCTAGCGTTGCGTGTAAATGCAGTAAGTCTTGCGGTGCAAATTGTTTACCCGTTGGATTGTTTGGATTGCAAATCAATACTACATCCGCACTATTGATTACATCGACATCATTAAAATTATTGAAACGTAGCACCTGGTGCCCATGGTGCTGCCACGCGTGTGCGTGTTCCTGATACATGGGGTTGAGCATGGCAACTTTGCAAACAGGCCTAAGCTTGGGCAATGTTTGCAGTGCTGCTTGTGAGCCGCTGGTGGGGAGTAGTGCTTTGCATCCATAATACTGCGCTGCGATTGTAGCCAGCCCATCTTCATCGTTTGGTAGGTTGTGCCATAAATGCACTGGAATCTCAGGGATAGGATAGTGGCAGGGGTTAATGCCTGTGGACAGATCCAGCCATTGTTCCAGTGGGATTTTATACTGCGCCACAGCGGCGCTTAAGTTGCCGCCATGTTCAAGCAAGGTGCAGGCTCCCTTTCATGTGCATCAGTATAGATAACGCAGTAATCACGAGGCACCAGAGCGCGATGCTACGTTTTACCAACGTGGTGGCGCTTAAAATATGTTGAGTATTGGCTAATGCCCCCATGCCTAACGTGGGGCGTTTTTTGGCTGTGCCGTGGTACACCGCATTGCCGCCGAGTTGTACCTGCAGCGCACCTGCGCCAGCCGCCATTACCGGCCCTGCGTTGGGGCTATACCAAGTGCTAGCTTGTGCCATCCAGCATTTTAATGCACTTTTGGTATGGCCGCATAAGGCGTAACTGAGTGCGGTGAGACGTGCCGGGATTAAGTTTAATAAGTCGTCCAAACGCGCGGCTGCCCAGCCGAAATATAGAAAGCGCGGGGTTCTGTAGCCCCACATCGCATCTAGGGTGTTGGCTAACCTAAATAGTACAGCGCCTGCTCCGCCAAATAATACAAACCAGAAAATCGCTCCAAATATGGCGTCATTGCCATTTTCTAGTACCGATTCCACAGTGGCGGTGGCAATTTCGGTTTCGTTTAATTGTGAAGTGTCACGGCTGACTATCATGCTAATGGCATGCCGAGCCTGCGGCAAGTTGCCCTCCTGCAGTGGCGTGTAAACTTGCTGCGCATGCTGGGTCAGACTTTGGGCGCCAATCGCGAGGTAAAGTAATGTGACGTCGGCAATCCATGCCAGCGGTGTATAGCGCGCTAGATAGCTAAGGGCAGCAAACGGCAGTAATAGCAATAACCATGCGCTTAACCCTGCTGCACGCGCAAGCCAGGGCCGCATGTTGTGATTGAGTACGTGTTCTAGTTTGTTAGACATCCAGCCAAAGCCTACCAGCGGGTGCCAGCGCTTGGGCTCGCCAAGCAGCGCATCTAACAAAACAGCACTAATCACCGCAAGGGCTGTGCTATAGGTGCTGATGATGGGATAATAATCAAATGACATTTAAATCACTTATGGTTCAGGGAACGACATCGGATGCCGGTAAAAGTACGCTAGTTGCAGCGATATGCCGTGTATTGTATCGCAGAGGTGTGCGTGTTGCTCCATTCAAGCCGCAAAATATGGCGTTAAACTCTGCTGTGACAGTAGATGGCGGCGAGATAGGGCGTGCGCAGGCGGTGCAGGCGCAAGCTTGCGGCCTAGCTCCGCATACCGATATGAACCCTGTACTGTTGAAGCCAAATTCTGATACCGGCTGTCAGGTCATTGTGCACGGCCAAGTTGCATGCAACCTTGAAGCAATGGGCTACCATGCCTACAAGCCGATTGCGATGCAGGCGGTACTGGCGTCCTGGGCGCGTTTAAAGTCGCAATATGACTGCGTAGTGGTGGAGGGCGCAGGCAGTCCTGCGGAGATTAACCTGCGTGATCGTGATATTGCCAATATGGGCTTTGCCGAAGCGGTGGATTGCCCGGTAATTTTAATCGCTGATATTGACCGCGGTGGAGTGTTTGCGCACATTGTGGGAACCATGGCCTTGTTGTCTGAAAGCGAAAGGGCGCGCGTGATAGGCTTTGTGATTAACCGCTTTCGTGGCGATATCGCATTATTGCAACCTGGGCTTGACTGGCTTACCAAAGAAACCGGTAAACCGGTATTAGGTGTGTTGCCGTATTTGCATGGCTTGCATATCGAGGCAGAAGATTCAGTACCTAAGCCTCAGCAATCCCGCGAGAACCTTGTTGGCAAGGCTTCGAGTGGTAATGCGAGTGCTACACGACTGAAAGTGGTGGTGCCGGTGATTCCCCATATCAGCAACCACACCGATTTTGACGCATTGCGCTTACACCCTCAGGTAGATTTTCAGTTTGTTAAAATTAACGAAGAGATTCCACCTGCCGATCTGATGATATTGCCCGGTAGTAAAAACGTGCGTGGCGACCTTGAGTTTCTACGCGCTAATGGCTGGCAGCAAGCACTCACTCGTCATTTGCGTTATGGTGGCAAGGTGTTAGGCATTTGTGGCGGTTTTCAGATGCTGGGCAGTGCGATACATGACCCGTATGCCATAGAAGGCAATGCTGGCTCCAGCGCTGGATTTGGCTGGCTGCAAATGGAAACTACCTTGGAGCAAACCAAGCAGCTGAAGCAAATTTCCGGACATTTAGCCTTTGCCGCAGCGCAGGTAACTGGCTACGAAATCCACATGGGGGTAAGCACAGGCGTGGCGCTCAACACCCCAGTGCTTTATCTTGAAAATCGGCCGGAAGGCGCCATTTCGCACGATAACCAAATTGCTGGTACCTATTTGCATGGCTTGTTTGATCACAAAGAGGCTTGTGCGGCTTGGCTGGCGTGGGCAGGCTTAACCGCGCAGCCGGGTTTTGATTACGAGCAGCTTAAAAATAATGAGCTGGATCGCTTGGCTGATTGCGTAGAGCAGCATTTGGACTGGGGTGCAATCGGTCTCGCTGAATAATCCGCTACCGCCACACCGCGCCGTATTTTGGCGTGAAGCGCTGTGCTTATAGCACCTTAATCGTTTGCCCTAAGCATTCTACGACTTGCCCAGAGCGAATCTTGGCAGTCCTGCGTGATTCAATATTGCCATCCACCTGTACGATGCCGTCACTCACCATCAATTTACCTTGACCGCCGCTATTGGCGATACCGGCAAGTTTTAGCAAGTTACAAAGTTCGATAAATTCGCCTTGCAGTTCAAAAGTGATTATTTCCATGGTTATCCTTTAAGTGTAAGTGGCAGACCGGCAGCAATAAAACTGACTTTATTCACGCGTTCAGCAACTGCTTGGTTGAGTCGGCCCTGTTCGTCTTGAAACTGGCGGTTAATTGCACCTAAGGGCACAATGCCCATGCCAACTTCATTGCTAACCAGTAATACTGTGCCTGCTAGTTTGGGTAAAACTTCTAATAACTGATCGCGCTCCTGTTGCCAGTCTAAATTGTCTGGGCGCTCACAATCTGGGCAAATGCATTGTGCTAGCCACAGTGTAAGGCAATCGACAATAATGCAGGTATCCGCTTTAGCATGGGTTTGTAGTGTTTCTGCCAAGTTGAATGATTGCTCTACTGTGGCCCAATGTGCGGGGCGACGCACTTTATGGTGCTCAACGCGGGTGCCAAATTCTGCATCGTACACTTGTGCTGTGGCGATATAGGTGACAGGCAAGCCTGATGCAGCAGCTAACTTTTCTGCAAAAGCACTTTTGCCGGAACGTGCGCCGCCTAAAATAAGATGGGTAGACATATTAGGTTCCATGAATGCTGGGAGTGTTGAAAGTACTGGTTTGTGTAGATGCCCATTGTTGGATAATGGTTTGCAATTGCTTTAAACCATGCGTAATCAGTGACGGCCCTGGCTGCAAAATATCCGCGGATTTTATTTCAAATACCATGCCGTTTTTTACCGCCGGAATGGTATCCCAGCCATCTCTTGCGACTACCTGCTCAGGCTGGAATTTCTTACCGCACCATGAGCCGATGATGATGTCAGGCTGGCGCTCAATCACCTGCTGGGCTTGCACGGTTCTGTCTTTGGCGCTGTGAAATTGAGATAGCTCTGGGAAGCAGTCTCGACCGCCAGCGATTTCTATCAGCTCTGATGCCCATTTAATACTGCAGATCATGGGGTCGTTCCACTCTTCAAAATATACGATGGGCTTTGCTGGTAACAGGCTGGCCTGCTGTTTCGCCTGGGCAATTGCCAGCTCCAGTTCGTTAATCAGTGCGTGTGCCTTATCTGCGGCGCCGACCAGGCTGCCCACGGTGGCAATCATGTTCAGCATTTGTGCGATAGAGCGTTGGTTAAAGATATGTACTTCCACCCCAGCACGAATCAGCGACGCTGCAATATCTGCCTGCAGGTTGGAGAAACCAATCACCAAGTCAGGCTGCAGCTCCAATATTTTATCAATCTTGGCACTGGTAAAGGCGGCGATTTTTGGCTTTTCTTTACGTGCAATGGCAGGGCGCGTAGTAAAACCGGAGATGCCGACGATACGTGCTTGTTCCCCTAGTAGATACAGTACCTCCGTGGGTTCGGTGGTGAGGCATATGATGCGTTGCGGGTGTCTCATTTAGTATTGTCCCAATGGTTTTCCATGACCATGTCAGCAAGTGGCTTGGCCTGTTTCCAGCCGGTTTCTACCAGCATCGGTTCTTTGTAAAATGAGCTGACATGGCCTAAACAGAGGATGGCGACGGGCTTGGCCCCGGCTGGCATATTCAGTAATTCCCCTAATGTCATCGGGTCAAAAATAGATACCCAGCCCATGCCCAGCCCCTCCGCGCGCGAGGTCAGCCACATGTTCTGTATGGCACAGCTGACGGAGGCAATATCCATTTCTGGTATGGTTCTACGGCCAAAAATGTGCTGCTCTCGTTTGTCACATAAGGTCACCACAATAAGCTCACCGCACTCTAAAATACCTTCTACTTTTAGGCGCAGAAACTCAGCCATACGTGCGGCGTTTTCGTTGTCACCAATTGCTTGCGCGGTCTGCATGCGCTCTTGATCAACTAACTGATGAATTTGCTTGCGTGTAGTTACATCGGTAATTCTAATAAAACGCCATGGCTGCATGAGGCCCACGCTGGGCGCATGGTGCGCAGCATGCAGAATTTTGGCCAGTACTTCTGGCTCTACTGGATCAGGCAGAAAGTGCCGCATATCACGACGCTCTGCAATCACGCGATAAATCGCTTCTTTTTCATGCTCAGGATAGCTAAAGTCTTGCATCAAGGCTGTCCTTTTTGTGCATCGCTAGGCGTGTTATTTGTTGCGGCAGTAGGTGCCGATTCAATTAAGAATAACTTGCCGGTTTTTGGGTCACGGTACACTTGCCCGATGGCGTCATAGCCATTACCGGCACTTTGCTCACCAGTGGCTGGTGCGTCTATTTCTCGGCCCTTATTCACCTCTTGTGGTCGGTTAAGTGTGGACTGTTGCCCAGCACTAAGTGCTGCCAGTAAGCCACAGGCAAACACTAGCATCACATCGACTAGATTGACTAAGCTGGCGCGCGGGTCTTCATCGTCCTGATTAAAACGGCCGTTTAAGCGACTCTCTAAGCTGCGCTTCTTCTGCATAGTTTTGTTGGGGGCTGAATACATGTGTTTTATTACGCTTGCTGTGGCTGGGTTTCTTGTTCGAGTGACGCTAATACCTCTTCATACCAGCGGCGGCGACACTTGCCAATCACCAAGCCGATAATGCCTGCCAGCAAACCTAGCACCGTTGCATCAAATGCAGTAGTCACTGCTTGCGCCAGCAGGGATGGGTTACCTTGGCCTAATGCGGCAAGCCCGGGCCCTAGTGGGATAATGGTAGCCATTAAACCTAGCATAGGCGGTATGCGTGCTAGAAAATCGGCGCGTTCCAAGCGATGGCGCGCCACTTTAAGCAGGGCATTCTCGCCCGCCTTGCGTAGTTGCTTGAGGCCAAATAAGCGCTCACCTATGGCTAAGCCGGCTTCCAGCACGGCAATCACTACTGCCGCGACTAAAATGAGGATAACAGGCTCTAACAGCCAAGTAATGGCGCTATGCAGATGGCTTAGGTTAATAGACATGATTGATTCCAATACTAATCTTGATGGTTCTTATGCGCTAGGTTTACGGGTGCCGAACCATAGACCTAGTGCAAAAATAGGTAGCAGTAACAGTATCCAGGCAAGATTGTCTTTAACTGTTGCCACTGTCAGTTCGTAAGCTTGCGCTGCTTTGTTTATCGGTTTGCTTTGCTCGTGTTTTGCCGCGGCTGCTTTAGGCTGAGCTGCAATGGCCTTGCTACTATGTTTTTTTGGGACGGTGTTGGATACTGCTTCAGCAGGTGTCAATGCTGCCGGTTGCTGTATGTTTGCATCCTTCATGGATTGTGCTTTGCTATAACCGCGCGCCTTTGCTAGCACTTGCGCTACGCCAGCTTTATCTTCTGCATTGATATGTTGCCCCATCCACTCCCACATTGGGTGGTTGGGCGCAGTATGGCCACTACCGGGTAGCCCGTTTTTAATCACTAATCTAGCCAGTGTTTGCGATAGCTGTTGTGCGTTGGCTTCACTTGGCTTCCAAAACCCTTTTTGTGCCGCTACCAGCATTAGCGCCACCATATTGGCTTTGACCTGCGCATTATGCCCTTGCGCTAAAAACTTATCTAAACCTAGTTTCAAATCGTCATCAATATAGACGCGCTTTACTTCGTTCCAGGCCCAGTCTTTAATAATATCGGGTCTGGTGACTTGCCAGCCCCATAAGTTTTCCATAAATGCCTGATTCATGGTGCGTGCACCGGCGTAGCCGTGGCCCATGAGAGGTTTTATCCATGATGGGTTTAAGTAACGCCCACGCAATTCCATCAGCAGTGCGGACTCTAATGGTTCATCGGTAAAGCCTTTTTGGTTGGCATGATTCAAAATGCGCGCTTCCGGTTTATTACCGGTAATAGTTTCAATAGCAAGCGATAAACCACCTAAGTAGTCAAACGCATCATTGTTATCCATTAAGCCATAGAGGTTAGAGGCGCGGCCATGATAGGTGGTGGCGATACTATGCAGCGATGCATCAAATGCCTCATGCGCAGGCTCGCCCTGTGCGTCTACACCGTAGGCATGGCCCATGCGTTGCAGGTAAGCGCGACCAACATCGTTACGGGTATTCCATGCGCCAGAGCGCTCCGCCAGCGTATTGACGCCCGCGCCATAAGCGCCTGGGGCATCACCAAAGATACGCCATGCGGCCTCACGCCCGGCTTGTTCGGCTGGCATGCCTTGCGCCAGTAGTGCCTGCGTGCGCTTTACCCAGTGTATGGCCACACCATTGGTCGCCATTGGTTCGTGGCCGCGGCTGTAATTAACTAGTGGTTTTAAGGCGGAATTTAGCGCAGCAGCCAAGCTTGGGTCTGCTTGCAATATGCTGTCTGCAGAGGCGGCGAGGGCCATTCTGCCGCCAATATCAATCCATTGCATCAGGTTAGGGTACAGGTCACGGAATAAGCCGGAGGTGGTAACAATTACATCGTAACGCTTAACATTGGCTGTGGCTGGGTTGGCAGCATCGGAGGCTGACGGCTGCACTAACTGCATTTTTTGCACGATGCCGCGCGAGTTCCATTCTGGGGTGATGCCCATCAGCGATAGGATAAAGCTCACCATCACGCCTTCATCACGTACGGCGTCTGATGCCCATAAAATAACGCCTTGGCTTTTGTTTACATCATCACGCTTGCGTACGTTAGCAGCCATGTTGTGGCCAAGCTCAAAACCAAGTGGCGTTGGCAGCACGTCACCATCTAGCGCATGAAAATTACGCCCAGTCGGCAGCGATTCAGGTGAGCGCAATGGGTCGTTGCCTTTGCCCGGCTCAATAAAGCCGCCAGCTAAACCATGTAGTAGCGCTTGCATTTCCAGCTTAGGGGAGGCGATTAAATTCTCGCGGATCTGGCTGCTGATATTCTCAGGCTTATTTTGCGCCATAGAGTCCAGCATCAGTTGTAATGAGGCATCAGACCAAGGGCGGCCAAACACATGCAAGCCGTGCGGCATGAACTTTTCTTGTAGTTTGGTCAAGTAATGCCCAACTTCATGCGCCAGTAAATCATCATCCGCTTGCTCAAAGTTAATGCCGCGAACTTTTAATACATCCGCCATGCTGGATTCTAGCTCGGCACGCAGCTCTAGGGTTTCTACCAGACGCCGCATTTCTTTAGCTGACGCAATGCGCATGGTGTCGGAGCTGGACGACTCATAACTCTCCACCACTTGGCGCAGCGTGAGCAGGCGGTCGTATAGTGGCGTAGCGGTGAGGGGTGGTGTTAAGTGGTCAATCATTACGGTCAGCGCGCGGCGCTTGGCTTGTGTGCCTTCACCTACGCCATCTACAATGTATGGGTAAAGGCCGGGTAGGTCGCTGGCAATAATGCGAGAGTAGTCTTCTGCGGATAAACCCACCGCTTTGCCCGGTAAAAACTCATAGGTAGAGTGTCTGCCCAAATGCACTAAGGCATCGGCTTTAAATGTGTCTTTCAACCAGTGGTAAAAACCTAGATATTGATGCGGTGGCGGTATGGTAGTGTTGGCGTGCAAAAGCTCTTCGTCAACTTCCCAGCCGCGTGGTGGCTGCGGGCCTACAAAGACATTGCCAAACTGTATGCCCGGAAACACCATTTTGTTGTTGTTTACCATGACTTTGCCGGGTAATGGCCCCCAGCCGCGCATGCCTTCAATATTCAGGTTGGTAATGCGTGTTTTGAGTGCATCCAATGCTTTACAGTCGCTATGCTCGGTTAAGCAGTTCTCGTAGCCGGTGTTGAGCTTAGCCAATAGTTTAAGCGCCTCTGCACGTTGTGGATGGTCTACCCCTTCTACCAAGTGGTGTAACTCGCGCATGGATTTAGCTAGCCGATTGCGTGCAATATCTAACTCTCCAGCTGTCTGTGCTGCAACAATATCTGCATGCAGCCGGCCTAGTGGACCTTCGACCATTTCACCTTTGACCGCGGTCGGTAGCGTGTTAAACCAGTGCGCGTAAGTGGTGCTGTCCATGCTAGCCACTTTGGGCAACATGCTGGCAAGTTCCGCATTGTTTTCAGGCAAATTAACACCTCTGTCCTGCATTAAATCCAGCAATGCTTCGTGAGTGGCAGGTAGCTCTCCGGTTTGATAACCAGCCGCTTGCATGCTATGTAAAATATCAAATAGCGATTGCGGTACGTCCAAGTTATCTGCACCGATGTTATGGCGCCCTGGCGGATGGTTGTAGTAAATAATCGCAACGCGTTTTTCTGCGTTGGCTTTGCTCTGCAAGGTCTGCCAATTCGTCACTCGGCTTACCAGTGATTTAACCTCGGTAGGTAACAATTCAGGCAGACGTAACTCTACGCCAGTGAGTTTATCAATACTTGGTGCACCGGCTGCTGCGACGACCATAGGTTGGCTATTACCCTGTACTTCCGGCATGGCGACGCGGTATTGAATCGAGTTGCTGGGTAAGCCGTCTTCAGATAGTTGCCAGGCAGTGGCACTACGGTCTGTAAGGCGAATGGCTTTAAACATGGGCACGTCTAGTTTTTTAATTAGCGCGGTAACAGACTCGCGTCCCTCTGCCGCGCCCACCACAAAGTCTTGTAGCACCACTAAGCCGGTTAGCTTGCTTGGGGCGATCATAGACGGTAGTTTTTCTATGGCTTGTTTGGATGCTTCGCCCCACTTCGCCATTACCACCACGCAGTTGATGCCTTGAGCTTGGCTTTGTGCGCAAATCGCGTCTGCAACCTGAGGGTCGCTGGTGCTTAAATCCAGCACCGCTAATGTGGTTTTGCTGTTGGGTGTTTGGAAAATTACTTGATTGCTGGCTAACTCTTTACCGCTTACGCGTAAGCGAATCGGAGGCATGGGTTTAGCCACAGGCAATGGCGTATTGGTTTTTGCCGACTGCGCGGTGAGCAAATACGTCATAAATGCGGCTAAGTTTTCCTGACCGCCAGCTTGCCAAACATCGCTCAATGCCAGCCACTTTGCTGCAGCAGCGTGTTTCTTCGCAGCGCTTAGCAAGGCATCTGGCGTTTTTTCTTGCGTTTGCGTCAGTGCTTTTGCCTCTGCAAACTCACTGACTGCATTTTTGTTAAAGCGGCTTCTGAGTGAGAGCGCGCTATCGCCGTTAAAAGCAATGAAAGTAGCCGGCTGCGTTTTGGATGGCTCTGACTTTAGCGCATCAAGTGCTCTTTGTAACTGGGCAGATGATTCTGCATATTGCGCCACGGCAAACACGGCATCTGCTTCTTGTAGCCAGCGCTTTAAGGTGCGGCTGTCCGCTGCCATCATTTGTGATTGTGAGCGTAAAACAATCCTATCACCTGGGCGCTGAGCTAGCGTGTTCTTTGCTGCCTCAGCCGCGGCGGGTGCGGTGCGGTCTGATACGATACCCAGTAAGGTTGCGCTATGTGCATTGCCTGTAAATAGACCCAATAGCAATACGCTAAGGTGAATGAATCTAGGCTTGGTTAGGTGCACTTGACTTACCGAGGTGTAAAAAATTGTGCTGCTAATGCTGGGTTAGACGCAAAGTAGAAATGCAGAAAGCTGGCGATAATTGGGCCATGCTGGTAAATATTTTCAACCTTACCAAAACGGGTCTTCGCGCTAGCAATAGGTGGCAGTTCTGTAGTAAAACTGCCGTAGTGAAAAGTGTGTGCACCAAGCTCGCCGTCTGCTAGCACGGCTTTTAATGAACCTAGTCCTTGTAAGCGCTCTTCTATTTGGCTCACACCGGGTAGTAAATCAAAACACGGCTCGCCATTGATTGACGCGGATAGTGCCATCATGCTACCGCACTCGGCAAGTATCGGCTTGTTAGCCTTAAACGCGCTTGTCAGTGAATCTTTCATGGCAAGGTTGCTGCTGATGTCCTGTAAGTGCAGCTCAGGGTAGCCACCGGGTAGCCAGTAAGCATCGGCCTCGGGTAAGGCGCTATCGTGTAATAGCGAAAAAAACACGAGGTTGGCACCCATGTCGGTTAAACAATCCAAGTTTGCTTGATAGATAAAACAGAACGCCGCATCTTTGGCAATTGCAATCGTTTTGCCTGCAAGAAGTGGAGGTGTGGATTGGGCTAGGGTGGTATTAGTCGTGCTGTTAAATGTAACCATTGGTGGCAACGGTAAGTCCTGCATTAAAGCATTGGCAGCAGTTTCAATTTTTTGTTCGAGATCACTTATTTCTGCAGCGCGAAACAAGCCCAGATGCCGCTCTGGTAAGCTTAATGCTTCATTTTTTTGTAATGCACCAAACCAATTCAGGTGAGATGGTAGTGAGTCTTGCAGCAATTTCCCATGCCCTGCGCTACCTACCTTGTTGGCTAGCACGCCAGTGGGGATTAGCTTAGGTTTGTGTGACAGCAGGCCATTCGCCAGTGCGCCAAAGGTTTGTGCCATGCCACCGGCATCAATAGTCAGCAGCACCGGTAAATTAAAGCGTACGGCAATATCTGCGCTTGATGGCGTGCCATCGTATAAGCCCATTACGCCCTCAATGATAATCAAATCGGCATCTTGTGCTGCGCGGTAAAGTTGCGCTTCGGCATCATTTTCGCCGCACATCGTAAAATCTAGATTGTAAACCGGGCGTCCGGTGGCTACCTCTAGAATCATGGGGTCTAAAAAATCAGGGCCACACTTAAATGCTTGTACACGCAGCCCTTGGTTGCGCCATGCGCGCGCCAAAGCTGCGGTAATAAAGGTTTTTCCCTGCCCGGATGCGGGGGCGGAAATGAGTAGGGCGTGGCAAGTGGTCATAGCGTTTGGTTATAGGTCTATACCTGGTTGGGCCTTAATGCCAGCACGCCATGCATGTTTAATATCCATAATTTCACTTACGGTGTCTGCCAGTTCGGTAAGGGCGGCAGGTGCGCCACGCCCGGTTACCACTACGTGCTGCATGGGTGGTCTGGCTGCAATGTCAGCCAGTATTTGTGTGAGGTCAAGGTAGCCATATTTCATGGTGTAGGTGAGTTCATCCAGAATCACCAGTCGAATGCTGGGGTCACGCAACATGCGCTGCGCAATTGCCCACCCTGCTTGAGCGGTTTGGGTGTCACGTTCGCGGTCTTGGGTGTTCCAAGTGAAGCCTTCGCCCAGTACGTGCCACTCTACGTTTGCTTGATTGCGGAAAAAAGCCTCTTCGCCGGTATCGCTACGTCCTTTGATGAACTGCGCAACGCCAACCTTCATGCCGTAGCCTAAAGCGCGTGCCATCATGCCGAAAGCAGAAGAGCTCTTGCCTTTGCCGTTGCCGGTTAGGACCAGTAGTAGCCCTTTTTCCTGATTTGCTTGTTCAATCGCAGCATCAATCACTGCTTTTTTACGCACCATACGTGCTGTATGGCGCGTGTTTTTGTCATCAGATGTCGTCATCTAAATACTAATATCTAATTAGGCTTTAGCACGGTTCAAGCCGCTTGCTAATGCAAATGTGATATGCACTACGGCCGCAACTGCCAACCAGAAGCCAATATTCTCAAACTGACGTGGCGCGTATTTAATTAAGCGTGCGCCAAACTCAGCGATGGTTGGGTCAGGGTAGCGGCCGCCAAAGAAGTAGAAACCACCGCTAGAGAATATCTCGCTGGCAATGCCTGCAACGGTAGCGCTACCAACTAAAGGCAGAATGGCCTTGCTGCTGAAACTATAGTGTTTAGCAAACCAACGGCCAGCCAGCCACATAGAGCCATAAGCAGGCAATAGGAAACCGTAAGCTGGGGTAACGCAAAAGTTACTCACGCCTTGGAAATAAACAGAGTAAAGGTCTAAGCCTGTACATAACGCCAGTAATGCTGGAAACATAATTGCTGGACGCAGATACAAACCAGCAAGGAAAAATACGGCCAGTGATGCGCTAGGTAGGCTGTTGATTGAGGCAAAGTGATGACCACGCGTCACAATGATGAGTGCGGCAAGCACAACACCAATAAAGATTTGTTGTGTTTTAGAAAGTGTAAGCATAGTAGGTGCAGCCTCCGATGGTTTTGCTTTAATGATAATAGTTAAATAAAACATGATTTTATCGTAAATGCGTTTTGCTAGGGCGAGTTTTCGCTCGTCCTAGCAGTTAGCCAGCGTTAAGGTTTCATGTTGTAGCGTAAGCCTACAAACAAGTTACTGCCAGCGGTGTTGTAAGCGGGTGATGTTGCAGTGTTTCCTGTGTAAGCTAAAACGTAATTCTTATCCAGCACGTTATTGGCACGCGCCTCTAACTTCCACTCTGGGTTGATGCGGTAGTTAGCGGTGAAATTCAATAATGCATAGCCTGGCATGACTTTAGTGTTGGCAAGGTTGTTGTAGCGTGTAGAAGCGCCTTGCATCTCCGCGCCCCACTGCAAATCGCCCAATGTATGCATTAAATTAACTGAGCCGTAACGATTAGCTTGGCGTGGAGTTAAGTTATCTGTCGCCTCATCTCTTGGTGACTGTACAGTGAAGTTTCCACTTAAGAGTAAGTTGTCGCTTACATTCCAACTGGCATCTGTTGTCACACCTTGTATTTCAACTTTGCCAACGTTGATAGGGCAGAAGCCGCCAAGCGTGCAACTTGGAGTGGCAGGGCCTGCATTCGCGAGTAAGCTGCGAATTTTGTTCTGGAATACAACCACGCCAGCATTAAACTTGCCACCCGTGTATTTAACTCCAGCCTCTACGTTGTCTGACTTTTCTGGAGATAGCGTAGGATCACCAAAGTTTGGATAATACAATTGGTTAAAAGTAGGTGCTCTAAATGCTTTGCCATAATTAGCGGTAACGCGCCATTGAGGCGTGATGCGATAACCATAACCGGCACCGCCAGTGGTGAAATTGCCATACTGAGTGTTATGGTCTTCGCGTACAGAGGCTTGTACGGAGTGGTTGCCATGATCCAATAGGTAGCTAGCTAAGAAGCTATCATTGTTACGCTCTTTTTTGAATTTGGTTTTAACGTTGGCTACGCTGCTGACGTCTTGCTCAAGTCGATCATAAGCCAAGGTAAGTTTGCCCAGTGGCAAAGTAAAGTCATTTTGCCAAGAGAGCTGTTGTTGCTCAGTACGATACTTACTTATGCCTTTAGGGTTGTAGGTAGAGCTTGCTTTGGATGTGTTCGGTTTTGCATAGCTATCTGAGTCATCTACCCCCATGCCAAGCTTGAATGTACTATGCCAGAAATCAGTAAATTGGTTTTTGCTGGTAAAAGCATAGCTTTGTAGCGTTTGCTCAGTAAAGTTCTCGTAATTAGAACCATCAAACTCGTTGTGCCCTTTGCTCTCAAAGAACTGCAGTCCCCATGTGTGGCCTTTTGCCAGCTCAAGTTCTGCATAAGCGGAAGTGCTTAAGTTGCGGTAGCTGTCATCGTCTGAGTCTTTGCCTGTGCGGATGCGACGGGCGGAAAAGCTGTCAGTATCCAAACTGCTGACGTTTACGCCATACTTAAGTGCGTTGATACCGCCGTTGATGCCAAACTCTGCAGTTTTTGTATTGTAAGAACCTAGGCCTACCGCGGCATTCACTAATGGTTTATCCGATAAGCTTTTGCGTGTAAAAATCTGAATCACGCCGCCAATTGCATCAGCACCATATAGGCTAGATGCAGGACCACGTAAGATTTCTATTTTTTCGATTTGGCCTAGTGGAATGTTTTCAAAAGAGGTCCTCCCTAGCGTAGCGGAGTTCATGCGTAGGCCATCAACTAGCACTACTGTTTGTTCTGAGCTGGTGCCTCTTAAAAAGACGCTGGCCTCAGTGCCCGCACCTCCGGTAGTAACAATCTGTACGCCAGGTTGCTGGCGCAGAACGTCAGTAATAGAACCTGCGCCCATGCGCTCTATTTCTTCTCGGTCAATTATAGTTACGTCGCCGATCACATTTTGGCGTGCTTGTGGCGTACGTGTGGCTGTCACTACAACCTCGTCTAAGTTGATGGTGTCTGTAGCGTAGACTGTTGGATGAAACGCTAGGCCAATCAGGCCAGCGATGATTTTTTTGTTCATTTGAATTTCCCTATGCGACATGCGACCCCGCATGTAACTGATAACTAAGGAAATACAGAAAGGATAAGTGTCGAAACGAAAAGAATTCACGGCACAAGTTTGTACTTGTGCGCTACGTTTTGAACAACCGTCACCCCGCGGTATTTCCAACTAATTGTTGCGAGGCCGGTCTCCGGGCTCGTGAATGACATGTTTTGCACCTTCCCAAGCAGGGGCTATCAAAATAGCGTGGCTCAGTGGTTTATTGCAAAACAATATGATTGAAAATCATATTCACTTACCGTTGCGGGGGCAGCACAGGGATTGTTATCCGCTCAGAATGACGTATTAACGCACCTATTTCCCAGTTTCACCTTGTTTGTTAACAACAAACATGGCACCTATCAACAACGACAATTATAACGTTTAAAGATTCAATCAGGCGAACTATCTGGGATAAATTTATTTGTAATGTGTTGTAATACTTTTAAAAATCGCTGTTAGCTATTGACTACAATCATTTTTTTCAATTATAGTGATTGTATGGACGCAGACTTAACAGCACTAGAGCAAAAACTGTTGCAATTAATTGCACGGTATAACGAGCTACGCGACGAGAACGCGCGCCTACGTGTTGATCTAGGCGCTATGGAATCTGATACCGCTTTGCTAAAAGCGAACATGGCTCAAGCCAGCGAACGTATCGAAGCGTTAATGCAAAGCCTGCCTTAGTTTTCAATAAACGATTATTTTCGAGTAAAAGCTAATGAGTGAAATTAAAGGCGTTGATGTCAATATCATGGGGCGTGACTTTACCGTGTCATGCACGGATGAAGAGCGTCCAGGTTTGCTTAATGCCGTCAATTTTTTAGACAAGAAAATGCGCGATATTCGCGATAGCGGCAAAGTTATCGGGGTGGAGCGTATTGCGATTATGACTGCGCTCAATTTGTCTTATGAGCTGCTCAATAGTAAAAGCGGCGATGTGAATATCGGCGATATCAAGCGTAGAATCTCTATGATGCAAGATCAGATAGATCAAGCTTGTGAGCTAAAATAAGTATTTTTACAAGTAATTTATTTAGATCGCTATTACGTTTTCTTGATAGCGTTTTCTTGTAACTGGAGTAGAATCAATTCAATCGTTTTATGATTAAAAATAAAACGTCAGGTTATACAGTTTGTTCTCTGCGGCGTGGTTTAGGCTAATAATTCCTTGAACTAGTTTATAGCATCGGTTTTAGTCATTCGAGTTGTTGTGTGAGCGCTCTCATGGTGAGTTCTTTTAGAACCCCTTGGCGAGTGACCCTAATGCGCTCTAGGCTGTTACCACTTGAGCCTTTTTGGTTCAGGATGCTGGCTTAGGCTACGTCCGTGGAGAACTCCTTACTTGATCGCAGGCCTGCTACCTGGATCTATCTTAAGGCGTGATATTTCAAGTCCGCCAAGCTCACAATTTCCAAGCACTTTTCATGACAGCTTTCTAGTATCACTGGCGGTGCAAATCCAGCCTCTGATGCCTCTAGCCAGCGGCTTGCGCACAAGCACCAGCGGTCGCCAGCGCGTAATCCCTCAAAGCCGTATTCGGGACGTGGTGTGCTTAAATCGTTGCCTCTGGAGATTGAAAACGCGAGAAACTCTTCAGTCATTTGCGCACAGACCGTATGGCTACCATGGTCTTCAGCGCCAGTTTCGCAGCAGCCTGAACGGGTGAATCCGGTGACGGGATCTAGGCTGCAAGTTTGTAATGCGGTACCAAGTACGTTTTTTTGTTGTAGTTTTGTCATCTTAGCGTTGATTCAGTTTGGAGTTGGTTCTATTTGATTAGATATAGATTATCATAGACGCTCATTTTTTACAGGAAAACGTAATGCGATATTGGTTAATGAAGTCGGAGCCATCCGATGTTTCAATTGACGACTTAGCCGGCTTTGAGAATCAAACCGTGGACTGGTATGGCGTGCGTAACTATCAGGCACGTAACTTTATGCGCGACCAGATGCAGGTGGGGGACGGCGTGTTGTTCTACCATTCCAATTGCGACGAGCCAGGTATCGCAGGCATCGCCGAAGTTGCGACACTAGCCTACCCAGATCGCTTGCAGTTTATTGAAGGCCATAAGTACTTTGACCCCAAAGCCACGCCAGAGACTCCACGCTGGTTTAATGTGGATGTGAAGTTGGTGCGTAAAACGCGTTTGTTGAGTTTGAAAGAGATGCGCGAGACGCCTGAATTGGAAAACTTGCGCATACTGCAACGCGGTAACCGCTTGTCGATTACGCCAGTTGATCCTAGGG
Organism: Methylotenera mobilis JLW8; assembly: GCF_000023705.1. Classification (NCBI taxonomy): domain Bacteria; kingdom Pseudomonadati; phylum Pseudomonadota; class Betaproteobacteria; order Nitrosomonadales; family Methylophilaceae; genus Methylotenera; species Methylotenera mobilis. Next base: position 314,286 of record NC_012968.1, read on the forward strand.
ATTGGGCATTTATACTGGAGCAGTTGAAATAAAAAAAGCTCCTATCATAGATAGGAGCTTTAGCAAGAAACGGCCTACTTCATAGGGTAGTCATTGGCTAGCTATCTACTTATTTAGTACCCAATTTAGTGTCTAGGCTACCCATGGATTTTGGATAAGTCACGATACCCCAAGGCATGTCTTTCACCTCGATTTGTTTCGTTACTTCCAGTTTCTGCGCGTCAATCACGTAAACCGCATCTGATTTACCGCAAGCTAACAGCAGTTGTTTGTCATCTGGGGTAAATGTGAAGTGCCAGCAACGGTTGCCGGTAGGGATGTCTTTTATTTTCTCATAAGTTTTAGCGTTAAATACTTGTAGCGCTTTTTGTTTGTTAGTTGCTACAAAAATGTGCTCACCGGTTTTGTCGTAAGAAATGCCGTAAGGCGTTTCGCCAGTATCTACGGTGCGTACAAAGTTAAAGTCTTTATCCAGCACCATGATTTTGTTGCCATACTCGAGTGTGGCTAAGTAGGTATTGCCATCTGGTGATACTTTAATGCCACGTGGGCGATCGCCATACTCATGGGTCTGAATGGTTTTCACCAAGCTGCCGTCAGCAATATTGTGTACGGTCACGGTGTTGTCCGCTTCATTGGTGATCACTAAGTTTTTACCGTCGGCTGAAAACTCAATGCCTTCTGTTTCAGGGCCGCCAGTGATTTCACGTACTTTTTCACCTTTAGTCAAATCGACAACAGCGATTTTGGCGGGGATTTTCTCTTCATCATCGTCATCCTCTTCAACTTTGGCCTTTTCACCTGGTTTCGGTGGTGGGCCACCTACGGCGCTTGGTTCGGATGATATAAATGCGTAGTTACCGCTGATGCGCACAAACTCTGGATTTTTGCCTACAGGGATTTGTTGTAACACTGTGCCTGTGGCGGTGTCGATGACTGAAACGCTCGCGTTTTCGCGCGTTGCTACCACCAGTTTTTTACCATCATCAGTAATACCCAAGCCGCGAGGAGATTCAGCCTTGATGTCAAACTCTTTCACTACTTGCATGGTGGCGAGGTCAATCACGCTTACGCCTGCATCTTGGCGCGTTACATATGCAACGCCACCAGTCGTGGCGTTATCTGCCGCTGGTGTTTGGTTGGCTGGGTCTTTGCTGCAGCCGTTAATGCCTGCCATAAGCGCTAGTAAAATTAAACTAATACGTGTTTTACTAAATGCTGGGGTAAATTTCATACACTCTCTCCAAATTAATTTCTGATGATGTCATGCTGATATTGTGATTTAAATATTAACCCTGCCAAGCATGCAAGAACTGTACTAAAAGTCTAGCTGATTAAAAACAGAAGCTTACATGCCAAGCGGTACAGGGATGGTTAATATTAGCCAATGGTTGTGGTTGATATTAACCAATGTCGATGGATTTAACCTCAGTCACCGTAGTTTTTACTGCGTCATTAACCTAAAAATAATTTATACGCTGGATTGTTAGTTTCTTCCCAGTGTGGGTATCCTAAGTTATTTAGGAAATCAGAAAACTCAGTTAGTTCATTTGGCGGCACTTGCATCCCGGCTAATACGCGACCAAAGTCCGCACCGTGATTGCGGTAATGAAATAGACTAATGTTCCAATCGTGGCCCATGGTGTCTAAGAACTTCATGAGTGCGCCCGGTTTTTCTGGAAACTCAAACCTGAACACTACTTCGTTCTCGGCCTGTGGCGCGTGGCCACCAACTAAATGCCGCAAATGTAATTTCGCCACTTCATTCTCTGATAAATCTAGCGCAGGCAAGCCTTGAGCAGCTAAATCTTTCACTAGTTGTGCGGATTCCGTTGGGTCGTTAACGGCTACCCCCACAAAAATGTGTGCCTCTGTAGGGTCTGAATAGCGGTAATTAAACTCAGTAATATTGCGGTTGCCAAGTAAGTGACAGAAGGCTTTAAATGCACCAGGTTTTTCCGGAATCGTGACCGCTAATACAGCTTCACGTTTTTCTCCCAGCTCGGCGCGCTCGGCAATAAAGCGCAGGCGATCAAAATTCATATTGGCACCAGAGGCGATGCTTATGAGCGTTTTACCCTCCAGCTTTTCGCGTGCGGCGTATGCCTTTAGCCCAGCCGTAGCTAGTGCGCCTGCTGGCTCTAGAATGCTTCGCGTGTCTTCGAACACGTCTTTGATTGCCGCGCAAATTGCGTCGTTGTCCACTATGATCATTTCATCAACGTATTGCTGGCAGAGGGCAAACGTATGCTCGCCTACTTGCTTCACTGCAGCGCCATCGGCAAATAAGCCCACTTGCTCCAGCATCACACGCTGGCCTTGCTGTAATGATTCTGTCATGGCCTCAGCATCGCGTGCTTCTACGCCGATGATTTTAATTTCCGGTCTAACCGCTTTTACATAAGCAGCAATGCCTGCCAATAACCCACCGCCGCCAACGCAGCAGAAAATCGCTTCAATTGGTTCCGGGTGTGCCTCTAAAATTTCCATCGCAATCGTGCCTTGACCGGCAATCACATCGGGATCATCGTAAGGGTGTACGAAGGTCAGGTTCTGGGATTTTTCCAGTTCCAGCGCGTGTACGTAGGCATCAGAGTAACTGTCACCAAACAATACCACTTCTGCGCCACGGCTTTTGACCGCATTAATCTTAATCAACGGGGTGGTGGTCGGCATTACGATAACAGCACGACAGCCCAGCTTTTGGGCAGATAGGGCAACGCCCTGTGCGTGGTTGCCAGCGCTGGCTGCAATCACGCCAGAATCTAGCGCGGCTTTAGGCAGGTAAGCCATTTTGTTGTAAGCGCCGCGTAACTTAAATGAAAATACCGGCTGCATGTCCTCGCGTTTCAAGAAAACACGGTTGTGGATGCGTGCCGATAAGTTGGGCTGGAAATCCAATGGTGTGTTTCTGGCCACGTCGTATACGCGGGAGTTTTTGATTTTTTCTAGATAGTTGGTAGGCATGCGTTTTTGTATTAGTTAGGTAGCGGTGTATAGTTATGGTTTGATTGATATTATAAAGAATTTATAAGGATTTAAGTAAATGGCGTTTACACAAGACGAATTAAAGCAACAAGTTGCAAAAGCAGCTGTGGAATATGTAAAAAGCGGCATCATTGGTGTAGGTACAGGTTCTACCGCTAACTTTTTTATTGAAGAGTTGGCGAAAGTAAAACACAAGATTGATGGCGCAGTCGCCAGCTCTGAAGCAACGGCGCAACGTTTGCGTGGTCATGGTATTGAAGTGTTTGATTTGAACTCAGTCGACAACCTTGAGATTTATGTGGATGGCGCTGATGAAATTACAGAGCATATGCATATGCTAAAAGGCGGCGGCGGTGCACTCACACGTGAGAAGATTGTTGCAGCTGTAGCCAAAAAATTCATCTGTATCTGTGATGCAACTAAATACGTGCCAGTGTTAGGTAAGTTCCCGTTACCAGTAGAAGTCCTGCCAATGGCAAAAAGCCATGTAGCGCGTGAACTGGTTAAATTAGGTGGTCAGCCACAATTGCGTGATTTCACTACCGACAACGGTAACCTGATTCTTGATGTACATGGTTTAACGATTACTGATCCGGTAGCGATGGAAGCAAAAATCAACCAAATCGTAGGCGTGGTAACTAATGGTCTATTTGCCGCTCGTCCAGCAAACGTACTGTTGTTAGCAACGGCTGAGGGTGTGAAAACCTACCAGAAATAACCGTTATTGGTTAAATTGTAATAATTTTGTCATATTGACTCGCTAGACTGTGCTGATTAGCAGATATTGGAAATTAAAAATGCATTCTGAACATACCTTTAAGCAATATGACGCAGAGTTGGAAGCTTTACGAGGCAAAGTGCTGGAGATGGGCGGCTTGGTTGAGCAGCAAATCGTGCAAGCGCTTGAAGCCTTAGTAAAGCTAGATTCAAATTTAGCTAAAGAAGTCATGGTGAGCGATCAGCTTGTTAATGCACTGGAAGTGCAAATTGACGAGGGATGTAGTCAGATTATTGCACGCCGCCAGCCTGCTGCCGGTGACTTACGTATGGTCATGATGATGGTGAAAACCATTACGGATCTTGAGCGTATTGGTGATGAGGCAACTAAAATTGCCCGTACTGCACAAAAGATTTTTGACGAAGACCGTATGTACAAACCACGTTTTAATGAGATTAAATCGATGGTGGCATTGGTGCGCGAGATGTTGCGCACAGCACTCGACGGCTTTGCGCGCTTGGATGTGAGCAAAACAGTAGAGGTTGCTAGGCAGGATGAGTTGGTGGATGAGCATTTCCGTTCAGCTATGCGTCAATTAATTACCTTTATGCTGGAAGATCCACGTACGATTTCTATGTCGTTAGAGGTGTTGTTCGTAGCAAAGGCGATTGAGCGTATCGGTGACCATGCCAAAAACATCGCCGAGTATGTGGTGTATATGGTTAAAGGTAAGGATGTGCGCCATATCTCTGTGCAGGAAATGGAACGAGAAACATTGGAGCCTTAGTTGGCACTGGGTTTGGTTTCAGTCATGTGATGGCGAAATTATTGCAATAAAAAAGCGGCTTAAGAGCCGCTTTTTTATTTGTCAAACTTGCATCGGTTAAACTAGCTAAGTCTTGGCTTGCAAAGCTGTTTCCAAAGCTTAGATTTCTAAAGCCTATTTTTCCAAAACGCAATTTTCTAAAACTTACCCTTAATCCCGGCTTGCTGCTGAGTATCGTTTTATCTGCAAATTAGTTGCTATCCTCTACTCACTCTTTTTAGCCGTTGCTTTCTTAGGTGCGGCTTTCTTGGTAGTGGCTTTTTTTGGAGCTGCCTTTTTGGCTGCCGGCTTGTCTTCGCTAGCTGCGACTGTTTTCTTGGCTGCCGCTTTTTTTGCCGGTGCTTTTTTGGCTGGCGCGTCTTTAGCTGCTTTTGCGCTCAGTAATTCTAAGGCCTCCTCCATGGTGAGCGATTCTGGCTCGATGCTTTTTGGTAGGGTGGCGCGTAACTTGCCATGCTGCACATAAGGGCCGTAACGCCCTGCAAACACTTCAATCTGACCATCCTCTGTTGGGTGGCTACCTAGTGAGCAAAGTGGTGCAGGCCCTGTGTGGGCTTGTGCTAAAAGAGCTACTGCGCCATCTAAATCTATACTAAACACGCTCAGATTTTTCGGGATAGATTTAAATTTTGCATCATGATTAATATAAGGGCCAAAGCGGCCAATATTGGCAATAATTTTTTTGTTGGTCTCTGGGTGCAGACCTAAATCTCGCGGCAAGGACAGCAACATATTGGCTGTTTCTAAATTAACATCTGCTAATGCAATCTCTTTGGGGATGCTGACGCGTTTGGGTTTCTTTTTCTCACCCTCTACTGCCATGCCTACCTGTAGATATGGACCATAAGGACCATTCATCAGGTAGATTTCTTTGCTGGTTGCAGCGTCTACCCCAATACTGACTGGATCTGTGCCGGCATTTGCCGTGCCGTCTATGCTGCGCTTGTAATCGCATTTTGGTGTGTCGTTGTAGCCGGTACAGCCAATAAAGCTACCAAAGCGGCTTAATTGTTTTTGCAGTGGTTTGCCACATTTAGGGCAGGCTTCATCAATCAGTTCGTTGCCTGGACGCTCTACATCTGCTTTGTTGTGAATCTGCTGGTTAAAATCTTGCCAGAACTCGTCCATGAGTGGCACCCAGTCACGCTCACCCTCTGCTACGCTGTCTAGTGCGTTTTCTAGGTTGGCGGTAAAGTCATAATCCACATACTTGGTGAAGTGTTCGGTTAAGAATTTGTTCACTACACGGCCGACATCTGTAGGCGTGAAGCGTTTTTTGTCCAGCAGTACATATTCACGGTCTTGCAGTGTGCTAATGATGCTGGCGTAGGTAGAGGGGCGGCCAATACCATATTCTTCCAGTACTTTTACAAGGCTGGCTTCAGAATAGCGTGGTGGTGGTTCAGTAAAGTGCTGTTCGCCGTAGATTTTTTCAACGGTAAGTATTTCACCTGTTTCTAGGTTAGGTAGTTTGCTTTCAGCTTCTTCTTCCTCGTCGTCTGAGCCTTCCATGTACACCGCAATAAAGCCCGGGAATACTAGGGTTTGCCCTGTCGCGCGGAACAGGTTGGCATCGCTGCCTACGCTTAAGTCTACACTCACTGCATCAAACTTGGCTGGCGCCATCTGGCAGGCCAGCGCACGCTTCCAAATCATTTCGTACAGTTTGAATTGTTCGTCATTTAAATACTGACGCACACTGGTTGGCGTGCGTGAAATGTCGGTTGGGCGAATCGCCTCATGTGCCTCTTGCGCGCTTTTTGACTTGGTTTTGTACATGACCGGTGATTTTGGCAGGTACTCTGTATCGAAATTCTTTTTTACGTAGTCACGAATTTGCATCACAGCTTCGGTCGCCAAGCTAAACGAGTCGGTACGCATATAGGTAATTAAACCCACGGTGCCTCCGCCTACATCCACCCCTTCGTACAGTTGCTGCGCTACACGCATGGCGCGTGAGGTGGTGAAGCCCAGCTTGCGTACAGCCTCTTGTTGCAGTGTAGAGGTGGTGAACGGTGCGGCAGGACTGCGGCTACGTTGTTTCTTTTCTACACGCGATACGGTGGTTTTGCCGGCGCTGGCTAATAGTAGTTTGCCAACGATGTCAGACTGTTGGTCATGATTGATTACTGTGAACTGCTCAACTTTTTGATTGTTGAGTTGCACCAGTTTAGCTTTAAAGCCATGCTGATGTTTTAACGCATCTAAATGGATAGACCAATACTCTTGTGATTTAAACGCCTCAATTTCTAGCTCGCGTTCTACTATCAGTCGTAATGCCGGGCTTTGTACGCGGCCTGCAGATAGTCCGCGACGGATTTTCTTCCATAGCAACGGCGATAAGTTGAAACCAACCAGATAATCCAGTGCGCGGCGCGCTTGTTGCGCATTCACCATAGGCATCGAGATGTCGCGTGGCTCAGCAATCGCGTGCTCTACGGCACCCTTGGTAATCTCATGAAACACTACGCGTTTCATCAGTTTGTTTTTGAGTAGTTTTTTAGATTTTAAAATCTCGGCAATATGCCAGGAAATAGCCTCACCTTCGCGGTCCGGGTCGGTTGCCAGATAAATGCTATCAGCATTTTTAACGGCTTTGGCAATTGCGTCCACATGCTTACTATTACGCTCAATAATGTCGTACTTCATGGCGAACTGGTTTTCGGTATCCACTGCGCCATTTTTGGGAATTAGGTCACGCACATGTCCATAAGAGGCAAGTACCTCAAAATCGCTACCAAGATATTTCTTGAGCGTTTTTGCTTTAGATGGAGATTCAACAATAAGTAGTTTGGACATGAATGCCTAATAGTAAGGAGTTTGCTTTTCTAACATTTTGGATGATAACAAGGACATTGCCTAAAATACAACAACTTAAGCGATATAGTGTGCAAAAAAATTGCCGTTTTGGCTATTTGTTGCGAATAAATTCGATTTTGTTGCCCTCAGTATTTGCCAAACTTAACGCCGCTCCTTCGTTGGCAATGTCTCCGAATAACGGATCCTCATCATTGGCCTTGGCTTGAGTTAAATTCTTAAAGTCGTATAAGTCGGTGTCAGCCAAATGGGATGGCTCTACATTAGTAATTGCACGGAAAATATTATTAATGCGTCCTGGCTGCTCACGTTCCCATGCTTGCAGCATATCTTTCACTTTTTGACGCTGCAGATTCTCCTGCGAACCGCATAGGTCGCAAGGGATGATAGGGAACTCCATTTGTCGTGCGTAGCTGGCGATGTCTTTTTCACTGCAGTAAGCTAGTGGGCGGATCACGATATTTTGCTTGTCATTAGTAGCTAGTTTAGGCGGCATCGCTTTCATTTTTGCGCCAAAGAATAAGTTCAGGAACAAGGTTTCCACGATGTCATCACGGTGGTGGCCAAGCGCGATTTTATTGGCACCAAGCTCTTTGGCTGTGGTGTAGATAACGCCACGGCGCAGGCGTGAGCACAATGAGCAGGTGGTTCTACCTTCCGGGATTTTTTCTTTAACGATGGAATAGGTGTCAGCATCTACGATGCGATAGTCTATGCCTAGTTTTTCGAAATAGGCTGGCAGAATATCCGCAGGGAAGCCAGGTTGCTTCTGGTCCAAGTTCATTGCAATCAGCTTGAAGTTGATTGGTGCGCGCTCTTGCAATGCGAGTAATATCATCAGCATGGCGTGCGAGTCTTTGCCGCCACTCATACACACCAGCACAGTGTCGCCATCTTCAATCATGTTGTAGTCACCAATGGCTTTGCCGGTGGCGCTAATCAAACTATTGCGCAGTTTGATAAAGTTGTTTGAGTGGTTGTCAGGTAAATGTTTAATCATAATAGGTACAGCTTAAAAGTATGTTGCAAGGTGGCATCTGCTGATGCCGTCATCGTGCGCGATTGTTGTTTGCGCTTATAAGTTTATCGAGCGACCACCATCCACTGCGAGTATATGGCCGGTAATAAATGGTGCATCGTAAATCAGGAATTTAACGGCTTTGGCAACATCTTCTGCCTCGCCCACGCGTTTAAGTAGTGTTTGGTTAATTACGCGCTGGCGATAAACCTCGTCAAACTGCGGGTTGCTTTCCGGCCACTGTACTGGGCCTGGCGCCACTGCGTTGACCCTCACTTCAGGGCTAAGCTCATGTGCGAGTGATTTGGTCAACGTCACCAAGCCAGCTTTTGCCACGCTATAAACTATGTAGCCTTTTTTCGGACGTTCAATATGCATATCGGTAATATTGATAATACAACCGGAATTTTTACGCAGCTCAGTTGCCGCGGCTTGCGCTAAAAATACGGGCGCTTTCAGATTGCTGCCGATTAAATCTTGCCAGTTCTCTTCGTTAATTTGACCGAGGTCTGTTGGGTAGTAGGTTGAAGCGTTGTTAATCAATACATCTAATTTACCAAATTGATGCACGGTCTCGCTCACTAGCGTGGGTAAAACGTTTAGATTGAGCAAGTCACCCTGAATAATAGCCACTGAGTTTGCACGCAGCAAATTAAGCTCTGCCTGCAATGCGCGAGCTTCGGGCATGCTGTTATTGTAATGAATCATCAGCTTGGCGCCTTGCCTGTGCAGCTCGCGGCACATCGTGGCCCCAACGCGTTTGGCGCCGCCCGTGATTAATATGACTTTATCTTTGTTTGTATCCACAGTTTACTCATTTCTTTCTTCTTAAATATTATAATGGCTTATGAGTTCATTACCTATTCCTAACGCTGATGCACAAGCACTTAGTCAACAGCTCGCATTATTAATCCAAGATAAGATTAGTCAGAATGGCGGTTGGTTGTCATTTGCAGACTATATGCACATGGCACTTTATACCCCGGGCTTAGGTTATTACAGTGGCGGTGCTAAAAAGTTCGGTATGGGAGGCGATTTTGTTACAGCCCCTGAAATCTCCCCCTTGTTTGCACAGGCAATGGCGAATCAGGTGGCAGAGGTGCTGGTACAAACGCAGGGTGATGTGTTGGAGTTGGGCGCAGGCTCAGGACGTTTGGCGGTAGATTTACTGTTGGCGTTACAGGCGCTAAATCAAGTTCCCAGTCATTATTTTATTCTTGAAGTTAGCACTTACTTGCGTCAGGTGCAGCGAGAAACAATTCAGCAGCATCTGCCTGTAGCGTTGGCTGAGTGCGTGGTATGGCTGGGTAGCTTGCCTGACAATTTTGTAGGCGTTATGCTGGGTAATGAGGTGCTGGATGCGCTGCCCGTACATTTGCTATATAAGCCCGCCGCCACTGAGGCGCCAGCGCTGTGCGAGCGCGGTGTGGCATTTAATGGCGAGTTTTATTGGCAAGATCAGCCACTGCCGGCTGGCAATCTGCTAGATTTAGCCGCCACGTATGATTTGCCCGATGATTACTTGACAGAGGTAAGTCCGGCAGCGACTGGGCTGATTGCTAGCTTGGCCGATGCGTTAAAGCATGGTGCCATTATAATGGTCGATTATGGTTTTTCAGCGCGTGAGTATTATCATCCGCAGCGCAATTTAGGCACGCTAATGTGTCATTACCAGCATTACGCCCATGTGGATCCGCTGGTTTATGTTGGATTGCAGGATATCACCGCACACGTAGATTTTTCTAGTGTTGCCAGCGCAGGTGAGCACAGTGGTTTGGCCGTGATGGGTTTTTGCTCGCAAGCCCAGTTTTTAATGAATTGCGGCATCTTGGATATTATGAGCCAGATTTCCCCGCACGATATGGCGCGCTATGCGCCGCTCGCCGCCGCGGCACAAAAATTATTGTCACCGGCCGAGATGGGAGATCTATTTAAGGTAATCGCTCTGGGACGCGGGTTGGGCTTAGCCTTGCTTGGTTTTGCCTCTGGTGATAAGTCACATACCTTATAAACACAGATTGTCAGCGATAGGGGTGGGGAATTGTTGAACCTGACGAGTTGGGTTAGCTGCAGTATAATTCGCCCTTATGAATACATTAAATCAAACAGAGCAGGTTCAAGACGACGCTGAAGACTTAAGTCAGCGCCGTATCCGTAGTTTCGTATTGCGTCAGGGTCGCTTAACTAAAGGCCAGGCGCGTGCGCTAGAAACAGGTTTTCCGCAATTTGGGGTGAATTACGCCCCGGAGTTGCTAAATCTCAATGCATTATTTAATCGCGCCGATAGCAAGAAGATTCTGGAAATTGGTTTTGGCATGGGGGAAACCACCGCCAAAATCGCGCAAGTGCTACCGGATTGCGATTTCCTGGCGGCCGAAGTGCATACGCCGGGGGTAGGTGCGTTGCTTAAACTGATTCAGGAAAATGAGTTAAACAATATTCGCGTGATTCAGCATGATGTGGTGGAAGTGTTGCACAACATGGTGGCAGATGGCAGCCTGGATGGCGTGCATATCTTTTTTCCTGATCCGTGGCATAAAAAGCGCCATCACAAACGCCGTTTGATTCAGGCCGAGTTTGTGCAATTGCTCTGCACCAAGCTTAAGGCTGGTGGCTATTTGCATGTGGCAACAGATTGGCAGGAGTATGCGGAATGGGTGCTGGAGGTGCTGAATGCAGAAGCGCAGCTGGAAAATACCGCGCAAGATTATGCAGTTAAACCAAGCTACCGCCCATTAACCAAGTTTGAGAATCGCGGTTTGAAACTTGGGCATGGTGTGTGGGATATGGTGTTTACCCGCAAGTAGCATTTAACTAATCATCCGTTATTTAGTGTTTATTGCCTTGGCTAAGCTGTACGCTTGGCCAAGCTGGCTTTAGGCCTGTTCTGATGCTGTTTCATCTTCTACAAACAGCCATTTGCCGATGACTTTCTCTGCTTCTTCTACGCCTTGTTTCTTTAGGCTGGAGAATAACTGTATGGTGCACTCACTATTGTAGTGGTTGCCCCAAGTCTCTATCAGCTCTTTGCGTACCCGGTTCAGGGTGAGTGAGGCTTCGCCGCGCGACAATTTATCTGATTTGGTTAGCAGTACGTGCACAGGTTTGCCGCTAGGGCAAAACCAATCCAGCATTTGGCGGTCGAGTGGGGTGAGTGGGTGGCGGCTGTCCATGACCAACACCAGGCCGCCTAAGCTACTGCGTTCACTTAGGTAGCGCGCTAATACGTTTTGCCAATGCGCCCGCATGGCTTCTGGCACTTTGGCGTAGCCGTAGCCAGGTAAGTCCACCAAGTGTCGGTCGTTACCTAGTGTGAAAAAGTTAATTAACTGCGTGCGTCCCGGTTGCTTACTCACAAATGCCAAGCGATTGTGATTGGCTAATGTGTTCAGCGCGCTGGACTTGCCAGCGTTGGATCGCCCAGCAAAGGCAACTTCAACCCCGCTGGCTGGTGGTAAATCACGCAGGTGGTGAGCTGATATATAAAAAGCGGCATTTTGAAATAACGGCATATTGATCCTGATTCTGGTAAAGCAAATTCCTTATAATTTAATAGTGTAATTCAATGTGGTAAGTCAATCTGACATGTTGATTCGCATGATGATTTGACGCCCACAGACAGTTGTAGTTTTTTGAATTAACTTTGAATTATCAAAGGAATTGATGTAATGGTGAAAAATGCTATCACGAATAGTTGTTTTTCGCTAAAATAGCGCGTTAATTGGTTGAATAATTTAGATTTAGGAGCGGTAATGCAATTTCGTCATCTAGCTTGGTTGTTATCTGGTTTAATGTTGGGGATTTCTATTAATGCGCAAGCGGAAGAGTCTGCGACAAAGTCTGCACAACAAACCGTTAATACTGTCTGTGCTGCATGTCATGCGCCGGACGGCAATAGTGTGATTAGTCTTAACCCTAAATTAGCAGGTCAACATCCTGACTACATTGAAAAGCAATTAACGGAATTTAAATCTGGTAAACGTGCTAATGCCGTGATGTCTGGTATGGCTGGCGCATTGTCAGAAGCTGAAATGAAAGAGCTAGCGCGTTATTTCTCAAGCAAAAAACCTGCGCTAGGTCAGGCTAAATCAAACGGTGCCGGTTCGGTGGGTGAAAAAATTTACCGTGCAGGTAATGCGGTAACCAATGTTCCAGCTTGTGCAGCTTGCCATAGTCCTAATGGCGCTGGTTTGCCAAAACAGTTCCCACGTTTAAGTGGTCAACATGCTGACTATACATTGGCACAATTAAAAGCCTTCCGCTCAGGCGAGCGCGCTAACGCACCAATGATGATGGCGATTGCAGCGAAGATGTCCGATGCGGAAATGGCTGCTGTAGCTGACTATATTCAAGGTTTACGCTAGATTTAGCGATAGTTTAAAAAGGGTGGCAATGCTGCCCTTTTTTAACGCTGAAATGTTTTGGTGTTCCTTTATTTGTTCAGGTTAGCAACTATCGTTGCCCCGCTTAAGTCATAAGTAGCAGCAGTATTCACGAGCATTAACCTAAAATTTACCCTCAGAGTGCCGTATTTTGAATCCTAAATTATCATTTACTAAAAACTTTCTAGATTTGCTGAGCTCCATGCGCTTTGCCGTGAGTTTGTTGAGCGTGTTGGGTGTGGCCTCAGTCATCGGTACGGTGCTTAAGCAAAATGAGCCTTATGAGAACTATATTGTAAAGTTTGGTCAGTTTTGGTTTGCGATGTTTGAACGTATGGGTTTGTATGATGTTTACCATAGCGTTTGGTTTTTAGTCATTCTGTTGTTCTTGGTGGTATCTACTAGTCTGTGTATTTACCGCAACACCCCTTTAATGCTCAAAGAGTGGCGTACCTTTAAAGAACATGCCACAGAAAAATCGTTGCGTGCGTTTAGTCATCAGGCCACATTTAACCTGACCGCAGACTATGCAGCAGTTAAGCAAAATCTTTTACAGTTTTTAGATGCCAAAGGTTTTAAATATAAAATCAGAGCACAGGAAGACGGTAGCGAATTAATTGCAGCCAAAGCCGGCACGCATCAGCGCTGGGGGTATATTTTTACGCACGTGGCGATGGTGGTGATTTTATTTGGCGGCTTGCTGGACGGTAACCTGCCGTTTAAAGTACAGGAGATGCTAGGTTATAAGCGCATTGAAACTAAAGATTTACCGGTTTCAAAAGTGCCTGAGGCAAGCAAAATGTCGGTGAGTAATCCTTCATTCCGCGGCAACATGACGCTGGCAGAGGGCTCAACGCAGAATGTGGCTTTTTTACGTGTGCGTGATGGCTATCTGGTACAAGAGCTGCCGTTTGCGGTTGGTTTAAAAGATTTTCGTATTGAACATTACGCGACAGGTCAGCCTAAGTCATTTGAAAGTGATTTGGTGATTTTTGACCCGGAATTAAAAGAGCCAATTGCCAAAACCATTAGCGTGAATCATCCTTTAACCTATAAAGGTATCGCGATTTATCAGTCTGACTTTCAAGATGGTGGCACGGGCTTGAAATTTAATGTGTGGAATCTATTTTCCTCTAATAATCAACCGCAGGCTTTGTCCGGCAACATCTTTGGTGAAGGTGCGTTAGGTGAGGGTGACGCTAAGTTGCGTGTGGAATACAACGACTTCCGTAAGTTTAATATTATTAACATGTCACCCGATGGCAAAGGTAAGCCACATAACGTAGGTCCTAACGTGACCTATAAATTACGTGATGGCCGTGGTCAGGCTACTGAATACGTGACCTATATGCAGCCTGTGCAGATAGATGGTCAATTTTATTTCTTGTCCGGCATGCGTGAAACCGTCCAAGAGGATTTCCGTTATTTGCGCATCCCGGTAGATGAGGGTTTAAGCATCGATGGCTTTATGGGGTTTAGGGCCATTATGTTGGATGCCTCTAAATATCCGGAAATAGCAAAACGCATCGCACAAAAGTCTTTGGGCGTACGTGGTGACCCTGAGATACGCAAGCAGTTTGAACTTAGTTTAGTGCGGCTACTCACTGTATTTGCACAAGGCGGCTATAGTGAAGTGGCGAAGGTGATCGAGAAAAATGTGCCAGAAAAAGAGCGTGAAGCGTCAGCGACTACCTATATCAAGATGGTAAATGTTGCTGCATACGAGGCTTATAACATGGCGCTGGAACTTAATAACAAGCCATTGCTGAAAAATAGCGCGGAAACCGAGCGCTTGATGCGCGATAGTTTGAACGCGTTCAGTGATATGTTCTTCTATGGCACTCCGTATTATTTGCAGCTGAATCAGTTTGAGCATAAAGAGGCGAGTGGTCTACAATTAACCAAGTCGCCTGGGCAAAAATGGGTGTACTTGGGCTCAGTGATTTTGGTGCTGGGTATTTTTGCCATGATGTATATCCGCGAAAGAAGAGTCTGGTTATACCTGAAGCCAGGTGCAAAAGAAGTGCATTTCGCTATGGCGTCTAATCGTAAGAATTTAGAGTTTGAGCAAGAGTTTAATTTATACCGCGAACAACTTGCTGGCATTGTTAGCTAAGGAATTGAAAATGAATGACACCATGAGTTATCAACAACAAACGTTGTTGCAAAAATTGAACTGGCAAGATTGGCTATATGCTTTAGTCATCGTTGCGGGTTCTATATTCGCATTTATTAAATATGCACATTACATGGATGCATACGAAGTCACCTTTTTATTCGGGGCGGCGGCTTTAGTAAGCTATTTGGGCTGGCAGTGGAAGGCGCTTAGCAGATTAGTGCTGGGTGTTGGCGTACTGAGCTTGTCTGCAATCGCTTTGTACCACGGAGATCAGGCGCGTGCCACACAAGTATTTTTCCTGAAGTTCTTAATCGCAAGTCAGTCCGCCATTATGTGGATGAATGTTTTATTTGTACTGGCGATGCTGACTTACTGGTTTGCCTTATTTAAACGTAGCGTGTTCAGCGGTAAAGTAGCTTCAGCACTCACATGGTCTGCTGTACTGTTTGGTTTTGTAGGCCTAATGGTGCGCTGGTATGAGTCTTACCTAATTGGTACGGACGTAGGGCATATTCCAGTCAGCAATTTATATGAAGTGTTTGTGTTGTTCTGCTTAATTACGGCTTTGCTGTATTTGCACTATGAGCAAAAGTTAAATACTAAGCAATTAGGCGGTTTTGTGTTGCTGGTCATCAATGCCGCAGTTGGTTTTATATTGTGGTACACCTTTGATCGTGCCGCACATAATATTCAGCCGTTAGTGCCGGCGTTGCAAAGCTATTGGATGAAAATACACGTGCCGGCTAACTTTATCGGTTATGGCTCATTTTCTTTAGCAGCAATGGTGGCGTTCTCTTACCTGCTGGCGAGCAAAGGCGTGCTTACTTCACGCTTGCCTAGTTTGGACGTGTTGGATGACCTAATGTATAAAGCCATCGCCGTGGGGTTTGCCTTTTTTACCATTGCAACTATTTTGGGTGCAATGTGGGCGGCTGAGGCTTGGGGCGGTTACTGGAGTTGGGACCCAAAAGAAACTTGGGCGCTGATTGTGTGGTTGAACTACGCGGCTTGGCTGCATTTGCGTATGGTTAAAGGTTTGCGCGGGCCATTGCTGGCTTGGTGGGCATTAATTGGTTTGATTATTACTACCTTTGCGTTCCTGGGCGTTAATATGTTCCTAAGTGGTTTGCACTCATACGGCACACTATAGCTGCCTAAGCTGATTACGTTGTCTGGATTGGTTGCCCCGTGACTTAGCTAAGTTATCTGGCTAAGTGGTTACCTAGCTAAGTCGCTCAGTCGGTACTGCGTTAATACAATACTATTTATATATCAAAAAAGCCTTGCGATCACAATGACCGCAAGGCTTTTTTCATGGCGGTTGATGATTGCTAGCGACAATCATCAACGTGTATCAATGCACTTTTTCTAGTCTAAATCTTACTTCACCATCAATGTTGTCGATCAGGCTGAGTGCATAGCCTGCATGTTCCGCTTGCTGTGCGGCATGATATAAGCCAACACCCAAGCCGCTTTTGGAGCTGACGTGGGTTTTGAAGAGTTTGTCCGCGACTTCATCTGGTACTGCTGAACCGGTGTCGGTAACCTCTATGCAAAAGTGATTAGACGGCATAATAGCCACATTGATGCTAATGTTGGTTTCCAGCTTGGCTTTCTCCAGTGCATTCTGTATCAGATTATCCACCACGCTATCTAAAACGTCGGGATCGATGTCGGTTTTTGGCAAATTTGTAGGCGCTTCAAATTGCACTTGCTGATGCGCGTTGATTTGCTTGAAGCTCTTCCACCAATGACTTACCTTAGCTTGGTTCTTTTTCTCTACGCCCGGTTCTTCCAGTTTGTTCAGAGTGCTTGCAAGGCGCTGACTTAATCTTGGTAGCTGTTTCTTAATCAGGTCAACTAGTCTTGCGTCATCTGCTGCGTGATTGCTCTGCTCCGCGGCAGCAGACAGCGTGCCTAATGACTGTAAAATATTCTTGATGTCATGCGTTAACCGAGAGCCGGTTTCATACAAGCTTTGCATATAAGCATTCTGGCTGATTGTTTCCTCGCGGCGCTTTGCTTCGTAGAATTCGCCTAAAATTTGTGTAAGCAGTTGTACGTGCAGATACATGGCTGGGGTAAATTGCCAGCGCGAATACAGTGTTAAGTGCAGTTGATGAAAGCTAAAAGTAGAGATAAAGCGTGTGGGCTCACCAATCTCCTGATGGATATTTTCAGAGCGCCACGATACCCCGCTTACCCAATTTAATGCCACTAACTCGCGCATTGATGCTTGTAAAAAACCTTCGGCGGAGGTTTCGTGTTCAGCAAATGCGGCAATTTTTCTAATCCACTGTTCAAACGGTAGGCCAATGCTTAATAGGTAGCGCGACATCAGCAGCTCTAGGCCAGAAAAAGTCGCGCTAGGGTTCCATAGCCAGCTAATTGCCACTAAGGTAGTCGCTAGGCCAAAAACTGTGAAAATAAGTAGCTTTACATAATGAATTTGCCAGACAACGCCAATAGCAAAGCTGCTTAATATGACAATAATGGTCAGTAAGAAGATGAGTAGTGTGTAAAAAAAGTCAATATTTTGCGTATAGGTAAGGCTGATGTTCTTTGCTGATAAAAATAAAATGGTCAGCGGCAGTATCGGTAATACGTAGACCAAGAGTAGTTCTGCGGCCAGTAAATCATTGTCTGCGTTAAGTAGTTTAGGCACCACCCAGAGTAAGAGGATGGCTAGCAGATATGAGGCGGCGAGTATGTTCGGCACTTTTGAGTGTGTAGCCTCGCTGGATAGTATGCGCCCGCCAATCAGGGAGAATAACCCTGCAATCCAGAATGCGGTGACCCACCAGTTGGTCAGAAAAGTGGTGAGGTAAGCACCGATAAGCACAATGCCGACCATCTTCCAGGAGAGCTTGTCGCTTTGGCGCATCACGGGCTGCCACAGCAAAAAGACGCCGTAGTGGCAGAGCAGTAATGCCGTATGTAAATGACTATTCTCACCCCAGATCAGCAGTGCATGTAGTGACAGCATCAGTAGCGCCATCAGGCGATCGTGATTGTTAAGAGTTAGTCGGTAAAGCTGAAAAAGTGAGCGCATATTTTATGTTGTGTACATATTGTCAAAATTAACATACCGTCGGGATTTGAACACAAGTGTCCAATCTTTGACAATAATTTGTACGTAATGGATGTTATATCTTGTAGAATACAAGCAAATTGCTGTTGGATATAATCAATCATAGCTGGTATGTTATTTGCTAGTTAAAAATTGACACTTAACTTGGTGTTGTAACTTACATGTTTAAATTGGCGCATTGATTGCGCACAGTTCGGGGAATTAAATGAAAAGAACACAGGCAGGCTTTACGCTAATTGAGTTGGCAATTGTGCTGGTAATTATTGGCCTATTGCTTGGAGGCGTACTTAAAGGGCAAGAGCTTATTAATAGTGCTAAAGTTAAGAATATGGCTAGTGATTTTAAGAACACCCAGGTTTATATTTACGGATATCAAGATAAATACAGGGCTTTGCCTGGGGATGATGCAAATCCAACAGCCCATGTGGGCTCAACTGCCCTTAAGGCTGCCACTGGTACAGGGGATGGAGTTATTAGTGGAGCATGGGATGGAGGTGCGGGCGGAACTGCGCCTGCAACTGAGTCTGGTATATTTTGGCAGCATGTTCGATTGGCGGGCTTGGCTCCAGGGCCGACCACTGGCACTGATGCGAGCTATTATCCAACTAATGCAGATGGTGGGAGAATAGGTGTGCAAAGTGTGTCTAATTTTAATTCGCTATCTACAGGCCCGGCGGGACTAACAGGATCTTACGTTATTTGTTCCGCGGCTGTTTTAGGTAAGTATGCTAAGCAACTAGACACTGCGCTTGATGATGGGGAAACTTCCACTGGCTCGATGCGGACATACGCCACGGCAGCTGGTGGATGGGTAACTAGTAATGTTGCTACTCCGACTATTGCTGATGCTACAACCTATAATGTTTGCTTATCTTTTTAAGTAGTTATACCATGACCTATTTAAACCCACTTCGGTGGGTTTTTTTATTGGCTAACGGTTTGGTTAAGTTGCTACGAGGTTAATTTTACAGCTTGCGTAGAATCTTAATTGTTCTAAAATGGCACCTTGGGTAAAAGCAAGAAAATTAACTGAAAAATTGTGCTTTAAATGACATCAAATATTGTAGAAATTGACAACCTTTCCTTTGGGTACAGCGGTCGTATATTGCACAAAGGGATTAACATGACTTTCCCCAAAGGGAAGGTCGTTGCCATTATGGGCGGTAGCGGTAGTGGTAAGACCACATTGCTGCGCTTGATTGGTGGTCAGGTTAAGCCAACGAAAGGTGAAGTGCGTGTTAACGGGCAAGTGGTGCATGAGCAAACGCGTGATGGTATTTATCAGTTGCGCCGCAGCATGGGCATGTTGTTTCAGCATGGCGCTTTATTTACCGATTTAAGCGTGTTTGATAATGTCGCGTTCCCGATGCGTGAGTTAACGGATTTACCTGAGTCCATGATTCGTGACTTGGTACTGCTAAAGCTGAATGCAGTGGGTTTGCGCGGTGCGTATAAGTTGATGCCTACAGAATTGTCTGGCGGTATGGCGCGTCGTGTTGCATTGGCGCGTGCGGTTGCGTTAGACCCCAATATCATTATGTATGATGAGCCGTTTGCCGGTTTAGACCCAATCTCTATGGGGGTGATCTGTGAGTTGATTCGTAGCCTGAATGATGCACTGGGTGCGACTTCTATTATTGTTTCACATGATGTTAAAGAAACATTTTTGATTGCTGATTATGTGTACTTTGTCGCTAATGGTGAGGTGGCGGCAGAGGGTACCCCTGAAGATTTAATGCAATCTACCCTTCCATTTGTTCATCAGTTTGTGCATGGCGAGAAAGATGGTCCGGTACCTTTCCATTATGCAGCGCCCGATTACCGGGCTCAGCTGTTGGGTTGAGTGTTCAGCTACAGACTAGCGGTTTAATGGATTTAGTTTAATGATTAATAAAATAATTAATATGTTTTCTCGGTTTCTAAGCGGCGTCGGCAATCGCATGATTGCACGTATCTGGCGTTTGGGTGCTGGCGCTAGGCTTTTTATGCTGGCGATTGCTTATTCGGGTGAGAGTTTTAGGCGCTTTCATTTAACACTGCGTGAAGTGTATTTTACGGGTGTGATGTCTTTGCTGATTATTATCGTATCTGCATTCTTTGTTGGTATGGTGCTGGCGTTGCAGGGCTATAACACGCTGCAGAAGTATGGTTCATCAGAGGCAATCGGGGTGCTGGTGGCCTTGGCTTTGGTGCGCGAATTGGGCCCGGTAGTAACAGCTTTGTTGTTTGCGGGTCGTGCTGGTACTGCAATTACGGCTGAAATCGGCTTGATGAAAACAACTGAACAATTGTCGGCAATGGAAATGATGGCGGTTAACCCAATCGCGCGCGTGGTTGCACCAAGATTTTGGGCTGGTGTAATCTCTATGCCTATCCTTGCTGCCCTGTTCTCTATGGTGGGCGTGTTAGGGGGCTATTTAGTAGCAGTGCCGCTGATTGGTGTGGATGATGGCGCATTCTGGTCACAAATGCAGGCGAATGTGGATGTGCGTGCAGATATTATTAATGGTGTGATCAAAAGTGTGGTGTTCGGGGTTGCTTGTACCATGATTGCCTTGTTCGAGGGTTTTGATGCGCCTCCTACGGCAGAGGGTGTTAGTCATGCGACCACCAGAACCGTGGTGATTTCATCGCTCACCGTATTATTTTTGGATTTTGTATTAACGTCTTTTATGCTGGTTGTTTAGCCCATAAAAACAAAGTTGAGAGGGTAGTGAAGTGGATAGAACAAAAATAGATTTATGGGTAGGTATTTTTGTGGCTTTAGGCGCAGCTGCATTGCTGGGTCTTGCTATGAAGGTGGGTAATTTAACCTCAAGTAAAATTGGCGAGACTTACTCAGTAAGTGCTTCATTTGAGAATATTGGCGGCTTGAAGCCAAGCGCCCCAGTAAAAAGTGCTGGTGTAGTGGTTGGCCGTGTCGCCGATATCAGCTTCGATGCTAAGTCTTACGTCGCTGTGGTGACGATTAAAATCGATAAACGCTATCAGTTTCCTAAAGATACTTTTGCTAATATCTATACGGCAGGTTTGTTGGGCGAGCAATATATTGGTTTAGAAGCTGGTGGCGAAGATGATGTGCTGAAGGCTGGCGATAAAATCAGCCAGACCCAAGACGCGATAGTGTTAGAAAAGATGATCAGTCAGTTTTTGTATAATAAAGCTTCTGAGTCAGATAATGACAAGGCTGCAGCCCCTGCAACTGGCGAGCCAGCGAAGGCTAAGTCAACCGAATTGGGTGATGCGCCGTTCTAGTCAGGATTGGTTGCTGTTTTGATGTTGGTTTGTTTAATTTGTCAGTTTGACGAAAATATAAAAGGTCTCAAATGAAAATGTTTTTAAAGTTGGTGATGAGTGTCACTTTTGCTACTGCAATGTTTGTAAATGCCAGCTTGGTTCAGGCAGAGGTTTCTGCGGATGAGTTGGTGAAGCGCACAGCTGAAGATGTACTTAACACGCTTAAGAGTGATAAAGACATTCAAGCGGGTAATCAGCAAAAGATTTATGCGCTGGCTGAAGAGAAAATTCTACCTAACTTTGATTTTGAGCGCGTTTGCCGCATGGTGCTGGGTAAAAACTGGAGAACTGCTACGCCAGAGCAGCAAGCTGCTTTCCAAAAAGAGTTCCGTACATTGTTGTTACGCACTTACGCAACAGCGCTGGGTAAATACAAAAACCAAGTGATTGAATACAAACCGTTACGTGCTGAAGCTGGCGCGAAAAATGTTAGTGTTAAAACTCAGATTCTGCAGCCTGGTGGTCAGCCAATTTCAGTGGATTATAGCTTGGTGAAGCTGGATAACGGCTGGAAGGTTTATGATATTGTGATTGAAAGTGTAAGCTTGGTAACTAACTACCGTAGCCAGTTCAGCAGTGAGATTCGCGATAACGGCCTTGATAGCTTGAATAAAAAACTTGCGGATAAAAATAAAGCATCTGGCGTATGAGTAACGTAGCATTACAAGGCAATACGTGGCAACTCTCCGGTGAGATACTGGTTGATAATGCCAATGCAGTGTTGGTTGAGAGTGCTGCATTGGTAATGAATGATGCGCTACAGATAGATTTTTCTGCGGTCACTAATACAGACACTTCTGCCATTAGTTTGATGATGGAGTGGCAGCGTCGGGCGATTGCCTTTAATCATAAAATCACCTTTGTGAATTTACCTGAGGGGTTGGAGAGTTTGGCTACACTGTATGGTGTTGCTGATTTTATCCCGCTCAGTGCTTAATCGCTAATCTGAACCCAAACCAAAACCCTTTCGGTGTACGAAAGGGTTTTGGCGCTTTGATTGAATGTATTTGAACATGGTGTTTTGAGTTGCTTAACTGCATCTACTCTCTTGCTATGGGCTGAGTGTTGTTTTAGCTATGGGTTGCGCACTTACCTGTTGCTTGCCGATAAATTTAAATTGTTAATCGAAAGTCATTTTTGAACCATCCTGCTATACAAATTCGTGGTGTGCATAAGCACTTTGGTGCGCTGCACGCCTTAAAAGGCGTTGACCTCACTATCGAGCAGGGTGAGTTTTTCGCCTTGCTTGGGCCTAATGGCGCCGGAAAATCCACCTTGATTAATATTCTGGCTGGCCTAATCGCGCCAAGTGCTGGCAATATTTCAGTCATGGGTTTTGATGTGCAGCAGCAATATCAGCAGGCACGCCAGTTGTTGGGGATTGTGCCTCAAGAGTTGGTGTTTGACCCATTCTTTAACGTGCGTGAAATGTTGCGGTTTCAGGCGGGCTATTTTGGGCTGGGCCGTGAGAATGATCATTGGGTGGATGAGGTGCTGGAAGGTTTGGGCTTGGCTGATAAGGCGCATACCAATATGCGTAAATTATCAGGTGGCATGAAGCGTCGTGCACTGATTGCACAGGCGTTGGCACATAAGCCGCCAGTGATTGTGTTGGATGAGCCTACCGCCGGGGTGGATGTTGAGTTGCGCCAAATGCTGTGGGAGTTTATTAAAAAATTAAACCGTGATGGCCATACCATTATTCTGACCACGCATTATCTGGAAGAAGCAGAAACACTATGTAGCCGCGTCGCTATGATGAAGCAAGGCCAAATTGTGGCGTTAGATAGCACCGCTAGTTTGCTCAATAAATTTGCAGGTAAGCACTTGCGTTTGACTTTGGGTGAAGTGCAGTTGCCGCAAGAGGTGCAGAGCCTGGTGCGGCATGTGGAGCGTGGGGTTTATACCTTTGCTTTAACCGATATGATACAGATTGAATCTGTGCTTGCCTCTTTGCGTGCCAGCGGTATTAAGGTGGCAGATATGCAGTTGAACGAGGCTGACTTAGAGGATGTCTTTTTGTCGTTGGTGGGGAATGCCGCTGCCGAGTCTAAATTAGTGAGTCAAGCATGATGAGTGATTTAAAACAAAATACAACATACAACGCGGTCTCTGGTTTTAGAGGTCCGTGGACCTTGCTTAAAAAAGAACTATTACGTTTTTGGCGCGTGTCATTCCAAACCGTGGCGGCGCCGGTAATCACGGCCTTACTTTATTTGCTGATTTTCTCTCATGTGTTGGATAAGCATGTGCAGGTTTATGATGGGGTTGCCTATACTGAGTTTCTAATTCCGGGGCTGATTATGATGTCGGTGCTGCAAAATGCATTTGCCAATAGTTCATCTAGCCTGATTCAATCCAAGGTGATGGGTAATATCGTATTTGTGTTACTCACGCCGCTGACGCATTTGCAATTTTTTCTGGCATTTCTGATTGCTGCCATCATTCGTGGCTTGGTAGTGGGTTTGTGTATTTATCTGGTGGCAATGTGGTTTGTTGATTTAACGGTGGCTAATCCGTGGATGATCGTCGCTTTTGGCCTGTTAGGTAGTGCGCTGCTTGGTACTTTTGGCATCATCGCCGGCATTTGGGCCGATAGGTTTGATCAGATGGCAGCGTTCCAGAATTTCATTATCATGCCATTGTCGTTTTTGTCTGGTGTGTTTTATTCGATACATTCATTGCCGCCATTTTGGCAAAAAGTGTCGCATCTTAATCCATTCTTTTACATGATAGACGGGTTTAGATATGGTTTCTTTGGCAAAGGTGACGTATCTCCGGCACTCAGTTTGCTCATAGTCGCCGCGTCCTTCCTTGTGTTAGCACTGATCACATTAAAAATGTTAAAATCAGGCTATAAACTTAGGTCATAATGCTATTGGTTTGAGTGCCAGGTTAAGCAATTTGGCTAGTTGAATAATTTTAAGGTGAGTAACACGTGTTAAGTGCCCAGCAGTTAGAAACATACATCACGCAAAATTTGGCGTGTGACTATATAAAAGTATTAGGTGATGACGGTACGCATTTTGAAGCGGTAATCGTCAGTCCTGAGTTTGTTGGTAAGACCATGATTAAGCAGCATCAGTTGGTATATGCAGCCCTGGGCGACAGAATGCGTGCAGAGATTCACGCTTTATCAATGCGGACTTTAACCCCGGAGGCGTGGTTAAAGTTACAGGGTGGCAACTAAGGTAACAACTAAAGCTAGCGTGTGTCTAATTGGATGCAAGTGAAGCTAGATGTAAGTGAAAAGTTTTGTAATTAAGTTTTGTAATTAGGATAAATAATGGATACGCAGGAATTAATCAGAAGTCAGGTAACAGGTAACCCAGTAGTGCTGTACATGAAAGGTAGTCCGAAATTTCCACAATGTGGTTTTTCAAATTTGGCAACGCAAATCCTCAGCGCATGTAATGTAGAGTATGTGGCGATTGACGTGTTGGCAGATCAAAATATACGTGAGGGTATTAAAGTTTATGCAAACTGGCCAACAATTCCACAGTTGTATGTAAACGGTGAGTTTATTGGCGGTTCAGACATTATGCGTGCCATGTATGAAAGTGGTGAGTTGCAAACATTATTGAATGCGACCAAATAATTGGACAAACTGCTGATTACAGGCGGTAACCGCCTTCATGGTGAAGTTGTCGTTTCTGGTGCCAAGAATGCGGCTTTGCCTATTCTGTGTGCATCGTTACTAGCCGAAACCCCTTTACACTTATCTAGCGTGCCTGCCCTTAAAGATGTTGGTTCAACCATTAAGTTGTTGGAGCAAATGGGGGTGAAGACTGAGCGCAACGCGGATAAAGTGTCGCTAGATGCTAGCGTTGTGCATACTAAAGAAGCGCCGTATGAAATGGTGAAAACCATGCGCGCATCTATACTGGTATTGGGTCCACTATTAGCTCGCTTTGGTCATGCTCGTGTTTCATTGCCGGGTGGCTGTGCTATCGGCTCGCGTCCAGTGGATTTGCATATCAAGGGTTTGCAGGCCATGGGTGCGGAAATTCATATCGAGCATGGTTACATTGAGGCAACAACTAAGCATCTGCCAAATCAGCGTTTGCAAGGTGCGCGCTACTATATGGATTTGGTGACCGTTACCGGCACCGAAAACCTGATGATGGCGGCGGCCCTAGCGAACGGTACTACAGTGTTGGAGAATGCTGCCAAAGAGCCTGAAGTGGTTGATATGGCAGAGTGCTTGATTAAAATGGGCGCCAAAATCACGGGTGCCGGTACCGATGTGATTACCATTGAAGGTGTAGAGCGCTTGTCAGGCGCGACACATAATGTGGTGTGTGACCGTATTGAGGCTGGTACTTATATGGTAGCTGTTGCCATGACTGGTGGAGAGGTGACCTTGCGCAATGTGCAGGCACATCTGCTGGATGCGGTGATTGAGAAACTGCGTGAGGCTGGTGCTACCGTGACATCGGATGCAGATAGCATTACCGTGAAGAGTGATGGTCAGTTAAAGGCGGTAAACATTCGTACCGCACCGCATCCCGCGTTTCCAACCGATATGCAGGCGCAGTTTATGGCGCTTAACACTATTGCCTCCGGCGTATCTAAAGTCACAGAAACCATCTTCGAAAATCGCTTTATGCATGTGCAGGAAATGCAGCGTTTGGGCGCGGATATTGGTATTGATGGCAATACCGCCTTGGTTAAAGGTGTGTCCTTCTTAGATGGCGCTACCGTAATGGCAACTGACTTACGCGCTTCTGCAAGTTTGGTGTTAGCCGGCTTGGTGGCCCGTGGCGATACGGTGATTGAGCGTATCTATCACTTAGACCGCGGTTATGAACACTTGGAAGCTAAGTTAAACGCCTTGGGCGCCAACGTAAAGCGAATAGCATAGAGAAAACTGAATAATGATTACCATAGCACTGTCAAAAGGCAGAATTTTTGAAGAAACTGCACCACTGCTGGCGGCAGCAGGGATTCACGCGGCGGAAGATCCAGAAGCATCCCGTAAGCTGATTATAGAAACCAATCGCCCTGACGTACGTTTGATTATCGTGCGTGCGACCGATGTACCGACATACGTACAGTATGGCGCTGCTGATTTGGGTATTGCCGGTAAGGATGTGTTGGATGAGCATGGCGGTGACGGTTTATATCAGCCCATAGACCTGCAGATTGCGAAATGCAAAATGATGGTAGCGGTGCGAGAAGACTTTGATTACTTTGGCTCGATTCGCAGCGGAGCGCGTCTAAAAGTGGTAACCAAATACGTAAAGACAGCGCGTGAGCACTTTGCGGCAAAAGGCATGCACGTAGATTTGATCAAGCTGTATGGCTCTATGGAGTTGGGGCCATTGGTAGGGCTGGCAGATGTGATTGTGGACTTAGTGAGCACTGGCGGCACTTTGCGCGCTAACAAGCTGAAAGCGGTGGAGGAAGTTGGTGATATCAGCTCTAGGCTGGTGGTGAATCAGGCTTCGCTCAAGCTGAATAGAGACAAGTTGCAGCCAATCATGGATGCATTTCAAACGGCAATCGCAAAAAATAAATAATTTAGGCACCTAAAGTTTAAGTACACAGGGATTTAAATAAACAAGGGTTTAGGAAAATACCTAGGCTTTAGGCAAATAAGGTTTCAAATAAGGTTTAGTAATATGAAAATTAGACGTTTTTCTACTGTAGATAGCGATTTTCAGGCGAACTTAAAAGAGCTACTTGCGTTTGAAACTGCACAGGATGATAGCATCGATGCGGTGGTTGCTAACATTCTAAAAGATGTGAAGCAGCGTGGCGACGCGGCAGTGCTTGAATACACCAATCGTTTTGATAAGACCAATGCCAGCCAACTCGCTGAGTTGGAGATTGGTCAGGCTGAGTTGCAAGCGGCCTTAGATGGCTTGCCAGCTGCGCAGCGTGCTGCATTGCAAGCTGCGGCTGACCGTGTAAAAAGCTATCATGAAAAACAGTTGATGAGTTCATGGAGCTACACCGAGGCTGATGGCACTCTGCTCGGCCAGCAGGTCACCTCGCTTGACCGTGTAGGCTTATATGTGCCGGGCGGTAAAGCGGCATATCCTTCATCTGTGTTGATGAATGCGATTCCAGCTAAAGTGGCTGGCGTACAAGAACTGATTATGGTGGTGCCAACGCCGAATGGTGAGAAAAACCAGCTGGTATTGGCTGCGGCTGCCGTTTGTGGCGTAGATCGCGTATTTTGTATCGGCGGTGCGCAGGCAATAGGTGCGTTAGCGTACGGTACAGCAACCGTGCCGCAAGTGGACAAGATAGTCGGTCCAGGTAATGCTTATGTAGCTGCGGCTAAGCGCCGTGTATTTGGCGTGGTGGGGATTGATATGGTGGCCGGTCCTTCTGAAATTCTAGTGATTTGTGATGGTAAAACCGATCCTGACTGGATTGCGATGGATTTGTTCTCACAAGCCGAGCATGACGAGTTGGCGCAATCTATCTTGTTAAGCCCGGATGCAGCGTTTTTGGATCAAGTTGCTGCCAGCATTGAAAAGTTGGTAGAGGAAATGCCACGTAAGGACATTATTACCACTTCCTTGACTGACCGTGGTGCCCTAATCCATGTGCGCGATTTGGATGAAGCTGCTGAAATCAGCAACTACATTGCACCTGAGCATTTGGAGCTTTCTGTCGAAGAGCCGTTGCCATTCAGCAAAAAAATCAAACACGCTGGTGCTATTTTTATGGGACGTGACACCTGTGAGGCTTTGGGTGATTACTGTGCAGGGCCTAACCATGTATTACCTACTTCACGTACTGCTAGGTTCTCCTCACCACTGGGGGTGTATGATTTCCAAAAACGATCAAGTTTAATCATGGTATCTTCTGAAGGCGCACAGGTGTTAGGTAAAGTTGCGGCAACCTTGGCCTATGGTGAAGGCTTGCAGGCGCACGCGCGCTCTGCAGAATATCGCCTTAAGTAATTCTGGCGGCACATGTGGCAGGCAGTTTTGCCGTCACATGTGCTACGCCTGGCGCAATCCGTTTGCAGATTGGCTGCATATTCATTAATTTAGCGTTGGGTCATCTGATGACAGAGCGTATGTCTGAAGGTTTATTATGAGTAAGTATTGGAGCGATGTTGTTCATAAGCTCACCCCTTATGTGCCTGGCGAGCAGCCAAAAATTAATAATTTGGTGAAACTGAATACCAATGAAAAC
Organism: Methylotenera mobilis JLW8; assembly: GCF_000023705.1. Taxonomy (NCBI): domain Bacteria; kingdom Pseudomonadati; phylum Pseudomonadota; class Betaproteobacteria; order Nitrosomonadales; family Methylophilaceae; genus Methylotenera; species Methylotenera mobilis. The sequence continues at coordinate 342,700 of NC_012968.1, forward strand.
CCTTATGGCCCAAGCCCTAAGGTGCTCGATGCTTTAAAGCTGGAGGCTGCAGGAACCTTACGTTTGTATCCAGATCCTAATTCCGATGCTTTAAAAGCAGCTATTGCTGAAGTGCATCATCTGGATAGTAGCCAAGTGTTTGTGGGTAACGGCTCGGATGAGGTGTTGGCGCATGTGTTTCAAGCCCTGTTGAAGCATGATCAACCATTGTTGTTTCCTGATATTACTTATAGCTTCTACCCAGTTTATTGCGGGTTGTATGGCATCGACTATCAAACTATTCCGTTGGCCGATGATTTTAGCATTCGCGTAGAAGATTACAAAAAGCCTAATGGCGGCATTATTTTCCCTAATCCTAATGCGCCAACTGGTATGCCGCTGCCATTGGCGAAAATTGAATGGCTGCTGCAGCACAATACTGAATCCGTAGTGGTGATAGATGAAGCTTACGTAGATTTTGGTACTGAGTCTGCGGTGAGTCTGATTAATCAATATCCTAACTTGTTGGTTACCCATACCTTATCTAAAGCGCGTTCATTGGCGGGCTTGCGTGTTGGTTACGCATTGGGTTCTGCCACGCTGATTGAGGCGCTGATACGTGTCAAAGATAGCTTCAACTCTTACCCTATTGATAGATTTGCTTCTGCTGGGGCAGTGGCGGCAATGCAGGATGTAGACTGCTTTGAAGCAACCTGCCAAAAGGTGATCGCAACACGCGAGGCTTTGGTCGCGGATATGCAGGCACTGGATTTTGAAGTGTTGCCATCGGGAGCTAACTTTATTTTTGCCAAGCATAAAGTACGCGACGGCGCTGAGTTAAGTGCAAAGCTACGTGAACATAGCATTATCGTGCGTCATTTCAAGTCACCCAGCCGTATTGCACCTTATTTGCGCATTACGATCGGAACCGATGAGCAGTCTGTGCTGCTGCTTAAAGCGTTGAGAGCCATATTGAATTAAAAAAATGTTGCCTGAAGTCTGGTAAAAGAGACTAGCTAAAATACTCAAAGTGCCGCTATGGGCTAGTGTGGTTGTGGATGTTGACTGGGTAAATACGCGAGATCAAACTTTTTATATAGATAAAACATGCAAATTAAGCATTAAAAGTTTGAATTTTCCCACGAAGTGCGGTTATGATAGCGAAATGTGCGTTTTGTGCACAATATAATAATTATTTTTAATCTGTATTTTTAACCTAGGTAAGTCATTAATCTGATTTATTATTAGTTGGAGGATGTATCGTGGCACAAACCCAAATGGCATTAGACTCATTAGATTTCGACGCAACAGTTGCTTTAGCAACTAAGGTTGCTCCACACGTGGATATTTTAGAAATTGGTACACCATGCATTAAGCATAACGGTATCAAATTGCTACAAACATTGCGTGCTAAGTTTCCAAACAACAAAATCTTAGTTGACTTAAAAACAATGGATGCTGGTTTCTATGAAGCTGAGCCATTCTACAAAGCAGGTGCTGACATTTGTACAGTATTGGGTACTTCAGACATCGGTACTATCAAAGGCGTGATCGACGTTGCTAACAAATACGGTAAAAAAGCACAAATTGACTTGATCAACGTTGCTGACAAAAAAGCACGTACACAAGAAGTTGCTAAATTAGGCGCGCACATCATTGGCGTGCACACTGGTTTAGATCAACAAGCTGCTGGTCAAACACCATTCGGTGACTTGGCTCTAGTTGCTGGTTTGAACTTAGGTCTTGAAATTTCAGTTGCTGGTGGCGTTAAAGCTGCTACAACTGCACAAGTACGTGACGCTGGCGCAACTATCATTGTTGCTGGTGCTGCAATCTACGGCGCTGCTGACCCAGCTGCTGCTGCTGCAGAAATCACTGCAATCGCTCATGGCGGTTCAACTGGTGGTTTGTTCGGCTGGATCAAAAAATTATTTAGCTAATCGCTAACTAGTTTGGTAAGAAACCCCAGCCTTAAAACTGGGGTTTTTTTATTTTATACTTTAAAATCATCATGTAGCTATGTGTTACAACCTGGTAATGGGTTAAAATGGATGCTGATAACATAAAACATTAGACTTATGCGTAACGCCAAAATTACTAGAAACACCCTAGAAACTCAAATTACCGTGAGCATCAATTTGGATGGTACCGGTATCTCTCAATTTAACACGGGTTTAGGCTTCCTGGATCACATGTTAGACCAGATTGCGCGTCATGGCATGATGGACATTGAAGTGAATGCCAAGGGTGATTTGCATATTGATGCCCATCACACGGTTGAGGATATCGGCATTACGTTAGGCCAGGCTTTTGCGCAGGCTGTGGGTGATAAAAAAGGGATACGCCGTTACGGCCACGCCTATGTGCCGTTAGATGAAGCACTGTCAAGAGTGGTGCTGGATATTTCCGGACGCCCGGGGTTGGAGTTCGGCTGTACTTTCACACGCGCAGCGATTGGTAACTTTGATGTGGATTTAATCCATGAATTTTTCCAAGGCTTCGTGAATCATGCCAATGTCACTTTGCATATTGATAACTTAAAAGGTCATAATGCGCACCATCAGGCAGAAACCATATTTAAAGCCTTTGGGCGTGCGCTGCGTGTAGCCGTAGAGTTAGACGCGCGCATGGCGGGAATTATGCCATCCACCAAAGGTAGCTTATAAGTCTGCCCAGACCTATCCTTGAAGAGTGACATTCGGCAACATTTAAAATATGAGCACAATTGATATTGCAGTGGTTGATTATGGCATGGGCAACTTACGCTCTGTGTCTAAAGCATTGGAGCACGTTGCTACTACCAAAAATGTAGTAGTGACCAGTAAGCCTGAAGACGTAGCAAAAGCATCACGTGTTGTCTTTCCTGGGCAAGGTGCTATGCCGGATTGCATCCGTGAGTTGGATGCACGCGGTTTGCGCGGAGCGGTACTGGAAGCTGCACAAAATAAACCGTTCTTGGGTATTTGTATTGGTTTACAAATGCTGTTTGAGCAATCAGAAGAAGGTAATGCTGCCGGCTTGGGATTGTTTAAAGGTGGTGTGAAGCGATTCGCGCATGCTGATATGGTCGATAGCCAAGGCGAAAAACTGAAAGTGCCGCATATGGGCTGGAATCAGGTATACCAGTGTCAGCATGCAGAAGCTAAGGCCCACGCGCTCTGGCAAGGCATAGAAGATGGTGCCAGATTTTATTATGTGCACAGCTATTATGTGCAGCCTGCTGATGAGTCGATCATCGAAGGCTATAGCGATTACCCTAAGCGTTTTACCTGTGCAATCGCTAAAGATAATTTGTTCGCAGTACAGTTTCACCCAGAAAAAAGTGCAAATGCCGGCTTGCAGTTGTTGAGCAATTTCGTCAATTGGTCACCTAGCTAAGTTGGCCTAAACTATATAACCAGCTATTCTCTTTTTAACTTTTTCGTATATAGAATTTAATTCTCACTATGTTAATTATCCCAGCAATTGATTTAAAAGATGGTCACTGCGTCAGACTTAAACAAGGTTTGATGGAAGAGTCGACCGTGTTCTCAGAAGACCCAGGTGCAATGGCTAGACATTGGGTTGATCGTGGCGGCAAGCGTCTGCATTTAGTAGACCTGAACGGCGCTTTTGCAGGTAAGCCTGTGAACGAGGGCGCAATTAAGTCTATCGTAAGTGCTGTTGGCGGGGAGATCCCAATCCAGTTGGGTGGCGGCATTCGTGACTTAGAGACCATTGAGCGTTATTTGGATAGCGGTATTGATTATGTGATTATCGGTACGGCTGCGGTTAAAACTCCAGGCTTCTTGCATGAGGCTTGCTATGCTTTCCCTGGGCAGATTATGGTTGGCCTAGACGCTAAAGACGGCAAAGTAGCGATTGATGGCTGGTCCAAGCTAACTGGCCATGATGTGATTGATTTGGCGAAGAAATTTGAGGACTACGGCGTAGAGTCTATTGTTTATACGGACATTGGCCGTGACGGTATGCTCACCGGTGTGAATATCGAAGCCACAGTAGCGTTGGCGCAAGCATTGACCATTCCGGTAATTGCTTCTGGCGGCGTGACGAATTTAGACGATGTTAAGAAGCTGTGTGCAGTGGCCAATGAAGGCATTATCGGCACAATTACCGGCCGCGCAATTTATGAAGGTACTTTAGACTTTGCGGCAGCACAAAAGCTTGCCGATGAGTTAAGTGCATAAGGTTAAGTGAATGGGATTAGCCAAACGTATTATTCCTTGCTTGGATGTCACCAATGGCCGTGTGGTCAAGGGGGTTAATTTCCTAGAGCTCCGAGATGCTGGTGACCCGGTAGAGATCGCTAGGCGCTACGATGAGCAGGGTGCTGATGAGCTGACTTTTTTAGATATCACTGCAAGCTCGGATAACCGCGGCCTGATTCTGCATATCATTGAAGAAGTGGCAAGCCAGGTGTTTATCCCACTCACAGTTGGTGGTGGTGTGCGCGAGGTAGAAGATGTACGTCGTCTGCTCAATGCAGGCGCAGATAAGGTGAGTATTAACACCACAGCGGTGCTTAATCCTAAAGTGGTACAGGACGCTGCTGCCAAGTTTGGCTCACAATGTATTGTAGTTGCGATCGATGCGAAGAAAGTAGATAACCAACCATTCGAGTGGGAAGTGTTTACCCACGGTGGCCGCAAGGCAACCGGTTTGGATGCCGTAAAGTGGGCGGAGTATATGGTAAGCCTTGGCGCCGGTGAGTTATTGGTTACTAGTATGGACCGTGATGGCACCAAAATTGGTTTTAATAATCCGCTGAATAAAGCCATTAGCAATGCGGTGGAAGTGCCAATCATCGCCTCTGGCGGTGTGGGTAATTTACAGCATTTGGTGGATGGCGTAAAAGAAGGTGGCGCGGATGCGGTGCTAGCGGCAAGTATTTTCCACTATGGTGAATACACGGTTAAGCAGGCTAAAGACTATATGGCGCAGCACGGTATTGAGATTAGACGCTAGCAAGAGCTAGAGCGGTTACCTGATGGGGCTGCGCAATACTTGATTCAACAGATATTTCAATAGGTGGTAATGAGATGAATTGGTTAGATGAAGTGACTTGGGATGCCAATGGTCTTGTTCCCGTTATCGCCCAAGAGCATGACACTGGACGTGTGCTGATGTTTGCCTGGATGAATCGCGAAGCCTTGCAGTTGAGTAGCGAAACCAATCAGGCGGTTTATTGGTCGAGGTCACGCAATAAGTTGTGGCGTAAAGGCGAAGAGTCTGGCCATGTGCAGAAAATACATGAGATTCGTCTGGATTGCGATGAAGACGTGATTTTGCTTAAGGTAGAACAAGTTGGCGGCATTGCATGTCATACCGGTAGGCATAATTGCTTCTTTAAGACCTTAAAGGATGGTAACTGGTTGATTGATCAGCCTGTGATTAAAAATCCGGATGAAATTTATAAGCATGAGTAATGATATGAGTGATGTGTTAACCCGACTTTCAGAGTTACTGGAGCAGCGTAAATCTGCCGATCCTGCCTCGTCTTATGTAGCGAAGCTATATGCTAAAGGTATGGACAGCATTCTAAAAAAAGTGGGTGAAGAAGCGACTGAAACGGTGATTGCTGCCAAAGGCGGCAACAAAGAAGAAATCATCTACGAAACTGCAGACTTGTGGTTCCACACCATGATTATGCTAGCAAAGGCTGACTTAAAGCCTGATGATGTATTGGCTGAGCTAGCCAGGCGCGAGGGCCTGTCCGGCATTGTAGAAAAAGCTAATCGCAGCAAGTAAGCCTGAACTGGTTCCGTTTTGCTGTAGCACCGCCGTGTTTGGCGTAATCTTTGGCAGAAAATAGAAAGAATATAAATGAGTGCAGATTGTATTTTTTGTAAGATTGTTCAGGGTGATATCCCTTCCAAGAAAATCTATGAGGATGATGATGTCATTGCCTTTCATGACATACACCCCATTACTAAAGTACATTTCCTGTTAGTACCTAAGTTGCATGTAGAGAGCTTGGCTAGTTGCGGCTCGCAACATCAGGCATTATTGGGTAAGATGTTGTTACTGGCGCCTGAGTTGGCCAAACAGCAAGGGCTGTCTGGTTTCCGCACCATGATTAATACTGGGCGTGAAGGTGGGCAAGAAGTATTTCATATGCACGTGCATGTGTTTGGAGGCGGTAGTACACTGCCTAAAACATAGTTTAATCATATTTAATTAGGAGAGTAGCAATGGGAATCGGAGCTTGGTGGCATTGGTTGGTAGTTTTACTCATTGTGGTGCTCGTGTTTGGCACAAAAAAACTGCGTAATATTGGTGGCGACGTAGGTGGCGCCGTAAAAAACTTTAAAGATGCAGTGAATGAAGGAAAAAATGCTGCTGATACACCGCAACAAGAACAGTCTGCTAATAGTCCCTTGTTGATTGAAGGTGAGGCGGTGGCGGTAGCGCCAGCTAAACCAGCGGCTAAAAAAAGAGCGCCGGCAAAATCCACAGCAAGCAAAACTACCGCAACTAAAGCTAAGTCAACGACAGCAAAAAAAGCGCCAGCAAAAGCTAAATCAACGACTGCTGCCAAATAGCAGTAATGTTGAACACGTCTTTGGTAATAAGGTCTAGGCAGCATGTTTGATATTGCATTTTCTGAGTTGGTTGTCATTGCGATTGTTGCGCTGATTGTGATTGGCCCTGAAAAACTGCCTAAAGTAGCGCGCACCATTGGTACCATGGTAGGGCGTATGCAACGCTATATGGCGCAGATTAAAGAGGAGGTGAATCGTGAATCACGCTTTGCCGAATTGCAAAAGCTGCAGCAAGAAATCCAGCAGGCGACAGAAAGTGCGCAGGCTAGTTTAAAAAGCGGTGTTGACTATATCTCCGAAGCGGTTGATATCCCAGAAACGGTTGATCAGCCCCATCAAAACTCTCATCAGCAGAGCGGTGATAGCGCAAAACTTGCGACTAAACCGCAAGAACATTCCTCTACCTCCGTTAAAGACTAGCGATTGCTGTGACTCCTACAGAAAACTTTATCTCTCACTTAATTGAATTAAGAAACCGTTTACTACGCATTGTAGCTGGCTTTATTTTGGTTTTTATTGCGCTGTTTCCATTCGCCAATGAAATCTACGCTTTGCTCGCGGCGCCTCTGCTAAGCAAGTTGCCGGCAGGTGGGCAGATGATTGCCACAGCAGTGACCACACCGTTCTTCGTGCCGATGAAAGTTGCCATGATGGCCGCCTTCTTGCTCTCATTGCCACATACTTTGTACCAGATATGGTCTTTTGTGGCACCAGGCCTGTATGCGCATGAGAAGAAGTTTATGATTCCTATTATTCTTGCCAGCAGCTTTTTGTTTCTGTCCGGTATGGCGTTTGCTTACTTTTTGGTTTTCCCTGTGATTTTTGGTTTTATCGTAGGTACTGCGCCGGCAGGGGTTGCCGTGATGACCGATATAGGTAACTACCTGGATTTCATCATCACGCTGTTCTGTGCGTTTGGCTTGGCATTTGAAGTGCCGATTGCCGTAGTGATGGCAGCGCGTTTTGGCTGGGTTTCCATCAGCGCGTTAAAGGAGGCCAGAGGTTACGTGGTGGTGGGCGCGTTTGTGATTGCTGCTGTGGTCACGCCACCGGATGTGATTTCGCAATTTATGCTGGCCATGCCGATGTGGCTGCTATACGAGCTTGGTATTGTGGTGGCAAGGTTCACTGCAGCCAAGGAGGACGAAAGCGAACCTACGATTCTGCCGCCGGCATAGTTCCTACTCTGGCGCCGCCACTGGTTTAGGGCGCTTGCCAATAATGATTGCCACATTGGTGATATTGCCATCACGTACAATCTGCATTGTAGCTTTTTGATTGGGTTTTAATGCTGCAATTAAATTAAGCATGCTGCCGCTGTCAGTCACTGGTTTACCTTCGATTGCCACCAAAATATCTCCAGAACGTAAACCCGCACGGTCTGCTGGACTGTGTTTTAGTACGCCAGCAATTAACGCGCCTTGTGCTTTATTTAGTCTAAATGACTCTGCCAGCTCTGGTGTAATGTCTTGCGCTTCTATACCGATCCAGCCACGCGTCACATTGCCCTGTGCCGCAATTTGCTCCATTACTTGGCGCGCTAGCGTGGTAGGGATGGCAAAGCCTATGCCCATAGAGCCGCCGCTACGTGAGTAGATGGCGCTGTTGATGCCCACTAGGTTGCCTTCTGTATTGATTAATGCGCCGCCAGAGTTGCCTGGGTTGATAGAGGCATCAGTCTGGATAAAGTTTTCATAGATATTAATGCCCAAGTGGCTGCGGCCCAGTGCGCTGACGATGCCTTGTGTCACGGTTTGACCAACGCCGAATGGGTTGCCGATGGCGAGGACTACGTCACCTACGCTCAGTGCGTCTGAGCTAGCGAAAGTAATCGCGGGTAAGTCATTGGCTTCAACTTTAATTAGTGCCAAGTCAGTGTCCGGGTCGGTGCCTACTACAGTTGCAGACATTTTTCTGCCGTCAGATAATGCGACTTCAATAGAGTCAGCGGTAGCAATCACATGGTTGTTGGTGAGAATTAAGCCTTGGTTGCTCACGATTACGCCAGAGCCTAGGCTGTTTTCCGGCTGAGCCTGTGGTTCTGGTTCCTCTAGCTGATCGCCAAAGAAGTGGCGAAACGCAGGGTCATCCAATAGGTCTTGATGTGGGTTACTACGCGGCTTTTTGCTGGTGAATATGTTCACCACGGCCGGCATCGCTTTTTTCACGGCGCTGCTATATGAATAAATTGGGCTGCTAATGCTGCCTGGTTCGGCCTGTTTAACTACTAGGGCCTGCTCTCTGAAGCTAAAGAAGTTTGGGTAAAAAATGCGTAAGGCAAATATTAATGCCATGCAGATGGTGGCTGCCTGCGCAAAAATTAGCCATAATCTTTTATGTAGAGAATCATTCATTTTTAGTTACGTCTTAAGTTGGTAATTATTAAGTATGGTAATTAATCAAATTTAATCTAAGGTTGCTGCAGTATTTAATACTGGGTCATGCATCTCACCCTGATATCGGGCCGGTAACTTAAAAATCAATAGCCTATCATTATTAAAGGTTTGAAGCTTATGGTAAAAATCAATGAGTTAAATCATTATACCCAACAACTGATGCAAGTAGCGCGTTTCAAAGATTACTGCCCGAATGGCCTGCAGGTAGAGGGGCGTGCTGAAATTAACAAGATAGTCACTGGGGTGACGGCAAGTATGGCGTTGCTGGAGGCTGCACAGCAGGCAGGGGCTGATTTAATCCTAGTGCATCATGGCTATTTTTGGCGCAATGAGGCACCGGAGTTAGTGGGTGTTAAGCAAAAGCGTATTAAATTCTTGCTGCAGTATGAGATTAATTTGATGGCATACCATTTGCCGTTAGATGTGCATGCTGAGTTTGGTAACAATGTGCAGCTCGGTCGGCTGTTGGGCTTTGAAGCACAAAACTATGTTGGGGCTGACGATTTAATTGCCTATGCCGAGCTGGATGAGGGCCTACCTTTGTCTGCGATTGCGGCTTTGCTCGAGCAGCGTTTGGGGCGTTCAGTGTTGACGATTGGCGACGCGGCGCAAGTAATCAAGAGGGTGGCCTGGTGCACAGGGGCGGCACAAGGTTATATAGATCAAGCCGTTGCACAGGGGGTTGATCTCTATATTAGCGGCGAGATATCTGAGCAAACGGTACATCAGGCGCTTGAAACCGGCGTGGCCTATATATCAGCAGGCCATCATGCAACGGAGCGTTATGGGGTGCAGGCGCTGGGTAAGCATCTGGCAGAAAAGTTTAATTTGGAGCATGAGTTTATTGATATACATAATCCAGTTTAATCGTTTTATTTCAGTCACTTAATAAATAAAGCTTTAATTTGGGGCTGGAAAATTGTATAATCTGCCGCCTAAACATGAAGCCATGTCTATATTTTAAATTGCTTTGGCTGTTAATAAGTAATGCAGGTGATGTCTTAAATTGAAGATAGCCATTTACCCAATAATGTGAGTGTTTAGATATTAGTAGTAAGGTGACGCTGCATGCTTAGCAACGGTGCTGCGTCTAATCCAGTCAATCCTTTCGAGCAAGAGGAAAACATGTCAGACATTCAAAATGACAATCAGCAGGCTGAATCGCAATCGTGCGGTTGTTCCCAAGTAGATCAAGAAAAACGTAACTTTTTAATCGCCACTTCCGCAGTTGGTGCATTGGGCTGTGCTGCAGTAGCTGTGCCCTTTGTAAAAAGCATGACGCCAAGTGAGCGTGCTAAAGCGGCAGGTGCGCCAGTAGAAGTTGATATCAGCAAAATTGAGCCAGGCACTATGATGACGGCTGAGTGGCGTGGTAAACCAGTATGGATTATTAATCGTACTGAAGAAATGACAGCTGAGTTGGCTCAGCATGACGGTCAGTTATCAGACCCTGCTTCTGATGTAACTTCACAACAGCCTGCTTATTGTAAAAATGAAGGCCGTTCTATTAAGCCAAATCTTGCTGTGATTGTTGGTATCTGTACCCATTTGGGCTGCTCACCTAGCGGTAAGTTGCAAAAAGGCGGTGATATGGGTGACGGCTGGACTGGCGGTTTCTTCTGCCCATGTCATGGCTCTAAGTTTGATTTGGCTGGTCGCGTGTTCAAGGGTTCTCCTGCACCTATCAACTTGGTAGTGCCGCCACATAAATACTTGAGTGAGAATCTACTTCTGATTGGTGTTGATACTGAAGAGAAAGCATAATCATGACTGATAAAAATAAATCAGCGCTCGCAAGCGCATTAAATGACGGTATCAATTGGGTAGATGCTCGTTTTCCATTAACGAGTAACGTTAAGGCGCATTTGACCGAATATTACGCACCAAAAAACTTTAACTTTTGGTACTTTTTTGGCTCTTTAGCACTGTTGGTGTTGGTGCTACAAATCTTAACCGGTATTTTCCTGACCATGCATTACAAACCAGACGCAGACTTAGCGTTCGGTTCTGTGGAATATATTATGCGTGATGTGCCATGGGGCTGGTTGATTCGCTACATGCACTCTACAGGTGCTTCTATGTTCTTCGTTGTGGTTTATCTGCACATGTTCCGTGGCATTATTTACGGGTCATACAGAAATCCACGTGAGTTGATTTGGTTGTTTGGCGTGGCAATCTTCTTGGTATTGATGGGTGAAGCATTCTTTGGTTACCTATTGCCTTGGGGTCAAATGTCTTACTGGGGGGCGCAAGTGATTGTTAACTTGTTCTCTGCTATTCCATTTGTTGGTCCAGACGTGTCTGAGTGGTTGCGTGGTGACTACTTGGTATCTGATGCAACACTGAATCGCTTCTTTGCGTTTCACGTGATTGCCTTACCATTCGTATTGGTTGGTTTAGTGGTTGCGCACTTGATTGCTTTGCATGAAGTTGGTTCAAACAATCCTGACGGCGTAGAAATCAAAAAACTGAAAGACAAGAAAACAGGTATTCCTTTAGATGGCATTCCATTCCATCCTTACTACACAGTAAAGGATTTGGTGGGTGTGGCTATGTTCCTGATTGTGTTCTCAGCAATTATTTTCTTTGCGCCTGAAATGGGTGGTTACTTCTTGGAAGCAAATAACTTTGTGCCAGCTGATCCGTTAAAAACGCCAGCACATATTGCGCCAGTTTGGTACTTCACGCCGTATTACTCAATTCTGCGTGCAGTTCCGCCAATCTTTAACTCACAGTTCCCGGGTGTGGCTGCAATGGGCTTGTCTGTAGTTGCATTTGCTTTACTGCCTTGGTTGGATAAGAGCCCGGTGAAGTCTATTCGCTATCGCGGCACTTTGTATAAAAAATGGTTGGTGGCTTTTGTGATTAGCTTCTTGATCCTTGGCTACCTTGGTACTGTGCCATCTAACGTTTGGGGTCAGTTCGGTGCATGGATGGGCGGTGCTGATCGCGCTACTGTGGTTGCACGCGTGTTTACAGTGGTTTACTTCTTGTTCTTTGCGTTAATGCCTTGGTATACGAAAAAAGATAAAACTAAACCAGTGCCAGAAAGGGTAACAGGATAATAACCATGAAAAAATTATTGTTAGCAATGTTGTTGATGCCTTTCCTTGCTGCGCCAATGCTGGCTAATGCAAATGAAAGCGTAAGTTTGGATAAAGCGCCGGTTGATGCTGCTGATCATGAGTCTTTGCAGCGTGGTGCACGTACTTTCGTTAATTACTGTTTAAATTGCCATAGCGCTAATTACATGCGCTACAACAGATTGTTGGAAATTGGTTTGACTGAAAAGCAAATCAAAGACAACTTGCTGTTGGCTGGCGAGAAAATTGGCGATCAAATGAAAGTAGCCATCAATAAAAAAGATGCAGCGAAATGGTTTGGCACTGCGCCACCTGACTTGTCTGTAGAAGTGCGTGCACGTGGCGCAGATTGGGTTTACACCTATATGCGCAGCTTCTATCGCGACAGTACAAGAACAACAGGTTGGAATAACACCGTGTTTGATAAAGTGGGTATGCCACATGTGCTATATGAGTTGCAAGGTGAGCAAGAGTTAAACCATGAATCACATGCCTTGAAACTGGTTAAACCAGGCAAACTTTCTGTTGAAGAGTACGATGCTTTGGTGGGTGATTTGACCAATTTTATGGCTTATATGTCTGAGCCAGCTAAGCAACAAAGAAATCAGCTAGGTTGGTTAGTTTTGCTGTTTTTAAGTGTGTTGTTAGTGCTGACATACAAACTTAAAAAAGCTTACTGGAAGGAAATACACTAAATTATGATGACTTTATATTCAGGGACGACTGATCCCTATAGCCACCGTTGCCGTATCGTGCTGTATGAAAAAGGCATGGATTTTCAGGTGATTGATGTTGACCTGGCCAACAAGCCAGAAGACTTGGCCGTAATTAATCCATATAATCATGTGCCAGTGTTGGTTGAGCGTGATTTGGTGCTGTCAGAAGCGAACATTATCAATGAGTATATTGATGAGCGCTTTCCACATCCGCAGTTGATGCCACCAGATCCAGTGATGCGTGCCCGTGCTAGATTGTTTTTGTATAGCTTTGAAAAAGACTTGTTCAGCCATATTGCTGATATTGAGTCTGGTGACCAAGAAAAAGCGGATAAAGCACGTGCAACAATACGTGACAACTTGACCCAATTAGTGCCTATCTTCGCTAAACAAAACTATTTGTTAGGTGATGATTACTCAATGTTAGACGTGGCGGTGACGCCATTGCTCTGGCGTTTAGGTTACTACGGTATTGAGTTGCCAAATCAAGCTGCACCAATCTTGAAATATGCAGAGCGTTTGTTTTCAAGACCACTGTATGCGGATGCAATGACACCGTCAGAAAAAGCAATGCGCAAGTAGTCATACCGTTTAGATGGCGTTTAATTGAAACTGTTTGATTGGGCGCCATCTAATTTATATCGCTGTAAATGTGCTAGTCATGTCGCTAGCCTCCCAATCTGTAACTGAAGCTATCTTTAACTCTTAAGTAGGTTCGTTCAATATGTCTGAATTAATCCCAACCAAACCCTATATGTTACGTGCGCTGCATGAGTGGTGCGTGGACAATAATCTAACCCCGCATTTGATTGTTGCAGTAAATGCACAGACGCGTGTGCCAATGGCATATGTTAAAGACGGTGAGATCGTATTAAATATTAACTACAGTGCAACAAAAGATTTGCACATAGATAATGATTCTGTGGTATTCTCTGCGCGCTTCGGTGGTGTGTCACAAAATATATATGTGCCCATGAGTGCAGTAAGAGGTGTTTTTGCACGGGAAAATGGTCAAGGAATGTTTTTTGAGGCCGACTTGGAGCAAGAAGAAGTACAGTTTTCAGCGGATCATGCAGAAGAAGATGCAAAACCTGCTGAAAATAAAGAAGAATTAAATAAAAGTAAAAAACCTGTATTAAAAATCGTAAAATAATTTACTTTTATTAAAAGATGCGTATAATACGCAGCTTCACGAAAACGCCGGGTTAGCTCAGTTGGTAGAGCAGCGCACTTGTAATGCGAAGGTCATCAGTTCGATTCCGATACCCGGCACCAGTTTCTTAGCAAATTCCCTGTTGTGCATTTAACAGCAAGTTAAATATTCAGCATGATCGCGGGATCGGTGAGGAGGGGTGGCCGAGTGGTTAAAGGCGACGGACTGTAAATCCGTTCTCTCAGAGTACGAAGGTTCGAATCCTTCCCCCTCCACCAGTTTGTAAAACATATAGTAAGTTGCAGTAATTTGAGCTTGTTGGCGTAGTGGTACATGCGCGGGTGTAGCTCAGTTGGTAGAGCACTTGCCTTCCAAGCAAGATGTCGCGAGTTCGAACCTCGTCGCCCGCTCCATCAGTTGGGTAATGCGAATTAAGCGCCCATGTGGCTCAGTGGTAGAGCACTCCCTTGGTAAGGGAGAGGTCGCGGGTCCGATTCCCGCCATGGGCACCATAACCTTGCGTGTAAAGTTAATAGCAAGTTGCTGTGGCGGTTTGAAGGTTGTTAATAGTGGATGTTTGATGACGAGTAGCTGTTTGGCGAAAGATTAAATATTCTGAATTTGAACAAGTTTTATTAATTCTAATAAAACTTATGGTTAATAAAATATTGTAAAGGACTATAAAGATGGCAAAAGGTAAATTCGAACGGACCAAGCCGCACGTTAACGTAGGTACAATTGGCCACGTTGACCATGGTAAAACAACACTAACAGCAGCGATCACCACTGTGTTAACGAAGAAATTTGGCGGCGAAGCAAAAGCTTACGACCAAATTGACGCGGCACCAGAAGAAAAAGCACGTGGTATTACCATTAACACAGCACACGTTGAGTACGAGACAGCAAACCGTCACTACGCACACGTTGACTGCCCAGGCCATGCTGACTATGTTAAAAACATGATTACTGGCGCTGCTCAAATGGACGGTGCTATTCTAGTATGTTCAGCAGCTGACGGTCCTATGCCACAAACACGTGAGCACATCCTGTTGGCACGTCAAGTTGGCGTACCATACATCGTTGTATTCTTAAACAAAGCTGACATGGTTGATGACGCTGAGTTGTTAGAGCTAGTTGAAATGGAAGTGCGTGACCTGTTGTCTAAATATGACTTCCCAGGCGACGACACACCAATCGTTAAAGGCTCAGCTAAACTAGCGCTAGAAGGTGACCAATCACCAATCGGCGAACCAGCAATCTTTGCATTAGCTGACGCACTAGACAGCTACATCCCAATGCCAGAGCGCGCTGTTGACGGCACATTCTTGATGCCAGTTGAAGACGTATTCTCAATCTCAGGTCGTGGTACAGTTGTGACTGGCCGTATTGAGCGTGGTATTGTTAAAGTGGGTGACGAGATCGAAATCGTTGGTCTAAAAGACACACTAAAAACAACCTGTACAGGCGTGGAAATGTTCCGTAAATTACTAGACCAAGGTATGGCTGGTGATAACGTGGGTGTATTGCTACGTGGTACAAAACGTGAAGAAATTGAACGTGGTCAAGTATTGGCTAAAGCTGGTTCTATCAAACCACACACAAAATTCACAGCAGAAATCTACGTGTTGGGTAAAGATGAAGGTGGTCGTCACACACCATTCTTCCAAGGTTACCGTCCACAATTCTACTTCCGTACGACAGACGTAACTGGCGCAGTTGAATTGCCAGCAGGTACAGAAATGGTAATGCCAGGTGACAACGTATCAATCACAGTAACATTGATTGCACCAATCGCGATGGAAGAAGGCTTACGCTTCGCTATCCGTGAAGGTGGTCGTACTGTTGGTGCTGGTGTTGTAGCTAAGATTATCGAGTAAGATAATTTGTAAGAGTTGCGCAAACAACCCTGCGTAACTCTTATCTAAAGGTTTAAGTACAGGCCAATAGCTCAATTGGTAGAGTATCGGTCTCCAAAACCGAGGGTTGGGGGTTCGAGACCCTCTTGGCCTGCCAAATATATAGTATGGATTACTAATCCAATGAATAACTAGAAATATTCGTATTTCTAGTTATTCGCGTTAGTAAGACCTGAAGTTATTTTAGTCACCATTAAGTAAGTTCTTAGATTAAGACAATTATGCTCAATAAAATTAAGTTGCTATCAGCTGCGCTTTTGCTGGTGGCAGGCATTGCCGGTTTTTACCTTCTAGCAGACAAGCCTACTGTGGTGCGTATTTTGGTTGTGTTGGCAGGTTTGGCAGCTTCGGTTGCTGTACTTTGGACCACGCCGCTTGGTCAGCAATCATTTGGTTTTATTGGTGAAGCTGTTGCTGAGTCACGTAAAGTGGTTTGGCCTACCCGTAAAGAAACAATACAAACTACATTGGTAGTGTTCGTGTTGGTGGTTGTAATGGCTGCATTTCTGGCGCTAGTCGATATCGGATTTGCTTTTATGGTTAAGTGGTTACTAGGACGGGGCGCGTAATGAGTATGAAATGGTACGCGGTGCAGGCTTTTTCAGGTTTTGAAAAATCCGTGCAAAAAGGATTGGAAGAGCGTGTAGTGCGCTCTGGATTGCAAGATCAATTTGGCCAAATTTTAGTGCCAATCGAAGAAGTGATCGAAATGAAAGCTGGTCAGAAAACGATTTCTGAGCGTAAGCTTTACCCAGGTTATGTGTTGGTTCAGATGAACATGACAGATGATACTTGGCATTTGGTGAAAAGCACGCCACGTGTAACAGCATTTATTGGTGGTAGTGCGCAAAAGCCAACACCAATTAAAGATAAAGAAGTTGATATCATCTTGCAGCGCATTGATGATAGTAAGAGCAATCCTACACAAAAACTTACCTTTGAAAAAGGTGAGTCAGTTCGTATTACTGATGGTCCATTTAAAGACTTTTCCGGCAATGTTGAAGAAATTAACTACGAAAAGAGCAAATTGCGCGTTTCTGTGGTTATTTTCGGTCGCTCTACACCGGTTGAATTGGAATTTAGTCAGGTAGAAAAAGAAGTTTAGTAGTAAGTAGTAGTTTTTATCAACGGGGAGCTTTGATTTAGGTTGAAGCGTTAACACCCATATTAGGAGTAATAGCATGGCAAAGAAAGTTATTGGCTATATCAAACTGCAGATTCCTGCAGGTAAAGCTAATCCAAGCCCACCAGTAGGTCCAGCATTGGGTCAACGTGGTTTGAACATCATGGAGTTCTGTAAAGCGTTTAACGCGGCAACACAAGGTGTTGAGCCAGGTTTGCCAATCCCAGTAGTGATTACTGCATTTGCGGACAAGAGCTTCACATTCGTGATGAAATCTCCTCCAGCAACTATTTTGATCAAAAAAGCGGCTGGTATCACTAAAGGTTCACCTCGTCCACATACTGATAAAGTTGGCAAAATCACTCGTGCACAAGCTGAGGATATTGTTAAAACTAAACAAGCTGACTTGTCTGCTGCTGATATGGATGCTGCTGTTCGCACTATCGCAGGTAGCGCTCGCAGTATGGGTATTGAAGTGGAGGGTGTATAACATGGCTAAAAGAATTAACGCACTACGTGCAAAAGTTGATCGTAATAAATTGTACCCAGTGGCTGAAGGTTTAACTTTAGTAAAAGAAAATGCAACTGCGAAATTCAATGAGTCTATCGATGCGGTAGTTAACTTGGGTATTGATGCGCGTAAATCAGACCAATTGGTTCGTGGCGCTATCGTGTTACCTAACGGTACAGGTAAAACTACACGTGTTGCTGTGTTCGCACAGGGCGCGCAAGCAGAAGCTGCTAAAGCAGCTGGTGCTGACATTGTTGGTTTTGAAGATTTGGCTGAGCAAGTTAAAGCAGGTCAAATGGACTTTGACGTTGTGATCGCTACACCAGATGCAATGCGTATCGTTGGTGCTTTGGGTCAAGTGTTGGGTCCACGTGGTTTGATGCCTAACCCAAAAGTAGGTACTGTAACACCTGATGCAGCAACAGCAGTTAAAAATGCTAAAGCTGGTCAAGTGCAATACCGTACAGACAAAGGCGGTATCATTCACTGCACAATCGGCCGTGCTTCTTTCACAGTTGAACAATTGCAAGGTAACTTGGCTGCATTAGTAGATGCTTTGAACAAAGCTAAACCAGCTGCAAGCAAAGGTGTTTACCTGAAAAAACTATCTGTATCTAGTACTATGGGTGCAGGTGTGCGTGTTGATCAAGCAAGTTTGGTTGCTTAATTTAGAATAATGGGTGAGGCGCTTTGCCTCACCTATATAGTGCTTTGGGCTCGTTTCATTTGCTTACTTACAGTGATGCAATTGAGATGAGGTTATCAAAGACCGTAGGTGTCGTTTCGATTTAATCTGGTTTTGTATGCGGTTGGTTAGAGCTTAGGCTTTAATTGCTAACAGCAAAACCTGGCCTACGCAGATGGCGTATCCCTATAACAGGTTAATCCTGATAAAAGGTCGCCGTAAAAGTGGTTTTTATAATTTTTATTATAAGAGCTGATTCTGTTTTAGAAATAAAGCAGAGATTTTAACGGAAGGAGAAAGACCTTGAGTCTAAATCTTACAGAGAAAAAAGCGGTAGTTGCTGAAGTAAGTGCACAAATTGCACAAGCACAAGCGATTGTTCTTGCTGAGTATCGTGGTATGGGCGTAGCCAATATGACGGTATTACGTGCAGATGCCAGAAAATCAGGCGTGTATCTACGTGTGTTGAAAAACACGCTAGTACGTCGCGCGGTTGAAGGTACACCATTTGCAGCATTAGCAGACCAAATGGTTGGCCCATTGGTATTCGGCATTTCAGCTGATCCAGTATCGGCAGCTAAAGTACTGAACAATTTTGCTAAAACTAACGATAAATTCGTTATTAAAGCAGGTGCGGTGCCAAATCAATTGATGGATGTTGCTGGTGTTCAAGCATTAGCATCTACATTAAGTCGTGAAGAGTTGCTTGCTAAATTTGCTCGCACACTTAACGAAGTGCCTACTAAGTTCGCTCGTGCTATTGCAGCAGTTCGCGACGCTAAAGAAGCAGCTTAATTCATCAGTTCACTTATTTATAGCAATATTATTTTATTTTAGGAAACATTCAAATGGCAATTTCAAATGCAGATATCTTAGAAGCAGTTGGTTCAATGTCAGTTTTAGACTTGACAGCTTTCATTAAAGAAATCGAAGAAAAATTTGGCGTATCAGCTGCAGCAGTTGCAGTAGCGTCAGCAGCAGGTGGTGCAGCTCCAGCTGCAGCAGCTGAGCAAACTGAGTTCAACGTTGTGCTAGTAAGCGCAGGCGAGCAAAAAGTTGGCGTGATTAAAGCTGTTCGTGAATTAACTGGTTTAGGCTTGAAAGAAGCTAAAGACCTAGTTGATGGCGCACCAAAAACAATTAAAGAAGGCGTTTCAAAAGCTGACGCTGATGCAGCATTGAAAAAATTGATCGAAGCTGGCGCAACTGGCGAAATCAAATAATACATCTTTAAGTGTATAAATTAGGCTGACGGGTGACCGTCAGCCTTCGCCATTTGTAATGGCCTGCAATGTAACAAATTGTAATTGCGTCAATATCACGTAATTACATAGCAGTACTGCCGTATTAAGCCTTCAGTTAATCAGTAACTGAGGTTAGAGGTGAAAATACTTACGTAATGGATGTAGTGCAAAAAAGTATTTTAATTTCTGCCCTCAAAATATCTAGGAGATGCAATGAGCTATTCCTTCACCGAAAAGAAACGCCTTCGTAAAAGTTTTGCCAAGCGAGAAAGCGTTCAAGAAATTCCCTATTTGCTGGCAATGCAATTAGAGTCATATGCTGCATTTTTGCAGACTAATGTTCCAGCTGATCAGCGTACGGAAACAGGTTTGCAATCTACATTCAGCTCTGTTTTTCCTATCGTTAGCCATTCAGGTAACGCACGTTTAGATTACGTGAGCTATCAGTTAGGCGCTGAGCCGTTCGATGTTAAAGAATGTCAGCAACGTGGTTTGACTTATGCTGCACCATTGCGTGTACGTGTACGTTTGACCATTATGGACAAAGAGGCTTCTAAGCCAACCGTAAAAGAAGTTAAAGAACAAGAAGTTTACATGGGCGAGTTGCCTTTGATGACTGAAAATGGTTCATTTGTGATCAACGGTACCGAGCGTGTGATCGTATCTCAATTGCACCGTAGCCCAGGCGTGTTCTTTGAGCATGACCGTGGTAAAACTCATAGCTCAGGTAAATTGCTATTCTCAGCGCGTATCATTCCTTACCGTGGTTCATGGTTAGACTTCGAGTTTGACCCTAAAGACTACTTGTATTTCCGTATTGACCGTCGCCGCAAAATGCCGGTGACTATTCTGTTGAAAGCACTTGGTTACACACCAGAGCAAATCATTTCAACTTTCTACGATTTCGATACATTCCACATCAGCAAATCTGGTGTTGAGTTCACCGTAGTGCCTGAGCGCTTACGTGGTGAAGTAGCTAAATTTGATATTCTGGCTAAAGACGGTTCAGTGATTGTTGCTAAAGACAAACGCATTACCGTTAAACATATCCGTGATATGGAAAAAGCAGGCGTGAGCGAGATCGCTGTGCCGCAAGATTTCATTCTAGGCCGTGCTTTAGCTAATACTATCGTTGACCAAGAAACTGGCGAGGTCGTAGCAAATGCTAACGATGAAGTCACTGAGTCTTTATTGGGCAAGTTGGTAGATGCAAACATCCGTACCGTAAGCACCTTGTATTCAAACGATTTGGATCATGGCGACTACATTTCACAAACACTACGTATTGATGAAATTCCTGACCAATACAGCGCACGTGTAGCGATCTACCGTATGATGCGTCCTGGCGAGCCACCTACTGAAGAGTCAGTAGAAGCTTTGTTCCAAGGCTTGTTCTTCAGTGAAGAGCGTTACGATCTGTCACGCGTAGGCCGTATGAAGTTTAACCGTCGCGCATTCCCAGAGAAAGCTGAAGAGCGTCAATCTAACTGGATTCGCAGATTCTATGAAGCTGTTGGCGTACAAGGCGACGAAGGTGCTAACACCTTGTCTAACGAAGACATCTTAGCTGTTATCGGCGTATTGCTAGAATTACGTAACGGCCGTGGCGAGATCGATGACATCGACCACTTAGGTAACCGTCGTATCCGTTCAGTAGGTGAGTTGGCTGAGAACCAATTCCGTACTGGTCTAGTGCGTGTAGAGCGTGCAGTTAAAGAACGTTTGTCACAAGCTGAATCAGACAACCTGATGCCGCATGACTTGATTAATGCTAAACCAGTATCAAGTGCAATCCGTGAGTTCTTCGGTTCATCACAATTGTCACAATTTATGGACCAAACCAACCCATTGTCTGAAATTACGCACAAACGTCGTATTTCAGCACTTGGCCCAGGTGGTTTAACTCGTGAACGTGCTGGCTTTGAGGTACGTGACGTACACTCAACCCACTATGGTCGCGTATGTCCGATTGAAACGCCAGAGGGTCCGAACATTGGTTTGATCAACTCATTGGCATTGTATGCACGTACTAATGAATATGGTTTCTTAGAAACACCATATCGCCGTGTAGATGCAAATAAAGTATCCGATACGATTGACTACTTGTCAGCGATTGAAGAGAGTCAGTACATGATCGCGCAAGCGAATACTGATTTAGATACTAAGAACTTATTTGTTGATGATTTGATTTCTTCACGTCATCACAACGAGTTTACGATGACGCAGCCTGACCGTGTTCAATACATGGACGTGGCGCCAGGTCAAATTGTGTCTGTGGCTGCATCTTTGATTCCATTCTTGGAACACGATGACGCGAACCGTGCATTGATGGGTGCAAACATGCAACGTCAAGCGGTACCATGTCTACGCGCTGAAAAAGCCGTGGTAGGTACAGGTATTGAGCGTACAGTGGCAGTTGACTCTGGTACTGTAGTAACCGCACGTCGTGGTGGCTTGGTGGACTACGTGGACTCAGCTCGTATCGTGATTCGTGTGAACGATGAAGAAGCGAAAGCTGGTGAAGTTGGTGTAGATATTTACAACTTAACTAAA
This sequence comes from Methylotenera mobilis JLW8, assembly GCF_000023705.1. Lineage (NCBI taxonomy): Bacteria > Pseudomonadati > Pseudomonadota > Betaproteobacteria > Nitrosomonadales > Methylophilaceae > Methylotenera > Methylotenera mobilis. The sequence goes on from NC_012968.1 coordinate 364,601, forward strand.
TATACGCGCTCTAACCAAAATACCAATATTAACCAACGTCCATTGGTTAAAGTGGGTGACAAGCTAGCACGCGGTGACGTGATTGCGGATGGTGCTTCTACCGATATGGGTGAGTTGGCGCTAGGTCAAAATATGTTGGTAGGCTTTATGCCTTGGAACGGTTATAACTACGAAGACTCGATCTTGATTTCAGAGCGCGTAGTAGCAGATGACCGTTACACTTCTATCCATATTGAAGAACTGTCAGTGGTTGCACGTGATACAAAACTTGGTGCAGAAGAAATCACACAAGATATTTCAAACTTGAGTGAGCGCATGTTAGCGCGTCTGGACGAAGTGGGTATTATCCACATCGGTGCTGAAGTTGAAGCTGGTGACGTATTAGTGGGTAAAGTGACACCAAAAGGTGAGACACAGCTGACACCAGAAGAGAAATTGCTACGTGCGATTTTTGGTGAGAAAGCATCTGACGTTAAAGATACATCACTACGCGTGCCTTCAGGCATGAGCGGTACTGTAATCGACGTACAAGTGTTTACACGCGAAGGCATTGACCGTGATGCACGTGCACAACAAATTATTGATGACCAATTGGCACACTACAAGCAAGACTTGGCTGACCAAATGCGTATCGTGGAAGACGATGCATTCGGCCGTATCCGTCGCTTGATCGAAGGCAAAGTGGCTACTGGCGGTCCTAACAAATTGAAAAAAGGCGAAGCATTAACTGCTGAGTACTTAGAGTCTGTTGGCCGTTATGACTGGTTTGATATTCGTTTATCAGATGAAGAAGCAGCGCGTCAGTTAGAGCAGTTGAAAGACAGCTTGTCACAAGCGCGCATTGAGTTTGATAACCGTTTTGAAGAGAAAAAACGTAAATTGACGCAAGGTGACGAATTGCCACCAGGCGTACAAAAAATGGTTAAGGTTTACCTAGCTGTTAAACGTCGTATCCAACCTGGTGACAAGATGGCGGGTCGTCACGGTAACAAGGGTGTGATTTCAAAAATCTGCCCAGTGGAAGATATGCCGCACATGGCGGACGGTACACCATTGGATATCGTGTTGAACCCACTAGGCGTTCCTTCACGTATGAACATCGGTCAGATTTTGGAAGTGCACTTAGGTTGGGCTGCTAAAGGTTTAGGTTTACGTATCGAAGAAATGCTACGTGAAGAATCTAAAGTAGCTGAGATCCGTAAGTTCTTAGAAAAAATCTATAACGACAGCACAGGTAAGCATGAAGATATTAAATCTTTCACTGATGCGGAAATTTTAGACTTGGCGCAAAACCTCAAACGCGGCGTGCCATTTGCAACACCAGTATTTGATGGTGCAGCAGAGTCTGATATTAAAGCGATGCTTGATTTGGCGTTCCCAGATGATGATGCGCGTACTAAACAATTGCAGTTCCATGCAGGTAAAACACAGGTGACCTTGTTTGACGGCCGTACCGGCGACAAATTTGAGCGTCCTGTGACTGTAGGTTACATGCACGTGTTGAAGCTGCATCACTTGGTTGATGACAAGATGCATGCACGTTCTACAGGTCCTTATTCATTGGTTACACAACAACCATTGGGCGGTAAAGCACAATTCGGTGGCCAACGTTTTGGTGAGATGGAGGTTTGGGCGTTAGAAGCTTATGGTGCTTCATATACCTTGCAAGAGATGCTGACAGTGAAGTCTGATGACGTTACTGGCCGTACCAAAGTGTATGAAAACATCGTTAAAGGCGAGCACAAAATTGATGCAGGTATGCCTGAGTCATTTAACGTGTTAGTGAAAGAAATTCGTTCACTCGCTATCGACATCGACCTAGACCGTAATTAATTCAGGAGAGAATTCACATGAAAGCTCTATTAGACTTATTCAAACAGGTAACGCAAGAAGAAGAATTTGATGCAATTAAGATTGCGTTAGCTTCACCTGAAAAAATCCGTTCATGGTCCTATGGCGAAGTGAAAAAGCCAGAAACCATTAACTACCGTACTTTCAAGCCTGAGCGTGATGGCTTGTTCTGCGCAAAAATCTTTGGCCCTATCAAAGATTACGAGTGCTTATGCGGTAAATACAAACGCTTAAAACACCGTGGTGTGATTTGTGAAAAATGTGGCGTAGAAGTAACGCTATCAAAAGTACGTCGTGAGCGTATGGGTCATATTGACCTAGCTTCACCAGTAGCGCATATCTGGTTCTTGAAATCACTACCAAGCCGTTTAGGTATGGTATTAGATATCGCTTTGCGTGATATCGAGCGCGTGTTGTACTTTGAAGCATTCATCGTAGTTGACCCAGGCATGACACCGCTTACACGCGGTCAGTTATTGACTGAAGACGACTACTTGGCAAAAGTAGAAGAGTACGGTGATGAGTTCAATGCCGTTATGGGTGCTGAAGCGGTTCGTGAATTATTACGCACGATGGACATCGAGCGTGAAATCACTACGCTACGTCAAGACCTAGGCGCAACTGGTTCAGAAGCTAAAATCAAGAAAATCGCTAAACGCTTGAAAGTGTTAGAAGCGTTTCAAAAATCTGGCATTAAACCAGAGTGGATGATTCTTGAAATCTTACCAGTGTTGCCACCAGAGCTACGTCCATTGGTACCATTGGATGGCGGCCGTTTCGCGACTTCTGACTTGAACGATTTATATCGTCGCGTAATTAACCGTAACAACCGCTTGAAGCGCTTGTTAGAGTTGAAAGCACCAGAAATTATCGTACGTAACGAAAAACGTATGTTGCAAGAAGCAGTGGACTCATTATTAGACAACGGCCGTCGCGGTAAAGTGATGACTGGCGCTAACAAACGTCCATTGAAATCATTGGCTGACATGATCAAGGGTAAAGGCGGTCGTTTCCGTCAAAACTTGCTTGGTAAGCGTGTGGACTACTCAGGTCGTTCAGTCATTGTGGTTGGTCCACAATTGAAACTGCATCAATGCGGTCTGCCTAAGAAAATGGCGTTGGAATTGTTCAAACCATTCATCTTCCACAAACTGGAAGTATTGGGCTTAGCAACCACCATTAAAGCAGCGAAGAAAAAGGTAGAGGAAGAAGGACCAGAAGTATGGGATATCCTCGAGGACGTGATCCGCGAGCATCCAGTACTGTTGAACCGTGCGCCTACACTTCACCGTCTAGGTATTCAAGCGTTTGAGCCTATCTTGATTGAAGGTAAAGCGATCCAATTGCACCCGTTAGTTTGTGCGGCATTCAACGCCGACTTTGACGGTGACCAAATGGCGGTTCACGTTCCATTGAGCTTAGAAGCACAAATGGAAGCACGTACCTTGATGTTGGCTTCAAACAACGTACTATCACCAGCTAACGGTGAGCCTATCATCGTGCCTTCACAGGATATCGTGTTGGGTCTGTACTACATGACACGTGAAAAAGTTAATGCACGCGGTACTGGCATGCGCTTCTCAGACGTGAAAGAAGTACAACGTGTGTTTGATCAAGGCTTAATTGATTTACATGCAAAAGTAACTGTACGTATCAAAGAATACGATTTGGATTTAGACGGCGTTAAAACCGAGAAAACCACACGTTACGAAACTACTGTAGGTCGTGCATTGCTGTCAGATATCTTGCCAGCAGGCTTGCCGTTCAGCCACATTGATAAAGCGCTGAAAAAGAAAGAGCTGTCAAAACTGATCAATGCTTCATTCCGTAAAGTGGGTATCCGCGAAACAGTTATTTTCGCTGACCAATTGAAAAATACTGGTTACTCATACGCGACTAAAGCTGGTATTTCTATCAGCATTAACGATATGTTAGTGCCGTTGGAAAAAGAGCAATTAATTGCTGCTGCTGATGCAGAAGTGAAAGAAATCGAAGACCAATACGTTTCTGGTTTAGTGACACAAGGTGAGCGCTACAACAAGGTAGTGGATATCTGGGGTCGTGCCGGTGATAAAGTTGCTGACGCGATGATGAAGCAATTGAAAGAAGAAGATGTATTGGATGCCGATGGCAACCAATTAAAAGACGCTAACGGTAAAGTAGTGCGTCAAGAGTCTTTCAATGCTATTTACATGATGGCCGACTCAGGCGCGCGTGGTTCTGCAGCGCAGGTACGTCAGCTAGCTGGTATGCGTGGTCTGATGGCGAAACCGGACGGTTCTATTATTGAAACGCCGATTAAAGCTAACTTCCGTGACGGTCTTAACGTGTTGCAATACTTTATTTCAACCCACGGTGCACGTAAGGGTCTAGCTGATACCGCGTTGAAAACCGCTAACTCAGGTTACCTGACACGTCGTCTGGTTGACGTAACGCAAGACTTGGTAGTGACCGAGCATGATTGCGGTACTAGCGAAGGTTTAGTCACTAAGGCGCTGGTAAAAGGCGGTGAAGTTGTAGAGCCATTGCATGACCGTATCTTGGGTCGTACCACAGCGTTGGATATCATCAATCCAGAAACACAAACAGTGGTGTACCCAGCAGGTACCTTGTTGACAGAAGATGAAGTTGAGCATATCGATGCCTTGGGTATTGATGAAGTGAAAGTGCGTACTGCGCTGACTTGCGATACACGCTACGGTATTTGTGCGAAATGTTACGGCCGTGACTTAGGTCGTGGCAAACTGATTAGTATGGGCGAGTCAGTTGGTGTGATTGCTGCGCAATCTATCGGTGAGCCAGGTACACAGTTGACCATGCGTACGTTCCACATCGGTGGTGCGGTATCACGTGCGGCTTCAGTAAGCCAAGTTGAAAGTAAATCAAACGGTGTAATCAGCTTCACATCGACAATGCGTTATGTAACCAACGCACGTAACGAGCAAGTAGTGATTTCACGTAATGGTGAAGTAATTATTGCCGATGAAAACGGTCGTGAACGTGAGCGTCATAAAGTGCCATACGGCGCTACTTTGCAAACAGCTGACGGTAAGACAGTTAAAGCTGGTCAAGCGCTTGCAACATGGGATCCACATACTCGTCCGATTATTACCGAGTACGCGGGTCGCGTGAAGTTCGAAAACGTTGAAGAAGGTGTAACGGTAGCTAAACAAATTGATGACGTGACTGGTTTGTCATCATTGGTGGTTATCGATCCTAAACAACGTGCCGGTCAAACTAAAGGCCTGCGTCCACAAGTTAAATTGTTAGATGCAAATGGCGTTGAAGTGAAACTAGCTGGCAGTGATCAGTCAGTAAACGTAACGTTCCAAATCGGTTGTATTATTACCGTGAAAGATGGTCAAGAAGTGGGTGTGGGTGAAGTGTTAGCTCGCGTACCACAAGAGTCATCTAAAACACGTGATATTACCGGGGGTCTGCCGCGCGTTGCTGAGTTGTTCGAAGCACGTTCACCAAAAGATGCAGGTATGTTGGCTGAAGTAACTGGTACCGTTTCATTCGGTAAAGATACTAAAGGTAAACAACGTTTGGTGATTACAGATTTGGACGGTATTTCAAACGAATACTTGATTCCAAAAGACAAGCACGTGACTGCGCATGATGGTCAAGTGGTAACTAAAGGTGAGACTATTGTTGACGGCCCAGCTGATCCACAAGACATCTTACGTTTACAAGGTCGCGAATCATTGGCTCGTTACATCATTGACGAAGTGCAAGACGTTTACCGTCTGCAAGGCGTTAAGATCAATGACAAGCACATTGAAGTGATCGTACGTCAAATGTTGCGTCGTGTACGTGTGACGGATGCAGGTGATACCAGCTTTATCTTAGGTGAGCAGGTTGAGCGTGCTGATTTGTTGGCTGAAAATGAAGTGGTGATTGCGCAAGACAAACGTCCTGCACTGTTTGAATATGTGTTGCTTGGTATTACTAAAGCTTCATTATCAACAGACTCATTCATCTCAGCTGCGTCATTCCAAGAAACAACACGCGTATTGACCGAAGCTGCAATCTTGGGCAAACGTGATGACTTACGTGGTCTGAAAGAAAACGTTATTGTTGGTCGCTTGATTCCAGCTGGTACTGGTTTGGCATATCACGAAGCGCGTAAGCGTGCAGCGGTTGCCGGCGGTGTGCCACAAAATGAAGCGCCAGCAGTAGAAGTAGTTGAAGCAGAAGAAGTAGCAGTAAATGTAACAACCGAAGTAAGTAGTGAAATAGATGCACAATAGAATCAGATAATTAAGTCTTGACAATAAAAGTCAGGCTAAATAGAATGCTGAGTTCTTCAGGATGGTGTTATTGTATTAACACCATCCTTGTCTATTTTATAGATTTTGAAATAAACAATTTTAGAGAACAACATTAGAGGTTATAGGCAATGCCAACCATCAATCAGTTAGTACGTAAGCCACGCGTTAAAGTGGTTACAAAGAGCAAAGTGCCAGCACTTGAAGCTTGTCCACAAAAACGTGGTGTTTGCACTCGCGTTTATACTACAACACCTAAGAAGCCAAACTCAGCGCTACGTAAAGTTGCTAAAGTGCGTCTAACCAATGGTTACGAAGTAATTAGCTACATCGGCGGTGAAGGCCATAACTTGCAAGAGCATAGCGTAGTGTTACTACGTGGTGGTCGTGTAAAAGACTTGCCAGGTGTGCGTTACCATATGGTGCGCGGTAGCTTGGATACTGCAGGCGTTAAAGATCGTAAACAATCACGTTCTAAATACGGTGCTAAGCGTCCTAAAGAAGCTAAAGCTAAGTAATTGCAGTCAACCAACAACGGTTTTATTAATGTAGCGGCTAACCAAAAGCCTTGCTTGAGCAGTTGCTAGCAAAACATAAAAGAGAATAGAGAAGATTATGCCAAGACGTAGAGAAGTCCCCAAACGTAATATCCTGCCGGATCCAAAATTCGGCAGCACAGAAGTTTCAAAATTTGTAAACGTGCTAATGACAGGTGGTAAAAAATCTGTTGCTGAGCGTATTTTGTACGGTGCATTTGACCAAGTGACTAGTAAAACTAGCAAAGACGCTTTAGAAGTGTTCACTTTAGCGTTAAACAACCTACGCCCGCTAGTTGAGGTTAAGAGCCGTCGCGTTGGTGGTGCTAACTACCAAGTGCCTGTTGAGGTTCGTCCTAGCCGTCGTAGTGCGTTGGCAATGCGTTGGTTGCGTGATGCAGCGCGTAAGCGTGGTGAGAAATCAATGGGCTTGCGTTTAGCGGCTGAGTTGGTTGAGGCTTCTGAAGGCCGTGGTTCAGCTATGAAGAAACGTGAAGAAGTTCACCGTATGGCTGAAGCTAACAAAGCGTTCTCACATTTCCGCTTCTAATTGGTTAATTAACTGATAAGAATCGCTCTTAAAATTAAGTAAAGGTAATAAACGTGGCTCGTCAAACCCCTATTAATCGCTATCGTAACATTGGTATCTCTGCTCACATCGATGCAGGTAAAACAACTACGACTGAGCGTATTTTATTTTATACAGGCGTTAATCATAAGATTGGTGAAGTGCATGATGGCGCGGCAACCATGGACTGGATGGAGCAAGAGCAAGAGCGTGGTATTACCATTACTTCTGCTGCTACTACCTGCTTCTGGAAAGGTATGGCTGGTCAGTTTGATCAACATCGCATCAACATTATTGATACCCCAGGCCACGTTGACTTTACAATTGAAGTAGAGCGTTCAATGCGTGTGCTTGACGGTGCATGTATGGTTTACTGTGCGGTAGGTGGTGTGCAGCCACAATCAGAAACTGTATGGCGTCAAGCTAACAAGTACAAAGTGCCACGTCTAGCGTTCGTTAATAAAATGGACCGTGCTGGTGCTAACTTCTTCAAAGTGTACGATCAAATGCGTGCGCGTTTGAAAGCTAACCCTGTGCCTTTGCAAGTGCCTATCGGTGCTGAAGAGAAATTCGAAGGTGTGGTTGACTTGATCAAGATGAAAGCTATCTTCTGGGATGAAGCATCTCAAGGTATGAAGTTTGATTACCGTGATATTCCTGCTGATCTTCAAGCTGATTGCGACAAATGGCGTGAGAACATGGTTGAAGCTGCTGCTGAAGCCAGTGAAGAGTTGATGAATAAATACCTAGAAGAAGGTGATTTGTCAGAAGCGGACATCCTTTTAGGTCTGCGTACACGTACTATTGGTTCAGAGATTGTGCCAATGATGTGCGGTTCAGCATTCAAAAACAAAGGTGTGCAAGCGATGTTGGATAAGGTTATCGAATTGATGCCTGCGCCAACAGATATTCCAGATACTAAAGCTGAAGATGGCGATGGTAATGAAATTCACTTGAAAGCTTCTGATGATGAGAAATTCTCTGCATTAGCGTTCAAGATCATGACAGACCCGTTTGTTGGTCAATTGATTTTCTTCCGCGTGTACTCAGGTGTGGTTAACGCTGGTGATACCGTGTACAACCCAATCAAAGGTAAAAAAGAGCGTATTGGCCGTATCGTGCAGATGCATGCTAATACACGTGAGCCGATTGAAGAGGTTCGTGCTGGCGACATCGCGGCTGCAGTAGGTCTGAAAGAGGCAACAACAGGTGATACATTGTGTGCGTTAGGTACAGAAATTATCCTTGAACGTATGGTGTTCCCAGAGCCAGTAATTCACGTTGCGGTTGAGCCAAAAACTAAAGCTGACCAAGAGAAAATGGGTGTTGCTTTAAATCGGTTAGCACAAGAAGATCCTTCATTCCGTGTTAAAACTGATGAGGAAACTAACCAAACCATTATTTCAGGTATGGGTGAGTTGCACTTGGAGATCTTGGTTGACCGTATGAAACGTGAGTTCAACGTTGAAGCTAACGTTGGTGCGCCACAAGTTGCTTACCGTGAAGCGATTAAGAAATCTGTTGAAGTTGAAGGTAAGTTCGTTAAACAATCAGGTGGTAAAGGTCAGTATGGCCACGTATGGTTGAAAATGGAACCGAATGAAGCTGGTAAAGGCTTTGAGTTCGTTGACCAAATTAAAGGTGGTACTGTGCCGCGTGAATTCATTCCTGCGGTTGAAAAAGGTCTGCGTGAAACCATTCCTTCAGGTATCTTGGCTGGCTTCCCAGTGGTTGACGTTAAAGTGACTCTGTTTGATGGTTCATACCATGATGTTGACTCGAACGAGAACGCATTTAAGATGGCAGCATCTATCGGCTTTAAAGATGGTATGCGTAAAGCTGACCCAATCTTGCTTGAGCCTATGATGGCAGTTGAGGTTGAAACCCCAGAAGATTACATGGGTGACGTAATGGGTGACTTGTCTTCACGCCGCGGTATGATTCAAGGTATGGAAGATAGCCCATCTGGTAAAGTAATCCGTGCAGAAGTGCCATTGGCAGAGATGTTTGGTTACTCAACTGTTGTGCGTTCATTGTCACAAGGTCGCGCTAGCTACAGCATGGAATTCAAGCACTACTCAGAAGCTCCAAGAAACGTGGCTGACGCAATTATTAACAAAAAATAATTCATTATTACGTATTTAAATAAGTTTAGATAAAAGGACTATAAAGATGGCAAAAGGTAAATTCGAACGGACCAAGCCGCACGTTAACGTAGGTACAATTGGCCACGTTGACCATGGTAAAACAACACTAACAGCAGCGATCACCACTGTGTTAACGAAGAAATTTGGCGGCGAAGCAAAAGCTTACGACCAAATTGACGCGGCACCAGAAGAAAAAGCACGTGGTATTACCATTAACACAGCACACGTTGAGTACGAGACAGCAAACCGTCACTACGCACACGTTGACTGCCCAGGCCATGCTGACTATGTTAAAAACATGATTACTGGCGCTGCTCAAATGGACGGTGCTATTCTAGTATGTTCAGCAGCTGACGGTCCTATGCCACAAACACGTGAGCACATCCTGTTGGCACGTCAAGTTGGCGTACCATACATCGTTGTATTCTTAAACAAAGCTGACATGGTTGATGACGCTGAGTTGTTAGAGCTAGTTGAAATGGAAGTGCGTGACCTGTTGTCTAAATATGACTTCCCAGGCGACGACACACCAATCGTTAAAGGCTCAGCTAAACTAGCGCTAGAAGGTGACCAATCACCAATCGGCGAACCAGCAATCTTTGCATTAGCTGACGCACTAGACAGCTACATCCCAATGCCAGAGCGCGCTGTTGACGGCACATTCTTGATGCCAGTTGAAGACGTATTCTCAATCTCAGGTCGTGGTACAGTTGTGACTGGCCGTATTGAGCGTGGTATTGTTAAAGTGGGTGACGAGATCGAAATCGTTGGTCTAAAAGACACACTAAAAACAACCTGTACAGGCGTGGAAATGTTCCGTAAATTACTAGACCAAGGTATGGCTGGTGATAACGTGGGTGTATTGCTACGTGGTACAAAACGTGAAGAAATTGAACGTGGTCAAGTATTGGCTAAAGCTGGTTCTATCAAACCACACACAAAATTCACAGCAGAAATCTACGTGTTGGGTAAAGATGAAGGTGGTCGTCACACACCATTCTTCCAAGGTTACCGTCCACAATTCTACTTCCGTACGACAGACGTAACTGGCGCAGTTGAATTGCCAGCAGGTACAGAAATGGTAATGCCAGGTGACAACGTATCAATCACAGTAACATTGATTGCACCAATCGCGATGGAAGAAGGCTTACGCTTCGCTATCCGTGAAGGTGGTCGTACTGTTGGTGCTGGTGTTGTAGCTAAGATTATCGAGTAATTTTTGTAGTTAAATCAAACGGCAGGGTGAACCCTGCCGTTTCGCTCTTTTGAAAGGCAGTAAAAAATGACAAACCAAAAAATCCGTATCCGTCTTAAAGCATTTGATTATCGTTTGATTGATCAATCAGCTCAAGAAATCGTAGAAACTGCCAAGCGTACCGGCGCTGTTGTTAAGGGTCCAGTACCATTACCAACACGTATCGAGCGTTTTGATATTCTGCGCTCACCACACGTAAATAAAACTTCACGTGACCAATTCGAAATCCGTACCCATCAACGTTTAATGGACATCGTGGATCCTACTGATAAAACAGTGGATGCATTAATGAAATTAGATTTGCCTGCTGGTGTGGATGTTGAAATTAAGTTGTAAAAACTTAAGTAGTAAAATCTAGTTGTAAAAAAAATGGAGGTTGGGTATAATCCGGCCTCTTTCACAGAAGTCGGTCAATTGTAATCGACTTTTTAACTAAAATATAAGGAAACGATCATGAGCTTAGGGCTTATTGGTCGCAAAGTGGGTATGACCCGCGTGTTTACTGAGGATGGCGCAAGCGTTCCAGTAACCGTGTTGGAAGTTGTACCTAACCGCGTGACACAGATCAAGACGACCGCAAGCGATGGCTACACTGGCCTTCAAGTAGCTTACGGCACACGTCGTGCCAGCCGTATCAACAAAGCATTGACTGGGCATTATGCTAAGTCAGGTTCTGCTGCAGGTGCTGGTATTCATGAATTCTCAGTCGGTGACGACGTTTTAGCTAATTACACGCCTGGTGCAAATATCACTGTTGATATTTTTCAAGCGGGTCAAAAAGTTGACGTTACTGGCACATCTTTAGGTAAAGGCTTTGCTGGCGCAATTAAACGCCATCACTTTAGCTCTAACCGCGCATCTCACGGTAACTCACGTTCACATAACGTACCTGGTTCTATCGGTATGGCGCAAGATCCTGGTCGCGTTTTCCCAGGTAAGCGTATGCCTGGTCACTTGGGTGCAGTTAAAGTAACTACACAGAACTTAGAAATCGTTCGTGTAGACGTTGAGCGCAACCTATTGTTGATTAAAGGTGCTATCCCTGGCTCTAAAGGTGGCGACGTTGTAGTACGTCCAGCCATTAAAGTGAAAGGGGTTAAATAATGGAACTTAAGTTAATAGATAAAAATGGTAAGCCAGCTAAAAAAGGCGTGACTGTATCTGAAGGTACATTTGGTCGCGAATTTAATGAAGCTTTGGTGCACCAAGTTGTTGTTGGTTACATGGCAAATGCCCGTACTGCTACACGTGCTCAAAAGGGCCGTGACACAGTTGCGCATACGACCCATAAACCTTACGCGCAAAAAGGTACTGGTAACGCTCGTTCAGGTATGAGCTCAAGCCCTATCTGGCGTGGAGGTGGTCGTGCATTCCCTAACTCACCTAATGAAAACTTCAGCCATAAGGTTAACCGTAAGGCTTACCGTGCTGGTATGCAAACTATCTTGTCAGAATTAGTTCGTCAAGACCGTTTAAGCGTAGTTGAAGAGTTTTCTGTTGATACGCCTAAAACTAAGGCGTTGGCAGAGAAAGTCAAGGGTATGGGTTATGCAGGTGGCGTGTTAGTGCTAACTGATAGCTTTAACGAGAACTTATATTTATCTTCACGTAACTTAACTAACGTAATGGTGGTTGAAGCGCAATTTGCTGACCCAGTTAGTTTGGTACGTTTCCCTAATGTAGTTGCTACTGAGGGTGCAGTGAAGAAGCTTGAGGAGATGTTAGCATGATGAACGCTATTACTAAAACTCAAGATCGTTTGTTACAAGTAATTTTAGCTCCGCAAATTACTGAAAAAGCAACTTACATTGCTGACAAACATCAGCAAATCGCATTCAAAGTGCGTACTGATGCTACTAAACCAGAAATCAAAGCAGCTGTTGAGCTTGTTTTTAATGTTGAAGTGGCTAGTGTTGCTGTAATTAATGTTGGCGGCAAAACTAAACGCGCTGGCAAAAATTTAGGCAAGCGTAAAGACTGGAAAAAAGCTTATGTTAGCTTGAAGCCAGGCCAAGAAATTAACTTCGCAGCGGGCGAATAAGGAGAGAAGATATGGCATTAGTTAAAGTCAAACCAACTTCCCCCGGCCGTCGTGGTGTACTAAAGGTGGTAACACCTGATTTGTACAAGGGTAAACCTCACGCACCGCTGTTGGAAAGTCAAAGCAAAAACGCTGGCCGTAATAACAACGGTCACATTACTACACGTCACCAAGGTGGTGGTCATAAGCAACATTATCGCTTGATCGATTTCCGTCGTAATAAAGATGGTATCCCAGCGAAAGTTGAGCATATTGAATACGATCCAAACCGCACTGCGCACATCGCTTTGTTGTGCTACGCAGACGGTGAACGTCGTTACATCATTGCTCCACGCGGTATCGCTGCTGGTGCACAATTGATCAGTGGTTCAGATGCGCCTATTAAAGTAGGTAATGCAATGCCATTGCGCAATATCCCGGTTGGTAGCACGATCCATTGTATCGAGTTGCAACCAGGTAAAGGTGCTCAGTTGGCGCGTTCAGCAGGTACTTCTGTGCAATTGCTTGCACGTGAAGGCAGCTACGCTCAATTACGTTTGCGTTCAGGCGAAGTTCGTCGCGTACACGTTGACTGCAAAGCAACTTTAGGTGAAGTGGGTAATGAAGAGCATTCACTACGTTCAATTGGTAAAGCTGGTGCGATGCGCTGGCGTGGTGTTCGCCCAACCGTTCGCGGTGTGGTGATGAACCCGGTTGATCACCCTCACGGTGGTGGTGAAGGTAAAACAGCTGCTGGTATGAATCCAGTGAGCCCATGGGGTGTTAAAACTAAGGGTTACCGTACACGTAGTAGCAAACGTACGGATAATATGCGCGTTAGTCGTCGTCCAAGGAATGTAAGGTAATCATATGGCACGTTCACTTAAAAAAGGTCCATTTATTGATGGTCATTTGGCGAAAAAAGTAGAAGTTGCTGCGGCAACTCGCGATCGTAAACCAATTAAAACTTGGTCACGTCGCTCTACGATTTTCCCAGATTTTATCGGTCTTACTATTGCGATTCACAATGGTAAACAACACATTCCAGTGTTGATTTCTGAAAACATGGTTGGTCACAAGCTTGGTGAGTTTGCGTTAACACGTACATTCAAAGGGCATGCAGCTGACAAGAAAGCTAAGAAGTAGGAGCTGAATTATGCAAGTATCTGCAATATTAAAAGGTGTGCATCTTTCTCCGCAAAAAGCTAGATTGGTTGCTGACCTTGTTCGTGGCAAAAAAGTTGATCACGCACTTAACATCTTGAACTTCACACCTAAAAAAGGTGCTGAGATCATCAAGAAAGTTGTTGAGTCTGCGATCGCTAACGCTGAACATAACAATGGGGCTGATATCGACGAATTGAAAGTTACTTCAATTTATGTTGATAAAGGCATTGTGTTGAAACGTATTCGCCCACGTGCAAAAGGTCGCGCTGGTCGTATTACTAAACCAACCTGTCACATTCATGTGACTGTCGGTAACTAAGGGACAATCATGGGTCAGAAAATTAATCCAATTGGTTTCCGTCTGAGCGTTCAAAAGAACTGGGCCTCACGTTGGTATGCCAATAGTAAGAACTTCCCTGCGATGTTGCAAAGCGACATCAAAGTGCGCGAGTTTTTGAATAAGAAACTAGCAAGTGCTGCAGTTAGTCGTATCATGATTGAGCGCCCAGCTAAAAATGCAAAAATCACTATTTACAGTGCACGTCCAGGCGTTGTTATCGGTAAAAAAGGTGAAGACATTGAGTCATTGCGTTCTTCATTACAAGGTTTGATGGGCGTTCCAGTTCATTTGAACATTGAAGAAGTGCGTAAGCCAGAGCTTGATGCTACTTTGATTGCACAATCAATTGCGCAACAACTTGAAAAACGTGTGATGTTCCGCCGTGCCATGAAGCGTGCAATGCAAAATGCAATGCGCTTAGGTGCACAAGGTATCAAGATCATGAGTTCAGGTCGTTTGAACGGTATTGAGATTGCACGTACCGAATGGTACCGTGAAGGCCGTGTGCCACTACATACATTGCGTGCTGACATTGATTACGGTGTGGCTGAAGCTTCAACTACATACGGTATCATCGGTATCAAAGTATGGGTGTTCAAAGGTGAAATTTTTGCAGGTAATGCTCAAGCCGCGCAAGCTGCTGTAGCACCAGCTGCAGAACCTGAAAAAAGAGTAAGAAAGGCGAGGGCTAAAGATGCTACAACCGTCTAGACAAAAATACCGTAAGATGCAAAAAGGCCGTAATAAAGGCATTGCAACTACGGGTAATAAAGTAAGTTTTGGTGATTTCGGTTTAAAAGCGGTAGGTCGTGGTCGTTTGACAGCACGTCAAATTGAAGCGGCACGTCGCGTGATGACTCGTCACATTAAACGTGGTGGTCGTGTATGGATTCGTATTTTCCCTGACCAACCAATTTCTAAAAAACCTGCAGAAGTACGTATGGGTAACGGTAAAGGTAGTACAGAGTACTACGTAGCTCAAATCCAACCAGGTAAAATGTTATACGAGATGGACGGTGTTAGTGAAGAGCTAGCACGTGAAGCGTTCCGTTTGGCTGCTGCTAAGCTACCAATCGAGACGACATTCATGACTCGCCAACTTGGTAGTTAAGGACAAGGAAGCTAATATGAAAGCAACCGATTTAAGAGCAAAAAGCGTTGATGAGCTAAATGCAGAGTTGATTGAATTGCGCCGTGCACAATTCTCTCTACGTATGCAATTGGCTACTCAGCAATTAAATAAAGTAGATCAGCTAGGTAAAGTACGCAAAGATGTAGCGCGTGTTAAGACTGTGTTAGCTGAGAAAGCAAAGCAGGCATAATATGACCGATACAACAAAAGTAGTACGTAGTCTTACTGGTCGTGTAGTTAGCGACAAGATGGACAAAACTGTTACTGTGTTAGTTGAGCGTAAAGTTAAACATCCTTTGATTGGTAAAGTGGTTCGTCAGTCTAAGAAGTTTCACGCGCACGATGAAACAAACAGTTGTAAAGAAGGTGATTTGGTGACTATCGTTGAAAGTCGTCCATTATCAAAAACTAAAACTTGGGTTGTTAAACAGGCCTAAGTTTGATAATTACGCAATTACCGTTAAAAGTAATTGCGTAATTGTTTTAAGCTGTATATAATGTTTTGTTTTTCGGCGAGCGACTTTCATAAGTCATAAAGCTCTCGCCCCAATACTGACCGTGGTCTGTCGGCCGACATAGTTTTTTAACTATAAATGGCCGGTGTTGGTTTTTACGGATTAAGTTGGAGATTACTCTCATGATTCAAATGCAATCTCGGCTAGAAGTTGCCGACAACACTGGTGCGCGCTCTGTGCAATGCATCAAGGTGTTAGGTGGTTCTAAACGTCGTTACGCTGGTATTGGCGATATCATTAAGGTTAGCATCAAAGATGCTGCGCCTCGTGGTCGCGTTAAAAAAGGCGAAGTGTACAGTGCGGTTGTTGTGCGTACTGCTAAAGGTGTTCGTCGTCCAGACGGCTCTTTGGTTAAGTTCGACGGTAATGCAGCTGTGTTGTTAAATAACAAGCTCGAACCGATTGGCACACGTATTTTTGGGCCAGTGACTCGTGAATTACGTTCAGAAAAATTCATGAAAATCGTTTCACTAGCGCCAGAAGTTTTGTAGGAGCTCACATGAATAAAATTCGCAAGGGTGATCAAGTCATCCTGAATACAGGTAAAGATAAAGGCAAGCAAGGTACAGTGTTAAGTATTCTTGAGTCAGGTCACGTTGTTGTAGAGGGTCTTAACCTAGTTAAGAAACATGCAAAACCTAACCCGATGAAGGGTATCGCTGGTGGCATTATTGCTAAAGAGATGCCGATTGACATCTCAAACGTTGCTTTATTTAACAGTGCGACCCAAAAAGGTGATCGCGTAGGCTTTAAGACATTAGAAGATGGTCGCAAAATTCGCGTATTCAAATCTAATGGCGAAGCAGTTGACGCATAGGAAGAATAATGGCGCGTTTAAAACAATACTATAAAGACTCAGTTGTTAAGTCATTGACTGAGCAATTTGGTTACACTTCAGTGATGCAAGTGCCTCGCATCGAAAAAATCACCCTGAACATGGGTGTTGGTGAGGCTGTTGCTGACAAGAAAGTGATGGAGCATGCTGTTGGTGATATGGAGAAAATTGCTGGTCAAAAAGCAATCGTAACCAAAGCTAAGAAATCAGTGGCTTCATTTAAAATTCGTGATGACTATCCTGTTGGATGTAAAGTTACTTTGCGTCGTGAACGCATGTACGAGTTTTTGGATCGCTTGGTAACAGTAGCTATTCCTCGTATCCGTGACTTCCGTGGTATTTCTGCTAAATCTTTTGATGGCCGTGGTAACTACAACATGGGCGTTAAAGAGCAGATCATTTTCCCTGAGATTGAATACGATAAAATCGACGCAATCCGTGGGATGAATATCACTATTACAACTACTGCGAAAACTGATGAAGAAGCAAAAGCATTACTTGCTGCATTCAGTTTCCCTTTCAGAGGTTAAGATATGGCTAAAACCTGTATGACAGAGCGCGAAATCAAACGTCGCGCAACTGTAAGTAAATTTGCTGCAAAACGTGCGGCACTTGAAGCTGCAATGAACGATGTTAATGCTACTGCTGAAAGTCGTTTTGAAGCGCGTATGAAATTCCAAGCGCTTCCACGTAACTCAAGCCCAGTGCGCCTACGTAATCGTTGTGCTTTGACTGGTCGCCCACGTGGTGTGTTTAGTAAATTTGGTATTGCGCGTAGTAAATTGCGCGATTTAATGATGAGTGGCCAAGTGCCAGGCGTCACCAAAGCTAGCTGGTAATAGGGGAATAGATCTATGAGTATGAGTGATCCAATTGCCGATATGTTAACCCGTATCCGCAATGCGCAGATGGTTAATAAAGCGGTTGTAACTATGCCTTCTTCTAATGTTAAGTCAGCTATTGCTAGCGTTCTTAAAGATGAAGGTTACATCGAAGACTTTGCTGTGCAAACAGAAGGTAATAAAGCAACGTTAAACATTAGTCTTAAATATTACGCAGGTCGTCCAGTTATTGAACGCATCCAACGTGTAAGTAAGCCTGGTTTACGTGTGTACAAAGGAAGCCAAGAGATTCCTAAAGTAATGAATGGCCTTGGTGTGACAATTATGTCTACATCTAAGGGTGTAATGACAGATCGTAAAGCACAGGCTGCCGGTATCGGTGGTGAAGTGCTGTGCGTAGTGGCTTAAGGAGAAGCAAATGTCACGTGTTGCTAAAAATCCAGTAGCTATTCCTGCTAAAGTTGAAGTGGTGTTAAGTGCTGACGCAATTAATGTTAGCGGCCCATTAGGTAAATTAACACAGCCTTTGACTGGCGCTGTTGTGTTGCAACGTGAAGGTGAAACTATCACTTTTGCAGCTGCAAACGACGCTCAGCATTCTCAAGCAATGTCAGGTACTTTACGTGCTTTGGTTGCTAACATGGTTAAAGGTGTATCAGAAGGCTTTACACGTAAATTGACGCTAGTTGGCGTTGGTTACAAAGCTGCTGCACAAGGTGCTGTGTTGAATTTGGAATTAGGCTATTCACATCCTATCAACCACAAAATGCCAGAAGGCGTTACTGTTGCTACACCTACACCAACTGAAGTTGTGTTAACTGGTGTGGATAAACAGGTTATTGGTCAAGTTGCGGCACAGATTCGCGCTTACCGTGCTCCAGAGCCTTACAAAGGCAAAGGTGTTCGTTATGCGGATGAAGTTGTTGTAATTAAAGAAACCAAAAAGAAATAAGGCTTAAAAAATGAACAACGTAAATAATCGCTTGCGTCGTGCACGTAAAACCCGTGCCAAAATTGCAGAGCTAAAAGTTACTCGTTTAAGTGTGCACCGTACTAACACGCACATTTATGCGCAAATTATTGCCGGTACTGGTGATAAAGTGATCGTTAGCGCTTCTACTGTAGAAGCTGAAGTTCGCAAAAACATCAAAAATGGTGGCAACGTTGAAGCTGCTACAGCAATTGGTAAATTAATTGCTGAGAAGGCGATCAAGGCTGGTGTTACTACTGTTGCTTTTGATCGTTCTGGTTACAAATATCATGGCCGTATTAAAGCGTTGGCTGATGCCGCACGTGAAAACGGCTTGTCCTTCTAATTGGTCTGACTGCTAAAGAGGTTAATGATGGCAAAAGAAATTGAACAGCAACAGCAGCAGACTGATGGTTTGCGCGAAAAAATGATTGCAGTTAATCGTGTAAGTAAAACGGTTAAAGGTGGTCGTATTATGAGTTTTGCTGCACTTACAGTAGTAGGTGATGGCGACGGCGCTGTAGGTATGGGTAAAGGTAAAGCACGTGAAGTTCCAGTTGCGGTACAAAAGGCAATGGATGAAGCACGTCGCGGTATGTTAAAAATCAATTTAACAAACGGTACTTTACATCATGCAGTTACAGGTGTTCACGGTGCTGCTAAAGTGTTTATTCAACCAGCTTCTGAAGGTACTGGCATTATCGCCGGTGGTGCAATGCGCGCTATTTTCGAGGTGATGGGTGTAACAAACGTGGTTGCTAAATGTATTGGTTCAACCAACCCTTACAACTTAGTACGCGCTACACTAAACGGCTTAGAGTCTATGAACACGCCTGCAGAGATCGCAGCTAAACGTGGTAAATCTGTTGAAGAAATTAGAGGCTAATTATGGCTAAAGCAAAAAAAGATGCATCAACTATCAAAGTAACGCTAGTAAGAAGTGTTATTGGTCGTATTGAAGCGCACAAGGCTACTGTAAAAGGTCTTGGCCTACGTCGTATGCACCATACAGTTGAGTTACAAGATACACCAGCAATTCGCGGTATGATCAATACCGTTGGCTATCTCTTAAAGGTAGAAGCATAATGCAATTAAATACAATTAAGCCTGCTGAAGGCGCAAAAAAAGAACGTCGTCGCGTTGGTCGCGGTATTGGTTCAGGTTTAGGTAAAACAGCTGGTCGTGGCCATAAAGGTCAAAAATCACGTACTGGCGGTTTTCATAAAGTTGGTTTTGAAGGCGGTCAAATGCCTATTCAACGCCGTCTTCCTAAACGTGGCTTCAAATCACTAACTAAGGCTAACACAGCACACGTTCGCACTAGCGAACTTGCTTTGATTCCTAATGAAGTGATTGACTTGTTGGCTTTGAAAGCAGCAAATATCGTTTCTGGCACAGTAACAAACGCTAAGATCTTTTTATCTGGTGATGTAACTGCTAAATACAATATCCAAGGTTTGCTATTGACTAAAGGCGCTCGCGCTGCAGTTGAAGCAGCTGGTGGTAAAGTTTTAGAAGCTGCTTAAGAGTATATATCTTGGCACAAGAAGGCATTTTAAAAACAGCGGCAAAAATGGGCGAGCTTAAAAGTCGCCTATTGTTTGTCTTAGGTGCGTTAGTTGTTTATCGATTAGGTGCTCATATTCCAGTTCCAGGGATTAATCCTGACGAACTGGCTAAGCTATTTGCTTCACAAAGCGGCGGCATCTTGGGCATGTTTAACATGTTCTCAGGTGGCGCCTTATCTAGATTCACTGTGTTTGCTTTGGGGATCATGCCTTACATTTCTGCATCTATTATTATGCAGTTGATGACGGCGGTATCACCAAGACTAGAGCAGTTGAAAAAAGAAGGTGAAGCAGGTCGTAGAGCAATTACCAAGTACACACGATACGGTACTGTAGTGCTAGCGATGTTCCAAGCGCTTGGTATTGCGATCATGTTAGAAGGTCAGCCTAATTTGGTATTTGATCCAGGCATGGCATTTAGACTAACTGCGGTGATTACTTTAGTGTCAGGCACCATGTTCTTAATGTGGCTTGGTGAGCAAATTACTGAACGCGGTATTGGTAATGGTATTTCTATCATTATTTTTGCTGGTATCGTTGCTGGTTTGCCGCACGCAATTGGTTCTACTGCAGAGATGGTGAATACGGGTGCTTTTAGTATTCCACTCGCATTCTTCTTGTTAGTAGCAACAGTGTTAGTGACTGCTTTGGTGGTGTTTGTTGAGCGTGGTCAACGTAAGATCACAGTAAACTACGCTAAGCGTCAAGTAGGTAATAAAGTGTATGGTGGACAAACAACACACTTGCCAATGAAGTTGAATATGGCTGGTGTAATTCCTCCAATTTTCGCTTCTAGTATCATTCTGTTCCCAGCGACTTTAGCGGGTTGGTTTGGTAGTAGCGAAAGCACTTTCTGGTTGAAGGATGTAGCTGCTGCATTGTCACCAGGACAGCCTATCTACATATTGTTGTTTGCTGCTGCTATTTTCTTCTTTTGCTTTTTTTATACAGCATTGCAGTTTAATCCTAAGGATACAGCTGACAATTTGAAGAAAAGTGGTGCCTTTGTTCCTGGCATTAGACCTGGTGATCAAACAGCGAAATATATTGATCGTATTATGGGCCGTTTAACTTTGGTAGGTGCTGCTTATATTACCTTGGTATGTTTGTTACCTGAGTTCTTGATTTTGAAATTTAATACGCCTTTCTATTTTGGCGGTACTTCTTTGTTGATTATTGTCGTAGTGACTATGGACTTTATGACACAGGTACAGTCTCATTTGATGTCTCATCAATACGAGGGGTTACTTAGAAAAGCTAATTTTAAAGGTAACGCACCTAGCGTTAAGTAATTGTAGATGGCCAAAGAAGATAGAATTGAAATGCAAGGTGAGATTTTAGAAAATCTCCCCAATGCTACTTTCAGAGTTAAATTAGAAAATGGTCATGTAGTTTTAGGCTATATTTCAGGAAAAATGCGTATGCACTACATTCGTATTTTGCCTGGCGATAAAGTCACCGTAGAGATGACGCCTTATGATTTATCGCGTGCGCGAATTACCTTCCGTGCAAAATAAATCATAATCGTTGTATGCATACAGTTTAGTTGTATTGGAGTGAAATATGAGAGTTCGTGCATCAGTAAAGGCTTTATGCCGTAATTGTAAAGTTGTTCGTCGCCGTGGCGTTGTGCGCATTATCTGCACAGATCCACGTCATAAACAACGTCAAGGTTAATTGATTAATCTCAATTAATCCAAATTAGTAGAAGCTTAGGCTGCATACTAATTTAAGTTGGTCAATATTTTAATTGATCAGAAGATTAGCTATTTGATAAAAAATGGTTTTCCTGTTAAAATCATCGGCTTTTTTGAAGCTAGTGAATCAGTAAGGCCTAATTTGGAGTAAAGTATGGCGCGTATTGCTGGGGTAAATATCCCGAATAACAAACACACTGAAATTGCGTTAACCGCAATTTACGGTATTGGACGTAACACTGCACAAAAGATCTGCGTTGCTGCTGGTGTTTTAGCAACTGCAAAAATTAAAGATCTGAATGATGCAGATGTTGAAAAGTTACGTGATGAAGTAGCGAAATATAAAGTCGAAGGTGACTTACGTCGCGAAGTTTCAATGAACATTAAACGTTTGATGGATTTAGGATGCTATAGAGGCATCCGTCATCGTCGTGGATTACCTGTTCGTGGTCAGCGCACTAAAACAAATGCGCGTACACGTAAAGGCCCTGTCAAGGCAATTAAGCAGTCTAAGTAAGCCGTAGCTATAAGGCGCTTTAAATGAATAATGCGCTTTAATAGATTAACTGGTTAGAAGTTTACAATTTAAGTTAGATTTATTGGTAAGGAAAATGCAACATGGCAAAAGCTAATGTACGCGTAAGAAAAAAAGTTAAAAAGAATATTGCAGAGGGTATCGCCCACGTGCATGCATCTTTTAACAATACCATCATCACCATTACAGACCGTCAAGGCAATGCTTTGTCATGGGCTACTTCTGGTGGTCAAGGTTTTAAAGGTTCACGTAAAAGTACCCCTTTTGCAGCACAGGTTGCAGCTGAAGTTGCTGGTAAATCAGCGCAAGAGAACGGTGTAAAGAATTTAGAAGTGCGTATTAAAGGCCCAGGTCCAGGTCGTGAATCTGCTGTGCGCGCACTTAATGCAGCTGGTTTTAAAATTACCAGCATTACTGATGTGACGCCAGTGCCGCATAACGGTTGCCGTCCACCTAAAAAACGTCGCATCTAAGCGAAAAAGATTACTGGAGAACTATCTTGGCTAGAAATTTAGATCCTAAATGCCGTCAGTGCCGTCGCGAAGGCGAAAAATTGTTTTTAAAAGCTGAAAAATGCTTTACTGATAAATGTGCAATCGAAAAACGTAATTTCCCACCTGGTCAACACGGTCAACGCCGTAACCAACGTTTGTCTGACTACGGTGTTCAATTGCGTGAGAAACAAAAAGTTCGTCGTATTTACGGCGTACTAGAAGGTCAGTTCCGTAGCTACTACGCTGAAGCTGATCGCCAAAAAGGCATTACAGGTGAGAACTTGTTACAGTTGTTAGAGTGCCGTTTGGATAACGTTACTTACAGAATGGGCCTAGGTGGTTCACGTACTGAAGCACGTCAAATTGTTCGTCATAACAGCATTTTGGTTAATGGCAAACGCGTTAACATCCCTTCATACCAAGTTAAAGCTGGTGATGTGATCAGTGTAGCTGAAGCATCAAAAACACAACTACGTATTAAAGGCGCTTTAGAAGCTGCTGAACAACGTGGTTTCCCAGAGTGGTTAGACGTTGATGTGAAAGCTTTGAAAGGTACTTTTAAAGCTAAGCCACAACGTGATGAGTTGCCACCAACCATCAATGAATCATTGGTAGTTGAGCTTTACTCTAAGTAATTAAGTTCTGATTAGATTAATTAGTTAGCCCTGGGGTTAACTAATTAATCACTCGTTGCTCATCGCAGTAACGAGCACATTAAAAAATTAAAGGTATAACTATGCAAAACAGTCCTACCGAGTATTTAAAGCCTCGCGTTGTTGATGTTGAGGTGTTATCTCCATTACGCGCACGTGTTACTTTAGAGCCAATGGAGCGTGGTTTTGGTTACACGCTTGGTAATGCATTACGTCGCGTTTTGCTTTCATCAATTCCTGGCTTCGCTATTACTGAAGTTAAAATTGATGGTGTAGTGCATGAGTACTCTACTTTAGATGGCGTTCAAGAAGATGTTGTTGACATCTTACTTAACCTTAAAGGTGTGGCGCTGAAATTAAATTCAAAATCAGAAACTATTCTGAAATTGAATAAATCTGTTGAAGGTGTTGTGACTGCAGCTGATTTTGAAACTGGTCATGATGCTGAAATTGTTAACCCTGATCATGTGATTGCTCACTTGACCAAAGGCGGCAAGCTGAACTTGGAAGTTAAAGTTGAAATCGGTCGCGGTTATCAACCTGTTCCAGTACGTCAAAAGTCTAATGATGAAGACCGTGTTTTAGGTTTTATCATGGTTGATGCTTCATTCAGCCCGATCAACAAAGTAAGTTACTATGTTGATAGCGCTCGTGTAGAACAACGTACTGACTTAGACAAGTTAGTAATGGATGTAGAAACAAATGGCGTAATTGAGCCAGAACAAGCAATTCGTGATGCTGCTCGTATCTTAATGGGTCAGTTGTCTGTATTTGCTGATTTAGAAGGCGCACCGAGTGAGGTTGAAGTTAAATCAGCTCCACAAGTTGATCCTGTATTGCTACGTCCAGTTGATGATTTAGAGTTAACTGTTCGTTCAGCTAACTGCCTAAAAGCAGAAAATATATTTTACATTGGTGATTTGATCCAACGTACAGAGAACGAGTTGTTAAAAGCTCCGAATCTTGGCCGTAAATCATTGAATGAAATTAAAGATGTTTTGGCTACTCGTGGTCTGACATTGGGTATGAAATTAGAAAACTGGCCACCGGTTGGTTTAGAAAAAGCTTAATACAAGCTGATATTGAAGATATAGAAAACTTAAGGAATTACTATGCGTCACGGTAATAGCAATCGTAAATTAAATCGTACAAGCAGTCATCGTGCTGCAATGTTCCGTAACATGACAACCTCTTTGTTACGTCATGAAATCATCAAAACTACTTTGCCTAAAGCAAAAGAGTTGCGTAAGTTTGCAGAGCCGTTGATTACGCTTAGTAAAACTGCAACTTTGGCAAACCGCCGCCTTGCTTTCGATCGCTTACGTGATCGTGACATCGTAGGTAAATTGTTTGCTGAATTAGGCCCACGTTATAACACACGTAATGGTGGTTACTTACGTATCCTGAAATGTGGTTTCCGTAATGGTGACAACGCTCCTATGGCACTTGTTGAGTTGGTTGATCGTCCAGATCCTTCAACGGAAGCAGTTGTGACTGAGTAGTCGTTTCAGTTGTTATAAAAACTAAAAAACCAGCTACATTGCTGGTTTTTTAGTTTTAGGCGTACGTATTACGTGAAAACTTTTATTGCGGCATTGGATCTGCTCCAATTAACGCTAATATCTCTTCTGCGCCAAATGGCCATTTGATTTCCGTGTTTGTGTCGGTAATTTGTAGCACTGGAATACTCGTACCATAAGTTTCCAGGAGTTGATTGTCGTCTGCAATTTCAATCGTATGCCAACTAATGTCATAGTGATTGGCTATGCTGAATAATATTGCTTCGGCTTCTTCGCATAGGTGGCAGTGTGATGTGGAGTAGAGTGTGAGCGCTAACATGGCTTGTGATTCCTGTGCTGGTGTTATTTGCTGTCTGGCATAGTGCTTGTAGATGTAGATTTTTTGCTTAATGATTCTATTTTTATAAAAAAATAAATCATAATGGCGTAGTAACTAAATGAAAATAGTATTGGGTCATTATGGCAGATATTCAGGAAAGCAAAGAGAGTTTAAGCGAGAGCCTGCAACAGGTTATTGCACTCCTTGAAAAACATCGCTTGATAGAGAATATGGTGCATAACCAAGAGATGTCTAATCACGAGCTGATTGAATCTTTAGTCCATAAACAAAACCTTAACGAACTCCAAAAGAAATTAGAGTTGCTACACCCGGCAGACGTTGCTTATATTCTAGAGGCCTTGCCGCTAGAGCAGCGTCTAGATGTCTGGGAACTAGTTAAGGCTGACCGTGACGGTGAGATCCTGCTTGAAGTGTCTGATGCGGTACGCCAGACCCTGATTGCGGACATGGACTCAGATGAGTTGCTGGCAGCGGCTGAGCAGCTCGATACGGATGAGTTGGCGGACTTAGCCCCGGACTTGCCAAAAGACGTGTTACAGGACTTGCTGGATAGCCTGGATGCGCAGAATCGTGCTCGTTTGCAATCCGCATTGTCTTATTCGGATGATGCGGTAGGCTCTATTATGGACTTTGATATTGTCACCATACGTGAGGATATTACGCTAGAGGTCGCGCTACGTTATATGCGTCGTTTAGGTGGCCTGCCTGACCATACCGATAAGTTGTTTGTAGTGGATAGGGATGATGTGCTGCACGGGGTATTGCCATTGAAGCGTCTGGTCGTCAGTGATCTAGATGCGAAAGTCGCTGATGTCATGTCTGAGGATGCGGTTATATTCCATCCTGAAGATATTGCTGATGATGCAGCCAAGGCCTTTGAGCGCTACGACTTGGTAACGGCGCCTGTAGTCGATGAAAGTGGCAAATTGGTAGGCCGTGTAACCGTGGATGCGGTAATGGATTTGATTCGAGAAGAAGCTGAGAGCGATATGCTTTCTATGGCTGGGTTGCGCGAAGAAGAAGACTTCTTTGCCTCAGTATGGAAATCGGTACAAAACAGGTGGGCATGGTTAGCGATTAACTTGATTACCGCGCTGATTGCGTCGCGTGTGATTGGTTTATTTGAAGGCTCTATTGAGAAGATTGTCGCCTTGGCTGCGTTGATGCCGATTGTGGCTGGGGTGGGCGGCAACTCCGGTAACCAGACCACTACCATGATAGTGCGCGGTTTGGCTTTGGGGCAGGTTGCCTCGCATAATATGAAATCGCTGATTACTAAAGAGTTAGGCGTTGCCTTGCTAAATGGTCTGCTTTGGGGTGGGGTGATTGGCGCTGTGGCCTATGCACTGTATGGCAGCTACCCGTTGGGCTTGGTCATGATGTCTGCAATGACGCTTAACCTGCTCTTGGCTGCGCTGATGGGCGTGGTGATTCCATTAATGATGAATAAGATAGGGCGTGATCCTGCAGTGGGCTCCAGCGTGCTGATTACTGCGATGACGGACAGTGGCGGTTTCTTTATTTTCTTAGGGTTGGCCACTATATTTTTGATATAGATTTTTGATTTAATTTCTAGGTTTGGCAAATATGAGTAATCGCATTGATTTGATATGGCAAGAAATATTGGCTGATATTGGAACGCCAGTGGCAGGCTGGCAGATTGCTGTGATTGTGATGGCTTGTGCCATTGCCTGGATGATTAATGGCGCAATACGCGCCTATGTGATGAGCCATGCACCTGAAAATTGGAAAATAGGCATTGGTACGTTTAATCGCCTGCTGTTTCCATTGTCTACTTTATGTATCGTGTTGGCCTCAAAATGGGTGTTAGGGCATTGGCAGCACACGACTATGCTTCATCTTGCTAGCAATTTACTATTGGCGATGGCTGCGGTGCGCTTGGTGGTGTATGCCATGCGCTATATTATTGCCCCGGGTGGAGTGCTTAAAACTATAGAGCACACGCTTGCTACGCTGATTTGGCTGGTGTTGGCATTGCATCTAAGTGGCATCTTGCCGGAAATGCTGGAGACACTGGAGGCAGTCAAATTCAAAATCGGTAAAAACTCCGTTAATTTATTGCTGCTATTGCAGGGCTTGCTCACTATATTGATTACTGTATTTGTCGCAATGTGGTTAAGCCGTGTTGTTGAAAATAAGCTGATGCAAGTAGAGCAGCTCAATGCCAATACCCGTGTGATGCTGGCTAAAGTGGTCCGCATTTGCCTGCTGTTTATTGCTGTGCTGATAGGGCTTTCTGCGGTAGGTCTGGATTTAACTTTAATCTCCGTATTTGGTGGTGCATTGGGTGTGGGCTTGGGTTTCGGTCTGCAACGTATCGCCAGCAACTATGTGAGTGGCTTTATCTTGTTGATGGATAAATCTATCAGCATAGGCGATATAGTCACTATTGATGTGCACTACGGCATTATTAAAGATTTACGTACGCGCTATTTGGTATTGAAAAAGCTGGATGGTACCGAGGTGATTATTCCCAATGAAACCTTGATTATCAACCCGGTGATTAACCATTCTGGCATGGATAGGAATACTAGGGTGCAAGTAGCCGTTCAGGTCGCTTATGAGAGTGATTTGGACTTGGTGTTGCAGTTGTTGGTTAAAGCAGCAGTGGATCACCCAAGGGTGCTAGTGACGCCGGCACCTGGCGCGGTGGTAACCGGCTTTGCTGATAGCGGTATTGATATGCGTTTAACGGTATGGATACATGACGCTGAAGAAGGAACCTCTAGTTTGCAGTCTGACCTCTTTATGGCGATTTGGCGCTTGTTTAAAGCGCATGATATCTCTATCCCTTACCCGCAGCGAGAAGTACGCGTTTTGGGTGGTTAGCGTTGGATTGGGTTGACCATAACCCTATACGCGCCTGCTGTCTTTAAGTAATAAAGAAGCAATAAAACATTAGGCAATAAAAAAGCTCACATATAGTGAGCTTTTTTATTGCTGAAATAACGAATTATTTCAATTTTGTTTCTTTGTACATCACGTGCTTACGTACAACTGGGTCAAATTTTTTGATTTCTAATTTGCCTGGCATTGTACGTTTGTTTTTTGTAGTGGTATAGAAATGACCTGTACCAGCACTTGACTCTAGTTTGATTTTTTCGCGCATTTTGCTGTCCTCTGTTGGCTAAGTTAAGTTAGCAGCTTAAATCTTTTCGCCAGCAGCACGCATATCAGCTAAAACAGCATCAATACCGTTTTTGTCGATAGTACGTAGCGCAGCGTTAGTAATACGCATGCTTACCCAGCGGTTTTCGCTCTCAACCCAGAATTTGCGGTTTTGCAAATTAGGTAAGAAACGACGTTTTGTTTTGTTTTGTGCGTGAGAAACATTGTTACCCACCATTGGCTTTTTGCCTGTTACCTGACATACACGTGCCATGGTTATCTCCAAGAACTCTATTTTTGAGAAAGAGCGTGATTATAGTACACATTCTTTATTTGTTTCAAGCTAAATATGTGTTTCTTTTCAGTTAATTCACGCATTATTTTTTTGTTAATGTTTTCCGGTGCTGCCAAAGCCGCCTTCGCCACGTTCTGAAGCGTCAAAATCGTCTACTACATGGAACTCTGCTTGAACTACAGGAACGATGACCAACTGCGCAATGCGCTCTAACGGGTTTAGCTCGAACGCAGTATTACCGCGATTCCAACAAGATACCATGAGTTGCCCTTGATAGTCTGAATCAATCAAGCCAACCAGATTGCCCAACACAATGCCGTGCTTATGGCCGAGTCCTGAGCGCGGTAAGATAAGAGCGGCGTAATAAGTGTTATCGATATGGATCGCCATGCCGGTAGGAATTAGCGTGGTTTCCCCTGGTTGCAAAGTGATGGGGGCTTCTATGCAGGCGCGTAAATCTAGGCCTGCAGAACCTGGCGTGGCATAGGTAGGAAACTGGCTGCGTAAGCGGTCGTCTAGGATTTTTAGGTCAATGAGTATGGACATGATATTTGTATTTTTATAGTGGTTGGCTCAGGTTTGTATTAAACACTAAATACGCCGAATAAAAAAGCCGACATAACTAATATGTATGCCGGCTTTTGTTCTCTGGTTAAGCGTTTAGAATTTGTATCGAGCGCTTAGGCCTAATAGATAGTTTCTGCCTGCTGCTGGCTCGAAGTACAAAGCATTACCATCGTTGACACGCACGGAGCCGATATAGTCCTTGTCTGTGATGTTTTCGATGCGTAGGTACTCTCTAAATCCCCAGTTGGCAAAGCTTTGTTCGAAGCCTGCCCGAATATTGAAGATTGTGTAGGAGGGCGCTTTGTCAGAGTTGATGTCGTTGACATATACTTCGCTATTGTGTCGGCCTTCTAATGCTGAGAAAAAGCCGAGGGTTGGGTATTTCCACGCAATTTCACCGTAAACTTGTGACTTATAAGTGCCAGGAATGTGGTTACCTGAATGCACCGTGCCTGTAGTGCCACCTGCATTAATTACGGTCACGAACGGATCTTCGAATTTAGCATTTAGCAAAGTGTAAGATGCAAAAGCCGTAATGTTATTATCAAAACTGGCGTCAATTGATGCTTCGATACCTGTGCGTTTTGTTTGCCCTGCGTTTTGGTAGCTAGAGCGCCCTGAAACTGTTTGTCGGGTGACAATTTCGTTGTCGGTGTCTATTTTAAATAGTGTGAGGTTGGCCCTAATGTTATCGGTGATAAATGCCTTTGCACCGAGCTCAATGTTGCGGCTTTCTGCGGCCTTCAGTGATAAATTCGGTTTGCTTGCCACGCCAGTTGTTACATTATCAAACGCAGCTTCAATAAAGGTTGGCGTTTCAAAGCCTTTACCAAAGTTAGCATAAAAATTTAGAGCCTCTGACGCTTTCCAAACCGCACCAATAACAGGCGTGGTCTTTTGATAATCAACTGAACCGCTATTGTTGCCGTTTAAGCTTACTAAGTTGTCTTTCACGTTTAATTTGACCTTAGTATGCCTTGCGCCTGCATGTACATCAAACGTAGGGCTTAGGCTTAGATTACTTTGAATGTACTGATCAAAGTTACTTACTTCATTTACTTCATTACGGTTAAGTGTATTCACCTTAAAGCCATTGTTGAGTATGTTGGTATCTAAGCGATCGTCTGACGATTTGCCGTAGGTCACGCCTAAGCTAACCTTGTAAGGCAGATTTGAGATGTAACCAGAATTGTCCCATCTAGCATCTGTACCATAAAACTCTCTGTCAATTTCACTTACTCGAGCACAGGTTCCCCGAGTGGTATTACAGAAGTTTGTACTTGTGCCACCTGGGCCGGTAAGCGTGGTGGCTAATGCTGTAGTCGTTAGAATTTGTGCATTCTTTCTTGTGCCCACATATGGTGTTAAGGTGATTTTGTTATTGGCATTGAATGCGTGTTCAATATTAAAACCAACTTGTGTATGGTCACGTTTAACGCTTGTATTGGCGAATAGTGCTGCGGGTACAACATCGTTTCGTGTTGAGCTAGAGAAGGATCTTGCTCTGTCTAGGCCTAGAGGGTCTTGTGCTTCCTGATCGAACCAGTTCACCAATGCTGTGACTTTGGTGTCTTCATCCAAATTGAATTTAAATTTTGCTGTTGCCATTTGCTTGTTGCTGGCACTGTTGGCTCGATAGCCTTCAGATTCAAAGTTGGATATATTCAGCATGTATTCCAAGCCCTCGAGCTGCCCTGAGGCTTCTAATACATTGCGTTTGGTGTCATAGCTACCAAACATAACAGTTGCACCTACTTCAGGTGTTTTGGGTGCATCTTTCGTTAACATTTGGATAACGCCACCAGAGGAGTTGCCGTATAGTGCAGAAAATGGGCCGCGCATGACTTCTATGCTTTTGATGGCTGATAAATCAACTACGCCTGGTTGGCCTTGGCCATCCGGCATGGTAAGTGGGATGCCGTCTACATAAACGCGGATGCCGCGCACACCAAAGCTGGAGCGTGAGCCGAAACCGCGGCTGGAGATTTGCGGGTCTTGTGCTGATTGTGTTCTGCTTTGTGCTGTAATGCCAGGAACGCGAATCAGGCTTTCCGACAAGGTCATTTGCAATTGACCGTTTTGAACGTCTTTGCTTTCTACTACGTCAATCGCCACAGGTAGGTCGAAGCTGTTTTGCTCTGCACGTGTGGCGGTAACCACGACTGGTGCCGTGACGATTTTTTCAGTGGTTTCTGCCTGTGCCTGCTGTGCGATACCCAAGGTGCTGAGCACAGCTAGCGTAAGCACGTTGTATTGAAAGGTGGTGGTGTATGACATAGTTCGCCTTAAGGATTTTTTATAATGATTGGGTGCGATTCTAGAGCCTAATGCGCTTTATGGAATCAAGATTTTCATGAGTTGCCTGAAGCTCTTGGCAATGCTTGATATAAATCAAACATAGCGATGAGTTGAGCGCTTTTAAGAGCTTAATTTAACGATTGCTTAATTTAGAGCATGCTAGCCACGTGCGTTAATAGCGATCTGGCTATTTCAATTTTAGCGGCCTGCTCTAGTGGGTGAGTGCCATTGCTATCTAATAAGAAAACTTTGTTGTTATCGTTACCCATGGCATCGCTGGTGAGGTTGGCAACAATCAGTGGTAGTTTTTTCTTGAGTCGTTTTGCTTCTGCATATTCCAGCAAGTTTTCAGTTTCAGCCGCAAAACCTACACAGAAGGGCGGGCTGGGTAAGCTAGCGACCTCTGCGATAATGTCCTTGTTACGTGATAGTTCTAGTGATAGTGACTGTTCACTTTTTTTGATCTTTTGTTGCTGTGTCTGGGCTGGGCTGTAGTCTGCAACGGCGGCAACCCCGATGAAAATATCTTGGCTGGCGATGTTTTGCATCACGTTTTGGTACATGGTGGCGGCTGATGTAGCCGAAATGTTACGCACACCGTTCGGCGGGTTTAGCGCGGTTGCGCCACTGACTAAAGTGACATCTGCACCCATTTCATAGGCTGCTTGTGCAATTGCGTAGCCCATCTTTCCTGAGCTTAAATTGGTGATGGCGCGCACTGGATCTATCATTTCTAGGGTGGCGCCTGCGGTAATCAGTATTTTTTTACCTTTGAGCAGTTTTGGCTGAAAATAAGCCTCTATTAAATAAAGCAGATCTTCCGCTTCAAGCATACGGCCCAAACCCACTTCGCCACAGGCTTGTTCGCCGCTGTCAGGGCCTAGTATGCTAATACCATCTTGCGTCAATTGCGATATATTGCGTTGGGTGGCAGGGCTCTCCCACATCTGTTTGTTCATGGCCGGGGCCACTAGTAAATCACAGTCTCTGGCTAGGCATAGCGTGGATAGTAAATCGTCCGCACGCCCTTGCACGAGCTTGGCAATAAAGTCCGCACTGGCTGGGGCAATCACAATCGCGTCAGCGGCACGGCTCAATTCAATGTGCGGCATGCCGTTGGGGATGGACGCATCCCACATCTCAGTAAATACCGGCTTGCCGGAAAGTGCTTGCATGGTGACTGGGGTAATAAACTGGCAGGCAGCTTGTGTCATGACTACCTGTACGTCAATACCATTCTTTACCAATAAACGCACAAGCTCAGCCGCTTTATAAGCGGCGATTCCGCCGGTGATTCCCAGGACGATAGATTTTTTATTTTGCATAATGCGGATCACTCATGTAAGTCGTTCATTTTAATACGAACATTGTTTTGTATAAAATATTCTTTGAGCTGCGTCTAAACTAAAGAAAATGTTTTATAGTGGATGTAACAAAAATCAATAATATTCATGCGGCTGATACACCATGTGGCGTAAATTCAGAATCATCATTTTGCTATTAATTTTAGCCACAGCGCTACAAGAGTTGTGGTTGGATAAAGCAGATTTGGCTTGGAAGCATAATCTTTATGTTGCAGTTTACCCAATTAATGCTGATGGTAGCGAGGAAGTTAGTGCTTACTTGCGAACCCTGAGTCGGGATGATTTTGAGCCGATGGCTGAATACTTTGCAGAAGAGGCTGAGTCTTATAAGCTAGGCCTGAGGCGTCCGATAGAGGTGCAGTTGGGTGCGGTAGTCAATGAGCTGCCGCCGGAGCCACCTAGCAATGGCAGCGTATTAAGTACGATGCTGTGGAGTTTAAAATTCAGATGGTTTGCCTGGCAACATAGTCCTAAGGTAAATGTTAAACCAGACATCAGATTGTATCTGCTCTACCATGACCCTAAAACTAGCTCAAGGTTAGGTCACTCAACTGCGCTTAATAAAGGGCGCATCGGTCGTGTGAATTTGTTTGGTAGCTCTGCATATGCAAAAAAGAACTTGGTAGTCACTGCCCATGAGTTATTGCATACCCTAAGCGCGACGGATAAATATGATCTGCAAAATGATTTGCCTAGTTACCCTGAGGGATATGCCGAGCCAGACAAGATGCCACTATACCCGCAAAACTTTGCCGAACTGATGGGTGGGCGTGTGCCGATCAGTGCAAATCAAGCGGATATTCCTAAAAGCCTGCGGCACACGCTGATTGGCGAGAAAACTGCGCGTGAGATTGGGTGGCTAAAGTAGAAAGTGCCGGTAATGCCCAAGTGGCAGAATGCATGCATGAGAGAAGCTAAGCGTTAACCTTAGATTTTGCAGTTGCTGGTGTATCTTCAGCTATAGCGTGGCTTTGAGTTGGAGTATGAAATTATTTAAAGGGGTGTGAAGTGGCAATTACTGATTGGCCTGCAAGCGAGCGCCCGCGGGAAAAGTTAATAGAGCTAGGTGCGGAAGCATTATCAGATGCAGAATTACTGGCGATTTTCCTGCGTGTAGGTGTGGTTGGGAAAAGCGCGGTGGATTTAGCGCGAGATTTGCTTAGTCAGTTTGGTAGCCTGAATGGTATTTTTGCAGCCAGTGAAGATGCGTTGAGCCAAGTGCATGGTATAGGCAGCAGTAAATATGTGCAGCTACAGGCCATATTTGAAATGAGTCGTCGTGCGCTGAATGAGCAACTACAACAGCGCGATGTGTTTCAATCGCCACAGCAGGTGCGTGATTATTTGGTGCTCAAATTAGGTGCATTACCGCGCGAAGTGTTTATGGTGCTATTTTTAGATGCGCAAAATCGACTGAATGCAGCAGAAGAGTTATTCAGCGGCACACTGACGCAAACTAGTGTTTACCCGAGAGAGGTGGTTAAACGTGCGATGCATCACAATGCCGCCAGTGTTA
This sequence comes from Methylotenera mobilis JLW8, assembly GCF_000023705.1. NCBI lineage: Bacteria > Pseudomonadati > Pseudomonadota > Betaproteobacteria > Nitrosomonadales > Methylophilaceae > Methylotenera > Methylotenera mobilis. The sequence goes on from NC_012968.1 coordinate 399,026, forward strand.
TTTTGGCGCATAATCACCCATCAGGTGTTGCGCAGCAAAGTGCGGCAGACGAGCTATTAACACAGCAGCTCAAGCAGGCTTTAGCCTTGGTAGACGTGCGAGTGTTGGATCATTTTATCGTGGCAGGCAATCAAACGCTGTCTTTTGCTGAGCGCGGGTTGCTGTAATAACAGCTGCAAGAGTAATAGCGTAAAGATTGATAACTTAAGAGTTAATGGCTTAAAGCATGATAAGAGACGTAATAAATAGGAAAAGTGTATGTTGATTAATGCGGCGCACTGGTTAAATTTGGCGGTTGCTCTGGGCATAGGCTTGTTGATTGGCGCAGAGCGTGAGCGTAGTAAGGCCAATGGTGGTGATAGCACGATTGCCGGTGTGCGTACTTTTACCATTGCCTCATTGCTGGGTGCGGTTAGCACCTCGATTAACTTCTGGCTACTTGTCGTTTCCATCATTTGTGTCACCATTTTTGTCGCAACCGCTTATTTCTCTAGAAAAGATGACGACCCAGGCTTAACTACTGAAATCAGTTTGGTTTTTACTGTGATTTTGGGCGGCTTGGCGATGACTACTGCTTCTATGGCGGCTAGTTTGGCGGTTGCTGCCGCCATATTGCTTGCGGCAAAACAACCAATACATGGCTTTGTGCGCGGTGTAGTGACCAAGGATGAGATGATTGATTTCTTGATTCTGGCGGCCGCCACCCTGATTGTGTTGCCGTTAGTCCCCAATGAGTTGATTGGCCCGTTTGATGCGATTAATCCACGTAATCTATGGTTAATCGTGATATTGGTCATGTTTATAGGGGCGCTCGGACATTTAGCGCTACGCTTGCTTGGCAGCCGCACCGGCTTACCGCTGGTAGGTCTGGTGTCTGGGTTTATTTCCAGTATCGCCACCATAGGCGCCATGGGCGAGCGCGTAAAGAAAACACCAGGGCTTATGGGCACGGCAGTGGCCGGCGCTACCTTATCCAGCTTGTCTACTATGCTGCAGTTGGCGATGCTGCTGACGGCAATTCACCCTTTGACCCTGCATGCGTTAAGAGTACCTTTGTTGTTTGGTGGGTTATCCATAGCAGCATATGGGTTGGTAGTGACATTAAACTCATTTCATCATCACACGCCAGAGCTAAGTAAGCCCAGCAGATCATTTAGTGTTAAAACAGCAATGACTTTGGCTTTGGTGATAGCAGTGGTGTTGGTGGCTTCTGCCGCGCTTAAAGCGTGGTTTGGTCAAGCAGGTTTGGTGGTGGCTTCCGGCGTTGCCGGCTTGGCCGATGTGCATGCTTCTGCAATTTCAGCAGCCTCTTTAGCCTCTACCATTAAAGTCACGCCTGCCAATGCCGCGGTGGCAATCTTGGTGGCAATTACAACCAATGCCATCTCTAAAGTGATTACTGCTTTGGTGACCGGCGGCAAGGTGTTTTTCCAAAAAGTAGCACTAGGGTTGGTGTTGCAAATTTGCCTAATGTGGATAGGCTGGTGGCTGTTTTAATTTAAATCGGCAATCCTGTTAAATCGACAATGCTGGTGTTGATAAAGCGCTAGTGTTGATAAAATCCAGTTAAAACAATCAGTTCCACAATTTCCGGTAGTAGGGAGGCGGCTGTGTGATTTATACTATTGCCAATTCCTATCATTTAACTCAAAACGCTTAAATTACATGAACAAAAATATCAAAACCATGCTTTGGATGGCTGTTGCATTGCTGGGCGCATTTGCGGTGGCTGGCATCGCCCTGAACCGCGGCGAAAGCATTAATGCGTTATGGCTGATTACCGCTGCCGTGTGTATCTACGCGATTGCTTATCGTTTTTATGCGGCATGGATTGCGGCTAAAGTCTTGGTGATAGACGAAACGCGCGCCACGCCAGCGGAGCGATTGGATAATGGTCGGGATTTTGTGCCTACCAATAAGTGGGTAGTGTTTGGCCATCACTTTGCTGCCATTGCCGGTCCTGGCCCCTTGATTGGGCCGACGCTGGCGGCGCAGTTTGGTTATTTGCCCGGCACGTTATGGATTTTAATTGGCGCTGTATTGGGTGGCGCAGTGCAGGATATGGTCACGCTGTTTTTCTCAACCCGCCGCAACGGGCGTAGCCTTGGGCAGATGGCGCGCGATGAGATAGGCGTGGTAGGCGGTAGTGCTGCGCTGATTGGTACATTTTTGATTATGATTATCCTGATTGCGGTGCTTGGCTTAGTGGTGGTGAATGCCATGAAGCATAGTCCGTGGGCAACCTCAACAGTGGCAGCAACTATTCCGATTGCCATGATTGTTGGGGTTTATATGCGTAACGTCCGCCCCGGCCGAGTATTAGAAGCCTCGATTATTGGCGTGGTTTTGTTGTTACTCTCAGTGGGCTTGGGTGGCTGGGTCGATCATCACGCAACCTTGCGTTCGTTGTTTGACCATGATGGGCTACCTCTAGCTTACGGCATTATTGTGTATGGTTTTGCCGCGGCAGTCTTGCCTGTATGGTTGTTGCTAGCGCCACGTGATTATCTATCAACTTTCATGAAACTAGGCACCATTATGTTGCTGGCGATTGCCATCGTCATTTTGCGTCCGGACATGCACATGCCCGCGGTGACACAATTTGTTGACGGCACCGGGCCGATTTTTGGCGGCAAGTTATTTCCTTTTGTCTTTATTACCATTGCCTGTGGTGCAATTTCAGGTTTTCACGCGCTCATCGCCTCTGGTACCACGCCAAAATTGCTTGGCAATGAACGTGATATCCGTATGATAGGTTACGGCGGTATGCTGTTGGAGAGCTTTGTCGCCATTATGGCGATGATAGCCGCCACAGTGCTGGAGCCGGGCGTGTTCTTTGCTATCAATAGCCCTGCGGGCGTCGTTGGTAAAGAGGCGGTGGATGCCATTGCTAAAATTAACAGCTGGGGCTTTGCCGTCACGGTAGAGCAAATGCAGCAGCTTGCCAGCGATATGGGAGAGTCAACCTTGTTCTCACGCACTGGCGGCGCACCAAGCTTGGCAGTAGGTATGGCCAGTATTTTTGGCAGTGCTTTTGGTAAAGAATTATTAGCGCTTTGGTACCACTTTGCCATTATGTTTGAGGCGATATTTATTCTGACCACACTGGATGCTGGCACGCGTGTGGGCCGTTTTATGCTGCAAGATTTATTGGGCAACTTCAATAAAAAACTGGGTGAAACTTCATATACACCTTCTGTGATATTCACTAGCAGTATCGTGGTGGCAGGCTGGGGTTACTTTTTATATATCGGTGTGATTGACCCGAATGGCGGCGTGAATATTCTATGGCCGCTGTTTGGGATTGCGAACCAAATGCTTGCTGCTATTGCCTTATGTGTAGCAACCGGCATTTTAGTAAAGTCAGGTAAGTTGAAATATGCATGGGTGACTGGTTTGCCGCTAGTGTGGTTAGTCACAATTACTACCTCAGCTGCTTATGAAAAGATTTTCAGCGCCGATGTGCGGGTGGGGTTCTTTGCTACGGCCGATGATATGGCGGCAAAGTTAGCGGCGGGTGCGTTACCGGCAGATAAAGCAGCGGTTGCCCCGCAGTTGATATTCAACCAGCATCTGGATGCCTATTTAACCTTGTTCTTTATTGCGGTACTTTGGGTAGTGATACTGGATATGGTGAGGCTGTGCCTGCGTTATTTGGGCGGTAAGCCAGTGTTACAATTATCCGAGGTACCTCACGAGCCAAGTCGCTTAGTAGAAAACTGGGTAAGAGATTAGCAGGAGTGTGTATGTTAAGCATGTTAAAAAGATTTTGGTGCTATGTGCGTCACGTTTCTGGCGATGACGCCTATGAGCAATACCTGAAACACCACGCCGAGTTTCACCAAGCTACGGTAGATGCACCACCAGCATTGTCACGCAAAGAGTTTTTTAAACTATGGCAGGACAATAAATGGAAAGGCATTAACCGCTGCTGTTAGCGCTAAACTTCCGCATGGCGGGAATATGCGCTCGCAAAGGGGTGTGCATAAAGTGAAGCCAAACTACGGTTAATTGTGTAGGGCAGTGGTAACTGATACTAAGAGATTGGATGTACCCTGCATCTTTACAAGGTACATCTCCAGTCAGTAGCGTTTGTGTTTAGGGATGGTTAACCAACGGTGCTTAGATAGAGTGCCTGTGTAATTAAAAGCCACGCTTCTTATTACACAAGGCAAACATCACCACACCAATCAAAATCATCGGCAAGCTCAGCCATTGACCCATACTTAAGCCCATAGAGAGTAAACCTAAGTAGTCGTCCGGCTCGCGGGTGTACTCCACAATAAATCTAAAGCTACCGTAACCGATTAAGAATAAAGCCGAAATTGTGCCTGTTGCACGTGGTTTTGCCGCATAAATCCAAAGGATTAAAAACAACAGCACGCCTTCCAGTGCAAACTCATATAACTGTGATGGGTGGCGTAATGCGGTATCCACTTTAGGGAAAATCATGCCATATGGCGCGTTGGTGACCCTGCCCCATAATTCTGCATTGATAAAGTTACCCATGCGGCCAGCACCCAAGCCAATTGGCACGAGTGGTGCAACAAAATCCATCGTTTTCAGCCAGTTTTGCGGATACTTTCTGCCAAACAGCCACATCGCAACCAGCACGCCTAAAAAGCCGCCATGAAAGCTCATACCACCTTGCCACACGGCAAAGATCTCTGTGGGGTGGCTAGTAAAGTAGCTTAATTGATAAAACATTACATAGCCCAAGCGCCCGCCGATAATCACACCTAATGCACCAAAAAATAGTGCGTCATCAAGCATTTGCATGGTCCAGCCATGCCATCTTCTATGGGTGATCTGGTATTTACCTAGGGCCAAAAATGCCAAGAATCCAAGCAAATACATTAAGCCATACCAATGGATACCAAAAGTACCAAGGTGAATCGCAATAGGGTCAAACTGGGGGTGAACAAACATGTGAATTTACATCAATTGAATAGAAGTGAGATTTTACCTAAGTTTCGTGACTTCACCTAAGTTTTGTGTTCCCACTAAGAGTGCACAACACTGGCTTAGTTGCACTTATGTTGCTTTACCTAAACCAAGAGAAGCAGAATGCTCTCTTGGTGGGGCTGGTGATAAAAGTTAGACTTGCGCAATATTCAGGCTCGCCCTGGCTTCGGCCATCACTTGCTCAGAATCTTTTAACACGTAGCCTTTTTCTAACATTCTCGTCATGTACTGCTTATTGTATAAAAAAGAAACAATCAATTGCCACAACCCAAAAGTGAACAGCGTAAACAGCATATGCAAGGCAGCAACGCCTAGCTCACCCCTGAATAGAGGCACTAGCCAGCCAAAGAACAGATAGGTCCAGCTATATCCAAAGTAGCCATTTCTGGTGAGACCATTTACCGGGTGCTGAATGATTACTTTTGTTGCCATATTGCATTCCTTTTTATTGATGTCGTTTTTATGAATGATTTAAGGTAAGACTTGAGTAATGAGCTAAAACAAAATTTTAATCACGCTCATCCATTCGTTCATTCTATCCCTAAATTAGCCAGCAATGTATGGTGCTCTTGTTGTCGGAAGCGACCACTTCTTGTACTGTCGTTGCTTTGGAGTCATGGCTGCCTTTTGATGTTTAAAGTAGTAGCTTAGACAGGTAGCTTTCAGCCGTCACTGCTGATGAAATTTAAAGCCATTATGCGATGACAAAAATCATTCCTAAAACACCAATGGAAATGACTTGACCATTAGCAGTGGTGTATGAGGCTATACCAAGGGATTTATATTGAGATACAAACGCCGTCAGCTTGCCAATACCAAAAAAGCTTTCTAGTTCGCTACGCTCTGATATGACCTGCCTTATTTTCTCTCTGTGGCGCTCTGGGGAAGGGTTCAGTACAGCGGCAAGTATCAAGATAAAAATGATTGTTATAAGAGGAAGAAGTTTTTGTCTTTTCATAGAAGATTTCCTTTAACGTAGTTAATGTTTGGCATAATGGTGCGCTTTTCTCAGCCAACTTGCTGCTTTAGCTGATTGGTTGATTGATGACAACTTTTACCGTCTAGCGCGACTCCGCTTGATAGGAAGCTTAGGCCGCACGGTTATTTTTCGCGGAGAATCTTGCCTTTGAGCACATAACGTTCTTTTCCATCGATGATGGTTGAGTATACTTTCATGTTTTTTAAGTCAATCACCTGAGAAACATTGATGCCTGTTTTCTCAACCCATGTAGCAAAATAAACTTTGTTCGAGACCTTAAAGCGTTCAGGTGTCTCCATGCCATTCGCACCTTTTTCAGCCCCCTCTATGCATACCCATGACATTGACTTAGCATCATGCACAGTAACACGGTAAATATTCCCGCCTTCATATTGATAAAGAAACTGCCCTATGTACGCTTCAGAGGCATGAGCCGCAGTGGCAAAGGCTGAGAATAGTAAGCTGGCAATTAATAACTGCATTTGTTTCATCTTTATTGTTTCCTAACACTAGAGTCTAAGGGGTCGTGTAAATTATTCGGTATTTGCGGTGAACCGAGTTGCTTTGGCAACCAAGTCAACGCTGAAGCTCCTTGCGGCCTGATAGGCGGGCTAGGCATTTTTCTTTTTTGGTTTTGGTAATGGTAGTTCATTACCTGTTGCCTGAATTAACTGACAGAGCCAATCTCTCTCTTCCCAGAGGTCAGCGGTAATGAGTAGATAGGGTTTTGCGCCTGGGTATGGCATCCCTTCAATTGCGTGCTGCACCATGCTACGGCCAGCATTTGTTGGTTTGAGATACAACTGGTCATCGCAGACGAACCCAACGGGTTTGCCTGCTAAGTAAAGGCAATACTCCCCAAACATTTTCTTTGTACTCACATCGGCTAAACACGAGAGCTGGTCTAGCAGAAAATCGATCGTGGCTTGAGAGGTTGCCATATTTAAGGCCTAACGTTTGAGTTAAGGGTTACGTATTAGTCAATCCCGCTCATGCATTTCCAACCTAAGCTGAGCAATGAGCATGTAAAAAATCTTTGAGATTGTTACCAGCATTAATCGTTCATCAGATGACACAAGCTCTTCCCATCCGTATGCTCGACCATTTTCTTGATTCTCCTTCCAAGCCTCATGTGATGAGGCAATATCTGAAGGGTATTTACCCCAATCTATTGCGTGGTCTCTCAATAGCAGCGACTTCAAAATGTCATCACACATGGCGGCTACTTTAGGGGTGCCATGTAAACGAAGAGTGTTCAGATCAGAGTTTAACTGCTGGTAAATATCCTGCAAACTGTGCTTCTTCAAAAGAGCAGAAATTCGATCTTCAAATTCTTGAATTTCTACGTCGGTAGCTAAATGATCTGCCATTGAGCCAATAGTTAGAATTTGATTTATGGCTGGTGCCTTAGAATGTTCGGTTTTATCGAGGAATGTCGTATACGCAAGAACACGATATTCAAATTGTTTTTGAGCTATTGCTTCTTGCGCCTGAAACCTAGCAGTGTAGTAGCCACCGATAACAGAAAAAATGCCCGCAAGTACTGCGGTTATGACCGCCAACAGATAGGGATTAGGAGTGCTGGGGACCTTAGACCTATCTGATTTTGAAGAGCTGGAGCGAGCCACAACAGATCAACCTAACGTTTGAATTAGGCTGTAATTTGATAATGCCATAAGCCCATGTACATAAACACAACAGCGATACCAACATCATACAATGCCTTGCCAGTATTAATTCCCACCCCTAAAATTTTTGCAATTATTTCTGCTAATGCGCACCCACGTCCGTTTGTGAGGCAGACTGTTTGAGAGCTTGCATCAAGAAATGCAAAAATCAAAAACAGTGTAGCTACTAAAACTGATAGAACAAGCACAGGAATTCTTTGTTCTTTTGAAGTTTTCACATTCAGCCTAACGTTGGAGGTAAGGGTCCGGCTGGAGGCGGCACGTCGGAAGACGGCCCCACTTGACAGAGAGGTTAGGAGGCATGATTTCTCCGATATGTCAGCTGCGCGGTGCGCTCAAGCGCGCTGTCAAACAGAACTACCTCCGAGAACGGTAGATCGATTAACTGCGACTCGACGGTGCTAACCAGAACCTTCCAGTCCTCTGCGGTATATAGCGAATTTAGATAGCACTGAACGACTAAGGATGTGTTCTCTGGGTATGCAATGGCTGCTTTTTTCTGAATAAGCTGGACTACCACCGGCACAAAGTTTTCTATGTGCTCATGGTTTGTAAATACCACCGGTTTTGACTCAGGCTCCTTGCCACGAACTTTTGTGATTCCTTCGGGGGCAAATGCACCACCGCCGTTTGATAGAAGATACCGTACCCAATGCTCATTCTCATGCATCGCACAGGTGGCCTCTAAGAATGCCCGGCCAGGGTAGTAGCCAAGATCAATAAGTCGGCCTTTTTGTAATAGTTCCGCGTCGTATGACTGGCTGCCATCGACCCACTTAACGGAGATATATCTGCCCAAGCGATAGCAAGTCTGTATGTAGCGGCTGATCGGAAGTAACTCCCCGACCAAAACCTTTGCCACCTTCGTGCTACGCATTCTGATTTCTTCTCGGCCACCTTCCTCCATGACGATGGAGTCAAACAGCTCGTATACTCGCGCACAAAATTGCAGGCCATCTATGAACTGACCGTCAAACTGTGCCAAGAGGTTGTCCGCTTTCATGACGCCTAACGTTTGAATTAAGGGGCTGGCTTTAGCCAGTCCCGCTTGAATGATGGGTTGGGCAACTTTTTATAGCACATGACCAAAATACTCTTTAAGCCGCGATTGGTTGATGCCAATATCACTTCGCCACCAGCATGCTGGGTATGGCATATCTACGAAGTGACGGTCTGGAAGTTCGCGCCGATTGAAGGGAACAAAACTATCGGTAAATCCAGGATGCTCAGGTGTTCCAAGAATTCCACAAAAACCAAATATTGCGATTAGAATATCACGTTCGGATTTATTCGATTTTAGAGCTTTGGCAAAATGTGCGTGCAATGCTGCGCTACCAACTTTTGGTGAATTGGCAATTTCAGAGATTATGTTACGAAATATTTGAATGTCTTCAACGGTTGGAGGTGGTGGTATGTTTTTTAGGAACAAATCTAGATCCATTGCTGCATAGACTACATCGTCATGTCGCACACCGCCCCACTTAAACCGCTCGAAATTAAGTACATTGAGATCATGTTCAGAATCATTTAAGTAGAATCCACAGATATTACAACGTCGTCCATCTTTGTTAGGGATGTGAGCAGGAAGGTTTTGAAAAACGGCATAGCTTCCTAATGCTGAGCGCCAATCAAGTCTTCGTGTAGAAAGACTTGAAAGAAATCCATCCGCGACAATTCGTTTGTTAAGTCTCCTGATAGATGTTGATAATTTATTCAATGCTTCAGCGTGATCCAACTTTATAGGATCGAACATGAGTTCCTTAGATTTTGCGAATGCAAAATCTTCTGGAGATAAATTGTGCCGGTCTTTCTCTGGCTTCCAACCGGAGGAAGACCAATAGGTATTAAAAAGGATTTGGAGTGCTTGCTTATCCATTTTCTCTATGCCCAACGTAAAGTAGACACCAAATCCGTCTCTAAAATTTATTAGGACAGGGGTCTATATAGTTTATAAATTGAATTATTCTCATATAATCAATTACTAAGTTGTTTTTATCACACCTAAATTCTGATAAATTAAAATGACAAACACACCTACAAAATCCCAGCTGCCTAAATGAATTGAGCAAGTTGTAGTCCAGCTCGTAGGGCGGACTCGTATACAGTCCGCCGTATGTCTAACCTTATCATGATATTACTTTATCAGTTATGCTACGAATGCCAAATTTTCATTCGGCGTACCGCAAGCGGGTACGCCCTACGAGGTCTGCACGGAGCGCGCCGCGCACAGCTCCAAGCAATTGAGGCCAGGAAGGGGCATGGCGAAGACGAAGCGCTCGTTCCGAATCGTGCGCATCAAACTCATTGAGTGTCCAAAGATTCGGCATTCTTTGCTCCACGGCGGCTCATGATGCCTAACGTGAAGTAGACACCAATTTAGGTGTATAACTTGGAATGATTGAGTGTATAATTTTAGTCATGGTTTTTATTAAGTTATTAATTATTATATAGTTTAATCTTTAATCTGCTTGATTTTGCAATTAACAGAGTACACCCAAATGACTAAACAACCAACATTGCTTGAGGTGGTTCAGCAAAAGATACGCGTTAAGCATTACAGTATTCGTACCGAAACGCAATACTTGCAGTGGGTAAAGCGTTTTGTTTTATTTCATGATAAAAAGCATCCTCGTGAGATGGGTGGCGCTGAGGTTGAAGCTTTCTTGTCGCATTTGGCTACGCATGGCAATGTGTCGTCTAGTACACAAAATCAGGCGTTGTCGGCCTTATTGTTTTTGTACCGTGAGGTATTGGGCTTGAGTTTGCCGTGGATGGACGATGTGGTCCGTGCAAAGAAGCCGCAGCGCTTGCCCGTGGTGCTTTCTAAGCAGGAGGTTGCGAAAATCTTGGATCATATGCAGGCGACGCATGGTTTGATCGCACGTTTGTTATATGGCACGGGGATTCGCATCATGGAATGTTGCCGTTTACGGGTGCAGGATATTGATTTTGATCGTGGTGAGCTTTTGATTCGCAATGGCAAAGGCGCAAAAGATAGAGTGACGATGTTGCCTAAGTCTTTAATTGAGCCTTTAAAGGCTCATTTGGTTTGGCGAAAAGCATTATTTCATGCAGATGAGGCAAAAGGTAAAGCCGAGGTGTATTTGCCAGATGCCTTGGAGCGTAAATATGTGAATGCAGCAACCAGTTGGGCTTGGCAGTATGTGTTTTGTTCAGGTAGTTATTCGGTTGACCCTCGCAGTGGGCGTGAGCGCAGGCATCATTTAGATGAAAAGTTGGTGCAGCGTGCGGTTAAAAAGGCTGTGGGGCTGGCTGGCATTGATAAGCTGGCAACACCGCATACCTTTCGCCATAGCTTTGCAACGCATTTACTCGAAAGCGGCTACGATATTCGCACTGTGCAAGAGCTGTTGGGGCATTCTGATGTAAGCACAACCATGATCTATACCCATGTGCTGAATAAAGGCGGGCGTGGTGTGAGCAGCCCATTGGATACTTTATAGCCTTTTAAGAGAGGTTTCACTACTTTTGCGTAATGAAATCATACGTTTCTTTCACATTTCTTTGGCTAGTTGGCGCTAGCTAGTCTAAAATTACACTTTATTGTTAATTTACTTTTTTACGGATTTTTATCATGCCAGTTTATCGTTCCCATACCACTACTCACGGTCGCAATATGGCGGGTGCGCGCGCATTATGGCGTGCCACTGGCATGAAAGACGGTGACTTTGATAAACCAATTATTGCCGTTGCTAACTCGTTTACCCAGTTTGTGCCGGGTCACGTGCATTTAAAAGACATGGGCCAGTTGGTGGCACGTGAAATTGAAAAAGCAGGTGGCGTGGCTAAAGAGTTCAATACCATTGCGGTGGATGATGGTATTGCCATGGGGCATGGCGGCATGCTGTATAGCTTACCTAGCCGCGATTTAATTGCCGACAGCGTTGAGTACATGGTGAATGCACACTGTGCCGATGCGCTGGTATGTATCTCCAACTGTGACAAAATCACACCGGGCATGCTGATGGCGGCCTTGCGTTTGAATATCCCAGTAGTGTTTGTATCTGGCGGCCCAATGGAAGCCGGTAAGGTAAACTGGGGTGGCAACACACATAAACTAGACTTAGTAGATGCGATGGTAGCCGCCGCGGACAGCAACGTAAGTGACGCAGAGGCTGATGCTATTGAGCGTTCTGCATGCCCAACTTGCGGTTCATGTTCTGGTATGTTTACTGCCAACTCCATGAACTGCCTCACTGAAGCTTTAGGCTTGAGCTTGCCGGGCAATGGTTCAACCTTGGCAACGCATGCGGCACGTAAAGAATTATTTTTAAAAGCTGGTCGTTTGATTGTAGACCTTGCAAAACGCCATTACGAGCAAGACGATTACACCGTATTGCCACGCAGCATTGCCAACATGAAAGCGTTTGAAAACGCAATGAGCTTGGACGTAGCCATGGGTGGCTCTACCAATACCGTATTGCACTTGCTGGCAGCAGCGCATGAAGCTGGTTTAGATTTCACCATGAGTGATATTGACCGTATTTCACGTAAAGTGCCGTGTGTAAGTAAAGTGGCGCCAGCTACGGCTAAATACCATATGGAAGACGTACACCGCGCGGGTGGCGTGATGGGTATTTTAGGTGAGCTTGACCGCGCTGGCGTGATTCACCGCGATACACCAATGGTACACAGCCCTAGCTTGGGTGAGGCGCTTAATGAGTGGGACATTAAAGTTACTCAAAATGAGGATGTGAAAAAATTCTTCCGCGCGGCACCTGGTGGCATTGCAACCACCATCGCGTTCTCACAAAGCATGCTGTACCCAACGCTAGATGATGACCGCAGCGAAGGCTGTATCCGTGATAAAGCGCATGCTTACTCACAAGATGGTGGCTTGGCAGTGCTCTACGGCAATATCGCGCTAGATGGCTGTATTGTAAAAACAGCGGGTGTAGATGACAGCATTCTAAAATTTAATGGCCGTGCACGTATTTTTGAAAGCCAAGACGCGGCAGTAGAAGCGATTCTTGCCGATGAAATCGTGGCAGGTGATGTTGTGGTGATTCGCTACGAAGGCCCACGCGGTGGCCCTGGTATGCAAGAGATGCTGTATCCAACTTCATACCTCAAATCTAAAGGTTTGGGCAAAGCATGTGCACTGCTGACTGATGGACGCTTCTCTGGCGGTACTTCTGGTTTGAGTATCGGTCATGCCTCACCAGAGGCCGCTGAAGGCGGTGCGATTGGCCTTGTGCAAGAAAACGACACAATTGAAATTGATATTCCTAACCGTACGATTCATTTAGTGATTAGTGATGAAGAGATGGCGCACCGTCGCGCCAAAATGGAAGATAAAGGCAAAGACGCCTGGAAACCGGTTAACCGTGAAAGAGCCGTGTCACCGGCATTGCGTGCATACGCAGCAATGAGCACCAGTGCTGCACGCGGTGCAGTGCGCGATGTTTCTCAAATCGAGAAATAATTTGTTCAGATTAAAACTCACTTTTTAAGTAACACCGAAAGTGAAGAATTGATAAGGTAATGTATGACATTAGATTCACTAGAAGACCATATCTTTAGAAAGAAAGACGGCCAAGGCTGCTCAACATTGCATCCGCATGTGACGGTGACTGAAGACGAAAATGGTCTGCAATATTTAGAAATAGACAATCCGTTAGCGACTGCAAAGATTGCGTTGCAAGGTGGTCACGTCATGCAATGGCAGCCTAAGACAGAAAAACAGCCAGTACTTTGGCTTTCTGACCATGCGCGTTACGTAAAAGGCCGTTCTATCCGCGGTGGTGTGCCCATCTGCTGGCCTTGGTTTGGCGCGCACCCAACTGATAGCACATTATGTCCTCATGGCTTTGCCAGAGTGATTCCATGGCAATTGGTAGATGTAGATGCTACCGATACTGGCGCAACACGTATCGTACTGCAAATGATAGAAACGCCAGAAGCGAAAAGACAGCTTTCTTACTCATACGTACTCACGATGATGGTGACTATCGGTAAGCGCTTGAAAATTGACCTAGCTACTACTAATAAATCTGACCATCCGTTCCTGATTGGCGAGGCATTCCACACTTATTTGAACGTGAGTGATGTTGGCAATATCCGGGTAACCGGCCTGCAGGATTGTCTGTATGCAGATAAGTTACGTCAGTACCGCCGTTATGTTGAGCATAATGTATTGAAGTTTGATGGTGAGTTTGATCGTGTCTATCTTGATCACAATTCAGACTGTTTAATCCATGATCCGGTTTATAACCGAGTAGTGCGTGTGGGTAAATCCGGCAGTGATACTACCGTGGTATGGAGCCCGGGTGCCGAGAAAGCACATGCCATGGGGGATATGGGTGATGCAGATGAGTGGCGTAAAACCGTATGTGTAGAAACCGCAAATGCACTGGAAAACTCGGTGGTGATTAGCCCGAACAGAACGCATACCATGTCGGTTGAATACAGTGTAGAGGCGCTGTAATCAGGGTGATATTTTTTATTTTATGATACTGTCAACCCGTGTCATTGTAGGCACGTTGAGTGTACCCTAGGTACTGCAAATTTATTTTAATTACTTAAAACTGTATATATTTTAATTGGTTGAGGTAGATTTGATTTAACTCACTTGTCATAAGTTAAATTATGAGTATGATATGCGGGTTGTAAAATTTATAACTACTATTATTAAGTGTTAATTCAAGGAGATAGCATGAAAGCTTTATTATTAACAATCGCTACTGCTGGTTCTATGTTGCTAGCTGCGCAAGCAGGTGCTGCTGTGGATGCAAAAGCTGCTGAAGCTTTGGCACAAAAAAGTGGCTGTCTAGCATGTCACTCAGTAGATAAAAAAGTATTAGGTCCCGCTTACAAAGATGTTGCGGCTAAATACAAAGGCGATAAAACTGCTGAAGCAAAATTGGTTGAGAAAGTTAAAAAAGGCGGTAGCGGTGTTTGGGGTCCTATGCCTATGCCAGCTAACAGCCCGCAAGTTAAAGATGCTGACATCAAAACAGTTGTTGAGTGGATCTTGTCACTCTAGTCGATTGTTAAGCGCTTGAATCAGATTTAAGCGTCAGTCACATGAAAAAGCCAGCTTTAAAGCTGGCTTTTTTGTTGTGCGCTCGCAGTAGCGCTTTATGACTAAGCTTATCCCTTGTGTTTGTGCAGTAAATTCAATTTACTATGGTGCATAGAGTAAGCAAAGTAAAACACGATACCCACTAATATCCAGCTGCCGAACCTAATCCAGGTGCTGGCCGGCAAGAATGACATCAATGCGCCGCATGAAATAATGCCCAGTACCGGAATCAGCGGATTCCATGGATTTTTGAATGGGCGGGGCAGGTTAGGCTGGCGAATGCGCAATACAATTACGCCCACGCACACCATCACAAAGCTTGCCAGCGTACCAATGTTCACGGTTTCTGCGAGCTGCCCTAAGGGAATAAACCCTGCCACTAAAGACACAATGGCACCGCACATGAAAATGATTCTGGTTGGAGTTTTACGGTCTGGATTTACCTTGGAAAAGATAGGAGAAATCAGGCCATCGCGACTCATGGAGAACAAAATACGTGTTAAGCCATAAAGCAGTACCAAAAGCACGGTAATCAAGCCAGCCAACACGCCAGTTGCCACTAGGGTAGATGACCAAGTGTGGCCCAGCCTACTTAGCGCATAGGCCACTGGGGATGATACATTCAACTCGCTGTAAGGCACGATACCGGTAAGCAAACCTGACACCACGATATACACGATGGTGCAAAACACGAGTGAGCTGAGTAGACCAATTGGTAAATCACGCTGCGGATTTTTTGCTTCTTCTGCCGCGGTAGATACCGCATCAAAACCAAAGTAGGCGAAAAATACGAGGGAAGCACCAGCTAATACGCCTATGTTTCTACCATCTTCCAATGTGCTAAACCAACCAAATGGCATGAATGGCTGCCAGTTATCGGTGTTTAGGTGAGCTGAGGCTAATGCAATAAAGATGGCAATGGTGGAGAGCTTGATGATGACGATAATGTTGTTAAAGCGTGCGCTTTCTTTTACACCTATCACCAGTAAAATTGTGAGTACCCAGATAATGGCAAAAGCTGGCAGGTTGATCAGGCCGCCCATCATCGGCGCTTTGGTTACTGCATCTGGCAGGTGCACATTAAAATTAGACAACGTGTTTACAAAGTAGCCAGCCCAGCCGTTAGCCACGGCGGCTGCGCCTACACCGTATTCCAATAATAGTATCCAGCCCATCACCCAGGCAATAAACTCGCCAAAAGCGACATAGCTATAGCCATAAGCGCTGCCTGAGCCACCTACTGAGGCAGCCAGCTCGGCATAAGCCAGCGCGGCAAAACCGGATGCTACACCGGCAATAATGAATGAGAGCACCACAGCTGGGCCGGACTGCGTGGCGGCGGCAATACCGGTTAACACAAAGATACCAGTGCCGATGGCGCAGCCTATGCCTAATAGTGCCAGATCAAATGCGGATAGGCATTTTTTAAGCTCGCTATCTGCGTGAGCGCTGATTACTTTAGTTCTAAGTAGCTGCTTGAGCATAACGGGTATCCCTTTTAGTGTATGACTTGATGCGTGGGCCAATGGTGATAAACGATGACGATAAATTGGCTATGCACCGTTGGTTGATGCTAAACATTTCATGGGTGATGGTCAATCACCGCTAATTATTATAATGATTAAATCTTATGGCCATATTTTTAATGGCTATTCTTATTTTGCTAGTTCTTATGGGCGATGTTGCTAGCTAGTAAATAGGGCGCCAAGTGCTGCTATCATGTAATGGTGATCCAGCACGCCTGCGCTTTCTCTAATGCTGTGCATTGCCCACATGGGTGAGCCAACATCCACGCTGGCTACGCCTAAACCAGAAGCAAGAATCGGCCCAATGGTGCTGCCGCAGCCTAAGTCGGTACGGTGGGAATACTGCTGAAATGGTACCTGCGCACGCTCACACAGCGCGATAAAGCGCGCGGCAGTATCTGCATTGCTTGCGTAGCGCTGATTGGCGTTGGTTTTAATCACTGGGCCTTGGTTCACCATTACATGGTGGCAAGGCTCGTATGCACTAGCGTGGTTAGGGTGGTAGGCATGCGCCATATCTGCGCTCACAAAAAAGCTTTGCGCTAATGCACGCAAGCGTTCTTCTTCGTTCATGCCCATGTTGCTAGTGATGCGTGTGATCACATCAGCTAAAAAGCTACCGCTGGCACCCGTTGCACTCTCGCTGCCGACTTCTTCATGATCAAATAATGCGCAGATATTGCTGCCATCTTGATTGCTGCTATTGAGCAGGGCGGTGATAGCCGCGTGGCAAGAGGCTAGGTTATCGAGTTGGCTATTGGTGATGAACTCCTGATTGGCACCCCAGAACTTGCCTTTTTGCGTATCAAACACGTTAAATTCAAAGGTGAGTATGTCTTGCGGGGCAATATTCAGGGCTGTGGCTACGTATGCTAAAAACTGTTGTTCCGCCTCAATGCCAGCCGCACTTTCGCCAAACAATAGCGGCAGTTCAGTTTGCTTGTTGAGCTTCAGGCCTTTTTCATTGACTTCGCGGTTCATATGAATCGCAAGGTTAGGCAGGCGCATCAGCGCATCGTCAAACTTGAGTAGTTTAATGGCGTGTCCGCTTGCTGTGCGCACGGTTACGCGCCCGGCAATGCTTAAATCTCGGTCGGTAAATGTGGCCAGTATCGGCCCACCATATACTTCTACGCCTATGCGCAGTAAGCCGTCTGTTTCATACGCAGCTTTGGGCTTGAGTCTGAGACTGGGAGAGTCGGTATGTGCGCCCACCATGCGAAAGCCGGTGTCGGCTAACGGCTGGTTGCCAAGCGTAAAGGCAATAATAGAGGCGCCGCCACGCACTACAAAATAGCGCTTGCCCGCAGCAAGTTGCCAAGCTTGGGTTTCGTCTAGCTGGGTGAACCCCGCACCGAGTAACTGCTGTTCAATCTGCTCAACCGCATGCCAGGGACTAGGGCTGAGATCAATAAAGTTGAGTAAATCTTTGGCTAGCGTGCGTGCCTGAGCAGAAATGTTGGCTGGGGTTGGAGTGTTCATAAATGCCTACTGGTTAATGGAGAGCCAGTCTTTCGCAATCAGAAAGTCGGTATAGAGTTTCGCTTCTGGGCTACCTGCTTCTGGCTTCCAGTCGTAGCGCCATTTCACAATTGGCGGCATGGAAAGTAGGATAGACTCAGTGCGACCGTTGGATTGCAGGCCGAAAATCGTACCACGGTCATAAATCAGGTTGAACTCTACGTAGCGTCCGCGGCGGTAAGCTTGGAAGTCACGCTCACGTTCACCATATGGGGTGTCTTTACGGCGCTGCACGATAGGTAAGTAGGCTTGTAAGAATGCATCGCCTACGGCGCGGTGGAAATCAAAGCTGCGCTCAAAACCGAGTTCGCTAAAGTCATCGTAAAAAATACCGCCTATGCCGCGAGGCTCTTGGCGGTGTTTTAAGAAGAAGTATTCATCACACTCTTTTTTAAATCTGGGGTAGTAGCTGCTATCAAACGCATCTAACACCGTTTTATTGGTGCGGTGGAAATGTTCAGCATCTTCATCAAAGCCATAGTAAGGCGTTAAATCCATGCCACCGCCAAACCACCAGATATCTTGCTCGTTTGCATTTTGCGCTTTGGCGACAAAAAAGCGTACGTTCATATGTACGGTAGGCACGTAAGGGTTACGCGGGTGAAATACCAACGAGACCCCCATCGCCTCCCAAGGGCGGCCAGCTGCCTCCGGGTGCGCCACGCTCGCAGCGGGTGGCAGCTTAGTGCCTAATACGTGAGAGAAACCTACGCCGGCGCGTTCAAATACGTTGCCTTCTTCGAGTAGGCAGGAGGTGCCGCCACCACCTTCAGGACGTTGCCAGCTATCTTGCAGAAAGTTCTTACCATCTACCAGTTCAATGGCTTCTACAATTTTGGCTTGTAGGTTTTGTAAGTAGCTAAAAACGTCTTGAGTGTTCATTATCTAAGCTCTTATTTCTTAACTTTTAATGGCACGGTAGCCGATATCGCTACGGAATTGTGCGCCATCAAATTTGATTTCTTTCATGGCTTGGTATGCTTGCTGTTGCGCGAATTTTACGGTCTCGCCCAATGCTGTCACGCATAATACGCGACCACCGCTGGTAACTACTTTGCCGTCTTTTTGTGCAGTGCCGGCATGGAAAATATGCGTATCTGCCACTTGATTTGTCAGGCCAGTAATTTCATCGCCTAGTCGTGGCGTTTCTGGGTAGTTGGCTGATGCCATCACCACGCCTAGCGCTACGCGTCTGTCCCACTCAGCTTCGGCACGGTCTAACGTACCGTTCACGGCGTGTTCCATCAAGCCTACTAAATCGCTCTTCAAGCGCATCATGATAGGCTGAGTTTCTGGGTCGCCCATGCGGCAGTTAAACTCTAAAGTTTTCACATCACCATTTGGACTGATCATTAAGCCTGCGTATAAAAAGCCAGTGTATGGGATGCCATCTTTCGCCATGCCTTCTACGGTAGGCTTGATAATTTCACGCATTACTTTGGCGTGGATAGCCGGAGTGACTACCGGTGCCGGTGAGTAAGCACCCATGCCACCAGTGTTAGGGCCTTGGTCTGCATCCAGTAGGCGTTTGTGGTCTTGACTGGTTGCCAATGCTAAGATGTTTTTGCCATCTACCATGACCATGAAACTGGCTTCTTCGCCTTCCAAAAACTCTTCAATCACCACACGTGCGCCGGCAGCGCCTAGCTTGTTGTCTTCCAGCATGGCGTCAATTGCAGCATGGGCTTCGTCTTCGCTCATGGCAACTACTACGCCTTTGCCCGCGGCTAAGCCATCGGCTTTAATCACGATAGGCGCACCTTGCTGTTTCACGTAATCATGTGCAAGTTTTGCATCAGTGAATGTGCCGTAAGCGGCGGTTGGGATGTTGTGGCGCATCATGAAAGCTTTAGCGTAGTCTTTAGAAGACTCTAGCTGAGCAGCTGCTTTGGTTGGGCCAAAGATTTTTAAGCCTGCGACGCGGAACGCATCAACCACACCTTGCGATAGTGGTGCTTCTGGACCAACAATCGTGAGGTAAATTTGCTCGTCTTGCGCGAATTTTACTAAATCATCCACTGCGGTAAGCGGTACGTTCATCATGTCCGGGTTTAATGCGGTGCCTGCGTTGCCTGGCGCTACATAAACACGGCTAACCTCTTTGTTGTGAGTAACTTTCCAGGCGAGGGCATGTTCACGACCACCACCACCGATGACTAAAATTTTCATGTATTTGAAACCCTTAAAAATCTTTCGCCACAGCTAGTTTTTAGGCTGGCTGTGGCAAAAAGAAGAACGAACGTTATTATTTTAATAATTACTTGGTTTTAATAACTTAGTGCCTAAAGTGGCGAATACCAGTGACCACCATCACCAAGCCGTGCTCGTCAGCTGCGGCAATCACTTCTTCATCACGCATGCTGCCACCTGGATGGATCACACAAGCTGCACCAGCTTCTGCCAGTACATCAATGCCATCACGGAACGGGAAGAACGCATCAGAAGCGACCACTGAGTTTTTCAGAGTGAGGCCAGCGTTTTGTGCCTTAATCGCGGCAATCTTGGTGCTGTCTACACGGCTCATTTGGCCTGCGCCTACGCCCAGTGTCATGCTGTTACCGCAGAATACAATCGCGTTTGATTTAACGTATTTAGCCACGCGCCATGCAAATAGCATGTCTTGTAACTGTTCTGGGGTTGGTTGTTTTTTGCTGACGATTTTTAAATCATTGACGCTGATTTCGTGGTTGTCTGCAGTTTGAATCAGCAAGCCAGAACCAATACGTTTGGTGTCGTGTGAGTTGCGACCTTGTGCCCAAGCGTTATCGCCGCCTGCTGGCAGCGCAATTTTAAGTACGCGCACGTTAGCTTTGGCACTGAATATCGCCAATGCTTCAGCGGTGTAGTCCGGTGCGATTAACACTTCTACGAACTGCTTGCTTACCGCTTCGGCTGCCGCTTTATCTAAAGTGGTGTTGAAAGCGATAATGCCACCAAATGCTGAGGTTGGGTCAGTTTGGAACGCTTTGCTGTAAGCCTCTAGTGCGTCTTTACCAAGTGCTACGCCGCATGGGTTAGCATGCTTAACAATCACGCATGCGGTTGAGTCAAAGCTCTTGACTGCTTCCCACGCTGCATCAGCATCGGCAATGTTGTTGTAGCTTAATTCTTTACCTTGCAGTTGTACCGCCGTTACCAAAGAACCAGGTGCTGGGTTTGTGTCGCGGTAGAACGCTGCACTTTGATGTGGGTTTTCGCCATAGCGTAAGTCTTGCAGTTTCACAAAACGGCTATTTACTTGCGCAGGGTAAGGGTTGCGTGAACCATCTGCATTGAAGCTAGATAAGTAGTCGCTGATTGCACCATCGTAGTTGCTGATGCGGTTGAACGCAGCAACAGATAGCGCAAATTTTGTGGCTTGGCTGGTAGCGCCGCCTGTGCTTTGTAGCTCGCGCAATACGTCTGCATATTGGCTGGCATCAGTCACTACCGCAACATCTTTCCAGTTTTTTGCTGCTGAACGCACCATGGCCGGGCCGCCGATATCGATGTTTTCAATCGCATCTTCCAGGCTGCAATTTGGGTTAGCAACTGTTGCTTCAAACGGATATAAGTTCACCACCACCATGTCAATGTTTGGAATGTCTTGTGCTTGCATGGCTGATACGTGCTCTGGCAAATCACGGCGACCTAAAATACCGCCATGCACTTTTGGATGCAGGGTTTTTACGCGGCCGTCTAACATTTCAGGGAAGCCAGTGTAATCACTTACTTCAATCACTGGAATGTTGTTGTCGCGGAATAGTTTAGCGGTGCCGCCAGTTGATAAAATCTCAACCCCTAAAGCTTGCAAGCCTTTTGCAAAATCAATAATGCCGGTTTTATCAGAAACGCTAATTAGCGCACGTTTAGTAGTTGCCATAAAATGATTCCATAATACAAATGATAAGCTGTATTCGCTATTTGCCAATACACGTTAAATTTTTGCTGCGGTTGTTTCCTGACAATCAAATTTGGTTTATTAAATTGCTACCAAAATGAATTGTCCAAAATGCAAGATCGAATAAAACAATGCGTATTGCGTGCTTGTTTTATTCGATCTTGTACTGCTGAAGTTTTTTACGCAGGGTGTTGCGATTGATGTCCAGAATCTCGGCAGCTTTGCTCTGGTTGCCACCCACTTTGTGCATGATGTAGTTAAGCAGTGGTTTTTCTACGCAACCTAACACCATATCGTAAACGGCATGTGGCGGCTCACCCTCCAGATGCATAAAGTAATCATCTAAAGACTCTTGCACTGCTTGGCTGAGCTTACAATTTTCTGACATAGAAGTTCCTAGGCTGCTAATGCTGAAGACGCATCTGTTTCGGAATCGTCAGCGTCATTTTCAATGTAAACCAAGCGCTCATTTTTTGTTTTTAGTTCTACAAAAAAGTCATTAATTGCTTGTAGTTGTAATTCTATGGTTTGCAGAGTGTTCATGGTGTGGCGGAACTGTGCCGAACCAGCTAAACCTTTGGTGTACCATGAAATGTGCTTACGTGCCATACGCATGCCGGTAAGGTCACCATAGAACTCATATAAATCATGAAGATGTTCTAGCATCACGGCGTGGATTTCATCCACGGTAGGTGGCAATAAATGGGTGCCGGTAGTGAGGTAATGCTCAATTTCGCGGAATATCCAAGGGCGACCTTGTGCGGCGCGGCCTATCATCACGGCATCTGCACCGGTGTAATCCAGCACAAACTTTGCTTTTTCTGGGGTGGTGATGTCGCCATTAGCAATCAGCGGAATCTTAATCGCTTGCTTTACTGCCGCGATGGTATCGTATTCTGCGTCGCCCATATAAGCACAGGCGCGGGTGCGGCCATGCATGGCTAACGCCTGCACGCCTAAGTCTTCAGCCATTTTCGCGATTTGAATCGCGTTGCGGTTTTGTTTGTCCCAACCGGTACGGATTTTTAGTGTGACCGGTACATCGACTGCGCCTACAACTGCGCGCAGAATTTGCGCAACTAGCGGTTCGTCTTTCAGCAATGCCGAGCCTGCCATCACGTTACAGATTTTTTTAGCCGGGCAGCCCATGTTGATGTCAATGATTTGCGCGCCATTGTCCACATTGTGTTTAGCGGCCTCGGCCATCATTTTGGGGTCAGCACCAGCAATTTGCACAGAAATCGGGTTAACTTCGCCTTCGTGGTTGGCACGGCGTTTGGTTTTTTCGCTACCGTACAGTAGTGAGTTCGAGGTCACCATCTCAGATACAGCCAAGCCCGCGCCCATCTTTTTGCAAAGCTGGCGGAAAGGCCTGTCGGTCACGCCCGCCATGGGTGCGACAACTAGGTTGTTTTTTAAGATGTGATTACCGATTTGCACTAGTGTATTTCTCGTACGCGAAAGCTGCCTATTTTATACGCAATCTCAGTTTGAGAAAACAATTTTCAGCATACAATTGGCAATAGTTTTTTATTGAGTCTGATTATGCAGAAGCCATCTACCACCCACATTGCCTTTGCCAGCTTTATTGGCACCGCGATTGAGTTTTACGATTTTTATATTTACGCCATGGCAGCAGCTTTGGTGATCGGGCAAGTATTTTTTCCTGCTAGTGACCCAGCCACTCAGTCTCTGAATGCATTTTTAACGTTTGGCATTGCGTTTATTGCACGGCCAGTGGGTGCCATCGTGTTTGGCCATTTTGGCGATAAAGTCGGGCGTAAGGCCACGCTGGCGGCATCTTTGCTGTTGATGGGTATTTCTACTTTGCTGATTGGGCTATTACCGGGCTACGACACGTTAGGTATCTGGGCGCCAATTGCCTTATGTATCTTGCGCTTTGGTCAGGGGTTGGGCTTAGGTGGTGAGTGGGGCGGCGCAGCATTGCTGGCTACTGAGCATGCGCCGGCAGGCAAGCGCGCTTGGTTTGGCATGTTTCCGCAGTTGGGGCCATCGGTTGGTTTTTTAATGGCCACTTTGAGCTATCTCGCTTTGTCGCTATGGCTAACTGATGCGCAATTTAAAGCGTGGGGCTGGCGTCTGCCTTTTATTGCCAGCGCTCTACTGGTGGGCGTGGGTTTGTATGTGCGTTTTAAACTAGCTGAAACGCCAGCTTTTGCTAGCGCGCTGGCGCAGCATAAAACACATGCGATGCCCATCAAGCCGTTATTAAGCCAACATTTACGGCCGGTGCTGTTAGGCGCACTGGCGATGGTGGTGTGCTACAACTTATTTTATACCGCCACGGTGTTTTGCTTGAGTTACGGTACCGCTAATTTGGGGTTTACGCGTAGCGACTTTTTAGGCATGTTGTGTGTTGCTATTTTGTTTATGACGCTTGCTACGCCTATTTCAGCAAAGTTGAGTGACATCTACGGGCGCAAGCCTGTGCTGTTATTTAGCGGTGCACTGGCGGTGCTGGCAGGCTTTGCGTTAAGCCCTTTGCTCGAAAGTGGCTCGGTAGTGCAAGTGACTTTGTTTTTATCTTTAGCCTTGTTCCTGATGGGCGCTACTTTTGCGCCGATGGGGGCATACCTGCCTGAGCAGTTTCCAGTGGCGGTACGTTATACCGGCGCGGGTTTGGCTTATCAGCTTGGTGGTATTTTAGGTGCTTCAATGGCACCCTATATTTCACAAGTGCTGGTGACGGCCGGTGGCTTAGCCTGGGTAGGGGCTTATGTGTCTATTGCCGCTGCCGTGAGTTTTATTGCGGTGTTATTGCTGGGGGAGCGCAGGGGTAGTGACTTGCTCTAGGTGCGTCAGCCATGTGATGGCTTGCTCGCGTGTATCGCCACACATTTCTGCACTAGGTTGCAGGCCACCACAAAACGCAGGGCGCTCCGGCTGACCAAAAATTTTACACATATTGTGCTCATCTAGCTGAACGCAGCGCACCCCGGCAGGCTTGCCATTGGGCATACCGGGAATAGGGCTGTTGATGGAAGGTGCGATGCAGCATGCGCCGCAATGGTCTCTACATTTCATGGAGTATTGATCAGCCTTAGTGCTCTGCAGCGCTTAACATTCTGTCCACGGGAAATTCAGTGCGGTGACTGCGAGCTTGATTTCTTCCAATGCTGCGTTTGCCGTTGCCGTAGGGCCTTTGACCCCCACCTCTGTGGTGCGGCGGTTATCCAGTTTAGGCAGGCTAAACAGCTTGAGTTCTGGGTATTTCGCTACAATATGATTCATTAAATCAATGAGTTGGCTTTCGCCGGCCTCCATCACTAGGATCGATAGCTCAGTGTAATCCTGTTGGTGAAATAGGTGCTGGTAGTGGGTGTCTAGCACCCACTCCACCATAGGATGCGCCATTTGTGGAAAACCCGGCACAAAGTAATGCTGGTTGATGGCAAAGCCAGCTACGCGATTAACTGGGTTGGGAATTAGCGCTGCACCAGAAGGCAAATCTGCCATCAATACTCGCTTAGGATAAGCGCCTTCACCATATTGCGCCTCAATCTCGGCAACCGCCCCTGCGTGACGTGTCAGCGTCACTCCGGCTGCGTCTGCCGCGCACTGGCGTGTGTAATCGTCTGGTGTAGCGCCAATGCCGCCAAAACTGAACACGATATCGCCATGCTGCATACTAGCCTGCAGCAGCCTGGTAATCTGCGCCGGAATATCACCCAGATAATGCGCCCATGCCAGCTGTAACCCACGTGACTTTAATGCCTGTATGACAAAGTTCAGATGCGCGTCTTGCCGCTTTCCAGATAGAATTTCATCGCCGATGATGTAGATGCCAAAGTTTTGCATGTTCGAAGTGTCTTGATTGTTTGTTAAGTTAATGCGCGCTTTCCCAGTTGCTGCCCACGCCTACTTCGGCGAGTAGCGGCACATCTAGTTTCGCTACACTTTGCATCAACTCTGGCAGTTTCTGTTTCACCAATTCAAGCTCGCTATCTGCTACTTCTAGCACCAGCTCATCGTGTACTTGCATGATCAGTTTGGTGTTTAGCTGTTCATCTTTCAGCCATTTATCTACTGCAATCATGGCGAGTTTGATTAAGTCTGCCGCAGTGCCTTGCATAGGCGCGTTGATGGCGGCACGTTCGGCACCTGCTCTACGCATGCCATTGGCGCTGTTGATTTCCGGTACCCACAGCCTGCGGCCGAAGTAAGTTTCTACATAGCCTTTTTCTTTGGCGAGTTCGCGCGTGTCCTGCATGTACTGGCGTACGCCCGGGTAGCGTGCAAAGTAGCGTTCTATATAGTTTTGTGCGGCGCTACGCTCGATATTGAGGTTTTGCGCCAAGCCAAATGCGCTCATGCCGTAAATCAGGCCAAAGTTAATCACTTTGGCGTAACGGCGCTGTTCGTTATCCACGGCGCTACGTTCCACACCAAAGATTTCGGCAGCGGTGGCGCGGTGAATATCTTCATTGTTGGCAAAAGCTTGCAGCATGCCGGCATCTTTAGATAGATGCGCCATGATACGCAGCTCAATTTGCGAGTAATCTGCAGAAACGATATGACTGCCGGGCGGTGCGATAAAAGCTTCGCGGATGCGGCGGCCTTCCGCGGTGCGCACCGGAATGTTTTGCAAGTTAGGATCGCTACTGGCCAAACGCCCGGTGATTGCCACTGCCTGATTGTAGTTGGTATGTACGCGCCCAGTGTGCGCGTTAATCATTTTCGGCAGCTTGTCGGTATAGGTAGATTTTAATTTGGCTAAACCACGGTATTCCAGCAGCACTTTCGGCAGTGGGTAATCCAGCGCTAGTTCCTGTAGTACGTCTTCATCTGTAGATGGCGCGCCAGAAGGGGTTTTCTTAATCGGTTTGATGCCTAGTTTGCCAAATAAAATCTCTTGTAGTTGCTTAGGTGAGCCTAAGTTAAATGGTTGCCCAGCCAGCTCAAAAGCCTTTGCTTCTAGCTCCATTAGCTTCATGCCAATTTCGTTACTTTGGCGATTGAGCATGTTGGCATCAATCAGCACGCCGTTGCGCTCGATGGTAAACAGGCATTCCATTGATGGCATTTCCACCTGGCTATAAATGAAATTGAGTTTGTCATCTTGCAGCACTTGTGGCGATAGCGCTTCATGCAGTTGCAAGGTAATGTCGGCATCTTCAGCGGCGTACTCGGCGGCAACTTCTATGGTTACCTGATTAAAGCCGACTTGCTTGGCACCTTTGCCCGCCACTTGCTCAAAGCTGATGGGCTCAATGCCTAAGTGTCGTGCGCTCAGTTCATCCATCCCGTGGCCGCGGTGGCTTTCCAGCACGTAAGACTGCAGCAAGGTGTCGTGTGCAATGCCGTTCAGTGCAATGCCGTGGTTTGCTAATACGTGTTTATCGTATTTTAGGTTTTGCCCTACTTTTTTGATAGTTGGGTTCTCCAGCAAAGGCTTGAATTTGGCTAAAACCTCTGCCAAAGGCAGTTGTGAAGGCGCATCAAAATAATCGTGCGTGAGTGGTAAGTAGGCGCCAGTGCCTGCGGCTACACTAAACGACATGCCGACAATTTGAGCGGTGAGCGGGTCTAGTGAGGTGGTTTCGGTATCAAAGCAGATTAGTTCTGCTTGATTGAGTTTAGCAAGCCATGTGTCTAAAACAGCCTCGCTAAGTATGGTTTCATACTGGCGGCTGATGTTAGGGGTGTAATGGTGATTTGTGGTTTTTGGCTCGGCTTTGGGTGTTGATACAGCTCCGGCATTGGTTTGCGGTGCTGTTGCGGGTGAGCCGAATAAATCACCTGACGTACCTGCCGGTGCGAGTTCGACGCTGGGTTGGCTGACCGCATCTGGCATGTTGTCTAGCTCGCGCTTCCAGCTTCTAAATTCAAAGTGGTCAAATAATGCAGCCAGTTTGGCTTTGTCGGGTGCCTGTTGTACTAGTTCGTCAAAGTGTTCGCGGATACCCACGTCACAGCGGATAGTAATCAGCTCGCGTGCGGTGGGGAGCCACGGTAATGCTTTGCGCAGATTCTCTCCAACCACGCCTTTAATGCTGTCGGCATTGGCGACAATATTATCTAGCGTGCCGTATTCTTTTAGCCATTTCACTGCGGTTTTTGGGCCCACTTTTTCCACGCCGGGTACGTTGTCCGAGGTGTCACCAATCAGTACCAGATAATCAATAATCAAGCTGGGCGGGATGCCGAATTTATTTTCCACACCTGCGACATCTAGCACGTCATCAGTCTTACGGAAAGCATCGCGCATGGTGTTGACCACGGTAATTTGCTCGTTCACCAGCTGTGAAATGTCTTTATCGCCGGTAGAGATAATGGTTTTAATGCCTTGTTGCTCCGCTTGTTTTGCCAGTGCGCCAATCACGTCGTCCGCTTCTACGCCATCTTCAATGATGAGTGGCCAGCCCATGGCGCGTATGGTTTCAAATAGCGGCTCAATTTGTGAGCGCAAATCATCAGGCATGCTGGCGCGGTTAGCTTTGTATTCTGGATAAATGTCATCGCGGAAGGTTTTGCCCTTAGCGTCAAACACACAGGCACTGTATTCGGCAGGGTAGTCTTTATGCAGGCGGCGCAACATGTTAAGTACGCCCTGAATCGCGCCTACCGGCTCGTTGGCAGAGTTGCGCAGATCAGGCATGGCGTGGAACGCACGATACAAATAAGACGAGCCATCCACCAGTAGTAAAGTTTTCATATATCAATCCAAAAATTGCGAGCGGCCGTTACGTTAAATAGCCGCAAGTTTGCGGCAAATAATTGCAATAGGTTGTTGCCAACGGTCTTTAATCGCCTACATAATAAAACATATATGACATGCTTAAAAATTGTTTGTGTGCAGATTTTTAATTTAGTGCGCTGCATTTAGTTGGCCAAAGTTTTGATAGTTCAGCTTTGGTATTTCAATTTTAGTATTTCATTCATCAAGGATTAATCGTCATGACCATAGTTAAAAAAATTCCAAAAATTACTGACCCTGATGTGCAGGGGATGCATCACACCGGCCTTGAGTCCTGGCATGCGTTTAAGATCATGTCCGAGTTTGTGGATGCCACTGAGCGCCTGAAAGAAATTACGCCTGCTGTTTCTATTTTTGGCAGTGCGCGTACCAAGCCAGACAGCCCTTATTACGAGCTGACGGTGGATATTGCCAGACGTCTTTCTGATGCCGGTTTTGCGGTGATTTCAGGCGGCGGCCCTGGCATTATGGAGGCTGCCAATAAAGGTGCATTTGCTGGCAAGTCGCCCAGCATTGGTCTAAATATTGAGCTGCCGCATGAGCAGAATGCTAATCCATATCAAGATATCAGCCAGAATTTTAAGCACTTTTTTATGCGTAAAGTCATGTTTGTAAAGTATGCGAGCGCTTATGTGGTGATGCCCGGTGGCTTTGGTACTCTAGATGAATTGATGGAGGCGATTACCTTAGTGCAAACCGGTAAAACGCTTAGGATTCCAATTATCTTGGTCTGCGAGCCATTTTGGCGCGGGTTGGTGGATTGGGTGAAAACCACGCTGGTGAATGAAGATATGATTTCCACCAGTGACCTGGATTTAATCCAGATGATTGATGACCCGGAAGAGATCGTGCAGGCTATTTTCAAACATTACGAAACCCGTGGTTTCAAGCTTTCAGCAGAAGAAGAGCGCATCCAGCTTTATTTGTAATCATATGGCCTTATGTTGGGTGGTTTTTGATAGAATAGGGCTTGTTTAGTTGATGATGTTCATGCCGTAAAGGGTGGTAATGATGATGCATAAAAGTTATAAAAATCTAAGTGCTTTATTGCTCGCAGCAATGCTGGTACCAACGCTATTGCAAGCTAGAGAGCTGCCATCCAATCTGCAGCCGCTAGAGGACATTCCACCACCTAGCATTAGTTCGGAAGATACACCGGATGAGCCTGAAGTGACTATTGTCAAAAAGAATGGCGAAACCATTGAGGAATACCGTATTGGTGGCCAGCTCTACATGATGAAGGTAACGCCTAAGCACGGTGTGCCTTATTATTTACATAGGGAAGACCAAGATGGCGCTTGGGTAAACGTAGGGCCTAATCCGCCATTATCTGTTCCTAAATGGACTATCTTTAGATTCTAATCATTCATTGACCAAGCCAAAATTAACCAAACCAAAATTAACTAAATCAGGCATGTGGATGCGAGCAGCGTTTTCATCTACATGCTTGATATAATGCCCTGCCTTTAATTATTTCCAGTTTTTAAATTATATCTATGTCTGTTTTTACCTCAGTTAGCAACCAACAACTACAAGCTTGGCTTCAGGATTACTCCATTGGTGAGCTGGTTGAGTTGAAAGGTATTTCCTCAGGCATTACCAATACCAATTATTTTGTGACTACTACGCAAGATAGATACGTGCTGACCTTGTTTGAGCACAACACGATAGATGAACTGCCTTACTTTATTGATTTAATGCATCATTTATCTACGCACGGTGTACCTTGCCCAGACCCAATCAGCAATAAAGCTGGCGTCAACTTACATATGCTCAATGGCAAGCCTGCCGTCTTAATCAGTTGCCTAAGTGGTCAGGATATTACGGCACCTACCAGCGTGCACTGCGCAGAGGTGGGTCGAGTGCTGGCGCAAATGCATTTGGCTGGAGAGTCTTTTGCTTCACAGTATTCTGAGCAGGCACATCAAAACCCGCGTGGCGCGGATTGGCGTAACCAAACCGCACAAAAAGTGATGGCGCACTTGTCAGCAGAAGACCAGCAACTGCTGACTGAAACACTGGCGTTCCAAGCCGAGCTAGACACCTCAGCCTTGCCTAAAGGCATTATCCATGCAGATTTGTTCCGCGATAACGTACTGTTCGATGGCGATAAAGTCGGTGGTTTGATCGATTTCTACTACGCATGCCATGATGTGCTGGCCTACGACTTGGCTATTGTGGCCAATGACTGGTGCGTGCAGGCAGACGGGCAGTTGGATGCTGCTAAAGTGGAGGCGTTATTGCAAGCTTATCAAGCGGTGCGTCCGTTTGCAGAGGCTGAGCTTGCGGCATGGAATGGCTTGCTGCGGATTGCGGCATTGCGTTTTTGGCTGTCACGCTTGTATGACCAGATTTATCCGCAAGCGGGTGAGTTAACGCATGCGAAAGACCCCAATCATTTTAAAAATATACTTAGATTGCGCACCGCACATGAGCTACGTGCTGCGCACGCCTAAGCAGGTAGTTAAGAGTAGGCTGATTTAAAACTAGAGGTGAAAGCATCATGGCAGAAAATCTAAATACGCAATCTCCGGCAATTAAACAAGTGCCAGCGGCAAACGCGTGGCTTTGGATAGTAAACGGCATTAATTTGTTTAGAGCTAACCCTGTGATGTGGGTAATTTTACTGCTGATTTATTTGGCTATTATGATTCCTATTTCGCTGGTGCCGATATTGGGTTCTGTGGTCAGCACTTTGTTAGCTCCGGTGTTCGCAGCAGGCATGATGTGGGGCTGCCAAGCGCTTACGCGTGACCAAGAGTTGGAAATCAATCACCTGTTTCAAGGCTTTAAGCAAAACACCTCACAGTTGGTAGCGGTGGGTGGTTTTTATATGATGAGCCTGCTGGTGATAGCGGTGTTGGTTGTGCTGATGCTGGATCGAAATGCGGTAGAGTTGATTGCGCAAGGCAAAGATCTCAGCCCTGAGCAGGCAAGCACGGTGATCTTGCCATTGTTTATTGCGATGTTTTTGTTGATGCCGGTGCTGATGGGTTACTGGTTTGCACCAGTATTGGCGGGGCTTAATCAACTTAAAGCCGTAGATGCAATGAAGTTAAGCTTTGTCGCATGCTTAAAGAATATGCTGCCGTTCCTACTGTATGGCTTGATGTTTATGGCGGTTTTAATGGCTGCCATGTGGCTGGTAGTCAGCGTCCACGTGATATTTTCTGTGGTGTTTGTCGCCATCATCCCAGTGATGATGACTAGCCTTTACACCAGCTACGCTGACATCTTTGGGGTAGAAGACACTAACCAAGTTGATCAACCTGATCAGGTTAGCTAGCGCTAACTGAGTGGTATAGGCAGCGGGGGCTTGCGTTCCGGCTTTACTGTCAGGTTTTATGCTCAGGCTTGGCTTTTAGACTTGCCGGATTCTTACTCCGTTTAGCGCAAATCATCAGAATTTGCGCTAGAGTGAACTGGCGCCAATAGGAACCTAGATTGCCGTTAGTTTGGCAAACTCCAGCGCCAGCCACTTCAGGCCTTCTCGTCCAAAATTTACTTGTACACGCATATCGTTGGCGTTGCCTTCATAACTCACTACCACGCCATTACCAAATTTATTGTGTGCAACTTGTTGGCCCACTTTCCACGGCATGGCATTTTTTTGCGTACTACTTTGTTGCTTGCTCATCACTGCCGGCAGTTCGTTGTAATCTCTGCCGTAGCCTGATTTAGCCACCGGTTTGCTATTTAAATGTTTGAGCAGTTTATCCGGAATTTCATCTAAAAAGCGCGATGGAATGCCGTAACGTACCTGCCCATGTAGCATGCGGCTTTGGGCATGACTTAAATACAAGCGTTGGCGCGCACGTGTGACCGCTACATACATGAGCCTGCGTTCTTCTTCTAGGCCATTGGCTTCGTAGGTGCTTTGCTCATGCGGGCATAAACCTTCTTCTAAGCCGCTAATAAATACAACTTTGAACTCTAGGCCTTTAGAGGCGTGCACCGTCATAAGTTGCAGTGCTTCACGCCCTACGTCGGCCTGGTGTTCACCGGCCTCTAAACTGGCATGGCTTAAAAATTGGGTGAGTAAATCTTGTTCGGTTTCGCCATCTGCATTGCTGTGGTTACCAAAATCCTGATTGGTAAACGCCACCGCTGCGGTCACCAGTTCTTCTAAGTTGGCGATGCGGTCTTCACCTTCTTTTTCATTTTGGTAGTGCGCCTTGAGGCCAGAGAGTGTGGTGGCCAGTTCGGCCAGTTCGGCTAGGCTGATGCCATAGGCTTCATCTACCATTTGCCTAATTAGGGCAACAAAGCCATCTATGCCTTTGCCGCCCACTTTGCCGTTGCCTACTTTGTTGATAGCAGCTTGCCAGAGGCTACAGTTTCCGGCGCGTGCTGCTTCTTGCAGTTGCTCTAAACTACGTGCGCCGATGCCGCGTGCTGGAAAGTTAATCACACGCAGTAATGCAGTATCGTCATTGGCGTTAGCAATCAGGCGCATATAAGCGAGCGCGTGTTTAATTTCGGCACGTTCAAAGAAGCGCAGGCCGCCATATACCCGGTACGGTAGGTTGGCCGAGAATAGTGCATGCTCCAATACGCGTGATTGTGCGTTAGAGCGGTAGAGCATGGCCATTTCGCCTAGCTCCGTGCCTTCGGCATGCAGCATTTTAATTTCATCCACAATAAACTGCGCTTCGTCATTGTCGTTGTAAGCTTGGTACACACGTACCGGTTCGCCGGCACCAGCACTGGTCCATAGGTTTTTACCTAAGCGGTTTTTGTTGTGCGAAATAATGGCATTGGCGGCATCTAGGATATTGCTGTGCGAACGGTAGTTTTCCTCTAGCTTTACTATGCTCTGTACGTTAAAGTCGGTTTCAAAGTCGCGCATATTGCCGACACGCGCACCGCGGAAGCCATAAATAGATTGGTCGTCATCACCTACGGCAAACATGCAGTTGTCTTTACCTGCTAAGAGTTTTAACCATTGATATTGCAGGCGGTTGGTATCTTGAAACTCATCCACTAATATGTAGCGGAAACGGCTTTGATAGTGCTGGCGAATATTGGTGTCGCGCTCCAGTAGTTCGTAACAACGTAATAGCAGCTCAGCAAAGTCGGCTACGCCATCACGCTGGCATTGTTTATCGTATTCTTCAAAGATTTCGCGTAGTTTTTGTGAGTGTGGGTCATAAGCATCCACTGCATGTGCTCTCAGGCCTTCGTCTTTGCAACCGTTAATGTAGTTTTGCACCTGTTTGGGCGGAAACTTCTCGTCATCCACGTTCATCAGCTTCATCAGGCGTTTAATCATGGAAAGCTGGTCGGCAATATCCAGAATCTGGAAGCTGGCAGGTAAGCCTGCCTCACGGTGATGTGCACGTAGTAAGCGGTTGCACAGTCCATGGAAAGTACCAACCCACATGCCACGGGTGTTGATGGGTAATGATGCGGTGATGCGGGTGAGCATCTCTTTTGCCGCTTTGTTGGTAAACGTCACTGCCAATAAGCCAGTAGGTGAAACTTGCTCGGTTTGGATTAGCCATGCAATCCGTGCGGTGAGCACGCGCGTTTTTCCGCTACCAGCACCTGCTAAAATCAGCGCAGATTGTTGGGGGAGAGTGACGGCTTCCAGTTGTTTATTGTTTAAGCCGGCTAAAAGCGGATCTTGCATGGTGGTTTGCGTATTCATAGCTGCTATTTTAGCATGACTACTTAGAGTGAATATTTAGTGCGAATATTTCATCTATAACGGCAACTTAGCATGTGCCGGATGTGCGAGCTGATGCCAGTTGCGGCGAGATTTGTGGGACATGCAAGCGTGGTGTGTGGCGCGAATGCGTAAAAAATAAAAGAGTTCGGAACTTATTGTGAAAAGGCTTAGTCAGAGCTTACAGGTAACGCTAGTTGCCTTTCCGCTCCAATCCTCCCTGAGCGGAAGCCTTAGACGATGAGGCATTTTTTGGACCCCGATTTCATCCCCTTGGTTGGGGTCTTTTTTTGCCTGCTATTTATGCAAAGGCTTATTTATGGGTGATAGTATAAACTTAAATATTGCCAATTGTAAATAACTTGTAAATTATTTGTAACTTAATGCGCTAGCAGTTTAAAGCAGCAGTGTTTGGGAGTAGCCTGCTGGAATCAACCCGAATATTAATGTCATGACATCAAATACTAGATTCCCTACCTTGTTTATTTCCCATGGCGGCGGCCCCTGGCCTTATGTAGAGGACATGCGGCGGCTGTTTGCCGTTACCGAGGCTGAGTTGGCTAAGCTGCCTACCAGCCTGCCGGCAAAGCCAAAAGCGATATTGGTGATTACCGGTCACTGGGAAGAGCCGCAGTTTACGGTGTCTACCGCACAGCAGCCGCCTATGGTGTATGACTATTCCGGCTTTCCAGAGCATACTTATCATGTGCAGTACCCAGCTGCGGGCAGCCCGGCTTTGGCTAAGCGTGTTGGTGAGTTGTTGGCGTTAAGCGGTGTACCTGTGTTGGAGGATGCGCAGCGCGGTTTTGATCACGGTACTTTTGTGCCTTTGATGCTGATGTATCCGCATGCCGATGTACCTGTGGTGTTGCTGTCAATGAAGTCTAACTATGACCCACTGGAGCATATCAAGCTGGGTGAGGCTTTAGCCCCGCTGCGAGATGAAGGGGTGCTGATTGTGGGCAGTGGGCTTACTTATCACAATATGCGCGGCTTTGGGCGGCCGACATCATTTGAACCATCGGTGCAGTTTGAGCAATATTTATACGAAGCAATTGTTAACTCTAGCTCGCAGCAGCGTAATCAGGCGCTGGTGGATTGGGAGCAGGCGCCGAGTGCGCGTTTAGTGCATCCGCGTGAGGATCACTTGATTCCTTTAATGGTGGTGGCGGGTGCGGCAGGGGATAGTGTGGGTGAGCGTATTTTTACGGATACCGTGTTTGGGGTGGTAATGGCTTCTTACCGCTTTGGCTAGTAGAGAGTTGGGAGGTAGTGCTGAATAGTGCTCAAGGTGTAAGTTGGCTAGGTAATGGGTTCATCGCCTAGCCTGTGCCGTCATCCTATCCCCAACCATGTGGCCTCTTCTCTAAGTTTTGCTTCTAAATCAACTTGCGCTAAGTCTGTGCTGTTGGCGTTACGCTCAGCGCTAATGCTAAGTTTTGTATTGTTCAGGCTGGTTGAGTTTCTCCAGTAGTAGATGTTTGCTAAGGTCATGATGGTTCTCTTTTTCAGTATTAATTTATAGTATTCAAGTTGGGTATTGCCACTCTCCAGCCTAAGCCTGAGAGTGGTGTGCATGTTGTAAGGTTGTTTAAATAAATGCTGTTTTGTTGGCAGTAATAAAATCTTCAAATCTGGTTAGTGGGCGGCCGAGTAATGTTTCGCCATCAGCAGTGACTACTGCTGCTTGGTTGGAGGCAAATACCTCAAACAGCTCCAGCACGCCTTTGGCTTGCCACTCTGGCCAGCCTGAACCAGTTAATGATGCATAGGTCGTCTCTTCGTCTGGTGATACGTAGTCAACGCTATGTCCGGTCACGCGAGCAAACACTGCTGCAATGTCGCTGCCTGACAGCAACTCTGGACCAGTTAGGTTGTACGCTTTGTTAGCGTGGCCTTCCGTGGTGAGGATAACCGCTGCTGCCTCGCCAATGTCCTGTACATTGAGTGGTGCAAGTTTGCCGTCTCTGATACTAAAGTATAATTTGCCGCTTTTTACACCGTCTGCCCAGCCAAAGAAGTTATCCTGGAACCAGATAGTGCGCAGGTGTGTCCATGGCAAGCCTGATGCTTCTAGGTATTTCTCTGCCTCACGGAACTGTTTGGCAAATAAAATCGCTTCCCATTCGGCACCCACTACAGATAACAGCACGATTTGATTCACAGTGCCTGACGCAACTGCCGCATCTACGGTGTGTTTGGCATGTTGCGCTCTGTTTTCTACATTACCCGGAATGATGTATACCTTGGTCACGCCGGCAAACGCAGCAGTTAATGTGGCAGGTTGGTCTAGATCAAAAATAGCGGTTTCTATCGTTGGAAACTTTTCTTTAAGTTGAGCGGCTTTACTTGCGCTTCTTACACCAGCCACAACTTTGATGTTGCTGTCTTTTTTGTTTACCAGTGCTTCAATGGCTGCTACGCCGTTATTACCTGCTGCACCTACGATTAAAATGGTTTCCTGTGTCATGGTATTGCTCCTAAAATATGTTTAATAATTAAAAATAAATAAAAAGTTAGTAAGGTAGGTCGAACATCAGTAGCTCTGCATCTACAGCATTGCTAAATTCAATCGATGTTTCGTCCTGAATTTTTAAGGCGTCACCCGTGGTCAATTTAATGCCGTTGATTTCCACTTGGCCTTTAATCAAATGCACGTAACCGGTTCTATTAGATGCTAATTGATGAGTTAATCTGTGTTCTTCATTCAATATCGCTGCATAGATGCTGGCATTTTGGTGAATCAGCACTGAGCCATCTTTTCCATCTTGTGAAGCAATCAAACGCAGTTGTCCTGTTTTTGATGCGCTATCAAAATGTTTTTCCTCGTAGCTTGGTGCAATGCCTGTTACGTTAGGGTTAATCCAAATTTGTAAAAAGTGCACGCGTTCAGTGCTGGAGTGATTAAATTCACTATGGCTTACACCAGTACCGGCACTCATTCTTTGCACATCACCGTAACGAATCACAGAGCCATTGCCCATGCTGTCTTTGTGCTCCAGTGCGCCGCTTAACACATAGCTAATGATCTCCATGTTTTCATGGCTGTGTGTGCCAAACCCGCGGGCAGGTTGTACGCGGTCTTCGTTAATCACTAGTAGTGGCCCAAAGCCCATTTGCTCTGGGTTGTAATAGTGACCGAATGAGAATGAATGGTTTGATTGCAACCAGCCATGGTCAGCTGCACCGCGTTGGCTATTTTTAAGAACCTGTAACATAATCAATCTCCTTATTTGTGCTGTATTGGCAACATTGTCATTTATCTATATGCGATAAT
Organism: Methylotenera mobilis JLW8; assembly: GCF_000023705.1. Taxonomy (NCBI): domain Bacteria; kingdom Pseudomonadati; phylum Pseudomonadota; class Betaproteobacteria; order Nitrosomonadales; family Methylophilaceae; genus Methylotenera; species Methylotenera mobilis. The sequence goes on from NC_012968.1 coordinate 436,293, forward strand.
TTGAAACATCGTATTCGTTAATAAATGACTGCCGGTTAATGTGAGAAGCATTATGAGCCGTTATTTCCATGATGAAAAACGGAAAAATTATCAACCTATCATCGAAAAAATCGAATGTTCAGAATAAGCCTAGATTCTTTATTAATTCTTGATGCTATTGACCGCGGCGGATCGTTCGCAGCAGCGGGTAATGAGCTACATAAAGTACCGTCTACCATTTCCTATACGGTGAGTAAGTTGGAGCAGGACTTAGGCGTGCAGGTGTTTGAGCGGCAAGGCCCTAAAGTGAGCTTAACCAGCGCGGGTAAAGAGCTATTAAAAGAAGGTCGCTATCTGCTGAAGGCAGCAGAAGACCTTGAGCATAGAGTGCGGCGTGTGGCTTCTGGCTGGGAAACAGAGTTATCCATCGGCATGGACTCCGTGTTTTCGCCCACCGCGCTAGTGGAGGATGTCGCTGAGTTTTACAAAGTGGCTAATCTGACCAGGTTGCGCTTTGCGCAAGAGGCATTGTCCGGCAGCTGGGAAGCGCTAATGGATAGGCGAGTGGATTTGCTGATAGGTGCTGCCGGTGAGGGGCCATCTGGTGGCGGCTATCACGCAGAGGTGATTGATACCATACAGTTTGTGTTTGCCGTTGCGCCTAATCACCCCTTAGCGAGCTTGAACCAACCGCTAGGTAAAGCTGAGTTATATCAGCATAGAGCCATTACGGTAAGCGATTCTGTGCGCAAAATGCCGCCGCGTACCGTGGGTTTGCTGTTTGGTCAGGAAACACTAGCCGTGCCTAATATGCGCACAAAATATGAGTTTCAGCTAGCTGGGCTTGGCTTTGGCTTTTTACCTGAGCCATTAGCGCGTGATGCCATTGCAAAAGGCTTGCTGGTAGAAAAACAAGTTGAGGAGACGCGCCAACCAGAATCCATCTATATGGCTTGGCGTAGCGGTGATACTGGTGCCGGCTTGAAATGGTGGATTGATAGAGTCAGATCTCAGCATATGGCAGAAAAGCTTTGGTTAGGAAGGATGAGTGCTGAGTATTAGGTTGGTTTTTGTGTTTAACCACCTGTTCTGTATGGGTGGTTGTTTCTAAGATTGTTGGCTGATAGTGTTTTGCTTGGTTTGAATTTACATGCATGCATGCAAGCGAGCTTACTATCCTGTGCGGCGATAAAACATTTAATCTCAGCATGCTAAAAAATGACAGATTAGCAGGGGCGTAAAAATAAACGCGCCCGAATTATTTGTAAGTACATTTGTAAATTCAGATTGTAGATAAGTGTAGCGATACTTTTTATTAACAACGAGATTGCAAATGAAGAAAAAACTAATCATACCTATCATGCTAGCTTCGCTAGTCCCTTTAATTGCCAGTTGGTTTGCTTACCCCGATACACATTTACCGCCCGGTTTTGGTGTGTTTCCTCCACAGTTTGTAGCAGCAGCTCCTGGTTTTAATCTAATTGTATTTAGCGCGTTGGCGTTTGTAGAGTTGGTTATACTGGCGCTGTATATTTCTCCCACGCTATTTGGGTTTAAAAAAGTCGCTCCCGCAGCACCTAATAAACCGTTACCTTTGCCTGTTTGGTTTTGGGTGGGGTTGGTGTCCACTTCATTCTTTTTGTGGCTGATGTGGACGCGCGTGACTATCTTTGGCGGCTTGGTTTATTACGCCTTTACACCGCTATGGTGGAGCTTTATTTTTACTCTGGACGCCATGGTTTATCGTTATAACAATGGCCAGTCTTTGCTCTCATCCAAAGCTAAAACACTAGTGATCAGCGCATTGGTTTCTTTGGTTGGTTGGCGTATGTTTGAGTATTACAATTACTTTGCGCTAGGCAATTGGTACTACCCGCAAACCGAAAGTATTCCTTCACTGTCACATGAAGCTGTAGTAGTGATATTTTTGCTCGCTTACACCACTGTTTGGCCTGCTATTTTTCAATGGTATATGTTGCTAAACACTTGCCCGAGTTTAACCAGCAGGTACTCTCAAGGCCCCAAAGTTAATATCAATGGTAATGTGTTGTTGTACGCAGGCTATGCCTTGTTATTTCTGATGGTGTTTTGGCCATATCCTTTATTTTGGGTGCTGTGGATTGGCGTATTGATGGTGTTTTCCGGCTTGCTTATCAAGCTGAATATTTGGACGCCGTTTGCTGACATGGCTAAAGGCAACTGGACCTCTGCACTGCTAGTTGCACTGGCAACCATGTTGAATGGCTTTGTTTGGGAGTGCTGGAACTATGGCAGCGCACATCCACAAATGCCGATTACTAACCCTAACTACTGGGTGTACGATATCCCTTACGTGAATGTGATACACATATTTTCAGAAATGCCGTTGTTAGGCTATATGGGCTACATGCCATTTGGTGTGTTAGCTTTGGTGATGTGGATATGGGCAGGTAATGTATTCGGTTTTGATACAAAAATCATTGATAGCGATCAACATTAGGACTGGCTGTAGATAGCACTAGATTACTCGTACGTGGTTTTAGATGCGCCTCGCATAAGTAGAGGCGCATATTTTCATCGCATAGCAGGTTTTACCACTGCTTACTCAGCATCATATGTAGGAAAAAGCCTTCATTACGCACTTCGGTATTATTGCCAAATAATTGGCTGTCGTAAGTCACTTTCTTAGGTAATAAAAACTCAATACCACTGGTGAGCTTCCAAGTTTCATCCAGCTTGCGAGCAAAGCCCAGTGTAATGTGTTCTTCTAAAATTGCGGCGAGCAACGCATTAGAGTTATTTCTTGGCACCGGATTTTTGCCATAGTTGTAGCCTGCGTATAAAGTAGTTTTGTCATTGTAAGTGTAGGCGGCACCCAACGCATATACTAACTGATTGCGCCAATCCTGTTGGCTGACATTCACGACTGAGGCGGGCGCAAACGAGCTTGAAGTGTCACTCCATGTTGTAGTGACATCGTTAATGGCATCGGCCCAGTTAAGCCAATTGATTTTGGCGGAAAGCAATAAATCAGCGTTAGGTTTAAAGGCCGCGCCAATGGCTACTTCACGCGGTAGGGCAAATCCTTTAATACTGAGATTGTCATATTTGGCAACACCAGCCGAGCCATAGTTAAATTTAGCTGTGCCGCCGGTGAGTGGTAATTCAGTTTTTTCTGTGTAGCTTGCGCCCAGTGTCCATTGCTCGTTTAATTTGTATTGCGCGCCTAGCTTAAAGCCGAAGCGTAGTGTATCTACCCCTTTATTTTTGAAGCCAGCAAAACTAGAGGTCGGCGGTGTGTGGTAAAAAAACTTTTGCTCAATACTTGCATAAATCATGCTAATAGAGCCACCGATTGCAAGGTTGTCTGACACTTGGCAGCCAATCCCTGGTGTTATTTTAGCAATGCCGAATAGTGAGCTCATTTCATCATCGGTGCCAAATGGCGTATTGATGTGTTTAAACACTGCGCCTGCGCCACCTTGTGAGAAAAAGCCAATACCTGCCGTGCAAGGAGAATTTTCCAGCTGTTGTGCATAGCCGCCGCCAGCTAGCATGACGTAACGATTATCTGCATGCTGGTCATTGCGTGCGTCTTGGTGTGATAAATCTGTAGTGCGCAGCATCGAGCCGTAAGCATCCATCAGCTTGCCTTTAACTTGCGCTAAACCCGCAGGGTTGGTGTTCAATGCGCTGGTGTCGCGTGCCACTGCAGTATCTGCACCGCCCATGAGGGTTGATTCTGCGCCGTAGCCAATTAAGTTGATGCCATTGGTCGCATGGCTAGACGTGCTAATGGCTAGCCCACAAACAGCCATTGCAAAAATGTGATTGCGTTTCATTTTTTGTTATTTCTTTGCTTGTATTAAGACGATGAGTGTTTGGTTTTATATCACTGTACTTGCAATTACTTCACTGGTGACTATTACTTCACTGGTGTTTTTATAATGCTTTTTATTATGCAATCAGTACAGTGTATATTTAATCTGTTACGACAATATTTTTTTATTCTATAGGGGCGGGGGGTATTTTAGTTACATTCTTTTGCAATACAACTAAATTGGGAGGGTAGTGGCCTAGCTAAGGCGAGCCTGCTGGATATGTTGATCTGGTAGCGGCAGCCTAATGTGATGCGGTTTATTGATCTGCCAAAAAGTTATCTACCAAGGCGATAAACGCTTGCGGTTGTTCTGCATGTACCCAGTGGTTTGTTGCTAAGCTGGCAAACTGTGCGTTGGTGAAATGGGTTTTAATGTGTTGAATGTCTGCATCACGCACGTAATCACTGCGTTCGCCGCGGATAAATAGACTGGGCTTCTCATAGTGTGTGTTTTCACATATGGCTTTTATCATGTGAGGGTAGTTGTTTCTAAGCGCGGCTAGATTAATGCGCCAAGCTAGCTTGTTTTCAATCTTGATTAAATTCATCAGTAAAAATTGGCGCACTGTTGTGTGTGGGATAGCGCTAACCAATGCTTTATCTGCATCACCACGGCTTTGCATGGCGTTTAGGTCAACTGCCAGCATTGCATCAATCATATGTGTATAGGCATCGGCGTAAGCGCGTATTGCCATGTCCACCACAATCAATTTTTCTAACCTGTCAGGGTGGTGCGTGGCAAATTGCATGGCCGTTTTGCCGCCTAGAGAATGCCCCAATAAATGGATGCGGTCTAAGTTAAGCGCATCACATAGCTCAAGCAAATCATTCGCCATATCGGCATAGGTTTGCGATTCATTATGTGGGGATCTGCCATGGTTACGTAAATCTACACTAATCACTTGGTATTGCTGCGCAAAGTGCTTAGCAACGGCGCCCCAGTTATCGCCAGAGCCAAATAAACCGTGTAGCAAAACTAGCGGATGAGGATTGCCTGAGGTTGGTGAGCCGAAGATTCGATAATGTAGTTGCATTTTTAAACTGCTAAATGTTTTGCCTAGTGTAAAAACGTGCTGTGTGGGTTATTTTTAAACTGCATATATTGATGATTGAACTCATTGATTGATAAGGGTTCGCTGAAGTAATATCCTTGGTAGTTTCCACACCCATGAGCGTTGAGTAATTGAAGTTGCTCATCAGTCTCTACTCCCTCTGCAATAACGTTCAGTCCCAAGCTGTGAGCCATTGTGATAATGGTGAGTACAATCGTTTTGTTGCTATTGTCTGTAGCCAAGTCTCGTACGAAAGATTGATCAATTTTTAGTTGGCTCAGTGGTAACATTTTAAGATACTGCAAAGATGAGTAACCTGTACCAAAATCGTCTAGTGAGAATTGAATACCTATTTCACCTAACGTGTTCATCGTGTGAATAACATATTCAATATTATCAATCAACATACTTTCTGTGAGTTCTAGTTTTAGTTTGGTATTGTCTATATGGAAAGATCGAATGCTATTTTTCACTTGATTAGCAAAATCAGGCTGTAGAAATTGTTTTGCACTGACATTAATAGCCAAAGAGAAATCTTTAGATGCTTGGTCTAGTTGCCACGCTTGTAATTGTAGGCATGCTTGATTCAACACCCATTCCCCAATCTGAGTGATGAGGCCTGTTTCTTCAGCTACTGGAATAAATTGAATCGGTGAAATGATTCCGCGCTCTGGGTGCCTCCAGCGAATCAATGCTTCAGCCCCAGATGGTTGTCCTGCACTGTTCATTTGAACTTGATAGTACAACTCAAATTGTTTTTGCTCGATTGCTTTTTTAAGTTCACGTTCAAGATCAACACGCATGTTAATCGTTTCTTGCATCAGTGGGTCGAAGAATCTTAAGGTGTTACGACCTGCTTTTTTTGCCTGATACATTGCAATGTCTGCATGTTTTAACAGATCTTCTGATGACTCCTGATGGCCATTAAATAGTGAAATGCCGATACTTGGCGTACTCAAATACTCATGGCTTTGCAGTTGATAAGGTTGGTTTAGAGACATCAGGATTTTATCACCGATGGCTTCGATTTGATGGGCAGCTTCGACGTCGTTTGCGCTCAGATTTTCAACAAGCAAAACAAACTCATCGCCACCAAGCCTTGCTACGCTGTCACCTTCGCGTACGCAGTTGCTCAAACGCAACGCTACTTGCTTGAGTAGCATGTCTCCATAGTCGTGCCCAAGTGTGTCGTTTAATGATTTAAAATGATCTAAATCCAGAAAGACCAATGCACCATAATTACCACTGCGTGTGCTGTTGACTAATGCTTGTGTAAGTCTGTCAGAGAACAGTCTGCGATTTGGCAGATTGGTTAGTGGATCGAAGAAAGCTAAGTTTTCAATTCTTTCCGAGGCTGCTTTAGCAACGGAAATGTCTGTAAACATCCCAACGTAATTAGTGGTTTGGCCGTCTGCGTCTTTCACTGCGGTGATCGTCAGATGTTCTGGGTAAATCTCGCCGTTTTTGCGTCTATTGATGATTTCGCCACTCCAGCTCCCTGTTTCTCTTAGGCTTGTATAGATATTGCGATAAAACTCACCACTTTGTCGGCCAGATTTCAGAATATTTGGTTTTTTCCCTGTGGCTTCTTCGGCTTCGTATCCAGTAATATCAATAAAGGCTTGATTGACACGTAGAATATTGAAGTTTTCGTTAGTGACTACAATTCCTTCCTGTGACTCAAATGCCGTTGCAGCGATACGCAACTGCTGTTCAATTTTTTTTCTCTCAGTAATATCTGTATGTGTACCGATCATCCGTAATGGATTACCTTGATCGTCTCTTGAAACAATCATACCCCGACCTAAAATCCATTTGTAACGATTATCTTTGCATTTGAGTCTATACTCTACAACGTAAAGTGCTGTTTTTCCTTCAAGATAATCTTGCATCGTTTGTTTCACATAAGCAACATCGTCATGATGCACGCGATCTGCCCACTCTTGATTGGTAGGTAAAAGCTCATTTTCATCATAACCTAGCATTTCTTTCCAGCGTTTAGAGTATTGAGCTTCATCCGTAGCAATGTTCCAATCCCACACGCCATCCCCTGCGCCTTCAATGGCAAATTTCCAACGGAACTCGCTATTTTTCAACTCTTCAATATTTTCTTTGAGTGCTTGCGTGCGTCTCGCAACTTCTTCTTCTAATTGCTCGTTTTTTGATAGAAGTGCTTGGTCTCTTTTCTCAATTTCCTCCAACATGCGATTAAATTGATCAGTAAATATACCAAGTTCGTCATCCCCAATTTTTTTGACGCGTAGCCCATACATCCCTTTTTTTGCGATATCTTTTGCACTGTTAATCAGCAAATTAATAGGCGTCATCATATGATCAATGAGTCGTCGCATTAGTAGTAAGCTCAGTAGCAATGCAACGACAGTGATGATCAGTGAGATTCCAAGTGTGATTAAAATCTCATGTAATACAATGGAGGTGTCAAAGCGAATACTTATGTTACCTAAAGGCGTATTTTTTAATGTCACGTGTTCGGTGACATACGTACTAGGGCTTATACCTAGAAAATTTCCTAGCTGGCTTAATAAAGCATCGTTAGGCACAAACAGATAATCATTGCTAAGTGTCTGTTTTTCAAATTTTTTCTTGGCTAGTACCGTGCCATCCACTCTTAACACTTGAGCGTCTAATACGTCAGCTCTTGCAGAAAGTGATTGCAATATTTCTTGAGCTGCACGCGCATCATTAAAAACAAGAGATGATTGACTATTTAACGCAGTAATTTTAGCTAGAGTTTCAAGTTCGGAATGTACAGCTTGTTTTTCATTATTAATTTTGTAAATAGCCCCGAATATAAAAGTGAGGCTCAGTGAGGTTAAAACAGTAATCAGCACCAAATGGCGAATCTCGCCACGTATGGATTTTTTTGGCTGAAGCCGCGGTGTTGTATCCATTTCATTGGTTGGGTATGTGTTCATTCTCAAGCTTGCTCATCTAGTTATATTTTGACTGTGTAGTGAATTTAGATATCAAATCACATAGCGCGCCATTTTAAGCAATTTGGAGCTGATATTTATTTTTGAGCTGTTAGCAAGCGTGTAATTAATATCAAAAATAAGTTTATTCTTATCTAAAAATAGGCCAACCATTAGGCCCATACGGAAAATCTCTTCATTATCTGTCACGGTTAATATTGATTTATTCTCAAGTAGCTTCAGCACGGATTCTGTATTTTTTAATTCAGATTTATCAATAAACAAAACTTGGCAGAAATCTGCTCGCTTAACATCAGTCAAATAGCTTAATTGAATTCTCATGCCGGTATTTCTTGAGCGTGATAAGGTGCTTAACGAGGAGCCAAAGCTGTCATTTCCAAGAATACATAGTCTTACAGTGTTGTTTGTCGGTGTGTTGATTGCGTTTTCTGGCCACTCCGTGAACATTGCTAAGTTATATAAATAGGCTGCTTTCATATCATACTCAGGAATCGGCGCTGGTATTGCGGTAAGCGGTAGCGTCGCTAAACAAAAAGCGATGATAAAACGCAAGTTTATAAACACGTTAGTCATCTGAAGTTATAAATCACGCGCAACCAATAGTTGCGGTCATTTTGTCTGATAGTGGTTTGAAGCTCATTGCTTTTAGGTGCAACATGGTCGTAGTCGCGATTGAGTAAATTGCGAATACCAAAAGCAAGGTCTGTATTAGGTAGTAAGTTATTGGTTGAAATAGTCAGATTGGCTAAGCTATACCCCCCCGTATCAATATAATGACCGCCAATCTTATCTTCCGTGTAGCGTTTGCTATAGGCCTGCAACTCAAATGCTAACCGCCAGTTAGGGCTTAATAGTGGAGTGGATAGATTCATTTTACCAATTTGGCGAGGGATGTTAATCATGGGCTCGCCGTTGTCTGCCTTAGCGTTCTGGTAAGCGACACTGGTGCGTAGACGAATATCGTTACTCCAGTGTTTTTCAAACTCTACTTCGATACCATTCGTGCTTGCACCAGAAGTGTTTTGAAATTGCTTATCGCTAGAGCCAGGTAACGTTTCGTTTCTTAGATAATCTTCAGTGGATTGATGATAGAACGTTGAGAGAACGCGTGTGCTTTTATCTGGGTGGTGCTCTAGCACCAATTCCGTTGCCTGGATTTTTTCAGGGTCTAGGTTTGGGTTTGCTCTTTGAGAGTTATATATTTCATCAGCGTAGTATTTCTCAAATGGATTCGCGCGGCGGAAAGCACTGCTCCAGGAGAGCTTCATTACCGTGGATTCTACTGGTTTGTAGGTCAAGGCTAGCCTTGGGCTAATGTTGCCCAGGGTGCGGTCATTAGAGTCTCTATTTATATCATAACGTGCACCAATGTTCGCCATCCACTGCTGATTGAGTTTAATCTCATCCTGTGCGTACAAACTAAGAGTTTTCTCACTATTGCTGGCATTCAGCCCTGACATGCCCTGATACCGGATTGATAGTTCCTGCTCAAAGTCATCGCGATACTCTACACCCAATAGGATGCGGTGATTATCGAACCAAGTGCCAATGAATTGTGTATTAAGTCCCCACCATTGACCTGTCGATTGCTCTACCCAAGGTGTTGTGTATGTGCTTAGGCCATCGTATTTGTAATTACCGTAATAAGCTCGTAATGACATCTGCACATATTTGCTGAACTGGCGGTCGTGGCGGATGCTGCCTTGTAATGAAGTGTCTTCGTAGTTGTAAGGAGTATTGAAATCTACCTTGTAGGGTGCTGTGGGAACATCTTTTTTACGATTACTATAGGCTAACTCACCAGACCAGCCGTCATATTCTACTTTTCCCAAAAAATGATGACTGCTTTGGTCGTCTAGGTTGCGGGCAACTCCATCACTTGAGCTAGAAACAGCATCTGCATAATAGTAGTTCTGACCGACACTATTAAAGCCAGATGCGGATAAAAGAACTTCTGCATCATTATCTAGCCGCTTACCATAGTTAACTTTAAACTCTTTACTGCCGTAGCTTGCAGCCTCACCAATCACTTGTACACCGTTAATATCGTGACCTTGTTTAGTGATGATATTAATAATGCCAAAAAAAGCATTATTGCCATAGATTGCAGAGCCTGGGCCCGACACATACTCAACACGCTCAATCAGTGATACATCAATAATGCCTGTATAGCCAAGCCCAGCACTATTGTAGATATTGTTATTCACCTGATTGCCATCAAGCAACAACATGATGCGCCCAGTAAAGTCGCCAGGCCGTCCAAAGCCACGCCCTCCCAGAAATGAATAAGCACGGTCCTCAGTAATATTTAAGCCGCGCATGCTAGCCAGTATTTCAGCAAGCGTGCGATAACCTTGATCTTTAATATCTTTTGACGTCACGATACTAACTGCAGACGACGCGGCACTCATCTGGCTAGCTATTTTAGAAGCGCTAGTGACTTCCATGTTAGCTAATTGCTCAAATGGCATTGATAATAGATCATCTGACCATGGCTCAGCGTCACTTTGAGCAAGTGCAATAGGGCTAACTCCTATCAGTGCCAGATAATAGAAACATTTGTGCAATTGATTGAAATCCCTATTTTTTCTAGTTATTTAGGTGATTAAGACTAGGTCATTAAGATGAGTGAAAACTCATCAGCAAGTTAGCTAAACCTAATTAATTAGGTTTAATAGTACAGTCAAAGCGGGCGATTGATGGTTGATTTATATCAACCACTGCACGTTTTCAGGAGGGGAGTGTAGAGCAGGCCTGCAAAGCACTAATTGCAGGCCTTAACGAGCTTAATGGTTACTCAATTGCCAATAACTCAACTTCAAAAATCAACGTTGCATCTGGGCCAATAGCACCGCCGCTACCGTTTGCGCCATAAGCTAGATTTGATGGAATGGTTAACTCAAATTTGCTACCCACGTTCATCAACTGCAAACCTTCAATCCAACCCGCAATCACGCCAGTCACTGGGAAAACGATAGGCTCGCCACGGTCGTAAGAGCTGTCAAATACTGTACCGTCAATCAAAGTACCTCTGTAATGCACTCTTACTTTGTTACTTTTGCTAGGTTTTGCACCATCGCCAGCAACTAGTGATTTATATTGCAGGCCACTATCTGTGGTAATCACGCCTTCTTTTTTCGCGTTTTCAGCCAAGTAAGCCGCACCTTCAGCCTGGTTTTTTGCTGATTGCTCAGCCTGTGCTGCCATTTGTCTTTCTTGGCTCTCTTTTTGCACTTGCTCAACTGTGCTGCGTTTTTCTGCATCAGTTAAACGTGATGGCGTGTCCGCCATTACATCTTTAACTGCCAGTGCAACTACGTCTGCGTCTAAGGCTAGGCCGTCATTTTTAAGCTGATGTGCCATGTTTTCACCAACAATATAGCTCAAGCGTTGGGTTAAAGTTTCTAATGCAATTGTCATTGTGTTCTTTCGTTGTTTGAAGGGGGTGCTTTTAATGCGAGTGACGCAAGCGGCGTAAACCGTAATTATGACGGAGAATGGTGGAGAAAACAAAATCACTCAGGGTGAGTTGGCTGATTTTGTGATTTAATACTTGATTATATCTCCCTCGTATTTCATAAACGAGGTTAAACCATAACGGGAATAAAATGAGCGCAAACAACAATAACAAAATAATTTTAGAGGGCTGTATTTCTCAATATCAGCATGAGAATCAACTGCTATCAGTTGAAAGTGAGATTTTTGAACTCTTCACTATTTCTCAGATTACTAAACATATGAATATCACATATGAAAACATCTATAACTCAATAGTTGATGGTGGTAATGACGGAGGAATTGATTCAATTTTAATAATTGTTGATGATGAAGTTGTCGAGTCGATAGATGAGCTAGATGAGTTAAATTTATCCAGCTCAAGCAAAACAAGGTTTTATATTAGTCAATGTAAGAAAGAAAACTCTTTTAAAGAGTTAACTATAGATAAATTAATATCATCGTGTTCAATGATTTTTGATCTTGAAAAAGATGAAGCTTATTTGACGGCTAGATTCAACGCCGATCTTTTAGAAAAAATACTAATCTTACGTGCTGCTTGGATTAAAACTTCAATTAAAGGTGGAAGCTTATCAATAGAGCTAAACTATTGTTGTGTAGCACCCAAAATAGAAATAAGCAGTTCATTTACATCAAAGCGAACTCAGTTAGAAAAATTGATAAGTGATAAATGCTCGACTCCTGAAGTGAAATTCATCTGCTATAGCAGTGAAGAGCTCTTAAAGTTTTATCAAGCTAGGAAACCCTCTAGATTTACCCTTACATTTAAAGACAATCCACTTTCAACATCGTTTGGTGAAGCTGGTATTGGCTATGTAGGTACAGTTAAATTGGGTGACTATAAAAAGTTTTTAACTGATGATGACGGTTCGATTAAAGATTATATGTTTGAAAGCAATATACGCCACTTCCAAGGTTCGGCAGTTGATGTAAATAAAAAAATTGCAAAAACGATTACTGAAAATAGCCAAAATGACTTTTGGTGGCTTAATAACGGAATAACAATCATTGCAGAAAACCCAAATCAGGCAAGTAAACTTTTGTCAGTGGATAATGTTCAGATTGTTAATGGACTGCAATCATCTTATACAATATTCAATGCGCATGATGGATCAACGAGTGATGAAAGATCTGTTCTCGTTAAAGTCATCATAAATAAAGATAAAGAAACTATCGATAAAATTATCGAGTCAACAAATAGCCAAAATGCAGTGTCATCAACTGCTTTAAGAGCGACAGAAAATACTCAAAGGAAAATCGAGATATTTTTTCTGAACGAGGGGTATTTTTATGACAGGCGTAAAAATTACTACAAGAACCAAGGTAAACCAGCATCAAAAATATTTAGCATCCAATTTACTGCTCAAGCTATAGAAACTATAGGTTTTGATGGCCCTCACACAGCAAGATCAAAACCAACATCGCTAATAAAAGACGATAAAGCATACAACAGGATTTTTGACTCTAGTAAGCAATTCAAATCATATTTAAATTGTTGCTTGATACTTAAAAAAACAAACGAGTATTGGGGTTTGATTGAAGAAGCTCATTTGAAAAAAGCTACTACAAACTTGAAACTACATCTAGCAAGAATAGCCACTTCTATTGTACTAAATAAAACAGAATATAACTTTGAAGACTTAGCTATTATCGACCTAAACAATTACACTAAAGAAAGCTTCAAAATATCTTTGGACTTACTAGTCTCAAGCATTAATTCATATGTAACTGCCAACCCAAATGTCAACTTAATAAACATGGCAAAAAGTAAACCATTTACAGAACATTTAAAAGATAACATTGAGGTTTACATCAGCTTATAGACTGATTTCATTCTGAAACTAACTAAATAAATAATATAAATCCAATAGCCCAATTCTGACTTTTTGTCTGAATGTGTAAGTAGATTATGTAACTAAAACAACCTCATCTCAGTGCCCAAGTTCGCAACTTGGGGAGCATCATTACATTAACATTATCAACTATAAAAAAGCCTCGCAATGCGAGGCTTTTTATTTATCTTGCAGTTGGCTACATCTGCATTCCAGCTTCAATTCGAAGGTGAGGCTAGGCGGTAAGCCGTTTGCAACGAAGGCAGTACGTTTAGTACGACTAGGCGCAAACGGTGAAACCAACAACGCATCACCAAAGAAGTGAAGAGTGGAATTACATCATACCGCCCATGCCGCCCATCCCACCCATATCGCCGCCCATCGCTGGTGCGTCGTCTTTAGGTAATTCTGCAACCATGCAGTCAGTTGTTAGCATCAAGCCAGCTACTGAAGCCGCATTTTGCAATGCTGAACGGGTTACTTTAGTTGGGTCTAGCACGCCCATCTCAACCATATCGCCGTAGGTTTCGTTAGCAGCGTTGTAACCGTAGTTACCTTTACCAGCTGCAACGTTGTTCACCACTACTGATGGCTCAACACCTGCGTTTTGTGTGATTTGGCGTAATGGCTCTTCAACAGCGCGCAATACGATTTTGATACCCGCTTCTTGGTCAAGGTTGTCACCTTTAACTTTAGAGATAGCATCACGTGCACGAATCAACGCTACGCCACCACCAGCTACGATACCTTCTTCAACTGCTGCGCGTGTTGCGTGCAATGCATCTTCAACGCGTGCTTTTTTCTCTTTCATCTCGATTTCAGTTGTCGCGCCAACCTTGATCACTGCAACACCGCCAGCTAATTTAGCTACGCGCTCTTGTAGTTTTTCACGGTCGTAGTCGCTTGTTGCTTCTTCGATTTGTGTTTTGATTTGTGTGATACGTGCTTTGATTGTATCTTCAACGCCAGCGCCGTCAATGATGATGGTGTTTTCTTTACCTACTTCAATACGTTTAGCTTGACCTAGGTCTTCTAGCGTTACGTTTTCAAGTTTCAAGCCAACTTCTTCAGCAATCACTGTGCCGCCAGTTAAGATAGCGATATCTTCTAACATAGCTTTACGACGGTCACCGAAACCAGGTGCCTTAACAGCAACAGTTTTCAAGATGCCGCGGATGTTGTTCACTACCAATGTTGCCAATGCTTCGCCATCAACATCTTCAGCGATGATTAATAATGGACGACCAGCTTTAGCTACTTGCTCCAATGTTGGTAACAAGTCACGGATGTTTGAGATTTTTTTGTCGTGCAACAACACAAATGGATTGTCCATTAAAGCGATTTGACGCTCTTGGTTGTTGATGAAGTATGGTGATAGGTAGCCACGGTCAAATTGCATACCTTCCACTACGTCTAACTCGTTGCTTAGGCCTGAACCATCTTCAACAGTGATCACGCCTTCTTTACCTACTTTGTCCATTGCATCAGCAATGATTTGGCCAACTGAGTTATCTGAGTTAGCTGAGATAGAGCCAACTTGCGCGATTTCTTTGCTGGTTGTACATGGTTTTGATTGTGCTTTTAAATCAGCAACAGCTGCTTCAACTGCTTTGTCGATACCACGTTTTAAATCCATTGGGTTCATACCAGCAGCAACAGACTTCATACCTTCACGGATGATGGCTTGTGCTAATACTGTTGCAGTTGTTGTACCGTCACCAGCGATGTCATTGGTTTTAGAAGCAACTTCTTTCACCATTTGTGCGCCCATGTTTTCGAATTTGTCTTTTAATTCGATTTCTTTAGCTACTGAAACACCATCTTTAGTGATAGTAGGTGCGCCGAAAGAACGCTCTAACACTACGTTACGGCCTTTAGGGCCTAAAGTTACGCGCACTGCGTTAGCCAGTACGTTTACACCTGCTACCATTTTTTGGCGAACGTCATCGCCGAATCTTACATCTTTAGCTGCCATTTTTAACTCCTAAAATTTAGCAAAACATTCTTTGAATGTCTGCGAGATTAATTTAACTAATCACAATCTGAAAAATTCTTACCGTCATGAAATATGACGAGGTGAAACGGACTTAGCGCTAGGCGCGAACAAGTTTTTTTGCGAAAACAGTACATCAAGTACGACAAGCCAAAAAATTGTGAGCAACAACGCGATAAACCGTTGCAAGCCGTCAGATTATTCTACGATTGCCATGATGTCTTCTTCACGCATTACCAATAGCTCTTCACCGTCAACTTTAACGGTTTGGCCAGCGTATTTGCCGAACAACACTTTGTCACCTACTTTAACGTCAAGGGCAATCACTTTGCCGCTTTCATCACGTTTGCCTGAACCCACAGCTTGAATCACGCCTTGGTCTGGTTTTTCTGTGGCAGAATCTGGAATCACAATGCCAGATGCGGTTGTGCGCTCTTCTTCTGAGCGTTTAACAATTACGCGATCGTGTAAAGGACGAATTTTCATAGGGTTTCTCCTGATTAAGTCTTAAAATATGAATCTAAATATGGAATTGCATAAGTAACGCGGCATTTTAGCACTCGCGCACCTCGATTGCTAATTTGGGGTGCTAAAAATTAATTTCAAGTGCTGGCGATGATAATTTTTAAATAAATTCGTTTTAAATAGATGAGGTTATACGGTGGAATTTACTCAGTTAGGTAGCTCAGCGCTTAATGTGTCTAAAGTTTGTTTAGGCACCATGACTTATGGCGACCAAAACACAGAGGCCGAGGCGCATGCGCAACTGGACTATGCGTTGGCGCGAGGTATCAATTTTATTGATACGGCTGAAATGTACCCGGTACCACCCAAAGCTGACACTTATACGCGTACCGAATCTATGGTGGGTACGTGGTTAAAAAAGCAACCGCGTGACCAAATCATACTGGCAGGTAAAGTTTCGGGGCCGCGTCGTGGATTGGATTGGATTCGCGGCGGACCGCCATCGCTAGACCGTGCCAATATCCGTGCGGCTATTGAGGGCTCGCTGCAGCGCTTGCAGACTGATTACATTGATTTGTACCAGTTGCATTGGCCTGAGCGCAATGTGCCTATGTTTGGGCAGTATCAGTTTGACCCTGCCGGTGAGTTTGAGTCTGGGGTGTATCAGCAAGGCGAAGAAAAGGCTTGGGTGTCGATACAGAACCAGTTGGAAACACTGGCTGAGTTAGTGCAAGAGGGTAAGGTGCGCTATATCGGTTTATCTAACGAGCAGCCATGGGGCGTGATGGAGTTTGTGCGTATCGCGCAAGCTTACAATCTGCCACATATTGCCAGCGTACAAAACTGCTACAACCTGATTAACCGCGGCATGGAGTTTGGTATGAGCGAGGTCTTGTATCGGGAGAATGTCGGCTTGCTGGCGTATTCGCCGCTGGCATTTGGCCACCTAACTGCCAAATATATTGATAACCCAGAGGCAAAAGGGCGTGTCACTATGTTTTTAGGCTACGCACAGCGTTACAAAAAACCAGGTGTGGTGCCAGCCAGTGCTGCCTATGCCAAATTGGCGCGGGCGTATGGTCTGACCCCTACGCAATTGGCATTGAGCTTTGTGTATCACCGCTGGTTTGTGAGCAGCACCATTATTGGCGCCACCACCATGCCGCAACTTACAGAGAATATTGATGCTTGGGATACCAAGCTCTCAGCAGAGGTACTGCAAGAGATTGAACAGCTGCATTTAACCATGATGAATCCGGCGCCTTAGTGGCGGGGCTAGTTTGCCCCGCTTGCCATCGTGCAAGCTGATTAGATATGGTATTTAATATAACCATAATCTAAATAATGTCTTTATCTTGCGGTGCTGTCTGCATTACAATCATAGTATTGTTTTAACAAGCCTCATTTAATCGCTTAGAAAGTAATGTATGTCGCAGCTTCCATCATGTCCGCAATGCCAATCTGAATATACCTATGAGGATGGTGATCGCTATGTTTGCCCAGAGTGTGCACATGAGTGGTTGATTGCTGGTGACGCAGATAATCATGCGGATGAATTGCGCGTGATTAGAGATGCCAATGGCAATGTGCTGCAAGATGGAGACACCATTACCGTGATTAAGGACTTGAAAGTAAAAGGCTCTTCTCTAGTAGTGAAAGTAGGCACTAAGGTTAAAAATATACGCCTGGTAGATGGTGATCATGACATCGACTGCAAAATCGATGGCATAGGCGCCATGAAGCTAAAATCCGAGTTTGTAAAAAAAGCGTAATAAAAGCTTGGTATAAAGCTTGCTGTTTTAGCCGTACTGCGTAGCCTTTATTTAAGCTTGTTTAGAGCTAGAGATGGTGGTGCGCTAAGAGTACGTGCTTCATCTCACTCTAACTAGCACTTCAACAAAAAGGCATTAATCTGTATATTGTGAGACATACATTAATCACACCAAGTTTGACAGTTAATGATGTCATGGTTTAGCCCACAACAATTACGTACGTGCTTTGCTTGTCTAGCTTCTTGTGTAGGCGTGTTGCTCAGCCTTTTCGTTATCGCGCCAGTCTATGCTAGCCCTAATCTGACGCCCAGTTTGATTGAGGGTAATTGGTATGCTGTGCAACAGCCTACTATACCGATTAAAGCCCTGCCATTAACTGGCGGTGATTTTGTATTTAATGGCACTCTGCATATTCCCGCTGCTGGTGATTATGTGATTGATTTCAAAAACACCAGTACGTTTGCGATCTTTAGACATAAGGTGTTAGATAGCCGCAATGTAGTGGTTGCTGAGTTAGAGGGCGGAATAAGCAGCACCGAAAGCAACCCCTTTACGCTAAGGCATGCGCGACTTTTGTATTTGGAAGCAGGTCAATACACGTTAGTGACTTCGCTTAAAACCCCTTACTTGATTGCACAGCCTCAGCCATATTTAGACTCAAAAACACATTACCAGCAGGCGATTAAGCTTGGTAATTTTATCTCGCTACTTTGTTTGGGTGTGCTAGCTGGATTGATGGCGTATTACATCGTGCTGGGTTTTATTCGTGTACAAATGGTGCATGGCATGTACGCGCTGTTTATTTTGGGCAATCTATTTTTGCAGGGAACATCGCTACTAGTGTTCTCTGATACCTTTGGCATCCATTACTTTTACTTGAGTGCGCTGCCTATATTGTTTTCAAATATCGCTTATGTTTTCTTTGTTAAAGGCTTGCTGAACATCCGTCAGCAACACAACCCTAAGCTATATCGATGTGTTCAATATGCAGTGGCGATATTAGTGTTGTTTGCAGCGTGGGGTATTTATTCTCCGCACTGGATGATGGAGATGGCGCGTTATGGGGTTGGCGTTTTTCTGAGTCTTGGATTGGCATGTGGTATTTACCTAAGTAGTAAAAAGAACATGACAGCGCGTTACTACTTGATTGCGATTCTGACCTTTTTTGTTTTAGGTGTTTTAACCATTACTGCTCAAAACTTCACCGGTTATACGCTTTATATTGAGCATTTGGGTTTGGTGGCGGTAACGGTAGAGGCATTGTTGCTGTCGTTTGTTCTCAGCTACCAGTTTAGTGAATTATTTAGAGAGAAAGAGCAAGTGCTGACAGCGCTGGGTCTCAGTGAGGCTCGAGTTAAAACCGATAAATTAACCGGGTTACCTAATCGCATGGCACTGGAAGCCACCATTCAGGAGTTGCCTAGGAACGGCAGTATTACAATACTGGATTTAGATCGACTCAAATACTATAACGATAATTTCGGACATGCCTACGGTGATAAACTGCTGTGCGATTTTAGCCGCTATCTACAGGCTAAATTAGATGGAGTTGCGACACTGCATCGTTTAGGTGGTGATGAGTTTGCAATTACTGCACATAATGCAGATGAGGCGCTGATTCAAGCGTTGCTGGATGAAACCGTAGCACATTTGCGCTCCAACGGTTTTGACTTGGTGGGCGTGAGTGCAGGTACCGCATTTATCTATGAGGAGTTAGATAACTGCAGCGTGGTGATGCATATAGCTGATCTGCGTATGTATGAGAACAAGCGCGCCCATAAGCGGGCGCAGAATGAGCAGTTTTATTAGCGCGGAAACGCCTTAGGGAAAAAGTTGACCGGCTGTGGTTCTTGTAGCTGCAAAATGTTTTTACGGATTTTACCCATCACATGCATCTCGCATGGTTTGCAATCAAATTTCAGTGTGTAGCGGTCATTGCCGTTAATCAGCGTCATCGGTTCTGCGGTGACGGTACCTTGCACGCCAATCACCCCTTTGGCTTCTTTCGGGCATAAGCCGTGGCTAAAGCGCAGACAATGCTTGGTAATCATGAGCGGAACTTCATCCAGCTCTTTGTTGGCTTCATAGGCGGCTGCAATCATTTTTACGCCGTGCTTCTCGTAAAACTGACGTGCTTTCTTGTTGTAGACATTGGCCAGATAGCTCAGCGTGTCTTCAGGGAAAATCGCAGGCGGTTGCGCAGCTTCACGGCGTGGTGGGCGTTGGTAGCCTAGGTCACGGGTTTGTTGCAATTGCTCAATCGCGTCGCGGCGTAAATTGTTAACGATAGAAGCTGGGATAAACCATGTTTGTGCGGTGTTGATTGCTATGCTTTGCGCGCTGAAATCGGTGCCGCCTAGTTTGCCTAGGTTATCGCGCAGGCTGTTTTCTGCTTTTTCCACATTTTGTGCGTTTTGCTTTTCTGCTTCGCAAGTGGCAGTGGCGCTAAAGCCACTTTCGTCGGTAACGCTTAACGCAAAGCCATTGGCGGTTTCGTAAAAATCCATGGCAACCGGTATTTTGCGCTGTGCGGAGTCCTTCTCCAGCAGGCGCATAAAAGCGTGGTCGCGGTTGCGGTAAACGGTCATGTTGCGCGTTAGACCAGTTGGCATTTCGTTCGGGTAGAGTCGTTTGCCTTCTACCGTGTTGACACGTAAGCCGACCAGCTCTTTATGAATATCGAAAAAGCATACACCGTCGCCGTTGTGTAGCTCAATATTGGTTTCCACCTCAAAGTAATCGTTACCTACCTTGGTGACTTTACCTAGTGCTTCGCCGGAGAATTTAGGCGTATCAAACGCGCCAATATCGGATTGGCGACCGTTGACGAAATAATCAGTGGCGCTGCGGTTAAAGGTTTTTTCCGGCTGTGGTGTAAAAGTATAGGTGGCGTGGCCAGATGATGATTTTGCCAGCTCAGGTCTGTCATTTAAGATTTCATCAATCAATTCACGGTAATGCGCGGTGGCATTTTTGACATAAGGTAAGTCTTTGTAGCGGCCTTCAATTTTAAAGGAGCTGACACCAGCGTCTATCAACGCGCGTAAGTTTGCGCTTTGGTCGTTATCTTTCATGGATAAAAAGTGTTTATCCTTGCCAATAATGCGGCCTTTTTGGTCTTCTAGCGTAAACGGCAGGCGGCACTCTTGTGAGCATTCGCCACGGTTGGCACTGCGGCCAGTATGGGCATGGCTGATAAAGCACTGGCCGCTAAATGCGACGCATAGCGCACCGTGAATAAAGAACTCTAAATTACAGGTGGTGGCGTCAGCAATCTGTTTGATTCTTTTTAAATCCAGCTCGCGCGCTAATACAATCTGTGAAAAGCCAACTTGGTCTAAAAATACCGCTTTTTCTACGGTGCGGATATCGGTTTGTGTGCTGGCGTGTAGCTGGATTGGCGGTAAATCCATTTCCAACAGCCCCATGTCCTGCACGATCAGTGCGTCTACTTCAGATTCATACAGCTGTTCTACTAATTGGCGTGCACCTTCCAGCTCGTTATCATGAAAAATGGTGTTCAGTGCTACAAATACTTCTGCGTGGTAGCGATGTGCGTGTTTCACTAGGCGTGCAATGTCAGCAATGGTGTTGGGTGCCTTGGCGCGTGCGCCAAAAGCTGGGCCGCCGATATATACCGCGTCTGCGCCATGATTAATGGCTTCAATGCCAAAATCGGCATTTCTGGCAGGGGCGAGTAGTTCTAAATGGCGGCGAGTTTTTTGCATGGGACTTTTACTTGGAGCTTAGCGAGAGATGATCAAGGTTGAATTTTAGACTAAACAACAGCTTATGACGACATTTGATTGACGATATTTGATTTCTTGGCAGGTGAAAAACTTCGTACAATTATCGTACAATTCAGCCATGAGTAATCAAAACCTATTAAACCGCAGTATGCAATCTGTGTGGCATCCGTGTACGCAGATGCAGCAACATGAGTCCTTTCCATTAACGCCGATACAACGCGGCGATGGCGTCTGGCTTTACGATGCAGACGGCAAAAAATATTTAGACACCGTTAGTTCCTGGTGGGTGAATTTGTTTGGGCATAACAACCCACGCATCAAAGACGCCATCAAGCAGCAATTGGATACTTTAGAACACGTCATGTTAGCGGGCTTTACCCATGAGCCTGTAGTTGCACTGTCTGAACAGTTGGCAGAGCTGACTGGGCTAGGCCATGCGTTTTACGCGAGTGACGGTGCTAGCGCTACTGAAATTGCGCTCAAAATGAGCTTTCATTATTGGCGTAATATTGGCCAGCCCACTAAAACCAAATTTATCAGCCTGCAAAATAGTTACCACGGAGAGACACTAGGCGCGCTGGGGGTGACGGATGTTGCGATTTTTAAAGATACCTATGCACCATTGTTAATGCAATCTGCGCAAATGCCTAGCCCTGATTTTAGGTTGGCAGAAGTGGGTGAGAGTGCGGCAGATTATGCTTTACGTTGCGCAGCGCAATTAGAGCAGTATGTAGCGCAGCATCACACTGAACTGGCGGCCTTTATTATTGAGCCTTTGGTGCAGTGTGCCGCTGGCATGGCAATGTACCATCCAGTGTATTTGGCTAAAGCGCGCGAAATTTGCAGTAAATACCAAGTACATTTGATTGCCGATGAAATTGCGGTTGGGTTCGGTCGCACTGGCACTATGTTTGCCACTGAGCAAGCAACGAGTGAGCGCTGTAAGGTAAGTGATATCGCAGATTTTGTCTGCCTGTCTAAAGGCATTACCGGCGGCTATTTGCCACTGTCTGCGGTGCTGACAACCGATAATGTCTATCAGGCATTTTATGACCCAAGTACCGTGCGCGGCTTTTTACATAGCCATAGTTATACGGGTAACCCATTAGCATGCAGCGCCGCATTGGCTACGTTGGCTATCTTTAAAGCAGACCATGTGGTGCAAAATAATCCGGTACGATCAGACGCAATTGTGCGTGAAATGCAAGTGCTCACTGACTTGCCGATTCAGCATTTACGGCATCAAGGCATGATATTCGCGTTTGATGTGGTCACCAATAACCAGCAGTTTTCTAGGCAGTGCTACCAGCTTGCCATGCAGCACGGTCTGCTGTTACGCCCGATTGGCAACACCGTCTATTTCATGCCGCCGTACATCATGAGTCGGGACGAAATTGCCTTTATGGTGCGCAACACGCATCAGGTGATTAAGCAAATTCTATGAAAAAATTCACATTCATCGTAAGCCTCATGCTGCTGAGCGGACTGGCGCATGCCGAGCTGCCTAAAACAGTTGCGGCTGAATTGGCACAGTCCGGGGTGCCTGCCAGTGATGTATCTATTTACGTGCAGGCGGTAGATAGCCGTGTGCCAATCTTAAGTCACTATGCAGACAAAAGCATGAACCCTGCATCAGTGATGAAAATGGTCACGACCAATGCCGCCCTGGATTTGCTCACACCAGCTTACCGCTGGAAAACCGAGCTGTATCAAGACGGCCTTATCAAAGATGGCGTATTAAACGGCAATTTAATCATCAAAGGCTATGGCGACCCTAGCTTTAAAGTGCAGGATTTTTGGCGCCTATTGATGAGCCTAAAGCAGGCTGGGGTGGAAAAAATCAACGGCGATTTGCTGATAGATAAAAGCTACTTTGCTGATGATGTTGATAATGGTGTTAGCTTTGATGATGAAAAATGGCGTGCTTACAATGCAAAGCCTAGCGCGTTTTCTGTGAATGGTCGCAGCACCAGCTTTCGTTTTCTTGCCAATGAAATTGGGGTGAGCGTCAATCAGGAGTTTGAGTTACCTGAGGTGGCGATAGTTAATCACATGAAGCGGGTGGACGGAGACTGTGGCAATTGGCGCGGCAGAATGAGCTATGACATCCAGCCTTATGGTAGCCAATCAGTCGGCACCCAAAATAAGGCAGCGAAAGCTGTGGTAAGTTTTAAGGGAATATATGCTGCTGATTGTGGCGAACGTTATATCGAGCTTAGTTTGTTTGACGATACGCAGTACGCTTTCTTTACCTTTAAAAAACTATGGCGCGAATTAGGGGGTAGCTTTGACGGAAAATTAAAGCTGCAGCCAGTGCCAGCTAATGCCAAAAAGCTGCTTGAGCAAGCGTCTGAGCCTTTAGGTACGGTAGTGCGTGATATCAATAAGTGGAGCAATAACCTGATGGCACGGCAACTGCTGCTCACGCTGGGTGCAGAAAAATCGGGGGCACCAGCTACTATGCAAAAGGGTGCTGCTGCCATTCAGGATTGGTTGTCCACCAACGGCTTAAGTTTTAAAGGGCTGGTGATAGAGAACGGCTCAGGCTTATCACGCGTGGAGCGCATTAGCGCAGAGCATTTGGGTAAAATGTTAGTACGCGCTTACTTAAGCCCAGTGATGCCTGAATACATGGCGTCTATGCCGATATTGTCATTAGATGGTACGGTGAAACATAGGTTGGAAGAGAGTGCAGTGAATGGTCGGGCTCATCTTAAAACCGGCTCTATCAACGGGGTAAGCAGTATTGCCGGCTATGTGCTGAGCGCTAGCGGGCACCGCTATGTGATGGTGATGCTGGTGAATCACCCTAATGCGGGTGCCAGCCGCGATGCGCAGGATGCCTTGGTGGAGTGGGTACATCGCCTACCGTGAGCTAACGGCTATGCAGATTTTAAAGTATGATGACGGATTAAGTTTCTTCATTATTTAGATACAACATTTAAATACAATGCCACAGGACACACAATGAAATTATTAGGATCATTACTCGCAATCGTCTGCTTGTTAAGCTTAGGTGCATGTCAAGCCGAGTCGAATAAATCAACATCAGATAAGTCAACAGTAAAGGAAGCAAAAGCGATGTCAGAGCAAGTTAAAGAGTTACAAAAGATTGATACTTTAGTAGGAGAGGGTCGTGAGGCCGAGCCTGGTTTTAATGTTACCGTGCATTACACTGGTTGGCTGTACGACGCAGCTGCTAAAGATGGCAAAGGTAAAAAGTTTGATAGCAGCGTAGATCGCAAGCAACCTTTTGTATTTTTCTTAGGTGGTGGCCAAGTGATTCAGGGGTGGGACGAAGGCTTTGCTGGCATGAAAATTGGTGGTAAACGTACGTTGATTATCCCATCAGAAATGGGCTACGGTGCGCGTGGTGCAGGTGGCGTGATTCCACCTAATGCAGATTTGATTTTTGACGTGGAGTTATTAGGCGTTAAATAAAAATGTATTCTTCGTCAGCATACGGCGTTGCTTATAAAAAAATAATACCTTGCATACTATATGCATACTTTGGCTTTATGTTTTGCGCTCGCCTCGTCTGACGTTATCGCATCAATCTTTTAGCTTTAGCTAATTAGATTGATGTTGATGGCCTTTGTGGCTAGAAAATTACATTTTTGGGAGAAGTTAAGTGAAGGTTACAATTAAGTGGATAGACGGCGTCAGTTTTGTCGGCGAATCAGAAACTGGTCACGCGGTAGTGTTGGACGGCGCACCGGAGAATGGTGGTCGTAACATCGGCATGCGCCCGATGGAAATGTTGCTCATCGGTATGGGTGCTTGCACCTCATTTGATGTGGTGGCTATTCTAAAAAAAGCGCGCCAGCCTATTATTGATTGCGTTGCCGAAATCGATGCGGCACGTGCGGATGAAATTCCAAAAGTGTTTACAACGATACACGTGCACTTTGTGGTGACGGGCGATAACTTAAACCCAACACAGGTAGAACGTGCGGTTAAACTTTCGGCCGAGAAATATTGCTCAGCCTCTATCATGTTGAGCAAAAGTGTCGAGATTACGCATAGCTTTGAAATTAAGCCGCTTAGCGTAGCCGCTACTTAAGCCACTGTAAGCCTTAAGTTTAGGTCAGTATTAGCTTCTGTGAGTTAAGAGGTGATTAAAGGTTGTTGATTGAAGTTTTTACTATAGGCCGCACCATACAAAGAGCTTGCTATAAAAGCCCGCTTATAAGTATTCGGCTCAAATATAATAAAAACCAGCATCATAAAAAAAGGGGATGAAATGTTCATCCCCTTTTTTATTGGGTTAATTGCATCGGGCTGAGCTTTAGCCAGCCCATGCAAGCCGGTAGCTAGCCCGACATGGCGAACGCTTATGCCTCAATTACTTTGATTGTTAGCGGCTGTTCGTCTTCTAGAATATTCAGCAGTCGGTCTACATTAGGATGCTTGCCTGGGCAGTTCTCGGCATCTTCCGTATGCTCTGCATACAGGCTTAAGCCTTCAACCGCGGCATCTAAAGAGATTTCTCCATACATGCGCGCTAAGTGGCTATAAACCTTGATAGAGCCTTGGCTGCCAGGTTTGTTTTCAATCACGCCTGCTGGGCTGCCGTCTTTGTTATACAGCTCGATACGCTCAACATTAGAAGCGTCATCGAGGGTTTGTAGTACATCACTAAATTTTTGCATGGTATTGCCTTAAGAAATAATTAGATATGATAAGTAGTGCTTGTCATGAGCTGCGACATTTTTGTCATGCAGAACTTAATTGGCGCTGGCAGCTCAGCTGCGCCTTGTTGTCTTGCATCGTTAGCGTGCTTGGCTTCATCAATTTGCATTTGTTCAATGATGCGGCGCGATTTTTCATCCGTAGCCGGCAGTTGGTCAAGATGGCTGGCTAAGTGTGCGCCGACTTGTTTTTCGGTTTCTTCTAAAAAGCTTAGGCTCCATTTGTCGCCCAAAGCACCGGCCACTGCGCCGATTGCAAATGAGCCGGCGTAGAACAAAGGGTTGAGTACGCTGGTATGGCCACCTAAAGCTTCTATACGTGATTCGCACCACGCCAGGTGTTCGGTTTCTTCTCGCGCTGCTTGTTGCATGGTGATGCTGGTTGCGGCACTTTGCGCGGTTAGCGCTTGGCCGCTATAGAGAGCCTGCGCACAGACTTCGCCAGTATGATTAACGCGCATCAGTGCACTAACATGTTTCTTCTGCTGGTTATCCATTGGCGATTCATCAATCGCCATATCAGGATGCGCACGCTCGCTGTGTGGCTTGGCAAACAGGGTGCGCAAGCCAGTGTCCAAGGCACAAATTAATTTGTCTGTAGTGAGTAATCTGTTCATGAAAGTTATTCTACGCTCAATTATCTGGGCTAAGCTAGTGTTCTGTGCTTTGTTTTAACTACCTAACACAGGCGCATGCTGATGGTGCCTGTGTTAAGCGCTATTGCTTGCTTATGCCTTAAACCCCATTTGTTTCGCTATGATTTGTATCGGGTGCAGCACATGCACGTCCAAGCCTGCGTGTGCTAAGCCTTGCGTGATGTGCAAGCTACAGCCTATATTGGAGGTGGCCAGTATAGATACCTGATTTGATTTTATGGCGGCCAGTTTATCATTGAGTAGCGTATTGGCCATCTCCGGTTGTGTAATGGCATAAGCGCCAGCACCGCCGCAGCATTGGCCGTTGCCAGGTAGTGCCTGTATGTCGGCAGTCGGAATTTTTTTCAGTAAATCATAAACCGTTTTTTGCGCTTTCTGCCCATTTCGTAGTGAGCAAGGGTCTTGCACAAAAATACGCTGTTGCAGTGGTGCCAGCTGTGCGGTAGACCAGTCGCAATTAATCAAAAAAGTGCTGATGTCCTGCACCTGATGCGTGGCGAGATAGTCTTGCAGGCCAGAGCCACAGCCGCTGGCTACGGTAAGTATGGGCATGGTGCGTTCAAAGCTGGCACTATTTTTAGCAATCAACGCATCTGCCTCAACTGCATCTCCTGCTTGGCGGACAATGCTGCCGCAACAGGTTTGCGCCTTGGGCACGTGTACGTCGTAGCCTAGTGCGTTTAATACATCAATGCTGGCGCTTAATGTTTGGTTGTCAAAAGCATTGCTGGCGCAGCCTAAAAACAGGCTTACCGCGCCGCGTTTAGTTTGGGTTGCCGGGTATAAAGATTTCCAAACGATAGGTTTGGGGATGGTAGGCAGTAAGCGAGCGGCCGGCACCATGCGCTTTAAGGTACCTAGTAGTTTGGCTTTGGATAGTAACCAAAGTGGCCAAGTGCCTATGTAGCTTAATGCACGGTAACGAATAAATGGTTTGGCTAGGCTTAACCAATGGCTTTCTTTCTTGATATACAGTGCGCGCGTGGTATCTACCAGCGCACCATAGCTGACGCTATTTGGACATGCTGATTCGCAGCTACGGCAGCTTAGGCATAAATCAATATGCTCTTTGAAGCGTGCGTTGTTAGGCAAAATGTCTTGCGACACGGCACGAATAAGCTGGATGCGTCCACGTGGAGAGTCTGCCTCTGAGCCCGTTTTTCTATAGGTAGGGCAATGCGGTAGGCACAGGCCACATGCAACGCAGCGGTCAGCTTCAGCAGTGAGTTCTTTAAGTGATAACGTCATGAGCACATTATAATCGTTTTCAATCTCAACATTTCTTAAACAATACCAAGTCGTGATTGCAGACGTAAAAAAACCGCCTCAAGTATTGAGGCGGT
Organism: Methylotenera mobilis JLW8; assembly: GCF_000023705.1. NCBI lineage: Bacteria > Pseudomonadati > Pseudomonadota > Betaproteobacteria > Nitrosomonadales > Methylophilaceae > Methylotenera > Methylotenera mobilis. The sequence continues at coordinate 464,154 of NC_012968.1, forward strand.
TTAATTTACAAAGTAGTCACTTTTATTGCAGCAATACGTTACTCAGTTTTTGGTGCATCTGCTTTTGCCGCAGGGGTAGATTGCACCACAGGCTGGCCTTTAAGTAGATTCATCGCCTGCGTAAATTGAATATCATCTTTGCTTGCAGGTTCAATCGGTGCGCTAGGTTCCGCGAATTTTTTCTCATTCGCTTTAGCTTTAGCGGCATCGCTGCGAGTAGTGCTATCCGCAGGTTTGTTGGCATCAGCATCTTTCGGGTTAGAAAGATGGCGAGATAAATCCGCTTCATGAATTGCGCCAGATTGGTCGGTACCATCTTCTACCAAGTAATCAGGTACAATACCTTTCGCCTGAATAGAACGACCTTTAGGCGTAAAGTAGCGCGCGGTGGTGAGTTTGATCGCTGCGCCATTGTTCATCGGCATGATGGTTTGCACTGAGCCCTTGCCAAAGCTTTGTGTGCCCAGCACTGCCGCACGTTTATGGTCTTGCAATGCGCCTGCCACAATTTCGGAAGCAGAAGCAGAGCCGCTGTTAATCAACACCACCATCGGTACTGTTTTAATGTCGTCAGGCAAATCACGGATGTAGTCGTTTGCTGCGCCGCCACGTACATAGTTTTCTGGTGTCGCGGTAAGCTGCATTTTAGAGTCCGGTGCACGGCCCTCGGTGTACACCACTAGCTCGCCTTTCGGCAAGAAAGCGGCAGATACGCCAACCGCGCCGTTTAATAAACCGCCCGGATCGTTACGTAGGTCTAACACTAAGCCTTTAAATGCACCTTTGTTTTCTGTGTGCATGGTTTTGAGGGCTTTAGCTAGGTCTTCACCGGTGCGCTCTTGGAATTGTGTTACACGTACATAGGCGTAACCTGGCTCTGTGAGTTTGTACTTAACGCTTTTGCTCTTGATAATCGCGCGGGTGAGCGTGAACTTGAGCGGCTTGGTTTCAGTTTTGCGGATAACCGTGAGTACGATTTTAGTATCAGGTTTGCCGCGCATGCGTTTAACCGCGTCATTTAAGGTTAAGCCTTTTACTGGCGTGTCATCCAACTTAACGATTAAGTCACCGCTTTTCAGGCCGGCGGCATAAGCAGGAGAGTCTTCAATCGGTGAGATTACTTTTACTAAGCCATCTTCCATGCCTACTTCAATACCCAAGCCACCGAACTCGCCTTGTGTGGCAACTTGCATGTCTTTAAATGCATCTGGGTCCATGTAGGTGGAGTGTGGATCTAAGCCGGTCAACATGCCGCTGATGGCTTCTGAAATGAGTTTTTTGTCTTCAACCGGCTCTACGTAGTCGGTTTTGATTTTGCCAAACACTTCAGCAAATGCACGCAGGTCATCCAGCGGCAGCTGTGGTTTAACCATTTTTTCTGCAACTGCAGAATAGGTTAGGCTTAGCATAAGGCCAAGCACTAAGCCTGAGCCAACTAGCCCAATTTTTTTAAGCCGGTGATGTTTATTATTTACTTGCATGAATGTAAGGTGTCCTAACAAAAGTAACAGTAACTGATTTATGCTTTAATATCTCAACTCACTTTGAATGCATCAACCTGATGTGGTTTACATATCAAAGCTAGATTCTGGTTTATTGCGCTAGATTTCTCTTGTTAAATATTTTTAGACTAAATATTTACGAGGCCAAATCACTAGCCTAGCGATAACTATGAGTTGCCAAAAAAATTTTAGTTTCAGAGTTTAATCATTATATTGCGCTCTACGCATATTAAACTATATCAGTCGGGACATACAAATTGAGTAAATATATTGTTGAAATCACGTATTGCACGCAGTGTCGTTGGTTATTGCGGGCGGCATGGCTGGCGCAGGAGTTGTTGACCACGTTTGAGCAGGACTTATACAGCGTAGCGTTACGGCCTGGCACTGGCGGCATTTTTGAGGTGCGCTTAAATGATGCGCTGATTTTTTCCAGAAAAGAAGCGGGCAGGTTCCCTGAGTCCAAAGAGATTAAACAGTTGGTGCGTGATAGAGTAGACCCAGACCGTCATTTGGGGCATAGTGATAAAACGACACTTGAAGATTAGTGCTCGAGGATTAATACTTGCCGATTAATGCTGGAGGATTGTTTTCGAGCGTTAGTTGTCTATCGCATGCGTCAGTATTTAACGTGACCGATTTGGCATCGGGCGATATATTTATTTGATAAGAAAGGATTACAAAATGGCAGATCATCACGATAACAGTCCCATTGTGGAAGCACTCAATACTATTTTAGAGTTTGAATTAGCCGGGGTTGTAAGATACACCCACTATTCGTTGATGGTGTTTGGTTACAACCGTATTCCTATTGTGTCTTGGTTGCGCAGTCAGGCAACTGAGTCTTTAGATCATGCAAATAAAGCGGGTGAAATTATTACGCATTTAGGCGGCCATCCGTCATTATCCATCGGCCCTCTGTTAGAAACCCATAATCATGACATCGGTGATATTTTACGCGAGTCTTTAGCACATGAAACTGCAGCTTTAAATGCCTATAAAGCATTATTGAAACTGGTAGAAGGTGATTCAGTGATGTTGGAAGAGTACGCTAGAGAAATGATTTACCAAGAAGAGCTGCATTTAGGTGAAGTAGATAAAATGCTACGTAAACCTGGTGACTTGGCTAAGTTTCACGCCTAATTCAGATATTCACACTTAATATACGCTGGCGGCATTTTCTCGCCAGTTAGTAAAAGGTATTGGCATTAAGGCAGTAAAACAAAAATAAGTATTGAAGAGTTTTAAATGCAGTATCAAACAACAACGAAGCTCATGATTGCGCGGTTAAACGTGCAGCGCTTGGGCTTCGTTTAGTTTTCCCCTGATTGATTTGTTCCCGGTTTAATTCTTGGGTCTGGTTCTATCTCTGACTCTAGGTTGTAGTTCTTAAGATTTAGTCTGAACTTTAGGCTTGTTTTATCTTGAGGCTTAGTTTTTATCTTGGTCTGGCTCTATACGCTGGGCGCCATTAAAGCGTTTACTCCAGTAGCTGGTTTGCATATCATCGACACGCACACCGCCGCCACTGCTTGGCGAGTGAATAAAGCGGTTATTCCCTACATAAATACCCACATGTGAGAAGGTTGATTTAAGCGTGTTGAAGAACACCAAGTCGCCTGGTTGCAAATCACTTTTAGAGACGGACTTGCCGATCTGGCTAATGGCTTTTGCTCCATGCGGCAGACTTAGGTTGGTGGCTTGCTGGTATACATAGCGCACAAAGCCGCTACAATCAAAGCCGGTTTCTGGTGAAGTGCCGCCATATTTGTAGGTAATGCCAGTAAGGCTAAGTGCACTCACTAACACTTCGCGAGCACGTTCCGGCCACGCGTGGTGAGCCTCAACTGGCTCGGCGGGCGCAGATTTCTCTGTCAGTGTGTTGGTGCTGGTAAGCCCATTAGGGGTTGCCGCGCATGATGCGCTGGTGAGTGCAAGCACTAAACAAACTAGATAATTGTAGTAAGTAAATTTTGCCACGGACTCATTATAGTAAACTTAGCCAAAAGTACCAAATGTGACGCTAACTTAAGTTAAAAGCAAACATGAGCGTGCTAACTCATGGGATAATTGCTGTTCTATGAGTGAATACAGTATCCGCCAGGTTTTTGAAAAAGATGGAATTTTAGCTTCGCACATTGCTGGCTACCACGAGCGTACCCAGCAATTGGAAATGGCGTTGGCGATTGCTGATGCCATTGAGCACAATACCCAATTGGTTGCTGAAGCCGGCACCGGTACCGGTAAGACTTTTGCCTATTTGGTACCTGCGTTGCTAACTGGCGGTAAGGTCATCATTTCTACCGGCACTAAAAACCTACAAGACCAACTGTTTAGCCGTGATCTGCCCAATGTGCGTGATGCGCTGAAAGTGCCAGTGACGGTTGCAATGCTAAAGGGCCGCTCCAATTATGTGTGCCATTACCATTTAGAGCGGGCCGCTAACGAAGGGCGTTTTTTAGCGAAAGATGATGCTAAATACGTGCACGTCATCAAGGCGTTTGCTGAGAACAGTAAAACTGGCGACAAAAGTGAGCTGAACAGCGTACCCGAAAGTGCCACGATATGGGCCAACGTTACCTCAACCCGCGATAACTGCCTAGGCGGCGATTGCAACTTCTACAAAGAGTGTTTTGTGATGGAGGCGCGTAAGCAAGCGCTGGCTGCGGATGTGGTCGTGGTGAATCACCATTTATTTTTTGCCGATGTGATGCTGCGTGATGAAGGTGTGGCCGAACTGCTGCCTAGTGCCAATACTGTGATTTTTGATGAGGCGCATCAACTGCCGGAGGTGGCTGGTTTATTTTTTGGCGAGGATATCTCCACCAGCCAGTTAATGGAGTTAGCGCGCGATTGTACCGCGGCTCATTTAAGCCTAGCTAAAGACTGCGTACAGCTAGGTGAGGTGATTCCCGTATTGGAAAAAGCCTGTAAAGATTTTAGGTTGATTTTCTCTTACGAAGGCTCACGCATGCCGGTGCAAAAAGCGCTGGCACTGAAAAACTTTGAACCTACATTTGAACACATGCAGTCTCAACTACAAGCCTTGGCTCAGGTGCTGGAGACGCAGGCCGCGCGTGACCCGCTGCTAGAGAAATGCTGGCAGCGCAGTATGGCGCTGTATGATTTGCTTAGCCGCTGGCATGCTGCCGAGAATAACAACTTAGTGCGCTGGGTTGAGGTGTTTACACAATCCGTACAGTTACACGCTACACCGCTCAGCGTAGCGGAGGGCTTTGGTAAGCAATTAAGTGCACAACCGCGTGCATGGATATTTACTTCAGCTACTTTGGCGGTTAAAAACGATTTTAGCCATTATTTAGCGCAAATGGGTTTGCAAGATGCGGCTACCGCTTCGTGGCAAAGTCCTTTTAATTATCAGGAACAGGCTTTGTTTTATGTGCCGCCTGATATGCCAGACCCCAATCACCCATCCTACACTGCCTGCGTGGCAGCCGCCGCGCTGCCTGTGCTTCAGGCCAGCGGCGGGCGTGCATTCGTACTATCGACCAGTTTGCGTGCGATGCGCGAAATACATGCTTTACTGAAAGACGCGTTTGCAGAAAACGGCATTGAAAGCCCGCTGTTGTTGCAAGGCGATACCTCGCGCACTGAGCTGCTTGATCGTTTCCGCAAGCTGGGCAATGCCGTATTGGTTGGCAGCCAGAGCTTTTGGGAAGGCGTAGATGTGCGCGGTGAGGCCTTAAGTGTGGTGATTATTGATAAGTTGCCGTTCGCACCGCCAGATGATCCTGTATTGTCGGCACGCGTGGATAAACTGAATGCAGAGGGTAAAAATGCATTTATGGAGTACCAGCTGCCGTATTCTGTGATTACCCTAAAGCAGGGTGCCGGGCGCTTGATTCGTGATGAAGACGACCGTGGTGTGCTGATGATTTGTGACCCACGACTGATTACCAAGGCGTATGGCAAGCGCATCTGGCAAAGCTTGCCGCCGTTCAAGCGCACGCGGGTATTAAGTGATGTGCAGGCGTTTTTTGCTAATGATTTAGATTGACTAGTTTAATTATGTGCAATGAGTAGGTAGCGCTTTTTTCCTGCGGTCATTCATTTACCTAACATGCAACCAAATGTAAGTATTTTGTAAAAGTGATGATTAGGGAGTAAATCCTATATTTTTGATATTCTAATTAGTTTAGAATGCGCGTCCTTTATGTTTTTAGCGCCGTTCACCATGTGGCACTGAAAATTTCGCATACGTTTTTAACTTTTGGAATTCATCATGATTCGTTTTTTATCAGCGCTTTTTGCATACGTAGTTCTTTTTGCTTCAACAATTAGTTTTGCTGGCGATTGCAATAAAACAGTGATGGGCGGGGGTTGTACGGCTGAAGCAAGTGCTGGTGTCGCTGCTCATATGCGAAGTCAGCCTGCAGTTAAACCAGCGATTGCCAAAGCAAAAGAGGTGGCGGTAAAAGAGGTAGCTGCACCAAAGAATGTGAAAATGAGTACAGCGGCAAATCAGAAGCCGCAAATTTAGGCAGATACTCATACGCAATAACTTAATACGTAACGCCAAATTAGCTAGCGGTAGCGGTCGGATTTTCTACTGCCGTTAGCACTAAATAAATTAAAAAAGCTGGCTATAAGGTCAGCTTTTTTAATTTTATCTAACTCTTAAACCAATTGGCGCTATAGTTCTCTTTTTAATTGAACTCTCCCAAATTTGTTGCGATGCATCTGATTCAGATTCCAGAAAGTGACTACGAGCTTACTGCAATTCGCGCGCAAGGTGCGGGTGGGCAAAATGTAAACAAGGTTTCCAGTGCGATTCACTTGCGGTTTGATATTCACGCCTCAAGCCTGAGTGATTGGCTGAAAGAGCGCTTGCTTCATCTTAAAGATAACCGTATCAATGATGATGGCGTGTTGGTCATCAAAGCACAGCAGTATCGTACGCAAGAGGCGAACAAAAAAGATGCCGTCCAGCGCTTGCATGAGATTACCAACGCGGCCAATCAGGTCAAACCTACCCGATACGCTACACGCCCCACTTATGGCTCAAAACTGCGTCGCTTAGAAACTAAATCACAACGCGGGCATTTAAAGCAATTGCGTGGCAAAATAGCGGGTGAATAGAGCACCATGTTTTTCTCATCGTTTTATGGCGTTTTAATATGACGCCTTAATCTGGTGTCTTAACTGTTTTGATTAGGATTTAAACCTGTTGTTATGGTCACTGTAAATGGCTGACTCTGGCGCAATTTAACAAGTGTCATTTTAAAATTTAACCAATGAACCTATTAGCTTTTGATACTTCCACCGAGTATTTGTCGCTCGCCATCACGCGCGATAACGCGGTGTTTAACTATGATGTGTTGGCTGGGCAAACCCACTCGCAAATTATTTTGCCGCAGATTCAGCAGTTACTGAGTCAAGCAGGGCTGCAGCTGCAGGATTTAGATGGCTTGGCATTTGGCGCGGGCCCTGGCTCGTTTACTGGTGTGCGTATTGCCGCTGGTGTAGCGCAAGGCTTAGGCTTTGGTGCTAACCTGCTTGTTGTCGGGGTGTGTACCTTGATGGCGTTGGCTGAAGCGAGTGCCGCATCCAAAGTAATCGCCTGTTTAGATGCGCGCATGGGTGAGGTGTATCACGCGGTGTATGTGAAGGAGGCGGACGGCTGGCAGGCAGCCATTGCACCTGGCCTATATAAACCGGATGCTGTACCCGCGGTTGACGGTGATGACTGGGTGGGCGTGGGTAGCGGATGGCAAACTTATGGTGATGTATTAGCCGATGCCTACCGCGGGCAGCTACTCGCTACGCAGCCCCACTTGCTGCCTGTGGCCAGCGCGGTGCTTGCCTTAGCGCGGCCGATATTTGCAGCAGGGGAAGCTAAGTCGGCAGAGCATGCCATGCCAATTTATATCCGCAATCGTGTGGCACTGAAAACTGCTGAGCGTGAACAGGGCTTGCGTTTATGAGCGTACTAGCTAAACCGGAATCTACACCAAAATCTACGCCGCGATATCAATTTCGCGCCATGACGGTAAGCGATTTAGATGCCATTATGGAGATAGAGCCGCACATTTACTCGCATCCGTGGACGCGTGGCAATTTTGCAGACTCGCTTAAATCTGCACATAGCGCGTGGGTGTTGTTGCATGATGACCGGATTGTCGGCTACGCTTTGATGATGATGGTGCTAGATGAGGCGCATTTATTAAATTTAAGTGTCAGCAAGCCATACCAAAAACAAGGCTTGGGGCGATTGCTGCTGGAGCATATGATTCGCATTGCGCAAGCGCTAAAAGCCGCCAATATGTTTCTCGAGGTAAGAGCCAGTAATATTTCAGCGATTGCTCTGTATGAGAACATCGGGTTTAATGAAATGGCAGTACGCCGCGGCTATTACCCGGCACATCATGGGCGTGAAGATGCAATTTTAATGGGATTAGCGATATGAGTTTGATGACGCGTGAGGACGTGCTGCGAGAGCTTGAGTTGCTACCTGTATGGCAATTAAAAGCGCCACTGCCTAGCGTGCAAGCCATACCAATAACAGTCGAGCCAGCACCTGCCGACGCGATTGAAAGCACACCTTTATTAAGCACAGTCATTGAGCAGGTGCCGCTTGAAGGTGTCCATGAGGAGCCTGCTGTGAAGTCCACTGTGGTTACCGCTCCATTCCGCCTGCTGATTAGCGCTGATGCCAGTATGGGATTTGTGTTGGATTGCACATCAAGCAATGCACAGGACATAGAAACGCTATTGAGCAATATGCTGAAAGCGATTAACATAAACTGCAGTATTGATATTGCAGAAGCAAGTGCAGAGACACTAGGCGAGCATGCGATTAAATTGCTACTGGTAATGGGGGAGGCCGCTGCCCATAGCTTGCTGGGGCAATTGCAGGGTATGGAAGATTGGCGCAGTGCCCAAGCCGCCAGCCCGATTTATTACCAGCACTTGCCGGTGGTGATTACTTACCATCCTGCATTTTTGCTTAAAAATACCGCCTATAAGGCTCAGGCCTGGGTTGATTTGTGTGCGGCCAAACGTATTCTGCAAGGGTTGTGACTGGCCAAGACTTGTAAATAAAGATTCAGCACTATATTAAGACCGGTAATATTTAAAGTCGGTAATTGATCAATTTTAGAGGAATCGCAATGAAACATTTAGTTTTGAGATTAATGGCTGTGTTGCTTGTATTAAGCTTAACTGGCTGCGGTTACAATACTTTTCAATCGCTGGATGAAGAATCAAAAGCAGGCTGGTCTGAGGTGTTGAATCAATATCAACGTCGAGCAGATTTAGTGCCGAATTTGGTGAATGTAGTAAAAGGCTACGCTTCACATGAAAAAGAAGTACTGACGCAAGTAGCCGATGCGCGCTCAAAGGTTGGTAGCATGCAAGTGACCCCTGAGCTACTAAACGATCCGGAGGCTTTTGCCAAGTTTCAAGCCGCACAAGGGCAATTGAGCTCTGCATTATCACGCTTGCTGGCAGTGTCTGAAAACTACCCAAATCTAAAAGCGGACCAAGGGTTTAGAGACTTACAGGCGCAGCTCGAAGGCACGGAAAACCGCATCACGGTTGCACGTAATCGCTATATCGAAACCATCAAAAACTACAATGTGGCCGTACGTAGCTTTCCAAATAACCTAACAGCGATGGCGCTAGGCTACAAAGCCAAACCTACATTCACTGTAGAAAATGAAAAGGCGATTTCAGTCGCGCCTACGGTTAATTTCGACAGCAAGTAGTCAGCCTAAGCACTTGCGTGGTTAGCGTGTATTCATTCTTGAGAGCAAGCTGGTTTGCACTGTGCATGATGCTACTGGCATCGTTTACTGTGCATGCCGAGCTTGCGCCTATCCCCGCTTTACAGCACCGTGTTACCGATTTAACCCAAACCCTTAGCCCAGCGCAGCAAAGCGCGCTTGAGCAGAAAATCGCTGCGTTTGAGCAGGAAAAAGGCAGCCAGATTGCGGTGTTAATCGTACCCACTACCCAACCTGAGGCCATTGAGCAGTACAGCATTCGCGTGGCGGAGGCATGGAAAATTGGGCGCGACAAACAAGATGACGGCGTTATTCTGCTGGTGGCAAAAGATGACCGTAAAATGCGCATAGAAGTTGGCTATGGTTTGGAGGGTGCTATTCCTGATTTAATTGCCAAGCGTGTGATTACGGAAATTATGGCGCCAAGTTTTAAACAAGGTGATTTTTATGGCGGCATCAGCAAAGCACTGGATGCACTAATAGGCTTGATTGCTGGTGAGCAGTTGCCTGCGCCTGTGCAGCAAAATAACCAAGGTGGTTTAGGCGACTTTTTACCGTTGCTGCTGGTCGGTGGCTTGATATTGGGCAGTATATTACGTGCAATATTCGGCGACTTTTTTGGCGGTGTATTAAATGGTGGCTTTATTGCCGTGCTGGCCTGGTTCTTTGGTGTGGCTTTGTTAATTGCGCTGTTATTAGGCTTGGTTGCTTTTATTCTCACATTGATGGGCGCATCCGGCTTGGGGCACTTAGGTGGTTATGGCAGCGGCGGCTATGGTGGTGGCCAATCCGATAGTTGGAGTGGCGGCGGTGGTGGCGGCTTTGGCGGCGGCGGCGCATCTGGAGATTGGTAATGACAGCTAAATGGACGCGACGCTTGTTTCGGCATCTTTGCACGCTACCCAGTGCCGTAAAAAAGCATTTTTGTTATGGCGCGATACAGCGTATTGAAGCGGCAATCGCCACCAGTGAGCAGCAGCACTTAGGCGAGATTCGTTTTGCAGTGGAGGCGAGGTTGCCTTTGTCTGCACTACTTGCAAAAAAAACGGCTAAGCATAGAGCGTTAGAAGTTTTCTCCTCATTAAAGGTTTGGGATACAGAACACAATAATGGTGTGTTGATTTACCTGCTGTTAGCCGATCATGATTTTCAGATTCTGGCTGATCGCGGTATCCATCAACATGTGGAAAGCCAGGGCTGGGAGCATATTAGCCGCCATATGGAGCATATGTTCAAGCAAGGGAAATTTGAAGCCGGTGTGATTGAAGGTATTTCAAAAATCAGCGAACATCTTATCCAGCACTATCCGGCGCAAGGTGAAAATAAAAATGAACTGCCAGATGCGCCAGTGGTTTTATAGTTTATTGCTAGGGATAACACTACTACTGCCCTTGAGTGCGCAGGCATCCATTGCCGACATTACGCGCATCTATAAACAAACACCTAAACTGGACGCTTTTGAAATCTGTACTGGCGGCGGCTGTGCCGAGATTAAACAGGTTGCTTTGACCAGTGATGAATGGAAAGTCGTCACTGCTATATTTGAAGACCAGAGTCCTAATAATGCATCTGATGCACCATTAGAGCGCAAGCATATTGCGGAAGCCATTGGCGCACTGGAGAGAGTGGTAGGCGCCAAGACCGGCACTAGCACCGACCGTGCTGGCACCTTTGATAACTCGCGTTATCCCGGGCAGCTAGACTGCAACGATGAAGCCATCAATAGTACGACTTATATGCGCTTAATGTATCAGCATGGCTTGATTAAGCTGCATGCGATTGAGAGTATGGGTACGCGCAGTTATTTTCTTTTTGGCTGGCCGCACAGCACCGCAGTGATTCATGAGCTAGCTAGTGGCGAGCGTTATGCGGTGGATAGCTGGTTTTATGATAACGGTGCGCCAGCCACCATCGTGCCGTTTGCTGCGTGGAAGTCCGGCTATTTCCCAGCGGATAGTCCCATCATCAAAGGCCGCGCTGCAGCCAAATAATGACAGTATGCGCCTACAGCGTGATAAGTATTACTGACTAACACACTGATTATCTGTAAAATTCGCATTTTAATTTAGCACTGAGCTTACATTACTATGCGCGCCTCTCAATTTTTCTTTAACACCCAAAAAGAAGCCCCTAACGAAGCTGAACTGCAAAGCCATATTTTAATGGTGCGTGCCGGCCTGATTAAACGTCTGGGCTCAGGCCTATACAGCTGGATGCCACTAGGCTTGCGTGTACTGCGTAAGGTGGAGCGCGTGGTGCGTGAGGAAATGAACAATGCGGGTGCGTTGGAGCTATTAATGCCAGCGGTGCAGCCGAAAGAGCTGTGGGAAGAAACTGGCCGTTGGGCTGTGTTTGGCCCGCAAATGCTGAAAATTCAAGATAGGCACGAGCGTGAGTTCTGTTTTGGCCCAACGCATGAGGAAGTGATTACCGACATTGCGCGTAAAGAGATTCGTAGTTATAAACAATTGCCTCTGAATTTCTACCAAATCCAGACTAAGTTCCGTGACGAGATTCGCCCACGTTTTGGCGTGATGCGCGCGCGTGAATTTATGATGAAAGATGCCTATTCATTCCACACTGATTTTGCATCGTTAGAACAAACCTATGACACCATGTACCAAGCTTACAGCAATGTATTTACCCGTTTGGGCTTGAAGTTCCGTGCGGTAAAAGCTGATACCGGTGCGATTGGCGGTGATGGTTCGCACGAGTTCCATGTATTGGCAGATTCTGGCGAAGATGGCTTGGCTTACTGTGAGACCTCAGACTTTGCGGCCAACGTGGAGTTGGCGGAAGCGATTCCTGCTAGCACTAGCCGTAGTGCCGCTGCTGAAACCATGCGCGAGGTAGATACGCCTAAGCAAACCGCATGCGAAGACGTAGCGAAATTGTTAGAAATCAGTATAGCGCGCACGGTTAAGGCGATTGCCTTGATTGCGAAAGATGAAGCGGGCAACGCTAAGTTTTATTTAGCCTTGTTACGTGGTGACCACAATCTTAATGAAGTAAAACTGGGTAAAGTGGCAGGCTTCTCTGATTTTAGATTTGCTACTGAAGAAGAAATCCGCGCTAACCTTAACTGCCCACCGGGCTTTATTGGCCCAGTAGGTGTAGGTGCTAATGTGACCGTGATTGCCGATAAAACCGTGGCATCGATGAGCGACTTTGTGTGTGGTGCCAATAAACCTAAATTCCACTTGGCTGGTGTGAACTTTGGCCGTGATTTGCCGGAGCCTGTATTGGTTGCCGATATTCGTAACGTGGTGGCAGGTGATGCCAGCCCTGATGGTAAAGGTGTGTTGTCACTGTGCCGCGGTATTGAGGTTGGTCATATTTTCCAATTGCGTACCAAATACTCAGAAGCGATGAGCGCAACTTACCTAGATGAAAACGGCCAAACGCAAGTGATGGAGATGGGCTGTTACGGTATTGGCGTATCACGTATTGTGGGTGCGGCCATCGAGCAAGGTAACGATGAGCGCGGTATTATCTTCCCTAAGAGCATGGCACCGTTTGAAGTGGTGATTTGTGCGATTGGTTATGATAAGTCTGAGGCTGTGCAAGCGGCTACCAAGAAACTACATGATGAACTACAAGCCGCTGGCGTGGATGTGCTGCTAGATGACAGAGGAGAGCGTCCAGGCGTGATGTTTGCTGAGGCGGATTTGATGGGTATTCCGCATCGTCTGGTGATTGGTGAGCGTGGTCTTAATGAAGGTAATGTGGAGTACAAAGCCAGAACACAAGCTGATGCGCAATCTGTAGCGCTGGCGTCAGTGGTTGAGTTTGTGCAAAAATTGGCTTAGTATCAAGGTGTTGCAGTCATTGCATTAGGGAGTTTGCGTGCTCAAAAAACTACGAATTAGCTTGCTGATGTTGTTAGGTACCCTGGTGCCTCACATGAGTTATGCTGGCTCGCAGATAGAAGAGCCGCTTTCTAACAGCGTGAAGGCGCTGATGCAGCGTAGCGTGAGTGACCGTGCTGCGCCTACGCTGACCTTTGCCACGAAAGAAGAAGGCCAAGCCTGGCTGAACGAAATGTCACAACGCTTGCAAAAGCGCATGCCAGACCAGCAGTATCGAGAAGACTTCTTGCGCACCGTGCATTATGAAGCCAGCCGTGCGGGGTTAGATCCGCAAATGGTGCTGGGCCTGATTCAAGTGGAGAGTGGCTTTAAGAAATATGCAGTGTCATCGGTAGGTGCGCGCGGCTTTATGCAAGTAATGCCGTTTTGGGTGCGTAGCATAGGCGCTAACGACCATAACTTGTTTTTGCTGCGTACTAACCTACGCTATGGCTGTACGATCTTAAGGCACTATGTGGATATTGAGCGCGGTGATTTATATCGTGCGTTGGGGCGTTACAACGGCAGTTTGGGTAAGCCTGAATATCCCAATTTAATCCTCGGTGCTTGGCGTAAAAACTGGGACTACACACCAAATCGCTGGTCAGTGGCACCTAAAAACATTTAATTTAAATATTTTTATATAGATTAAATTGCTACTGCTGTTAATAAGCTAGCAATCATGAGCCATAAAAAAACCGCCTGAAGGGCGGTTTTTTCGTTAATGCTAGCGATTATTATTTTTGTATTTTGAAGCCATAGTAGGTACCAAATTCGCCTTCTGGCTCATGGAACACAAACAGCATTTGGTTGGCGTAACCTAAGCCAGTGTAGTGGTTGTTGGCGCGCAATTTGAGTGTTTTAGGTAAGGCAGATTTACCTACAAATTTACCCGTAATATCAAATAGCAATACAGCTTTATGATCTACATCCAGTAAAGCAAACTCCTCGCCTTTTACTGCAGTATAAGCAATAAATGAGTCGCTCACGTCATCATGCGCGGCACCTGCTTTGTCTAGTTCTAAAGCGATAACACCGACTTTTTCTCGGCTATTAGGGTCAACGATAAACACGTTGTTGCCATGCGCTTGTTTTGCAAAATAACGGTTATGTTCGGCATCGTAGCTAGGAATCGTCGCTGAATCACCAAATGCAGGGTTGAATTGTGAAATCTCGTCAGATGAGTCTTTCAGATCGCCAGACTCGGTTAAGTGGATAGAGAAAATACCCGAGTTAGGCGCAAAGCCTAAATCACTAGAGATGTTATAGGTAACGGTTTCTAGTTTGTGTGTATTGGTGTTGTAGTAAATTGAACGGTTATCGTAGCCTGGGCGTGATGAGTTTACATATTTGCCATTTTCATCATAGGCGTGGATCTGCGATTTTGAGTAAGGCGCTTCCGTTTCGCTACCCATAGGAGCTAAGCCACCATCTGCAATGTAATAGCGTTTAAAGCCAGGTATGTGTGCGACGGTAAATGGGCGTGTAGTCGGCTTTTTTACCATCGGGATTTTAATGCCAACTTCTGCCTCAGGTAGAATCTCCGCATTAGCAGTAGATGCTAGCGTCATTAGGGCAATCGGAATAAGTAGGGTGAGTACGCGCATTTTTTCTCTATTTCTTCAAACGGTTAAGTGTCAGTTAGTCCAAGTGATTTTGGCTTTTGTTCAATTTCGATTTTTGTTCAATATAGTGCAATCAGTAATACTTATGTATTTATGCTAACGGTAGTTTTTCTATAAGCATGGCATCACCATAACTAAAGAAACGATATTCGCCTGCTACTGCATGAGCATAAGCTTTTCTGATGTTATCGGTACCAGCAAATGCAGAGACTAGCATGAGTAAGGTGCTTTTAGGTAGGTGAAAGTTGGTCAGCAATCTATCAACTACGTTGAAGCGGTAACCCGGTGTAATGAAAATATCGGTGTCGCCTTCACCTGCGGCCAATGTACCATTTCTGGCGGCGCTTTCCAGTGCGCGCATTGCGGTGGTGCCAATTGCTGTGACAATGCCGCCATTGGCCTTGGTTGCTTCAATCAATGCGACTGTTTCTGTCGGTACATGAAATAACTCGCTGTGCATTTTGTGGTCGGCTACGCTATCTACGCGCACCGGTTGAAAGGTACCAGCGCCCACATGTAAGGTTACGTAAGCGATATTGACGCCTTTGGCCTTGAGTTGCTCCAGAATCTCTGTATTGAAGTGCAAGCCTGCGGTTGGTGCTGCTACTGCGCCTAAGTGTTTTGCGTACACGGTTTGATAACGCTCTTCATCATGGTCGGTGGCGCCGTGGGTAATATAAGGTGGTAACGGTAGCGCGCCGTGCTGCTCCAGTAATTCAAACACTGAATCTTCACTTAAAAAGCGCAGCTCAAATAAATCATCGTGGCGTGCAGTGACTTCTACGTCAAAAGCATCACTTAGTGTGATGCGGCTGCCAACCTTAGGTGAGCGCGATGCGCGCACATGGGCGTAAGCGGTATTTTGATTAATCACGCGCTCGATCAATACTTCCACATTGCCGCCAGAGTGCTTATTGCCAAATAAACGTGCTTTGATCACGCGGGTGTCATTAAAAATGAGTAAGTCGCCAGCTTTGAAGAAATCCGGGAAGTCTAAAAACTGTTTATCCGTTAATTTACTCGCTGTGCTATTCAGGTATAACATGCGACTGGCAGTGCGTTCAGAGGATGGATGTTGTGCAATTAATGAAGAAGGTAAATAAAAATCGAAATCTTGGGTTTTCATATGGCTCATAGCTTGCTATAATAGCGAAATCGCAATTATACAGGAATGTATAATTCCAAGAGGCCCAGGTGGCGGAATTGGTAGACGCACGGGACTCAAAATCCCGCGCCGCGAGGCGTGCCGGTTCGATTCCGGCCCTGGGCACCAAAAACTAAAAAAGACTTCTCGTAAGAGAAGTCTTTTTTTTTGCCTTAAATTTTTATATGCTGAAGTGATGTAGTGCTTTTGTTTATATGTAACTTATTGATTGTTATGTTTTTTGTTGGTGATTGGCTTTATCGTGTTGATATTCTGTTCATGATTTTACGTAGTTGTTATTCATGAACAGTGACAGTGTGATTTTATTAAATAGCTTCATAATGGAACCATACAAACATGACAGTGCGTTATGTTTAAACCAAATACTTAGGAGAATGATTATGTGGACAACACCGGCAGCTACTGAAATGCGTTTTGGCTTTGAAGTGACTATGTACGTGATGAACAAGTAATGATTGTTCTGCATTAGCAATCTTAGCAGTAAGATAAGGGAGCTTAGGCTCCCTTTGTCATTTATATGACATAAAACTTGCTTATAGTTACCCACTATTAAAGCAGGTAGCGAAGTTACCTACTTCATTTGTAATCAGTTAGAAATCACAAGTTTCTTAAGGAGAGTTAAATGTACACCTATCAACAATATGATGATGTCGCGCTGGATGTGGTGATTGATGCCGGCAAAGTTGCCCGTTTTATCTTTACTGCAGTATTTGTAGCCGCAGTGTTTGTTGTTCCTGCAGTTGTTGCTGTGCGATTTTTTATTATCTAAGCTTAATTATCTTATCCAAACTTATTATCTCAGTTTAGATAAAGCGGCATTAATGTATTCTTCACTTAATGGGCGGACTAATCGCTCAATCTCTACACCGTCTTGCAGAAAAATGAGTGTAGGCCAAAGTTTTACTGCATAGCTTCGACCTAGGCGCTGGCCTTTGCCGTCTTCGATCTTAATATGATGTATGTTGGGATAAGCCTTCATGGCCGCACTGATGTTAGCTTGTGCAGCCTGACAATGACCACACCACTCTGCACCAAATTCTACTAAAGTTGCACCGGGGCGCTGATCAAGAAATTCACGATTAATCGCTTGGTTTTGCTGCATGTGTCTAATAATGCCTCTAAGCAAATAAGTTGAGTGAAAGCAGTGAGTTAATTAAGCTGTGCCCATCCATCCCACAACTTTACCCACAGAAATTGTGGAGTAATCTAGTCAATACCCGTATCAGTTTTTTTACGGGGTTTTATTGCTAAACTATTTATTTAAAGCGCCTGAATGAGCCGGTTACTACGCCCCATACCTCAAAGTTCATTTCTTCTGTGATATTGATGGGCGCATAGTCGGCAGATGAGTTGGCTGGTAGTAGGCGCACATTGCCTTCTTTGCTGCGGCTTAAGGTTTTAATGGTAAATTCACCATCTATCACTGCTAATACAATATCGCCGATAGAGGCAATTTTGGCACGGTCTACGACGGCTTTGTCGCCCGGTAATAGGCCTACGTCGACCATAGAGTAACCTTGAATCGTCACGAAGAAAGTGGTGTCTTTCTTATCAATCAAGAACTCGTTCGGGTCTAGCCTCTGTTCTAAGTGGTCTTCTGCTGGGCTGGGTAAGCCTGCTGACACTTTAGAACTAAATAGAGGCAACTCCATTGATTCTGTTTCTAAAGCGGGTAATTCAAATTGTGTTACTACGTCTAAATCAGTCATCATTTTTTTTCGTTGGTAAGCCGCTAAAAAGTCTTTAATCACAGCGACCTGGCTAGTGGGGATTCTCAGCACAGAAGTTTGCTCGCGAAATTTCCCAGAGCCAATCTTACGGCCCGCGCCTTCGCGCTTGCCGCCTGCTTTATTGATTTTAGCTAAATCATTCATTTAATTAATGTTACGTTAATCAAACGGATGACGCAATTGAATTTCAGTGTGTAAAAGAAATAACAGCGTCTTAAACGCTATTGCCAAGTTAGATGTGAATGGCCGTTTGATTAAAGGCAGTTAAACGCTTCTGCGATAGAGTGTGCCGAGAATTTAGATACGCAGCATGTACCATGATTTGATAGATGCAATTGAATCAATTTAATCACTTCATCAAGTTGCATCACATCCCCCGTGGCAGCTAATGCCAATTGCGCAGTTTTGTGGAGTTTGTACACATTGCCGAGTTTATCAATCAGCATGTCCTGCGGTTGAAAATACATGCGGCTCAGGTCCGGGTTGTGTTCAAAACCTGAGCTGGTGGCGATGAGTATCAACTCATCATCTGAATGTAGTTTGATGACCGCAGGAAATTGTACTAAATTGATACTGGATAGATTCATTGCTGCTTATTGTATACAGATTGCTTTCAAGTGCTAGCTAAACAGCCATTTATGTACCAATTTAGTGTAACGCGGCATGACTACATACACCATCATCAATACCACCAGAAACGTAGTACTCAATACTTTTAGCATATGGCCTAAGGGGATGGGGATGCTTGTTGCCAGCCAATCGATCAGTGCAGACATCGCTAATACCAAGGGAAAAATGGCTGACCAGGTGATGACTAGTTGTTTCCATTTAGTGGGCAGCTTGGCTTTTGCCTCTTCTGGCGTAAACCAAAAATCCAGGCCACTGCGTACAAAGAATTTATCATCTTCTACTAGATACGGCTGTACTTTTTTAATCAGTTTTTTTCTATCGTCTGACGCCATCCATGCCAAGAGATTTTTGCGCGTGTCAAACCGAATAATCACTGTATAAGTGACTGTGGCTCCAGCGACTGGATGTACGATGCTAACACCCAAGTGCCCAGGGTAGCTTTTGGAAACTGGAATAATTTCGTTTAACCATGCTTCATAGTCGAGCTTAGCGTCATCTCTGATATGATGCGAAATGACAACTGTAGCGGTTTGTTCGGTGTCTAATGTGAAAGTCATGTTTATTGCCTTGATAAATGTTATCCCCAAGATCTAAAGTAGCATCCTAGGGATGTTCATGATTATTTCTTGCAGTTATTTCTTAGCGCTTTGCGCATTAAAAGAAGTGATGAGATTACGGTAATCAGGGATATGGTTAGATAACAAAGTCGCCAAGCCCTCAATATCACGACGCCAATCACGATGTAACTCACAAGCCACCCCAAACCAAGTCATGAACTGAACACCAGCAGCCTCCATGCGGCGCCATGCCGCATCACGCGTCATCTCATTAAACGTGCCAGAAGCATCCGCCACCACAAACACCTCAAAACCCTCTTCAATCGCAGCCAGTGCTGGGAATGCTACGCACACCTCGGTCACCACACCGGCAATGATAATTTGCTTCTTACCTGTGGCTTTAATCGCCTTCACGAAGTCCTCGTTATCCCATGCATTGATTTGGCCTGGACGTGCAATATAAGGCGCATCAGGGAACATCTCTTTTAACTCAGGCATCAGCGGACCGTTAGGACCATTCTCAAAGCTAGTGGTTAAAATGGTTGGCAACTGAAAGTACTTAGCAGAATCTGCCAATGCCAATACATTGTTCTTAAAGCGATCTGGCTCAATATCGCGTACTAAAGATAACAGGCCTGCTTGGTGATCTACTAGTAATACTACTGCGTTGTCGCGGTCTAGACGTACGTATGGTTTGTTCATGGTGTTTCTCCTAAAGAATTGAATTAAAGTTTTATATTGTTTTTATGCCGCTACTGCAAAGCGACCATTGTTGTAGTCATCAACAGCCTGATTGATTTCTTCCCGGCTATTCATCACAAAAGGGCCATGGCCAACCACTGGTTCATTCAGCGGTGCCCCGTTTAATAACAGTAAAACTGAGTCTTGCTGTGCTTCTAACACCAGTTCGGTTCCCTCGCGCTGCATCACTGCCAGCTCAGATGGTTGGATAACGTGTACATCTCCGGTCTTTACTGCACCATGCAGCACAAAGATGGCAGTGGTATGACCTTCGGGTAAATTGAATGCCGCTGTACTGCCTGCATTTAGCCTGACATCCCACACATTCATGCTGCTGAAGGTATGCGCAGGGCCTTTTTTTCCTAAAAACTCACCAGCAATCACGCGCACTTTTCCTGCATTAGCTGTTAGTGCAACTTCTGGTATCTGTGCGCTGGTAATGCCTTGATAGCCAGGCGCTGCCATTTTGTGTTTAGCTGGCAAGTTGACCCAAAGTTGTATCATCTCAAACGGGCCGCCGGTACGGGCGTAATCGTCACCGTGGTACTCCTCATGGATAATGCCGGAGCCGGCTGTCATCCACTGCACATCACCTGCGCCTATGGTGCCGCCAGAATTAGTAGAGTCATGGTGTGACACTTGGCCGTCATAGACGATGGTTACTGTTTCAAAACCACGGTGCGGGTGTTTGCCTACGCCGCGGCGTTGCTCTGTTGGCTCAAATTTGGTCGGTGCTGCATAGTCCATCAACAGGAACGGTGACATTTCTTCATGAATATCGCGATAAGAAAAAATGCTTTGCACCGGGAAGCCATCACCTACCCAGTGATTGCCGTTGCTGCGTTTAATAAAAGCTAGTTTTTTCATGATGTTTTTCCTCGATTTCTGTACTTCAATTTTTACTTCATTTTTTACTTGGTTACGATGGTTCCCACTATAAAGATATGACAAATCACAGACTAGATGGTTAAATGTTAAATTACTTTTCATTTAAATGAATAATTATGGATTTCAACGAATCAGCAGTGTTTGTCAAAGTGGTACAGGCCGGTAGTTTTAGTGAAGCAGCTAGGCAAATTGGTTTGCCTACCTCCACCGTAAGTACCAGAATCTCTCGGCTGGAAAAGCGCTTAGGGATCACGCTGCTACAGCGCACCACGAGAAGGCTGAGCCTGACTGAAGCTGGCGCTGTGTACTATCAGCATGCGGCGCAGGGGCTTAGCTATTTGCTAGAGGCCGAAGCCGCCATAGACGAGGCGCGTCAGCAACCACAAGGTAAATTGAAGGTGACCGCACCGGCCGACCTTGGCGACAGCTTGCTAGCCAACCTAATACAGCGTGCACAGCGAGATTTCCCTGAGTTGGAGATGGAACTACTATTAACCGACCGCTATATCGATTTGGTGGCAGATGGAGTGGATGTTGCGATTCGTACCGGTGATTTACGCGACTCCAGCCTGATAGCAAAATCGCTAGGCATCATCCATTGGGAATTGTTTGCCAGCAAAGATTATTTAAAGAGCGCCGCACCATTAGAGGTGCCACAGGACATACACGCACATCATTGCTTACAATTTACCCCGATGGGGCGCGATGCTTGGACGTTAAGCAACGAGTACAGCCACATTACCATTCCATTACCAGCACGCACCATGGCTAATAGCATCGGTGTTGTGAAATCAATGGCAGAAAATGGGCAGGGTATCGCGCTATTGCCCGCTTTTGTCTGCAAGCAGGGCTTAATTAGCGGTGATTTGTTAAGAGTCCTGCCAGACTGGCAAGGCAGGGCAGACCCTGTACATTTGGTGTACCCCAAGCAGCGTTTTATGCCACCCAAACTGCGTGCATTTTTAGATCTGGCACAAGATGAGCTGAGGCCGCAGTTTAGTTGCTAGTTAGCCCCCCCCCGGCTGACAGCATATCGCACGCCAGCGCACCGACATCACGTACCGCCTGTTCGATGGCTAGTGTCCACAAGTGGCTGAAATTGAGACGAATATAATGAGTGAGCTCTTTTTTGCGGGAGAAAATGGTGCCGGGGGCGACGGTAATGCCACTGTTGATCGCGGCGCGGTAAAGTTCTAGCGCATCAAGTGCTGGTGGTAGCTTTACCCAGATCACATAGCCACCTTTAGGGACAGAAAGCTGTGTACCAGCAGGAAAACTTTGCTCAATCACATTGCGCATCAGTACATAATTGGAGCGCAGGGTATGCCGTAATTGCTTGAGATGCTGCTCGAAGCTATCGCGTTGCAAGAACTTGGCTATCGCAATCTGCGGGGCTGATGGCAGTGACAGACTATTGAGAAACATGAGCCGCTCTACCTCCTGGCGGTAGCGTCCGGCATGGGTCCAACCCACACGGTAGCCGGGAGCCAGTGATTTGGAAAACGAGGAGCAATGCAGCACGATGCCTGCATCATCAAAAGCCTTAGCTGGCTTAGGTGGTATGTCACCAAAGTACAATTCGCTGTAAACATCATCCTCAATCAGAGGAATCTGCTGTTCTGCCAGCAATGTCACTAGTGCTTGTTTTTTAGCCTCCGGCATCACGAAGCCCAGCGGATTTTGGAAGTTACAAGTCAGAATAACGGCAGCGATGCGCACGTTATCGGTCATGGCGCGCAATGCATCCAAATCAATGCCAGACTCCGGGTCAGTACGTATTTCAGCCACTTTCATGCCTAGGCGCTCAACAGTATGCGCCAATGCATAATATCCTGGGGACTCCAGCGCGATGGTGTCACCCGCCTTGGCTACCGCTTGCAGGCACAGCGTGATTGCTTCGGTAGCGCCATGGGTGATGACGATATCATCTGGCGAGACATCCATGCCACTCACCAAATAACGTCGCGCAATCTGTTGCCTTAGCATTTCATTGCCGGGCGGCAAATCGCTCAATACGCCCCAATCACCCTGATCATCGGTCAGGGCTTTTTCATATTGATGGATTCTCTTCAGCGGAAATAGCTGCGGATCTGGAAACGGTGAGCCCAGCGGCACCGTGCCAAACTCACGGATTGATTTAAGCGTAGTAAGTACCAACTTGCCCGCATCAATCTCAGCAAGGTTAATATCTTTGGCCAGCGGAGAAGCGTGGCGTTGCTGCAAGCGTTTGCGGGGGGTGACGAAATAGCCGGATTGTGGGTGGCTGCTGATAATGCCATCTTGCTCCAGCAGCAAATATGCGCGCAATACGGTGCTAATACTGAGCTCATATTTCTGGCTGGCTTGCCGTACCGAAAAAATCTTATCCCCCGGCTTTAAGACGCCTTCATCGATCATTGCGCGAATGCGGGCGGCAAACGAGACATAAAGCTTCATAAATGGCCAAGCAGGGATGGAATTCTGAAGTTTTTGATTATACTCCAGCCGTGTGTTGTTGTATCGCGACTGGCAACTTAAGCCGCTTGCAACACCATTGAGACCTCTTCGCCACCAGCCGTTAAGGCAGCAACCAAGCGCTCTTTTTGGGTAAACACTTCCACCAGTGCTTGTTCGCTTAAGGCTGTCATCAGCCGTTGCAGCGTGCTCATGCGGATATCTAGGCGCTTGCAGATAACCGCTAGCGACACATAGCTCCTACCCTGTTCATGCTCTGCATGCAGCAACTCCAGTATCCCCAGCATCAGCACGGCACTGGTGTCTAACTGGGCTGTATCTAGCTGGCTACTCTCGGAGGCGTAACCCTCCTGTACCTCATAAGCATCAAGTTCAAGCAGCATTGGCTACCTCTGGCGCAGTGGTTTTTTCGATAATCACGGGAATGGATTTGGAGGTTGGCGTGCGTGAGAGATCGGCTACGCTTTCTAATGGCACCAGATTATTAGTTTCTGGGTAATAGCCACTCAGGCAGCCCTGCGGAATGTCGTAAGATACAACTAAGAATTTGTCTGCTCTGCGCGTGATGCCATCTTGCCAGACGCTTACTAGATTAATCCAGTCACCGGCTTGCAGCCCCATGCGCTGGATATCTGCCGGATTCATGAAAATAACACGGCGTTGGCCAAACACACCACGATAACGGTCATCCATACCATAAATGGTGGTGTTGTACTGGTCATGCGAACGCGTTGTCATCAGTACGAATAATTGGTCACCATACTGCTCGCGCGCCTGATGGATAGGTGAACTCTGCGGAATAGCCTGCAGCGTAAATTCTGCCTTACCAGACGGTGTGTTCCAAATACGCTGACTGGAAGGCACTGGCATACGGAAACCGCCAGGCTTTTTGATGCGCTCATTGTAGTTTTTAAATGCCACTGGCATGGTCTGCTCAATAGCATCGCGAATCTTGCTGTAATCCTTGATGTATTCTAGCCAAGGCGTCTTGCTGTGTTTGAGTGTCGCATGTGCAAAACGGGCCACGATGGCAGGCTCAGAGAGCAGATGCGGCGAGGCTGGTTTGTTCATGCCGTAGGAAATATGCACCATGCTCATGGAGTCTTCCACAGTCACGCCTTGTGGGCCAGTTTCCTGCGTATCAATCTCGGTACGACCCAAGCATGGCAGTATCAATGCTTCCTTGCCGTGTACCAAATGGCTACGGTTGAGTTTGGTGGTGACATGAGCAGTCAAGTCACAGTTACGCATACCCTCCCAAGTACGGTCGGTGTCAGGGGTGGCAATAGAGAAATTACCGCCCAAACCAAAGAAGAATTTAGCTTTACCATCAATCATGGCTTGGATGGCGCCCACAGCATCGTAACCTGGTGTTTTTGGCACCTTGATATCAAACACGCGTTCCAAGCTTTCAAGAAATTCAACTGGCATTTTTTCGTAAATGCCCACAGTGCGGTTGCCCTGCACATTACTATGTCCACGCACTGGGCACAGGCCAGCGCCTTCCTTACCGATATTGCCACGCAACAACATCAGGTTAACCAAGGTTTTAATCGTGGCAACGCCATGTTTGTGCTGAGTGATACCCATGCCCCAGGTAGAAATTACGCGGTCACCGGTGGCGTAGATGCGTGCAATTTCTTCAATCTGCTCGAGCGGCACGCCAGATTCTTCCACAATCACGTCCCAGCTTTCCTGACGGGCGTCTTCGGCAATTGCCTCAAAATTATTGGTGTGCTGCTGAATAAACGCTAAATCAACAGCACGCTCGCTACCAAGTTTGATTGCTTCATCATCCCATTGGATCACGAACTTGATCATGCCTTTAATCAACGCCAAGTCACCGCCGAGTTTAGGCTGGATCAACAGATCGCTGATTTTGCTACCCTTGAAAGACAACATATCAAATGGGCTTTGAGGGTCAGCAAAGCGCTCAAGGCCACGCTCTTTCAATGGATTAATCGCAACAATACGCGCGCCGCGTTTAGCTGCCTCACGCAACTCACCCAACATACGCGGATGATTGGTGGCCGGGTTTTGGCCGAAGATCAGAATGGTGTCAGCATGCTCAAAGTCGTGCAAAGTCACGGAGCCTTTACCGATACCAACAGTAGGCGGCAAAGCCATGCTGGTGGATTCGTGGCAAAGATTGGAGCAATCAGGAAAGTTATTAGTACCAAACTCGCGCACGAACAATTGATAGAGGAAAGCAGCTTCATTGCCGGCGCGACCAGAAGTATAGAAAACCGCTTCATTCGGGTCGTTCAATGCATGCAAATGCGATGCCATCAGCGCAAATGCATCATCCCAAGCAATTTCATCGTATTTATCCGTCACTGGGTTATAACGCATAGGGTGCGTCAAGCGGCCTTCATTTTCCAGATCGAAATCGCTCCAACCCATCAACTCTGTCACCGTGTGTTTGGCAAAAAACGTAGGAGGTGTACGTTTGGCTGTCGCTTCAGCAGCCACCGCCTTCACGCCATTTTCACAAAACTCGAATGTGGAAGTGTGCTCTTTATCCGGCCAAGCACAGCCTGGGCAGTCAAACCCATCAGGCTGATTCTGTGACAGCAGCGTTATCACACCCTTGACTGGAATTTTCTGTAGCGCGAGTTGCGCGGCAACTTGTTTTAACGCACCCCAACCGGCAGCTGGGTGGTGATATGGTTTGATTACGGCTTTTTGTTGCGACATATTTCCTACTGGCTTATAAGTTTGGCAGGTGTGTGTAAAGATTTGCCTGCGCATAGACGACGAAATAACAATGGATGCCATCGTAAGGGAGCAAGCACAAGGAAAACAGGCACAGAAACGGGGAATTTTTAGAGCACAGTTGGCTGTAGTACATAATCAATATTACTAGGAGCTTTTCGTTATGCTATGAATAATGCGATGGTTGCTAAACTCCCATCATTCACGTTACTGCTGTGTGTAGCCGTGGCTTGAAAGATAAAAGCGCAATAATTCAATGTAGTTATTGTGCATGGACATATCTGGTAACTATAGGCAATAAAAAGTGGGTCATATTTAAGTGTCTGCTAGTCATTCTCTTTAGTGCGCATAAGGTTGTGAGTTTGGACACCGGGATGTTTACTTTTGCTACTTTGATTCTTTATTCATGCTGACTCAAAAGAGTGTGACTTTATTAAAAAATCTCTTGGATATCTTAATAAATGAAACTAGTGTTTGGAGGTTTTTCTGTGCTATTAGGAGCGTCTTTGGTTGGATAAGATTAAAGTCCGTATCAAGTGACGTTTAGTAGTTTAGTGTAATTAATTTGAATTTACATTATTATTAGAAAACGATGTTTCACATATCTTATGTATGATTATATAGTTTTCTTAACAGATTTCCATAATTTGGAAGAGTGATTGGTTAGTCTAGTACACTGTTAATAATCAGCGCAATTAGCTTAATTCTCAATAAGTTATTTAAAATAAGAACTGGAAGGTAATAGATGAAACTTACTGTCGCAAATCGCATTACGTTGCTAATTTTGGCTACAAGTCTTGGTCTAGTTTTCTTGGTCGGCGCAAATATATATTTAATCAATGACGTATTTCAGAAGGCGAACTTTAGCACGATTAATACTGTTCCTTCTTTAGCGTCTCTCGGAGAGGCGAATAGCCTATTCCAGCGAGCACGGATCAATCTGATACGACATACAACAGCTACGGATATTCAAGCGAAACAAAAGTTAGAGCTTGCCTTTGAAGACCGTAAAGCACTCTCACTTAAAGCATTTAAAACATATGAAACCACCTTGGTTGGAGCTAAAGATAAAGAACTTTATGACCAAGAAAAAAAATTGCTTGAGGATTACTTTAGTAAAGTTCCTAAAATTTTTGAACTGTCGCGAAGTGTTGTTCAATTAAGCCCTGAGGAGGCAGCAAACCAAGTCTCTCTGACTGCCAATATTAGAGCAGAGCTAGAGAGCATAGATGCTATTGGTGTAGCCATTGCTAAAAAGTTTGAAGAGCATACAAAATACAATATTGAGTTAGGAAATAAGAGTGCTGCCGATGCCATAGCAGGTAAGGATGTTGCTGTTTGGATCGCGCTAGCGATATCAATTTTACTACTCTTGGTTATAACTGTATTGGGTGTGTTGACCAAGAATGCTATTTTGAGAGCAATTGGCGCAGAGCCTGCAGATTTGGCAGTTATTGCTAAAGGTTTTGCCGAAGGCAATCTCAATACTAAGTTTGATGTGAAATCAGATGACAAAACTAGCATTGCTAGCTCAATTAGACTCTTACAATCTACATTGAATGAACTGGTCATCTCTCTAAAAAAGATTAGCGCTCAACATGATGCAGGTGATATTGATGAGCGAGTGGATGTTAACAAATTCAGAGGTGGTTATGCGGAAATGGCGGCTGGCATCAATAAGATGGTAGAGGGCCATATTGAAATGAACGAAAAAGCCATGGCTGTAGTGCAGGCGTTTGGTGAAGGTAATTTTGATGCACCTTTGGAAAAATTTCCCGGTAAAAAAGCGAGTATCAATCAACGTATCGAACAAGTGCGTAGCAGTATTAAACACTTTATTATTGATATGAATAATATGGCGAAGGAACATGATGCTGGTAACGTTGATTTGTTGATTAATGTTGCAAGTTATAAGGGAGCTTATGCTGAATTAGCAGATGGCGTTAATAATATGGTTCAAGGTCATATTGATGTTAGCAACAAATCTATCAATGTTGTAAAAGGTTTTGGTGACGGAAACTTTGATATTCCATTAGTGAAATTTCCTGGTAAAAAAGCGCTAATTAACGAAGCGATTGAGAATACTCGCAGCAATATAAAGGCATTCATAGCTGACATCAACGAAATGGCTAAGCAGCATGACCTAGGCGATATTGATGTCAAAATCGACGAAAAGAAATATCAAGGTGTATATGCTGATATGGCTGATGGTGTGAATCAAATGGTGGCTGGTCACCTCAACGTCACGCGAAAAGCACTTGGTGTCGTATCTCGTTTTGGTGAAGGTGATTTTGATGTGCCTTTGGAAAAATTCCCAGGCAAAAAAATCTTCGTTAATGATGCAATTGAAGCTGTTCGTAAAAATCTAAAAGCTTTAAACAGTGATGCACATATGTTGTCAGCTGCTGCAGCTGAAGGGCGCATCACGGTGCGTGCAGATGCAGCTCAACACTTAGGCGATTTCCGAAAAATTATAGAGGGTGTGAATAATACGCTCGAGTTGATTGTCGCCCCAATTGTTACAGTAAAATCATCGGTGGAGACAATTAATACTGCGGCCAAAGAAATTGCACAAGGAAATGTAGATCTATCTCAGCGTACAGAAGAGCAAGCCGCATCCCTTGAGGAAACTGCCTCTAGCATGGAAGAGCTAGCCTCGACTGTGAAGCACAATGCAGAAAACGCAAAGCAAGCCAACCAAATGGCAATGACAGCTTCTACTGTTGCAGCTAAAGGTGGGGATGTGATGGAGCAGGTCGTAAGTACAATGACTATGATTAATCAAAGCTCACAAAAGATTGAGGCGATTATTTCTGTCATTGATGGAATTGCGTTCCAGACAAATATTCTTGCGCTTAATGCCGCAGTTGAGGCTGCAAGAGCTGGTGAGCAGGGGAGAGGATTTGCCGTTGTCGCGGGAGAGGTTCGCAATCTGGCGCAACGTTCGGCTTCTGCAGCAAAAGAAATTAAAGAGCTCATTTCAGACTCGGTAGAAAAAACTTCTGAGGGTACTAAGCTTGTTGAAAATGCTGGCAATACCATGAAAGAGGTTGTCACCTCGGTAAAAAAACTAACGGATATCATGGCTGAGATTTCAGCTGCCTCATCAGAGCAAAGTGCTGGAATTGATCAGGTTAATATAGCTCTGACGCAAATGGATCAAGTTACCCAACAAAACGCTGCACTGGTTGAGCAAGCCGCCGCCGCCGCTGAGTCACTTATGGAGCAATCCGAAGAGATGAATCGAGTGGTGAGTGTGTTTAAATTGGATAACACCCAGAGCTTTAAAAGTTCGCAAGTAAGAGCGATTGCAGCACACAGGGTAAGAGAGCATTCTCTTCTGTTGCCATCCTTAAAGTAATTTGGCAATTATTGTCGAAGAAAATATAAGTGAGTCAAAAAAGTATTGATATCTTTAGTGCTATCAAAAGCTTTATTGCCTACTTTAATCCATTATAGATGTTCAGTGAGAATGGTAAATTTGGCTCTTGTATAAAAATGGAGGCATAAATTGCTATTAATAAATTTATGTTAGATCGACTATCCTTGTGCAAAAGCGCCACCAATTATTGAAGCGGCCAAACCATCTATTCTGATTTAAATCGCCCAATAACTCTTTGATTGACCAATTTTATTGCAAGGCTGGTCTCGAGTCGCTAGTCGTATAGCGCGCTTTTTGATATACAAAGAGTTTTAAAGGGGTAGTATAAAGACGTGAGTGGACTTTCCAGAATTGGGTGGTTGGATAGGCTGGCTAGTTCAACTCAAGCTTCATCAAAACCTCTTCATCTGCGACCATATCCAAGACCTCCTCGGTAAACTCATCAGGGCACTCGCTAGACCACTCAGCGCCCGCTTTAAAGTCTTTGGTCATCATAGGCAAAAAGCTCATGTGCATATACTGTCCATCATCCATCTTAATGGCTTGCACTTGGTCAGGATGCTCTACCAAATCCCATGTGTCAGGAATGTCTAATTCTAATTGGATTGTTACTAATAGCTTTTTCATGTGATGCCCTTGTGTTAAGTTTCCTGTGAAGACTATAGGTGTTCTCTAAGCAAACCACAAGAAACTTTCATTGGTTGCGATTATTACGGCTCAAAGGCGTCTAGTAAGCTAGTGGTGATTCAATCAGAAGATTTAAGTGTAGCTAGATATCTATTTGCAATTGAATGACTAAGTAGAACGTTAACTCTTGATTTCTCTTGTATGTAGCCGAGGTGGTGGATTGATACTTGGTCGCGATATTTAATCAGTATTTCGCCAAGCGTGGTTCTTTCTGCTAATGAGCGGTCAATGAATACATTTCTATCCATTTCAGATTCGATAGCTCTTGCCCATGCCTCTGCTTCCGACTTCTTATCAAACCTTTTTGAAATTGGTTTATAGCCTTGCTTCCGAATTTGAACCTGCCAACCAGAGCTACGTTTAGTAATTGATGCCATTTCTCGCCTCACTGTGTCAAAAGTGTGTCACAAAGAGGGATTTTTTGGTTTTTAGATTGTCGGAGTGTCAGCGGAAGCATAATTTTACTTACTTAAATAAGCATAAAATTATACTCTAGGTAGTGGTTGGCCGTGAAATTGCATCTATTAAGAGTTTGTAAGTCACCATAAAGCTGGCTCTATCCAATTATGGACACATAAATTAATCTACACCCCAAATTTGGATAAACAATCCCGTCGGCGGGGGAGCATTCATTATTTTCTTAACTCTGATAGCCCATGAAGCTTTGTCAGTAGCAATTGGTGTGTTATTTAAAATTGGATTGAATCGCCACCACTTTACAACTCTTTACGATTGAGCAATAAATTCACTTGCATGATTTAACTTTTATCAGTTAAAGTCCTCCACAAGAGTGTGGAGGATCTCAATAAACCACTGCTCAAAAAAATAATTACACGACAATAATACTAATAACAAGCAGTGAGGGTTTAGTGGTTCAACCGTTAAACATAGAGGCCTTTATATGGGCTACAGGGGCGTTTTGTCAGCTGAATCGTATTCCGCATGACGTTGCATTGCTAATTAAGCAGTATCCGCCACCCTATGATATTGTCCATTTACAACAAGCGCTTAATCATTTTGGTTTAAACAACAGTCGCAAACGATATAGTCTCAACCAACTTCCGCAAGCCAGCATGCCATGCTTGGCCATTCTGAATCCAGTACAACAAACACAAACAAACAGTAGTGCCTCATCAGACACTGACTCCAATGCTGATAGTGTAGAACCAAGCAGCACCTCACCTTCCGCTTTACCCCCTAATGCAACAGCCAATCCAAATTACGACATCGCCCTTATTTTAAGCCGCGACGACAAACGCTTACTTGTATTGCATCCTGGTCAAGCAGAGCCTGTGACCATCAGTATCAATGATCCTGATTTTAACGCCCGTATCACTGGTGATTTTCTAATGGTGCGTAAAGCTGAAGAGGCACTCACTGATGAAGATGGTGTGACGCAAGGGAAAGCATCTCAAGCTACTCAAGCTAATGCACCCACCGGCAGCGGAACGAATCAAGCGCCTGAGAAAGAATTCGGTTTTCGCTGGTTCGTCCCCGAGCTACTCAAATACAAGAATATCTGGTCTGAAGTATTACTAGCATCGCTAGCTATTCAGTTGGTGGGTTTGGCTGTACCTATTTGTACCCAAATCGTGATTGATAAAGTGGTAGTGCATCACACTACGAGTACTTTAGTGGTGATTGGGATTGCTCTCTTTATTTTTCTAGTTTTTAGTGCAGTGATGGGATGGGTGCGTCAATACTTGGTATTACATACCGGTAACCGTATTGATGCCACTTTAGGGCATAAAGTCTTTAGCCATTTGTTAGATCTCCCTGTACGCTATTACAACAACAGACCTACTGGTGTCATCATTGCCCGTGTACACGGTGTAGAAACCATACGTGAGTTTCTGGCAAGTGGTCTAGTAACACTGTTGCTAGACTTCCCATTCCTGATCGTATTTCTCGCCATTATGTTTTGGTATAGCTGGCAATTAAGTTTGATTGCGGTGGCTTGTTTAGCACTGATCTCTATCTTAAGTTTTTTTGTGACCCCCATTATCCGTGCCAAGCTTAATCACCAGTTTATGCTCGGTGCACGTAATCAGGCCTTCCTCACTGAATATGTTTCAGGCATGGAAACGGTTAAGTCGTTACAGATGGAACCACAGCTTAAACAAACCTTTGGTAATTACTTAAGCACCTATCTCAATGCCAGCTTTGATAGCCGTAAGCTATCCATTACCTACAATACGGCAGCCAGCACACTAGACCAATTACAAACATTGGCGATTCTATGTGTAGGTGCATGGCTAGTAATGCACAACACTAGTTTCACCATTGGCATGTTGGTGGCCTTTCAGATGTTCTCAGGCAGGCTTTCACAACCAGTCATGCGTTTAGTGGGTTTATGGCAGGAATTCCAACAAGCCGATATTGCCGTGAAGCGCCTAGGAGATGTGATGAACGCTCCTGCAGAGCCGATGACACTTATCCCTACCAGAGCAAATGTTAGCCAAACCACTAACATCACTGTCGATAGCTTAGGCTTTAGATACACCGATCCACAAAACAACACTGAATTACCGTGGCTATATCGCAACCTCAGCTTCAATATACAAGCAGGCCATTGTGTTGTTGTCATGGGTCCCAGTGGCTGTGGTAAAAGCACCTTGGCTAAATTACTGCTGGGTTTCTACCAACCCCAAGAAGGCACCATCAAGCTCAATGGGCAAGACATCAAGTACCTGGCAGCTAATGAGCTAAGAAATCACTTTGGGGTAGTGCCACAAGAGACAGTATTGTTCTCTGGCACCATTTACGACAACCTGATCTTAGCTAATCCACACGCTAGCTTTGAGCAAATCATCCATGCTTGCCAACTCGCTGAGATTCACCAAGCTATTGCAAAGCTGCCACAAGGTTACCAAACCATAGTCGGTGAACATGGCGCAGGCTTAAGTGGTGGCCAGAAGCAACGCATTGCCATTGCCAGGGCATTGCTCAAACAACCTAAAGTCTTAATCTTTGATGAAGCAGTTTCCAATCTTGATCAACAAACCGCAGAGCATTTTGCGCAGACAGTGAACAAACTTAAAGGCAAGGTCACTATTCTGTTTATTACCCATCAACTCCCTAAGGGGCTGAATGTGGATGAGGCGGTGATACTGGGGAAAGATGAAAATATTAGAAATGAGAATCAGCAAGCAAGTGGTTTAGAGAAGGTTGAGTTATGACAAGTGACGAAAAAAATCAAGATACGTCCTCAATAGTGAGGTTTTCTGATTCTACGTTAATTGACAGCGCTGCTAGTCAGAAAAAATTTTTCTTTACATGCGATAACTATTGGCCAATAAATGTATACATTTTTGTTATAACCATTTTCTTGATGTTTTTTTCCTTTGTTAATCATCAAAGCAGCCAAAAGATATTTACATTAATTTGTATGATATTTCTAATAGTTCGTATTTTCACTAAAAATCGACCCCCGGAGTTCATTGAGTTGAATTACCAAGAAAAAATATTAGTAATTAAACACAGGTTTCCTAATGCAAAGGAGTTAGAGGTTATAGATATTAAAAATTTAACTTCAGCTATAGGTTTGATTAGGCCAGCAAGGTATTCAACAGCAGAGTTACAGTTAACTTTTGTCGGTGAGGAAAAAAAAAGTATACATTTTGACGTGGACACCACTTTAAATAGTTTTTTCTCTGCACCTAAGGAGGCGTTACCTCAGTCATTAGTTTGTTTGATAAATGAAATCAATGAGTCAGTTATTAATATTAATTTGATTAAATAATAGGAGCGTATATGGTAGGAGCGGTTGGGTTAGGCGGGATTACTTCGGCAGGAGTTAGCATTTCAAATGGTATTCAGAATATGTCAAACCCCGATGGTAGCGGTGGCGCAGGCATTGTCTCGGGTGTAACTGGTTTGGTTGGAGAGCTTTCAAAACCAGGCTCACCTTTGAATACTACCACCTTACTAACATCTCCTTTATATTCCATGGTAGAGCTTGGAATGGCCATAACTCAATTCAATGATGCTATGGCTTCAGGTAACGAAGACTCTCAGGTAAGTGCTGCTCTGAATGTTGCCGCTGCGCTAGGTGGCGTTATGAGTACAATTCCTTCACCCTTAACAAAGGGCTTGGGGATTGCACTCAATCTTGGCGCAAATGCTGCTAAGATTGCTTGGGATAAAGGTTGGCGTCCTTTGGGGCATCCTGATTACAATCCAAACATCCCAGCTCCTGCGCCATTGCCTCTCGGTGATGCCAATAATAACGGTATTCCGGACATCCATGAAGGTAATTGGCTTAAACCTGATATAGCTACCAAAACCTGGTGGGATCGAGCCAAAGACTTCCTTCTCCGTCGCGACCCCTTAACCTTTGATTTGGACGGAGACGGTCTCGAAACAGTAGGCATCTCATCAACAAATACGATTCTCTTTGATCACGACGGCGATGGCACTAAAAATGGCACAGGCTGGGTAAGCTCAGACGATGCCATGTTAGTTCTTGATAGAAACGGTAATGGCACTATAGATAACGGTCTAGAGTTGTTTGGGGACTCTACGGTTAAAAGTAACGGTCTCAAAGCCAAGGATGGTTTTGATGCTTTAGCAGATCTAGACAGCAACGCTGACGGCGTTGTTAATAATCAAGATGCACAATTTTCCAACCTTAAGCTCTGGCGTGATCTCAACCAAGATGGTGTTAGCCAGTCAGGCGAACTGTTCACGCTTAATCAACTAGGTATTGTTGGTATCAATGTTGCCAGCACGGAACACAGCACCACATTAAGTAATGGTAACCAACTAGCCGATACCGGCAGCTTTATTAAGTCGGATGGTAGTACTGGTACACTGGGTGAAGTTACCGGCAATATGGGGGACATCAATTTAGCTGATAGCACTTTTCATCGAGAGTTTGCCGATAAGCTTGATACCAGCACCGTGGCACATCTGCCCGATATGATAGGTAGTGGTGCTGTGCGTGATTTACGTGAGGCCGCCACACAATCCACAACCTTACAAAACTTACTTACTCAATATAGTGCAGCGACCACGCGTGATGCACAAATGGGATTGATTGATAAGTTATTAGATGCCTGGGCAGACACCAGTGGTTTTGCAGAAACCTATGCAGATCGAGTGGCAGGTTTAAAATACTCAGTAATATCTCCAGAGGGTAATGTAATTCTTGAACTGCCATATGTAGTGGGGTATCAGTCTTTTGGAAATATTACCAACGCGACGTATCTTACAGAGGCAACATCTACAACGACTACGAGCGGATCTGGTGGAGGTGGCACCATTTCAGTTGAGATTCTGACACCAGAATTCCAAGCATTGATTGATAGCTGGAATCAGAAAATGCATATCCTTGAAGCCTTCAATGGTAATTATTTTTTTGGCTTGCCAACGAACCCTAGTGCAGGGGCTAGAACAGGACTTACGATCAAGGAAATCAATAGTGCAGCACCAAGCCCTAGCGGTGGCAGCAGCCTGCCGACTGCGCTTCCTATCGTGATTAGCTATAATCAAGGGCAGCTAGATTTATTGCAGCAAAGCTATGATGCACTTAAAGTCTCTGTGTACGATGCTTTGCTCATGCAAACAAGATTTAAGCCGTTATTAGATGAAATCAATCTAGTCATAGATGCTAACGGTATTCGTCTTGACTTTACTAAACTAAATGCAGTTTTTGATGCAAAAGTTTCTGATGACGCCACCAGTGGGTTAATTGATCTAATCGAGTTTAATGATGCATCTCAAAATATACTCAAAGATACAAACTGGAATGGTTGGCAAAAAGTTAGCGAGTTGCTTGAGAGCTCAACACCCAATCAAACAATTCTAGATTTACTTAAAACTAGAAAGATTTTAGTAAGTGGCTTAAATGGTTTCACTGGATCAGGCACTTCTGACGATGATGTAATTTTAGGAAATACATCTGCGAATACAATCAGTGGTGGGTTAGGAAATGACACCATTTTTGGGTCAGGTGGTGATGACACACTTAGCGGTGGTGGTGGTAATGATTTGCTTGATGGAGGTGATGGTAATGATACTCTGAGTGGCAGCAATCTTGCCGATACCTTGATCGGCGGTGCCGGTAACGATATATTAAATGGCAATATTGCAGGGTACAGTTATTCTGACACTGTTGGCAACATCTACGAAGGAGGTGCCGGCAATGACATCTTGAACGGTACGGCTGGCTCAGACACTTATCGTTACAACAAAGGAGATGGTGCGGACATTATCAATGAAGGTTACCAGAACGGTAACACCACCAGTGTTGATAAGATTTTACTCGGTGCGAACATTGCAGTATCTGATGTAACACTCTCGCGCCCTAATGGCACCACTAACTTGGTTCTTAAATTCGCGAATGCTGGCGACAGTATCACCATCAATAACTGGTATGGCGATGCTACTGGTCGTATTGAACAAGTTGTGTTCGCAGATGGCACGATCTGGGACAAAACTAAGCTTACTGCCGACGGATTGGTCGTGATTGGAACTACAGGTAATGACACGCTGAATGGCCTGTCATCTTACAACAACACCTTATTAGGGATGGATGGCAATGATACTTTAAATGGAAGTGGGCTTACGGACACCTTGATTGGTGGCGCAGGCGACGATATCCTGAATGGGAATCTTGCAGGGTACAGTTATTACGACACAGCTGGTAACATCTACGAAGGTGGTACTGGCAATGATACCTTGAACGGTACTGCTGGTTCAGACACCTACCGTTACAACAAAGGTGACGGTGCAGATACTATCAATGAAGGTTACCAAAACAATAACACCACCAGCGTCGACAAGATCGTACTCGGTGCGGACATTGCAGTATCTGATGTAACACTCTCGCGCCCTAATGGCACCACTAACTTGGTTCTTAAATTCGCGAATGCTGGCGACAGTATCACCATCAACAACTGGTATGGTGATGCTACATATCGAGTAGAGCAACTCGTATTTGCAGATGGCACTATTTGGGACAAAGATAAACTTACTACCGACGGATCGGTCGTGATTGGAACTACAGGTAATGACACGCTGAATGGCCTGTCATCTTATAACAACACCTTATTAGGGATGGATGGCAATGATACTTTAAATGGAAGTGGGCTTACGGACACCTTGATCGGTGGCGCAGGCGACGATATCCTGAATGGACATATTGCAGGGTACAGTTATTACGACACAGCTGGTAACATCTACGAAGGCGGTACCGGCAATGACACCTTGAACGGTACTGCTGGCTCAGACACCTATCGTTACAACAAAGGAGATGGTGCGGACATTATAAATGAAGGTTACCAGAACGGTAACACCACCAGCGTTGATAAAATCATCCTTGGTGCAGGTATCGCGCCTGAGGACGTGGTCTTATCCAGATTGCAAGGCACCAATGACCTAGTCATTAGCTTTGCTACAGCGGGCGACCAAATCAAAATTCCTAGTTGGTATGCTGGTAATGACTATCGAGTAGAGCAACTCGTGTTTGCGGATGGCACCATTTGGGATAAGACTAAGCTTACTGCTGACGGATTAGTCGTGACCGGAACTACAGGCAATGACACGCTGAATGGATTGTCTGGCTACAACAACACACTAATAGGTGGTGCTGGCAACGACACATTGGTCGGAGTCTACTTGGCTGACACCCTCATTGGCGGTGCTGGTGATGACATATTAAATGGCTCAATAGCAGGGTACAGTTATTACGACACAGCTGGTAACATCTACGAAGGTGGTACCGGCAATGACACCTTGAACGGTACTGCTGGTTCAGACACCTACCGTTACAACAAAGGTGACGGTGCGGACATTATCAATGAAGGTTACCAGAACGGTAATACCACCAGCGTCGACAAGATCGTACTCGGTGCGGACATTGCAGTATCTGATGTGACATTGATGCGTGCCAATAACAGCAACAACCTGATCCTTAAGTTTGCAAATACTGGCGACAGCATCACCATCAACAACTGGTATAGCGACGCTACTGGCCGTATCGAACAAGTTGTGTTTGCCGATGGCACTGTATGGGATAAAGCCAAGTTAACTACAGATGGTCTTGTTGTTACGGGTACTTCAGGCAATGACACCTTGAATGGCCTGTCGTCTTACAACAACACCTTGTTAGGGATGGACGGTAACGATACATTACAAGGTAGCACCCTTGCTGACACCTTAATAGGAGGTGCTGGTGACGATGTGTTGAATGGTAACTCCAGTGCATCGTATAGCTACTATGATACGACTGGTAATCTTTACGAAGGTGGTATCGGCAATGACACCTTGAACGGTACTGCTGGTTCAGACACCTATCGTTACAACAAAGGTGACGGTGCGGACATTATCAATGAAGGTTACCAGAACGGTAATACCACCAGCGTCGACAAGATCGTACTCGGTGCGGACATTGCAGTATCTGATGTGACATTGATGCGTGCCAATAACAGCAACAACCTGATCCTTAAGTTTGCAAATACTGGCGACAGCATCACCATCAACAACTGGTATAGCGACGCTACTGGCCGTATCGAACAAGTTGTGTTTGCCGATGGCACTGTATGGGATAAAGCCAAGTTAACTACAGATGGTCTTGTTGTTACGGGTACTTCAGGCAATGACACCTTGAATGGCCTGTCGTCTTACAACAACACCTTGTTAGGGATGGACGGTAACGATACATTACAAGGTAGCACCCTTGCTGACACCTTAATAGGAGGTGCTGGTGACGATGTGTTGAATGGTAACTCCAGTGCATCGTATAGCTACTATGATACGACTGGTAATCTTTACGAAGGTGGTATCGGCAATGACACCTTGAACGGTACTGCTGGTTCAGACACCTATCGTTACAACAAAGGTGACGGTGCGGACATTATCAATGAAGGTTACCAGAACGGTAATACCACCAGCGTCGACAAGATCGTGCTAGGTGCGGACATTGCAGTATCTGATGTGGCAGTGGTGCGTCCTACCGACAGTTCTAATCTGATTCTTAAGTTCGCCAACAGTGGCGACAGTATCACCATCAGTAACTGGTATAGCGATGCTACTGGTCGCATTGAACAAGTTGTGTTTGCAGATGGCACTGTATGGGATAAAGCCAAGTTAACTACAGATGGTCTTGTTGTTACGGGTACTTCAGGCAATGACACCTTGAATGGCCTGTCGTCTTACAACAACACCTTGTTAGGGATGGACGGTAACGATACATTACAAGGTAGCACCCTTGCTGACACCTTAATAGGAGGTGCTGGTGACGATGTGTTGAATGGTAACTCCAGTGCATCGTATAGCTACTATGATACGACTGGTAATCTTTACGAAGGTGGTATCGGCAATGACACCTTGAACGGTACTGCTGGTTCAGACACCTATCGTTACAACAAAGGTGACGGTGCGGACATTATCAATGAAGGTTACCAGAACGGTAATACCACCAGCGTCGACAAGATCGTGCTAGGTGCGGACATTGCAGTGTCTGATGTGGCAGTGGTGCGTCCTACCGGCAGTTCTAATCTGATTCTTAAGTTCGCCAACAGTGGCGACAGCATCACCATCAACAACTGGTATAGCGATGCTACTGGTCGCATTGAACAAGTTGTGTTTGCAGATGGCACTGTATGGGATAAAGCCAAGTTAACTACAGATGGTCTTGTTGTTACGGGTACTTCAGGCAATGACACCTTGAATGGCCTGTCGTCTTACAACAACACCTTGTTAGGGATGGAGGGGAATGATGTGCTTTCAGGTGGTGGTGGCAACGATATTCTGGACGGAGGAGCTGGTAACGACGTACTAAATGGCGGCGCACTTGCTGACACCTTAATAGGAGGTGCTGGTGACGATGTGTTAAATGGTAACTCCAGTGCATCGTATAGCTACTATGATACGACTGGTAATCTTTACGAAGGTGGTACTGGCAATGACACCTTGAACGGTACGGCTGGCTCAGACACCTACCGTTACAACAAAGGTGACGGTGCAGATACTATCAATGAAGGTTACCAGAACAGTAACACCACCAGCGTCGACAAGATCGTACTCGGTGCGGACATTGCAGTATCTGATGTGACAGTGGGACGGCCTAACGGTACATCTAATCTGACTCTTAAATTTGCGAATGCTGGTGACAGTATCACCATCAGTAACTGGTATAGCGATGCTACTGGTCGCATTGAGCAAGTCGTATTTGCAGATGGCACGATCTGGGACAAAACTAAGCTTACTACGGATGGGTTAGTCGTAGTTGGCAGCGCCAGCAATGACACTTTAGATGGGTTAAATAACTACAATAATACGCTTAAGGGCATGGACGGCGATGATGTCTTAATTGGTCGTGAGCGTGAAGATATATTAATTGGTGGCGCAGGCAATGATACATTGCATGGCTATGTTGCAGGATACAGCTCCTCGGAAACTGCTGGTAACATCTACGAAGGTGGTACCGGCAATGACACCTTGAACGGTACAGCTGGCTCAGACACCTACCGTTACAACAAAGGTGACGGTGCGGACATTATCAATGAAGGCAGCCAGAACGGTAACACCACCAGCGTCGACAAGATCGTACTCGGTGCGGACATTGCAGTATCTGATGTGACATTGATGCGTGCCAATAACAGCAACAACCTGATCCTTAAGTTTGCAAATACTGGCGACAGCATCACCATCAACAACTGGTATAGCGACGCTACTGGCCGTATCGAACAAGTTGTGTTTGCCGATGGCACTGTATGGGATAAAGCCAAGTTAACTACAGATGGTCTTGTTGTTACGGGTACTTCAGGCAATGACACCTTGAATGGCCTGTCGTCTTACAACAACACCTTATTAGGGATGGAGGGGAGTGATACACTCTATGGCGGCACCCTTGCCGACATCTTGGTTGGCGGTGCGGGCGACGATGTATTGAACGGCATATATAATGGCGGCACTAGCTATTGGGACACGACTGGTAACATCTACGAAGGTGGTATCGGCAATGACACCTTGAACGGTACAGCTGGCTCAGACACCTACCGTTACAACAAAGGTGACGGTGCGGACATTATCAATGAAGGCAGCCAGAACGGTAACACCACCAGCGTCGACAAGATCGTACTCGGTGCGGACATTGCAGTATCTGATGTGACATTGATGCGTGCCAATAACAGCAACAACCTGATCCTTAAGTTTGCAAATACTGGCGACAGCATCACCATCAACAACTGGTATAGCGACGCTACTGGCCGTATCGAACAAGTTGTGTTTGCCGATGGCACTGTATGGGATAAAGCCAAGTTAACTACAGATGGTCTTGTTGTTACGGGTACTTCAGGCAATGACACCTTGAATGGCCTGTCGTCTTACAACAACACCTTAGTAGGCGGTGACGGTAACGACACTTTATATGGTAATAACCTTGCTGATACCTTGATTGGTGGGGCTGGCAGTGACTCACTCAATGATACTGCAGGCAACAATCTGTTCGACGGTGGTTTAGGTAACGACATCATCACCGCTGGTAGTGGCAATGACCTGTTGATTGGTGGCTTTGGCAATGACACCATCACTACAGGCACTGGCTACGATGTGATTGTTTTCAATAAAGGTGATGGTCAGGACATTATCAATGCCTCAACAGGCGCAGACAACACCATCAGCCTAGGCGGTAACTTCGCCTATAGTGATTTAAGTTTCACTAAATCAACAAATGATCTGATCCTTAAAGTAGGCACTGCAGACCAAATTACACTTAAAGACTGGTACGTAGGTACTACCAATAAGAGCGTAGTTAATTTACAGGTGATTGCCGAAGCCATGACTGGTTTTAGTTTAGGGGGTTCAGATGTGTTAAGAGACAACAAAGTTGAGAGCTTTAACTTTGCTAATCTCGTTGCTGCATTTGATGCCGCCGGCGCTACCGCCAACTGGCAGCTTACTGATGCAAGGCTGACTACCCATTTGCAAACAGGTAGTGATACTGCTGCCATTGGTGGTGACCTAGCTTACCAATATGGTAAAAACAGCAACCTTACTGGTATGGGCGTGCTAAATGCACAAAGTGTGATTTCAGCAGCTAACTTTGGTCAAGCGGCACAAGCGCTGAATAATCCATCAGTGTGGCAAGCTGAGTTAGTGAAGCTAGGCTAAGTTCATATGGGTAATCACTAATGACACAAGCAACACCAGTACTGCAAGCTCCCAGGCAGAAAGTCAAAGAGACTGGCAATGATCAACCATCATTCAACCTAGATCATTTTGACTTCTCTCCTGGGATACTCGGGGTACAAGAACGTCCACCTTCACCATTGCCTCGTATGGTGTTGCGTGGCGTTCTACTCTTGCTATTGGTAATGCTGATATGGGCTATCTTCGGTCGATTAGATGTGGTGTCTGTGGCAGAAGGAAAACTGGTCCCCGTCAGTTATATCAAAATCGTGCAACCATCGGAAGCGGGTATTGTGCGAGATATTGCCATCAAAGAAGGTCAGGCTGTAACTAAAGGCCAAGTGCTGATTCAGATGGATGCCAACCTATCGGAAGCGGATAGCAAAGCCTTGCAATCTTCACTGCAACATCGGTCGCTAGAGCTACGTCGCATCGAAGCTGAGTTGGCCAACAAGCCGCTCAAGAAAAAGTCTAATGACGATAGTGAGCTATTTAACCGTATCTATGCTTCCTATCAGTCTAACCGACGTGCTTATGAAGATGACATCGCTGCAGAGAAAGCTAGCCTACAAAAAGCTTACAGTGACCTAAGTGCGACACAAGAGATTCAATATAAGCTAGAGCAAACGCTCCCTAGCTATCAGGCTCAAGAAGCTGCTTATGCGAAGCTGGTTAAAGATGGTTTTGCAGGCAAACTCATGGGGCAAGAAAAACAGCGTGAGCGTATCACCGCAGAACAAGACCTACGTGCGCAAGAATACAATGCAAAAAGCTTGCAAGCTAGTATCGCTCAATCTCAAAAGCGCCTCAATCAGATTCAGTCTGATTATCATCAAAAACTAGAAACCGAGCGCGTTGCCACTTATGCAGAATACCTACGACTAGAACAAGAGTGGGCTAAACAATCTCATAAGAACAGCTTACTTGAGCTTAAAGCCCCGCAAGCAGGTATTGTAAAAGACTTGGCCACTCATACACCGGGCACGGTAGTATCACCTGGTACGGTACTGATGACCTTAGTACCTAACAATGAAGCACTACAAGCGGAAGTGTGGCTTAAAAACGAAGATGCTGGCTTTGTAAGACAGAATCAACAAGTCAAAGTAAAGCTCTCTGCCTATCCATTCCAGAAGTACGGCATGGTGGACGGTAAAGTATTACAAGTCAGTGCAGATGCAACTGATAAGTCTGCATCAAACAATAGCCAAAGCGGCACTGACAGCACACAAAGCTCTTCTGGAGCAACTACACAACTGGCTTATCGCACTATCATTCAACTTAACAAGCAAAGCTTGGAAATTGAACAAGATAAACTGCGACTTGCTCCAGGCATGCAAGTTGTCGCTGAAATCAAGCTAGTAGATCAAACGGTGATGGAATACTTGTTATCGCCTATTAGAAAAGCGTTTCATGAGGCAGGGCGTGAGCGGTAGGTGTTTGAGACGCACTCCAATGAGTAACTGTTAAATGTGATAGAACTTAAAGTTATTTTAAATTAAGGCGTGATTCGCTCTCTGGAAGTGGTTGCTTTTGAACAAGTGATTAGTGATATAGGCACCAGTAACCGCTAAAAGTAATCAGGGTCATCTTTGGATATAGGATATCGCACTCTCTTAGTCCGGCTTTCCATCATTTTGTTCTCAGGTGTATTGCATAGCCTATCCAATATTCCCAGCATATTCATGGCATGTAAGTAGTTGCCGGCTTGGACTGAATGTTCACCACGTTCAATTCTTTGTAAGGTATTTAGACTTACATCCATACGATGCGCAAAGTCACGCATGGTGATTTGGCGCAATTTACGTTGCGCTGAGATTGTCTTGCCCCACAGCTTGATCATATCAAGCGCAAATATGCTAATTGGGGCGTTTTCTGGTATTTTCTTTGGCATGAAATGTACCTATAAAAAGTGTTTTAAGTAGCTTAATATACTTTTTATAGGTACGCAATCTATCTAAATAGTTTTGATTAAAACAAAAGTAAGAGTCATTAAATTACCCTTGAGTCAGTTAATGCAGTGTCAATTCACATCAGTAATTGAGGTTTCTCAAGGTCTGTCTATGGGTTGCTCTTATATGCGGTTTTAGCAGGCTCATTTTGAGCGGGGCAATTGCTTTTGCTACTAGTCTGTTACTTGGATATATTCCTTGGCCATGTAGCTGCCATGTGATGTTGCGTACGCACAGTATTTGCTCTTTGTGCCGTTGTATCGTCATGCGATGGATGCTTTGCTTATGCTTTAATGAAATGAGTTTGCATTCTGTAGGAAACCAATAGGATAAGTAGGTCTTAGTTAATGACAGTATTGCTGTAATTTCGGTTAATGAACGGCAATCATTGGCATCATTACAAATACCTTTTAGTTTTAAATAAATATCTGCTTTTGGTGGCTCTTGTAATCCAATTTTAGGCAAAATTTGATGTAACTTTTTGATGCCAGGCTTATAGGCGAGCTCCAGATTTTGTGGCGCAGAGTTATCAAATAAAAGCTGTGAAGGTAGCATGCCTAGTTGATGGCATAGATACAGAAACTGCGGGAATAATGGTTTTCTCTGTTTAGTAATCCATGTGGCCATGGTGGATCTAGTAAACCCAAGCATTTCGGATAAGCGCGTCTTATGGCCATCTGCATATGTATTAACCAGTGACATCAATTTTCCTCTAAACATCTCTCCAGTTAATTCATTTCGTGCTTGTAGGCCATGAGAGACCATGTCCTCTATAGCGAGGGATGTCCATCTACGTTGTTCGTCATTAATGATAGCTTCCTCTACGGCTTGGGTCCCAAGCCATCCATAACAATA
The DNA here is from genome assembly GCF_000023705.1 of Methylotenera mobilis JLW8. Classification (NCBI taxonomy): domain Bacteria; kingdom Pseudomonadati; phylum Pseudomonadota; class Betaproteobacteria; order Nitrosomonadales; family Methylophilaceae; genus Methylotenera; species Methylotenera mobilis. The sequence continues at coordinate 508,762 of NC_012968.1, forward strand.
GTTACAACGATCAATGACGGCATGGTCTGGGAAAAATGGCTGATGCTTGCCGCACCAAGGACATTCGTCCACGAGGTACGTTTGATGTTCAAGACATACCTGATAGAGCTTATAGCCCCATACTAAACGAAAGTATGGGGCTTTGCCGCTAACCCGGTCTGCTGCTAAACATCTACTGCACCATTTAGGGTGTTGCGTCATTAAACCGCTACTGATTGATGGGACTATTGCATGCCAAGGCAGCGTGGTCGTCAGTGATATATCTGATCTACAGGTAAGCTGCTCTGTGACCTTCACAAAAGACTGTGCAAATTTGCCGGTGCTTTGGAGCGTCTTTGCATAGTCAGTATGAAATTCAGCATGACGAACAGCGTTCACTCCACGCATTTGTGGCAGTAGCTCGGCACTTATCATCAGTTTGGGGCTGATGCAGTGCTCACCAGCCAGCCTAATCAGATAAGAGATAAGTCCTTCAGATACCGAGCTGCCAATACCGATTGGAGCCAATCCAAATAGTCTGCTTCTAGGTGGAATAATGACGCGGTCATCAATATCATCAATGGTGACATCAGAATAAACCATAATTCATCTCCGTTGGATCACGCTTAGGTTTACGTTTTCCGACTTGGCCCTTAACCGACTTTTTGGCTGGTGGTAGTTTGGGTAGCGCCTCTTGGACGAGATCAGATCCAGGGGGTATATTTACATCGCTGTCTTGAGTTGTGATTTTGCCAAGATTGTCATGATGTGATTTCAGCATTAAACGTAACTCTCTGAAATCAATATCCTTGAGTTTTGACTCACCAATGAAGGCTTCATTTAACACTGTCTGTATACTTTTGTTGGAGTGCGCATATTGCAATATGAAATCCAAATCAATGGTGTCAAGATCACTATTCAAACCCTCTCTGACCGCGTTATTTAGCCACTTCTTGAGTATGCCGATACAACCAGCTGACTTCAGGTAAAAAACGTTCAGATGTTTGAGAAGGTCAGGTTCTATCTTAAACGGCATATGGCGCTGAAAGGTAAGCAAAGCGCTTCCAAATGCTTTCTTGTCAGCAGGGATGTAGTCATCATAACGTGCCATGTGTACAACGAGTCCACGGCGCACAAGTTGCGCGCTTTGCTCGAGGATTTGTAATAGGTCATAGGTGCCAATCAGAATGATCGTCACATTGCACTTCTGTGAGAGTGATTTAATGATTTCAAACTGCCTACGCAAGTGCTTAGGATCAACCATCAGCAAATGATTGGCTTCATCAATAATGAGTGTTCTGGTACCTCGCATTCTCATGGTCTTCTCAACTGCACGTCGTAGTGCTGCTAAACTATTCTTGCCGTAAACAAGTGAGATAGGCTGCTCCAGATAGATTTCATCTTCAAACAGCTGCTTCTGAGAGATGCATGGTTCACTGAATGCCTGCAGTATGCGTGTATAAAAATCACTCCAATCAAATTTCATCTCTTTTTCAGGGGGAATGGCATCTACTCTGATGACTGGTAAGTGAGATTTGTCTGACTGCATTCTTTCCATGTTACGTTCCAGCAATTGATCTTGAATTTTCATGGCAAGGGTCGTTTTGCCGACGCCTGTAGGCCCGGTCACGATCATGATGTCCGGATACGCACTGGGGTCAATTAAAGATAAAGCATTTTGCTTAGCCTCTTCCAATCTAGGATGGCCAATTGTTTTTCTGTAAAAATACTCCTTTCTGACATTGATAGGGTTTTGTAGTAATGATTGTGGGAATCTATCGTTAGCAGTCATGATTAAAAGTCCTCGTAAACTTGTAGGTCTTGATCATTGGTCGTGTCCATGTCATAGATATCTGACTCCTGCTCCACATCCTGCATGGGTTTAGATTCAAGATTGGCTCTGGCCAATAGCTCCTGATCACGCCATATCTGACGTTGCAACTCTTCAGATAGCGAAGCTTCGCGTAAGAATGCAGCTATCGTATGAGCAGTCAACTTTTGCTTCTTGCTCATCAGCATGTTTTTAGCTTTGAGGTTTTGGGTGATGAGTTCAATTTGCTTGACGCTTCTGTTCTTAAAAATAGCTACAAACTCAGAGATGCACTCGATCCATTGCCCATTGATGTAAGCGTAAGCATAGGCTGCATTGTCAGGGTTGTAGCGCACGGGCACTTTCTTGCCGGCCAAAGCTGGGTCGGTGAACTCCTTGCACCAGTAGCTTTGATAGTTGAGATGAATACCTTGCACACGGTGGATTTTGGCAACACCATTTTTAGTTGTCGGCATGCATAGCAACTCAAACCCGTGGTTGTAAGTGATATGCTTGTGTGAACGAATGCCAAAGTCACGCATGCTGATCGCAAACACTTGGTTAGGGCTGCTTCCAAGGCCTTTGTGAGGATTGTTCTCATAGACCTGTGTTAGCCAACTGGCAAAGCACTGGGTAAATGACTGTAGCGTCCATGCAGTAAGCTTTTTGGGATCGTGGCTAGGCACACATGTACGTGGCGTCTTAGTCGCTTGGGTATTGCCACTCAAGTTATGAATAAGCTGGGTATTGCTGGTACCAAAGAATCTTTCAAGTACCGAGCCGAAACGTGCTTTAGATTTAGCCCGTGATTTTTTGGTGACTTTCAAGAATGAAAGTAAAGTCTCCATATAAACACTGTCGAATTCACTCCCACCATCAACTACTATCGTTCTAGGGATGCGACCATGTTGTTGCACGCAGCGCTTAATAAGCATCATACAGCTGTGATAGCTGGGTGAATTAAAGCTAATCCAGAATGCGAGTACTTTTCTGGAGTACGCATCTATCATGATGCTAAGCCATGGTCGCTCATACATAATGCCAAACAGACGATCACTTAACTGTATATCCAGCTCTGTATGATCAATATGTGCTATGTCGAATGGTCGCTCACCATGGCGCGGAGTATCCATATCAAGTCGCCAGTAGAACGTCTCATGTTCATAGGCCGCGCGTTTCCCTTCCCGGGCAAGCACAACATCATATGCCTTGCGTTTATTGATGGCGGCTCGAAAGGTCTTTTCACTGGGTTCAACCAGTCCCTGTTCCGCGCATAAATTGGTCAGTTCACCATATGCCGCCATGAATTTAGGTTTATGTGGTTTTAGGTAATGATCATCAATGACTGTCTCCATCAGGCTTACTACCATTGGGTCAATCTTCCGGTCACGGTTGCCACGCTTTGCTGTCTGTGGGAATAAGCCAATCAGGCCATTCCCATATAACATTTCAGCTTCCTGAAACTTCTTGCGGTAGTATTTAACGGTGCTGATCGAGACTGTTGTGCGTGCAGTTGGATTTTGTAGTATTTCATATCTTGCAATGGCTGCCTGCATGGCCTTTGGCCCAGCAGCAGATATTTTTAGGTAGACGTCGTTTTGTAAGTCGTCACTTAGATTAGTCGGTAACCCGGTAATCTTGTTTTCCTGGATGTAGGTTTGAAGATCTTCTAATTCAATCTGCGTGGTATGGCCTTCTGCATTGCTCAGATAGGCAGAAGTTTTACCTACATTGTCTATCTTCCATGGCATGCCATCCCATGTGAGATTCTCACCAGCCTTTATTTGTAGCGGTTGGCGCAAATTAAACTCTGTTACCGCATCTTTACACGCCTGTAATTTGTAAAAGTCTGCTGCCACTTCGTCACGGTAGACAACCGCATATTCAAGCTCAGAGATAGGGTTAGATCGAATCGGAAAATACAAATGACCATCAACAATCATTTTGTAGATAGCATCTGCCGGTAACTTATCATCTGCACGTACCAGATCAATAAGGTTCATCCAAGGTTTGTCTTTGAATAATCCTTGCACAATCTGTAGCTCAGATTCAGTAGGAGCCGGACAATCAGCATCCATGTAGTCAGATAGAAACACTAGATTACGAAGCAACACCCAGTCGTTAACGATTGATGAGCGTAAGCTGTATCGCAAACCAAATTGAGCTGCATAGGCTTCACCTGGTGGGCAGCGCCAGTTACCTAGTTCATCCTTCACGTATCGTTCTGGCTGAGTGACGGATAACTCAGTGAGCTTTTCTTCTGTTTTGCATTCAATCCATCCTGTGTAGTCATTAGCCAAAATGAAAAAGTCTGGTGTATGCAAGATGGTTACTTTTTTACCTTCACTCTTTTGATAACTAAGTTTGATCTTGGGTGGTTGGTCGTAAAACTCATGCGTGTTGCAGTCATGATCCCACTCATACACGGCTGCTAATTCATTATTGTGACTTTCAGCCTGAATGGTGCATTTCATTTTCTTACTAGGGTAACGACAAGCCACGTTATACATGCCGCTGGCAGTAAGTCGTGATGGATCTGAGGTTCTTATGTGGTTGATGATGCGCTGTGCCTCATAACTAATATTTTGACGTTGGTAATACTCTTCTAATGCTGTTTGATTAAACATTTCATGCTCCTAATAACTAACTTGATTTAAGGAGTCGTAGAAATTTGGGCGTAGGGAGTCCTTTCCTGCTCATCAGCATTTTTGACTGATGAGAAAGTTAAGGCGCAAAGGGACCAAGACTATCGTCTGAAATTTGACAAAACACACAATCGTCGTAGAATGTACTTAACTAGTTCCCGCTAGCAGTAAGTGTCATTCAGAGGACTCAAGTGTATTCCGCTTGGGTCTTTTGCATTTCTACAGCCTGATCACTCAGGCTGCTTCACTCAATAAGCTTCTTTTCTTCGGTATTCCCTTTCTAAAATGGCAGCAATACAACACTGCCGACTGTTCAAATGACCCAAAGTAATATTTCGCTCTGAGCCATCTGAAAATCAAATTAGCATGAATTTTTAATCACGCAAGTTTTGCTATAGCAATAACTATTAAACCTAATTTGATAATTATGCAATAGTTAGATTTAATTCAACCAATTGAATATAAAGGATATTTTGTAACCACTGGTTACTGGGAGGAACTGATGGTTGCAAATATGTTTGGTGAAAACGAGAAAAGAAACAAATTAAGTGGCTAAATTTGACAAAGTAAATTTATGTGTTTCTTTATAGTAGTTCGTTATTAGAGTGTTCTAAATTAGGTGTTTTTACACAGGCTCTATTTCATTCTGGGTAGCGTGCCATTAGGTCAAATATAGTAATCTAATGACATATAATTTCGTATAATATCAACTTAAATTTTTATGCCTTAACTTTGAAGGTTGCTCATTGAACTCATTTAAAAAACCTAAAGTTTTCTCTTTTTTCTCGGGGAGTGGCTTTCTCGATCTGGGCTTCGAAAAGTCAGGTTTTGACGTAGTATTTGTAAACGAACATCACAAACCTTTTCTTGATGCATACAAACATAGCAGGAAGAAAATGAATTTACCTGCCCCTAAGCATGGTTACTTTGAAGGGAGCGTAGATAGTGAACCATTAAAGCGAAAGGTAGAATTCCTTATCGAATCTCTAAAAAAAACCGACATTGTGGGTTTTATCGGTGGTCCTCCATGCCCTGATTTTTCAGTGGCAGGAAAACAAAAAGGTAAAGATGGTGAGAATGGTAAGCTCTCGAAGGTTTATATTGATTTAATTTTAAAAAATAAACCTCACTTCTTTCTTTTTGAGAATGTGAAAGGCCTATGGAAGACAGCTAAACATAGAGAGTTTTACGATGAAATGAAGAGCAGTCTAAGTAAGGCTGGTTACTTTCTTACAGATCGATTAACTAATAGCATTGAGTTTGGTGTAGCTCAGGATAGAGATCGGATTATTTTATTCGGTATAGCAAAAAGTTTGCTACCTCAAAAATACAACGAAAATCTTTTAAATAATGAATTCGGTTGGATGAATCATGCTCTGTACACAAGAGATGGAGTGTTAGATAAAAAGTTGTGGCCTAGCAAGTCCACATTTGAAGAAAATAGCGTTCTAACAAACAATTGGACTTCAGTTATTAATGAGCTCACTGTGGAATACTGGTTCAAGCTTAATAATGTTGATAATCATCCTAATGCTAAGCATTACTTCAATCCCAAACCCACAACGACAAAATTCCAATCTACGGAAGAAGGTGAGGTTAGTAAAAAATCATTTAAGAGATTGCATCGATATAGATATTCTCCTACTGCGGCATATGGTAATAATGAGGTCCATTTGCATCCTTACAAAGCAAGAAGGTTAAGCGCAGCTGAAGCATTAGCTATTCAGTCCTTACCGTTTGAGTTTGAGCTACCAAATACAATGTCTTTGTCTGATATGTTTAAAACGATAGGCAATGGTGTTCCATTCCTTTTATCTAAAGCCGTTGCAATTACCATTTATGAGTATATCGCTCAAAAGAATTTATTAATTCAACAGGACATACCTTATTTAACTAAGGCAACGATTTAAAATTCCGATTAGGGTTTAGCTATGACAATAAGTTTCAATGATGTTCTATTGGATATAAAAGATTTTTTAATTGGTCATGAATTACGATCCATTAATCCCGCATTAGCCCCTATTTTCTTAACAAGTATTGATGTTGAAAATAGCAAATACTATGTTTCAAGCACCTCTAATACATTAGGTAAATCACGACCACTCAGTGAATTAAGAGAAATATGGGTGGACCTAGAAAGAAAGGGATTTACGAATGTAGATCAAGCGCTATATGGCGGTGGTTCAAGTAGAAACCAACCAGAAACAATCTTGGCTAATCTGCCTTATATTCAGTTTTTTAAATTTAGAAATAAAAAACACTTATTGCTAAGGCAAAAGCATGTTCATGCTCCTGGCTTTTTACAAGAGGTTGAGGGTAGTGAGTATCGAAAAGTAAGAAAGCTAATAGAAAATTATTTAGATCTGAGACTTTCTGAAATTGTTAATGAGCAGCAAGATCTTATCCAAAAGACTAAGTACTCATTAGATTTAATTACAAAAAAATACCCAGCTGAATCAAGCGTTCAAAACATAGAGGAAATAATAAAAAATTGGAGTCTATTTAATAGCTCTCTATCAGAATCTATTGTTAACATTGATACCAACGTTAAATTGGCATGGAAGCCGACAGAAGACGGCAAACATACCGACTTTAAAGAATTTACAGACACCCCCGACTTTATTGGCTTCGAGGACGGAGATCAATCTAAAGCCGATATCACGCTTGATGAAGACGATAAAGCATCAGATCAACTTCCTCTAACAGCTTCCTCTAACTTATTTGCTTTAAGAATAAGACAACTAACGCCAGTAATTAGCTTAATTTTTGACCGAATGAAATTCGGCGATATAGATTTGCAGCCAGACTTTCAACGGAAAGATCGTATCTGGGATGCTTCGCGAAAAGCAAAGCTTATAGAATCAATTCTGATGAAACTTCCCTTGCCAGTTTTTTACTTTGCCGAAAAAGCAGATGGTGGCTGGATTGTTGTTGATGGGCTTCAACGAATTACAACAATTTATGATTTTATTGAAGGCAACTTTAGCTTAGACAAGCTTAATTTCCTCAAAACTCACAACGACAAATTTTACAAAGACCTAACAAGAACTGAACAAAGAGATATTCGAGAGTATGCAATTACTGCTTATCTTATCGATCATGACTCAAGTGATAAAAACACAGATTTAATTGTTGAATTATTTCATCGAATAAATACATATGGAATGAAACTTAGTGAACAAGAAATTCGCTCTGCTCTCAAACAGGGTAGCAGTGTAAGATTTTTAAGATACGCATCTTCACTTGATGAGTTTAAAGTTGCAACAAGAGATAAAGTAAAAGCTGTACGTCAAAAGGATATGGAGTTATGTTTGTCAGCATTAGCTTTCATGGTTAATGGATACTCTACATTTGGCAATGCCGGTTATGACCAATTTCTCAAAACAGCCATGTCTACGATGAATCAATGGGGTAAATTTGAAATAAACGTTAACTCCTTGAGTGATATTGAAGATGGTAAAGCTGAAGTCAACTTAACAAAAACAGCGCAGAAATATTTGGACCATTTAGATCGCTTTAGAAAAGGCTTGAAATTAGCTTATGAAGTATTTGAAGACTATACTTTTATAAGAGAACGTTTTAAAAACAATACTTTAATAAACAAACAACTTTTTGAAATAATAGTTACTTACTTCTCCTTTGCTGATAATACTCAACGAGAAATTATATTATTAAAAAGTGCTAACCTCATCGATGCCCTTTACACAGCAATTCAATCTAATTCAACTGACTTCGCTGAATGGACCTCACCAACCTACAAAGAATCAAACCGCGGTTTTAATGACGCAATAACTCAATCAACAGGGAAAAGAGTTACAGTGCTTTACAGATTTAGTGCTTTTAGGAAAATTCTAGAAACTAGTACTGGTGTTGATATTGATATCCGTAACCTACTTGCAGACGTAAACAATTCAGAACATGAACATTAAAAAGATAAATCTTACCAACTTCAAAGCATATCAGTCTCAAACCTTTGAGTTAAGTAAACTTTCAGTTTTCTGTGGCAGCAATTCAGTTGGAAAGAGTACAGCTATTCAAGCATTATGCATTTTTTTCCAATCAAAATTTAATGACTCTGACACGCTAAAAATCAATGGTGATCTAGTAACTATTGGTGAAATTAGTGACGTTCACAATCACTCGAATCGCAATGATGATCAACTAATAATTGGTATTGATTTTAACCAGATATCTCTTCAATGGGGTTATACAACCCCAAAACAAAGAGATGAAGCTTCACTAAACGAATTACGGCTAATCAACACGCGCAGTCCCTCTATCACGAATTTTTTATTGAATAATAATTTTAAGATTCAATATTTATCTGCAGACAGATTTGGTCCTAAAGATAATTTTCCGTTATCCCAACATGCTTTTCACTCGAACTGGCTTGGTACTAAAGGCGAATTTACTATTGAAGTACTTCAAAGACTGATCGAAGTGAAAACGGAGAGATTTAATGATGTTAATGATCAAAGAAAACATCCTGCAGCTAGAAGCATTGATAAATTCGTATCTATAGAAGCTTGGATGCAGGAAATAGCACCTGGGTACACAATAACACCTCAAACCATTGGGAAGGCGAATGTTGCTTTCAATACAATTACACCACCGAATGGAATGCAAACTAGATCTATTAATGTTGGATATGGTTATAGTTATACATTAAGTGTTGTTACTGCATTGATCCTTGCATCTGCAGGTGATATCGTCATTATTGAAAGTCCAGAAGCGCACCTTCATCCAAGAGGTCAAAGCTATTTAGGTAGACTAATCCTACTTACCGCTCTAGCCAATGTTCAAGTAATTATTGAAACTCATAGTGATCATGTTTTAAACGGAATCAGACTTGCCACTAGACTTTCGGATAATCATACGGATGACTTAGCTAAAGTATTCTTTGTCAAAAACGAGAACTCTCAAACTAATGTTGATATATTGCCTATAGGAGCTAAAGGTGATTTGCCATCTTGGCCAGCAGGTTTTTTTGATCAACAAGCTCTTGATATTAGGTCAATCATCAGTGGTGTGAGTATAAGCTAAGTTTCAATCACAACTATAATGAATAACGTCTACATTTCTAGTTACGCTCTGGCACTTAAGGCGACTGATTCAAAGTTAGACTTTGATTCGGCGCTGAACATGTTAAATCAGTTTCTATTAAGCGTGCCTGATTATAATAACAAAATAGTGAATTCAGATATTTTAGAGTATTCACTTAACTCATTGTCATTACAGGAAATATTATTTCAGATATCCAATAGCTCTTCCCCTGAATACGCAGAGTTATTGAAAGAGTTTTATAATGTAATATCAAGATTCCAGTCAGATATTACAACTGCAGCTGCAATTGAAGAGTCGAATCAAGCTGATCCGGGCAATTTCTTCTCATTCTATACCCAGGGAATAATCATACCAGGGGTATCCCATAATATTCACGTGGATTCTAATAACAAGCTATATGAGCTTAATTACCAAAACCTTCATAATTACCCGATTGAAGCTTCTAGCTTTGTGAAAAGAGCAAAACTATTATTTAAAAATCTGTCCTTTCATAAAGATATACATATACATTTGGCACAAACAAAAAATGGAGGTTTAAATTCTTTTTCAAAAGAGTTCGCAAGAGCACTGCTTGCACTGCACAATGTAATGCCACACCTATCAACAGGAGGGACTGAAGCTGATTTAATCCTTATTCGACAAGAGACTTCTAAAACTGGAAACTCTATGGATTGTACCCGTCAAGGCAGCAATAAAAAAGGGCTTGTAGTTGACTTCGAAGTTACTGATGTAAATAAGAATACTCACGAAATATCAAATCTAAATTGTGAGTTTCATCTTAAAATTGATTTCAATAATGCAGGAAAAAGAGTACCACCCGGACAATATAAACGAGTTTACTTTGGGTTACCTATTATCCAAAATAAGCGCTATATTGCTTTGTTGCGGTTAGGAGATCATTACTAAGTTAGTCCCCCGACTTATGACCCTGCCTAAACATTTCGGCCATTAATAAAGTTTAATTTTTGATTAAATTAAATGTCATTTATACAGTGTCAGGCATGAGTGAAGTCTCGTTTCACAGTGGATAAAAAGTCTTTACAGTTACAAACATAATGAAATGGCGATGTCAGCAATTTGTAACCATTCTTTAAAATTGGAAGCATATAGCTGGCTTTGTAATTTGGAAGCAAAAAACTGTCTTTGGGATAAATATATGCTTCCACTGACACGGAGGTAGGCTAACCCATTGATTTTTATGGCGCGCCCGGCGGGATTCGAACCCACTACCCTCGGCTTCGGAAACCGATACTCTATCCAAATGAGCTACGGGCGCAAAGTAGCGTTGCATTATAGCAAACTGAGGTGCTGTATGTTGCCTTAATACGCAATGCAATTTAGCGGTTCAGGCATATTTTTTGTGATTGCGTTTTTTGTCATAAGCTAAAGTGTAGGTATAATAAGGTTTTTATTCATATATTTTCAGGAACAAACGTAATGAGTAATGTAGATAATGAAGCTAAAGGCTACTCTCTAGGGCAGGTTCTGCTTGCGACTTTTGCTGGTGTCGTTGGTATTGTTGCATTTATAGTGATTGTCGCTAAGATTTTTGGCGTAACAGATGCAGTAGAAGTTGATGCGCCTGCAGCGGCGATAGCAGCTAAGCTTGATGAAAACATTAAACCTGTTGCGGTTGTAGAGGTTGCTGCAGCGACTTCAGAAGCGACAGCTGGTAAGAGCGGCGCTGAAGTGGTGAAAGCAGTTTGTTCTATGTGTCATGGTGCTGGCCTGATGGGTGCACCAAAAATTGGTGATAACTCACAATGGGCACCACGTATTGCACAAGGCTACCAAACATTGGTAAAACATGCGCTTGAGGGTATTCGTAGTATGCCAGCACGTGGTGGTAATCCTGCATTAACTGACGACGAAATTGCTAGTGCTGTGGCTGAAATGGCAAACGCATCTGGTGCAAAATTTACTGCGCCTGCAGCAAAAGCAGCAGCGCCTGCGGAAAAAACTGCTGAAGCAGCACCTGCAGTGGCTGATCCTGCTAAAGCAGCTGAGCCAGCAAAGGCGGCAAAAGGATCAGATCTTGTTGCTGCAGCTGCAGCCTCTGCACCAGTTGTTGCGGGTAAAAGCGGTGAAGAAGTGTACAAGGCTGTTTGTTCTATGTGTCACGCTGCTGGCTTAATGAACGCACCTAAATTTGGCGATAAAGCACAGTGGGAGCCTCGCGTTAAACAAGGTTACGACACCTTAGTGAGTCATGCTATTAATGGTATTCGTACTATGCCTGCTAAAGGCGGCAATCCAGGGCTGTCTGATGCAGAGGTTGCTGCTGCTGTGAAACATATGGCAAATGCCGCGGGTGCCGGATTCTAAGTAGAGATTTTTGCAAGGTAATACACGAGAAAGCCACTTGATATATTAAGTGGCTTTTTTATTGGCGGTAAATTCAAATGATTAGGGCGGTATTGATTCGTGGCGACTTATGCAATAGGCGATATACAAGGTTGTTATCATGCGTTTCAGGCATTATTAGCACGCCTTAAATTTGACCCGGACAAAGACCAGCTATGGCTGGTGGGCGATTTAATTAACCGTGGCAGCGGCACGCTGGATGTACTGCGCTGGTGCTACGCCCATCAGCATAGCCTGCGCATCGTGCTGGGTAATCATGATTTGCATGCCATTGTGGTGGCCGCTGGTATTGTTGCTGCACATAGAGGTGACACGTTGCAGCCGCTGCTAGCTGCTGATGATAGAGATGTGCTGCTGAGTTGGTTACGTCATCAGCCCTTGGTGTATCACGAGGCTGATTACTTAATGGTGCACGCGGGGTTGCTGCCACAATGGACGGTGGAGCAAACCATGGCTTATGCGGCAGAGGTAGAGGCTGCATTACAGGGCGAAAATTACCTGCACTTTTTAACGCATATGTATGGCAACTTACCCAATTGTTGGACGCCGGATCTAACCGGGGTTGATCGTTTGCGTGTGATTACCAACGCAGCTACGCGCTTGCGCATATGTACGGCAGACGGTGAAATGGAGTTTAAATTTAAAGGTGAGTTGCAAGATATACCGCATGGTTACATGCCTTGGTTTGATGTGCCTGCACGCGCCACTCAAGATACTCAAGTGATTTTTGGGCATTGGTCTGCGTTAGGTCTACAACAACGCAAAAATCTATTTGCGTTGGATACGGGTTGTTTATGGGGTGGCAAGCTAACCGCGATGAATCTAGCTACCAAAGAAATTGTGCAAGTGGATGCTCATCCTTTAGATAAGCCGGTGGCGATACAAAAATCAGCGCATTAACTGCCTGCGAATTAAGCTTTCAATATGCAGTGTGAGTGTGCGCCTGTCCATTGTGGCATATTCTACCGGTGTAATGGGCGCTAAAAAATGCAGCTCGATGACGGGGTTTTTTTGCAGCAGCATATTGCGCATGGATTCAGCCAGTGAGGTATCGCCTGCGTAAGCAACCTTGGTATTGATGCTGCCATCGGGGTTGGGGTAGTGTAGGGCCACTGGGTAAATATATGATTGGGCCAGAATCGCCGCCTGAATCAAGCTGCTCTTGAATGGTTTTATCTCCGTGCCATCGGTAGTTGTGCCCTCAGGAAAAAAACACAAATTATCGCCACTCTGCAAGCTGTTGTGAGCGACTTCTATCGTGCGTTTAGCATCCTGTTTTTTACTGCGGTCGATAAATAATGTATTGGCTTTGCTGACAAGGAAGCCAAACACCGGCCAGTTCTTAATTTCAGACTTAGCAATAAAACGTAATGGAATGACGCTGTTGAGTGCATGGATGTCAGACCATGAAATATGGTTAGCTACAAACATGGCGCTAGTCAGTGGTGTGTTGCCGCTAGGCACGGCTCCGGTCTTTTTGACTTGGAGGTTAAATGCAGCGAGTAAGCCTGTGCACCACCATTGAATCAATCTGGCTTTTATTTGGTTGCCAGCAAATGGAAATAGAGCAGATGCTACTAGCAAGCCCACGCATGTGTGGATAACGACACGTGTCACTCGGAAATAACGGGTGAGGGCATTGGTTTGTTGGGCGCTAGGTTGTGTGGTTTGCAAAGTAACGGAGCTAATCAAGGGTAGAGCTTTTATTTTACATGAGTTATATGGTGTTGTAGCAGGCTAAAGTTTAGCCACCAATTTGGTAACCAAAACCCAGAAGCCTACGTATAACAACCTAAGAGTAGCAACCTAAGCATAGCCACCTTGCTACGCTAATTTCTAATGCACGGTGCATGGTTCACCGCACATCGCTATGGTTGAGGCTAAGTAAAACTGTACCTAAGTAAAGCTGTGTCTGGGTAAAACAGTGTTTAGGTAAAGTTTTACTTAGATACAGTTTACTTAGGTAAGCTGTACTTAAATTATTTTAAGAAATGTGCTGCGTATCTTGGGTTTATTCTTGATAATGGCAGCATCACCAGCATGTCGGCAGTGTTGAAGTAAGGGTCCCAAGCTGGTTCGCCGCAAATGTAAGCACCTAGGCGCAAATAGCCTTTAATCAGCGGTGGACATGCCACTTGCAGATTGTTGTGTAGCGCCTGGATTGGTAGCGGGTTGCGCGCAAATACACGGTACTCTAAAGGTGATAAGTATTCATCGCGTAGTTTGTTGTAAAGGCTGGCTGCACTGTGGCCGCCATCCGACATGCTTATGCTGCCGCAGCCAATCATGTACTCGTAGTTATGAATCTGCATGTATTTGGCCAAGCCTGCCCATAGCATGGTAATGGTGCCGCCGTTGCGGTAGTTCTGGTGTACACACGCTCTGCCCACTTCAACCGTGCGGTCAAACAGGTGAGATAGTCGGCTTAAATCAAACTCACCAGCAGAGTAATAGCCACCAGCCTCGTTAGCCTTGGATGGGCTTAATATTCTGTAAGTGCCAATCACTTGGTTGGTACCGCTATCGCGCACAATTAAGTGATCGCAAAATTGGTCGAAGCCATCAATATCTAAACCGCCAGTACCTGAAAGCTGTGCACCCATTTCTTCCGCAAATACTTTATAGCGCAAGCGCTGCGCTTCTTCAATTTCAGCTTGTGTGTGTGCCAGGTTTACATACAGTCTTCTTTGCGAGGCTGGCTCTTGGTTACGTGTATTAATGCTGCCAATTAAGGCTAAATCTTTACGCATGATCCGGATGCTCTCCATGAAATTTATCTTTTAAGCTTGAACGGAACTTTAAAGATGAAATATGAAGAATTAATGACGTGTAGATGATGCTTTGTTGACAGCAGCTTACAGTGTGAAAGACAAATTTTGCGTTGCTAGTCTGAGCGCTGGTGTCGGCTAAGATTGTTGGTCGGGTGAGCTAAATGTATAAACACCACCATACTGCCAGAATTATCTTTAGGCAGTATGGTGGTGCTGATGGGTGCTTAGTACGTGAGTGATGTGGTAGGCTAGTGTGATACGCGAGTGGTGCCGCCGTTTTCAATCAGGCGTACTCGTTGCCCGGCAGAGAATGGTTCATCAGCTTCTTGTACCACGGCCAGTAAGCCACCGCCATCAAGCTTCACGGTGATTTCCAGTGCATCTTTTCTGGTTGCCACTTCTTCGGCGGCAGAGCCTGCAATACCACCAACTACCGCGCCCAGCACTGCAGCAATGGTACTGCCTTTGCCGCCACCTACAGAACTGCCGGCAATACCGCCAATGGCGCCACCAGCAACCGTACCAATTGGTGTTTTGGTGCCTTCCAGTTTCACTTGGCGCACACTTTCTACGGTGCCTGTTCTTACGGTTTGTGTCTTTCTAGCATCTTCCCTACTGTAGACAGAGCCCGAGTTAGAG
Source organism: Methylotenera mobilis JLW8 (assembly GCF_000023705.1). NCBI lineage: Bacteria > Pseudomonadati > Pseudomonadota > Betaproteobacteria > Nitrosomonadales > Methylophilaceae > Methylotenera > Methylotenera mobilis. The sequence continues at coordinate 524,034 of NC_012968.1, forward strand.
CTGGCGCAAGCAGCTAAAAATACGCTGAGTAGGCCTACTGCGATAAGTCGACTGATATGCATTTTCTTTTTCCTTTAATCAGTGAATAAAAATTTTAAAAGCTTGAGCTTCTCTGCACATGGCAAGATTTTAGTTGGCTAAACCTTCTGCGGTTGCGGTTTCATTCACCAGTGCCTGTGTGTAAATCGCTTCAATATCTGCACGGGTTGGTGCATGGTTCTGTCCGCCACGGTAGGCAATTTTAATTGCGCCCATGGTTGAGGCCAGTCTGCCGCAGGTTGGCCAGTCCCAGCCTTTAGCAATGCCATACAACAAGCCTGCGCGGTACGCATCCCCACAGCCGGTTGGGTCTACAATCTTATCTGCCACAACGCATGGAATGTCAAAACGTTGACCATCTGCATAAATTTGTGAACCCTGACCGCCTAGAGTTACGACCAAGGCTTTTACTTTTAGTGCGAGTTGCTCTAATGATAAACCGGTTTTATCCTGAATAATTTGTGACTCATAGTCATTGACTGCCAAGTAGTCAGCCATTTCAATGAACTGTAGCAGTTCTTCGCCGTTGAACATAGGTAAACCTTGGCCTGGGTCAAATAAGAACGGGATACCCGCTTCATGGCATTCACGCGCATGTTGGAACATACCGTCTCTACCATCAGGTGCAATCACTGCCAGGGTAATATCTTTAGCATCTTTTACGCTGTTTTGGTGTGACTCTATCATCGCGCCTGGGTGAAATGCCGTGATTTGGTTGTCATCGGTATCAGTGGTGATAAACGCTTGTGCGGTAAAGCTGTTCGGAATGATTTTAATGTGTGCTGTGTTGATTTTATTTGTGTTCAGCCACTGTGTGTAAGTGCCAAAATCTTCACCGGCCGTTGCCATGATGAGTGGGTTGCCATCCAGTAATTGCAGGTTGTAAGCAATATTGCCTGCTGTTCCGCCAAATTCGCGGCGCATTTCTGGCACGTAAAATGCAACGCTTAAGGCGTGAATTTTATCTGGCAAGATATGATTTTTGAATTTATCTTGAAACACCATGATGGTGTCAAAAGCAAGTGAGCCGCAAATAAGTGTATGCATGGAATTAACGCAGAAATGAAAAAAGAATCATTATCTTAGGTATTAGCCCAGCTAGGCAAGTTTAATCAGTAGGTAAGTCTGATAGGTGTGGGTATGCGTCGTATTGGACGTAACTGATGATGTTAATGCTCGGATGCGCCGTCAATCAGGATTTTAGCTGCGGTTTTAGCGTATTTAATCGCACCTGAGCCGCGTTTCATTTGCTCAGCTTGTACTGCGCCTTCAAATATCAAGGATAACTGCAGTGACAACCCTTCAGCGTCTTTGATGTTGGCTTCTGTAGCTAAGTGGTGAATATATTGCTTGAATTGCTGCGATTGCTGTGAAGATAGTTGGTGTACTGGGTTATCTTCTTGCGGAAACTCAGCCGAGGCTTTGATAAAACCTACGCCATGAAAATCAGGTGATGTGACCCACTCTTCAATGTAGTCAAACAGCTTTTGTAGTTTTTCGCTAGGTTGTTTGGTGTTACTGCTAAGTTTGTCGTTGAGCCAGTTTTGAAAGTCTTGATGGCCTTGTTTCAGTACTTCAAGAATCAGCACTTCTTTGCTGCCAAAATATTTATACAGCGTCATTTTGGTGGTACCGGCGACAGCCACAATGGTATCAACTCCAGTCGAGTTAATGCCCTGCGTTTGAAATAAATTGCTCGCAGTAGTGAGTATTTTTTCACGTAAGCTAGTCATAGCATCATTATACTAATCTGTATACAGTGATGGCAACTGTTATTATTTAGCGGGTTATTTGGATGCAGCCATCAGCATTGGTGTGTAGTTGCATCGTATTTTTGCCATGTATTCATTGGCAATCGCCAGATCTTCTAAATTGGCCGGCAGTTTGCCGCCTACGACGTTTTCTAAGTAGATGGCTTTGTGTTTATCTGGCATTTGCAATACTTCAGGAAATTGGCATGAGCCTTGGCGCATCTGTTCAAACTTAGCGTACATCTGCGTTGCATCTTGAGCGGTCAACGTATGCTCTGGCGCAGCATTGCCCGTATCGCTTGCTTCAACACGCAGATCTGGGGCTGACTGCTGAGCTTGTAAGAATTGCAGATCTTGTAAGTATGGTGACCAGATCAACGATGCACCGATGGCTAGTGCCAAAGTTGCTGCAATGCTGTAGGCCGCAAGTTTTTTCCTAGGTTTAGTGATAGCGCGCTTGCTCTGTACTGTGGCTGCTGGTTGGGTTTGTGCCAAGATAAGTGCGTTAGCTGCCTTTTTGGCATGCATTAAGCTATTGCTCAATGGGTGTGCGATATTTTGCAAGGCGGCGTTGCGTGCAATCAACACGATATGTTCGGCTAGGATTTCAGGGCTTTCAGCCCCTAAGGCTTGTGCCTGCGCTGTGCAGTAGCTGAGTAATAATGCGTGATTGGCGTCGCTTAACTGGCAATGTTTCGGCATGTTGGGTGCTTTGAGCCAATCGTTCAGAATATCAAACAGACTTAATAAACGCCCTTCAGGCGTATTGCTGGATTTGGCCAGCATATAAATGAGCCAAGACGAACCTAGCAAGTCAGAATCATCATGATGCATGCTTCATCTTTCCGTTAAAAAGGTTTAACCACAACCAGTATGACTACTGCAATCAGGATAAGCACCGGCAGTTCATTAAACCAGCGGTACCAAATATGGCTGTGTTGGTTTTTATTCTGCTTGAAGTCACTCACCAATTTGCCGCAATAAATATGGTAGCCAATCAGTATGGCTACTAAGGTTAACTTGGCATGCATCCATGCGCCGGCAATACCGTAACCTAGCCACAGCCACAGCCCGAAGCCCAGCGCCAATATCGCCAGCGGCTGCATAAAGCGGTATAGCTTTTTTTCCATCAGCTTTAAGTGCTCAGATGTGTTGTGGTCTGGCACCGTTGCATCAAGCACCATGGCGTGGTTAACAAATAGCCTAGGTAGGTAAAATAAGCCGGCAAACCAGCTGGTGATAAAAATAATGTGCAGCGCTTTAATCCACAGCATTTAAGCACCCAGTTCTTTGTTTAATAATTGTTGTAATGCGGCAAAGTCCAGTTCTCCCATGGTTCTTTGTAATAAGTCACCCTGCTTGTTGTAAATAAAAGCGGTAGGCGTTAATCGCACTTTGCCGAAAAGTTCGGTGATAGCAGCACTTTGGTCATATGTCACCGGGAAGGGCAGGTTATTGGATTTGCTGTAGTTTTGGATTTGCGAGATTTCGTCATGTGGCATAGCAACCGCAATGATTTCAAGTCCCTTAGGATGGTAGGTGTTGTATGTTTTAATTAACTCGGGCATTTCTTTTATGCAGCCTGGGCAGTCTGTGGCCCAGAAGTTAACGATGACAACCTTATCTTTCAAAGATGCCATAGAAATCTGTCTGCCATCAATCGTGTTGAATGTCACATCAGGCGCTTGCGGCTTTTTGGTCAGCTGTAGCCCCAGTAGGGCTAACAGTGCAATAATAATAATCGGCAGTAAAGATTTCTTTAATAATTGTTTCATCTTGATGGTCTAACTTTATTAATGGATATTCTTGGTGAATTTTTTTCAGGTGTTGCTATCATAAATGTGTGTGCGTGATAAATAACCATATCACAGTCGCGCTTATTTGCCAGCTTACACCATGTTATAATGATTCTTTAATAGCAAAGCTATTTGTCAAAAACTACAATGAACGCACCTCTATTAAGCACTATTTTAAACGCAGAGCCTAAGCCTGCAACGCGCTTGCGCGAAATTCCCTATAACTATACTTCTTTCTCTGACCGTGAAATTGTCATTCGGTTTCTTGGCGAAGAAATTTGGAGTATTTTAAATGAATTGCGCGGTGAGCGTAAAACTGGGCGTTCCGCACGCATGTTGTTTGAAGTGCTGGGCGATTTATGGGTGGTGTCACGCAATCCATATCTGCAAGACGACTTATTAGAAAACCCTAAGCGTTGCAAAGCGCTGGTTGATGCCTTGAAGCACCGCATTGCCGCGATTGATGAGCGCAGTGCCGGCAATGCTAAGGTGGTGAAGCTGGTAGTGGCAGCACGCCAAGCTGTGACTAAGTTTGAGAATGAGTTCAAACAGACAGCTAATCTGCGTAAAAAAGCACTGGCTAAGCTTTCAAAAATTACACGTAAAGATAACGTGAAGTTTGATGGCTTGTCACGCGTGTCTCATGTGACAGACGCTACCGACTGGCGTGTTGAATACCCATTCCTAGTATTAACGCCAGATACCGAAAGTGAAATTGCCGCCTTGGTGCGTGCATGTATTGAGTTAGGGCTTACTATCATCCCACGTGGTGGTGGTACTGGCTATACTGGCGGTGCGGTGCCATTAACACCTTTATCAGCAGTCATTAATACGGAAAAGTTAGATCAGCATACCGGCGTGCAAATGCGCACCTTGCCTGGTGTTGCACGCCAAGTGGCTACCATTGAGTGTGGTGCTGGTGTGGTCACCAGACGCGCGATGGAGGCGGCTTCTGATGCAGGTTTGGAGTTTGCGTGTGACCCAACCAGTGCGGATGCTTCTTGCATCGGCGGTAACGTTGCCATGAACGCGGGTGGTAAAAAAGCTGTGCTATGGGGTACTGCTTTAGATAACCTTGCCTCATGGCGCATGGTGACGCCAGATGGTGAGTGGATGGAGATTGAGCGCTTAGACCACAACCTAGGCAAGATTCACGATATTGAGTTGGCTAGATTTAAAATCAGCCGCTACAGCGAGGACATGAAAACCTTGCTGTCTGAGCCTGAGATTCTGGAAATCCCAGGTCCTAGCTTCCGTAAAGTCGGCTTGGGTAAAGACGTTACCGATAAATTCTTATCTGGCTTGCCCGGCATCCAGAAAGAGGGTTGTGATGGTTTAATTACCAGCGCCACTTTTATTTTGCACCGCATGCCTAAATATGTGCGCACCTTGGCCCTAGAGTTCTTTGGCAATGTATCGCATGCTGTACCTGCGATTGTAGAAATTAAAGATTACTTGGACGCAACTGCGAAGCAAACGCCAGCCGTGATTATGGCTGGCCTAGAGCATATGGACGAGCGCTATATTAAAGCGGTTGGCTATGCGACCAAAGCCGCACGTCAACAGCGCCCGAAAATGGTGTTGATTGCAGACATCGCATCCGATGATGAAAATGCGGTAGGTGAAGTTGCTTCAAGCATGGTGCGTTTATGTAACGCGCGTAACGGTGAAGGCTTTATCGCGGTATCGAGCGAATCTCGTAAGAAGTTCTGGCTGGATCGTGCCAGAACCGCTGCCATCGCGAAACACACCAATGCCTTCAAGATTAACGAAGACGTGGTGATTCCACTGCCGCGCTTGGGTGATTACTCTGACGGTATCGAGCGTATCAATATTGATTTATCTATCCGTAACAAGCTAAAACTGATTGATGCCTTAGAAGCCTTTATGCAAGGCGAGTTGCCGCTGCAGGCGGATGAAGATGGTGGCTCTGACGCTGGTATGGTGAAAACCAAGCAAACGATGGCGTTGGCATTGCTGGCTGATCTGCGTGCACGTTGGGGCTTTGTATTAGAGCATCTGGATGAGCCAGTTGCCGTGCTGGGCGAAGCTGGTAAAGCCTATGCGCATTATGAAAATGTGTTTAGAGCAGTGCAGTCTTATGATTTGCGTATTTCATGGAAGCGCGAACTGAAGCGCCCAATGGCTGATATCTTCGCTGGACGCGAGTATCAAAAAATTCTTGAACGTTGCGACGAGATTCATAAGCAGGTACTGAAAAGCCGCGTGTTTATTGCATTGCATATGCATGCTGGCGACGGTAACGTGCATACCAATATTCCGGTGAACTCTGATGATTACGGCATGATGCAGGATGCACATGCGGCCGTTGCCAAAGTGATGGCGCTGGCACGTGGTCTGGATGGCGTGATCTCAGGTGAGCATGGTATCGGTATTACCAAAATGGAGTTTCTGGATCAAGCCACAATTGATACATTTGCCGACTACAAAAACAAAGTAGATCCTAATGGTCACTTTAACAAAGGTAAGTTGATGTCAGGCTCTGGGCTAGAGAATGCCTATACGCCAAGCTTTGGTTTGCTAGAGCAAGAGTCCATCATTATGGAGCAATCTGCAATTGGCGAGATTGCAGACGACATCAGTGACTGTTTACGTTGTGGTAAGTGTAAGCCGGTATGTTCTACCCATGTACCGCGTGCAAACTTGTTGTATAGCCCACGTAATAAGATTTTAGGTACTTCATTGCTGATTGAAGCTTTCTTGTATGAAGAGCAAACGCGCCGTGGTATTTCAATTAAGCATTTTGATGAGTTTAACGATGTCGCTGACCATTGTACGGTTTGCCATCGCTGCGAAAAACCATGTCCAGTAGATATCGATTTTGGTGATGTTTCTATCAAGATGCGTAATTTCCTGCGTGAGCAGGGTAAAAAGCAATTTAACCCTGGCACCGCACTGGGCATGGCGTTCTTGAATGCTAAAGACCCGGCTACCATTAAATTATTACGTACCGTGATGATTAACTGGGGCTACAAAGCACAGAGTTTTGCGCATGGTTTGGCGAAGCGCTTCGGCTTACTGCGCGATAAGAAACATCCGCCCGCAACCGTAGGTAAGGCTGAAATCAAAGCACAGGTGATTCATTTTATTAATCGCCCGATGCCGAAGAAAATGCAATCTAAGACCTCGCGCGCGATGCTGGGCTTAGAAGATGATCATATGATTCCGGTGATCCGTAACCCACAAAAAGTAACGGATGACTCTGAAGCAGTGTTCTACTTCCCTGGTTGCGGTTCTGAGCGCTTATTCTCTAATGTAGGGTTGGCGACACAGGCGATGCTGTATGAAGTAGGCGCGATTACCGTGCTGCCACCAGGCTATTTGTGTTGTGGTTACCCGCAAACCGCGTCAGGCAATCACGATAAAGGTCAGGAGATTACAGCAGATAACCGCGTGTTATTCCATCGTGTTGCTAATACGCTCAATTACTTGGATATTAAAACAGTGATTGTGTCATGCGGTACTTGTATGGATCAGTTGCAGAAGTACGAGTTTGAGAAGATTTTCCCTGGTTGCCGCTTGTTGGATATTCATGAGTATCTGATGGAGAAAGATGTGCGCTTACAAGGTGTTACCGGTACACGTTATATGTACCATGATCCTTGCCATACGCCGATGAAGACATATAAGCCACTTGAAGTGACCAACACCTTGATGGGCCAAGATGTGGCGCTCAATGATAGATGTTGCGGTGAGAGCGGAACTTTTGCGGTGGCACGTCCAGATATTTCTACGCAAGTGAAAATGCGTAAACAAGAAGAGCTGGAAAAAGGCATGCAGCAAATGGGCTTGACCGTGGGCGCACCAGAAGAGCAAGTGAAAATCCTTACTTCATGTCCAAGCTGCCTACAAGGTCTATCCCGTTACGGTGAAGATACCGGAATTGAAGCTGATTACATTGTGGTGGAAATGGCTAAACATATTATGGGTGAAAACTGGATGCAAGACTATGTGCATAAAGCTAACAATGGCGGTATCGAAAAAGTATTGTTATAACCGTTAGCTTGATAGCATGTGCGAACGCCCCATGTAGTGATTTACATGGGGCGTTCGTGTTTGTACGGATATGTTTGAGGTAAGCGTTTTGCTTAATGCTGACTGGTAGTTGAGATGCCGCTTAAGAGAAGTGCTCATCCAGTTTTGAGGCCGGAGCCAACCCGAGCTAAAATTAAATCGTTAAGACCAAACTGTACAAAACGGCAAAGACTAAAATGGTAAGAACAGCGCAGTGGCAAGGTTTTGCACTACACGAGAAATCATGCGCTGAGACTTCTCCGCAAGCACTAGGGCATAAAGATCTGTACGACCGATCATTTTCCCAAATTCGCGTTCAAACGATAGGTTCTTATCGTGGTCGTTTATTTCGTTGCTCAGCAAATACAGTGCGCCGGCTTCGTCTCTCGCATTCGATAGTTTCCATACCGCAATTTCTATATTGCGTGCCACATTGTATATGCGCTGCGGGTCTAAGCTGTCCATAAAGTAAAACTCGGTTTTATCGTTATGCGCTTTTAGCAGCATGGTATGCAGGCCAACGGTAAAGGCAAGCACGCGGTCGCCCTTAAACTCTGGATTAAAGGCGAGGAAGATTGCATCTGTTGTCACCAGATTGTTAATTTCTGGGAGTTGATAGTGGTGTTGTGTCGCGCCATCAAACACCCAATCTATCATTTTCTCGGCTGGGTCGGAGGTGCTTTTCTTTAACTCTTGTGGGTTGCGTTTGTATAGCTTGAGCATCAGCAGGCGCAGGCTTTGTGCGTTCTCACGCATTTCTACATCAGCCATCCTGTCAATATCGGCTTTTGCAATTTGGCCAATAGTGCTTTTGTCCTTTTGTTCGGGGACGCTCTTTTTGCTGTTTTTATCTAATGGAACATTGGATGCGCAGGCAGAGAATAAAAAGACACACCCAAGGTAGGGTGTGATTCTTTTTAACAGCGTAGTGCGGCTGGTCACTTTTGTATCATCCGCGCTTTGGGGAAGACAGCGCTGAAAGTACTACCTACACTCAATTCACTGCTAATTTCAAGTATTGCCTGATGTCTGGTCAATATGTGCTTGACGATAGCAAGCCCCAAGCCAGTGCCGCCTGTTTCACGGCTGCGGCCTCTATCTACTCGATAAAAGCGCTCGGTTAAGCGATGAATGTGCTGCTGATCGATACCTATACCATTGTCGGTAACGCTGAAAATACCTTGGTTGTTACGTAACTGCCAACTAATATGAATTTCACCACCTTCAGGTGTATAGCGTATGGCATTGCTGACTAAGTTACCCAGCGCGCTTTGCAGTTCATCCACAGCACCTGATAAATCAAAATGTGGGTTGGTTTGCGCGCTGATGCTATGTTTGCCTTGACTCAGTGCGTTGGCGTCATTCAATAACATGTTCATCAGCATGGACATATTAATCGGATTGTTGTCGGGCGCTTGTGTGTTGCTTTCGATATGTGACAGTGTGAGCAAGTCTTCAATCAGGCGGCGCATACGCGTAGTTTGGTCTTGCATCATGCCAAAGTAGCTACTTATGCTGCTAGGAATGGCGCCTTCCATATCTGAAAGTGTCTCGATAAAGCCACCTACTACAGTCAATGGTGTGCGCAGTTCGTGTGATACATTGGCAATAAAGTCACGGCGCATCGCATCTACTTTTTCAATCTGGGTAACATCGCGGCTGATCAGCAGTTTTTGTTTTGTTGCTAGCGGAATCAGCCAAATTTCCAGGGTAGATTCAGTACTCTTAATGTCTTTCAGCTTAAACGGCTCGTCATATACTTCGTTGTACAAGTAAGCAATAAAGTGGCTGCTTCTCAGCAGGTTAACGATAGGTAGGTTTTTGTCGGTTTCCAGATTTAAGCCTAGTTGGTATTCGGCATGCGAGGTGCACCATTCGATGGTGTTGGCTGCGCTGAGAATGACTAGGCCGTCAGGAATGGCATTCGCCACGATTTGGAAACGCTCTAACGCAGAGTTTAACTCTGTCTGTTTGAGCATGTTGTTGCGTTCGTATTTTAATAAACTACTGTATACATCTTCCCACAAGCCTGAACCTTCCGGTACGTGACGTAAGTCTGGTGTTTGCAGCCAGTTGTTGAGTTGATGTATCCAATAAATATGACGCGCGACATAAAGCAATAGCCCCAGTGTAAACACCACTAAGGCTGTCACCAAGCCTGAGATTAACCACATAAAAACGCTCACGATGCTTAGAGCGCAAATAAATAGGACAGCTTTCCAGCGTATATCAATCACGAGTCATATTTTCAGTTGTTTTTTTATTACAGTGATTATAGCGAGGATTTACAAGTAAGCATGAGTTTTTGACATCATGCGCCATCACTCAACGGCATGCTTGTGCCGTGTTAGTGTTGACTGGCTTCACTTGGTTGTGAAGATAGTCGGTAGCCTGCACCTCTTACTGTCTGGATAAGATCCTCGTGGCCTGATGCAGATAGTGCGTTACGTAAGCGTCTGATATGCACATCTACTGTACGATCCTCAACAAACACGCGGTCACCCCACACTTTATCCAGCAGTTGACTACGCGTATGCACTCGCTCTGAATTAGTCATGAAAAAGTGTAAAAGTCTGAATTCTGTAGGACCTAGATCAATGGTCTTTTGATTGCCTGTCACACGATGCGTGGTTGGGTCTAATCTTAGTCCATTAAGCTCAATCGGGTCATCCGTCATTTGTGGTGCTCTGCGACGTAACACCGCCTTGATGCGGGCATTGAGTTCGCGTGGGCTAAATGGCTTTGTGACATAGTCATCGGCACCGACTTCTAAACCGCGCACCTTGTCGTACTCTTCGCCGCGTGCTGTGAGCATAATGATAGGGATGTTCTTGGTGTAGGTGTCTGATTTAAGTTTGCGGGCAAGTTCTAGTCCGTTCATGCCAGGTAGCATCCAGTCTAATAAGATTAAATCAGGCACTGTTTCACGCATGAGGTCTAGCGCAATTTCGCCGCTAAGTGCGCGAATCGCATTGTGACCAGCCTGGGTAATGTTGAGAGCTAGTAGCTCTTGGATGGCTGGTTCGTCTTCAATTACTAATATATTGGCTGGCATATATATTTCCTCAATTAATTTGCCTCGGATATTTAAGCCCAATCAGTTTATGACGCTAATATGACATATTCATGACAAAGTTTAAACCTGCTATATCTGCGAGTAAATGCAATAACTAAATTGCCATTTTTAACAATTTGTTACACTATACCGTTAGTTGGCAATTCAGCTGGTTTTGAAAATAATAATGCGTGTGGAGAGATTGCAGAATGACGGATTTTTTTTCTAAAGAGAGAATCACGGCAAACCCTAGTTTTAATCGGTGGCTAGTGCCGCCGGCAGCCTTGGCAATTCATTTGTCTATCGGCATGGCGTATGGGTTTAGCGTGTTCTGGTTACCTCTCTCTAAGGCGCTTGGTATACAAGACCCAATCGCCTGTGCTGATACGATGGGTATCTGGGCGCGTGCTTTTGCTACCGATTGCGATTGGAAGGTGAGTGATCTGGGCTGGATGTTTACCTTGTTTTTCGTATTCTTAGGCACCTCTGCTGCCGTGTTCGGCCATTGGCTAGAGCATGCCGGACCGCGTAAAGCGGGTGCCGTGGCTGCGGTATGCTGGGGCGGCGGTCTTCTTTTGTCCTCATATGGTGTTTACACACATCAACTATGGCTAATGTGGCTAGGTTCAGGCGTGATTGGTGGAATTGGTTTAGGTTTGGGGTATATCTCACCTGTTTCTACATTGATTAAATGGTTCCCTGATCGTCGCGGCATGGCCACCGGTATGGCAATTATGGGTTTTGGTGGTGGTGCCATGATTGGTGCGCCGCTTGCCAATACCATGATGTCACACTTTGCAACACCTACTTCTGTTGGTGTGTGGCAGACATTCGCTATTATGGGTGTGTTCTATTTTATTGCCATGATGATAGGTGCGTTGAGTTACCGCGTGCCACCTACGGGTTGGGTGCCTAAAGGCTGGGTGCCGCCGGTGAATAATGGCAATAGCATGATTACCAACCGCCATGTGCATGTGAATCATGCACATAAAACACCACAGTTCTGGCTACTTTGGGCTGTGTTATGCTTGAATGTTAGTGCCGGTATTGGCGTGATTGGTATGGCATCTCCTATGTTGCAAGAGGTGTTTGGCGGTGCTTTAATCGGCGAACAGTTGAAGCTGGCTGAATTGTCTCCAGAGCAGTTATTGCGCGTAACGGCGATTGGTGCTGGCTTTGCTGGTTTGCTGTCGCTGTTCAATATTATCGGCCGTATTGGTTGGGCCTCGCTATCCGATTGGTTAGGGCGTAAGCGCACCTATATTATCTTTTTTGCCTTAGGTTTCTTTTTATATATCTCTGCGCCTTGGGCCGGGGGTATCGGTAGTGTTGCCGTGTTTGCCGGTTTGTTCTGTGTCATTTTAACCATGTATGGCGGTGGCTTTTCTACCATTCCGGCCTATCTGGCGGATATTTTTGGCACCCAGCACGTGGGTGCGATTCATGGGCGATTATTAACGGCTTGGGCTACGGCCGGTGTGCTGGGGCCAGTGATTGTGAACTATCTGCGAGATTACCAATTGGATCATGGCGTGCCAGCAAGTCAGGCCTATAACGTAATTATGTACGTGTTAGCTGCGCTGCTGTTACTAGGCTTTATCTGTAATTTGCTGGTAAAACCAGTGGCAGATAAACATTATATGACCGATGCGGAACTGGAAGCAGAGCGACAATTGGCGCATGAAAAATCCATCAAGTTAAATGGCGATAAAGTAGTCAGCCAGCAAACTGAAAGTCATCCGCTGTTGGTTTTTGTGGCGTGGACACTGGTTGCCATTCCGATTTCGTATGGCATCTTTAGTACCCTGCAAAAGGCGTGGATATTGTTCCATTAGTGGCGGCTGGCACCATCTAGGTAAGTGCTTTGAATATATCGCCTATGATGTTGGTGATATGCGGTAAAATATTGCTTTATTAAGTTTAAGCAAGTTTAAAGGAAGCATACGTGAGAGAAATTAAGAAAAACCTAGATGGATCAGGCATGCAAGTCGGTGTTGTTTTATCCAGATTTAATAGCAATATCGGTGATGGCCTGCTTGAGGCATGTAAGAGTGAACTGCTTAAATTAGGCGTGGCAAGCGATGCGATTACGATTGCAACCGTGCCAGGTGCACTGGAAACACCGCTGATTTTGCAACACATGGCGTTAAGTGAAAAGTATGATGCATTAATTGCTTTGGGTGCGATTATCCGTGGTGAGACCTACCATTTTGAAGTAGTGGCGAATGAGTCTGCACGTGGCATTTCTGAAGTGCAATTAAATACAGGCGTACCGGTTGCCAATGCGGTGCTCACCACAGAAGATGATGATCAGGCGATTGCGCGTATGCATATCAAAGGTGCAGAGGCGGCTCAGGTAGCTGTTGAAATGTTTAATTTGGTTAAAGCGCTATGAGTGAAAATAAACCAGCAGTAACAAGCTTAGTGGTAGATGCCGAAGCCGGCACTACTGCTAGTGCTAAAAAGCCCGCCTCCAGAAGCGGCGGCAAAAAGAGCGGTAGCCAAAATCGCAGAAAATCACGCGAATTGGTTTTAAAAGCGGTGTACCGCGGTATGCTAAATGACTCTGAGTTATCACAAGTGTTCCGTGATATGCGTGATGACCCAGATTATAACAAGGCAGATGAGGCTTACTTTAAGCACTTATTGCAAGCCGTTACCGAGAACTTGACTGCCATTGATGGCAAGATTGTTGGCTTTATCGACCGTACACTAGAAGAGCTTAGCCCGGTTGAGCATGCGATTTTACGCATTGCCGGTTGTGAGTTAATGTTTGATCTAAGCATTCCATATCGCGTGGTTATCAACGAAGGCGTGGAACTGGCTAAGGTGTTTGGCGGTACGGATGGGCATAAATATATCAACGGTGTTTTAGATAAGTTTGCCGCAGATGTACGCGCAGCTGAAGTAAAAGCCGCGCGAAGCTAGTTTTTGACATTGATGCGCGGTTGCTTGGTGCTACATGCTCAGTCAAGGCTGATATCATGGATTTAAGCCACGCACTGGAAATCGTGCGTTTAACAGATGTTGGGTTGCTGCGTAGTCATAATGAAGACGCAATCGCCAGCGATGCCTGCATCGGTTTCGTTATTCTGGCCGACGGCATGGGCGGTTACAACGCAGGTGAGGTGGCCAGCGAAATGGCCGTGCTTAGTATCACCGCTGAAGTCAATGAAGCATTGGGCTCTTATTCCGCCAAACCTGCGGTGCTCGATATTGTAGATAGGCCCTTTTTAAGTAAATCTATACTCAAAAAGTTATTGATAGATGTAGTTGCTACGGCAAACGCGTCTATCTATCAGGCATCGCAAACCTACCCGCAATGTGAGGGTATGGGGACGACCTTAGCGTTAGGGTTGTTTACCAATAACCAATTGCTAGTCGGGCATATTGGCGACTCCCGCGTATACAGGCTGCGCAACCATCAGCTAGAGCAAATGACAGAAGACCATTCATTGCTGCAAGAGGAGATTCGGGCTGGGATATTGACCTTAGAGCAAGCAAAGCATTGCACCCATAAGAATTTGGTGACGCGGGCCTTGGGGGTTGATGCTGAGGTAGAACTGGAACTCAATGAATTTAAAGTAGAAGTAGGCGATATTTATCTGCTATGTTCTGATGGTCTGAGTGACTTGGTGGATGATGCATTAATACAGGCCACACTTAATCATTATGTATCCGACTTAACCAGTGCTGCCGATGTTTTGGTACAGTTAGCGAATAAACATGGCGGTAAAGATAATGTTTCTGTCATACTAGCCAAAGTTAATGGCTCCTATGAAGATAAAAATACCTGGTATGATAATTTTATAAGTTGGATAAAGTAACAGGATAGATTATGGCAAAGCTTATTCTTACCTTAGACGGTTCATACTTCAATGAATATGCATTAACCCATCTTAAAACTACCATCGGCCGTAAATCTACTAATGACATTCACCTTGATAATTTAGCGATTAGCGGTGAACATGCAGTCATACTGAGGCAAGGTGATGACTACTTTGTAGAAGACCTCAACAGCACCAACGGTACGCGCGTCAATAATACCGTTACCAAAAAACAGCAGTTAAAAAATGATGATGTGATTGAGCTGGGTCGATTCCACCTGACCTTTCTTGACCATGAGGCAGGCGCAAACGCCGCCTTTGAGAAAACCATGCTGGTGCATCCTTCGGCATTCAGCGCTAAACCAGCCTCGTTCTCCCCTAATCCAGTACCTGTAGCACAAGTAGCTCCGGTGCGACCAAGTGTTCAGCCGCCAGTTGCCTCCAATGTGCTGAACGATGAGACTAGCCAAGTTGAGCCGGCTTTGGTTGGCAAAATACAGGTGTTAAATGGTACCAGCAGTGGGCGCGAGTTAGTGCTAAATAAGGCGCTGACTACATTGGGCAAAACAGGGGTGCAGGTGGCAGTGATTACCAAGCGCCCGAATGGTTACTTTATTACCCATGTGGAAGGTAAAGTTTTGCCCGTCGTCAATGGCGTTTCTACCGGGGTGCAGGCGCATGCCTTGGCTGATCGTGATGTGATTGAGTTGGCTGGCGTGAAAATGGAGTTCTATTTATCCTAGGCCTAGCGGCTTGAGTTAGAGACGCCGTGAATTAAGTGTTTGATTGTAGTGTTTGCGTTATGTGCTAAAAGCACAGTGTTAAAGAAGTCTGAATTAGCTAGTTAATTAAGGTATAGCATTCAATGTCTGAACATCAGCACCCATACATGTTAGCGCAGTTAGAGCGTTTAAATGCAATTGGCATTGCACTCTCAGCAGAACGTGATAACCAGCGCTTGTTGGAAATGATTCTGCTTGGTGCGCAGGAAATTACCAATGCCGACGGCGGCACTCTTTATACCATCACGCAGGATAAACACCTTAAGTTCGAGATGATGCGTAATAAGTCGCTACAGATGTCGTTAGGCGGCACCACCGGTAAAGAAATTCCATTCTTACCTTTGCCTTTGTACTTGGCAGATGGTAGCCCTAACCTGACCACGGTTGCTGCCTACGCTACCTTGCAAGACCAAACCGTTAATATCGCCAATGTACGCGAGGTCGATAGTTTTGATTTTTCTGGTACACGCAAATTTGATGAAAAAACCGGCTATCACTCGCAGTCGTTTTTAACGATTCCGATGAAAGACCATGAGTCCAAAGTGATTGGTGTGCTGCAGCTGATTAACGCGACCGATGTTGATACCGGCGCGATTATTCCTTTTTCCATTGGGCACCAAACCTTGGTAGAGTCTTTGGCATCACAAGCTGCGGTAGCCATGACCAATCATCACTTAATTGATGGCTTGAAGGGCTTGTTCGAGGCGTTTATCGAGCTGATTGCTGATGCTATCGACCAGAAATCACCCTACACCGGCGGGCACTGCCGACGTGTGCCAGAGTTGACCATGATGCTGACTCAGGCGCTGATTGATGCCAAGACTGGCCCTTTTAAAGACTTTACCCTAAATGAAAATGAGCTTTACGAGCTAAAAGTGGCAAGTTGGCTGCATGACTGCGGCAAGGTGACAACACCAGAAGCTATTATGGATAAGCCAACTAAATTATCCTCCATTTTTGACCGTATTCAGTTGCTTGATCAACGCTTTGAGCTCCTAAAGCAGCAGGCTGAGTGTGCCATGCTAAAAGAGCAGGTGGAAATACTTAAAAGTGGCGGTTTCAATCAAGAGGCGGAGGTGAGATTAACGGCGCTGCAGGCCAAGCAGGATGCGTTTAATACCTATTGTGATGAGGCTAGGGACTTCCTCAGGTTGGCTAATATCGGTAGTGAGTCGATGACCGCAAGTGATTTGCAGCGTATAAAAGACATCGCCAATATGGAGATGCTAGATGCATCCGGCAATAAAGTACGATTCTTGAACGAGGATGAAACCTACAATCTGAGCATCAAGCGTGGTACTTTAACCGCAGAAGAGCGTCAAGTGATCAATAACCATATCGTGGTCACCATTAGCATGCTGGAATCGCTGCCTTATCCACAAAGTTTGGCGCGCGTTCCTGAGTATGCCTGCGGTCACCATGAGCATATGGATGGTAGCGGCTATCCGAAAGGGCTGACACGCGAACAAATGTCGATACCAGCGCGCGTGATGGGCGTCGCGGATATTTTTGAGGCACTCACTTCCAAGGATAGGCCTTATAAAAAGGCAAAGACACTTTCCGAGTCATTAGCAATCTTGGGCAGGATGAAGGTGGATAACCACATTGACCCTGAGCTGTTTGATATCTTTGTACGCGAGGGTATTTACCTGAAGTACGCGCAGCAGTTTTTAGAGCCAGAACAAATTGATGAGGTTGATTTGACGCAGATACCTGGTTATCAACCTTAACGTTTGATCACCATACAGGTGAAGCTTGGGATTTAGTTGCTGTTAAGGTCAACGCTGCGGCAGCCAGATGCATCGCAAGCTAGGTAGCTGCCTTGTTCATACCAGTCGCCCAGTACCCATCTCGTGATTGTTTTTCCGTCAACCTGTAGTTGGTGCTGGTGCGGTCTGTGCGTGTGACCGTGTATGAGTAGGCTGGGGTAGTCATACTCTTTTAGTAGCTGGTTTACCGCCTCTGCATTCACATCCATAATAACTGCTGATTTATTGGATTTCTCTTGCTCGCTACGTAAGCGAATAGCTGCAATCTGGTCTTTGCGTGCCTGTAAGGGTTGGCTTAAAAACTGCGCTTGCCATTGCTTGTTTCTTACTTGGGTGCGGAACTGCTGATAGGTGACATCATCCGTACATAAGGCGTCGCCGTGGCTGAGTAGGGTGGCTGTTTCACATAGGTCAATCAACGTAGGATCGTTGATTAACTGTATATGTGCCGCCTTGCAAAAGTCTTCTGTAATTAAAAAGTCGCGATTGCCGTGCATTAAATAAATCGAGACACCTGACGTGGCTAACGCTTTAAAGCCTTGGATAATCTGCTGGTTAAAAGCGTCTTCAATATCATCATCACCAGCCCAGTATTCAAATAAATCACCTAGAATATAAAGTGCTTTGGCGGACTTTGCTGTGGAGGATAGAAACTGGAGAAAAGCATCGGTAATTTGTGGGCGACTTGCACACAGGTGTAAATCAGAAATGAATAGTGTCACGCCTGATGGATCGGGGCTGTCAGTGTTAAGGTTAACCAAAATATACAGCCCCGTTCTTGTTGCGATTAAACGCGGGTTGCTTTTTCAATCACTACGTTGCTTGATGGCACATCTTGGTGACCTTTTAGGCTAGTAGTGGCAACTTGTTTGATTTTATCAACCACGTCCATGCCTTCTACCACTTTACCGAACACACAGTAGCCCCAACCGCTGCCGCTAGGTGCAGTGTGGTTTAGGAACTCATTGTTTGCTACGTTGATAAAGAACTGGCTGCTAGCAGAGTGCGGTGCAGAGGTGCGCGCCATCGCAATCGTGTATTTCTCGTTACCTAAGCCGTTATCTGCCTCGTTCTTAATTTCATCTTGTGTGCTTTTTTGTGTCATGGTTGCGTCAAAACCGCCACCTTGAATCATAAAACCATTAATTACGCGGTGAAAAATTGTGCCGTCATAAAAACCAGCATCTACGTACTGTAAGAAGTTAGCTGCTGTAATCGGTGCTTTTTCAGCGTTTAGTTCGATGGTGATGTCACCAAAGTTTGTTTGTAGTTTAACCACGAAATGTCCTTATAAATAATTGTTAAAACTGTTGAAAATATCTAGTAAAAATTAGGTGTGTGCTTATAAAGGCGCTTTGTTTACTTTAACTTGATGCACAACGATAGGCGATCTTGGTACGTCACCGTATGGGCCAACGTTGGCAGTTGAGGTTGCTGCGATGTCACGCACCACATCCATGCCTTTTAGTACGCGGCCAAACACGCAGTAACCAATAAGTTGGGCATCTGGGCTTTGATAGTTAAGAAACTGGTTGTTCTCTAGGTTAATAAAAAACTGTGAGGTTGCAGAATCCGGATCCGAGGTTCTTGCCA
Organism: Methylotenera mobilis JLW8; assembly: GCF_000023705.1. NCBI lineage: Bacteria > Pseudomonadati > Pseudomonadota > Betaproteobacteria > Nitrosomonadales > Methylophilaceae > Methylotenera > Methylotenera mobilis. The sequence goes on from NC_012968.1 coordinate 542,681, forward strand.
TAGCAATGGTACCGATTTCATTCGTTAAGCCATTGTTGGATTCGTTAACGATCGGCGCGCGTGTTTCTTTTTCGGACATGTCGGCATTAAAGCCGCCACCCTGAATCATAAAGCGTTTAATAACGCGGTGGAAAATCGTGTCTTGGTAAAAACCTGAGTTTACGTAGGCCAAGAAATTTGCCACAGTTTTTGGGGCTTTATCAGGGTAAAGCTCCACAATAAAGTTACCGCGGTTGGTTTCAAATACCACTTGTGGATTAGCTGCCATCGCCGTGCCGCTAAGTAACATTAAGGTGAGAAAAATATAAAATTTGCGCATTAAGGGTCCTTGAGTGATGATTGAAGCGGCCTAGTGGGTGCTAAGCCGTACCTTCATAAATGATTTTCCAGCTGTTACCTTCTTGTATCCAATACTGGCGTTTTTGCATGACATTTTTCAAATGCGGGCTATTAAAGCTTTGCGTGAAATCAACCACTACCAGTTTTTTCTGTGGGTCAGGGTAGCTAAACATGCTGATATTAGACAGTGAAATATCGATATCTGGCTTGCTGGCCTGCACGCGGTACTTATGCTCAGCCCATTGCTCATAGTTGATACCATTGGTTGAAAAATCTTTGGAGTAGTGTGACAGGTATTTCTCAGTGTCTTGTGCACGCCAGTCGTTGAGCCAATGGTTGATGGCCGAGTTAAGAACCTCTTTTTCTGCCTCGGGGGCCGCAGAGCTGTTCAACCACTGCAGGTTGTTAGCAATGATAATCGGTGTCTTACCAGATTGTAGAACGGGTTCTAGTGCTTTTAAGTCCTGGTTTGCTACCACGACACAGCCATCACTGGCGCGGGGCGGGCGGCTGTAGGTGCTGCTCGGCGTGCCGTGTAGCCAGATGCCAGAACCGTTTCTGTTGTGCGCTTTATCCCATTCATTAGGGTAGCTCAGCGGGTAGGCACCTTCGCCGTAAAAATCGGGCAGTTGTTGCTTGAGTTTGGTGCTGGCAAAATAGACGCCGATCGGTGTGCGTTTGTCACCTTCGCTCTGTTTCTCTACCCCGTTTTTACCCACGGTAATGTAATAGTCAGCAACGTACTTGAGCTGATTGTCATGTTTTTCATACAAATACAATCTGGACTTGCTGGTATCAATCAGCATTAAATGCGTTTGCTGGGCGTTGGGTGCCAGAATCAAGTTGGGCTGTTTGGCTTGCGATTGTTTAGCTAAGTAGCGCTCAATGCGTACACGCGCTTCATCTTGCAGGTCCTGCACCGCTTCTGGGCGGTTAATGCCAGGGTCGCCAAAAGCCTGCAAATACTTACCCTGCGCCATTAACAGGTCGCCGCGTACCAAATGGGCGAGCTTGAAATTAGGCACGCTCTGAATCAATTGGTCTATCGTGTTCAGTGCCTGCTGGTGTTTACCTGCAGAGATTTCGAGCAAACTCTTGACCAGCAACTCTTCGACGAGATTAGCTGCCACATTAGATGCGATAGTTGCTGCGCTGCCGAAGCTGGCTTTAGGCAACAGGTTGCCAAAGCTAAAGCGGTTTACAGCAGTTGCATTCCAGGGCACCAGCGTAATGGCAGCTAATAGCGTATAGGTCAGTGCTTTGTTAATCATCATGCCTTATATTTCAAATACTACTTAACTACTGGTAGTTATTAATCAGTAGTTGCTAGCGATTAGTTGCTAGCGATTTCTTCGGTAATCAACCAATTGTCGCCGGATTTTTTCAGCAATAGTGTTTTGCTGGTGCGAATTGGTGAGCGTTTGTCCGCTTGGTAGCTTTGTTTGAAGCGTACTTTTGCGGTGTTACCTTCGTTTGCGACCACGGCAATATTGTTGAGTTCCACGTTAATTTTAGATGGGGCGCTAATGCGTTCACGTCTTTGCTTTTCCCATGCTTTGTAATTTTGGCCTTTGGCTGGCTTAAAGTCATCGGCATAGCTGGCAAAGTATTTGTTTAAGTCTTTGTTAGACCAAGCTTGTGCCCAGCTGTTGATAGAGGCGGTAATGTTGTCTGTGTTGTTGCCTGCCGCCTTTTTCACTTCTTTGGTTTCAACTGCAGGTGATGCAGTGTTTGCAGTAGCTGGTGCTGACACAGTTGCTGCTTTCACAGGCACGCTAGCTGCAATGGTGGTTTTGTTGCCGGTGCCGAACAGGTCTTTAATTAAAGACAGTTTGCCTTGGGCGCGTGTATTAGCAGTATCTAGCTGCAATGCTTTGTCGTAAGCTTCACTTGCCATACGCGCATAAATGTCGCCTAGGTTTTCGTGTGCAGTGGCATAGCTAGGGTGAGTCTTGATTGCTGTTTCCAGTGCTTTACGCGCTTTATCAAACTGGCCTTGGTCTGCGTATAACACGGCTAGGTTGTTATATGGCTCAGGCAGGTTTGGGAAACGTTCAGTCACCTCAGTGAATGATTTGATTGCTTCATCTCTACGGCCTTGCTCAGCTAGCAATACGCCTTTCATGAATAATGCTTGTGCGTTTTTCGGGTTGGCCGCAATGAAAGTGTTGATACGGTCTAGCGCTACCGCAGTTTGACCTTGGTCAGCGAGTTTTGAGATGTCTTTGAGTTCGTCTGCAGATGCGATATTGAAGGCAAAACTTGCTGAAGCTACTAAAACAAAGCGAGCGATTGAAGATGGCAGTGACGCAATAAAATTATTCATTGTGATATACTTTTTGGTGAATAAACAAAGTGTAATTCTATCAATAGCCTAAGCAACCTCCAATAGCTCATTTTGATTTAAGCCAATATATTTCTGCATTGCGCGCATTAATCGGCCTAGTGTGCGTTGGGTTGCAGATAAAAACAAATAATCTATCCTCTAGCTTTTAAATATATGTTAAAAATTTACAATACATTAGCCCGTGAGAAGCAAACATTTACTCCTATTGTTGCCGGCAAGGTCAGTATGTATGTATGTGGCATGACGGTCTATGATTACTGTCACTTAGGACATGCGCGCGTGATGGTGGTGTTTGATATGGTGAGCCGCTGGTTGCGCGCGTCTGGCTACAACGTGACCTATGTGCGTAATGTGACGGACATAGACGACAAAATTATTAAGCGCGCTAATGAAAATAACGAAACCATCGCGCAGCTGACCCAGCGTTTTATTGATGCGATGGATGAAGACTCTGCCAAGCTAGGCGTGCTACGCCCAGATTTAGAACCTAAAGCGACTGAGTTCGTGGATGGCATGTTGTCTATGATTGCGGCATTAATTGACAAAGGCTTTGCTTACCCAGCTGCCAACGGCGATGTGTTTTATTCAGTGAGCAGTTTCCAGGGTTACGGTAAGCTTTCAGGCAAGTCTTTAGAAGATTTGCGCGCAGGCGAGCGTGTAGAAGTCGATAGCTTTAAAAAAGACCCGATGGACTTTGTGCTATGGAAAGCGGCCAAGCCTGGTGAGCCCAGCTGGGAGTCGCCCTGGGGTAAAGGCCGCCCAGGCTGGCATATTGAATGTTCGGCAATGAGTTCACACCATTTAGGCCAGCATTTTGATATTCACGGTGGTGGGCAGGACTTGCAGTTCCCGCACCATGAAAATGAAATCGCGCAGTCAGAAGCTGCGCATAGTCATGATGGTAAACCCTGTCAGATGGTGAATTACTGGATGCATAACGGATTTGTGCGTGTGGATGATGAGAAGATGTCTAAATCCTTAGGCAACTTCTTTACGATACGTACTGTGCTGGAACAATATGATGCAGAGGTGATTCGCTTTTTTATCCTCCGCGCGCATTATCGCAGCCCGCTAAACTATAGCGATCAGCATCTGAATGATGCCAAGCTGGCGCTTACCCGCCTTTACACGGCACTGCGTGGTGTTGATGTCTCTGATGATGCGATTGATTGGCAGCATCCTTACGCTGCGCGTTTTAAGTTGGCGATGGACGATGACTTTAATACACCGGAAGCGATGGCGGTGTTGTTTGACTTGGCCAATGAAGTAAATAAAACCAAGTCAACAGAAGCGGCTGGCTTACTGAAGGGGCTAGCGAGCGTGCTGGGTTTGTTGTCGCGCAAATCTGATGAGTTTTTGCAGGCTAAAACCAACGCTAACGGTGCTGCTAATGATGGTGCAGCCGAGTTGGATGTTGATGCGATGATCGTCAAACGTCTAGAAGCCAAGCAAGCCAAAAACTTTGCAGAGGCTGACCGAATCCGTAAAGAGCTGGCTGAGGCCGGCATTATTCTGGAAGATACGCCACAAGGTACCACCTGGCGTAGTGCTTAATCCGCTTATTATTTAAAATTATTGAATTGAGTAAGGACTTGTTATGCCCGTTAAATTAACTGCCCCCTCGGCTGCATCTTTATTGCCTGTTAATGGCGTGGAGTTAGGCTATGCGGAAGCGCACGTGAGAAAACCTAATCGTAAAGATGTGTTGGTGATTAAGCTTGCTGAGGGCACGCGTGTGGCTGGCGTTTTTACTAAGAACCGTTTCTGTGCCGCACCGGTGGTGCTATGTAAGGATTTCTTAGCGCAATCAGCGGGCATTCGCGCTTTGTTAGTCAACACTGGCTGTGCTAATGCCGGTACTGGTGAAGATGGCTTAAAACGCGCGCAGCAAAGCTGCGATGCGCTAGCTGATTTGCTGGGTATTCAGGCGAATCAAGTACTGCCATTTTCTACCGGCGTAATTTTAGAGTCGTTGCCTGTTGATAAAGTGGTGACTGGTTTGCCGGCAGCCATTGCTAACTTAAAAGCAGATAACTGGTTGAATGCCGCTGAAGCGATTATGACGACAGATATCGTGGCCAAAGGCACATCGCGTCAATTAAGCGTGGGCGGTAAATCCGTCACCATTACCGGCATGAGTAAAGGCTCAGGCATGATTCACCCTAATATGGCGACCATGCTGGGTTATATTGCAACGGATGCTGCGATTAGCCAGTCTGCGCTGGAGAGCATGATTCAGTATGCAGTGAATAAGTCATTTAACTGCATTACGGTGGATGGCGATACTTCGACCAATGACAGCTTGATTTTTATGGCAACCAACCAAGCCGGCAATGCTAAAGTAACCGAAACTAGCGCCGATTATATTGCACTGCGCGACGCGTTTACCGAGGTGGCGGTGGAGCTGGCACAAGCGATTGTGCGTGATGGTGAAGGCGCAACCAAGTTTATGTCGATTGTGGTTGAGCGTGGCCAAAATGAAGAAGAGTGCCGCAAAGTGGCTTATGCAATTGCCCATTCACCTTTGGTTAAAACGGCGTTCTTTGCCTCAGATCCTAATTTAGGCCGCATTCTGGCTGCGATTGGTTATGCCGGCGTGGATGATTTAGATGTAAATGCGCTAGACCTGTATCTGGGTGATGTGTTGGTGGCAGAAAAAGGCGGGCGTGCTGCCTCATACCTTGAAGAGCAAGGCACTGCGGTGATGGCTGAGTCTGATATTGTGGTGCGTGTGGTGCTGAACCGTGGCAATGCTGCGGTCACGATTTGGACCTGTGACTTTTCGTATGATTACGTAAAGATTAATGCGGACTACCGCTCTTAATCATTGTTCTCAATCATCGTTCTTAGCATTAGCTAAGCGATATTAATCCGATAAAAAAGAAAACCTAGACATGAGCACTAGTGCCCTTAATTTATCTACAAAAGGCCCGGCAGGAGCTAGCCCAGCAGAAGGTTCGGCTGCTGGTGACTCTGTCACTAAGGTGACGGAAGCCGCGGTTGGCATTGTTCAGCGCGATAACGGCATGGTGTTGCTGGGTGAGCGCCCGGTCGGCAAGCCGTGGGAAGGCTATTGGGAGTTCCCGGGTGGCAAGGTGGAACCCAATGAAACGCCAGCACAAGCCCTGAAGCGGGAGTTACAGGAAGAGCTAGGCATTATAGTAACGCGCTTTCACTCGTGGATGACCCGCACTTACGAATATGAGGCACGCTATGATCAATCTGGCAAATTAATCACACCAGCTAAGGCGGTGAAGCTACATTTCTTTATTGTGGTGGAGTGGCAAGGCGACCCTGTGGGGTTGGAAGACCAACAGCTGAGCTGGCAAAATCCAGAGAAATTAACGGTAGGGCCTATGCTGCCGGCGAATACGCCAATTCTTACTGCGCTTAGTTTAGCTCCAGTTTATGCTATCAGTAATTTAAAAGAAATGGGTGAAGTGCAGTTCTTTGAGCGATTAAAAATGGCGCTGGAAAATGGCTTGATGATGATACAGGTGCGCGAGCCGGATCTATCCAAGCAAGACTTAATGCTATTTGCCGAGCATGTGATTGCACTGGCCAAGCCTTTTGAAGCCAAAGTGTTTGTTAATACCGATGTGGAAAGTGCGCAGCAATTGAACGCCGCTGGCGTGCATCTGTCGGCCCAGCGACTGATGCAGTTAAAAGTGAAGCCTGAAGGTTTGCTGGTAGGGGCCTCCTGTCATAATGCGGCAGAATTGGCGCATGCCAAGATGTTGGCGTTAGACTATGTGACACTGTCTCCGGTTAAATCAACGCTAAGCCATCCTAACACGGCGCCGCTAGGCTGGGCTACGTTTAATCAGTTGGTTGCCGGCTATTCGCTACCGGTGTTTGCGCTGGGTGGTATGCTGCGGGAAGACTTGGATCCCGCAAGGACTTATGGCGCGCATGGCATTGCAATGCAGCGTGATGTATGGGGTGCGCTGTAAGCAGGTTGGTGTGGTAGCTACTTTTTATTAAGTTGCTAGGCTTTATGTAGCGAGCTGGTTGCAGTAGGTGTGGTGCTAGTGGTTATGGTGATGCTCGTGGTCGCTAGTGCTATTAATGCTTTCTGCACTTTTAACCATCGCTTTTACGTTTTGTTTGAATTCAATATTCTGGCTATTTTTAAACGTCAGTTCAAAGTTTACCGTTTGCGCGTCAGCTAGCGGTTTTTTCAGGTCAAACAGCATTAGGTGAAAACCTGAGGGCTCCAATTTATAGGGTTTGCCGGCAGCTAGAGGTAGCGTAGGCAGCATGCGCATTTTCATCACGCCATTTTCCATCTTCATGCTGTGAATCTCCACACTGTCGCTGACGTCGCTTGTTATTTTCACTAATGTTGCCTCATTGGCACTGGTGATTGTCATGTAGCCTGCACTGATATTTTGTCCAGGGTAGGTGGCTTTTACCCAAGGGTTGTGGATGGTGATGGTGTCTTGTGCGTAGCTCAATGTAGTGATAGCTGCCAGTAAGAGTGCCAGTCCATAATGCAAGGCTTGCTTTAAATGGCCGACGAATAAGCGGCGAGGTTGTGCGTGGCTGAGTTTTAAATTATGGTGCGGTGGCTGTGTGATTGTCATGTTGAACACCAAGGTAGTCATGGTTAAGTGCTTACTGCGTTAGCTCATCAGGTAAGTCGTCGTCTTTTGTTGCTGTCGGTATGGCGTAGTCTTCATTGGCCCATGCGCCTAAGTCTATCATTTCGCAGCGTTTGCTACAGAATGGTCTGTAAGAGTTAAGCGGGGAAAATTCCACTAGATTTTTGCATGTGGGGCATGCGACTAGCCTTTTGCTTTGGGTCATAGGTCGGTACTTTTTAGTTACATTGCGATGTTACGTTACGAGCTAGACATTATAACGCGAAGATAAACGCGGTTTGGTTGAGTGTAACGTACTTATAGATCAGATAGTCTTACAGATTGCACAGCGTTAAGGTAAAGTCGATATCCTCTTCGACCTTTTGAGGCTTTTGTGCGCAATCCAGTGTATTGAATCTAATGTTAATCGCGTATTTATTGGCGCTTACTTCAGGGAAGCAATTGAGGTTGTCAGCAATATTGATTTTTAACATTTGCGCCGGCCTCACGCCGCCCAGCATTTGCTGGTAAACGCCATTGGTGGCAACCAGCTTATTGGTGCTGCCACTGCCGCGCAGGATACGCAAGATGATGATAATGGCTTGCTGCATAGGAATGAGTGGCTTAATCCACGACTCTAAGTCCTGCTTTCGACGCTCCGGGCCTAGGCCTAGCCAGTAATGGTAGGATGGCACGTCAAACTCACACACGCCGCCAGGGATGCCAGCGCGCTGCTTAATGCTCATTAGCCACTCGTTGGCACGTAAGGTTTGTCCAAGCTTAGTGGTTTCTGCACGTAATGCGTCGGCAGCCACATTAATATCGCCTAGCGTTGCTTCTAGCGCTTCTTGAGAAATAATCGGGTTGCCAATCAACATGCGCATGGCGGTTTTTTGACGGTCAAGCTCTTGCAGTAAATCGACCTTGAGCTCGGCGCGGTCTACCACGTCTAGAATTTGCAATAGTGTGAGTAGCGCACAGTGGTGCTGAAACTCATGGTCTGCGGCAACATTATGCAAAACTTTGGCAAACAAATCCTCTACTCGCAGCAGTGTGCGTATGCGTTCATTAAAAGGATAGTCATAACTAGGCATGTTTAATCATGTAAGCCAAAAGCGTTTTTTAGGTTGGGCCGCTGCATTGAATTTAAAAGTTGAACTGGATTATCAAATTTATTTGCTAACTATGCAAGTCTTAATAAGTTTTTTATGAAATTCATTAACTTTTTCGGTTAACTCCTGCACCGAGCCGCTGTTGTCTATGATGACGTCGGCAAGGTTACGTCTGTTTTCCCTAGAGGTTTGTGCCTGCATTAGTTTTTTTACTTCATCCGCAGTGAGCTTGCTGCGGCTCATTGCGCGCTCGATTTGTAGCGCCTCATCGCAGTCAATCACTAAGGTGGTGTTGGCAATGGATTGGTAGCGACTGCTTTCAAACAATAAAGGCACTACTAGCAGTTGATAGCATGGATGTAGGTTTTGTTCATTATTTTTCAGTGTTTGCCATGCTTGCTGATAAATAGCTGGGTGTAGCAATTGTTCTAGCTTAGCTTTTTCATTGGCGTCGCTGAAAATGTGCTGGCGCAGTTTAGGGCGGTTTAGTGTGCCATCGGCGTTAAAAAAATGTGCACCAAATATCTGTTGGATTTCTTTGAGTAACGGGCTGCCAGGCGCCGTGAGTTGGTGCGCAATCACATCGGTATCTACCACGGGAATGCCTAGGCTGGCGAAATGCCTGGAGGCTTCGCTCTTGCCGGAGCCTATGCCACCAGTGAGTGCAACAACATACATGGTCAGTTATGGCAGGTAGAGTGTAGCCAGTGTTTGGCCAAAAAATAATGCGGCGATGCCACCTATTGCCAGAAATGGGCCAAATGGCATCGGTACCTCTTTGCCGCGCTTGGTCAGCACAATCAAAGCAATACCGATAATGGCACCTAGTGTGGATGACAGTAGCACTACTGCAGGCAGAAGTTGCCAGCCAAACCAAGCACCAATCGCAGCAAGTAGTTTGAAGTCGCCATAGCCCATGCCTTCTTTGCCGCGTATTAGCTTAAACAGCCAATAAACAGACCATAACACCATGTATCCAGCCATGGCGCCGATAACGGAGGATTTTAAATCTGTAAACCCAGAGTTTAGGTTAAATAAGATGCCCAGCCAGAGCAGCGGAAGCGTAATGTCGTCCGGTAGCAGTTGGGTATCAAAATCAATAAAAGTTAATGTGATGAGGGCTAGTGCAAATATCCATGCCATGAGGGTGATGCTTGAATAGCCAAATTTCCAGCTGATAGCGCCAATTAAAGCGCCAGTCAGCGCCTCAATCAGCGGGTAGCGCATGCTGATAGGGGCTTTGCAGCCTTTGCAGCGTCCTTTGAGTAGTAAATAACTGATGATAGGGATATTCTCTAACGCCGAGATGCGATGGCCGCAATGTGGGCAGGCTGAGCGTGGGTGGCACAAATTGTATTTGGTGGTGCTGGCGATCTCTTTGCCTTGCAGTTCCAGGCAATTGTTATGCCACTCCTGCTCCATCATTTTGGGGAGGCGATGGATTACCACGTTTAAAAAACTGCCGACCATCAGGCCTATGAGTGTGGAGATTGCAATAAATAGTGCGCTGTCTTGTTGCAGAATGGTGGATATATCATTTAATACGGCAGGCATGGCAATCCTTTTATCAGGTCTTATTGTATGTGCGCTTCAAGACAAAACTATAACGTGCCGTTAACTAACTGTAAACTTAATGCACGGTCTTGGCGTTAAGTGATTGTCAGTGTCGTGGTTTGATTTGGGGTGTAGGCTTGAAATTTAGGCGTGTTGTCACCAAGTTAGACCTAGTAATTGATATTATAATAGAGCTGTAATTTGTATTAAGGAAACAATATGACAAACACTAATCATCAACTGAATGCAGCTGAGCTGGTCCAGGCTGAATTACACCACCCAGAGTGGGATGAGCCTATTATTTGCCGTGTTGAGGTTGATTTGCCAAGTTGGTTATCACAATTGGCAGGTGGTAGGGATTGGGAAGTCTACTCTGAGGAAGAGGAAGAGAACTGCATTAGTTTTGCTATGCGTGAGATTGCAGTTAAAAAGCCAAAATTAGCGGAAGTGACTTTGTATCACAACGGCTATGCTGTGGTTGACGTCGAGGGGCAGTCTTTGTTTGATGGCTCATTAACTGCCGGCACCAGTGAGTGCGCGCATCTGACTTACTACCACGCAGATAGTGGTGAGAAGATTATCCTAAACTAAAGTGTCTGTATCTGCTTTTAGCCGGAGGTGTTCCGCTCGGCTAAAAGCTTCTTGTTACCGCAAAATCTGCAAGCTCTATCAGTGCTTGTTTGAATTTTGATTCTGGAAAATGCGCGATTGCCGCGCGACATTGTGCGGACTCAGCTTCTGCAATCTTTTTCACATGATCTAACGCCCCAGAGTTGTTCACAATCTCTACCACTTGGGTTAAATGCTCTAGGCCGCCTTGCTCAATTGCGTTGCGGATAAGCTGGCTTTGTTCGGTATTGCTGTTGCGCATTGCGTATAGCAGCGGCAGTGTTGGTTTGCCTTCAGCTAAGTCGTCGCCCAGGTTTTTGCCGATGTCTTCACTATTGCCGCTTAAGTCCAGAATGTCGTCTATCAACTGAAATGCCGTACCTAAATGCATGCCGTAAGCGGTGAGAGCTGCTTCGTCTTTTGCGCTCGCTTCGCTGATGATGGCACCTAGTCTGGTCGCTGCTTCAAACAGCTTGGCAGTTTTGTAATGAATCACTTGTAAATAAGCTTTATCAGAAATGTCCGCATTGTTGACGTTAAGCAGCTGTAGCACTTCGCCTTCGGCAATCACGTTGGTTGCATTGCTCAATACCTCCATCACGCGCATATTTTGCACGGCAACCATCATTTGAAACGCGCGTGAGTAAACAAAGTCGCCAACTAATACGCTGGCAGCATTGCCAAATAGTGCATTGGCAGTGCTTTGGCCTCTGCGTTTGGAGGACTCATCTACAACATCATCATGTAGCAAGGTGGCGGTGTGAATAAACTCAACGACAGCAGCTAGCTGGTGGTGCTGTGTCTGGATTTCGCCAAACAAGCCCGCTGCAAGCAACACTAGCATCGGGCGCAATCGTTTTCCACCACTGTTAATAATGTATTCAGCTACCTGGTTAACCAAAGCCACTTCGGAGTGTAGTGATTGGCGGATGGTTGTATCCACCATGCGCATGTCGTCGTTTATGCAAGATTGAATGATGCTTGGAGTCACATTAATAAAACCTGTAAAATGAAATCTGATTTTATCACAGCCTATTTGAATCCTAGATTTTCAATGACATGGTTTTTAGGTTTATTCATCTATATAATAATGCTTTTGATTTTTAAGCTGAGTACAGCGTCGTCGAGTCGGTTTATCTGGCAGTGGTTGATGTTTGGATGGTTGTTTACGCTGCTTTCTTTGCTTGGAATATAATCAAATGTGTGGCCGTGCATTGCTAATTAGGCGGCGGCAGTTTATCTGACCAAATTTAATCTAAATATTTTTACTAATTTGCTTAGATTAAGGTTTGCTTTACAGGATAAATTGCGTATAATGCGCGATTCTTTTGAAGTATGAGTTAAAGGCATAATCATGTATGCAGTAATCAAAACTGGTGGTAAACAATATCGCGTAGTTCAAGGCGAAAGATTAAAAGTTGAGAAACTAGAAGTTGAAGTTGGCGGCACAGTAACGCTAGATCAAATTCTGATGGTTTCTGACGGTGATAACACAACAATTGGTTCTCCAATTATTAAAGGTGCTACTGTTAAAGCAACGGTTGTTTCACATGGTCGTGGCGACAAGGTGATGATTTTTAAATTCCGTCGTCGTAAGCACTACCGTAAAACACAAGGCCATCGCCAAAGTTATACAGAAATTAAAATTGAAGCAATCGCTGCTAAATAAGCAGTTATCTTTAAGTTAAGGATTAAATCATGGCACACAAAAAAGCAGGCGGTAGTTCACGTAACGGTCGCGACTCACAAGCCCAGCGTCTAGGCGTTAAAGCATTCGGTGAGCAATTTGTTTCAGCTGGCAGCATTATCGTACGTCAACGTGGTACTAGAATGCACGCTGGTGAAAACGTAGGTATGGGTAAAGATCATACTTTGTATGCTAAAGCAGACGGCAAAGTGAGCTTTACAATTAAAGGCGCATTAAAACGTAAAACTGTGAATATTATTCCAGCTTAGTTTTTTGCGATAATTGAAGAAGCCCTGTCGTTTGATAGGGCTTTTTTATTTGGTACGCGCTAGCAGAATGTTTTTTCAATTCGTGCGTTCTTGCTAGTTTGTTGTTTGGTGGTTTTTGCTTAATCGTATGGCATGCTGTTGTGGCTGTCTTTGATAAAAATCTCCTACAAAACAGAATCTTGCGCGATAATTACATGAACTGATGATACAGTCTGGGTATTATGAAATTTATTGACGAAGCTACTATTAAAATCTTTGCGGGTGACGGCGGCAACGGCGTCGCCACGTTTCGTCGTGAAAAATACGAGCCGATGGGTGGTCCTAGCGGCGGTGATGGCGGCCGCGGTGGCTCTATCATTATCGAGGCGGATCGCAACATCAACACTTTGGTAGATTACCGTTATACGCGCAGTTTCCGTGCACAGCGTGGTGAGAATGGTCGTAGTGCCGAGTGTTATGGCGCTAAAGGCGAGGATATGGTCTTGCGTGTGCCGGTCGGTACTGTCATTTCAGACAAGTCTAGCGAACAAATGTTGGTGGATTTGAGCGAGCACGGTCAGCGTGCGCAAATGGCTAAGGGTGGTAACGGCGGTTTAGGTAATGTGCACTTTAAATCGAGTATGAACCGTGCGCCACGCCAATGTACCAAAGGTGAGCCAGGTGAGGAGTTTGAGCTTTATCTAGAGCTTAAGGTGTTGGCTGACGTAGGCTTGCTGGGTATGCCGAATGCTGGTAAATCCACTTTTATCCGTTCAGTGTCTGCAGCTAAACCTAAAGTGGCTGATTATCCATTTACTACCTTACACCCTAATTTAGGTGTGGTACGTGTAGATGCAGAGCGTAGCTTTGTGATTGCGGACATTCCTGGAATTATTGAAGGTGCTGCTGAGGGCGCGGGTCTTGGGCATCAATTCTTGCGTCATTTGGCGCGCACTTCATTATTGTTGCACTTGGTTGATGTGGCGCCGTTTGATGAAGCAGTTGACCCGGTACATGAAGCAAAGGCTATCGTAGAAGAGTTGAAAAAGTATGATGAGGCTCTATACAACAAGCCGCGCTGGTTGGTATTAAATAAAATTGATATGTTGCCAGAGTCCAAACAAGTGATTGAGGACTTTGTGAAGGCATATGGCTGGGAAGGTCGTGTGTTCGCAATTTCTGCTATCAGCGGTATCGGTTGCAAAGAGCTGACTTATGCCATCATGCAGCATATTGAGGACAATAGACAGCAGGAAGAAGAAACTGCAGAGGTTAAACCTGAGGTGGCGCTGAATGCGAATGCCGATAAAGAAGCCGGGAATGAAGTCGTCTGAATTTAACTCTCTAGTGCTAGATGCAAAAGTTATTGTGGTGAAAGTAGGCTCTAGCCTAGTCACTAATAACGGCAATGGTCTTGATCAAGTAGCGATTGCTGAGTGGGCGGCGCAGATTGCCGCGCTGGTGCAGCAGGGTAAGCAAGTTATATTGGTTTCTAGCGGTGCAGTAGCTGAGGGTATGCAGCGGTTAGGTTGGAAAAAACGACCGATTGCAGTCAATGAGTTGCAGGCTGCGGCAGCGGTGGGGCAGATGGGCTTGGTGCAAATGTATGAGCGCTGCTTTAGTCAGCATCAGTTACACACCGCGCAGGTTCTGCTCACGCATGATGACTTGGCTGATAGAAAGCGTTACTTGAATGCGCGCACTACATTACGCACTTTGTTAGATTTAAAAGTTATTCCGATTATTAATGAGAACGACACGGTGGTCACCGACGAAATAAAATTCGGTGATAACGATACTTTAGGTTCATTAGTCGCCAATTTGATTGAGGCTGATACCTTGGTGATCTTAACGGATCAGCAAGGTTTGTATTCAGCTGATCCACGTAAAGACCCCAATGCGCAATTTGTGCAGCATGCAACGGCAGGTGATCTGGCCTTGGAGCAGATGGCAGGCGGAGCTGGTAGTAGCGTAGGTACTGGTGGTATGTTAACCAAGATTTTGGCAGCAAAACGTGCGGCCCGTAGTGGCGCGCATACGGTGATTGCCTCTGGTCGTGAGTCCAACGTGTTGGTGCGTTTGAGCGCGGGCGAGGTAATCGGTACGCATCTTGAAGCCACGCAGATGAAAATCGCTGCGCGTAAACAGTGGTTGGCGGACCATTTGCGTACCACAGGTAAATTAATATTGGATGCAGGTGCGGTGCGCGTGCTGGTGGCTGAAGGTAAAAGTCTGTTGCCGATAGGTGTGACTGCGGTTGAAGGTCATTTTGAGCGCGGTGACGTAGTGGCCTGCGTGGACGCGGGTGGTCATGAGATTGCACGTGGCTTGGTGAATTATTCCGCAAGTGAAACCGCAAGGGTAATGCGTAAGCCTAGTCAGCAGATAGAGTCCATCTTGGGTTATGTCGATGAGGCTGAATTGATACACCGTGATAACCTAGTCCTATTAAAACAGGCTTAAGGCTGCGATAAGAAAAAGCATCAGTTTTAATCGTGGTTTAGATCATTAGTTTAATTAAACCCTCTCGTTTTAATTTAGATTACATAAAGGAATGCATGTGGCAAATAATCAACCGTTGGTAGCCATTATTATGGGTTCAGATAGTGACTGGCCTGTAATGAGAAATGCTGCGCAAATGCTTGCTGATTTTGGTGTGGCGTATGAGGCAAAAGTGGTCTCTGCGCATCGTACACCTGACTTGATGTTTGATTTTGCAGAAACAGCAGCTAGTAAAGGTATTCAAGTGATTATTGCCGGTGCCGGCGGTGCTGCGCATTTGCCAGGTATGGTTGCCGCTAAAACCACGTTGCCAGTGTTAGGGGTGCCGGTGCCATCTAAGCATTTGCAAGGCCAAGATTCTTTGCTGTCTATCGTACAGATGCCAAAAGGCATCCCGGTAGCAACCTTTGCCATTGGTGATGCCGGTGCGGCTAATGCAGGTTTATTTGCGGTATCTATCCTGGCTAATCAAGATGCGGCGTTGTCTGCTAAGTTGGCAGAGTTTCGTACCAAACAAACAGAAAAAGTATTTAACATGGAGTTAAGCGACAAACCATGAGTCAATCTTCTATGATTCTTCCACCAGCGATGCTGGGTATGTTGGGTGGCGGTCAATTGGGCCGTTTTTTTGTGATTGCAGCCCATGAAATGGGTTATAAAGTCACGGTGCTAGATCCTGATCAGAACAGCCCTGCCGGCAAAATTGCTGATGTACATATTTGTGCCAAGTACGATGATGCCGCCGCATTGAAACAAATAGCAGAAACTTGCCAAGCAATTACCACGGAATTTGAAAACGTGCCTGCAGCAACATTAAAGACGTTGGCACAGTCGGTACCGGTGCGTCCGTCTGCTGATGCGGTGGCTATTGCGCAGCATCGCGTGAGCGAAAAGAATTTCCTGAAAGAAGCTGGCTTGCCAGTGGCGCCTTATGCAGTGATTGATGCTGAGTCGGACTTGCCTGCGGATGATAGTGAGATTTATCCCGCTATCCTGAAAGTGGCTAGATTTGGTTACGATGGCAAAGGTCAGGCGCGTGTTACTAACTTGAGCGAAGCTAAAGCGGCTTTTGCTGCATTCTCAGAAGAAGAATGTGTGCTGGAAAAAATGCTGAAGCTGGATTATGAAGTTTCTGTTGTGCTGGCGCGCGATGTGAATGGACATGTTGCCACTTTCCCAACGGCTGAAAATAGTCATTTGAATGGTATTTTGGATGTCTCTATCGTGCCGGCGCGTGGTAGTGATGCGGTAAATCACCAAGCACAAAAGTTGGCAATCAGTGTGGCTGAGAAGCTGCAATACACTGGCGTGCTGGGTGTGGAGTTCTTTGTGTGTGATGGCGAGTTGTTGGTGAATGAAATTGCACCGCGTCCACATAACTCAGGTCACTACACCTTGGATGCTTGTATTACTAATCAGTTTGAGCAGCAAGTGCGAGTGATGACAGGCTTGCCACTGGGTAGTAGCCGTCAGCACAGCCCTGCTGTGATGGTAAATCTGTTAGGTGACATTTGGCCAAATGAGGCGCCACAGATTGAGCCAGCTTGGCAGTTAGTGCTAGGGTTGCCTAGTCTTAAAATGCACCTGTATGGTAAAGCCGAAGCACGTGCTGGCAGGAAAATGGGGCATTTCACTGTGCTGAGCACAAGTCGCGATGATGCAATTAAACTGGCAATGCAAGTGCGTAGCGAACTCAAGGTTGGCGAGTAAATATCGGTAATAGTCTACAGGGCCTGGTCATGATGTGACTAGGCCTTTTTTATTTGTTTCAAGATTTTTATTAATAATTTGGTACTATTTGTGTACCAATAACTTAAAAATAGGGAGACATTATGGCTATACTCAATACCCCTTCAGCGCAGTCTCAATCGGGTGCTATTAAGATAATTAAATACATAGCGATATTGATTGCGGCATTTATCCTGATCTCTTGGCTGAACCCATTTGTAGTGATCAATGCTGGCAATCGCGGTGTAATTACGACTTTTGGTAAGGTCAATCCTCGTGTGTTGGAAGAAGGCTTGCATTTTCGCATTCCAATCGTGCAGCAGGTAGCTGAAATTAATGTGCAGATACAAAAGGGCGAGGGTGATGGCGATGCTGCATCGCGTGACCTGCAACAAGTGCATGCCAAAATTGCGTTGAACTATCACTTAATTCCGGACCGCGTGGCAGAAACTTATCAGTCGATTGGTGATTTGAACTCTGTAGGTGATCGTATCATTATCCCTGCGGTGCAAGAGGCAACAAAAGCCACTACCGCTAAATACACAGCAGAAGAACTGATCAGCAAGCGCCCGGAAGTGCGCGACCAGATCAGTCAGTTTATGCGTGACCGGCTGTTGCGTCACGGTATTCAGATTGATGAGTTCAGTATCGTCAATTTCCGATTCTCCGAAAGCTTTAATCAGGCCATTGAAGCCAAGACTACCGCCGAGCAATTGAAGCTGAAAGCTGAGCGCGATCTTGAGAGGATACGCGTAGAGGCTGAACAAAAAATCGCATCAGCCAAAGCGGAAGCGGAGTCGCTACGCTTGCAGAAACAAGAGATCACACCGGATTTGCTGAAATTGCGCGAGATCGAAAATCAGCGCGTAGCGCTAGAAAAATGGGATGGTCGTTTGCCCCAGGTCACAGGTGGCTCGGTGCCGCTAATCAATATTAAGTAGGTGAGGCATTAATTCGAGAGGTGCATATTGAAACTTACAGTGTTTCGTACGTTAATCATTTTGCTACTGTGCGGTCTTTATTGGGCTATATCAGTTAAGTCGCCTTATCTCGAGCCTGGTGTTGATAGCTACAATGACATGCTGGGTTTACTAGGGGAGCCTCTGTCAAAAGTGGCTACGCCTGATGGTTATAACTACTTATATGATGGCATCATTGTGAATATCAGTGGGCCAGATCAGGCGACGATTTTGAGCGTTACTTATGTTAAGCCCAATATTTACAATAGATATTTGCATCCTGATGTTGGTTTAACTGCTGCTCAAATCAAAGAAAATATAAGTGATTATTACGAGCATAAAGAAGCTGCTTACTATTTCATCGCTGATTATGAAAGATCGGTAATTTTTTGGTTTGATAACAATCAGTGCGTTGTTAAATATGTGCAAGCGCGCAAAGGCAACTTGAAGCGTATTTAGTTGTAGAGTATTAATCTGGAATCTATGGACAATAAACAAGCAGAGCTAATAAAGAACTGAACCAAATAAAAAAGCCGAACT
Organism: Methylotenera mobilis JLW8; assembly: GCF_000023705.1. NCBI lineage: Bacteria > Pseudomonadati > Pseudomonadota > Betaproteobacteria > Nitrosomonadales > Methylophilaceae > Methylotenera > Methylotenera mobilis. Next base: position 560,889 of record NC_012968.1, read on the forward strand.
AGGTTCGGCTTTTTTATTGATTTAATTACGACGCAAGTAAAAACACTTGCGAGGTTAATTATGCCATCGCTTTAATCGCAGCGTTTAAGCGGCTTTTATGACGTGAGGCTTTGTTTTTGTGAATGATGTTTTTGTCCGCAATGCGGTCAATCACGCTTACATTCTCTGAGTACGCAGCAGTAGCTGCAGCTTTATCGCCAGCTTCTACAGCTTTAATGATTTTTTTAATTGCTGTGCGCAAAGTAGAACGCAAGCTTGCATTGTGAGCGCGTTGCTTAACTGCTTGACGAGCACGTTTTCTTGCTTGTGCGGTATTTGCCATCTGTTTTTCCTAAAAAAGCTATTCAAAATTCGAAGCCCGTAATCATAGCATTTTATAAATATATTGCAAGTTAAAATGATGCAAATATATTTGTAAATAATACCTAGTGACTATTGGCGTGTTAAAATTACGCAATATGTTGTTAATGCTATACTTTTCTTCACTACATTATAACGATAAAGCATGAATTTACTCAACGCGCTGGCTAAAGTCGGCAGCATGACTTTTGTTTCGCGTATTTTGGGCTTCGTGCGCGATACGCTGATTGCACGGGTGTTTGGTGCAGGTATGCTGAGCGACGCTTTTATTGTTGCGTTTAAAATCCCTAATTTATTGCGCAGAATTTCTGCCGAAGGTGCTTTCAGTCAAGCGTTTGTGCCTATTTTGTCTGAATATAAAAGCCAGCGCGGTTTTGATGAAACACATCATTTAATCAATCGGGTTGCTACTTGGTTAGGCCTGATTTTGGTGGTGGTGACAATTATCGGTATGTTGGCAGCGCCATGGATTGTTAGCTTGGTTGCACCCGGTTTTAGGGGCGATGCAACGAAAATGCAGCTAACTGTGGAGCTGCTGCGTATTACTTTCCCTTATATCTTCTTTATTTCTTTAGTCTCCATGGCTGGCGGGGTGCTGAATACCTACAATAAGTTTGGGGTGCCTGCCTTTACACCGGTATGGCTCAACGTGGCGATGATTGTGGCTATCCTCTGGTTTGCGCCATATTTTGATGAACCGATTAAAGTGTTGGCTTGGGCGGTATTTTTCGGTGGGTTCTTACAGCTGGCATTTCAGGTACCATTTTTAAAGCAGATTGGCCTGTTGCCTAGATTAGATTTTAAAGCGGATGATGACGGTGTCTGGCGCATACTTAAGTTAATGGGGCCTGCGGTGCTGGGGGTGTCTGTGGCGCAGATTTCACTTATTCTTAATACTATTTTTGCTTCATTTTTAAATACAGGCAGTGTGAGCTGGCTGTATTACGCAGACCGTTTGATGGAGTTTCCAACCGGCGTTCTTGGTGTGGCGCTGGGTACCATCTTGTTACCTAGTTTATCTAAGGCTTATGCGGGTAAGGATGATAGCGAGTACTCGCAATTGTTGGATTGGGGTTTGCGTTTAACCTTTATTTTGGCGGCACCTGCAGCTGTGGCATTAGCAGTGTTGGCCACGCCTTTGGTCGCTACTTTATTTAACTATGGAAAATTTACTCCATTAGATGTGCTGATGACGCAGCAAGCTTTGATCGCTTATAGCGTGGGCTTACTTGGCCTGATTCTGGTTAAAATTCTGGCGCCGGGGTTTTATGCGCGGCAAAACATTAAAACGCCAGTCAAGATTGCGGTGTTTACCTTGGTGATGACGCAGTTAATGAATCTGGTTTTTGTGTTTGTACTGAATTTGCAGCATGTAGGCTTGGCCCTAGCCATTGGTGTGGGTGCCTGTCTTAATGCTAGCCTGTTGTATCACCACTTGCGTAAGGCGCATATCTTTCATCCGCAAACGGGCTGGCTGCGTTTTATGCTTAAACTGGCGCTTGCGCTAGCCGTGATGGGGGTGGTGCTGCACTTTGCGATGGGCGAGGCCAGTGTATGGCTAGAGTTGAATTTGATGCGCCGTTTAGCCTATTTAAGTGGCTTGGTGGTGCTGGGGGCTGTAAGTTATTTTGCCATGCTCTTGCTGTTAGGGTTTAGATCGCGTGACTATATGCGTAGAGTAAGTCGCTAAATGCAAATTTTTAGACACATTCCTACCAGTTTGCAGCAGCCGTGTGCCTTGGCAATAGGTAACTTTGACGGCATGCATTTAGGGCATCAGGCGTTATTGGCACAACTTAAGCAGACGGCGCAGGCGGTAAACTTAGAGGCGGCAGTAATGACGTTTGAGCCGCACCCACGAGAGTTTTTTACACCAGAAAGTGCGCCAGCACGGCTGTGCTCTATGCGTGAAAAGTTGGAGTACTTTGCGCAAGCTGGGGTAGAGCGCGTGTATGTGTGTAGGTTTAACCAGCGATTTGCTAAGGTGACGGCCGAGGCTTTCATGCATGAGCTATTGCGTAATGCCGTGAACGCGCAGGCCGTTTTGGTGGGCGAGGATTTCCGCTTTGGTGCCAAGCGTGCCGGTTCTGTTAATGATTTTGTCGCAGCAGGGTTTAAGTTGGTGAGTTTGCCTCAGGTAGATCTGGGTAGTGAGCGGGTTTCCAGTACCCGAGTGCGCTCGGCCTTGGATGAAGGACGTTTGCAAGAAGCTGCATTGCTGCTGGGTAGAGGTTACAGTATTAGCGGTAAGGTGGTGCACGGTGCAAAGCGTGGACGTCAGCTTGGTTTTCCTACTGCTAATGTACATATGCGGCATGAGCGCCCTGCGTTAAAAGGGGTGTATGCAGTAAAATTAGACGGTTTAAACGCCGTGGCAAATTTAGGAGTACGCCCGACTATTGCCGGTGTGCCTAAGCTGTCATTGGAAGTGCATGTCCTTGATTTTAATGGTAACTTGTACGATAAGCATGTGCATGTAGAGTTTTTGCAAAAAATTAGGAATGAAATGAAGTTTGATGGTTTGGATGCGTTGAAAGCGCAAATTGCAATTGATGTAGAATTAGCAAGAAAGTTTTTTGGGGCGCTTACTCCCGCAGAGCGGTAAATATATCCGTTGATGGGGCGGCGCTGATTGAAATACCTTGATGGTATGTCTGCAACTGGATTTCTGTGTTGTATTAATCAATGTAACGTTGGGCGAGCAGAAATGATGAATATGAAATGTGTTGAGATTTTAAATGACTGAAGACAATAAAGAGCAAAGCAAGTATAAATTAAACTTACCTGAGACTGCCTTTCCGATGCGCGGCGACTTGGCGAAGCGTGAACCGGCATGGCTAAAGTCATGGCAGGATAAAAAGCTATATACGCGTATTCGCAACGCACGTAAGGGCGCAAAAAAATTCATTTTGCATGACGGCCCGCCTTATGCCAATGGTGATATTCACATTGGGCATGCAGTGAATAAAATCTTAAAAGACATCATCGTTAAATCTAAAACATTTTCGGGCTTTGATGCACCTTATGTGCCGGGCTGGGATTGCCATGGCTTGCCGATTGAGTTGGTTGTAGAAAAAAATCACGGTAAAAATATAGACCCTGCACAGTTTCGTGAGTTGTGCCGTGCTTATGCTGCTGAGCAGGTAGAAAAGCAAAAGAAAGACTTCATCCGTTTGGGTGTGCAAGCAGATTGGGATAATCCGTATTTAACAATGGATTACCAAACCGAAGCTGACATAATGCGTGCTTTAGGTGACATTTATAAAAATGGCTACCTATATCAAGGCAGCAAACCTGTACATTGGTGTGTAGATTGCGGCTCTGCGTTGGCTGAAGCTGAGGTGGAGTACGAGGACGTCAACTCACCGGCGATTGATGTGGGCTTTAAAGTTGTAGACAATGCAGCATTGAGTAAAGCGTTTGGCGTTACGGTTGCAGGTGATGCCTATGCGGTGATTTGGACAACTACACCATGGACCTTGCCAGCCAACCAGGCGGTAAGCGTGCACCCTGAGCTGGATTATGACTTGATTCAAACCAGCAAAGGTTTGCTGATACTTGCCAATGCTTTAGCTACGGCAACATTAACGCGTTATGCAGAAGCCGATGCAAAGGTGCTGGCAACCTGTAAAGGCTTGGCATTAAAGTATCTTCAACTAGAGCACCCGTTTGACGCACGTCAGGTGCCAGTGATTACTGGTGAACACGTAACCACCGAGGCTGGTACCGGTTTGGTACATACGGCAGCTGCACACGGTAATGATGACTGGCTGGTGATGCGTGCTAACTTCCCAGAACAAAAGCCTAGAGTTTTAATCGGTAGTGATGGCAAGTTCTTCAGCAGTGAGCTGGTGGAGTTCTCCGCCATTCGTGGTTTAACCAGACAGGATGCCAATAAAGTAATCTTGGCAAAAATGCAGGAGAGTGGTCACTTACTGGCGAGCGCACGTTTGAATCATAGCTTCCCACATTGCTGGCGCCATAAAACGCCACTGATGCAATTGGCGACCCACCAATGGTTTATTGGCATGAATGCGCAAGACATCAATGGTAAAGCATTGCGTGAGCATGCCAACAAAGCCGTAGACGAGACTGAGTTCTTCCCGAGCTGGGGCCGTGCACGCCTAGAGGCCATGATTAAAAATCGCCCGGACTGGTGTGTGTCACGTCAACGTAACTGGGGCGTACCTATGCCATTGTTTGTGCATAAGGAAACAGGTGAGCCGCATCCAAAAACAGCAGAGCTGTTAGAGCAAGCTGCCTTACTCACGGAAAAAACCGGCGTAGAAGCTTGGTTTAGTTTAGATGGTACGGCGTTCTTGGCGCAACATGCGCCAGAGAATGCCGAGCAATACAAGAAGGTGACTGATACCCTTGACGTGTGGTTTGATTCAGGCAGTACGCATGCTGCGGTGTTGAAGCGCCGCCCTGAGCTAGCCTTCCCTGCAGATTTGTATCTAGAGGGCTCAGACCAGCACCGCGGCTGGTTCCAGTCTAGCTTGCTGACCGGCTGTGCGATTGATGGTCATGCTCCGTATAAAGCATTGCTCACGCATGGTTTTGTGGTGGATGGTAGCGGCCACAAAATGAGTAAATCTAAAGGTAATGTGGTTGCGCCACAAAAGGTGATGGATACCTACGGTGCAGATATCCTGCGTTTGTGGGTGGCCTCTACCGATTACTCAGGCGAGTTGACTATTTCTGATGAGATCTTGAAGCGTGTTGCTGAAAGTTATCGCCGCATTCGCAACACTTTACGTTTCTTATTGGCGAACTTGGCTGACTTTGATGCAACCAAAGACTTGTTGCCAGTGAGCGAATGGTTAGAGATTGACCGTTATGCCTTGCATTTAACCGACAAGTTGCAAACTGGAATCTTGGCGGATTATGACCGTTATGAATTCCACTTGGCGGTACAGAAGTTTGTGAGTTTCTGTTCAGAGGATTTAGGCGGTTTCTATTTAGATATTCTAAAAGACCGTTTATACACTACGGGTGAAACTTCACATGCGCGCCGTGTTGCGCAAAGTACTTTGCATCACATTACCCACACCATGATGCGTTTAATGGCACCGATTTTAAGTTTCACTGCAGATGAAATCTGGCAAACGCTAGGTTTAGATGCGGATAAAACGGTGTTTGAAGAGCTTTGGTATAGCTTGCCAGCGCATGGACTAAACGGCGCAGCGATTCAATCGTGGCAAACGGTGCTAGAAGTGCGTGCATTAGCAAATAAAGCGATAGAAGAAAAACGTGCAGCTGGCCTAGTGGGCTCATCCTTGCAGTCTGAGTTGGATATTTACGCAGATGGCGCAACATTTGAGGCATTAAGTCGCTTGCAGGATGATTTACGTTTTGTGCTGATTACATCACGTGCTTCACTGCACCAGCGTAGCGGTACGTTAGAAGTACAGGTTGCTCCAAGCGCACATACTAAATGCGACCGTTGCTGGCATTACCGTGCAGACGTGGGTGCCGATGCTGCGCATCCGCATATTTGCGGGCGCTGCGTAAGCAATTTGTTTGGCAAGGGTGAGGTGCGCTCACATGCGTAAGTGGTTTGCGCTTAGCGCCATTGTGGTTGCGCTGGATTTATACACCAAGTATCTGATTCAGCAAGATTTTGTATATGGTGAGCATTTAACCATTACTGGCTTTTTTGATTTGGTACGTTTTCATAATGAAGGTGCAGCATTTAGCTTTTTAGCCAATGCTGGCGGTTGGCAGAAGTGGTTTTTCACTGCGGTGACTGCGGTTGCCGCCATTGTGATTAGCTATCTGATTAAAAAGCATCATCAAGAGAAACTATTTAGCCTAGGTTTGGCCTTAGTATTAGGCGGTGCGATCGGTAATTTGTATGATCGCCTGACCTTGGGTTATGTCGTGGATTTTCTGTTTTTTCATATTGATCAGTTATATTGGCCGGCGTTTAACGTGGCTGATAGTGCAATATGCGTTGGAGTTGGTTTGTTACTTGCGGATAGTTTCAAAAAGTCAAACGTAAGTTAATCAAGCGCATAGATATTTATCTCGGAACAACTGTATGCCAGATTGGAAAAAGCTTATAGAAGGCAAAATTGCAATAGCAAAGCGTGGTGCAAAGCCAAGCAAAGCTAATGCAAATGAGCGGATTCCAGCCGGGCAAACCGAGGTCAAAAACTTTCCGACTCTGGACTTGGGCATCCGTCCACAAGTGACCACCGACAACTGGAGCCTGCGTGTGTATGGTTTAGTAGAGCATGAGATCGACATCAATTGGGCGCAATTTCAGGCCATGCCGCAAGTGACCGAAGTCTCAGATTTTCATTGTGTGACACGTTGGAGCCAATTGGATATGGATTGGCAGGGGGTGCCAGCCCGTGAGATTCTAGCGATGGCTGCGCCGCTGCCAGCCGCTAAACATGTCACTCTGCACGGTTATGATGGTTACACCACTAACTTACCTTTGGATGCGTTGCTGGATGATGATGTCATCATCGCTCATAGTGTGCTGGGTGGGCCTTTAACCGCAGCGCATGGGGGGCCAGTGCGCATAGTGGTACCTAAGCGTTACGCCTGGAAAGGTGCTAAGTGGCTAAAAGCGATTGAGTTGCATGAGTTCGACCGCCCTGGGTTTTGGGAGGTGCGCGGTTACCATAATGAAGCTGATCCGTGGCGTGAGGAGCGCTTTAGCGACGACTAAAAGAGCATGTCCCCATGCTCGCCTCGTTTTCCTAGCAAGTGCGGGATGCGATTAGATGATGTTTGGGTTGATGCTAGGTTTCTTGCCCAATTTTCTTTGCAGTGTACGTCTATGCATATTGAGGCTTCGTGCAGTGGCGGAGATATTGCCATCATTCTCTGATAATACACGTTGAATATGTTCCCACTCTAATCTGCCGACAGGTAGTGGCGATGAGGCTAACTCCACTTCGGCATCCCCAGTTTGTTTATCAAATGCCGCAACAATCTCATCGGCATCTACCGGCTTTGCCAAGTAGTGGGTTGCCCCTAATTTAATCGCTTCTACTGCTGTGGCAATGCTGGCATAGCCGGTGAGCACTACAATTTTTGTTGCCGCTTGCAGGCTTGTAAGCTGCCGGACTAATACTAAGCCGGAGTTGCCTGGCATTTTCAGGTCAACTACCGCAAACTCCGGTGGATCGGCCTGTGCAATGGCAAAGGCAGTTTCTGCGCAGTTGGCCAGTGTGACGAAAAAACCACGTTTACGCATTGCCATTGCCAGCGCGTTCAAAAATACTTCATCATCATCCACCAGCAGTAGGGTAGGCTGCTCGTCGCTAGTTTTGGGGTCTGTGCTGTGCTCAAGCATTGGCTTATCCTTAATCACTTATGCGTAATGGCTGTAACGGTAAGTGGATGGTGGTGAGTACACCGCCTTCGGCATGGTTGCTTAGTGTGAGCGTACCGCCAAATTTGGCAATAATAATCTCTGTGAGGTACAGCCCCAGACCCATGCCATTACCATGTTTTGAGCTAAAGAATGGTTTGCCTAGCTGTGCCTTTACTTCATCGCTCAAGCCATTACCAAAGTCTCTAATATATATCTGTAGTGTGTTTTCATCCCAGTTTGCATCAAATAGCACTTTATCGGGCGAGGCATCGGCTGCGTTGTCTAATAAGTTCTGTATTGCCTGGCTTAATGTGCGGTCGGTAAAGATGTGTGGGTTGCTGGAGCTGTTGCCAAAATTGATTACTAACTCCGTCGCTGGGCGCGTGTCGCGCCAGCGCTGAATCACCTCCTGTAAGAATTGGCGTAAGGCTAGGCCTTGTCCAGCATCGGCACGGCTTTGGCCGGCATCGCGTGTAATGGAGGATAGTATTTCCTTGCAGCGGTCGATTTGCGTGCGGATGATGGCTAGCTGCTGCAGTTGCTCTGGCTGGTTAGATAAATCCAGCGCCAGCTCTTTGCTTATAACGGCCATGGTGGCGAGTGGTGTGCCTAGTTCATGGGCCGCGCTGGCGGCGAGCGTTCCCAGCGAGAGTGCACGCTCACTTTCTAACGATTTTTCGCGTACCGAGGCTAGAATTTGATCGTAATCACGCAAGCTTTGCCCAATACGCGTGACAAAAAAAGCAATAATGCCTGCACTCACTACAAAGCCTAACCACATGCCAACTAAATGGATATCTAGCGATTTTCCTGCTAAATAATGCATATGCAGGTGCGATAACGGTACGTAGTAAAACACCAGTGTGGAATAACACGTTACGGCAATCGCGGCGAGTAGCCAAGTATATTCACGTTTTAAGGCCACTGCGGCAATGGTTAGCGGTAGTAAGTACATCCACACTAAAGGGTTGCTGTAACCGCCGGTAAAATAAAACAGGATAGTGAGCCCGACTAAATCACCCAATAACTGCAATAACAATTCATGGTCAGTCACCGTGCTGAATTTTCGCAGGCGCAACAGCGTCATTAAGTTGAGTAACAGCATGCCGCCAACTGCGAGCGCGATTGGTATCTTAGGTAGTGGAATGTGCAGGTGATACAGTGCCAGTGTGGCGGCCAGCATGAAGGCCAGCATGACGCTACGCAGCAAAAATAAGCGCTGCAGGTTGCGGCGTGTTGGATTTTCTAAAGTAGGAAATTGCATATTCATTAGCTGATTATTATACGTGCTGCTGACTAAATTGCATTGCGGCAAATTGTCGCGTACTGGCACGACAAACGGTGTGTCAAATGGTGCGACAAGTACCTGCGACAATTGGTCACATTACACCACATGCTTATCTAAAATATACTGCTAGCTATCAAGATGTAGCAGGCCAAACTGTGGCAAATGTATATAGGCCGTGCATCAATATTAAAAACAATAATATTAGATTAGTAGATAAAAATCAGGGGTATGTAATGCGTATTAAGCTAATTTCAACCATTATCGCTGCAAGCTTTAGCGGAACATTATTGGCTGAGCATAATGAGGCGATTGATTTAGAGGCAGTTGAGGTGCGTGCGCCTATGATTGACAGCCGTATCATTAAGCACCCAGCCACCGTTGAGACCTTTGATAAAAAACAGATTGAAGATAGCGTTAACGCTGCTACCCCTGCGCAAACCTTAAAATATCTCCCTAGCATCCAAGTCCGTGAGCGTTTTATCGGTGACCGTAACGGCATCATCGCCACACGAACTATTGGTACCTTATCCAGTGCGCAAAGTATGCTGTATGCCGATGGCGTGCTGCTTTCTAACTTACTTGGTAACTCATTTGCATTTCCGCCGCGCTGGGGTATGGTGAGCCCTGAAGAAATTGAAAGCATCAGCATGATGTATGGGCCATTCTCTGCTCTGTATGCAGGCAATTCGTTTGGTGGTGTGATGAGTATTGCCACACGCATGCCTGACAAACTGGAAGCACACGCTAGCGCGCAGGCTTTTACGCAAAAATTTAAACTGTATGGTACTGACGAGAGTTATCAGGGTAATCACTTAACAGCTTCTGTTGGTAATAAAGTGAATGATTTTTCATTCTGGCTAGGTGCTGATTATTTAAAAAGTGAAGGGCAGCCGATGAACTTCTCAACGGCAACGCTTTCAACCACTCCAACTGCTGGCCCTGTGGTGACTGGCGCGTATCAAGATAAAAGTGAAACGAATGCTAGCCGAGTTATTTTTGGTGCGAACAGCATTGACGATACAGCCCAGACCAATATTAAATTCAAAGCTGCTTATGATATTAGCCCGCAACACAAAATATCCTATACGCTGGCAGTGTGGGATATGAAGGGGACAACAGATGTGGCAAGTTACATTAAAGATGCTGCTGGCAACCCAGTGTACAACGGTAGGGTAACGTTTAATGGGCAGCGTTATGATGTGTCTGGGATGAACCCGGGTGAGGCTGAGTCATTACATATCATGCAGGCGCTGGATGTTAAATCTGACACCAAAGGCTTTTTTGACTGGCAATTGACGCTGTCAGATTACGATTACCAGAAAGATAAAAATAGTGCGGCCAATGCACTGTCATCAGGCACTGTGGTACAAGGTAACCCCTATCTTACCAAGACCGGGCGCGTGACTGACTTATCCGGAACCGGCTGGACCGTGTTTGACGCGCGCGCGACTTTGCGCCCACAGGCACACACCGTGGATATTGGCTATCATGTGGATCAATACCAATTAAAGAGTGATACCAATAACACTGCCGATTGGACGACAGGTAGCAAGGGCGTATTGAACGCATCGGCACGTGGTGAAACAAAAATTCATGCACTTTATGTGCAGGATAAATGGCAGATTAATCCGCAGTGGGCGCTTACCTTGGGCGGGCGTGGCGAGTATTGGCAGGCAGAAGATGGACAAAACACAACCACTATTTCTAATGTATTGCGCACCGCCAATTATAAAGATAGATCGGTGACCAGATTCTCGCCTAAAATCTCCATTAGCTTTGAGCCTGAGCCAGCATGGGGTTTTCGTGCCGCGTTTGGGCAGGCGTTTCGCTTTCCGACCGTCAGCGAGATGTTCCAACCTTTACAGAATGGTGCCACGGCTTACTTTGTAGAATCTAACCCAAACTTAAAGCCAGAAGAAGTGATTGCCGGTGAGCTGACGGCCGAGCGACGCTATGATCATGGCTTGATTCGCGCCAGTTTGTTTAGTGAGAATAAGTACGATGCGCTTATTTCTCAAACTATTACCAATGGGAGTGCGATTCCTTATGATACCGGTAGCTGTACGAGAAGCGCGGGCTGTAGTTTTGTGCAGAATGTTGACCATATCCGTACGCGTGGGTTGGAGCTGGCAACGCAGTGGCAGGATGTGTTGATACATGGCTTGGATCTGCAAGGTAGCGCCACTTTTACCGAGGCTGAGGTGTTGCGTAATGCTGCTGCCCCTAGTACTGTAGGCAATAAGCCACCACGTATTCCACGTAGTATGTTTAAAGCGGTTGCAACCTACCATAGCGGCAATAATCTCACGTATAGTTTAGCTGCTCGCTATAGTGGCCGCCAATATAATGCACTGGATAACAGTGATGTTAATGATGGTACATTTGGTGCCGCAAGCAAGTTTTTTGTAGTAGATGCTAAGGTCAACTATAAATTTGCTAAAGGCTATACAGCAAGTATCGGGGTGGATAACTTGAATAATTATAAATCCTACGTGTTTCACCCTTATCCGCAACGTACCGGTTATGTTCAACTAAAATTTGATTACTGATGATGAAAATTACGACCTTACTTTGGACTTTTTTGTTTTGCATAAGCACCCAGCTACAAGCGCATGAAGGGCACACGCATCCGCAAAAGAGCAGTCTAGCCGTGAGCCTTGCCTTTGATGCTACGGGCCGCTTATGGCGAGTGGGGGTGCAAGATGGTTTTGTGGTGGTGGATGCCAGTGCTGATAATGGTAAGAGCTTTACTCAGCCAGTCAGGATTAACGCTCAGTCGCAAAAAGTTGGCGCAGATGGTGAAGCGAGACCGAAAATAGCAGTTGGTCCGGAAGGTAATCTCTATGTCACTTGGACGGAGGGGCTTAAAGCGCCATTTTCCGGTTACATCTGGTTTGCTCGCTCCGTCAATCAAGGCAAAACGTTTGAGCCGTCTATGCTGGTACATCAAGATAAAGCCGAAATCACCCATCGCTTTGATTCACTTAATGTGAATAGCAAAGGTAAAATCACCGTGACTTGGGTTGATAAGCGTGATTTGATTGCGGCTAAAGCGGCAGGCAAGCCATATGAGGGCGCTGCAATTTATTATGCAGTTTCGGAAAACAAAGGCTCGAGCTTTAGTGCAGAACAAAAGCTAGCTGACAGTAGCTGCGAGTGTTGCCGTATTGCCCTGACCAATAAACCCGATGGCACCGTAGTGGCTATGTGGCGCCATGTGTTTGAGGGCAGTGAGCGCGACCATATGATGGCGGAGATTCCTGTTAATCATCAGCTCCCTGCACCTAAACGAGCAACCTTTGGCCGTTGGAAGGTGGACGGCTGCCCACACCACGGCGCGGCGTTGGCTAGCGGTGGAGAGGGCGCTGCTTGGTGGGGTTACCACATGGCGTGGTTTGATGGCGGTAACGATGATGCGGGCGGAAAAGCGACGCTATATTACGCCCGTATGGATGGCGAAGCATGGGTGTCGTCACCAGCCAAAAAATTTGGCAATATGAAAAAACAGGCTGGGCATCCAGCCTTGGCTACAATGGGTGATGATGTTTGGTTGGTATGGCGTGAAAAAGACGGTGGCAAACATCAGGTCTGGCTAATGAAGTCTAGCGATGCAGGTAAGAGCTGGGATAAGCCAAAGCTGTTGAGTGAAACTGCGGGTGTGGCTGATTACCCTGTGCTGCTACAAAAAGATAAACAAATGTTCTTGTTATGGAACACCTCCGTTGATGGGCTAAAAGCCTTAGCTATTTAGCGCTTGTATATCAAGACTGTAAGTCAATTTAGGTAGCACACCATACTTTGGTGTTATGGGTCAGCTCCATCCAAATGGCCCATGCGCTTGCTGTGCTCAGTAATACACCAGCCAGACGCATGCCGTAAGGTTCTATTGCGTTAGTTTTTAACTTTAGCCATAACCATGGCGCTAAGAATAGAGACACGCTGGAGCCCAGTGCAAACGCCGACATGCTTAATGCGCCATCTAATGGTTTGCCGTTGAATGAGGCAATCACCAATGCGGAATATAACAAGCCACACGGCATCAGTGCCCACAGCATGCCAATATAAAAGTGGCCGCCTTGCTTGGAGCTGAGCTTTTTCACATGCCCCCATATATTGCGTCCGGCGCGATCTACCCAAATCGGCTGGCGCGCGTAGATGATGAGCAACACCCCCCAGAAAAATATCAAGACATGGAAAAAAGTCCATAATGGGTGCAATATACTGCTGTAGCTGGAAAGCCAAGCGATGCTCTGAATGGCAAAGGTGGCAATCGCTCCCAGCATGGCATAGCCGCATAAGCGACCAATATGATAATGGTAAATAGCGTAAGGAGTTTGCGGCGACTGTGTGAGCGCGGTGCAGGCCGCACCACACATGGCCACACAATGTGGACCACCGGCGATACCCATCAGTAATGAGCTGTAAATGAGCGCAGTTTGCATTGCGCTATTATTTTTCCTCTTCCTGATTTACACCCGTTGCCGCGTGATTGCGCGCAAGCACGGCAGGCTCTAGTGCATTTTTCTCGTCAGTGGTGAGTGCTTTGCTCTGGAACTGCGCATTTTCTTCGTGTGCTAATACCGGGTCTTGCCCTTTCACGGCAATATATACCGTGATTAAGCTTGCGACCACTACCATGGCTGGGCCTCCGAATACTAGCCATGCGTAGCCAGACTTCCACCATTTCGCTTTTTCATTTTGCATTTGTTTTGTTGACATAGGGTTACCTCTCTAACGAGACATGTAAAAAATAGACTTTTCAAATAGGCGCTCTTTAGAGTCGTCTGCCGTAATTTCAAATACCACTGGGTGAGAGCCGCTCTTAATTGAGCCATCGGTAATTTGCAAACTCACTGCCACCATTCTTGACTCAGCCGCGTTAACGGTGAATGACGAGTCAGAAGCGAGCGATAAGCCTTCAATACCAGATACTGCAATATTGTAAGTTTCAACCTGCTCTGAAGCATTGGTGATTTGCAGTTGATAAACGTTCTCCACTTTACCGCCTGGTGCGATACGCGACATGACGCCACGGTCTCGTATCACATCCACCTTGAATGGTATACGCGTAGCCAGTGAGTAAACTAGCCCAGCGCTCATCAGTAGCAGTAAGCTGCTGTAAATCAGTACACGCGGGCGTAAAATTTTCTTCACCACCTGTTCCTGAGACCAATGATTGGTGAGAGCGTTCTGCGTAGAAAAACGAATTAAGCCACGTGGATATTCCATTTTGTCCATGATGCTATTGCATGCGTCTACACATAAGCCGCAGCTAATGCATTCCTGCTGCAAGCCATTACGGATATCGATACCGGTTGGGCATACTTGCACGCAAAAACTGCAGTCGATGCAATCACCTAAACCGGTTTGTTTTGCGTCTACTTTACGCGAGCGACCACTACGCGGTTCACCGCGCTCTTGATCGTAAGTGACAATCAGCGTGTCATTATCAAACATCGCACTTTGGAAGCGTGCATAGGGACACATATGCTTGCAAATTTGCTCGCGCAAAAAGCCAGCATTGCCGTAAGTGGCAAACGCATAGAAACAGATCCAAAACGTTTCCCAAGGGCTTAAGCTTAGTTGTGAAATGTTGTGTATAAGGTCGCGGATAGGAGTGAAGTAGCCGAGGAAGGTAAAACCGGTCCAGGCTGAAAAGCTGATCCACAAACTGTGTTTGATCACTTTTTTGGATAGTTTGTTCTTGTTAAGTTTGCCCGCATCTAAGCGTAAGCGTGCAGAACGGTCACCCTCTACCTGTCGTTCTATCCATAAAAATATCTTGGTGTAGACGGATTGCGGGCAGGCAAAGCCACACCACAGCCGTCCGGCCACGGCTGTAAATAAGAACAGCGCCAAGGCGGCAATAATTAAAATGACTACTAAGTAAATAAGGTCTTGCGGGTAGAGCACCAAGCCAAAGATGTAAAAGCGATGCGTACTGATATCCAGTAACACGGCTTGGCGTTGGCCCCATTCCAGCCACGGCACACCGTAGAACACTAATTGGGTAATCCAAATCATGACCCAGCGCCAGTTTTTATAAAAACCAGAAATGGTGCGCGGGTAAATCTTCTGATGCGGCTCGTACAGTGACCTAGTTACAGGCTGCGCAGGGTCGTTAATGATGGGAATCGTTTTTTTGGTGTACTTGACTTGGAGGATGTTGGCTTATTGGACACTTTAATTCAGGCTTAATTAGAAAATTAGAAATTTCAGTGAGTAAATACAAAAACGCCCACTATTTTAGCATAAGCTAAATAGCGGGCGTTTAGATGTTACGACATTCATTAATCTTAGCTAGATACTAGCTTACGACCAATTGTTAGCGCAATTATTTAACATTAGAGAAGCGCCATACATAAGCAGCTAATACATGAATTTGCTCAGGTGTTAGGCGTGAGCCTTGTGCTGGCATTGTATTGTCTAAGCCGTTATTAATGCGGTGAATAATCGCTGCTTCACCAGCACCGTGCAACCAGATATTGTCAGTTAAATTAGCTGAACCAATTGCTTGGTTACCTTTGCCATCTGGACCGTGACAAGCTGCACATACCGCAAACTTTTCTTTACCTAATGCTGCACGCTCTGCATCGTGCTCACTGTTAGATAAGCTCAATACGTAGTTTGCTAGGTTCTTAACGTCATCAGCGTTACCAACAGCTGCAGCCATCGGTGGCATTACACCGTGTCTACCGTTAGTAATGGTTTGCTCAATGGTGGCTGGTGAGCCGCCATGTAACCAATCGTTATCGGTTAGGTTAGGGAAGCCTCTGCTACCGTGTGCATCAGAACCGTGACATTGTGAACAGTTGTTCATAAATAAACGCTCACCGATTGCCATTGCTTTAGGATCTAGCGCAACATCTTCACCCTTCATTGAGGTGAATTTTGCGTAGATAGGTGCAATGCGGTCATTGTTTTCTTTTACTTCTTGCTCATACTGTTTCAATGCAGTCCAGCCAAGTTTACCTTGGTACGTACCCAAACCTGGGAACAGGAATAGGTATGCAGCACCGAATACGCAAGTAATAATGAACATCCACATCCACCATCTTGGCATTGGGTTGTTCATTTCAATGATGTCTTCATCGTACACATGGCCTGTAGACTCGCCAGTGTGCGCTGGATCATGTGACTTGCTTGTAAAAAATAGTACCGTTAAACAGAATACGATACCGCCAATCACGATTGCCGAAATAAAGTACGGCCAGAAATCGCTTGTAAAATCACTCATTCTTCATCTCCATCAAGCGGCAATCTTGCCGCTTCGTCAAAGTCTTTTTTATGCCGCCCAGACCACGCCCAGACCCAGATGCCAACGAAGGCAACTAGGGCTGCGACTGTGGCGATGCTGCGCAAATCACTAATATCCATGATCAGTCGCTTATTGTTTAAGCGCTGTACCCAGCACTTGCAAGTAGGCGATCACAGCCTGCATTTCGGTTTTGCCATAAACATCGTTCGCTGCACTTTTAATTTCAGCATCTGAATATGGAACACCAGCAGTTTTTAAAGCACGCATATGTGCAGGTAAGTTTTGCGCATCTACTAGGTTTTTCTCAAGCCAAGGGTAGGCAGGCATTACAGACTCTGGCACCAAGTCACGAGGGTTGATCAGGTGAATACGATGCCATTCATCACTGTAGCGGCCGCCTACACGTTGTAAGTCTGGACCTGTACGTTTACTACCCCATTGGAAAGGGTGGTCGTAAACAAACTCACCAGCTACAGAGTAATGGCCGTAGCGCAATGTTTCTGCTTTGAATGGACGAATCATTTGTGAGTGACAGTTGAAGCAGCCTTCACGTTGGTAAATGTCTCGTCCAGCCAATTGCAAGGCAGTGTAAGGTTTTAAACCCGGTACTGGCTGCGTCGTAGATTTTTGGAAGAATAGCGGTACGATTTCTACCAAACCACCAAATGAAACCACAACCAAAATCAAGATCACCAACAGGAAACTGTTGGTTTCAATTTTTTCGTGGGAAAAACCTTTTTGTTCTTTATCTGACATTTTCGATCTCTTAAGCATGAACAACTGTTGAAGGGATTCTGGCTTGAGCAGCTTGCCCCATTTGAACTGTTTTAATTACGTTCCATAGCATGATAGCCATGCCACTTACGTACATCAAGCCGCCAACCATACGGATTACGTAGAATGGATGCATTGCTTTAACAGACTCAACAAATGTATAAGTTAATGTACCGTCGTCATTCATCGCGCGCCACATTAGACCAGCAGTAACACCTGAGATCCACATAGCAGTGATGTAAAGAACTACGCCGATTGTTGCTAACCAGAAGTGCAATTCAATCGCTTTCTTGCTGTACATTTGTTTCACACCCCATAGGCGAGGTACCAAGAAGTACAGTGAACCCATCGATACAAAGCCAACCCAACCTAAAGCACCTGAGTGCACGTGACCAATCGTCCAGTCTGTGTAGTGTGAAAGTGAGTTAACAGTTTTAATCGCCATCATTGGGCCTTCAAAGGTACTCATACCGTAGAAAGACAATGAAACGATCAGGAAGCGCAAGATAGGGTCATCACGAAGTTTGTGCCATGCACCTGACATCGTCATCATGCCGTTAATCATACCGCCCCAGCTTGGAGCTAATAGGATTAGAGATAACACCATACCTACTGATTGTGTCCAGTCAGGTAAAGCTGTGTAGTGTAGGTGATGTGAACCTGCCCACATGTAGGTGAAAATCAAACCCCAGAAGTGCACGATAGACAAACGATATGAGTACACTGGACGCTCAGCTTGTTTAGGAATGAAGTAGTACATCATGCCCAAGAAACCAGCGGTTAAGAAGAAGCCAACCGCGTTATGACCATACCACCATTGAATCATCGCATCTTGTACGCCAGCGTATGCTGAGTATGATTTCATCCACTCAGCTGGGATAGCAGCACTGTTAACGATGTGCAGAATAGCGACCACGATGATAAATGCACCGTAGAACCAGTTTGCTACATAAATATGTTTGATTTTTCTTTTAGCAATGGTGCCAAAGAACACGGTTGCGTACATTACCCAAACAACTAGCAATAGCAAGTCGATAGGCCACTCTAGTTCTGCGTACTCTTTAGCTTGTGAGTAACCTAAAGGCAGAGAGATGATGGCTGCAATAATAACTGCTTGGTAGCCCCAGAACGAGTAACGAGCCAACAATGGAAATGCTAGCCTAGCTTGGCTGGTACGTTGCACCACGTAGTATGACGTAGCAAACAGAGCACAGCCACCAAAAGCAAAAATAACCAAGTTGGTGTGTAGCGGACGTAAACGTCCAAAGCTGGTCCATGGCAGACCTAAATTTAATTCAGGAAATGCTAGTTGTGAGGCAACAATTACCCCCATTAACATTCCAAGAACCCCCCAAACTACTGCCATTACGCTAAATCCGCGTATGACGTAGTCGTCGTAAAACGTTTCTACATTATTAGTGCTCATTACTTTCATCCTTAAATAAAACCAAATCATTTTCACGACCAAAGGCGGGTTATGGCACTTTGGTCATATCAGCATCCGTTTCAATTCCAAACAATAGTGCACATGCTTTAATCGCGGAATTATACAACGTAATCTTTGCTTTTACATTGGATTTAGAGACTTTTTCTGTGCATTAATATGTGGAAATTAACGAACCGTAATGCTTGTTTACATTAAATATTTTTCAAAAACTCAAAGCGGTAAGTAATGATCAATTAGTAAACCTGCAAATAATAGGGTTAAATAAATAATAGAGTATCTAAACGTGCGCTTAGCCAGCGCATCTGAGTAGTGCAGATATAGCTTGATGACATAAGCCATGAAAATCGCATCTAGCAAGAGTACTGAGCATAAATAAATCACGCCGCTCATGCCCAAGCCATAAGGCATGAGAGATACTGCCACTAAAATCACGGTGTAGAGCAGAATGTGCAACAAGGTAAAGTTCTCGCCGTGCGTTACCGGTAGCATAGGCATGCCAACTTTTGCGTACTCTTCCCTGCGGTATAGCGCCAGAGCCCAAAAGTGCGGAGGGGTCCAAGCGAAAATGATTAAGAACATAATCAGTGATTCTGGCGACACGGTATTAGTGACGGCAGCCCAGCCTAGAATAGGTGGCATAGCGCCAGATGCACCACCAATCACAATATTCATCGGCGTAGCCGGCTTAAGGAAAATGGTATAAATCACGGCATAACCTACAAAGGTTGCCAGTGTCAGCCACATGGTGAGCGGGTTTACATAAAAATACAGAATTGCCAATCCAGCGCTGCCGAGTAGCGTGGCAAAAATCATGGTTTCATTTGACGATACTTGTCCGGTTGGTAGCGGGCGGGCGCGGGTGCGTGCCATGTTGGCGTCAATTTTATGCTCAATCAGGCAGTTAAATGCAGCCGCCGCACCGGATGCAAAGGCAATGCCTAGTGTGGTGGCAATGAGTAGTAGTAGCGGTACCATGCTGGGTGTCGCTAGAAACATACCAATTAGTGCAGTGAACACAATGAGCGAGGTTACGCGTGGTTTGCACAGAGGAAAAAAGTTTTTTAATCGCGGAACGAGTGCTTTAATTTGCCCCATGACGTTCAGGTGCATATGTAGCTCACTTTTAAGTTTTTGCGTAGTCATGTTGATGCTCCGTGATTTTAGAGTTAAGAACGATGGTGGTGATAACAAGTAAGGCTGCACCTAGGTTATGCAGTACCGCCAAAACCAAAGGTAAGTGCAGAATCAGATTGGCAATGCCTATCATTATCTGTGCGGTTAGCAGGCAGAGCAGCAGCAGCGCTATTTTTCTAAATGCGGCTAGTTTGAGTAGTTGCACGATCAGTGACAGCATGTAAATAAACGTGATGAGCGCGCCAATTCTATGTGTCCATTGAATGGCGGTGAGTGAGGCCAACGTTAGATTGCCGCCATTGGCGCTTTGTCCGAGCTCTCGAACCAAGTGGAATGCATCTTGAAAGTCCATTTCCGGGAGCCAATGGCCATGGCAGGTGGGGAAATCGGTGCAGGCGAGCGCTGCATAGTTGGTGCTGGTCCAGCCGCCTAGTAGTACTTGCAGTAGCAGTATAAAAATTGCGCCACGTATCATCAATTTTAAGTGCGGTGGGGTAGACGGTATTTGATGATGGCTGGCCCAATGGCGGTGTGCCATCCATGTGAGTAAGCCTAGCGTGGTTAAGCCGCCGAGCAAGTGTGCACTGACGATCACTGGTTTCAGCAACATGGTGACCGTCCACATGCCCAGCATGGCTTGCAATACGATAATGATTAGCAATGCTGTGGTGAGCGCTGGGCTAACGGTTAATTGGCGCTTATTGCGCCATCCCAGTACAAAAATCGCTAGCACCACTAAGCCTAGTGACCCTGCTAAATATCTGTGCGCCATTTCTTTCCATGCTTTGGCGACCTCAATTGGTTTGTTGGGGTGTAATGCCTGCGCTTGCTGAATCGCAATTTCGCTTTGGGGAACAGTTAGTGTGCCGTAACAGCCTGGCCAGTCTGGGCAGCCTAGCCCAGCATCAGAGAGCCTGACATAAGCGCCCAGCACGACAACGCATAGCGCAAGTATGGCACCAAATAGGCAGAGATTTTTAAATAGCTTATAGCCCATGATTAACCGGTCCAGGAGTACTTCATTAAGCGCGTGATATCTTTACGCACAAGCGCTGGTGATGTGGATGACTGATAACTCATAATCAGCTGCCCCAGCGGGTCGCTCAGGTAAATTCTATGGGTGTTAATCGCAGACTCGTTGCCAATGTTGAACTGCTGGCTGAATGCCATCACGTCATCGGTTGGCTGGTTGATAATGATGAGCTCTGGATAATTGTTGGCAATATCAGCAACATCCTGCGACGTGGTAACCAAAACACGCTGCATGCGCGGAATTTCTTTATATAAAGAGACGTGTAGCTGGCGCATTTGGTGCAGCTTATTTTTACATTGCATGTCGCACTCTGCAGCAACGTAGATCATGCTCCATTTGTCTTTTAGCAGATTAGCGCTTACTTTTGTGTCATTGTTATGGGTGAGTGCTGGGGCTATGGATAGTGTCTTGGGTGGCGTCACTAGCTCACCCACACTTTCTCCTTTAGGGCGCCAGTCCAGCTTGTACATGGCAATCACGGCGATGATAGGAATGATGAAAAAAATCAACATGCAGATGAGTATCAAGCGGCCTCTACGTTGCTGGTTGAGATACTCGCTGCTTTCTATTGCCGTATTGATCATATGATTTTGCCTATGTGTTGGTATTGTTGGCTTTTTTAATACTGGTAAATAAGTAAATCAGTACACTGGCAATTGCAAAGCCAAACCATTGGTAAGCGTAACCCATGTTGGTTGCAATCTTACTGGGTGGTAGTTGCCAATTGCGGACAAAACCACCGGCCGTACTTTTAGCATCCAACTTAATTACCAGCGGTAATATACGAATGGGCACATTTTTTTGATAACGTGCCATGTCCATATGCTGCCAGATGACATTCCATGTGTTTTTTTGTGGCTCACTTTCCAGTGTGAAAATCTTGTTGCTAGGCAACCAGACTAACCCAATCACTTCTAGCGCTTCATCAGGCGTGCTGACGGTAGGTAAATCTGTATGTGTGGCACCGCCTGCTATCCAGCCTCGGTTAACCAATACATAATCATGGCTACCCTCAAGCTTGAATGGGGTGATGACATAAAAGCCTGCCACATTGTTTTCCACTTGGTTGTCGAGCAGGATTTGGTACTTAGTTTCATAGTGGCCTTTTATTTTTACTTTTTTGTAATTCCACATGTCTAAATCACCAAGGTTGCTTGGCAGGTTTAATGCGTCCTGATCCAATGAGCGGTCATAACTGGACTGGATTTTTGTTCCCAATTCCGCTTTTTGGTATTGCCATAAACCCAGCTTGATAAATAGAGGGATACAAAGCACCAGCACCAATAAACCTTGCCATGAAGGGCACAACAAGTAATTTCCTAATCTAAATTGCATTTGTGTGATGCGCATCGCATAATGACTTAACTAAACTGATAGGACATGATTATGATATTCAAAGTTGTTATTGTGTTAGTGCTGTTTTTCATCGTTGCTAGCTTGTTTTCAGCGTTGTATTTTTTAGCCAAAGATAAAGATGCTGGAGAACGCACGGTAAAAGCATTGACCATACGTATAGGCCTTTCCATTACCTTGTTTTTGCTTTTGTTGATCGGGTATTACTTTCATTGGATTCCACATACTGCTGCCTAAGGTTTATTTAGCGTAAGTCTTTTGTTAAGCAATATCAGTTTTAAATAAGCGGTGCATAATGCACCGCTTATTTTTTGTGCTGTTATAGCCAGTAAACAAAGATAAATAGGCCTAGCCACACCACATCCACAAAGTGCCAATACCAAGCTACGCCCTCAAAGCCAAAATGGCTTTTCGCTGAGAAGTGCCCCTGCATGGAGCGTAACAAAATCACAATCAGCATGATTGTGCCTAAAGTGACGTGGAAGCCGTGAAAACCGGTGAGCATAAAGAATGTTGCGCCATAGGCGCCGCTGCCCAGTGTAAGTCCCATGTGGGTGTAGGCTTCGTGATACTCAAAGGCTTGGCACACCAAGAACGCTGTACCTAGGGCTACGGTTAGAAATAGGCCGAAAATCAGCTGTTTGCGGTTGTCTTTAAGCAAGCCCCAATGTGCCCAAGTAATTGTCGCGCCTGAGCTTAGCAGTAATGCGGTATTAATGGCGGGTAAGCCCCACGCTGCCATTGGTGTGAGTGTGCCCGGTTTGTACTCCGTGCCTAGTACCGTGCCGCCAGGCCCTGCTGATGGCCAGGTGCCTAAAAAGTCTTTGTAGGGTGTGAATATGGGGTCAAACGCCGCAAGATCGGGTACCGAAATAATCCGCATATAAAACAGTGCGCCAAAGAATGCGGCAAAAAAGGCTACTTCAGAGCAGATAAACACAATCATGCCGATACGAAAGGATTTGTCTTCCCATTTTTTGTATTGGCCGGTGATGCTCTCCACCACAACAGCACTTAACCATTTGAAAGTCATGAGGAGAATGATGGCCGCGCCAATATACATCATCCATTTTCCTGGCGTTTGCAGGTAGGCAAGATCTTTGTTTTTATCAGTAGCTACACTAAAAATAAAACCGGACGCCAGTGTGAGTAATCCTGCTGATAAGGTGACAGGATATAAAGCGCCATGTGGGACATAGTAATGATTATCTGAATGTGTTGTCATGCATAAACTCCCCATTACATTATTTAACTTAACTGGTAGCTAAAATAAAATCAATAAATGTTGGCTATTGTTTTATCTAGGCCTATCTATATGCGTTATTGCTCAATTTAATTACCTGTTATCTACTTTTTTATTTACTGTTTTTTTAATTCATTGGTTTTTAATTTAATCGGATGCGCTTATTTATCCACGCTGAAAAATGCGTAAGATAATGTCATCTCTTTTACTTCTGCAGGTATCGCCGGGCTGACAAAGAAACGTAAAGGCAATACTTTTGTCTCCTCCGGGTTGAGTGCCTGCTTCTCAAAACAAAAACATGCTAACTTTTTAAGATGGGCAGCTGCTACGCCAGGCGTTACGCTAGGCACGGCTCTGCCTGCTACTACTTCATTACTAATGTTCTTTGCCTCAAATAACACGGTTTCTACTTTGCCAGGGTGCACTTTTATGCTGGATTGTTTAGGGTAAAAATTCCATCCCAACCCAGGCATAGTGCTAGTGGTAAATTGCACGGTGACCCAGCGTGTTTCATCTACTTTGGTACTGTTCAGTTCGCTAGCCGTACTTTTTGTTTTGCCATTTAGCCCTGTCATCGTACATAGCACGTCGTATATCGGTACTAATGCAAATGCAAACAAAAGCGCCGCGGCGACTACCCATAGCATTTTGTAGCCTAGCTTTTTGTTGGCGGCCGACCTAAGTTCTGTAGCACTTAGGTCGGTTTTATTTGCATCTATTTCCATATAGTAAACATTGAAGCTAAGTACCAAATAAACGCAACCACTGCCAAAATAATGGCTACTTTCTTGTTTTTATCACTTCTGGAAGTTTCTTGATTTTTCATATCAATTTATCTGGCTGCTTTGTCCTATTTAATAATCGGTTGTTCAGTAAAACTATGATAAGGCGGAGGTGATGGCAGGGTCCATTCCAGTCCCTCTGCACCTTCCCATACTTGGTCGGTTGCTTTTTTGCCGCCTTTCACTGTGCTGATAATGTTATAAACGAACAGCAGTTGTGATAGGCCTAGTACAAATGCAGCGATAGATGAAACCATGTTGAATTCAGCAAACTGCAATGCATAGTCTGGGATACGGCGCGGCATACCGGCTAGACCCAAGAAGAATTGAGGGATGAAGGTCAGGTTAAACGAAATTGCGGTGAGCCAGAAATGCAGTTGGCCTAGCTTCTCGTTGTACATATGCCCGGTCATTTTTGGCAGCCAGTAATAAACGCCAGCCATAATGCCCATGATGCCGCCAGCAAACAGTGTGTAGTGGAAGTGTGCAACCACGAAGTAGCTGTTGTGATATTGAGCATCGGCTGCTACGTCAGCGAGTACTAGGCCGGTCAAGCCGCCAATACCAAATAGAATAATCCAGCCCACGGTAAATAGCATAGGCGTTTCAAAGCTCATGGAGCCGCGCCACATGGTTTTGATCCAACAGAAGAACAGCACCGCTAACGGTAATGAAATGGCCATGGTGCTATACATAAAATATAGCAGTGCTGGCACTGGCATACCTGCTGTGAAGAAGTGGTGCGCCCATACCACTACTGACATGGCACCGATAGCCCACAGTGAATATACCTGTGCTTTGTAGCCATACATTGGTTTGCGTGAGAAGGTTTGCAGGATTTGTGGAATAAAACCCCATACCGGTAACAGCAGGATATACACTTCAGGATGACCAAAGAACCAGAATAAGTGCTGGAACATGATAGGGTCGCCACCGCCGGCAGCATCAAAAAAGTGGGTACCAAAATGACGGTCTGTCAGTAGCATAGTTACCGCGCCAGCTAGTACCGGAATGGTTGCGATTAACAAGAATGCTGTAATCAACCAGCCCCATGCAAACATCGGCATTTTCATCAGTGTCATGCCTGGTGCGCGCATGTTAAACAGGGTAACGATAATGTTGATAGAGCCTAATACAGAAGAAATACCCAGTAAGTGCACTGCAAAAATGGCGAAGTCCACGCCTATGCCACCTTGAATCGAGAGTGGTGGATAGAATGTCCAGCCGGTGGCCAATGCACCATCACCAATGCCGAATAGTGCCAGGGTAAATGGCAGGGTGAGTAAAATGGCAGAGGGAGGAAGTAGCCAAAATCCCCAGTTGTTTAGGCGTGGCAGCGCCATATCTGGCGCGCCAATTTGCAGTGGCAACATCCAGTTGGCAAAGCCGGTGGCTGCTGGCATTAGCGCTGCAAAGATCATAATCAATGCATGCACGCCAATGAGTTGGTTAAAGAAATCAGGCTTCATTAGTTGCAAGCCTGGCTGGAATAACTCGGCACGTATGCCTAGTATCATAGAGCCACCCACCAAAAACATAATCAGTGAGAATGTCAGGTACATGGTACCGATATCTTTATGATTGGTGGTAGTTAGCCAGCGCATGATCCCCGTCGGGTGGTCAGTGTGCTCATCATGATGTGCGACTGTAGTAGTGCTCATAATTCTCTCCTGTACCTGTGTTTATTGGCGTGCGGCTTTAACTTGTGCGGGTTGCAGAACATCGCCCACACTGTTACCAAGCGCGTTGCGCTCATAAGTGATGACAGCAGCAATTTCAGTGTCATTTAATAGTGTTTTCCATGCGGGCATCACGCGGATACCATTCAATACCCGATCCAAATGGCTGTCAGGCAGGTATTTCCCATCGGCGCCAAAGATTGGTGAAGTTGCGATTTTGCTGCCAGTGAGTGCTGGGAAAGCTGGAGGTAACCCCGCTCCAGTGACTTGGTGGCACACCGCACAGTTTTTCTCGTAGACGACTTTGCCTTGTGCGACCAACTCGTCCTTGCTCCACTCTTTATCTGCACCAGCTGCTTGTGCTGTGATTTCTTTCTGTTTCTGCTCTACCCAAACTGCGTATTCCGCTTTAGGCAACGCATCCACTACAACCGGCATATAGCCATGACCTTTACCGCACAACTCCTTACATTGACCGCGATAGGTGCCAGCTTTATCCACTTGTACCCAAGTTTCACGAATAAAGCCAGGAACGGCCACGCGTGAAGAGCCAAATTGCGGTACCCACCAGTTATGCAGTACGTCGGTTGATGTCATGAGTATGCGCACCTTGGCGCCAACCGGAAGCACCAGCCGATTATCAACATCTAGCAGATAAGGGCTTTTTGGATCGTTAACCGGCGGCACTGTGCCATTGACTTGGTCTTGAGGCGTGGATAGCGTGCTGGTGAACTTAATACCTTTGGCATCGATTAGGCCATTTTGGTTGCCTTTTTCGGTGTTGCCTGCGTATTCATATTGCCAGCGCCATTGCGAGCCCGTGATTTTTATCATCATGTCCGACTCGTTTTTGGTGTCTTCCATCATCACCACGCTGTGGTAGGCAGGAATGCCCATGATGATAAAGTCAATCACGAGCAGAATGACAAAGGGGATTAGTGTCCAGAAAATTTCTGTTGCAGTGGACGGTGCTTTGTCTGTCACTGCTTGATGACCAACACTCTTGCGGTGTTTGATCAGTGAGTAAATCATGATGGCGAGTACTACCACAAAAATCACGGCAACAATCAGCATGAATTTATTGTGTACATGTAGCGTATCAAGCGCCATCGGGGTGACTGGTTCAGGAAAGTTCCAGCGAATCTCAGCAAACACCTGCGGTGCTGTGAGTAACAAAAGTAAACCGAAACCAATCTTTTTCATAGCCTGCTTCAACATACCTTCTCCCAAAACAAAAACCATTAAACAATTAAACGATTTTTAAATCTTGCTTCAGTTGCCTGGCGATGACTTCTCGCTCTTCTTTGTTGATGTAACGACTGCCAAATTCGACTTCCTTGCCATGTGAGCCAATGAAAATCGCTGTTGTACCGTCCAAGGTGTCGTGTAATGTCACCTTGACCCAGTAGCGCTGAAAAGTGAATTTCTCAAAACTTTTATAACTGTATTTCTCTATTACCACATCATCATTAACTATCTTAATGCTTTCAAAGTCACCGTAGTGCAGGTAAGCATTGATCAGCACGTAGGCGAGGGCTATGATTTCCAGCCCGGCAAATGGTAGCACCAGCCAAGCGCCCGCTAGGGTAAACCCTACGGTGATGGTTGTAGTGACGGTGAAAACACCAACAAACAACCAGACCAAACCCGTTGGGGATAGCGAGTTATTTGGCTTTGCAATCAATATGTTGCCATCTGAGCCAGAAACCGTCATGCATCATCCAAGCCGTACGTTTAAATTGATGATTTGCTAATACAATTTCACATGCGTCATTTTGACGCATGTCAGAAACTAGCATAAAAAAATTAATTACTCAAGAGAATTTGTTACATATTTGAAACAAATAGAAATATTTTTGAAAACATTTTTTCAGCATTTTCGCGCGTGAAAAAATGAGTAGTTTGAGGCTGGGTTTGCGTGCGTGGCAAATTATTAATTGGTGGTCAAAGCTGGAATTTTGGACGGTTTTATCGCAAAAAAATTTTAGTCATCATGTTCTAAAATGCGTTTGCCTTCGTCCTCAATATCTTCAAATTGCCCACGATAAATTGCCCACCATAACCCACCAAGCACAACGAGTGCCATGATGACTGAGAGTGGAATGAGTACAAATAATATGTCCATGACTAGCTCCTTAGTGAATCGCTAATTGTGTTGGTTTCATGATTGTTAGTTTCCAGTGCGTCAATTCCCTGCGTGTCAGTCTTTGATGATGCGAACTTAGTTAAGCGCAGCGCGTTTGCTACCACAATCAGCGAGCTTACCGCCATGCCCAAGCCTGCCAGCCACGCAGACAGTATGCCAAAAAAGGCAAGCGGGATGCTGATTAAATTATAGACAATCGCCCAAGCGATATTTTCTTTAATAATTTTCATGGTTTGTTTGGCATGGCGAATTAAGTTTGGAATCTGACTGATATCACCATTTAAAAACACATAATCTGCATGTGCCAATGTGAGTGGCACGCCCTTACCCATGGCAATGGAGACATGGGCGCTGGCTAAAATCGGGCCGTCATTCAGGCCGTCGCCAACCATCAGCACCTTTTTGCCTTCACGTTTGAGTGCTTGTAAGCGCAAAAGTTTGTCTTCTGGGCTACATGCCGCTTGGAATTGCGTAATGCCGATCTGTGTCGCAGTGTTTTCTACTGCATTTGAGCGGTCGCCAGACAGTAACTCGATGGCTAGCTTGGCCTCTTTTAGGGCGGCAATCGCGAGCGCTGCATTGTGCTTGATAGCTTCTTGCAAGGTGAAGGTTGCGAGCCAGCCTTGCTGGTTAGCTAAATACACTTGTTGTGTATTGGTATCGGCTATCGCAATGCCGCAGAACATGGCCGAGCCTAGCTTGAGCTCGTCACCGACGGCGCAGTGCTCAGCTGTTGATGCATCGGTAGCGCTGGAGTTGATTTTTGCGCTAATGCCGGCACCCGATGTTTCCTGAATGTCATCTAACTCCATGGCGGGAGCTTGTAGATTGCCTGCTTTATGGGCGTTAACCAGCGCACGTGAGATTGGATGCATAGAGTGCTGGGCAACCGCAGCGGCAAGTGTCAGGGCAGCAGCTTCGCTTAGCCCGACCTTGGCGGAAATGGCTTTAATTTGAATGTGGTCTTCGGTCAGGGTGCCGGTTTTATCAAAAATGATGGTGTCGATATCGGCAATGTTTTCAATCGCCTGGATGCGTTTAATCAAAATTCCGCGCTTCACAAAAGCACTAGCACTGGCAAGCATGGCTGCCGGTGTGGCTAGTGAGAGTGCACATGGGCAAGTGACAATCAGCACTGCGGCGGCGGTCATCAAGGCGCGTCCGTGGTCTATATGCCATAGTAAGGCGGCTGCGCCGGCCGCGCTTAGCATCACGAAAAGTAGGAAGGGGCGGGCAACGCGATCTGCCAGTTTGGATAGACGCGGCTTTTCCACGGCGGCATTGTTGATGAGGTTAACAATCTGGCCGTATTTGGTAGATTCGCCTATGGTATTGAGCGTGATGCACACAGGCTGGCGCAGGTTGTAGCTGCCGGCAATCACATCGTCGTGCAGGTTCTTTTGGATAGGCGTAGATTCGCCAGTAAGTAGTGATTCGTCAACGCTGGTATTGCCACTAATAATCGTGCCGTCAGCCGGAAAAGCCTCACCAATCTGTACGCGCACAACGTCGCCTACTTTGAGTTTGCTGTTCAGTACGCGGGCAAAAGTGCCATCGGGGTTCTGCCGCTCGGTATTTTCCGGGATGCGGCTGGCGAGGTTGTCCAGCGCCCCTAGCGTTTTGCGATGCAGTTTTACCTCAACTAAGCGTGCTGAAAGCAAAAAGAATACAAACATAGTGAGCGAGTCAAAATAGACGGTGTGCCCCCACCAGTTGCTGGGGTCAAAGGTGGCGGCCGAGCTCACAATAAAGGTGATGATAATGCCTAGCGCTACCGGCAGATCCATGCTGATTTGTTTTTGCTTGAGGTCGCGCAGGGCGTTGCTGAAGAATGCGCTGCTGGAGAATAGCAGTACCGGCAGGCTCAGCAACCAAGATGCCCAGTTCAGTAAGTGCAAGATATCGCTGGAAATTTCACCTGGCGTTGTAAAGTAGGTGGGGCTGGCGTACATCATGACTTGCATCATGCAGAAGCCAGACACCATCCAGCGCCAAAACGCTGCTCTTTGTTTTTGTAGTGAGGCTAGATCATCTTCATGCTGGGTAGCGGGGAAGGCGCTATAGCCTAAATTATGAATTGCGGTGAGTATTTTGGAAGGTAGTGTTGCGTCTGGCGCCCATACCACCACGGCGCGTCTTTTAGACATGCTCACACGCGCGCTAACGATGCCTGGCGTGGACTTCAAGCCTTCTTCAATAATGCCGGAGCAAGCTGCGCAGCGTAATCCATCCAGCAGTAGGTCAGATTGCACTAGTTGCTGTGTGGATTGTAGGTCTTGACTAGCAACCGGCTTGCTGAAGGCTTGCCATTGGTCTTCGGTATCTAAAATCGTCCAAGCTGCGTTGGATGGCGTGTCTTCGGTGCTGAAAGTATTGGTAAGCAAAAATCCACTCCATGCAATGGCATTGTCAAACAGACGGTGAGCTCCATTGCCTTTTAAATAACGAATTAATACTTTGTATTATATATTGAAAAGCTGACATTCAACCCCACGTAGAGAGCATAAAAGCATTTAAACCTTAGAGTGAAAATAGGAGAAATCTGTGCGCTTTGATAAATTAACCACTAAGTTCCAACAAGCGATTAGCGACGCACAAAGCTTGGCTTTGGGCGCTGATAATACCGCGATTGAATCACAACATTTGTTACAGGCATTGCTGCAGCAAGAAGACGGCGGTACTGCATCGCTATTGGCCCGTGCTGGAGTGCAGCTGAATCAACTGAAAACGGGCTTGACGGCAGCCATTGCCAATTTACCTAAATCAACAGATACCAGCGGCGAGGTGGCGATTTCTCGTGATTTAAATAATCTGCTGAATGTGACCGATAAGCTGTCACAAAAACGCGGCGACGCTTACATCGCTAGCGAAATGTTCTTGTTAGCTTTGGCTGATGATAAAGGTGAAACTGCGAAGTTGCTTAAACAAAATGGCCTGACTAAAACTGCACTAGAAGCTGCCGTGCAAGCAGTGCGTGGCAATGAAAATGTGGATAGCCAGGAAGCTGAAGGTCAACGTGAGTCGCTGAAGAAATATACGATAGATTTAACGGAGCGTGCGCGCCTTGGTAAGCTAGACCCTGTCATTGGTCGCGATGATGAGATACGCCGTGCGATACAAGTATTGCAGCGCCGAACCAAAAACAACCCGGTACTGATTGGTGAGCCGGGCGTTGGTAAAACTGCCATTGTGGAAGGCTTGGCGCAGCGTATTGTCAATGGTGAGGTGCCTGAGTCACTCAAAGGAAAAAAAGTATTGTCATTGGATATGGCAGCTTTACTGGCGGGTGCCAAATACCGCGGTGAGTTTGAAGAGCGCTTGAAGTCTGTATTGAAAGAGCTAGCGCAGGATGAAGGCCAAACCATCGTGTTTATTGATGAAATTCATACCATGGTTGGTGCAGGTAAAGCCGAAGGTGCGATGGACGCGGGCAATATGCTGAAGCCGGCTTTAGCGCGCGGTGAATTGCACTGCGTGGGCGCGACCACTTTAGACGAATACCGCAAATATATTGAAAAAGACGCAGCACTGGAGCGCCGTTTCCAAAAGGTATTGGTGGATGAGCCTAGCGTAGAGGCAACCATCGCTATTTTACGTGGCTTACAAGAGAAGTATGAGCTACATCATGGGGTGGAAATTACCGACCCTGCCATTGTGGCCGCAGCCGAGTTGAGCCATCGCTATATTACCGACCGTTTTTTACCCGATAAAGCCATTGATTTAATTGATGAAGCGGCAAGCCGCATCAAGATGGAAATTGACTCTAAACCAGAGGTGATGGATAAATTGGAGCGCCGTTTGATTCAACTCAAAATTGAGCGTGAAGCGGTGCGCCGTGAAAAAGATGAGGGCAGTAAAAAGCGCTTTGAATTGATTGAAGATGAAATCAGCAAGCTGGAAAAAGAGTATGCTGATTTAGAAGAAATCTGGAAATCAGAAAAAGCGCAGGTACAGGGCTCTGCACACATTAAAGAGGCGATTGAAAAAGTAAAATTTGAGATGGAAGAAGCCACGCGTAAGGGCGACTGGCAGAAAGTCTCTGAGTTGCAGTATGGCAAGTTGCCTCAACTGGAAACGCAATTGAAGCAGGCATCTACCGCTGAAGTGAGTGTAGATTTAAGCAAACACAAAATGCTGCGCACGGAAGTGGGCGCGGATGAGATTGCTGAGGTGGTCAGTCGCGCTACGGGTATACCTGTGAGCAAGATGATGACCGGTGAGCGTGAAAAATTGCTGACTATGGAGGCGAAGCTGCACGAGCGCGTGGTGGGGCAGGATGAAGCAGTGCGTCTGGTGTCGGATGCGATTCGTCGTTCCCGTTCTGGTTTAGGTGATCCGAATCGGCCTTATGGCAGCTTCTTGTTTTTAGGTCCTACCGGCGTGGGTAAAACTGAGCTATGCAAATCTCTTGCTAACTTCTTGTTTGATTCAGAAGAGCACCTGATTCGTATCGACATGAGCGAGTTCATGGAGAAACACTCGGTTGCTCGTATGATAGGTGCGCCTCCAGGTTATGTGGGTTATGAAGAAGGTGGCACCTTAACTGAGGCGGTGCGTCGCAAACCTTACAGCGTGATTTTGCTGGACGAGGTGGAGAAGGCGCATCCGGATGTATTTAATGTGCTGCTGCAAGTACTAGATGATGGCCGCCTGACCGATGGCCAAGGTCGTACTGTGGATTTTAAAAACACCGTCATCATCATGACCTCTAACCTTGGCAGTCAAATGATACAAAGTATGAGCGACCAAGACTACCAACTGGTGAAATTGGCGGTGATGGGCGAGGTTAAAACGCATTTCCGTCCGGAGTTTGTGAACCGGATTGACGAAGTTGTTGTGTTCCATGCCTTAGGCGAAGAGAACATTAAATCGATAGCGGCTATTCAGTTGCAATACTTGGCGAAACGCTTGGCTGCAATGGATATGCAACTCGAGTTGACGGACGCTGCGATTGCCGAAATTGCGAATGCCGGGTTTGACCCTGTGTATGGTGCGCGGCCATTGAAACGTGCAATTCAGAGTGAGATTGAGAACCCGTTGGCGCGTGAAATCTTGGCAGGGAATTTTATTGCCAAAGACACTGTCAAAATCGACGTGAGGGCTGGGAAGCTGGTATTTTCAAAAGCAACGGTTTAAGTGACTAGCTGGCTCACGGTAATGCTAAGCCTGCCAAAGGAGTGGACTTATTGATATCGTATTCAGTACAAAGCTATTAACTGCAAAGCCGTTAGCTAAAAAAATAGGTGTAGTCGCGTTCGCTACGCTGTTTTTGCTGGTCGGTATATCGCATGCTGAGCCTAGCCAGCAGGAGACCTTTAATCATGAGGCTTTTAGTCTTGAGCCTGAAGTGATTAAAGGATTGCTCCTGCAAGCTGCCAATGCAGAGCGTGATACTAAAGGCCCGGACAGGGGTTTGGATAATGATTGGCAAGCTGCGAGGTTGTACTGCCAAGCATCACGCCTAGGCAGTGCAGAGGCGCAGTTTAGGTTGGGTATGCTGTACGCGACGGGCAGAGGCGTGCCTGCTAACCGCGATTTAGCTGCCGCCATGTTTGCCACTGCATCCATGCAGGGGCATGCGGAGTCGCAACGCATGCTGGAGTCGCTAGCGCTTGGAGTGGTTGACTTGCCGCCTTGCGTTGTTGCAGAGGTTGACCCAGAGAAGGCCGTGGCTAGCACTGAGGGGATTGATCAATACGTTGCAGGATTGCCGGAGAATAAACGCTGGATACTGCATTTGGTGGATACGATTTCGACTTGGTATGGAGTCGATGCCAAACTCGTATTGTCTATTATCTCGGTAGAGTCCGGTTTTGTGCAGGCTGCGCAGTCTAATAAGCAGGCGCAGGGTCTGATGCAGTTGATACCGGATACTGCAGAGCGTTTTAATGTGAAAAATGCCTTTAATGCCAGCCAGAATATCAAGGGTGGCGTGGCTTACCTGCGCTGGCTGTTGGCTTACTTTAAAGGTGATGTTGCCTTGGCGGTAGCTGCCTATAACGCGGGTGAGGGAGCTGTGAATAAATATCGCGGCATCCCGCCTTTTCCGGAAACACGTCAGTATGTGAAAAAAGTACAGGCGCGTTACCCAATCAGGAATCATGTGTTTGATGGTGCGATAGTTGAGCCATCGCCTATTTTTAAACGGAAGGGTTGATTGTGATAGAAGTGAGTCAGCGTGCTTATTTGGCACTTGTTATTACATTGTTAGTGGCTAGCGGGTGCGCCACCACTGGCGATACGACTAATGCTCCCGCAATAGACCGGGTGTCAGCTGAAGAGCTGGAAAAAATCATGCCGCAAGCGCATCCAGTGTTGAGCTTGGATGAGATTGTTGTTTTGTCTAAACAAGGCGTAGCGCCTGAGCAGATTATTCAGAAAATTAAAGACAGCGACTCTGCCTATGATTTGACGCCTAGCCAAAGCGTAGAGTTAAGTAAGCGCGGGGTGGATGGCAAGGTGTTGGATTACATACATACCAGCCGTGAGTTGGCATTGAGGAACAAACTGGCAGAGGAAATTAATAAACGCGAACAAGCCAAGCGCGCAGAAGTTGATAAGCTGAAACAGCAAATGCTCAACAACCAGCGTTACTATGACCCGTTCTGCCGTTACCCACGTTTTGGTATGACGCCTTTTGCCTTTGGCGCTTATGGCTCGAGGTATAGACCAGGCTTCGGTATGGGTGCGGGCTATCTGTCGCCATGGGGTTGTTGGTAGATTTGTTGGCAGGTTTACGTTGAGTTTTTGCTGTAAGGTTGGCTATACTCTAGGTGTTAAATATCGTTGTTAAGTATGAGTATGGAGTCATCAATGCAACAAAAAACATCACAAATCAGCGTGCACACCAAAGGCCGCAAGCTTTACGACATTACGCCGCAGGTGACAGCGTGGGCTGAATCTAGCGGCTTAGGTACTGGTTTGCTCACACTCTACATACAGCATACTTCCGCTAGTTTATTGATCAATGAGAATTATGACCATGATGTGCTGGTGGACATGGAGGCGTTTTTCAATCGCCTAGTGCCAGATGGTGACCCGCTATTTATTCATACCGTGGAAGGGCCAGATGATATGCCGGCGCATGTACGTTCTGCGCTGACACAAACCCATTTATCCATTCCGTTGTTGGAAGGTAAGCTTGCCTTGGGGCAGTGGCAGGGTATTTTCTTGTATGAGCACCGCCACATAGCCAGTCATCGCCGCGTTATTTTGCATCTGATCGGTAATTAGCCGGTTGGCAATGCAGTCTTCACTGTGTGCATTAAGGTTGCAGAGAATCTTGAATACGTTAGAATGACCACTGGTTTCAGGAAACAACTTAACTGATCGAAGATGCTGCTTGTATGTAAATTTATATGCATATGAAACAATGAGTTAAGTTGTTTTAATTTATTATCAACACAAGGGGATTATATGTCTATGTTATTGCGCTCACTATTGGCTGTGGGTATGACAAGTTTATTATTGGTAGGCTGCGGTGAAAAAGAAGAGGCTGCACCAGTAGAAGCACCGGCACCGGTTGCTGCGCCAGCACCTGCACCAGCTGCGCCAGTGGTAGGCGGTTATGAGCCATCTACAGATGAGCGTATTCCTGGTATTACTTTAGATCCAGCACAAATTGCGGCAGAAACAGAAGCTGCGGCAGCTGCTGCAGCGGGTGAAGTAGCAAAATTCGCAGATTCAGAACCACAGTAATCACTGGTGAGCTAGCCTAGGCTTATCCGCGATTATTCAGCGGTAGGCCCCAATAAAAAAGCACGCAATTTTGCGTGCTTTTTTATTGGGTTAATTTTTTATTAGGATAACTTTGGTATTAGCTTAAGAAGTCGCTTTTAGGGGCCTAGTTTAGGCTGCTCCATGTCATCGGATCAAACGGCCGGCTTTGGTTTCTGAGTTCGTAATACAGCCCGTTCGATTCATTCCCGCCGGTGTTGCCTACCGAGGCAATGGTATCCCCGCCTTTTACCACTTCGCCCGCCTGTTTAAGCACTGATTGGTTGTTACCATACAGGCTCATGTAGCCATCACCATGATCAAGAATAATCAGGTTGCCAAAGCCGCGTAACCAGTCGGCAAAGACCACACGGCCAGCAGCCACGGCTTTAACCTCGGCACCTTCGTTGGCTTTAATGAACAAGCCTTTCCATGAGATGCCACTATCTTGTCGTGCTGAGCCAAAACGGTTGCTTACCGCACCACGCACCGGCAGGCGTAGCTTGCCTTTTAGTGCCGAGAAATTAGCCCCGGCAAAGTTATCGCTAGGTAAGTTTTCATTGTTCACCGCAATATTGGTGCTAGGCGTATTTTTAATCGCAGGCGATGCTGGCTTGTTGGCGCTAGGTTTGTTGTTTACCGCTACCGGTTTGTTTTTCGGAATGATTCTGGCTAGTCGGCTCACCAGTTGTGATAGGCGTTTTTCATCACGACTTAGTTTTTTAATCTGCCCGCGCTGTTCAGCAATCTGTTGTGATAGTGAATTTACAACTTTAGATTTTTCTTTCTTTTGTGCCTCTAGAATACGTTTTTCACTCAACTGTTTTTGTTTCAGATCAGTGATTTCTTGCAGTTTAGATGCCGTTAACTCATTAAGTCTTTTAATCTTATTTAAGTTGTTTTGCATCTTGTTGATTAAGTCTGCGCGTGCTTTTGCTACGTATGAATAGTAATGCAGGTCGCGCGCAACTTCACTTGGACGTTCGCTCTGCAATATCATTTGCACATAGCTTTGCTGCCCGTGTATATATTGCTGGTAAAGCTGTCCGCTCAGCAGTTTTTGCTCTTGGCTCAGTGCCCGGTTGGTGGTTTTTGATTCAGCATCCAGTTTGGCTAACTCTTTTTTGTTGTCAACCTGCTGTTTGCTGATTTCATACAGTTTTTTATCCGCGCCACTAATTGCAACTTCGCTCTCCTTGAGTGCGTCCGCGGCGTCTTTGTGCTCTTCCTGTGCCTGATCCAGCTCTTTTTTAAGCGCTTCCAGTTGCTGTTGCAATTCGCTTAGCGCCTGCTTAGGCTGTTCGGATTTTTTTTCGGCGTAGCACCATGATGCGTTAAGCAGCATCGAGAGTATCAATGTCAATATTGATGTGGCGTGGATATTACGTGGGCGCATCATGGTGTTGGGCGTGGGCTTAAGCGTTAAACTGAACTAAGTTTTTACCTGTCATCTCAGCTGGCTGGCTTAGGCCCATCAAGCTTAAGATGGTGGGGGCTAGGTCTGAGAGCGCGCCGTTGGGGTTTAATTGCCCATCTCTGCCGACGTAAATTAGCGGCACCAAGTTGGTAGTGTGCTGTGTATGTGGCTGGTGGTTGCCTGCATCATACATTTGCTCCGCATTGCCATGGTCTGCCGTAATTAGCACTTCGCCGCCTATGCTTTGCATGGCATTGACCACGCGGCCTATGCAGGTGTCTAGTGCTTCTACTGCGGCAATCGCGGCCTTAAGGTTGCCGGAGTGACCTACCATGTCGCAATTGGCATAGTTGCAGATAATCGCATCGTATTGACGATTCAGTATCACTTCTTCTAGTTTTTCCGTCACTTCAAAAGCGCTCATTTCCGGCTGTAAGTCGTAAGTTTCAACCTTAGGTGAGGGCACCAAAATTCTATCCTCACCGGCAAATACAGTTTCTTCACCGCCGTTAAAGAAAAAGGTCACGTGCGGATATTTTTCGGTTTCAGCAATTCTCAGTTGCGTTAGCCCTTGTGCTGATAAGTATTCACCGAGCGTGTTTCTGACTTCCTGTGGCGGGAAAATAACGGTCGCCTTGGTTTCTTTTTTGTCATACATAGTAAGCGTGAAGAAGCCTGCTAGCTTAGGTGTGCGAATGCGGTGGAACCCATCAAACTCGTCAGACAGTAATGCGTGTGTGAGTTGGCGCGCACGATCAGAGCGGAAGTTCATAAATACGGCTAAATCACCGTCTTCCATGCGTATGGGGGCTTCATGCGGTTGATGAATGGCTGTGGTTTTCACAAACTCATCGTTTTCGCCGCGTGCGTAAGCATCTTGCAAGCCTGCGGCTGCGGTTTCTGCTGTAAATTCGCCAACGCCTTCGGTAAATAATTTATAGGCAGCTTCAACACGAGGCCAGCGTTTATCACGGTCCATACCGTAGAAACGTCCGCTGATAGAGGCAATCTTGCCTACGCCTATGGTTTTACATTGCTGCTCTAATGCCTCAATGTAAGGTGCGGCGCTGATCGGTGGCGTGTCACGGCCGTCCAGAAATGCGTGGATGTACACTTTGCTTACGCCGTGCACTGCGGCCATTTTAACCATGGCATGAATATGGTCCTGATGGCTGTGTACGCCGCCGTCTGACAGTAATCCAAAAATATGCAGGGCCTTGTTCGTGTTTTTAATATTGATTAAAGCTTGCGTCAGCTCTGCATGTTTGAAAAATTCACCAGTGGCAATACTGTTATTAATACGCTCAAAGTCTTGAAAAACGACACGTCCGGCACCAATATTAAGGTGACCTACTTCTGAGTTGCCCATTTGGCCATCAGGTAAACCTACATAGTGCTCTGATGCGTTAATCAGGGTGTGCGGAAAGTTTTTCCACAGAGCATCAATATTTGGCTTGTTGGCTTGAGCAATGGCGTTATCGGTAATTTCTTCACGGTAGCCGAAGCCGTCCAAGATCAGTAAGCATACAGGAGTGACATTTTTGTTAGGGGACATATTGCGTCTCAATCTTTTGCATAAATAGTGATATCAATATGCGCATTTTAGCGCATTTGCACGTAAAATCTGATTATAAATGCGTAAGTGCGGGTACTTGGCTGTGATGAATCATGCTAGCGCCTAGGCGCATAAAATTTTGAAAGGTAAGTTGTGGAGTTTATAAAAGATAATGTCTTGTTAATTGGCTTAGCCTTGGGCTCAGGCATCATGCTGTTGTTTCCGGGTTTTGGTAATAAAGCGAGTGGTGTGCCTAACCTGAACGCCACTGAGGCTGTGGCATTGATTAATCGTAACCACGCTCTGGTAGTTGATGTGCGCGATGACGCAGAGTTTGCGAGTGGCCATATTGTAGATGCGAAACATATTCCGCTAAACCAATTGGAGAGTCGCCTCAAGGAGTTGGCTAAATAC
Organism: Methylotenera mobilis JLW8; assembly: GCF_000023705.1. Taxonomy (NCBI): domain Bacteria; kingdom Pseudomonadati; phylum Pseudomonadota; class Betaproteobacteria; order Nitrosomonadales; family Methylophilaceae; genus Methylotenera; species Methylotenera mobilis. The sequence continues at coordinate 599,821 of NC_012968.1, forward strand.
AAAGATAAGCCGCTGTTGGTGAATTGCCAGCGCGGTGCGCGTGCAGCAAAAGCATGTGAGATTTTACGTAAAGCAGAGTTCAAACAAGTACACAATCTACAAGGCGGCCTTAGTGCATGGATTGAAGCCAAGCTGCCAGTGGTGAAAGCGTAATCGTATGGCAAATATTCTAATGTACACCTCGGCAGTTTGTCCTTATTGCATCAACGCGGAGCGTTTGTTGGCAAGCAAAGGGGTTACCGAGATCAATAAAGTGCGTATCGATCTGCAGCCTGAGCGCCGCGAGGAGATGATGCAAAAAACCGGTCGCCGTACTGTGCCACAAATCTATATTGATGATCGCCATATTGGCGGCTTTGATGATTTGCGCGCGCTAGATTTGGCCGGCGGGTTAGATCCATTATTAGCATAAGCGCCATTAGGCGGCATCAAGCCGATTAGACTATATATTTGCTGTGTATTTATAGCAGAGCGCAAAATTTAAACTCTGCTAGAATGCCAGCTTAAGTATTAACCAGCTGTAAAAGATTTAATCACGTTTATCAATTTTAATTAATATTTTAAGTAGAAAATTATGGCACAAGAAGATAACAACGTAGCACAAGAACAAGCGCAACAACCAGGCTTTAGCATTGAAAAAATTTACGTGAAAGACGTTTCTTTAGAGATTCCTCATGCACCACAAATTTTCACTGACCGTACCCAGCCACAAGTAAGCATTGAACTAAGCAATCTAGCACAGCAAATTGAAGAGAGCGTATTTGAAGTTGCAATTAAAGTGACTGTGACCTCTAAAATTGCAGAGAAAACTGTGTTCTTGGTAGAAGTGACACAAGCGGGTATTTTCCAAGTGCGCAATGTGCCAGCAGAAAGCATGGAAATGATCGTTGGCATTACTTGCCCTAACATCCTGTTCCCATACCTACGTGAAAGCGTTTCTGACTTAATCGTACGTGCTGGTTTCCAACCGGTATTATTGAATCCAATCAATTTTGAAGCGTTATTTGCACAACAAAAGCAACAAGAAGCTGAGCAAGCAGGTTCTGTGCAATAAGTGTAATGTTTCAATTTCCGAAAATTGCTTTAATTTTCATGCTGATGTGGGTGCCGCTTACGGCATCCGCGTTAGATTTTAGGTCAGTCGCTGTTCCTAAAGCCATCTTGTATGATGCGCCTTCCACCTCATCCAAAAAAGTGTTGCTATTGAGCCAGTCCTACCCAGTAGAAGTGGTGGTCAATCTTGGTGAGTGGCTCAAGGTGCGCGATGCGCAAGGCAGCATGAATTGGGTGGAGGCCAAGCAGCTATCGACCAAGCGTTCAGTGATGGTCACTAAGAACCTCACAGAAATGCGGGTGCGGCCTGATGTGGCTGCCGACTTGGTGGCAACCTTGGAAAAAGATGTAGTGTTAGAACTGATGGAGGCTAAGGCGAATAATGGCTGGCTCAAAGTAAAGCATAGAGACGGCATAACGGGCTACGTTTTAGTTTCATCTACTTGGGGTTTTGATTAAATGGCAAAAATTGCAGTATTGGGCGCAGGCGCATGGGGAACGGCACTGGCGATGAATATCAGTCAGCGTCACCAGGTTGCACTGTGGGCGCGTAATGCCGGCCATGTGTCTGGTATGCGTAAGGCCCGTGCCAACCCTTTGTATCTGGGCGATTTTAAATTCAATGACCAGTTGCAGGTGGAAGATAATTTGCAAACCGCGCTAGAAGGCGCTGACTTGATTTTATCGGTAGTGCCTACCGCTGGTTTTAGAAATATCCTAAAAGATATTAAGCAACTGGGCTGCACTTTGCCCATTATCTGGGCGCACAAGGGCTTGGAGCCACAAACCGCTAAGCTGCCGTATGAAGTGGCCTTAGAGGAGCTGGGTAGTGAGCAGAAATGGGGTGCCCTGTCGGGACCTAGCTTCGCTGCCGAGTTAGTGCGAGGCTTGCCAACTGCAGTGACGTTGGCGGCCAATGATGAAGCATTTGCGAAAGAAGCTGCGCTGTTGCTTCATGGTGCAAATCTGCGCGTGTACGATACGACCGATGTGGTGGGCGTGTCAGTTGGTGGCGCAGTAAAAAACGTGATGGCAATCGCCGCTGGTATCTCCGATGGTATGGGCTTTGGTAATAATGCACGTGCCGCCATGATTACACGTGGCTTGGCTGAAATGACACGTTTTGGCATGGCATTAGGCGCTAAGGTAGAAACCTTTATGGGGCTGGCGGGGGCTGGGGATCTGATCCTCACCTGTACCGGGCAGTATTCTAGAAATAGAGAAGTAGGTCTGCAGCTTGCTAGTGGCAAAAGCCTGGCTGATATTTTGCAAGGCTTAGGTCATGTGGCGGAGGGGGTGAATACCGCCCGCGAAGTGATGCGCCGTGCGGAAACGCTAGGTGTGGATATGCCAATTACGCATGAGGTCAATCAAGCGCTATCGCATGGTAAAAGTGCACAAGATGCGGTGATGGACCTGTTAGGGCGCGAACAAAAGCCTGAAGGCGTGTAAGGTTTGTCGGCAGATTGTGCATACACAATCTGCATGCCCCCATATACTCTGTAATTATTCGTTAAATATTCAACTGCTAGAGAGTTAACGGCTGGTTATTTAGCATTTGCTCTAGCTGCCGCCTTCAAATCCGATTTGTCTCCATGCTTCATAAAGCAATATTGCCGCAGAGTTCGATAAATTCAGACTGCGGCTATTTGGCAACATCGGCAAGCGCACGCGATGTTCTGCAGTAAATTCATTGCGCACTTCTTCAGATAGGCCCCGTGTTTCCGGGCCAAATACAAATGCGTCACCTGCTTTAAATTGAATATGGCTGTGTGTAGTGCTGCCTTTGGTGGTGATCGCAAACAGGCGGTGTCCTGCCAGTGCTGCTTTGCAGTCTTCCCAGTTCTCGTGCACTTTTAAGTTTGCATACTCGTGATAGTCTAGGCCAGCACGTTTCAGCTGCTTATCTTCTAAGCTAAACCCCAGCGGTTTGACCAAATGCAACTGTGCGCCAGTATTGGCGCATAAGCGAATGATATTGCCTGTATTGGGCGGGATTTCAGGCTCAAATAAAACGATGTGAAACATAGTTCAATTAATCTTTCTAAATTCGTGTCGTGCTAACTGCGTATGTATGTAGGCGACCGGCAGTGTGCTTGCTACCAGTGGTGTGCTTATTTGGGCAGTGTTCTTGCCATCACCCAGCATTCTACACGTGCCGCGCCTGCCTGTTTTAATGTTTTGGCGAGTTCGTTTAAGCTGGTGCCGGTGGTCATGACGTCATCAACCACAGCAATGTTTAAATTGTGCAGAGATGGCTGGCAGTGGAATGCGCCACGCATATTGCTGATGCGTTCTTTGAGTTTGAGGCTGGCTTGCGGCGGTGTGTACTTAATGCGCTGACAGCTGCTGTAATCTAGCGGAATGGTAAATGCACGGCTGAAGTGTTTGGCTATTTCTAAAGCTTGATTAAAACCGCGCTCGGTTAAGCGTTTTTCGTGCATGGGCATGGGGATAATCAGGTCAATTGGGTACATGCTTGTGACCTGCGCGCGCTGAGCATCTAGCCATAGCGTAGCGAAAGTGCGTGCCAAATTTAAGCTGGCATTGTACTTGTAGTGCTGTAATAAGCCATCTAACGGGTAGTTGTAAGTAAAGGTGGCTCTCGTTGCATCGAAGCTCGGTGGCTCGCTCAGGCAGCCGCCGCACAAGCCGCCCCCGTAGAGATTGTCATTGATGGCGAGTGCGCATTGCGGGCATTGTGCGGTTTGGTGCCAAGGAAGGTCTGCCATGCAAGGCGCACATAGCCCTAAATCGCCGCCGTGGCGGCTAGTGCAGAGCATGCAGGTTTGCTGCATGGGGATTAATTGCTTAAATTTTAATCTGTTGTTCAAAATTTGCAGCTGGTTTTGTTGACAATGTATAATCGCACTCAAATTCTATCTCAATTTCACAGAGTCACCCGTTTTGTGAATATACTTTGTGCATAAACAAGGAACAAACCATGCTTGAACTATCACCAGATTCAGCGGCAACTACGCCCTGTGCAACCTCTGCTAATGAGGCCATTATTAATACCGATAGCCTAAAAACAGGCTTAAATAAATCATGCGGTACGCATTCTCATGAAGAAAAAACCGTCAATCGTTGGAGCGTAGCTGAGATTGTGGAGCTATTTGAATTACCGTTCAGTGACTTGATGCATCGCGCACAGACTGTGCATCGTGAAAACTTTGATCCGAATGCGGTGCAAGTGAGTACTTTGCTCTCAATTAAAACCGGTGGTTGCTCTGAAGATTGTGGTTACTGCCCACAAGCTGCACGTTACCATACCGATGTGGAAAGTGAGCCGTTAATGGCTCTAGATGACGTGTTAGCCGCTGCGCAAGAAGCAAAAGACAATGGAGCTAGCCGTTTCTGTATGGGTGCTGCATGGCGCGGCCCAAAACAGCGTGATTTAGAGCCTGTACTGAAAATGATTGCAGAAGTGAAAGCCATGGGCTTAGAGACTTGTGCCACTTTGGGTATGTTAAAAGAAGGCCAAGCGGAACAGTTGAAGGATGCTGGTTTAGATTACTACAACCACAATTTGGATACTGCGCCAGAGTTCTATGGTGAAGTGATTACTACACGCACTTATCAAGACCGCTTGGAAACACTAGACCGCGTGCGTAGTGTAGATATTAACGTGTGTAGTGGTGGCATTATCGGGATGGGTGAGTCACGCAATCAACGTGCTGGCTTGCTGGCACAATTAGCGAATATGGAACGCCCACCGGAAAGCGTGCCGATTAACTTATTGACGCAAGTGGAAGGCACGCCGTTACACGGTACGGATGAGCTGGATCCATTAGAGTTTGTACGTACCATCGCCGCAGCCCGTATTACTATGCCAAATAGTTTTGTACGTTTGTCTGCAGGGCGTCAAAGCATGCATGAAGGGATTCAGACGTTGTGCTTCCTGGCGGGAGCCAACAGTATTTTCTACGGTGAGAAGTTACTGACTACTGGTAACCCAGAAGCCGAGACTGATAAACAGTTGTTTGCCAAACTTGGCATTAACAAGATTTAGTCGTTCACCCATGTTAGCTTCTTTACAGCGTGAACTTGATCAGCGTAAAGCCGATGGGCTATTGCGTCAGCGACGTTTGTTGGACTCGCCGCAGGCTGAGCATATTGTGGCGAACCAGCAGCCGTATTTATCTTTTTGCAGCAATGATTACTTGGGCTTGGCGAACCATCCTGATTTGATTGCAGCCATGCAAAAAGCAGCTGGCGACTCAGGTGTAGGTAGTGGCGCCTCTGGCTTGGTCACCGGGCACCACCGTTATCATGATGAGCTAGAGCAGCAACTTGCGCGCTTTGTAGAACTGCCGGCAGCATTGCTGTTTTCTACCGGTTATATGGCCAATATCGGTGTGTTAGGCGCGTTGGTGGGTCGCGGGGATGCGATTTTCGCGGATAAATTGAACCATGCTTGCTTAAATGATGGCGGCTATTTTTCGCATGCGGAGTTTCATCGTTATCCGCACAATGATGTTGCTGCACTAGAAAAGTTATTGCAAGCCAGTACCGCCAAACATAAACTGATTGCAGCAGATGCAGTATTTAGTATGGATGGTGATATTGCACCTATCCCTGAATATCTAGCGCTCTGTGAAAAGTATGATGCATATTTATATATAGACGATGCGCATGGTTTTGGCGTGTTAGGTGAGCACGGCAAAGGCTCGCTAAACCACTTTAAGATTAAATCGCCGCGTATCATTATGATGGCAACCTTAGGCAAAGCTGCGGGTGTGGCTGGTTCGTTTGTAGCGGGCGAGCAAGTGGTGATTGACTATCTGATTCAAAAGGCAAAAAGCTACGTGTATTCGACACCTGCGCCACCAGCCTTATCTGCAACGCTTTCTGCATCGGTTAAGCTGATAGAGCAGGGTGATCATCTACGCGCTAACCTGCAAGCGTTGATTCAGTATCTGAAAGCTAACCTCAAGCTTAACAAGTGGCGCTTAATGGATTCTGATACCACGATTCAGCCCTTGGTTGTCGGCGATAATTTAGAGGCACTGGCGCTAAGTGAGTATTTGCAAACCTGCGGTATTTTGGTGCCGGCGATACGCCCACCCACCGTGCCTGTGGGGACGGCTAGGTTGCGCATCTCCCTATCTGCAACGCACACAATGGACGACATGAAAAAACTGGTTGCTGCAATTCATCAGGCAGAAAGAGAGTTGTGTGCATGATCGCTAATCATCTCCACGTTGAAACCATAGGGGCTGGTCCCAACCTTGTGCTGCTTCACGGATGGGGGATGAATGGCGCGGTGTGGCAGCCTTTAGTTAAAAAACTAAGTAAGCTGTTTACGCTGCATATTGTCGACCTGCCTGGCATGGGCTTAAGCCGCCCGATAGAGCCGTTTCATTTATCTGCAATTGCGGAAAAAGTAGCAGAAGTGCTGCCGGCGCATGCCGATATCGTCGGTTGGTCTTTAGGCGCACAGGTCGCTATGCGCATTGCCTTGGATTACCCAGACTTGGTCAGGCGTTTGGTACTGGTGGGAGCTACGCCTTGTTTTGTAAACAAAAGCTTTGATCAGGAAAGTGTAGAGTACAAATCCACTTGGGATATTGGCATCGAGCCTGAAATATTCGGCAACTTTGCTGATAACCTGAATGAAGATTATCACAAGACCATGACGCAGTTTTTAACTCTGCAATGCATGGGCACGAGCGATGCTAGAAGCACGGTGAAATTGCTGCGTAACAAATTTTCCGAACGCCCGGCACCTACCTCACAAACTTTATACCGCGCGCTTAATATTTTGCTGGAAACCGACTTGCGTGCGGAAATTGAGCATCTAAGAAAACCCACATTGCTGGTACATGGCGACCGCGACAGCTTGGCGCCAGTGCAAGCTGCACATTGGATGATGAAAACCTTACCCGCCGCTTATCTGCGGGTGATGGCTGGCGCATCACATGCCCCATTTTTATCGCATCAGGAACAGTTTATTGATGCGATTGTGCAATTTTTAGAACCTCAACCTTTAAAACCCTAATTAAAAAACTAAAGCGTAGTAAGTAACCTAATGACAGACGATATTTATCGCATAGATAAAGCGCGTGCACGCGCTTCCTTTGGCCGTGCCGCCGACACTTACGATGCTGCTGCAGTGCTGCAAAAACAAGTGCGTGAGGAAATGCTAAACCGTTTGGATCTTGTGAAATTAAACCCACAAGTCATATTGGATGCTGGTTGTGGTACTGGATTAGGCACCCATGCCTTGCAAAAAAAATATTCGAGTGCACAAGTCGTATCATTAGACTTTGCCTATCCGATGCTACAACAAACTCGTAAAACTGCTTCTAGCATGAGTTTGTTACAGCAGCTGAAATCTGTGTTAGGCATAACTAAGCAAAACTTAGTATGTGGCGATATCGAAGCCTTGCCTCTTGCTGACGCCAGCGTGAATATGGTGTGGTCTAACGTTGCTATACAGTGGTGCAATGACTTAGATGCTGCTTTGCAGGAGTTTCACCGCGTATTGCAGTCGGAGGGCTTACTGACATTCAGCACCTTTGGGCCGGACACCTTGCGTGAGCTCAGGGTTGCCACCAGCAGCGCCAGTGGTTACACCAGTATCAGTCGATTTATTGATATGCATGATATTGGCGATGCCTTGGTGCGTGCCGGTTTTAATGCACCGGTGTTAGATGTGGAACGTTTTACGCTGACCTATGACGATGTAAAAAGCGTGATGCGCGACCTGAAAAGCATAGGCGCACACAATGCCACCGATGGCCGTGCCCGCGGTTTGCTAGGTCGTGGCTTCTTTGCCAAGCTTGAATCTGCTTATGAGCAGTTTAGGCAAGACGGTAAGCTACCTGCGACCTTTGAAGTGGTTTACGGACATGCATGGCGCGCGAAAGATAAGGATGTGCTGCCGGATGGTGCCGTGCCTATCCATTTCTCACCTAGAAAATAGGGATATTTCTGAAGTTAGTCACATAAAAATCACTACATAGTAGTTGAACGGGTTTAGCGCAAATATGCAGTCATCTTATTTCATCATCGGTACCGATACCAACGTAGGTAAAACCTATATCGCCAGCGCTTTGATTAAGCACTTTGTGCGTGCTGGCCATCAAACAGTAGGTATGAAGCCGATTGCATCCGGCTGCAATTTAACACCAGATGGCGAGTTGCTGAATGATGATGTGCTGGCATTAAATGCTGCGAGTAATGTGACCGCGCCGCTTGACCTGATTAACCCTTATCGCTTTGCACCTGCGATTGCGCCGCATATCGCCGCAGAGCAAGCGGGGCAGCTAGTAGATTGTACGCAGATTGTGCAAGCGTACCGACAACTAGGCACATTAGCTGACGTGGTGATAGTGGAGGGTGCCGGTGGATTTTTGGTCCCATTGAATGAGCAGCAGAGCATTGCTGACTTAGCTGTGATGCTAAATATCCCGGTTATTCTAGTGGTGGGGATGCGCTTGGGCTGCATTAACCATGCCTTGCTCACGGTTGAGGCAATTAAAGCGCGCGGGTTGCACTTGGCGGGCTGGGTGGCTAACTTGGTGGAGCCGGATATGCCGGTATTTGCAGAAAACCTCGCTAGCTTGCAGCAACGCATTGCTGCGCCATGCCTAAGTGTCGTGGGCTGGCAACAGGAAGCCAGTTTTAATATTGCTAACTAATGCTGCTTAGCCCCGTATTGCTTAATAAAACGAGCTAGTCTCTTGTAGGTATTTTTGTCGCAAAATTGCAGGCAGCTTGGCTAGGGGCCGGTAACTGGTTTAGCGATTCAATCACGAATTTCAAGCACACATCGTCTTCTAGGCAGTTCTTTTATTAAGTCGTTCTGTCCACAAACTTTACGCGCTTATGCTTTATTGCGCTAATTCCGCTGTTTCTACTACCACTTTGTACAGGTTAGCTTCCTGCGGCGTGGCAACGTGCTCTCCTACCGCTACCTGATTACGTTTTCCCGGGGCGACGCCGCTGATAAGGAGTGGCTGGCTTTGTGCGATAGCGCGACCAGCTGCGTTATATTTAATCACACGCACCTGTACGCTACGTAACTGTACTGGCGTGTCATTTTGTACGATGGCAAATAAGTTGCCGTAATTATCGTGCTGTATGCCAGATTTAATATATTTCGCTGGATTACGTGGTAAATCAATATGTACAGCTCTAGCAATGGCATCTTTGCCGATATCTGAGTTAGAGCTAGCGGCAACTTGGTAGTGCTGCAGCGCAATATCAGTCTGACCACGCTCTTCTGCGATTTGACCTAATAATGCATGCCCAGGCGCGGTGGGTAGTAATTCATTCGCACGTTTTAAGTAAGGCTCAGCTTCTGCTTTTTTACCCATATTAAATAGTGCAACACCACTTTGAATATGTGGTTTAAAGTAATCTGGCTGCATTTTGATGGCTTTTGCATACAGTTTTAATGCATCTTGTGGCTTTTTCTCGGTCAGTGCAATGTCGCCTAATAGCTCTTGAAAACGCGCTTCGCGCGGCTCGCCAGCAATGGCTTGATTTACCAAGGATTTTGCTTTCTCTATATTCTTTTCACTGAGCGCTTTCACAGCATCGTCATAAGCTTTGTACGCACCTTGGGTAGCTCTTAATTTAGCGGTTTTTTGCTTATAAATCTCTTTACCCCAGTCGCCACCTGCACCAATTTGTGCCAGTGTTGCTTTGTTAGCCTCTACCCGAGCTTCTGACGGTGGATGGCTTGCAAACAGGCCATCAATAAAGCTGCTCTTGCGGTCGGCGCTCAGTCTTACAAAGGTTTCCTGTAGTGTCACAGCCGCCGCTGGGTCGTAACCTGCTTTTTTCATGTATTGCATGCCGTATAAATCTGATTCACTTTCGGCATCACGGCCATACTTGCTATTCACCAATTGTGCACCCGCTTGTGCGCCACCTACAATCAGGTTGGCGTAGTCTGTATTTTGTGCGCCTATGCCAACGGCAATCATCGCGCCTTGCAGGAAAATACCGCGCTCCATGCCTTGGGCGCCATGACGTGCGGCTGCATGCACCAGTTCGTGGCCCATCACGGCAGCTAGCTCAGCCTCACTGTTCAGCTCATAGAGTAGGCCGCGGTTAAATGCGATTTTACCGCCCGGCATAGCCCAGGCATTAGGCACAGAGTCGTTGAGGAGGTTAAATTCATATGGCAACTTGCGGTCAGAAACAGCGGCTAATTTATTACCTACACTTTGTATATATGCGGTTAATTCCGGGTCGAGTACATAGTCTCCGCCTTGAGATTGGCGAGTGGGGGCGTAGTTCTGGGTGCCGATAGAAATTTCCTGCGCCTCGGATACAAACTGAAATTCACGTTTCTTGGTGACAGGGTTAACACCACAAGCGTTTACTGCTATGGCTAGCGATAAGGCTAAGCCGAGATTGCGCGTAGTGTAGAAAGTCTGTGGTAACTGTAATTTCATGGTGTGGGCTCGTCTGGTGATACAGGGCAAAAAATTAAAGCATGTGTCTAACTTAAGTGACATTGGATTCAATACGGCAATTAAATATAGCAATGATAGATGTCGTCTATGTGATTGGCATTATAGAATATAGTTTTCTGCGCTATGTTATATGTAAAGCTGATGGGTTTTAATGTAATCAATCACGCTGTCTGGCATCAAGTAACGTGTGGAAGCATGCAGTTTAAATGCCTCGCGTATTGCTGTAGATGAAATATCTAACGCAGTGACTTGGCGCATGGTGATGTAGCCTGCAGGTGTGCTTTGCAGGTCTTCACCGTTTTCTGTGTAATGCGCATGTAGAAAGTCTTCCAGTATTTTTGGTAGCAGATTGCTGGCTTGGTTTTTATTGGTATGTGGGCGCTGCACCAGTGCAATATGGCAATGCTGCATGATTTCCTGCCAGCGGTGCCAGGTGTTGAATTGCGTAAAGGCGTCGCTGCCCATAAACAAGGTCAGGCTGGTACTCTCGCCCAATTCCGCACGCAAGCTCAGTAGTGTGTCTATGGTATAGGAGGTACCAGTGCGGTGCAGCTCACGGGTATCCAGCGTAAAGTGTGAGTTATGGGCAATCGCCAGCTCTACCATCGCCGCGCGATGCTGTGCACTGATAGAGACTGCATTTTTATGCGGTGGGTTAGCCGAAGGAATAAAACGTATGGCATCCATATGCAGTTCATCTGCCAACTCTTGCGCCATGCGTAGATGCCCATAGTGTATGGGGTTAAAAGTGCCGCCAAGTATGCCTATGGTGTTCATTGCATCAACATTCGGGTAGTTAAATCGTGGTAGGCCATAGGCAATGATGGATTGTTGGCAGTGAGTGAGTCAAGCCGAATATTTAGCAACAGGTGTGCATTGCTGCCAAATATCCTTGATGTTTTGGTGACTGATATCCTAAATATGAGTCAGCCTAGCACATGACATTAGGCACGTACATGTCCGTCACCCAATACTACATATTTCAGCGAGGTTAGGCCTTCTAGACCCACAGGGCCGCGTGCGTGCAGCTTGTCGGTAGAGATGCCGATTTCTGCACCAAAGCCGTATTCAAAGCCATCGGCAAAGCGCGTTGATGCATTCACCATCACGCTACTGGAATCAACCTCACGTAAGAAACGGCGCGACTTAGTGTAGTTCTCAGTCACAATCGCTTCGGTATGCTGCGATGAATGCTCGTTAATATGAGCAATCGCTTCATCCAGGCCGCTGACGACTTTGCATGAAATAATGGCCGCAAGATACTCTGTGTAGTAATCCTCTTCAGTCGCTGGTATTGCTTGGCTAACCAGTGCGCAGGTTTCTGCACAGCCGCGAATCTCAATGCCATGTGAGGTGAGCATCGCAGCCAGTTTAGGCAGCATGTCGGCTGCCACTGAGCGTGCAATCAATAATGATTCCGTCGTATTGCAGGTGCCAAGGCGCTGTGTTTTACTGTTTTCCAAGATGCGCAGCGCTTTGGTAAAGTCAGCTTCGTCATCAACATACACATGGCAGTTACCATCCAGGTGCTTAATGACTGGGATGCGTGCATCGTTAGAGATTCGCTCAATCAGTCCTTTACCACCACGTGGCACGATCACGTCCACGTATTGCTTCATGGTGATAAGCTCACCTACTGCCGCACGGTCTGTAGTTTCTACAATCTGTACCGCGGTAGTTGGTAGGTCTGCCGCGGCAAGGCCTTCATGTACCAGTTTGGCCAAGGCCTGATTGCAATGAATCGCCTCGCTACCGCCACGCAGAATCGCAGCATTACCTGATTTAATACATAGGCCGGCCGCATCTACCGTCACATTAGGGCGCGCCTCATAAATAATACCGATTACACCCAGCGGAACGCGCATTTGACCAATTTGAATGCCGCTAGGGCGATATTTGAAGTTGCTCATCTCGCCGATAGGGTCAGCCAGGCTTGCAATCTGGTTGAGGCCTTCGGCCATATTGATGATAGATTTTTCGGTAATGGTGAGTCTATCTAGCATCGCTGGCTCTAGGCCATTGGCTTTTGCAGCTTCCAGGTCCAGCTTGTTGGCAGCAAGTAGTGTGCTTTTTTCACGTAAAATCGCCGCAGCAATAGCGTTGAGCGCGATATTCTTTTGGTTGGTGTCGGCGCTTGCCATTAAGCGCGAAGCCTTGCGTGCTTCTACGCCGATATTTTGCATGTATTGTTGAATATTCATGATTTATTATACTTTTTATTGCGCGGAATAAAAATAAATTTGGCAGCCAACATAGGACGAAATACTGGGAAGTGCTGATGCGTATGTTTGTTTGTGCAGCTAGCGGCCGCGCACTTTAGCCAAGCCAAAGCATAGTCTGGAGATTTCTAGCCAAGCATCGCCTAGCATGACGCCTTTTGCCATCCTATCAATATCGGCGAGCTTTTGCAGGGAGGCATCTAGTTGGCGCAAACTTAAACGCGATAGCGCGCGCTTGACCAGTGCCTGCCTGTCGCCATAGATACGCGCATTAGTCATGGCCGTGGTCAGGTTGGTGCCGCGCATTTCGGCTTGCTTAATACGCACCAATGGACGCAGCACCCACATCAATGGGTTCATAATCGCCACGGCGTTTTCACCCTCATCTTGCAGTCCTTGCAAGATTCTGACGGTACGTTCAGCATCTCCGGCCAGTACCGCCTCACCCAGCTGAAAGGCATCGTAACGGGATACATTGAGTACCGCTTCGCGCACTGCAGCGTCTGAAAGCTCCCCTTGCGGATAGAGTAGGCTTAGTTTCTGTACTTCTTGATTAGCGGCAAGCAGGTTGCCTTCAACCTGATGGGCTAAGAACTCTAGTGTTTGTTGGCTCGTGCGCTGTCCATGCTGGGCCAATCGGCCGGCAATCCATGCGGGTAGGTTGGCTGCGTCCACTTCGTTAATGGTTAATACTTGCGCATGTGCTTCTAAAGCGGCAAACCATGCGCTGTTCTTGGCTTCGCGCTCTAGGGTAGGCAAGATGATAATGACACTGGTGTCAGGTAGCGCTTTGGTAGCCAGTGCTTGGAGTGCTTTGCTGCCGTCTACTCCGGGCTTGCCATTCGGGATATTGAGCTCCAATAACCTGCGGCTGGAGAATAGTGAAATGGATTGCCCAAAATTTTGAATTTGCTGCCAGTTGAAATTGCGCTCAACAATTAAGCTGGTGCGCTCATCAAACCCTTGGATATTGGCCGCTGCACGAATCGCATCTAGGCACTCGCGCTGCGCTAGAGGCTCACTGCCCACTAACACGTAAATGGGCTGTAAACCTTGTTGTAAGTGCGACGCTAATTGGGCTTGGCTTAAGCGCATGCTTGAAAGCTACAGCTGCTCTGGGTTGGTGGCCGATAGTCTGCGTAAAATGGCTCTTACTGATTCTTTACGCATGTCGGCATAGAGGCCGGCCTCTTCTTCCGCTTTACCTAGTAACACTTTATCGTTGTAAGAAAAGTCGCGGCGAATCTGTATGGTTTGCACTTTTCCCCATAATGGCTCTTTCTGAGGACGCGTCCTGAAACTGACTGTGTAGTAGAGTTCAAACTCGCGTACCAAACCGCCGCCACTTAAAGAAAGAATACGCTTTTCAGTGGACTCATTTAGCAGATCTATCAGCATCTCAGCGTCTTCTGCACTCTCTACAATCTTGACGTTATTGGTTTCTAGCATGCGCTTAAGGTCTTTTTTAATACTGAGTGCACTGCCTTGGAAACTTAATGTGGTAAAAGACAAAGGGGCGGAGCCACGCAGTTGAAAGCCGCATGCGGTCAGTAATAGTGCGATTAAAAACAACCAACTTAATTGCCGCGTGAATGTTAAGCTCAGGTATTGCATGGTTTACCCCACAACAATGTTAATCAGTTTATTTGGTACTACAATCACTTTGCGTACGCTCATGTTCTCTTCAATGAATTTTTGTACGCAAGGTTGTTCCAGTGCGAGTTTCTCTAAGTTTTCTTTAGTCTCGGTTTTGGCTGCAGTGATGCTGCCGCGTAGTTTACCGTTCACCTGAATCATATATTCGATACTGTCTTGTACCATTGCTGATGCGTCGGCAGCTGGCCAGCCCGCATCTAAGATGTGGCTATTCGGGCAAAGTTCAGCCCAAAGTGCCTGACAAATATGCGGAACGATTGGCGATAGCAATAGCGCAACATTTTGCAGTACTTCTTGCCTTACTTGGCGTGAAATGTCATCAGTGCCTTCAACTTTACCTAAACTATTCATCAACTCCATTACTGATGAAATAGCGGTATTAAAACTGTGGCGACGACCATAGTCATCAGCAACTTTTTCAATGGTGAGGTGAAGTTGACGACGTAATGTTTTAAGCTCAGCGTTTAGTTCGCCAGATACGTAGGCTGTCGTTGCACCTAGTGCAACATGGTCGTAGGTGGCTTGCCACAATCTACGTAAAAAGCGATGTGCACCTTGTACGCCGCTGTCTGCCCATTCCAAGCTTTGCTCTGGTGGCGCTGCAAACATCATAAATAAGCGTGCCGTGTCAGCACCGTAAGTATCAATCAACTCTTGCGGATCTACCGTGTTACCTTTTGATTTACTCATTTTGGTGCCTTCTTTCAGCACCATGCCTTGTGTGAGCAGATTGGTAAATGGCTCATCGTTTTTAATCAGGCCAACATCGCGCATCAGTTTGTTAAAGAAGCGCGCGTATAACAGATGTAAAATCGCATGCTCAATACCACCTACATATTGGTCAACAGGCAACCAGTAGTTCGCACGCTCATCTGCCATTGCGTTGTTGCTATCAAAGCTGGCATAACGTGCAAAATACCAAGATGACTCAAAGAAAGTGTCTAAGGTATCGGTTTCGCGTGTGGCTTTGCCGTGGCAAGTTGGGCAGGTAGTTTCGTAGAAGCTCGGGTCTTTTTTAATCGGTGAGCCTACGCCATCCATCACTACATCTTCAGGCAATACCACAGGTAATTGTTCCGCAGGGACTGGCACTTCGCCGCAAGTTGCACAATGTACAATTGGAATTGGGCAACCCCAGTAACGTTGACGTGATACGCCCCAATCGCGCAGACGGTATTGAGTGCGGCGTTTGCCTAGGTTTTTAGCGGATAAATCAGCTGCAATTGCGCTGCTTGCACCGTCAAAGTCTAAGCCATTAAATTCTGCTGAATCAAATAAAACGCCATGTTCTGTCATCGGTAACGAGTCAACGTCGCTATGTTTAATCACAGCTTTAATTGGCAAGTTATATTTACCTGCAAACTCAAAGTCACGTTCGTCATGTGCAGGCACAGCCATCACTGCGCCTTCGCCGTAGCTCGCCAATACATAGTTTGCCACCCACACTGGCAATTGCTCACCGTTTAATGGATGCGTAACAAATAAGCCGGTGGCCATACCCTTTTTCTCGGCAGTGGCGATGTCTGCCTCAGCAACGCTGCCGCGCTTACATTCAGCGATAAATTCAGCAAGTGCAGGATTATCCGTTGCGGCTAAAGTTGCCAATGCGTGCTCTGCAGCAACTGCAACATAAGTTGCACCCATTAAGGTGTCTGGGCGGGTGGTGTATACCTTAAGGTTGCCATCCTGACCAACGATAGGGAACTCAACTTCGCAACCATAGCTTTTACCTATCCAGTTACGTTGCATGGTTTTTACTTGCTCAGGCCAGCCTTCCAGCTTGTCTAAGTCATTCAGCAATTCTTCCGCATAGGCGGTGATTTTCATAAAGTACTGTGGAATATCGCGCTTTTCAACTAATGCGCCGCTACGCCAGCCGCGGCCATCAATCACTTGTTCGTTAGCAAGCACAGTGCCATCTACCGGGTCCCAGTTTACGGTAGAGGTTTTCTTATAGATTAAGCCCTTTTTGTATAGCTCAGTGAATAGCCATTGCTCCCATTTGTAATACTCTGGCTTACAGGTGGCAATTTCACGGTTCCAGTCCACGCCTAAGCCTAGCTGTTTAAGCTGGGCTTTCATATGTTCAATATTGCTGTAAGTCCAGGCAGCTGGCGCGGTTTCATTTTTAATGGCTGCATTCTCGGCAGGCAGACCAAATGCGTCCCAACCCATAGGTTGCATCACGTTAAAGCCCTTCATTTTATGAAAGCGGCTTAATACATCACCAATCGTGTAGTTACGTACATGCCCCATATGCAGACGGCCACTCGGGTAGGGGAACATAGACAAGCAATAATATTTGGGTTTGTCTGATTGCTCAGTTGCGGCAAAAGTTTGATTTGCTTCCCAGTAGGATTGTGCGGATTGTTCGATGTCTTTGAATGGATATTGCTGATGCATGTGAGTAGCTTAAGAGTTAATTTTTAGATTGTAGGATTATACATTGTAAGCGGAACCTAAGTCATTCCAGAACAGGAAGGAGTCTAGGCAATATTGAGTGGTTGATTTTGCTGGTAAAGTGAATTATTTGAAGCAGTTAAGTTGGTTGTGGTTGCCCGACGGCAAGGTACTTTATTTTGCTTGTACAAAATGCGGAAACTCGTGCTTTTAGCACTCAGTCTGCCGCTTGCCGAAACTCCCTATCAAGGCTGTGCTACTCGGCGCGATAGCAAGGGGTGTTGGTTAACTTGTTGATTTGTATTGGTGAAATTCTAGATGGCGCTAGCCGTTGGCTATGTTGTCGGCGGGAGCTATGGTGTGCAAACAGCCTTATATTTACACACCATAGTAGAGTTATTTTAAAGCTGCAAAAATATTTTCTTTAATCACGTTCATGTCGCCCAAGCCATTTACAAACACATGCTTAGGTGCGCCAGCTGTGCCGCTGCTTGCCCAGTCTGAGTAGTATTTCACTAGTGGCTTGGTTTGGTTGTGGTAAACGTCTAAACGTGTTTTCACTGTTTCAGCAACATCATCAGGACGTTGTACCAAATCTTCGCCGGTGACGTCATCTTTACCTTCTACTTTTGGCGGATTGAATTTAACGTGGTAGGTGCGGCCGCTGGCTGGGTGGCTGCGACGGCCGCTCATGCGTTCAATAATTGCTTCGTCAGGTACGTCGATTTCTACGACGTAATCAATGCCTACGCCTGCGCTTTTCATTGCTTCCGCTTGTGGAATAGTGCGTGGGAAACCGTCGAATAAGAAGCCATTCGCACAATCTGCCTCTTTAATACGCTCGCTAACCAGGCCGATAATCACAGCATCTGGAACCAAGCCACCGCTATCCATAAATGCTTTAGCTTCTAGGCCAAGTGGCGTGCCGGCTTTGACTGCGGCGCGCAACATATCACCAGTAGAAATTTGCGGGATATTAAATTTTTCACGTAAGTGAGTAGCTTGTGTGCCTTTGCCTGCACCTGGAGCGCCTAAAAGAATGATTCGCATTGTTCGGAAGTCCTTAATAGTAAATTTGAGGGTAGATTTTATCTTAAAAATGGTATTCGCCCCAGCGTGTGCTCAGGGCTTTAAGTGTTTTGACTCAGGTAGTTGCTGATGCCGGCAAAGTCTGCCACGCTAAGATTCTCGGCGCGCAGTGTTGAGTCGAGCGCTAAAGCTTTAAATCCTTCGTCATCCAGCAAGCCTTTTAGTGTGTTGCGTAGCGTTTTTCTGCGTTGCCCAAATGCGGCGGTGACTACTTGAGCAAATAAAGCTTCATCATCCGCTGGGTGTGGCAAAGATGCATGCGGTACACAGCGCACAAATGCGGATTCCACTTTAGGCGCCGGGTCAAAAGCCTCTGGCGGCACCGTGAATAGGTATTCCATTTGCAGGCGGTATTGCAGCATCACGCTTAGCCGTCCGTATGCTGCGGTAGAGGGGGATGCGACCATGCGCTCCACTACCTCTTTTTGTAGCATAAAGTGCATGTCGATGATTGAGGCGACATTGTTCAGTAGGTGAAACAAGATAGGTGTGGAAATGTTGTACGGTAAGTTACCAACTACTCTGATTGCGTTGCCTAAGCTTGAAAAATCAAACTTGAGTGCATCAGAGTTATGGATGGTGATTTTATTATGCACATAAGTTTTTTCCATCCAGCTGATGATGTCACGATCAACTTCTACAACGTGCAGCATGTCTAGCTGCTGCATTAACGGTTGTGTTAATGCGCCTAAACCAGGGCCAATTTCTACCATGAGGTCATTTGCTTTTGGTGAAATTGCGTCAACCAAACTGGAAATAACACCTTGGTCAGTAAGGAAGTTTTGGCCGAAGCGTTTTTTTGCAATGTGTTTCATGGTGTTAATCAATAATAGGTGGAAGCATGTGAATCGTTACACAGTGCTGGATGTTTTGTTATGAGTGAGCTGAATGGCTAGCTCAATAGCTGCGAGTAAACTGCCAATTTCAATCTTACCCGTTCCCGCCAAATCGAGTGCGGTACCATGGTCCACAGAGGTGCGGATAATCGGCAGACCCAATGTTACATTCACGCCCTCACCAAAACTGGCATGTTTGAGCACAGGTAAACCTTGATCATGGTACATGGCCAATACGGCATCAGCGTGTTTTAAATGATGTTTCGCAAATAGGGTGTCGGCAGGCAATGCGCCTATCAGGTTCATCCCTTCCTTACGCAACTTGGCCAGCACTGGGTTAATCACGTCTATTTCTTCGCGACCTAAATAGCCGTCTTCCCCAGCGTGGGGATTAAGCCCCGCCACTAGAATACGAGGATTCTGGATGCCAAACTTGTTGACCAAGTCATGGTGCAGAATGCGAATCGTGGTTTCCAGGCTCGGTTTGGTAATGGCATCTGGTACGTCTTTTAAGGCTAAGTGCGTAGTGGCCAATGCAACGCGCATGCTGTCTGCCTGATGGCCGGATACCAGCATCATCACGACTTGTGGCGTGTGAGTGAGCTCGGCTAAAAATTCGGTATGGCCGCTAAACGTAATGCCTGCATCATTGATGATGCCTTTATGCACAGGGGCCGTGACCATGGCATCAAACTCTGCTTGGACACAACCAGCAGCCGCTGTTTTTAAGGTTTCCAGCACATAGCCGCTATTGTTAGCGTTGAGTTGGCCGGCAATCACTGGCTGGTGAATCGCCTGATGAAGCACTGTAAGTGAGCCATTGCCTAGGTGTGGTTGCCGTGTATTGGCATCATAAGCTACAGTCTGCAGCGGGAGTTTAAGCGCTTGCGCACGTGCATGTAGCATCTCGGTATCGGCAACGACTACTAGCTGGGCGTCTAGTGGTTTTGCTGCCAGCATGACGCATAAATCAGGGCCGATGCCAGCAGGTTCACCTGCGGTTACAACAATACGAGGTAATGGTTTTGTCACTGTAATGGTTTCGTGATGGTGGCGTTAAGCGCTTTAATATTTGTCTTCAAGCCTTAGCTCGACGAAAGCGCGGTCACGCAGTTCACGAATCCAGTCTTGGTAAGCTTCATCCGCTTTTCTTGCGCGGATTTCCTGACGTGCTTTTAAGCGCGCTGCCTCTTTGCTCATGTCTTGTTTTTTGCGTTCTAGCACTTGAATTACGTGCCAACCAAATGGGCTCAGCACTGGCGCACTGATTTCATTTGGTTGCAGGCTATTCATTGCCTTTTCAAACTGAGGCACTGTGTCGCCCGGATTAACCCAGCCTAAATCACCGCCATTAGATGCTGTGCCGTCTTCAGAAAACTGGCGCGCCAGTACTTCAAATTTTTCGCCATTATCTAAGCGTTCTTTGATGCCATCCATTTTAGTTTTGGCATCTTTTTCCGACATGACTTCAGAAAGCTTAATCAGGATATGGCGCGCGTGCGTTTGCTCGATAATTAGCGGGGAGCTGCCACCACGTTTGTCTGTCAGCTTCAGAATGTGAAAGCCATTCGGGCTACGTAATGCAGCTGAAACCTCACCTTTTTGCATTGCTTTTAATGCGTCAAGAAAGAGTGCTGGCATTTGTGCACCTTGTTTCCAGCCAATGTTGCCGCCTTCCAGTGCATTAGGTGCATCAGAAAAGCTTGCCGATACTTTTGCGAAACTGGTGCCTGAAGCTAGTGCTGCAAATATTTCGTCCACTTTTGTTTTAGCCTTTTGTACATCTTCAGTGGCGGCGTCTTCTGGTACACGAATCAAGATATGAGAGATTTCATATTCATCTTGATTCTGATTGGTGGAAGCTTGTGTGGTCAGGTAGTTATCAATTTCAGATTCACTGACATTAACGCGGCTTTCAACTTCACGTTCGCGTAGTCTGGCAATGGTAATTTCGTTGCGAATATCTGATCTGAATTTACGTACGCTAATGCCGTCTTGGTTGAGCGCATCGTAGAACTCTCTCACTGTCATTTTGTTTTGCTCAGCAATACGTTCTATGGTCTTGTCGAGCTGCATGTCATCGACTTTAATGCCGGTTTGTGCTGCGTATTGCAGCTGCAGTGCATCTGAGATCAAACGCTCTAAGATTTGTTTTCTTAAGATGCTGGCTTCAGGTAGCTCTGTGCCTTGTTTTTTTAGCTGGGCACTCAGTGAAACGATGCGGCTTTCCAGCTCTTGCTCTGTAATCACTGATTGGTCAACGATGGCGACGATGCGATCCATTTTGGTTACGTCGGCTGCCGCCAAGCAGTTGAGTTGGCTGAAACTTAAGGCAATAAAGAGTGAGATTTTACTAAAGTTACGCAACATAATTACTCGTAATATGATGATTGAGGGTTGTCCGGAATGAAGTTAGAGCCGACATAACCCGGAACGTTTCGTTTAATTACAGTTAATGGGTTCGCGCCAATAGAAGCAAGCCCGCCGAGTTCGAGTTGGAAGAATAGTGCGTAGTTTGCATCCGCAGTAGCCGTAGTCACCCGTTGCATCACGCCGCGTGCTTGCCAGCAGCCTGCATCATACTCTAAACCTGCAAGGCTTTCGATGATGTTCTTTTCACGCATGGAGTAGTTCATGCGTCCAATTCCGTACCAGCCTTTGCCTAATGGCCATTGGCTGGAAATGTTGAACTGATCCAGTAAGTCCTGTCTGTAACTGTAGCTTAGATTTAACACCTTGCCTGGTTCCGGGTTATAACGGCTGGTGATCGTGGTTCTCACTGCAGTGGAGTCGTCGGTGTTGTATTGCCAGAATGCATCAATCTTCCAGCTGTTTCTAAGCTGACCGGTAATGCCGGCAATGACGTCTGAGCTGTTGTTTTTACGGAATGTAGACAGATTGCTATAGTCCAAGGCAACTTGTTGGTCGGCAAAATAATAGCGTTGACCTATCGATGCGGATAAACGCTGCGTGCCACTGCTGCTTTCAATAAAGCGCGTGGTGAGCGCAAAGCTTAGCTGATTTGCGTTGTTAATGCGGTCGTTGCCAGTAAATTGGTTTTCCGAAAATAAGGTGGCAAAGTTTAAGTCGGTTACACTGCTGTCAAACACCGGGATTTTCGCCTGGTTGCGATCGGGTATGTAAACGTAGAATAGTCTAGGTTCGATTGTCTGCGAGTAGCCGCGATTGGCAATTTTAAAGTCACGGTCAAAATATAAGCCACTGTCTAGGCTGAATATGGGCAGGGTTCTATGTAAAGACTCCTGATCTGCCGCAACGTTATTTAAATTGTAGCTGGTGTAATGCACACCCAGTTTTGGTGTGATGTAGCCATATGGCCTGCTCATTGGCAGCGTGATGCTTGGGTAAGCTGTGAAACGTGTACCGGTCGGGCGTGCTGTGCTGTTATTATTGTTATCAAAAGCAACTAGCTGTGTGTATAGGTTCAAATTCATGTCACCATAAGTTTTGCCGCCAGATAAAGTCATTTGCGGCAGGCGTTCGTATGGGAATGATACGTTATCTAAGGTTTGGAACTTTTGCGCAATCGCGTTAAAGCTCCAGTTTTCATCCGCGTAATCCACATTAAATTGTTGTGGCAAGTTAATGCGGCTGGTGGTGACAATTCGGGTAGAAAGCTCTGAGAAGTACTGGCTATCGGATACTTTATCTAAGCTATAGCCTGCAGACCAGCCATTACCAAGTCGGTGCTGGTGTTTTAAGCTGGCGAAGTAGCGATTCTCATTAGTGAGGCTGTCGCTAGGCAAGTATTCTATATTATCCGTACCCGAGAAGTTTTCCTCCATATAACGGAACTCGCCCTGTAGCTGCACGCCACGCTTACTTAAGGCGCGTACACCCAGAGTGGCATCCATATTGGGGGCAATGTTCCAATAGAAAGGCGTGAGTACTTCAAAGCCGCTGCGGCTGGTGCTACCCATGGTGGGCGCGAGCAAGCCGGTTTTACGCTGATTATTGAATGAGAACTCAATCCATGGGGTGTACAGCAATGGAACGCCTTTAAACTCAACACGCGCGTTAGTAGCGCTACCAGAGCTGGTGTAGTCGTCTAGCTTGATCTCGCTGGCTTTAATGTACCAGTCATTTACGCCAACCTCACAGGTGGTATAGCGTGCATTGGTCAGACGTTTTTTATCCTCGCCTTCAAAATAGATATGCTCTGCATTGCCGCGCACCGTAGAGGCCCTTGGCGCTAGCTGCACTTCTCCATAACGATTCATTTTCGTGGTGCCCGGTGCGCCTGTCCTGGTTTGATAGCGCTGTTGCTCGTTACCTAGTTCGTCGGCAAAAACTAATGCGTCATCATCTTGCGTGCTTGATATGCGTGCGCTCTTGGGCATGATGATAGAGGCATCACGCATTTCGCCAATACTTTCTGATAGGCGCATACGTAACTCAGGGCCTGATAGCGTTGCGCCGCCCACTTCAACTCTGGCGTTGCCAGTGACGTGGAGCTCATCATTTTGTACGTTGTATTCTATGATGTCACCATAGGCGGTTTGTTTGCCGCGGTGAATTTCGGCATTGCCGATAGCACGCATCTTTCTGTCTAGATGCAGTTCCAGTTTGTCGCCATCAATAACGATGCCGTCAGTGGTTTCTTGCTCACTGCTGGGCGTGCGCTCGGTTGGTATGCTTTCCGGTGGCGTGTTCTCGTTTGCGTGCGATTGCGGTGCGTATGCCAATACAATAGGGGTAATGGCAGCTAAAAAGCGATTTTTTAGCATGCGCGTACCATCATAGGCTGCATAGGGTTGAGCGGTGAAATTAAAAGCACGGGTATATTGGCAAACTGTTTTATTTTATCAATGTTAAAATCTCACATATTGCATTTTTTGGCAATCAGAAATTGACGTTGCCGCAGTGGTCGCTAAGGTTGCCTCTTAAGGTTGCAATGTACGCTTTTGGCGTTAATCAACATACTTAGGCTAGTTATTCTCAGGGACTGACGATTTTTAGGCGCCGGCAATTTTCAAGTGAAATTAAAAGCAAATTATACTTGTATAGCAGCGTTAACGATACATGGTTTCAGATATATCAACATTTAAAATGTTAGAAAGATAGACGTGGATAAGGGTCAGCAAGATATAAGGCAAGAGCAGTTGGTGGCATGGCTAGCACTGGCGCTGCAGCATAATGAGTTTAGCTTAACGACTGCCTCGGCAGATGCTAGTTTTAGGCGTTATTTTAGAGTGCACCTAACCGCCAAGGATGGCAGTGCCGAGACCTTGATCGCCATGGATGCGCCGCCACCGCAAGAAAACTGCGAGCCATTTGTGCGTATCGCGGCTTTGTTTGGTGATGCTGGCATGCATGTGCCTAAAGTGTTAGCGCAAGATTTAGCACAGGGTTTTTTGTTGCTGAGCGATTTGGGCGATGTGACATATTTAAGCATGCTCAATCACACCAGCGCACCAAGCTTGTATCATGATGCCAATAGCGCGCTTATTAAGTTACAGCTAGCGAGCAAGCCAGATGTGCTGCCTGATTATGATGCTGCATTACTCACTCGTGAGATGCAGCTTTTACCTGATTGGTACATCAATAAGCATCTGAATGTGACTTTGGATGAGAAACAGCAGGCTGTTTTGCAGCAAACGTTTGAAGTGCTGAATCGCAACATTTTGGCACAGGGTAAGGTGTATGTGCACCGAGATTACCATGCACGTAATTTGATGGTCTGTGAAGATAACCCCGGTGTTTTAGATTTTCAAGATGCTGTGTATGGACCGATTACCTACGATTTAGTGTCTTTGTTAAAAGATGCTTATATTGGCTGGGAAGAAGAGCAGATTATTGATTGGTGTGTACGTTACTGGCAGGCGGCACGTAAAGCAGAGTTACCAGTGCCTGATGATTTTAGCGAGTTTTATCGTGACTTTGAATACATGGGAGCACAGCGCCACATCAAGGTGCTGGGTATTTTTGCAAGACTTTACCATCGTGACGGTAAAGACGGTTACTTAAAAGATATGCCGCTAGTAATGGCTTATCTACGCAAAGTGTGTGAGCGCTATATTGAACTTAAACCATTGCTGCGTCTGTTAGACAGTTTAGAGGGCACTAAACCGCAAGTTGGCTACACGTTCTAGATATGTGTTAATCGCATGCACCATAATAAAATCGTTCTTGAAATGAAAATGGTTCTTGATAAAAGGTGATGATTTGAAAGCAATGATATTGGCAGCAGGGCGCGGTGAGCGCATGCGCCCACTGACCGACCATACTCCTAAACCATTATTGCCAATTGCTGGTAAGCCTCTCATAGTTTGGCACCTGGAGCGCTTGTCGCAGGCAGGTTTTAAAGAAGTGGTGATTAATCATGCGCATCTAGGAGGCATGATTGAGGCTGCCCTGCAAGACGGTGCGCAATGGGGATTGCAGATTGAATACTCTGCTGAGACTGTGGCTTTGGAAACTGCTGGCGGTATTGCAAACGCACTGCACTTGTTGGGCGATGAGCAGTTTCTAGTGGTGAATGGTGATGTGTTTACCGATATCTCATTTGCCAACCTTAAATTAAGCCCGGGTAATTTGGCGCATTTGGTGCTGATTGATAACCCGCCACAGCATCAGCAAGGCGACTTTGCATTTGTAGATGAAATAATTAAATTGGAAGGTGAGCCCAAGCTGACATTTTCTGGGGTGGGGGTGTATCCCCCAGCTTTGTTCGCAGGCATTAAGCGCGGCGAGCCGGCAAAGCTGGCACCACTGTTAAAGCAGGCCATTGCTGATGGTAAAGTAAGCGCAGAGCATTTTAGAGGCGTGTGGCATGATATCGGTACACCTGAACGCCTAGCGGCACTAAATCAGCAATTACTTGGTCACAGCTGAAAGTAAAAAAAGAAATCAAACTTAATATGTTTAATCTGAATGAATTTAAAACACGCCGCCGTCAGTTGCTGCAAACCATGGGTGAGGGGATTGCCATTATCCCAACCTCACCAGAGCTAATTCGCAATCGAGATAGCCATTATCCGTATCGTTTTGATAGCTACTTTTATTATTTAAGTGGGTTTAAAGAACCTGAGGCTTTGCTAGTGTTAATTGCTGGTGAAGACCCTAGAAGTATTCTATTTTGTCGAGACAAAGATATAGAGCGTGAAATTTGGGACGGCTTTCGCTATGGAGCTGACGCTGCTAAGCAAACGTTTGGATTTGATCAGGCATACAGTTTTAATGCATTAGATGAGTTGATGCCTAAATTACTGACTAACCAATCCAAACTGTTTTATAGCTTAGGGACAGACAGTGCATGGGATACGCGAGTAACTGGCTGGTTAAATCAAGTGAAAACGCAAGCCAGAAGTGGTGCCAGTGCGCCGGATGAGATGGTGGATGTCCGTAAGTATGTAGATGAAATGCGTTTGTATAAAACTCACTATGAGTTGGGTCTTATGCAGCAGTCTGCCGACATCGCAGCGCGCGCTCATGCACGTGCGATGCGTCATGTGCGTGCTGGGCAAATGGAGTATGAGTTAGAGGCTGAGTTTTTGCATGAGTTCTATCGCTCTGGCGCACAGGCGCCGGCTTATACCAGTATCGTGGCTGGCGGCGCCAATGCTTGCACCTTGCATTACAACGCGAATAACTGTGTATTGAAAGATGGTGACCTGTTATTGATTGATGCAGGTTGTGAGTTAGACGGTTATGCGTCAGATATTACGCGTACGTTTCCAGTGAATGGTAAGTTTAGCGCGGCACAGCGTGATGTCTATGCATTGGTGCTGGCTGCACAGGCTGCGGCGATTGCTCAGGTTAAACCAGAAAGCCATTGGAACTCACCACATGAGGCAGCGTTGGATGTATTGGTGCAGGGTATGATTGATTTGAAGTTATGCCACGGCAGTAAAGACGCTGTTCTGGAAAGTGGTGCGTATCGTCAGTTTTATATGCACCGTACTGGCCATTGGCTAGGGCTGGATGTGCATGATGCGGGCGAGTATAAAGATAAAGCAGGTGCTTGGCGTAAGCTGGAGACTGGCATGGTGCTGACGGTAGAGCCAGGCTGCTATATTCGTCCGGCGGAGAACGTCCCCGAGCATTTTTGGAATATCGGGATTCGTATCGAGGATGATGTGGTGGTGACCGATAGCAGCTGCGATATTCTGACTATCAACGCACCTAAGACCATTGCCGACATTGAAGCAATCATGCGCGGTTAATTTGTGATGGCAAATAAAGATAATATTGTGATTGTGGGCGGTGGCCCGGTAGGCATGGTGCTGGCGCTTTTATTGGCTAAGCAAGGCGTTGCCAGTACGCTGCTTGAAGCACGTAAGCTGGGTGCTGCTAATCAAGATACGCGCGCGCTTGCTTTGTCATACGGCACGCGGCGCATCCTTGAAAAACTGGGCGTTTGGCAGCATTTGTCAGCGCATGCAACGGCGATCAATACCATTCACGTATCGCAAAAGGGCAGCTTAGGGCGTAGCATTTTGCGGGCGCAGGATTACCAGCAAGAGGCGCTGGGTTATGTGCTGTCCTACGGAGCTTTGTGTACGGTGTTGAATGCAGAGTTGCAGCGCTTAACTATAGTCTCCTTGATAGACGAGGCGCAGGCCGATGCGATTAGTTACGATGATCAACAGGCGGTGATTCGCTACACGCGTTTGGGTGAGCAGGCTCAGTTAAGCAGTGCATTGGCGGTGTTAGCTGATGGTGGGCGCAGTTTGGAAGCTGCCGCAGGCTTGCAGCGTGAAACCAAAGAGTACGGACACGATGCGTTAATTACCAAAGTGAGCGCGGAGTTGGCGCATGATAATGTCGCCTACGAACGGTTTACGGCAGAAGGCCCAATGGCGCTACTGCCGAATGGTGAGCGCGACTTTTCTTTGGTGTGGACCGGTAAAAAAGAGTTAATTGAACCATTGCTGGCGTTAAGTGATGCCGAGTTCTTGGCGCAATTTCATGCGCAATTTGGTGATCGCGTTGGGCGATTCTTAACTGTAGGCAAACGCATGACATTCCCTTTGCGGTTATCACAGCTGCAAGAAGCCGCGACCCCGCATCTGGTCGTCATCGGCAATGCGGCACAAACCATGCACCCAGTGGCTGGGCAGGGGTTTAACGTAGGCTTGCGCGATGCGGAAGTGTTGGCGCAGCATATTGTGCACGCTAATGCTACGTTAGGTAGTGTGGAGATGTTGGCTGCATACCGTGCCAGCCGCAAAACGGATACCAAAAATGGACTGCTATTTACCGATTTCTTAGTGAATATTTTTTCAAATGATATTTTGGGCTTTGCCAAGTTAAGAAGTGTGGGCTTGGGTGTATTTGATTTGGTAGCGCCAGTGAAACGTCATTTGGTACGTAAAATGAGCTTTGGTAAATGATGGAACCTCACTTAAAAACAGATGTAACTATTGTTGGTGCTGGGTTGGTGGGCATGGCTGCTGCCGTTGCCTTTGATCAAGCCGGTTAC
The DNA here is from genome assembly GCF_000023705.1 of Methylotenera mobilis JLW8. Taxonomy (NCBI): domain Bacteria; kingdom Pseudomonadati; phylum Pseudomonadota; class Betaproteobacteria; order Nitrosomonadales; family Methylophilaceae; genus Methylotenera; species Methylotenera mobilis. The sequence goes on from NC_012968.1 coordinate 627,953, forward strand.
CAGGTGGCCTTGGTGGATAGCCAAACTCAGCCCGTGCCTAGTTATTCTGATGAGGATTGGGATCAGCGTATTTATGCAATCAGCCCCAATAATATGCAGTGGCTGAGCCAGTTAGGTGTTTGGCCTTTATTAGATACAAAGCGCATTGCCGAAATGCAATCTATGGAAATATGGGGCGATACCGGCGCACAGCCGCTGCAACTGCATGCGGAAGATGTGAGTGCTAATTGCTTAGGTTTTATTGTAGAAGAGCGTTTGCTAAAAGACGCACTTTTAAAGAGTATACAGGCGAGTAATATACGCGTGATTGAGAGACATCGTTGTTTGTCGGTTCAATCATCGCCTCAGCTTACGCAATTGAAGTTAGCTAATCAGCAGGTAATAGACAGCACGTTGTTATTAGCTGCGGATGGAGCTAACTCTTGGGTCAGGCAGCAGTTAGTGGTTGGGGTGCAACATAAGGATTATGAGCAAACAGCAATCGTTGCTAACTTTGTCACAGAGCAGTCGCATGCAAACATCGCAAGGCAATGGTTTACTCACGATGCCGCAGGTAGGAGCGCGGTATTGGCGTGGCTGCCATTGCCGGACAATAAAATTTCAATTGTTTGGTCTGCACCTACTGAGTATGCGAAATCCTTATTGCAGCTATCAGCAGACGCATTCACGCATGAGGTTATGCAGGCGGGAGGTGGTGCCTTAGGCACGATGAGCCTCATGGGGCAGCCAACAGGTTTCCCGTTAGCATTGAAACATGTGAGCGATAGCGTCAAGTCGTCGGTGGTTTTAGTAGGTGATGCTGCACATCGTGTTCATCCTATGGCTGGGCAAGGAGTTAATCTGGGTTTTAGAGATGTGATTGATTTGCTAAACTTATTGAGCAGCAAGCATGTCTATCAAGCAATTAACGATGCAGCATTGCTGAAGCAATACGCTAGGGTGAGAAAAGCAGATTTGCTGAATATGGTTACGCTTACCAATGGTTTATATCATTTGTTTGAAAGTTCTTATACCGTTGTGAAGAGTGCACGTAACTGGGGTTTGGCTGCGGCTAACCAGCAAACGCTTAGGAAGCTGCTAGTTGCCAATGCCATCTCACTTTAGAGGTGTTAGAAGATGTATTAAGAAGTGTTTGTTTTGAAGTGTATGTTTTAATTAAGCGATTAAATGGCACTGGAATTGCAGTTGTTCGCAAATGTTCTATGTAAAGCGTTATCCATCATTATTCAAAGGAAATTAGATGTTAAAGAAGTTCGCTAGTATTGCTTTGCTCAGCGCGTTTGCAACAGCTGCTGTGGCAGATGAAGCCAGTGTTAAAAAAGCCGTTGAAGCTGCTTACCCTAAGTTCAAGGTAGAGAAAGTCACAAAAACACCCTATACCGGGCTGTATGAAGTGTTCATGGGTGGGCAGATTATTTATACCGATGAAAAAATGTCATTTTTAATCGCAGAAGGTCATTTGGTTGATCCAAAAACCAAAAAAGATCTTACTAGTGAGCGCTTGGAGGAGCTGACCAGGGTTGACTTCTCCTCCCTACCATTAAATCAGGCGATTAAAGTAGTGAAAGGAAATGGCAGCCGTAAGTTGGTTGTGTTTTCCGATGTGGATTGCCCTTTCTGCAAACGGTTGGAGCGTAATGAGTTAGCTAATGTTACAGACGTCACGGTTTATACTTTCTTATTCCCGATTGAGCAGTTGCACCCAGATGCAGCGAGTAAATCAAAGCTGATCTGGTGCGCGAAAGATCGCGTAAAAGCGTGGGAAGATTGGATTTTAAGAGATCAACTGCCTAGTGCTGCTGGCAGTTGTGAGGTACCTTTAGACAAAGTGGGAGAGCTAGCAAGAAAAGTTGGTGTGACTAGTACCCCTACCTTAATTTTCGCAGACGGCAAGCGTATGTTAGGTGCACAGCCTTACAAAGAGATTGAGCGCATGCTATCGGCAAGTAAAAAATAAGTGAAAAGCAGATAAAGAGTATGCAAGTAAATAGGGTGGTGTAAATCACCCTATTTTTCCGTGATATTAGCCACTTACAACCTGGCCAAGTTTGAAAATAGGCAGATATAACGCGACGACTAAGCCGCCAATTAGCACGCCAAGCACGACCATAATGATAGGTTCCATCAGGCTGGAGAGTGCTTCTACGGCATCATCCACCTCACCCTCATAGAAATCAGCCACTTTGCCTAGCATAGAGTCTAATGCCCCGGACTCTTCACCAATCGCCGTCATTTGCAACACCATGTTTGGGAAAACCTCCGCATTCTGCATGGCAACAGTTAAGCTGGTACCTGTACTAATCTCGCTCTGGATTCTTTTTGTTGCATCGTAATACACACGATTCCCAGACGCACCAGCGACCGAGTCCAAGGCTTCAACCAAGGGTACGCCTGCCGAGAACATGGTCGCCATGGTTCGTGCAAATCTTGCAATGGTCGCCTTGCGGACTAAATCTCCAAATACAGGTACTTTTAACATTAGTCTATCCATCGTAGCTTGCATAGAGAGTGACCGTTTCCATGTGTAGAAAAAGAACCATAGCCCGAACCCAATAGAGCCAAATATTGCCCACCACCAATTTACAAAAAACTCAGAGATTGCCATTACGACTAAGGTTGGCCCGGGAAGATCTGCGCCAAAGCTAGAAAATAACTCTTTAAATGCGGGTACCACGAAAATCATAATCACTGCTGTGATAATAAATGCAACCACAATAATAGAAACTGGGTAAAACAATGCGGATTTTATTTTTGACTTAATGGCTTGAATTTTTTCTTTATAAGTGGCGAGTCTATCCAGTAATGTATCCAGAATACCTGCTTGCTCGCCCGCGCTAATCAAGTTGCAGAATAATGCGTCAAAGTATAAAGGGTATTTGCGGAAGGCTGCACTTAGACTGCTACCTGTTTCCACATCAGACTTGATGTCCCCAAGCAGCTTGGCGACAGCGGGATTGCTATGACCTTTGCCCACAATATCAAAAGATTGCAACAAGGGAACGCCAGATTTCATCATGGTGGCAAGCTGACGTGTAAATAAAGTAATATCTTTATCCGTGACTTTACCTGTATTTGCAAAACCACTTTGTTTTTTTACTTTGGTGACAGTAACTCCTTGGCGGCGTAAGGTGGCACTGACAAATGATTCGCCAGATGCTTTCATTTCCCCCTTAACAATTTTGCCTTTTTTATCTTTACCTACCCAGGTATAAATAACTTCTTTTGATGCCTTAGGATTGGCTGCCATAATCATTCCCTGAGTGATTTATTTTATGATTGTATTTATTTAGCATACTTTGAGCTATGCATACTTTCAAGGTAGTGTATTTAAAAAAGCTACTCATTGGTACAAGCTTCTACTTCTTCTATAGAGGTTAACCCTTGCATCACTTTCAGCACACCAGAGCGACGTAAATCATTTACGCCTTCGATTTTGGCTTGGTCTGCAATATCATGTGCAGTGCCGTTTTTCATGATAATGCGGCTAATGGCATCAGTAATCGGCATCACTTGGTAAATGCCCACACGGCCTTTATAGCCGCCGTTGCATAGTTCGCAACCTTCTGGGTTGTGACCATAAAGTTGCCAGCTCTCATTGAAGTCTTCTTCAATAAAGCCCACATTCAAGAGCGCCTCTTTAGGCACGTTGATCGGGAGTTTACAGTGTTTGCACAAACGTCGCGCCAAGCGCTGTGCTGTAATCAATGAGACAGCTGACGCAATGTTGAATGGTGCCACACCCATATTGAGCAAGCGCGTTAACGTGGATGGAGCATCATTAGTATGTAGTGTGGACAATACCATATGGCCGGTGGATGCTGCCTTGATCGCCATGTCTGCAGTTTCTAAATCGCGAATCTCACCAATCATAATGACATCAGGATCTTGTCGTAAGAATGACTTGAGCGCAGCGGCAAATGTCAGGCCTTGTTTGTCATTCACGTTAACCTGATTAATCCCTGCCAGCGGAATCTCGCATGGGTCTTCAGCTGTAGATATGTTTACATCTGGGCTGTTGAGAATATTGAGGCATGTATATAGGGATACGGTCTTACCAGAACCTGTTGGGCCGGTTACTAGTACTAAGCCGTAGGGGCGGCTCACTGCATTTAGTAGGCGCTCTTTTTGTATAGGTTCATAACCCAGCGCCTCAATTCCAAGTGTGGCACTGGCAGGGTCGAGAATACGCATTACGATTTTTTCGCCATGAATGAGTGGCAGTGTGCTGACACGGAAGTCAATGGTGCGTGTCTTGGATAAGACTAACTTCATACGGCCATCTTGCGGAATACGTTTTTCCGAAATGTCCATACTTGAGATTACTTTAATGCGTGATGCGAGTTTTTCTTTAATAGCGAGAGGGGGTTGGTTAATCTCTCGCAATGCGCCATCAATACGGTAGCGTACACGGTAAAACTTCTCATAAGGCTCAAAATGTAAATCAGATGCCCCCATGTTGATAGCATCTAGTAGCATCTTGTTAAGAAAGCGTACCACAGGAGCGTCGTCAACTTCGGTTTCGACTTGTTCCTCTTCTGCTGCTTGTGAGTTGTCATCACTAAAGCCAAAATCGTCATCATTGCCTACAGCCAATGATTTAAGGCTGGTATCTTTAGCTTGCACCACCTTTTCTATCCAGCGGCCAAGTTTGTCATCTTCCACCACAATAGGTGAAATGTTCATCCCCATTTGGAATTGCACGCTATCTAGCGCTAGTATGTTAGTGGGATCGGAGATGGCGACATAGAGCACGTTGTTGCGCGCTTGCAGACCGATGACACGATTGCTAATAACTAGTTTGCTGTCAATTTGTTTGGCTGGGAGATAGTCTGGATTGAAAGCGTCTAGATTAAAATATGGGAAACCAAAGGCTTTGGCGGAGGCCTCCGCAATACTTAATGCGCTGAGTTTTTTGCTTTGTATCAGCTGTGAAATAAATGAGGCATTTGCAGAATTAGCTTGAGCTTCCACCGCCCTCGCTTCATCTTCGGAAAGCAGCTTTTCTTGAATTAATGTTCTAGCTAGACCACTTAGTTTGGTTTGTGAAGTTGCAGTTGCCATATTAATTGTCGTGGTTGAATAAGCTTATAAGCAATTACAGTTAATTAACTCAGGCCAATAATGCACTTTACGTTTTTTTTTGTAAAGACTTTACGCCTTTTATCGTGCAAATTCAGCATTTTTGCCATTGGTTGAACTAAAGCTGGCTAAATTTACTGGATATGTACAGGGTGGTTCAATTCTAGTGTTTGTTAGGCGGTAAAAACTACTTGACATGCTGGAAAAAGCAACTTATAAATATGCATAGGTGTTTGAATTCGAGTTTTTTGCAGTCAGCTTTTAATTTAGTTACTGCGACTTTATGTTCTTGAGGCAAACTTTCTGGGGCGCCCCCCTTTGTATTATGTAAGGATGTATGAAATGGCAACAGGTACCGTAAAATGGTTTAATGATTCTAAAGGTTTTGGTTTTATTACGCCTGATGATGGTGGTGATGATTTATTCGCACACTTCTCAGCGATTGTAGAATCAGGTTACAAAAGCCTAAAAGAAGGTCAACGTGTTAGTTTTGATTTAACTGAAGGCCCAAAAGGTAAACAAGCTTCAAATATTCAGAAAGCTTAAGTTTTATCTAAAGCTGCATTTGGGTTAGCCTACATCTGGTCCCCAATACTCAAAAGGCTTTTTATGCATTGCGCATAAAAAGCCTTTTTTATATGTGGCGCTAGCGTTTACTACATATTCGCAATAATTTCATCGCCAAATTCTGCCGTGCCTACCTGTGTTGCACCTTCCATTTGTGTAGAGAAGTCGCTGGTCACACGTTTGCTGATAATTGCATTGGCAACGCCTTTCAGTACCAAATCAGCAGCTTCTGTCCATCCTAAATGACGTAGCATCATTTCAGCAGAAAGGATCAGTGAGCTTGGGTTGGCGATGTTCTTGCCAGCAATTTTTGGAGCAGTGCCATGAGTTGCTTCAAACATGGCTACTGTGTCGCTTAAGTTGGCGCCTGGCGCAATGCCAATGCCTCCCACTTGCGCTGCTAAAGCATCGCTTACGTAGTCGCCATTTAAGTTTAATGTAGCAACCACATCGTAATCTTGTGGGTGCAGCAAGATTTCTTGCAAGAAAGCATCGGCAATACAGTCTTTAATAATGATGCCATTTGGTAGTTTGCACCATGGTCCGCCGTCAATCTCAACCGCACCAAATTCTTGTTTTGCCACTTCATAGCCCCAGTCCCTGAAGCCACCTTCTGTAAACTTCATGATGTTGCCTTTGTGGGCAATGGTCACTGATTTACGGTTGTTATCAATTGCGTACTGAATCGCCTTGCGAACCAAGCGTTGGCTGCCATCGATGGATACTGGTTTGATGCCGATAGCTGATGATTCTGGGAAGCGAATTTTTTTACGCATGCCCATGTCGCTCAGAAATGTGATGACTTTTTCTACTTCATCTGTGCCTGCTGCCCACTCGATACCTGCATAAATATCTTCTGTGTTCTCGCGGAAGATCACCATGTCGGTTTTTTCAGGGTGTTTTACCGGGCTAGGTACACCTGAGAAGTATTGAATTGGTCGTAAGCATACGTAGAGGTCAAGCTCTTGGCGTAGGGATACGTTCAATGAGCGGATGCCGCCGCCTACTGGTGTGGTTAATGGGCCTTTGATTGAGATTACGTAATCGCGTACCGCTTGCATGGTTTCGCTTGGTAGCCAGGTGTCTTTGCCTTCTTTGTCTTTACCGTAAACTTTTACTGCTTTTTCGCCGGCAAACACTTCCATCCATGAGATTTTTCTGGAGCCGCCGTAAGCCTTGTTTACCGCAGTATCTACAACTTTAATCATCGGTGGGGTAATATCAATGCCTATACCATCACCTTCAATAAATGGGATAATAGGATTGTTCGGTACGTTTAGCGTATTGTCTGCATTAACAGAAATTTTTTCGCCTGTGCTAGGTTTGATAATTTTCGAAGTCATTCACAATTTCCTAAGATGATAATTTTATTTAATAAACCGTTTAACGTCGTGTGCCAATTTAGCCCGCATGACTCACCGAATCCCGATAACAGGCACGCCACGTTAAAAGACTTTATTCCTATCCCTGATGTGTATGCAGCAGGGCGTTTGGATACTGATAGTGAAGGTTTGCTTATTTTAACCGATGATGGGGCATTGCAACATCGTTTAAGCCATCCAAAACATAAAGAAATTAAAACTTACTGGGTGCAGGTGGAGGGGGCTCCCTCTGATGAAGCGTTGCAACCACTTCGCGTAGGTGTGGATTTGGGTGACTTTATCACACAACCGGCTGAGGTAAGTGTGATGAATGAGCCTGCAGGGATATGGTTAAGAAACCCGCCGATTCGTGAACGCAAAGCGATCCCCACTACATGGCTGCAAATCAAAATTTCTGAAGGAAAAAATCGCCAAGTACGGCGCATGACAGCAAAAGTCGGGTTTCCGACCTTGCGTTTAATCCGTTATGCGATTGGGCGTTACACATTAGACGGTATAGCAAATGGAGAATATAAGGTGTTAACAGCATGAAGCCAGTCGTTATTTTTCGCCACTTTAACAGTGAAGGTCCTGGATATTTTGCTGACTTCTTGGATGCAGAGGGGATTTCTTGGAGTTTGATCAAAATTGACGAAGGTGATGTTGTGCCCAGCTCAATCGAAGCCTATAGCGGTATGGTACTGATGGGTGGGCCGATGAGTGTAAATGATGATTTGCCTTGGATTTCACCAGTGCTGGGTTTGATCCGGCAGGCTGTAGATGCCGATGTGCCTGTATTAGGACATTGTCTTGGGGCGCAGCTGATGAGTAAAGCTTTAGGCGCAACAGTCACACAAAATGCGATTAAAGAGATAGGCTGGGGTGAGGTGAATGTCAGTGTAAATGACGCTGCTCAGCATTGGTTTGGTGAGTTGGAAAGTTTTAATGCTTTTCACTGGCATGGAGAAACCTTTAGTATGCCTGCGGGAGCGGTACACATCCTGGCAAGTAAGTATTGTGAGAATCAGGCTTATGCACTGGGTAAAAAGCATCTGGCTTTACAGTGCCATATCGAGATGACAGAGGCGATGGTGCAGGAGTGGTGTGTGGTGGGTGCCGAAGAGATTGCATCTGCACAGCATAGCCCCGCAGTGCAGGATGTGGAAACCATACAGCAAACCTTGCCGTTGCATTGTTTTTTTCTGAATAAGGTTGCTAAGCAGGTGTATCAGCAATGGATTAAAGGCTTGGTTAATTAAGAAGGCCTCTAAAAGTCCAACTTCCGTTGCCAAGCTGTGTGGCTCACAAAAAATTACTGCTTACATATCAGATATATGCGTCGTTATAATCCTCTGTTTGCGCCTTGTCTGGCTTAGGCGTTTGAATTTTTAGAGTCGCCCTTAACATGTTGCTTGGCTATGTTAAAATCACTTAACTTTAATTGAGGTCGCATCATGTCTGGCAATACACTTGGCAAGCTTTTTACCTTTACATCATTCGGTGAGTCGCACGGTGCTGCAATTGGCGGTATCGTCGATGGCTGTCCGCCGGGCTTGGCACTGAGTGCAGAAGACTTGCAAATTGACTTGGATCGTCGTAAACCAGGTACTTCACGTCATGTGACACAACGTCAAGAGGCTGACACTGTGGAAATCCTGTCAGGTATTTTTGAAGGAAAAACCACGGGTGCACCGATAGGCTTGCTGATTCGCAATACCGACCAGCGCAGCCAAGATTACAGCAAGATTATGGATACATTCCGCCCTGGTCACGCTGACTATACCTATACGCAAAAATATGGGGTGCGCGATTACCGTGGCGGTGGTCGTTCAAGTGCGCGTGAAACAGCAGCGCGCGTGGCGGCTGGGGCGATTGCTAAAAAATGGCTGAAAGAGCGTTATGGTGTTTCTGTACGCGGTTATATGAGCCAACTAGGTGAGATTGATATCCCATTTGAAAGTTGGGATGTAGTGAATGACAATCCGTTCTTTTCACCTAATGTCAGTATTTTACCTACACTTGAAGATTATTTAGACAAGATTCGTGCAGAGCGTGACTCAGTCGGTGCACGCATTACCGTGGTGGCAGAACATGTGCCTGTTGGCTTGGGTGAGCCTATTTTCGATCGCTTGGATGCTGAAATTGCTTATGCCATGATGAGCATTAACGCGGTAAAAGGTGTAGAGATCGGGGCTGGGTTTGCGAGTATCGCACAGCGTGGCAGCGTGCATTCTGACGAAATGACGCCACAGGGTTTTGTCACCAACCACGCGGGTGGTATTTTGGGTGGAATATCTACTGGACAGGAAATAAGAGTGAATGTGGCGTTAAAGCCTACTTCCAGTATTCCGCAAGAGCGACGCTCTATCGATAAAAGTGGCAATGCCGTGACGATGCAAACTACTGGGCGTCATGATCCTTGTGTTGGGGTGCGTGCAACGCCGATTGTAGAGGCAATGTTAGCGATGGTATTGATGGACCATGCGTTACGTCACCGTGCGCAAAACGCAGACGTGCAATGTGCAACACCTAAAATTATTTAAATAGAATTTTATTTAACTAGCGTTTTATTGGGCTGGAATTATTTAAATCGCACCATCATTATTTAAGCAGGTTAAAACCATTCACGATTCAATATTAAGTCGGCAAATGCCGACTTTTTTTTCGGTATGATATCCATATGCATACAGACTTACATTATCGGCTCTCCCGTTTTTATTTTATCTACTACTTTTTTGTCGGTGCATTCGTGCCGTATTGGGGGCTGTATTTAAAATCTGAGCAGTTTTCAGCGGCTGATATTGGTGTGCTGATGTCTTTGTTTCAGATTAGCCGAATTTTTGCGCCAAACTTTTGGGGATGGTTAGCAGACCATACTGGCAAGCGCACTCCCTGGATCAGGCTGACTTCCTTCCTTGGTTTGTGCGGGTTTGTTGCGGTATTCTGGGCGCATGGTTTTTTCTGGATGTTTTTTGTGATGGCGGCATTGAGCTTGTTCACTAGCTCTACCTTGCCATTGGCTGAGTCGTTGACGTTGGCGCATCTGGCCACGACCAATGGTCATTACAGCCGTATTCGTATGTGGGGTTCCTCCGGGTTTATTGTGGCCGCTGTGGTGCTAGGCTTCTTGATAGATTGGACTGGCATTGCCAGCTTGCTGTGGTTTTTACTTGCTGTGCAAATTACCTTGTTTGTGCTGACTTTTTCGCTGCCAGAACCTAAAGTGGCTGCACATCCGCATGATAGTTTTTCTATTTGGCAGGTAGTGCGACAGCCTAATGTGATTGCCTTGTTGGTAGGGTGCTCACTCATGGTAACGGCACATGGTGTGCTTTATAACTTTTACTCCATCTATCTGAGCGAGCATGGTTACAGTAAAGGCATGATAGGCTTGCTATGGGCAGTCGGCGTTATTTGTGAGATTATTATTTTTATGCTGATGCCTAAGATACTAGCAAGGTTTACTTTAAAAACAATCTTGCTGGTGAGCTTGGTGCTAGCCGTGATTCGCTTTAGCTTGATTGGCTTTGCTGTCGATAATTTATGGATGTTGCTGTTTGCACAAACATTGCACGCGGCCACATTTGGCAGCTTTCATGCGGCCTCGGTAGAAGTAATTACACAGTTCTTTAATGGCAGGCACCAGGCAAAAGGACAAGCGATTTATAACAGCGTGGCATACGGTGTGGGCGGCACGGTAGGCGGCGTTGCGGGTGGCTATGCGCTGCAGTATTTGGGTGGCCAACAAACGTTTATGCTGGCAGCTGTTTTTCCGTTATTAGGCTTGGCCGTGGTGGCGCTTGGGTTACATCTAGGCCAGCAGTCCACCATGCAACAGGGGATGTTTAAATGATGCTCAAAGTAAAATTACGCAGGTGCTTGCTGATGACACTATCAATTTCCGCCTCTCTGTTATCGCATACAGTAAGCGCTGATACGCGCGTGAATATTGTCGGTTTGTTTAGCAATAAGGCTGTGCTGATGATTAATGGCGGCAGGCCGCAAACTTTGAGTGTTGGGCAGACTGTAGATGGCGTTAAGTTAATTGCTGCGGATAGCAGTTCCGCAACGTTGTCGATTGAAGGGAAAACAAAACAGCTGGGCATGGGACAGGCTGCCTCGGTCGGCGAAACATCGTCAAGCAGCAATCCCAGTGTTACGCTATATGCAAGTGCAGGCGGGCATTTTGTCTCGGAGTGCAAAGTGAATGGTGTGCCTCTGAAGTTTTTAATTGATACTGGTGCAACTACAGTTGCGCTGAATAGTGGGGATGCTAAGTTTGCCAAGATTGATTATAAAAAAGGTGAACCAGTGCAAGTGTCAACGGCAAATGGCGTTGTCACTGCGTATCGTGTCACTATTGCAAACTTGAAAATTGGTGGTATTACGTTAAGTCAGGTTGAGGGTAACGTTTTGGAAGGCGGTTTCCCTTCGGTGGTGCTAATGGGGATGAGTGCTTTGAGCCGTATGGAGGTGAAGCATCAGGGTAGCACGATGACGCTGACGAAAAAATATTAAGCGCATTATTAATATTTTTGTACGCCAAGCATTAGCTAGTACGTGCGAAGAATAGTTAGTGCTCAGCGTATAAAAAAAGCCACTTTGCTAAGTGGCTTTTTTACTAACTGATTTTTTTGTAGGCTTAAACGCGTTTATCTTTTTCTATTAACGCGTAGGCTGAGTGGTTATGAATAGATTCAAAGTTTTCTGATTCTACCGTGTAAGCCACAATGCGTTTTTCTGCGTTGAGTTGTGCTGCAACGTCACGCACCATGTCTTCAACAAATTTAGGATTGTCGTAAGCGCGCTCAGTAACAAACTTCTCGTCTGGGCGCTTGAGCAAGCCGTAAAGCTCACATGATGCTTGTTTTTCAACTAAGTCGATAATGTCTTCAATCCAGATGAAGTCATTAATCAGTGCGGTTACCGTTACGTGTGAACGTTGGTTATGTGCGCCGTAGTTTGAGATTTTTTTGCTGCATGGACATAGGCTGGTCACCGGAACCAGTACTTTTACCGTGATTTCAAAGTTGTCTTGATGAATTTCACCGATAAAGGTCACTTCGTAGTCTAGCAAGCTTTTCACGCCAGAAATTGGTGCCGCTTTGTTCACGAAGTACGGGAAAGTCATTTCTATATGACCAGATTCCGCTTCTAGGCGTTTTACCATTTCACGTAGGATAGTTTCAAATGACTCTACAGAAATAGCATGCTCGTTCATGTTGAGAATTTCAACAAAACGAGACATATGAGTACCCTTGAATTGCTGAGGTAGATGCACGTACATGTTAAACATTGCAACGGTGTGCTGCTCGCCGCCGGTTTTATCTTTTACAATAACCGGGTGGCGAATGGCTTTAATGCCAACTTTATCAATCGCTAGGTGGCGTGTATCAACAGTGTTTTGTACATCTTCAATCGGGTTTTTGTGCGTAGTCTGATCCATGTATAGTTTCTTAAATTTTACAAATATTAGTTGAGTATAACACTAGGTTATTAGCTTCGCAATTGCTGAGGCTATTCCCTTAGCATCTAGACCGCAGTCAGCCAGCATAGTTTCGTGAACGCCATGTTCAATAAACTGATCTGGCAAGCCTAGGCTTAGTGTTTTAATTGTGTGTGACAAGCTATGTTGCATGGCTTGTAATGACTCCATCACTGCGGAGCCTGCACCGCCCATCACACAGTTTTCTTCTATTGTGATAATTGCCGTATGCGTGCTGGCAAGCTGTGCAATAAGCGCGTGGTCGATAGGCTTAACAAAGCGCATATTAGCAACGGTGGCATTGATTGCTTCTGCTGCTTCCAGCGCAGGTGCCAGCATAGAGCCAAACGCTAAAATCGCTACTTTTTCTCCTTGGCGCTCAATGCGGCCTTTGCCAATCTCTATCGGCAGCAGGCTGTTGTTGACTGTTGCACCTGTGCCGCTGCCTCTAGGGTAGCGTACGGCGGCTACGCCGTTGTAAAGAAAGCCTGTGCTCAGCATCTGGCGGCATTCGTTTTCATTGCTAGGCGTCATGATGACGATGTTGGGAATACAGCGCATAAAGGTCAAATCAAAGCTGCCGGCGTGTGTCGGGCCATCTGCACCAACTAGGCCGGCGCGATCGATTGCCAGTAAAACTGGCAGGTTTTGCAGTGCAATGTCATGAATCAATTGGTCGTAAGCACGTTGTAAGAAGGTGCTGTAAATGGCAACTACTGGTTTTAAGCCGTCGCAAGCCATGCCTGCGGCAAACGTCAGTGCATGTTGCTCGGCGATACCTACATCGTAGTAGCGTTCTGGAAATTGGCTGGCAAAAGCATTTAAGCCTGAGCCGTCACACATAGCAGGGGTGACGCCGATGAGCCTGTGGTCAGCCGCAGCCATATCCACAAGCCAGTCGCCAAATACTTCGGTATAGGACTTAGCAGCCTTTGCGCTGATGGCGTTGCCGTTAAATGGGTCAAACTTACCTACACCATGAAACTTATTCGGGTTAGCTTCAGCTGGCTCGAAGCCTTTGCCCTTTTGGGTCACGATATGTAAGAACTGCGGGCCATTTAGTTGTTTAATGTTGTGCAGGGTGTCAATTAATGCATCTAAGTCGTGACCGTCAATCGGCCCGATATAATTGAAGCCAAACTCCTCAAACAAGGTGCCTGGTGTAACCATGCCTTTGACGTGCTCTTCTGCACGCTTGGCAAACTCCATCATCGGCGGTAATGCCGATAATACTTTCTTGCCTGACTTTCTCACCGTGCCATAGAAGCGGCTGGAGAGTAATTTAGCTAAATAATTGTTCAGGGCGCCGACATTGTTAGAAATGCTCATGTCGTTGTCATTGAGTACAACCAACAGATTGGCGTCCATGTTGCCGGCATTGTTCAGTGCCTCAAAGGCCATGCCTGCAGTCATGGCACCATCACCGATAATAGCAACAGAGCGTCGTTCGCTGCCAGCTTTTTGTGCCGCGACCGCCATGCCCAGTGCTGCCGAGATGGACGTGCTGGAGTGACCGGTGCCGAAAGTATCGTACCCACTTTCATTGCGTCTGGGAAAGCCAGCAATGCCTTGTGGTTTGCGCAAGTTTTGCATGGCCTCGCGGCGCCCGGTTAGTATCTTATGTGGGTAGGTTTGGTGACCAACGTCCCAAACTAATTTATCGTCAGGTGTGTTGAATACGTAATGTAACGCAATCGTTAATTCAACCACCCCTAAGTTGGAGGCTAAATGTCCACCAGTCTTAGCCACGCTATCCACCAAAAATAAGCGTAACTCATGTGCGAGCTGCACTAATTCCCTACGCTCCAGCAGTCGTAGTTGTTCGGGGTCGTTAATGGTGTTTAATAGAGGAGTCACGAGTGGTGTGTTATTTAGTTTAAGTGCGGTTGAGGTTAAAAACTGCGATGTAAGATAAAGCCAGCCAGTTCACGCAGGCGTTTTGCATCATTACCAAATGGGGTTAAGGCGCTGATGGCTGTTTCGTACAGTTGATCTGCTAATTTTTTTGCTTGATCTAAGCCTAATATCGTCACATACGTAGGTTTGTTGCTATCTGCATCTTTCCCTGCAGTTTTTCCTAAGGTACTGGTGTCGGCCTCTACGTCGAGGATGTCATCAACAACTTGGAATGCAAGGCCGATATGCTCTGCATAAACGATGACCGCAGACATTTGCTCAGCGGTGCCGCTTGATGCACCCAGTAATGCTGCGGCCTGAATCAATGCGCCAGTTTTTAGTTTGTGCATATTCTCCAGTTCGTGCTGAGAGAGTGCTTTGCCAACGGACGCCAGATCAATTGCTTGGCCACCAGCCATGCCTAAAGAGCCCGATGCTTTTGCTAGAATGTTCAGCATGGATATTTGCTGATTGGCACTTTCGCACAGCGTAGGTGTAGACAGCACATCAAATGCGAGGCTTTGCAGGGCGTCGCCTACCAGTAATGCGGTAGCATCGTCATATTGCTTATGGCAGCTAGGTTTGCCGCGACGTAAATCATCGTTATCCATGCACGGCATGTCGTCGTGTACTAAAGAGTAGGCATGGATCATTTCCACCGCGCAGGCTGCTGCATCAGCTATCGTTGCATTGGTCGCACATAGCTCTGCTGCTGCATAGCATAGCAAAGCCCTCACGCGCTTGCCGCCACCTAGTAAGCTATAACGCATGGCATCATGCAGTACTTGTGGTGCAGTAGTCTCGCTAGGCAATGCCTCGTCCAGCACTATTTCAATATGGCCTTGTTTTGCTTTTGCCCATACTAAAAAATCAGTCGCTACGCCGTCTGTCATGTTGGTGTTAGTCATTGGTGTTGAAAGAGGTTAACTGTTGGCGCTCGTTGAGTATTTTAACTTGCTGTTCAACATCAGCCAGTGATTGCTGGCAGAACGCGAGTAACAAGTTACCGCGCTTGTAGGCTTCCAAAGAGGCCTCGAGCTGCATTTGCCCAGATTCCATCTGCGCGACAATGCCCTCTAACTCGGCAAATGCCTGTTCGAAGCTAAGCGCTAGTTCCAGTGAGTCTTTATCACTAGCTGGCGTATTGTTTTTTGTTTTAGATGCAGGCATTGCGTCCCGAAAGTACCAAGGTTAATCAATACGCTATTCTATCAAATCTTGGGGCAAATCTCAGGACAAAACTTGTGTTAGGAAGCTTTCAATGTCGATAATTTCTTGTTCGCACAGTGAATGGGCCATGTTGTATTGATGCCAACTGACAGAATATTGACATGTT
The DNA here is from genome assembly GCF_000023705.1 of Methylotenera mobilis JLW8. Taxonomy (NCBI): domain Bacteria; kingdom Pseudomonadati; phylum Pseudomonadota; class Betaproteobacteria; order Nitrosomonadales; family Methylophilaceae; genus Methylotenera; species Methylotenera mobilis. The sequence continues at coordinate 643,677 of NC_012968.1, forward strand.
TGTAGCAAATTACGAGATTTTTCAGCCATGCTCAACGGGATAATGTCATCGAAAATGCCATGTGCCATGAAAATTGGTGTATTAACGTTGGCGACATTGGCCTCTTTGCTCAGCAGGGCATGGAGGGGCACATAAGTGGATAGCGCCATTACTCCGGCTAGCTTTTGTGGGTAACGTAATGCCGTATGTAGCGCGATTGCGCCGCCCTGTGAGAAACCTGCGAGTAAAATTCTTTCAGGGTTTATTCCCTTGTTAATTTCATTATTAATCAATGTGTTGATGTAATTTTCGCTGGCTTTTATTCCGGCTTCATCTTCTTGCAATACAGGGATCTGACCATAGATGTCATACCAAGCGGGCATGATGTAGCCGTTATTTCTGGTCACAGCCATGTCAGGTGCATGTGGTAGTATAAATCGAATATGGCTGAAGGCTGGGTTCTCTAAAATACGCTGCACAATCGGCTCGAAATCATAACCATCGGCGCCAAGACCATGCATCCAAATGACGCTGGCACTGATTTTGCTGGGGTTTGATGTGTGTAGGCTTAATTCTAACGGTGGTTGATAAGTCGTCATGGTTGTAGCAATGTTCTGATAATCGTAACATTGTACTCAAAACTGCCTGCACATGACCGTATATATCAATTGAGCAGATCATATTAATTAGGGTAATGTCCAAAATGGCGCAACTTAAAGTTCTTGGTTGTAGTGGCGGTATCGGCGGTGATTACCGCACCACATCGTTGTTGCTTGATCATGATATCTTGATTGATGCTGGCTCAGGTGTCGGTGATTTGTCGATGGATGAGCTGCTAAAGATTAGCCATATATTTGTGACGCACTCACATCTGGACCACATTGCCTTTATTCCTCTCTTGTTAGATACGGTAATGGGCATACGTAGCGAGCCTATTACCTTATATGCCACTCAGGAGACGTTAGCTATCCTACAAGCGCATATTTTCAATTGGAAAATATGGCCAGATTTTAATGCAATACCTAATGCTACTGCGCCTTTCTTGCGCTATCAGGAAATCAAACTTGGGCAGCCAGTGGTCTTAGGCGGGCGCACTATCACAGCACTGCCGGTGCATCATGTAGTGCCGGCTGTCGGATATCATATTAAAGGCGCAGCGCATAGTTTAGTTTATACTGGCGACACCACTATCTGCGATGCGCTATGGCATGCGGTGAATAATATCAATCACCTTAAATACTTAATCGTGGAAACAGCTTTTAGCAATAGTGAACTTGAGCTTGCTGTCTTATCTAAGCATCTATGCCCATCCATGTTGTTACAAGAACTGGCAAAATTGAATGCAGCGCATCTCACAGGCGCGCTTGAAGTCTATATTACGCATTTGAAACCAGGCGAGGATGCGCATATTATGCGTGAAATTGCGGCAGGTAATGCTGGATTGTCCATTAAAGCACTAAATCGAGATCAGGTTTTTGAGCTGTAATTTGCCTAAATAATGCCTGTATCGCCATAAAATTAGGCATCAACTGTTATACCTATCGGTAGATAATATATGTCACATAACCCTAAACTATTAGATACTTCCGCTCAGATGACTACTGCTGTACTTGCGTTATTAAACACTTTTGAACCTCTTGCCAAGCTATCTGCTGGCCGTAAGCGTGAGCTTGCAGGCTTATGTTTTGTGGAGAAAGTCAGTAAGGGTATTAATCCATTACGCATGAATGTTTCTAATGCCAAGCAGTCAGTTTATTTAATCAAAGGCGAGTTGGAACTACGATTTGTTGACGGAAGCAAGCAGATGCTACGCGCAAAAGATACCGTCGCAAGGCATCCTATTGTTTGTGATAGCACTCTTGTTGATTGCATTGCATATACCGATGTGGAAATTTTACGGATAGATAACGATTTGCTAGATATCATGATGACATGGGATCAATTATCTACCGGAGATGATGTGCTTAAAAGTGTGCACAAAGCCGATGATGAAAAGTCTAGTAGAACCCCTGTAGAGTGGATGCGTGACACTAGTGTGTTCAGCGTATCTAAATTGCAATCCGGTGTTTTTAGTAAAGTGCCCGTGGCTAATATTGAGGCCATGTTCCAGCGCATGGAGCGCATTAACACAGTTGCAGGACAGGTGATTATTCAGCAGGGTGCGGCGGGTGATTACTATTATTTAATCGAGAGTGGCACTGTATTGGTGACTAGGGCAGATGGCGTGAATGCACATCCTTTATTGGTCGCCGAGTTGCAATCGGGTGATGCGTTTGGAGAGGAAGCCTTGGTTTCCGATAACAAACGCAATGCAACGGTCGCCATGAAAACAGATGGGCAATTGCTGCGACTGAATAAGCACGATTTTGTAGCGCTGCTTAAAGAGCCTATGCTCCTGCATGTAAGTAGAGAGGTAGCAGAGGTTAAAATTGCTGATGGTGCAATATGGGTTGATGCACGGTTACCATCTGAGTATCAATACGACCATATTGATGGTGCGATTAACTTGCCATTAAATGAGATTCGTCAAAAGCTCTTAGAGCTAGACTATCGTAAGAGTCATGTAGTGTATTGCCAAACGGGGCGCCGGAGTTCTGCTGCAGCATTTATATTGGCGCAGAATGGGTTTGATGTGGTTGTGCTGAAAGGCGGTGCCAGGGCGAACGGGCTTTAGTCTGGTGGTTGTAAACATAAAGCCGTTTGCACACCCTACGCTAGCTAAATCTGGTCTAACTCATTCATGTTTAAATGATTCTCGGTATGATCTTATATCGGGTTTTCTCTGCATAGCCAGCATACTCAGGATCTTTCATGAGTAATTTTTCTTCTTGCCAAATTCTACAGCCTTGAAAAAAATACAAGCCAATAAATACAATTAAGTTTTGCATACTAAACAAGGAAGACAAAAAGCCCATATGAGCAAGAAAGTAACCAAAGTATATTGGATGTCTAACTAGCTTATATGGACCATTAGTTACTATGCCGCGATTGGCGGCTACTAATCCAAACGAGCGCCCCAAATAAAGTTTGGCAGTTATTTGAAACAGCAAGCCAATAATCTGTAGGCCGGCTGTAATGTATACAGGTAGTAGCGCTTGTCCAGCAGAAATGTTGATTACAAGAAAGTAAAAAGTAACTGCTCCTGCACTAATTATAGCGATTACATTCATAGCATAATCCCTAGCTGGCTTAGCAAACAATATCAAAGCTACGGTGATGCTTTCGCTAACTAGTAATAGTACTAAGTTGGGCTCTAAGGCATTGCTTTCCCAAAGTTGATTAAGAGTCCGGATTACAAAAAAGGAAAAAGCCATCGCAGTAATTAGTTTTACTGCATAAAATTTATATTCTGATGTCGTCATGATTTTTATCAGTTTTATATAGAAAAACCCCATACTACCAAAGCATGGGGTTTATGTTTTGCCTACAACTAAGCTAGATTAAGCTGCCGCTGCTAGTGCGCATGTACCGCTACCTGCTTGACATGTTGTGTTTTGTAACAAGCCTGCAGTGCCACGAGTTCGTGCGTTAAAAGTTACAGCAGCATCGGCTGCAAACTGAGCAATTGTTACTTGTACAGTACCAGTGCAAGCTACGCCTGGAGATGCTGGTGGTGCGCGGTCATCAGCAGCATCGGCAACAGCCGTATTCATGTAAGCCTTAGCTTCTGCCAGACAGGCAGCGTTTGCAGAGCGCTGTGTGTAGTTTTGGTATTGTGGTAAAGCAACTGCAGCCAAAATACCGATAATCGCAACTACGATCATCAATTCAATCAAGGTAAAGCCTTTTTGTACTTGTTTCATTTTAGTTTCCTTTGGTAATCAATTTATAGTGTTTTCACACCAAGGTTATGTTTAGTGCTTGGTGAACTATAAGCAACAGATGTGCCAAAGCATTGGATGATGTGGAGAGATTAAACTAAAATCCATCGTATCTTACATGTCGGTAATAAATTATTCCTTTATATATAAAGGGTTGTGATTTTTGACATATATTTGTGTTGAGTTGATGAAGAGTGCTATGCAATAAAAAAGCGGAAGTTAAATTCCGCTTTTTTATTAAACTGACAATTCTTTGTAGTTTTTACCGCTCAAACTGTCAAAAAAGGTCACGTAACCATTGCATGAGTGACCATTTTGTCGATGCTCCGTTTTGAGAGCCTTCGCGGTCAGTTACTTTGACGATTCAGCAACCTTTTTTAGGTTGGCTAAGCCAGCATCATAAATACCGTTAATTGCATTTAATGCAGTTTCATCATCTTGACCAGCTGGGATAGGTGGGTTTAGTTTGTACAAGCGGTAGAAACGGCCAACCCATTGCACTGTAGACTCGCCAGGGTTTGCGCCTTTTTTAACTACGATGTATGCGTTGTAGTCAGTTAAAGGTAAGCCGCTTGATACGATTTCATAACGGATTTTCATGTCAGCGTCATCTGAGCTGCGTAGTTTTTCTAGGATAGTGCCGCCGTCTTTAAGCGTTAGGGTTCTAAAGGTGTCTTCGCCTTTTTTCTCTAATTTGGTGTTGGTCACTGCTGGGTGCCATTTTTGCATGTTGCCAAAGTCTTTTACTAATGCCCAAACTTTAGCTGGCTCAGCCTTGATTGTTACAGACTTATCAACCTTAAGTGGTGATGGGCCGTGTGCAGACGCTGTGATAGAAACAAAGCTTGTAGTTAAGCTAAGTGCGATTAACGCTAGGATTTTTTTCATTCATTTTTCTCCAAAGATCTCAATAACGAGAGGAACTGTTCAAAAACAACAATACATTATAAATTAGAATCTGAATTTATGAGAACCCGAATCTGCAATAGTCCAGAATCTAAAACAGTAAAGTGGCTTGTGCTGTATTAAACGCTGTGAATCTAGCTTGGTTGACAGGCTGGGTATGATTGTCTTGTTTCATGGTGACTTGTGATGGTGTTCGCTGAGGCTATGGGCTTGAGATGAATTGACCAAACGCGCGGCTTTTTTCACCAGTGCTGATCGTGGTTAATAATTGATTGTTTTGAGTGTCAATCACGCTTACATTGTTGCTGCCCCAATTGGCGACGTAAGCACGATGGTTGGTATGGTCGATGCTGATGCCTTCCGGTGTGCTACCTACGTTAATAGTGGTGATCACTTTGCCGCTGGCAATGGCCAATACGGTGACGCTATCATCCTGTGTGTTGGTGACGTAAAGTGTTTTTTCATCTGCACTAAACGCTGCGCAGTAGGGGTGGTAGCCCACTTTCATATTTTGTATGCTGTTGGATGCCGTATTGATAATGCTGACTGTGTCATCTTGTACATTGACGCTGGCGAGTAGTTTGCCTGAAGCGCTCAATGCGATGCCGAACGGGTGTTGCCCAACGGGGACTCTACGGATTACGGTGAGTGTGTCGGCATCGACCACGGCAATTTCATTGCTATCTCTGTTGGTAATGTAGAGTGTTTTGCTGTCAGGGCTGACGACCAGACCTGCTGGTGCTTCGCCTATGCTTAACTCCCGAGCTACATGATCGATGGTGCTGATGGCTAATACACGATTGTTGAACCAGTCTGCCGCGTACAGTGTTTTTTCGTCTGGTGATATGGCTAGGCCAACTGGTGCGCCGTTCACTTTAATGGTGTCGACTAAGGTATTGCTTTGTGTGTTAATGACGGAAATATCTTGGCTCTCGACATTGGATATGAAAGCGCGTTTTAATTTTGCCGCTATGGCAACCCCTACAGGTGCTTTGCCTACAGGGATGGTATGGGTGACTTGATTGCTGTGCGTGTTAATCACCGATACTGTATTTGCACCTTGGTTAGTAATATAGGCGTAGTGTTGGTTGGCGCTTATATTAGTGTTCACGTTTGTCGAGCAAGATAGTGCAGTCATTACCAGGCTGCCAACGATGATACGCGTACAGATTTTGGTGAAATTGAATTTGTTTAGTTTCATTACTTTGAAGATTAATTGACTAAGGGGCAAATGGTTGCTTTCAATAATGCTGGAAATATGAAAAAATTGCATCATATTTTATAACAGTATTATTTAGGCAGTTTATGCTATGTTAGATCGTGACGGGTTTCGCCCGAATGTCGGCATTATTTTATGCAATGCCAACAATCAGGTATTTTGGGGTAAGCGTATCCGTGAGCATGCTTGGCAGTTTCCGCAAGGTGGGATTAACTTTGGAGAGAGTCCAGAGCAGGCGATGTATCGTGAGCTGATGGAAGAGGTGGGCTTAAAACCTGAGCATGTTAAGATTTTAGGCCGTACTAAAGATTGGCTACGCTATGAGGTTCCAACCAGCTGGGTTAAGCGTGAGTGGCGTGGGAGCTATCGTGGGCAAAAGCAAATTTGGTATTTGCTACGATTAATGGGGCGCGACAGTGATGTTTCACTAAGAGCGACTAGCCATCCAGAGTTTGATGCTTGGCGCTGGAATGATTACTGGGTACCACTTGAGGATGTGATTGAGTTTAAGCGTGCGGTATATGAGGCCGCACTGAATGAGCTCGCGCCGAATTTGTATCACAAGGGTACGCATAAGTAAGGGATGTTGCGCGTGGGGGTATCGCGCAACAAATCTCCGTATTAATCTCAATCCTCTTCAAGCTTGCATTGTGATGATCAGATGCATTACTTTGACTTTTCTTTATGCGATTACATGGCAAGTAGCCTCTGAGGAGGCTTTCTTTTTTGTTGTGTGGCTAAAAGACCTGCCCGCGCTTTAACTTCCCATATGTTCGCCTAGCTTGATTGCCTGTGCTGGTTTCCATGCTGGGTTGAATGTGAGGCTGTCTTTTTGAAATAGCATGACGACAGTGGAGCCTAATAAGAAGCGGCCCATTTCCTCACCTTGTTTTAGGGTGATGTTTTTATCTGCGTAAGACCAGGTTTTAATTGTAGGCAAGCGTGGTGGGTTAATGATGCCGTCGGTTGCGTCGTGCCAGACCGTTGCCATGCTCCCAACAATCGTTGCGCCAACTAGCACCATGACAAAGTTTCCGTGCTGCTCCGATGTAAACTCGCAAACTACGCGTTCATTGCGTGCAAATAAGTCTGGTACGCCTTGTGCAGTAGTTGGGTTAACCGAGAATAAATCACCTGGGACATAGGTCATTCTGAGCAAGCGTCCATCGCACGGCATGTGTATGCGGTGATAGTCCTTAGGGCTGAGGTAAAGGCAGGCAAATAAGCCGTTCTCGTATTGTTTTGCAGTGCTTGCGTCGCCACCTACTAATGCGGTGGTGGTGTAATGGTGGCCCTTGGCCTGAAGTATCTGGTCTTGCTCAATATGCCCAAATTGGCTAATCGCACCATCCACTGGGCAAATAAATTTAGCATCAGCCAGCGGCCTGGCGTTAGGTGTTAGCGGGCGTGTGAAAAACGCATTAAAACTCTGGTATGAGCTGATGTCCGGGTTGGCTGCCTCGTTCATGTTGACGTTGTAGCGCTTAACAAACCAGCGAATCACGGCAGTCGTGACTTTGCCGCCCTTGAGGTGGGCAAGCTTGCCGGCAAGCGCAGTAATAGCTTGCTTGGGCAGTAGGTATTGGGTGAGTACTGTTATGTTGGTTTGCACGATAATTCCAATAGTCGTTATTTTTATTTTAAGCTTAGTATTTAACTTTAGTATTTAGTATTTAAATTTGGTAATAGACGCACAGCTTTAAAGATTGCGTATACCAGTGATTATCTATTGACTCGACTCTAATAAAAAAGGGCAAATCGTTAAACGTTTTGCCCTTTTGACTTAATCTAATTTAAGTAAATGTAAATTAGACTTAGTTTTTAGACTGATCAACTAATTTGTTTTTAGCAATCCAAGGCATCATTGCACGTAGCTGACCACCAACTTGTTCAATTGGGTGTGCTGCGTTCAAACGACGACGTGCTGTCATTTCTGGGTAGTTCGTGCGGCCTTCTAAGATGAAGCGTTTAGCGTATTCACCGTTTTGGATGTTAGCTAAGCACTCTTGCATTGCGTAACGTGATTCGTCGTTAATCACTTTAGGGCCAGTTACATACTCACCGTACTCAGCATTGTTTGAGATTGAGTAGTTCATGTTCGCGATACCGCCTTCGTACATCAAGTCTACAATCAATTTCAACTCGTGTAGGCACTCGAAGTACGCCATTTCAGGTGCGTAACCAGCTTCAACCAATGTCTCGAAGCCAGCTTTAACCAATTCAACTGCACCGCCACATAGAACAGCTTGCTCACCGAACAAGTCAGTTTCTGTTTCTTCACGGAAATCAGTTTCAATAACGCCGCCTTTAGTGCCGCCGTTTGCAGCTGCGTATGACAATGCGATATCTTTAGCTTTACCAGATTTGTCTTGGTAAACAGCGATCAATGAAGGTACGCCGCCGCCTTTTAAGTACTCTGAACGCACTGTGTGGCCTGGGCCTTTTGGTGCAATCATGATAACGTCCAAATCAGCACGTGGTGTGATTTGGTTGTAGTGAATGTTGAAACCGTGTGCGAAAGCAAGCGCAGCACCTTGTTTCAGGTTTGCAGCCACTTCTGCGTGGAAAATTTCTGGCATAGTTTCGTCAGGCAACAATAGCATTACAACGTCAGCTTGTTTAGTTGCTTCTGCGATTTCTAATACGTTGTGACCAGCTGCAACAGCTTTAGCCCATGAGCTACCGCCTTTGCGTAAACCGATAGTCACGTTTACGCCGCTATCTTTTAAGTTTGCAGCATGTGCGTGACCTTGTGAGCCGTAACCAACGATGGTTACTTGTTTACCTTTGATCAAGCCAAGGTCAGCGTCTTTGTCGTAATAAACTTTCATTTCTTTTCCTCTAAAAATATTGGCTACAGAGAACGCGATGCTCACAGAGAGACTTCATCTGGAATACTTCGTTACCACTGCTGCTTTGAAACTACAAACTACATTGTTAAGAAAACTACAATTATTTACTTTCCAGTATTAGCAGTACTGTGCTTGCTGGTGCTGGGAGTGTTTTACCGGTAATACTAATTAAACTTTTAAGATTCTATCGCCTCGGCCAATGCCAGATGCGCCTGTGCGCACCGTTTCTAGAATTGCCGCGCCATCCAAACCTTCGATAAACGCATCTAGCTTATGGCCAGAACCAGTTAGCTCAATCGTAAATGTGCCATCTGCTACGTCAATAATGCGGCCGCGGAAAATGTCGCACATGCGCTTCATTTCTTCGCGGAACGGACCTGTTGCTTTGACTTTAACCAGCATCAGTTCACGCTCAATAAATTTACCGTCGTTTAAATCCAATACTTTAACCACATCCACCAGCTTGTTCAGCTGCTTGATGATTTGTTCAATCACGTCATCAGAGCCAGAAGTGACGATAGTCATGCGTGACAATGTTGGGTCTTCAGTTGGCGCAACGGTTAAAGATTCAATGTTATAGCCACGTGCTGAAAATAGGCCAGCTACGCGTGATAGCGCGCCAGCTTCGTTTTCCATTAATAGTGAAACAATATGACGCATTATAAATCCTCCGCCAAAATCATTTCAGACAACCCTTTACCGTTAGGAATCATAGGGAATACGTTTTCTTTCTGGTCGGTAATGAAATCCATAAATACAAAGCGTGATTTCATATCAAACGCCTCTTTTAATGCGCCTTCAACGTCTTCAGGCTTGGTAATTTGCATACCAACGTGGCCGTAAGACTCGGCAAGTTTGACGAAGTCAGGCAGGCTCTCCATGTAAGACTCTGAGTAACGGTTCTCATAGAAGAACTCTTGCCATTGGCGCACCATGCCTAGATAGCGATTGTTTAATAAAATCACTTTGATTGGCAGGCTGTATTGCTTACAGGTTGAAAGCTCTTGAATATTCATTTGAATACTGCCTTCACCCGTGACACAGGCTACTTGCGCGGTTGGATCTGCAAACTGACAGCCCATGGCGTATGGTAGGCCAACGCCCATGGTGCCCAAGCCGCCTGAGTTAATCCAGCGACGTGGTTTGTCAAATTTGTAGTATTGTGCCGCCCACATTTGGTGCTGACCAACGTCTGATGTGACGTAAGCTTCACCTTTGGTCACTTCCCACAGTTTTTCAATGACGTACTGTGGTTTAATCAAGCCGTTGTTATTGCTGTAGTCTAAGCACAGCTTGCTGCGCCAGCTGTCAATCTGCGCCCACCAAGCTTTAAGCGCTGGTGATGGCGTTGGTTTTTCCAGTGCAACCAGTTCATTCATTTCAGCCAACACAGACTTAACGTCACCCACGATAGGTACGTGTACTTTCACACGTTTGGAGATAGACGATGGGTCGATATCCACGTGAATGATGGTGCGGTCTTTGCTGTAGAAGTGATCGGTGTTGCCGATTACGCGGTCGTCAAAACGCGCGCCCACGGCTAACAGCACGTCACAGTTTTGCATAGCCATATTGGCTTCGTAAGTACCGTGCATACCGAGCATGCCGAGGAACTGTTTGTCAGTACTAGGGTAGCCGCCTAAGCCCATTAGGGTGTTTGTGACAGGAACGCCCAGTGCTCTCACCAGTTTTACTAGTGCTTCAGAAGCGTCACCCAATACCAAGCCGCCACCGGTGTAAACCATTGGGCGCTCAGCTTCTAGCAGCAACTTTACTGCTTTCTTGATTTGACCGCTATGGCCCTTGGTCACCGGGTTGTACGAGCGCATTTCTACTGATTCTGGATATACGAAATCAGCGAAGTGTGCGGTAATGTCTTTTGGAATATCTACAACTACAGGACCTGGTCGACCAGTTCTAGCAATGTGGAATGCTTTTTTCAGTGTGGTTGCGATGTCTTTTACATCTTTAACCAAGAAGTTATGTTTAACACATGGGCGCGTCACGCCAACCATGTCGACTTCTTGGAACGCATCTAAGCCGATAGCCGGTACTGGAACTTGACCGCTGATGACAACCAGCGGAATAGAGTCCATGTAAGCGGTGGCAATACCAGTAATCGCATTGGTGGCACCTGGGCCAGATGTGACAAGCGCAACGCCGACTTCGCCGGTTGCGCGTGCGAATGCATCGGCAGCGTGCACTGCAGCTTGCTCGTGGCGCACAAGAATGTGCTTAAAGTGGCCTTGTTTATAGATTGCATCGTAAATGTGCAAAACGGCGCCGCCTGGGTAGCCGAACAAAAACTTTACACTTTCTTGCTCTAGGCAACGGATAACAATTTCTGCGCCTGTGATTTGTTGCGGATGAGTAGTCTCTGCCATAAATCTTTTTGATTTGAATAATTTATTTGTAACCCTACACGATAACGGTTTGGGCGTGTTTGGTCAAGAACGAATGTACTAAAGCCGGCATATTTAGTTGATTAAATCAACTAAAAGTCGCCATGTCTTGCTTGGTGTGCCGCACTTATAAAACCATAATAAAAACAAGGGTTTTAATCAGTGTCTAGTGGCGGTGCGACTTTCAATAACTCTTCTATGGTGGTGAGTCCTGCTGCTACTTTTTCAGCACCGTTAATCACCAATGGTTGCATACCTTCTTGCTGTGCCAGTTTAGTGAGCTTGGCCAAGTTGGTATCAGGGGTAATGAGTTTTCTTAACGATGGTGTAATGGTGAGCATTTCATAAATGCCGCTACGCCCTCTAAAGCCGGTATTGCGGCATTCTAAACAGCCAACCGGTTTGTAAATGTTTGCAGGTTTGGGCAGCTTAAATGGCCCTACGAGTGCATCCCATTTGCTTTGCTCTATCGGCTCTGGTGCTTTGCAACTAGGGCAGAGCGTTCTAACTAGTCGCTGCGCCATAATGCCAAGTACGGTGGAGTGGATGAGATACGAAGGGACGCCTAAGTCTAGCAAGCGGGTGACCGCCGAGGGGGAGTCGTTGGTGTGCAAGGTTGACAGCACTAGGTGCCCAGTCAGCGCGGCTTGAATCGCCATATCTGCGGTTTCCAGGTCGCGAATCTCGCCTACCATGATAATGTCAGGGTCTTGTCGCATCAATGTGCGTATCCCATCCGCAAAGCCTAGGCCGATGTTGGTCTGAACCTGCATTTGATTGAAGGCGGGCTCTACCATCTCTATCGGCTCTTCCACCGTGCATACGTTGACCTCTGATGTGGCGAGCAGTTTTAAGGTGGAGTAAAGCGTGGTTGTTTTACCTGAGCCGGTAGGGCCGGTTACCAAAATAATGCCATTTGGCGCTTTGGTCCAGGCGTTCCACTTGTCAGACTGTGCTTGTGAGAAGCCTAGTGACAGGAAGTCTTTACCTGAAATATCCGGTGAAAAAATACGCATGACCAACTTCTCACCAAACGCTGTGGGCATGGTAGAGAGGCGTAGCTCGATTTCTTGCCCTTCGGCCGATAAGGTTTTAATGCGACCATCCTGCGGGCGGCGTTTTTCTACCATGTCCATGCGGCCTAGCAGTTTAATTCTGCTCGTAATGGCGTTCATGATGTTGGGTGGTAGCTGGTAAACCTGGTGCAGTACGCCATCGATTCTAAAACGCATCATGCCCATGTTGCGTCTTGGCTCTAGGTGAATGTCACTGGCGCGTTGTTCAAATGCATATTTAAACAGCCAGTCTACGATGTTCACCACATGCTGTTCGTTGGCGTCCAAGTTTTTATCTTTGCCGAGTTCGACCAGTTGTTCAAAGTTCTGTACGCCGACGATTTGGCCTGCTTTTGCCTGATTGGCAGCATGCATTGAGTTTGCGAGGCTGTACATTTCCGGCAGATAGCGGCTAACCTCGAGCGGGTTGGCAAACACTAACTTTACCTTCATTTTGAGCACGCGTTCTAGGTCTTCAACCCATTCTGTGTTGAACGGCTCAGTGGTAGCAATTACTGCGGCGCCGTCTTTGACGGCAATTGGCATGATTTTTAAGCGTTCGGCATAGCCCTTGGACACAATTTGTGCCGCAGAGCCAAAATCTAGCTTAAGGGGGTCGATATGGTAATAGTCTAGGCCGGCATGTCCAGCTAGCCATGAAGATAGCCATTCTACGGTAATGGCGTTGTTAGGCGTCTTCAGGTTTTTCCACTTTTGCTCACCGATAACCACCAGTGGGTGCAGATTGGAGCTATCGAGTTTGCGGTCTTTATATAGTTTTTCTGCCAGCACTTTATCCAGAATGCCGTCGTTGACCAGTATGCGGAGTGTGTCTCCAAGTGTGAGGCGGCCGGTGGGCTTAATTGATATTGCAGCTTTGCTCATTTTTTGCCTTTTAAACTAGATACTATCTATATAAATGAATGCAATGGATAAACTGGCTTATATCCTGATTGGAACTCCGTTTTTATGCCAATTTCTATCTTGGTTTCTATCTTAGCACGGACTTATTTTTCTGGCTTAGTGCTTAAGTCAACCTTTGCTGCATCGCGCATGGTGAGTAATCACTATCGTTTAGGATTAACCATTAGGCGTGAATTGCATAGAAAGGTCGATGGCGCGAATGTCTTTGGTGATGGCGCCAATCGAGATGCGGTCAACGCCAGTTTGGGCGATGGCTCGCACGTTATCCAACGTAATGCCGCCGGATGCTTCTAGCACGGCTTTAAGTTGCGCAGCATTATTGATTGCTACGGCTTTAACCAGCAGGGCGGTGTCAAAGTTATCGAGCAGAATGCTGGAGGCGCCAGCGTCCAGCGCTGCTTGCAGCTGTGCTAGGTCTTCTACTTCAATTTGTATGCTTTTTCCGCTATTGAGTGCAAAGGCTTGCTGCATCACGTTGCCGATACTACCGGCTGCTGCGATATGGTTTTCTTTAATGAGGATGCCATCGTATAGCGCAAGCCGCTGGTTGTGCCCGCCGCCGATAGTGACCGCGTACTTTTGTGCTAAACGCAGGTTAGGGATGGTTTTGCGGGTGTCTAAAATTTGTGCCGAAGTGCCGGCAATTGCATCTACATACTTGCGGGCAGCGGTCGCGGTGGCGGACAGCGTTTGCAGGAAGTTAAGTGCACAGCGCTCTGCGGTTAACAAAGAGCGCGCCAGACCTTGTATGGTGCATAGCGTCTGATTGGGTTGAGCTTGTTCCCCTTCTACCACTAGCCAGTTGATTGTTACGCTGGCATCAATCTGCTTAAAACACTCATTAAACCAAGCAATGCCGCAGATCACCGCAGCTTCACGTACAATCACTTTTGCACTTGCTGTTTGTGCGGATGGAATCAGGTAGGCGGTTAGGTCGCCGCTGCCAACATCTTCATCCAGCGCATTTTTTACTTGGGTTTGCACCATGCGGCTAAAATCACTTGACTCATATGGGTGCTGTTGATTAATTTGTGTCATAAGTTATCGTAAGAGTGTGCTGTGATTGAATTATAATGTGAACGAACAATTTACCAACATCAACACGATAAGATTAATAAAATTATTATGAAGCTTTTATATACCGTAAATAGTCCCTATGCACGTAAGGTGCGTATTGTTGCTGCAGAAAAGCATATTGATGTTCAACTGCAAGAAGTGGTGTTGTCAGCACCTGACTGCCCGGTCAAAGACTATAACCCGTTAGGCAAAGTGCCGGTGTTGATTTTGGCGGATGGTGATAGCTTATATGACTCTCGCGTGATTGCTGAGTATTTTGATAACCGTACGCCATTGGCGCATCTGATTCCTAAAGATAATGGTGCTAAATCTGCAGTGCGCAGATGGGAGGCGTTGGCAGATGGTGTGTGCGATGCTGCGGTTGCCGTGATGTTAGAGCAAAGAAAACCACAGCCAATGCAAGATGCGGCATTTATCGACAAGCAGATGGATAAGGTAACGCGCGGCTTAACTGTGCTCAATAATGATTTGGGGCAGAATAAATGGTGTGTAGACGACGCCTTTAGTCTTGCAGATATTGCGGTGGGCTGTACTTTGGGTTACCTAGGCTTACGTTTTAGCCAAGTCATTAACTTGGCGGAAGATTATGCAAACCTAGACCGTTTGCAGGCTAGCCTGCTACAGCGCCAGTCCTTTAAAGATACTTTGCCGGTTGCTAACTAGGTCAGTTACTAACTGGCCTGTTCTTCAGTATTGCTCAATAGTGATGGTAGAGGGCAGCGCTGCAGCTATGTGTGCTGTGCTTGCTGATATGGCTAGAGTAATCGTTCGCTGCTCTCGTCCAAGATTCCGGATAATTGAGATTGATGGCGCATAGACTGTCTTTGGTTCAGGCGTTTTTGCGCCTGTTCCGGCAAGTCGGTAAAGCGAATAATATTGCGCTCGACCAACAGTGAAATTAAGTCTTCCAGCACACGTGCTAAATGAATATCACTTTCACGAAACTTGTCACCTTCTGCCAGTGAGTGTTCTAAAAAGTTGATATAGGCTTTGTCTGTGGCTTCAATATGTACCCAATCATCATTTAGTCGCTCGGTGGCGCTGGCTGCGATGATTTGACCTTGGGAGTTTTTCAGTACATACGCCATATTGATTCCCTTTTCTTATTGATAATCTAGCTAGCTTAGGCGGCACGCTTTTCTTTATGGTGCGTTTTTTTAAGGCACCTGTAATTTTAAGTGTGCCTGTAGTTTAAGGTGCACTCTTAATTGTAATGAGCGTCCGTAATTTAAAGCGCGCCCGTAATAATACCACCACCCAAGCATACGTTACTTTCGTAAACCACGGCAGATTGGCCAGGGGTGATGGCCCATTGTTTTTGCCCAAATTTAATTTCTACCTCATCGCTGCTAATGCGATCAACCTCGCATGGGGCATCCGGCTGACGGTAGCGAGTTTTCGCCGCGTACACCCAGTTGGTGGTCGGGTTCTCTTCACTAATCCAGTGTAGTTGACCCGCCTTCAGGCCATCGTTAAGCAGTAGTGGATGTTCATGCCCTTGTACTACGATGAGCTCATTCTTTTCCATGTCTTTACCAGCTACAAACCACGGTTCGCCATTGCTCTCGCGGCTGCCGCCAATCTTAAGGCCCTGACGCTGGCCCAGGGTGTAATACATTAAGCCCTCATGGCGACCGACCAGTTTACCTTCTGGTGTTTTCATATCGCCCGGTTCACGCGGTAAGTATTTGCTTAAAAACTCTTGGAATGGGCGTTCGCCGATAAAGCAAATGCCAGTAGAGTCTTTTTTCTCTGCATTAATTAAGCCGGCACTGCGTGCAATTTCGCGCACTTCACGCTTTAGGTGCTGCCCTAACGGGAACAGGGTTTTAGAAAGCTGCGCTTGGTTAAGGCGGTACAAAAAGTAGCTTTGGTCTTTACTGCCATCATCCGCTTTTAGTAGCTGGAACTTGCCCGGCTGTAGTGGGTTCTCACGTACTTGTGCATAGTGACCGGTGGCGATTAAGTCTGCGCCCATGCCCATGGCATGATCCAGAAATGCTTTGAATTTGATTTCGGCATTACACAGAATATCTGGGTTAGGCGTGCGTCCTGCTTGATATTCACTCAGGAAGTTGGCAAACACACGGTCTTTGTATTCTTTACTGAAATTTACCGCTTCAATGTCAATGCCGATTTTGTCTGCCACTGATACCGCGTCGATTAAATCTTGTTTGCTTGAACAGTATTCGTCGGTATCGTCGTCTTCCCAGTTTTTCATGAAAAGACCGGTGACTTCATAGCCTTGCTGCTTAAGTAGCAGGGCAGTGACCGAGGAGTCCACGCCGCCGGAAAGTCCGACCACGATTTTCTTTTTTTGAGCTTTATTTAAATTCATGTTTCAAATTTATAGGTATTTGAGTTTTATAGATATTGTGAGTTACAGATGCGTAATTACTGATAATGGAAAATGTTTTCCACTCAGGTAATCTTCAATGCAGGTGATGACCTGCGGGCTACGCATCAGCATAGCGTTGCTGCGTATTTCATCCATTGTCATCCACACCGTGCGGATAATGCCGTCATCCAAGCCCAGTTCAGGCTGGTGCTGGCTCACACGGCCAATATAGGCAAACCTTAAATAGGTGGTGTCATTGTGTTCATGCTTCCAATGGTAGATACCAAGCAGACTGGTTGGCTCAAAGGTATAAGCGGTTTCTTCCAGCGTTTCACGTATCACCGCTTCCAGCAAGGTTTCATTGTCTTCCAAGTGTCCAGCGGGCTGGTTAAAGCGATTGCCGCGTTCCGTGGTTTCTTCTACCAACAGGAATTTACCGTTTTCTTCAATAATCGCCGCGACTGTGGCGTGTGGCTTCCATTGCATAATGTAATCTTAAATTAATATAACGCTATTTTACTCTGAAGCATGCCATTTGCTGAAATATCTCTTTAGGCTCATGCAGTTATTTTGGGTGCACGTCGGCATTAAGCCAATGTGGGGAATAGCCCAGTCAAACCGTGTGCAATAAATTCCACCGCCATGGCTGCGAGAATCAAGCCCATTAGCCTAGTGACGACATTAATGCCGATGTTGCCTAGCCGGTTGGAAATGCGTACCGATAGCTTGAGTGCCAGCCAGATAGTAATACAGACCAGCGATATTGGGATAACGAGTGAAAGGTGGCTGGTGAGGCTGGTGTTTTTCTGTGCGGCAATAATCATATTACTAATAGCACCCGGCCCTGCCAGTAAGGGGATGCTCAGCGGAACGATGGCGATGACTTCGCGCTCGGCCAGGGTTTGTGCTTCTTCTGGGGTTTGGCTGGCGCCGCTTTGTTTGCCGTGCATCATGGAGATCGCAATCAGCATGAGCAGAACACCGCCGCCTACCTGAAACGAGGGAATGGAAACACCGAAGAAGTCTAAGATTTTATCGCCCATCAATGATGAGACAGTTAGTATGATAAATACCGAGAAGGCTACGGTTCTGGCAGTGTGCGCCCGCTCTGCGTTGCTCCAGCCGCTGGTGGCGCTAATGAAAATAGGCACGCTGCCAATCGGGTTTACAATGGCAAACAAACCCAGGCTGATTTTAAATAAACTTGGCCAATCCATATATTTATTTCCGTTTCATTCAATCTAACGCGTTGTTAATTCTTAGATAGTAAATTAAAGTGCCTATATGTGGAAAAATAATCATAACAACTCAACCATTATTCTTGCCTCTCGTAGCCCTCGCCGCGTGGAACTGTTAAAGCAGATCGGGCTGGACTGTAAAATTTACCCTGCCGACATTGATGAGTCTCAGTTGCCTGACGAGTCGCCGGTGCAGTATGTCACCCGGTTGGCTCAAGAGAAGGCTGCCGCGTGTGTTACTCTGATGGCAGCTGAATATCAGGACTATCCCGTGATTGCAGCGGATACTACGGTGGCGCTGTCGGGCTTGGTGTTAGGTAAGCCGCTAGATGACAATGATGCGCGTGATATGCTGGCTAGCCTATCAGATAGTACGCATCAAGTGCATACTGCGGTGGCGCTGAATTTTAACGGTGGGATTGAGGTGCTGCTGAGTTCAACCAATGTGGAGATGATGCCATTGTCAGCGGAACAAATTGAAGAATATATTGCCACAGGAGATCATCGAGATAAGGCCGGTAGCTATGGTATACAGGGTTTAGCCGGCGCTTGGATCAAACGCATTGAAGGCAGCTATACCGGCGTGATGGGGCTGCCGATATTTGAGACTGCAGCTTTGTTAAGAAAACATCGCATTATTACGATTTAAACGATTGGTGAGTGAAGTGGGTATAAATTGAGCGAAGAAGTACTAATTAATGTAACGCCGCAGGAAACACGCATTGCCATGATGGAAAATGGCGTGGTGCAAGAGTTGCAGATAGAACGTAGCTCATCACTAGGCCTGGTCGGCAATATATATCGTGGCGTTGTGTGCCGTGTGTTGCCGGGCATGCAGTCGGCATTTGTCGAGATAGGCTTACAGCGCGCAGCCTTTTTGCACGCGGGCGATGTGTTGGCGTGCGGGGATGCCGAGTTAAAACGGCCAATACAAGAGGTGTTGCACGAAGGCCAGTCGGTCATGGTGCAAGTGATTAAAGAGCCGATCGGCACTAAGGGTGCGCGACTGACCACACACATTAGTATTGCCGGACGCTTTTTGGTGTATTTGCCGCAGCAGGAGCATATTGGGGTTTCACAACGCATAGAAATCGAGGCGGAACGCGAATCCTTAAAAGCGCGTTTGCTAGGTTTGCTGCCAGCTGATCGCGTCGGTGGCTACATAATTCGTACCATGTCGGAGGCCGCTACCGATGAGGAGCTATTGGCCGATATTGATTACCTCAATAAGACCTGGAAGCACATCAAGGACAAAAGCATTACCGTGCCTGAGCGCACATTGATTTTCCAAGATCTGAATCTGCCGATGCGCGTGCTACGAGACGTGTTATGTGCAGACACGGAAATGGTGCGTGTGGATTCCAGTGAAACTTACCAGCGCTTGGTGGATTTTTCTAATTTATACGCAATTGCCGCATTAGATAAACTGGTACATTACCAAGGTGAGCGCCCTCTGTTCGATTTATATAGCATCGAGCAGGAGATTGAAAAAGCCATGTCGCGCAAAGTGGAGTTAAAGTCCGGTGGCTATCTGATTTTTGACCAGACCGAGGCTTTAACCACGGTGGACGTCAATACTGGCAGTTTTGTCAGCGGTAAAAATCTGTCCGACACTATTTTTAAGACCAATCTCGAAGCAGCGCAATCTATCGCGCGTCAACTGCGCTTACGTAATTTGGGTGGCATCATCATTATTGACTTCATTGATATGGATGAAGACGTACAGCGCGCTGCTGTGTTGGATGAATTGCAAAAGGCTGTGGCACGCGACCGGGCACGCACCGGTATTAACGGCTTTACTCCGCTGGGCTTGGTGGAGATGACACGTAAACGAACGCGTGAAAGTTTAGCGCATATCCTGTGTGAGCCATGCTCAACATGCAAAGGTAGGGGTGAGTTAAAAACCGCACAAACCGTCTGTTATGAGATCTTACGTGAACTGCTGCGTGAAGCTCGCCAGTTTAGCGCGCGTGAGCTACGCGTGCTTGCCGCACCTAAAGTGATAGAAATGTTGCTGGATGAAGAGTCGCAGAGTTTAGCTAACCTATCTGACTTTATTGCTAAGCCGATTTCCCTGCAGGTAGAGTCCAGCTATGCACAAGAGTCGTTTGATATCATTTTAATGTAATTAGCTGACGATTCTTGTTGCTGGTATATGTGGTTTTGCTTGGGTACTTTTCAAGCCAGTTTCAAGCTGACACTCATAAGATGTTTTCTTTACAAGTGTCATACTGGCCTAAATAAATGGGGCATCAAACTGAATGGTTGATTTGTTTATTTCACGCTCAATTGAGTTGCTATTAGCCGCTAGATTTACATGTACCGTGTTGCCTTCTGTTTCGGGCTCTTTGATATGATCGATACTGAATTTAGCGCTACGCATGAGCTTGAGCAAGGTAGCGTCTAACTGATTAGATTGGTCTTGATATTTGACTAGGTCTTTTTCCGCATTTGCTATATTTTTAATCACTTTGTCTGCGTTATTGTGTGATTCCATTAGGGACTCTGCGCGTTGATCAAGCGCAGTTTTATGCACATTAATTTGATTTTTCAACTCGCCAATTACTTGGTTTAACCAGTGGGTACAGTCTAGATGTGTCTGCTCAAAAATAGCCTGAATTTGCACACCTAAGCCTAAAAAGAACTTGCGAATCAGGAAGTTCTTTTCTGTAAGTAGGTTAACCGGGCTGGTGCAGAACTCCTCTGTCACTTTCTCTAGAGCTTGAATGCTTTCAATAAAGTGACGCATATCTAGTTGAACAGCCTCTGTTTTTTCAAAGCCATGTTTACTCCAAAACAGCTGATATAGATCATCCGCATGTTTCTTAATAATTTGGCCTTCAGTGCTAATTTCCTCAGCTAAATTGATGGCTAATCTGGTAATTTCACGAATGTTGCGGTTGAGTCCAACAGTTGTCCAGCTATCACCCATGTCTTGTTTGGTTTGAGCCAGTGTTGTGTCTAAATAACCTAAGCTTAAGTGGCGCAGTAGCTTACTACTTAGTCGTTTGATTTTTTCACTGCCTTGATTAAAGGTGAGTATAGATGATTCGTAGCGTTTGCGTTCTGCAACCACTTTGGCGAGAATTTCCTTGGAAGCATCATGGCTCTTATGTTGCAATTCTCGTAGCTCCGCAAGTTGATTTTTGACACTATCCACACGGATTTGCGCTATTTTACGGGACGCTCTAATCATATTGGAGCACTCAGTCACAACTGCTCTGCCTAGAATTTCGTGCTTAGATTGCACCATTTGTTCGGCAAGCGAGTTTTCTAAGTGATTAATACCGCTGCGCTTCAGTAGAGCTTCATCTTTGCGGATTTTTGCGACCAACGCTTTTTGTGCAGAGATGGCAAAAATATTTTTCGAGTCCAGTCCCAACTCATGTGCAGTATTTTTAATTTGTTTTTGAATCAATAGCTCAACTTCAGCATCGGACTCTAGGCCGTCCCACAGAATATCAATTTTGTTCAATACAACCAGTTTATGTGCAGCACGCTTTTGTACGTAGCTGTTCCAAATCTGCATGTCTGATTTTGTAATGCCTGTATCTGTGGCGGTTAAAAATAGAATTGCTTGAGCATTTGGCAGAATACTAAGGGTAAGTTCAGGCTCTGCTCCCATAGTGTTGAGCCCCGGTGTATCTAATACCACTAAACCATTTTTCAGGAGCGGATGGGGATAGTTAATCAGTGCGTGACGCCAGACAGGAATCTCAACCTTACCGCTTTCGGCTAACTGCCTTTGCATACTGGTGTCATCTTCATTCCAGAACCCCAGCCTTTTTGCGGTTTCAATGTCGACCTCTCGTTTTTGTACCAAGGCGCGCAAGGTTTGTTTCATGGCGTCAGCAGAATCAATATCCAGCCTGATTTTGTGCCAGACGTCTGGTGTGGTTTTCAAGTAACTGAGTGTGTCGTCCGATTGCCTAGTTTCTATCGGCAATAGTTTGATGCAGGGCTCTTCTCTATCGCTCCAGAAGATTTCGGTAGGACACATGGTCGTGCGCCCCGGCTCGCTCGGTAGCAACCTCTGATTAAAGTCTGAAAAGAAGAGAGCGTTTATGGTCTCGGTTTTACCGCGTGAAAACTCAGCCAAGAGTGCTAAAACTAACTGATCTTTTTTTAAGATTTCTTTAATGTCATACAGTCTTAATTCTTGTATGGCATTTAGCGCCTCAGCATGGCCAGTCCAATCGATATATTCGTCAATTGTAGCAATAAGATTTGCTCGCCATTGACTGTACTCTGTAATTTTCGAAGTTAAGGTCGAAGTAGCAACCGTTGCCTGATGCTGTGCAGAATTAGATATCGATATACTCATGGTGTTATCTTAACTTACAACGTAGAGAGTAAGTTGTTTTCTAATGGAATTAGTATAGTTGTTAGCAATAACTGTGCCGTAATGATAAATGCGAGCGGGCTTAGGTCAAAACTCCCCGCAGGTGGGATGTATTTTCTGAAGATGCGTAATACTGGATAGGTCAGACTATTTAGTACTGGGGCAATCGGCGTGTGTGGGTTCACCCAGCTTAAAATAGCTTGAATTAACACTGCATACAGAAAAATGGACAGACTAATGCTGACAATCCCTATCAGGGCGACGCCAAAAATAACCACCCATACCGTGTGACCCGCAATCAGGATTGGAAAGCCTTTGAGCCACAAGCTACATATGCTGAGTACGAGCTGTGTGAGGTAAGCCAACACTAAGGTGGATAGGTCTATTTTGCCGATACTAGGCAGCACGCGGCGTAACGGTTTTACTGCAAAATTGGTCACGGTGACAATTAACTGTGCCAATTGGTTTTGAAACGGCGCTTTGGTGAGTTGAAGGTAAAAGCGCAATAAAAATGCAAAGGTAAGGATGCTGAGCACTGCTTGCAGTAAAAATAAAATGGCATTATTGAGCATAGTGTTTCCTAGGTGATTATTGACCTAGTAGGTCTCCCAATGTCACTGATTTGTCGGCAGCTGCTTTAGCCGCTTGCGCAATGATATGTTTAATATCCGCAGACTCCAAACTTAGGATGCCTTGTTCTGTGGTGCCGCCCTTAGAGGTAACTTGCGCACGCAGGGTTTTAACATCGGTGTTGCTTTGTGACGCTAACAAGCTAGCGCCGGCAAAAGTTTGCAGCGCCAGCATATTGGCCTCTTCATCTTTTAAGCCTAATGCCACGCCTGCGGCTTGCAGGGCTTCTATAAAGTAGAACACATAGGCTGGCCCGCTACCTGAAATGGCAGTGACCGCATCCATTTTTGTCTCGTCATCCAGCCATAAGGTTTTACCCACCGCGGTCAGAATGGTGTCAGCCTGTTCGCGCTGTGTCTGCGTTACTTGGGGCATGGCATACAGTGCAGAAACCCCAGCCTGAATTTGCGCCGGTGTATTGGGCATCACGCGCACTATCCCTTGGTAATCATTGAGCCAGGCCGACATATCTTTACTTCTCACCCCTGCGGCAATAGAAACCACCAGTTGCGAGGTGAGTATCGCCACTACTTGCTGGCAAACTTCCTTTAGTTGCTGTGGTTTGATGGCCAACACAATCACATCAGTGTTGTGAAATTCAGCATAAGTGTCGGTAACTTGGACATTTAGGTCTTGCGCTAATTCGCTTCTTTTTTGCGCATCAAGCTCTAGTACCTTAATGTCTGACATTGCAAAACCATTTTGTTTCAAGCCGCCGATAATTGCGCGCGCCATATTGCCGCCGCCAATAAAGTTAATCTTCATTTATGCCCTTAGTAATGTTTATTAGTCGTGTTTCTTTGTATTTAAGTGTTTATTTTTTGGTATTTAACCATGTTTTTGCCGTTGATACTTAGTGCCATTTTTGCATGGAAGTGTAAGCGTAAATTACGCTGTTGTT
Organism: Methylotenera mobilis JLW8; assembly: GCF_000023705.1. NCBI lineage: Bacteria > Pseudomonadati > Pseudomonadota > Betaproteobacteria > Nitrosomonadales > Methylophilaceae > Methylotenera > Methylotenera mobilis. The sequence goes on from NC_012968.1 coordinate 667,361, forward strand.
AGTATTACGCAGCTTTTAACGGCGGCGTTCTGGCACCAAACAGCGCTGAGCCTATGCGCACGATAGTGGCGCCCTGAGCGATGGCTGCAGGGTAGTCGCTAGACATACCGATAGACAGCGTATTCAGTGCAAAGCCTTTACGTATCAGTGCATCATAGCATTCTCTTACTTGTTTAAATTGTGCAATCTGCTTAGCTGTCTCTGTGGTGGGGGCTGGAATTGCCATCAAACCACGCAGCTTGAGGTGCGGTAGTGCGCTAATTGCGCTGGCTAATGCTTCCAGCTGCTCTGGTGGTACACCGCTTTTGGTATCTTCGTTACTGACGTTGACTTGTATGCAAACCTGCAGTGGTAATGGCATGGATGACCTAGCCTCATTGAGGCGTTGGGCAATTTTTAAACGATCTACACTGTGTACCCAGCTGAAGTGTTGTGCAATCAGTTGTGTCTTGTTGCTTTGTATCGGGCCAATGAAGTGCCACTCTATGGCTAGGTCGGTGAGCTGTTTTTGTTTTTCTACTGCTTCTTGGCTATAGTTCTCGCCAAAAGCGGTTTGTCCTGCTGCATAAGCTTCTCGAATTGCCGCGGCTGGCTGTGCTTTACTCACTGCGAGTAACTGCACCTGTTGCTGGCTGGGGCTGGTTGCGGCGGCGGATTGAATAGTTGCTAGAATATCTTGCAAGCGATTGCTAATTGTGGTCATAATTCACTAAGCCTAGAAGTTCGAGCATGTAATAACTAAAAATTAACCATAAGAATTATATCAGGAGCAGGTTGTGGATATTTCGGATTTACTCGCATTTTCAGTGAAAAATAAAGCCTCAGATTTACACTTATCTGCCGGCCTGCCTCCGATGATCCGTGTACACGGGGATATTAGAAAAATTAATGTACCGGCGATGGATCACAGCGAAGTGCATGACATGGTGTATGACATCATGAATGATGGGCAGCGCAAGGTGTATGAAGAAACGCTAGAGTGTGACTTTTCATTCGAGATTCCCAACTTGGCGCGTTTTCGTGTGAATGCTTTTAACCATAATCGTGGCTCTGGCGCTGTATTCCGTACCATTCCTTCAAAAATACTAACCTTAGAGCAGCTAAATTGCCCGGCTATTTTTAAAGATATTGCCGATACCCCGCGTGGTATCTGTTTGGTAACAGGGCCGACTGGTTCCGGTAAATCCACCACGTTGGCGGCGATGATTGACTATATTAACGATAAAGAATTTGGGCATATCCTGACGGTAGAAGACCCGATTGAGTTTGTGCATCAATCTAAAAAATGTTTAATTAACCAACGTGAAGTTGGTCCGCATACCTTGTCATTTAACAATGCATTACGTTCAGCATTGCGTGAGGACCCGGACGTTATCTTGGTGGGTGAGTTGCGTGATCTGGAGACTATCCGCTTAGCGCTTACGGCCGCGGAAACCGGGCATATGGTGTTTGGTACCTTACATACAAGCTCTGCTGCTAAAACGGTAGACCGTATTATTGACGTGTTCCCAGCAGCAGAAAAAGAAATGGTGCGCTCTATGCTGTCTGAATCTTTACGCGCGGTGATTTCGCAAACCTTGTTAAAAACTAAAGATGAGCAGGGGCGTGTTGCTGCGCACGAGATTATGATCGGGACGCCGGCGATTCGTAACCTGATTCGTGAAAATAAAATTCCGCAAATGTATTCTGCGATTCAAACTGGGCAAAATGTCGGTATGCAGACCTTGGATCAGAACTTACAGGATTTAGTAAAGCGCGGTGTGGTTTCGGCCAACGAAGCACGTGCAAAAGCAGCAAACAAAGATGCGATTATGGGTTAGGCACGGGTTGATATTTAACTGCTAGTATCTAACCACTAGTATTTAAAATACCAATTTTAAGATTTTATCTAGTGTTGTATTCAGAGTTACGCATTCATATTCGGTTTTAAGTAAAGGGAGTTATTGTGCAAGGGCAAATGGAAAAAGGGCAGGCTGAGAAGTTTGTATTCGACTTATTACGGTTGATGTTGGCAAAAAATGCCTCTGATTTGTTCATTACCGTTGGCTTCCCGCCGGCAATCAAGGTGGATGGTAAGGTAACGCCACTCAGCAGTCAGGTATTAACAGCGCTGCAGGCACGTGAAATCTCACGCGCGATTATGAACGACAAGCAAACCGCTGAATTTGATGCTACCAATGAGTGTAATTTTGCGATTGGCATCCCAAGTGTTGCGCGCTTCCGCGTAAATGCTTTTGTACAGCGCGGTACTGTGGGCTTAGTGTTTAGAACGATTACCACCAAAATTCCTGAAATCGATGAATTGGGCTTGCCGCCAGTACTCAAAGACGTGGCAATGACTAAACGTGGATTGGTCATTTTTGTGGGTGGTACCGGTTCTGGTAAGTCTACCTCACTGGCGGCGATGGTGGGCTATCGTAACCAAAATAGCTACGGGCATATTATTACCATTGAAGACCCGGTGGAGTTCGTGCATGAGCACAAGAACTGTATCATCACCCAGCGTGAGGTGGGGGTGGACACGGACAATTGGCATGTTGCCCTCAAAAACACCTTACGTCAGGCGCCAGATGTGATTTTGATTGGTGAGATTCGCGATCGCGAAACCATGGACTATGCAATTGCGTTTGCCGAAACCGGCCACCTTTGCATGGCTACATTGCATGCGAATAGTACCAATCAAGCATTGGATCGCATTATTAACTTCTTCCCGGAAGAGCGTCGCCATCAACTACTGATGGACTTATCACTCAACGTGCGTGCATTTGTGTCACAGCGCTTGATTCCTAAAAAAGAAGGCAAGGGCAGAACTGCCGCCATGGAAGTCATGCTTAACTCACCATTAATCTCCGATTTAATCTTCAAAGGCGAAGTGCATGAAATTAAAGAGATTATCGCTAAATCGCGCGAATTGGGGATGCAAACCTTTGACCAATCATTGTTTGATTTGTATGAGGCGGATGCCATTACTTACGAAGATGCCTTGCGCAATGCTGACTCGGTGAATGACCTGCGCCTCAAAATTAAACTGGAAGGTAAAGGTGCGCACAGCAAAGACCTATCCGCCGGACTTGATGCATTGGGTATTGTTTGAGTGGTTTAGATGACTTAGATAATTTAGGTAAAACTGCTCGTAAAAAAGGCGCTGATTAACAGCGCCTTTTTTAATATAAGTCAGAGCAATCAGGCATGGTTTTAATCGTGGTACACCACTTGCCCATTAACCAAGGTGAATTTCACTTTGCCCGCTAACTCTAGGCCGGTAAACGGAGTGTTCTTGCCTTGGCTTTTTAGTGTTTTCGGGCTAACTTTCCAGTACTCATTGGCATCAAAAATACACAAGTCGGCATTGCTATTAGGGCTTAAATCACCAGCGGCCACCCCTAAAATACTGGCGGATGCCTGTGTGATGTGCTCAATGGCTTGTGACAAGCTGACTTTTTCCTGCGCAGCCCATTTCAAGGTTAATGGCAGCAGCAGTTCCAAGCCTGTTGCACCAATCTCAGCTTCGGCAAACGGTGCCAGTTTTGCATCATCGTCCACTGGTGTGTGGTCAGAGCAGATGGCGTCAATGGTGCCGTCTTTCAAGCCGGCACTTAGTTCAGCTTTGTCACGCTGGGTGCGTAGTGGCGGTTTCAAGTGGCAGTTAGCATCAAAGTAGGCAATATCATGCTCAGTTAGGAGTAGATGGTTGGCACTTACATCGCAGCTGACTTTTAAGCCTTGCGCTTTAGCGGCACGTATCATGCTGACGCCTTCTGCGGTGGATAGGCGGCTTATATGTACGCTGGCACCAGTTTCTTGCGCAATACGCAGTATGCTAGCTAAAGCCAGCGCTTCTGCCGCGCTAGGAATGCCTTTTAGGCCCATTCTAGTGGCGACTTCGCCATCATGCGCGACACCGTTTGCGGCTAAAAATGGTTCTTCAGCATGTAAAAACAAGGTGAAGTCAAAAGTTGCAGCATATTCCATCGCACGCCATAGTACTTGTGTGTCAGTCACCGCAATATTGGCTTGTGAGAAACCAACGCAGCCTGCATTGTGCAGCTCATTCATTTCTGAGAGTGCAGCACCTTTTAATTGTCTGGTCATTGCGCCTAGTGGGTATACATGCGCTAATCCTTGCTGTTTAGCGCGGTGCTTCAGCATTTCTACTAAACCAGGTTCATCCAGCACCGGGTCTGTGTCTGGCGGGCAGGCTAGGCTGGTGACGCCGCCAGCTACTGCGGCTTGTAGCTCACTGGCTAGTCTGGCTTTGTATTCGTCTCCGGGTTCGCGCAATCTCGCTGATAGGTCTACCAAGCCTGGACATACAGTAAGGTTGGTGGCATCTATGGTTTTGGTGGCAACAAATCCATCTGGCATAGCGCCAACGCTGAGGATTTTGCCTGCAGCAATATAGACATCTAGTTTTTCGTTAATATTGTTTTTTGGGTCAATTACCTGACCATTTTTGATATGAATTTTCATAGTGCTGCTCCTGTACCGCCGCCAAGAATTGCCATGACTGCCATACGGATGGCAATGCCGTAGGTGACTTGCGGCAATATAACTGACTGTTTGCCATCGGCAACGGTAGAGTCGATCTCTACCCCGCGGTTCATTGGGCCTGGGTGCATCACAATGGCATCTGGTTTGGCAAGCGCCAGTCGTTCAGGGGTTAGTCCGTAGGTTTTAAAATACTCTTCTGAGCTTGGGAGCATCGCGCCGTTCATGCGCTCATTTTGCAGGCGCAGCATCATGATGACATCCACATCTTTCAAGCCTTCATCCATATCGTGGTAGACATGCACGCCTAGTTTTTCTACTTGTGCCGGTAGCAGCGTTTTAGGTGCAATCACGCGTACTTCTGGTACGCCTAGTGTGGTGAGTGCATGAATCTCAGAGCGGGCTACACGTGAGTGTAAAACATCACCAACGATAGCTACTCTTAAGTTGTGCAGTTCTGGCTTGTATTTACGGATGGTGAATACATCTAACAAGCCTTGTGTTGGGTGTGAGTGACGGCCATCCCCTGCATTAATCACATGAATATGCGGCGGCACATGCTTGGCAATTAAATGCGCAGCGCCTGATTGTGAGTGGCGCACCACAAACATATCGGCATGCATGGCAATTAAATTATCCACGGTGTCTAAGATGGTTTCACCTTTAGATTGTGACGATGTGCTGACATTGAGGCTGATGACATCGGCAGAGAGGCGCTTTGCTGCGATTTCAAAAGTGGTGCGGGTGCGGGTGCTATTTTCAAAAAAGAGATTACATACGGTTTTACCACGTAGTAACGGTACTTTTTTAACTTCGCGTTCGGCCACACCTACAAATGACTCTGCGGTGTCTAAAATTTGGTTAAGTATCTTTTTGGGTAAGCCTTCGATGGAAAGCAGATGGCGCAGTTGACCGTCAGTATCAAGTTGAGGGTTGTTCATGCTGTTATGGTCTCGCACTGTTGTGTTGAGGAGTAAGTTCTAGAGCTAAGCTACCGTCGGCTAACTGGGTTAGCTGCAAATGCTGTGATGCCGCTAGTGATAAATCAGCCGCCACCAGTTGCGGCGCAATAGGTAGCTCGCGACCACCACGGTTAACCAGCGCGATAAGTGTGATGCTGGCCGGTCTGCCGTAATCAAACAATTCGTTCATGGCTGCGCGCGTGGTGCGGCCGGTGTAGAACACATCATCAATTAAAATAATATGTTTGTTTTCTACGTCAAATGCAATTTGGCTGGGGCGGTTTTCTGCCTTTAGGCCGCGCTGTGCGTAGTCGTCTCTGTAAAAGGACACATCCAGTGTGCCATGCTCAATATGATGTGCTTTAATTTGCTCAGCCAGTAGTACTAATAGCCGCTGCATTAGCCACACGCCACCGCTGTGTATCCCCACCAGAGCGGTGTTGGGTTGCAACAAAGGTGAGAGCTTTAGTGCAAGAGTGTTTAGTAATGCCTCTGCATCTGGCAGTTGGCTAGGGTCGAGGGTGTGGTTGGCATCAGTCATGTTGTTATTTTACTGAATATTCCTGGTTACTTGTCATTCTTAATCGAGTGCACGACGGTGTGCGTGCGAATTTAATCCTGAAAATTCAATCTTGTCTTGATGCTTGGTCAAAGTAGCTTTGCAATATGGTTTGCGCGGCTACTTGGTCTAACATCTCTTTTTGCGCGCGGCCTCTAATGCCCGCCTCATTCAAGAGTTGGCTTGCTTCTGCAGAACTGTAGCGTTCATCAATCAATGCGACCGGCAGGTTAAAGCGCCCATTGAGGCGTCGTGCAAATTTTTTGCAGAGCTGTGTTACCCCATGTTCGCTACCATCTAAACTCAACGGTAAGCCCACTACTAACAAGCGTGGCTGCCATTCGCTGACTAGTTTGGTGATAATCTGAAAGCGAATCTCGTTGCTTTCATTATCTATGGTCATGAGCGGGTTGGCACTGGCTAGCAAATGCTCGCCTACGGCAATGCCGATGCGTCTTTCGCCAAAATCAAAGGCCAGTACCGTGCCTGACTGCACATGTGCTTGGTTGTAAACCTTTTCGTTATCTATCAGTTGCATGGGAAATCTAGCTACCGTTAGGCATGCCCTGCAATATCTGACAGCATTGCTGGGTCAAAGCCCAATAGGCTCATAGCTACATTAAATTGCGCTTCATGCGGTGTTTCAAATAAAATTTTATTGAGGGTATCGGTATCTTTTGCCTGCACTGAGAGCCAACTGTTTTGCACGATCTCTTGCTCTAACTGATTCGGTGTCCACCCAGCATAACCTAGTGAAAAGAGCAGTTTTTTCGGTCCGGTGCCCACGGCAACCGCTTCTAAAATATCTTTTGAGGTGGTGAGTGCTGTTTTGTCGTTAATAATAATGGAGCTGTCCCAATCGCCACAGGGTTCGTGCAGTACAAAACCACGCTCAGGTTGCACCGGGCCGCCGAACAATACCGGACTGTTCGCGATTGCGGTATCCTCCAGTTTGATATTGATTTTATCAAATAGGGTTTCGTAGTTCATATCCGTTGGGCGGTTGATGACTATGCCCATCGCGCCCTCTTCGCTGTGCGTGCAAATAAAGGTGACGGACTTGGCAAAGTAAGGGTCAGCCAAGTTAGGCATGGCAATCAAAAAGTGGCCGGTCAGGTTGATATTATCTAAAGACATAAGGTTAAGCCGATTTCGTTGCTTCTAAATAGCCGGTGACTTCTAAGCCAAAGCCCGCCATGCTAGGCATTTTGCGTGGGTTGGCCATCAGCTTCATTTTGCGGACATTGCAGTCTAGTAATATCTGCGAGCCTATGCCGTAAGTGCGCAACTCCTGATTGACGCGTATCGGCTGATCCGCACCCTTGATGCGGTCTACAATGGTTTCGTTAGACTCTTGATGATGCAGCAAAATCATGACACCGGCTTCTGCATTGGCAATTGTTTTCATCGCTTCTAGCGTATTCCAGCTATGTGTGCAGCTGGAGCTATCAAGCAAGTCAAAAATAGACAGTGGTTCGTGTACGCGCACCAACACTTCTTGCTCGGGCGTTGGCGTGCCTTTAATTAACACTAGATGCGTTTCTTTGGCGATTTTGTCTTGGTAAGCAACCAGTTTCATTTCACCGTACGGCGTTTGCACCATACGCTCTGCAGAGCGCTCAATCAGGCTCTCGGTTTCGGCACGGTAGTGAATCAAATCTGCAATCGTACCGATTTTAAGCTGATGTTCTGCGGCAAAAACCATTAAATCGGGTAAGCGCGCCATGCTGCCATCGTCTTTTAAAATCTCGCAGATCACGCTGGCTGGCTCCAAGCCGGCCAGATGTGCTAAGTCGCAACCGGCTTCGGTGTGGCCGGCGCGCACCAATACGCCGCCATCCATCGCGCTCAGCGGAAAAATATGACCAGGGCTGACAATGTCTTGCGGTTGAGCTGCTTTGGCTACCGCTGCTCGTATGGTTCTGGCGCGGTCAGCCGCAGAGATACCTGTGGTAACGCCTTCCGCCGCTTCAATCGATACAGTAAAGTTGGTGCCCATGCGCGCACCGTTTTTTTGCACCATCTTGCTCAGGTTTAACTGATGACAGCGTGATTCTGTAAGGGTTAAGCAAATCAGGCCGCGACCGTATTTGGCCATAAAATTCACGTGCTCTGCCGTAGCAAATTGCGCAGCCAGCACTAAGTCACCTTCATTTTCGCGGTGCTCGTCATCAACTAGCACTACCATGCGGCCTTGTCTGATTTCTTCGATAATTTCTTTAGCTGGGCTGATGTTGTTCATAGGTGTATCTGTGTGATTCATTACTAGTGCCCCTGCGTTTCTGGTGATGCTTGTGTTGCCATTTGGTCTTCTGTTGACCACTGTGTCATGCGCTCTACGTAGCGCGCAATCTGGTCTACTTCCAGATTGACAGGGCTGCCTTCGCTTAAAAGATCGAGCGTAGTATGCTCCAGTGTGTGTGGTATTAAATTGATGCTGAAGTCGTCGCCGCTGATTTTATTGACGGTAAGGCTCACGCCATTAACGCAAATGGAGCCTTTAATCGAAATGTATTTTGAGATGGCATGCGGTGCGCGAATATCAAGCTGCCAGCATTCACCTAAAGATTGAAACTTGAGCACTTTGCCTACGCCATCTACATGACCGCTCACCAAGTGCCCGCCCAGCCGGTCAGATAAGCGCAAGGCTTTTTCTAGGTTGACGGGATGGGGTTTGTCTAACCCTACGGTGACCGATAATGTTTCCTGAGAAACGTGCGCTTCAAAGTGTGATTCGCTCATGTTAATCACGGTCAAACAGGTACCATTGACTGCGATACTGTCACCTAGATTCACATCGCTCATATCAAGCGCTGCGCTGGCTATAGAAAGATGCATATCTGCGCCAACGGGATTGGCTTGCGTGATTGCGCCGACTGATTGAATGATTCCTGTAAACATAATTGGAATTTTAACAGATAACACTAGATAACGATTAGAAGCCTGCTAAAATCTGCCCTATGAAATCCTTACCCTACGAATTATTTGTCGGCTGGCGCTATACGCGCGCTAAGCGCAAAAATCACTTCATTTCATTTATTTCTTTGACCAGTATGATCGGTATCGCGCTAGGTGTGGCGGCGTTAATCGTTGTACTTTCGGTGATGAATGGTTTTCAAAAAGAATTACGTACCCGTATTTTAGGGGTGGCCTCACATTTAGAAGTGACCGGTGGGGGTAATCAGTTGTCAGATTGGCAATCGGTCGCGGCGTTTGCTGCCAGGCAGCCCAATGTGCAGGCAAGTGCTCCTTACATTAGTGCGCAAGCGATGTTAAGTTACGATCAAGGCGTACAAGGGGCTATCGTACGCGGTGTCATTCCTAATGCGGAAGATCAAGTGGCCGACCTAGGCAAGCACATGAAAGTGGGTCGGTTAGAGGATTTACGCGCAGGCGAATTCGGTATTGTTTTAGGTGTAGATTTAGCACAGGCGCTGGGCGCGCAAATTGGCGATAAAGTAGTGCTAATGGCGCCGCAGGGGCAATTTACGCCCACTGGTGTGGTACCGCGCTTAAAGCAGTTTACCTTGGTTGGATTGTTTCAAATTGGCATGTATGAGTACGATGCAGGCTTGGCGCTGATTCACATGGACGATGCCGCCAAGTTATATCGTATGGGCGATAAAGTTTCTGGCGTGCGTCTGAAACTGGCTGACTTGTTTGATGCACCAGCCGTGGCTGCTAATATTTCTGACCAACTCAATGCGCAAGCAAATAGGACCGGTGATTATTATGTATCTGACTGGACGCGCCAGCATGCTAACTTTTTCCGCGCGGTACAGATGGAAAAGCGCGTCATGTTTATTATTCTGACGCTGATAGTGGCGGTCGCTGCATTCAACATCGTTTCCACCCTAGTGATGGCCGTGACCGATAAGCGCGCGGATATCGCCATTATGCGTACCTTTGGCGCTAGCCCTGGCAGCATCATGAAAATATTCATCGTGCAGGGTGCCTTGATTGGTGTGATTGGCACTGCATTGGGCGCGCTATTTGGTATTTTGATCGCGCTGAATATCGATACCATTATCCCGTTTATAGAAAATCTGTTTAACGTGCAGTTTTTGGCAAAAGATGTGTATTACATCAGTGACTTACCCTCGGATTTAATCTGGTCTGATGTGTTCACTATCGTGACGGTTTCGTTCTTTCTAAGTTTACTTGCAACGCTCTACCCTAGTTTTAAAGCCAGTAGAATTAACCCAGCAGAGGCGTTGCGTTATGAATAGTCAGATTTCACAGCCAGTAATTGCATGTCAAAACCTGTATAAAACTTATCAGGGGTTAGATGTTTCTGTGCTGAATGGCATTGATCTAAGCGTCAATACCGGTGAGCAGGTCGCTATCGTCGGTGCTTCCGGCTCAGGTAAAAGTACCTTACTGCATTTACTAGGTGGGCTGGATATTCCTAGCAGTGGTGATGTGCAGATTCTCGACCAGAATCTTGCAAAGCTGTCTGAGGCAAAAAAAGGTGATTTACGTAATCAGTGCTTAGGCTTTGTCTATCAGTTTCATCATCTGTTGCCGGAATTTACTGCGTTGGAAAACGTAGCCATGCCGCTGTTAATTCGACGCATCGGGCGCGAGCAAGCACTCACCACTGCGAGTGAAATGTTGGAGAAAGTCGGGTTAAAACATCGCTTGGAGCATATGCCGGGTGAACTGTCCGGTGGCGAGCGCCAACGCGCAGCCTTGGCGCGTGCCATGGTTACCTCGCCGCAATGCATACTTGCCGATGAACCTACCGGTAATCTGGATAGGCACACTGCGCATGCCGTGTTTGATTTACTGTTGGAAATGAACCAGACGCAGCATGTGAGTTTAGTGGTGGTCACGCATGATTTGGAGCTGGCGGCAAAAATGCAGCGGCGTTACAAGCTAATTGACGGTCAGTTGGTGACTTTGTAGCGCATGGTTGTTTTTGCACTGGGATTTGTCTTAGGTGCATTCTGTTTGCAGCAAATGCCCGTGTTGCCTAGTCTGGTCTGGGCACTGTTAATCCTACCTTTTGCTGCCATCTATCTTTATCTGCGCAGCGCACAGCTTGCAAGCGCTGTGCTGTTCCGACTGCCGCTGCGTTTGTTTATTGCTGTATTGCTGGGCTTCTTTTGGGCAGCTACTTTCGCTAGCTTGCGCTTAGCAGATGCACTGCCCGTAGCTTGGCAAAATAAACCTATCGAGTTGGTGGGGGTGGTGGCTAGTGTGCCTGCGCTGACCGAGCAAGGCGCGCGTTTTAACTTCATCGTAGAGCGTGTGTTCACCAAGGGTGCGACAGTGCCTAGGCATGTATCGCTCAGTGTTTATCGTAAACGTGATCATCTTATGCAAGTGCAAGATGACGCGCAGTTCTTGGATTATCAGGCAGGTCAGCGCTGGCGTTTAATTGCCAAGCTCAAACGTCCGCACAGTGTACAAAATCCACATGGTTTTGATTTTGAGTCATGGTCATTAGCTGAAAATATCCGCGCCACTGGCAGTGTGAAGGGTAAGCCTATCATGCTGGATGCATTGGTGTGGCAGTCGCAGTATATGGTGGAGCGCATACGTCAATTGGTAAAGCAGCGCATTGCCAAAGTGCTGGAGGATAAGCCATATAGCGGGGTGATACAGGCGCTGGTGATGGGGGACGATAGCCAGATTGCACTAGAGGACTGGCAGTTGTTTTTACGCACCGGGATTACGCATTTGATGAGTATCTCTGGTTTGCACATTACGATGCTGTCAGGCTTGATATTTGTTTTGGTTAACTTTGCATGGCGGCGCATACCACATCTTGCGTATAAGATTCCAACGCGTAAGGCAGCAACCTTGGCAGCGGTGATCACTGCCCTCATCTATGGACTAATTGCGGGTTTTTCGGTACCTACGCAGCGTACTTTATATATGTTAATGGTGTTTGGCGTTGCCTTGTGGAGCGGTAGGCGCTTTGCAATTGCGCAAGTTTTGGCCTTGGCTTTGTTAGTTGTGGTGCTAATTGACCCATGGGCAGTGATTGCAGCCGGTTTTTGGTTATCTTTTGGAGCAGTGGCTCTGTTGAGCTTTGTGATGGGCGCTAGGCTGGCACCACCACATTGGCTGAGCGCGGCGTTACGTACACAATGGGCAGTCACCATTGGTATGCTGCCTTTGTTGTTAATCATGTTTCATCAGGCTTCGATTATCTCGCCGCTGGCAAATGCGATTGCCATCCCATTGATTAGCTTTTTTGTCACACCACTTGCTTTGTTAGGTAGCTTTCTGCCTATGGATTGGCCGCTACATTTGGCTTATTCCCTACTGGATGCCTGCGTGGTCTTTTTGCGTTGGCTCAATCAATTACCGGTCGCAGTTTGGCAGCAGCATGCACCTGCAGGGTGGACGCTAGCACCAGCGTTATTCGGTGTGGTGTGGATGCTATTGCCGCGTGGCTGGCCGCTACGCTGGTTAGGGGTGTTGGGTTTATTGCCCATGCTGTTAATCCAGCCGGATAGACCTATGCCAGGCGACATGAAAGTCACGGTATTGGACGTGGGGCAGGGTTTGAGCGTGGTGGTGCAAACTGCACAGCATACCCTGCTGTATGATGCCGGTGCTAAATTTAACCAGCAAAGCGATGCAGGTAGCCGCATCGTTGTCCCATTTTTGCAGGGTGAGGGTGTACAAAAGCTAGACGGTTTTATTGTGACGCATGATGATAATGACCATAGCGGCGGCATGTCTTCCGTATTCGCGTTAATGCCGGTAGGCTGGTTTGCCAGTTCCATGCCGGACACCGCATTGATACCAACGAATACTGAGCAGATGAAGTGCTACGCGGGTCAAAACTGGAGTTGGGATGGAGTCGATTTTGACGTGCTGCACCCTGACCTGCAGGATTATGACGACAGTGCCATTAAAGATAATGACCGCAGTTGTGTCTTGAAGGTAACGAGTGCCTCCGGTAGCCTGTTGCTGACCGGTGATATTGAACGTAAATCAGAAGCGGCCTTGCTTGCCGCAGACCCAGATATGCTGAAAAGCGATGTGTTGGTGGTGCCGCATCACGGTAGCAAAACCTCCTCTACCCCTGATTTTGTTGACGCGGTAGCCCCTAGTATCGCCATTTTTACTGTGGGATACTTAAATCGTTTTCGGCATCCAAGATCCGAAACTGTTGCAAGGTATCAGGCGATAGATAGTAAAGTGCTACGTTCAGATTATCAGGGTGCCGTTACTTTGAGCTTTCATCAAAAGCAACCTTCTGCCCAGATTGAAGTTAGCCCGTGGCGCAATCAGCACCGGCGCTATTGGCATGCTGTTTTTGATACTAGTGGCGGTTGAGGGCTGTCTTAATTTCTACCGCGAAAGTCTCTCCTGCAATGGTTAATTTATAGCTCTTTCCATTGGGCAATCGTCGTCACGATTTCATCCAGACTCTCAGTCAGTGCTTGTACTACCTCCGGATCAAAATGCCGTCCACTTTGATTCTTTATTTCTACTAGCGTATCCGCAACAGACCAGGCTTCTTTGTATGGCCTTTTGTTGGTGAGTGCATCAAACACGTCAGCAACCGCTACAATTCTAGCCTCAATCGGGATGCTTTCACCTTTCAGGCCAAGCGGGTAGCCCGAGCCATCCCATTTTTCATGATGGTGCAGCGCAACAGAGTGCGCGAGCTGTATTAAAGACGAAGATGAGTTGTCTAGAATGTCGGCCCCAATCTGCGGGTGCTGCTTCATGATAGCCATTTCATCATCATCTAGTCGGCCTGGTTTCAGTAAAATGTTGTCCGGAATGCCGATTTTCCCGATGTCGTGCATTGGTGCTGCATTGAGTAGGTCGTCACAAAATGCCTCATTAAAACCCAGCCTAAGTGCCAGAATGCGTGAAATATGGCTCATGCGCAGTACATGCAAGCCGGTTTCATTGTCTTTAAACTCAGCCGCTCGCCCTAGCCTTTGTATCAGCTCTAGGTGCGTTCTTTGCAGATTTTCTGCTCTTACTAACGATAAATGTGTTTTTACGCGCGCTTTAACTACTGCCGGGTAAACCGGTTTGGTGATGTAATCCACAGCGCCATGCGTCAGGCCGGTTGCTTCATCATTTTCGTCACTAAGCGCGGTGACAAAAATAACGGGGATATTCTGCGTATTGGGGTCGGCTTTAAGCTTGGCGCATACCTCAAATCCGGTCATATCCGGCATCATCACATCTAATAAGATCAGTTGTGGCTGTTCGGTCTTGACTAGTTCCAGTGCATCCATACCATTTTTTGCAAAGCTCAATCTGTAATGGTCTTGCAGTATTTGTTTCAACACTTTGAGATTAAAAGGCTCATCGTCGACGATCAGCACTTTAGGGTTCAATTGAGACGGATGTGTTTTCATTGTCAGCTCTTTAATTAAATTTCTCAATCAGGTAATCAAGTGCTACTAAGGCTTGCTCGAACTCAAACTCGTTAAGTGCGTTGTTAACAGTATTAAGCTCTCGTTGCATATTCATGGGCATGGCCGCGCTGATATTACGCATCAACATATCATCAAGCCTAGCTTTTACTGTGAGTTCTCTTAATTGGTTTAGCAAAATCAATATTTCCTCAGTGGTTTGGTCTTCATTTGCCGTCGCATCATTAGTTTCCTGACTCACTATATGCTGTGTTGCGATGCTTAATGATTGCCATGAGGCTTCTAGCTGACTAATCAGTGAAGGTAATAGTTTCTTATTTTGATGATGGGCGGCAGATTCTATTTCGCCATAAATCCGTTGCAATTTATTGATGGATAAATTAGCGGCGACCCCCTTTTGTGCATGAGCTAGTGCATTTAATAATGCAAAGTCATTGGTTGTGGCTGCCAGCCTTACTTCTTCTAATGCCTGTGTGTGCTGTTGAATAAATAATTGTAGCTGAGCATAGTAAGTTTGCTCACTACCCCATAATGCAATACCGCGATCAACTCTAAAATCAGCCTCAAGTGATTCTTTCTCAAAATCTTTTTTTTGTGCTTGGGTGTCGTTTACATTAAGAACGCGAGCCATTTCTCGAGTGAGGTTCGCAAGCTCAATTGGTTTGGTGGAGAAGCCATCCATGCCAGCTTCTTTTGCGGCTACTCTATCCTCTTCAAGCACGCTCGCAGTTAATGCAATAATCGGTGTTTTGAGTGTATTGTTTTCAAGTTCTAAGGCTCTAATCCTGCGAGTAGCTGTTAGCCCGTCTACTTTTGGCATTTGAACATCCATTAAAACAATATCAAATGGATGGCTTGCGAACTGCTCAAGCGCCTCTTCACCGTTGCTAACTAAAGTTACTTCGTGCCCATCTCGGATTAAGATGATTTTTAGTAGTTCACGATTCTGTGCAATATCGTCTGCCACTAGAATACGCATAGGTGGAAGTTTACTAATCAAATCTAGCGTTAACAGCTCTTTTTCTTCTCCTTTTTTTAGTGGAAGATTAATGCTGAAGCAACTGCCTTTGCCTAACTGGCTAGTAGCCTTGATTGTGCCTCCCATTGCTTCGACGAGTTGTTTGCTGATTGTCGTGCCTAGTCCGGTTCCACCAAAACGGCGGCTCATAGATGCATCTGCCTGAGTAAATGGTTCAAATATGGCATCAAGCCTGTCAGCTGCAATTCCAATTCCTGTGTCGACGACATCAAAATGAATAACATCCTGATTTTGGGCATATACTTTCAATTTTACTGACCCTATATCGGTAAATTTAATGGCATTGCCAACTAAGTTCATTAATACCTGACGAATGCGATGGGAGGGGCCGTAATAATAGCCGGAGACTTCATCGCAGATTTCGAGTTGCAGATCCAGTTCTTTTTTACGAGCTTGCAACCAAAGTGTTGATATCACACTATCTACAAGCGTATTCATAGAGAAGTCAAAGAACTCTAGTTCCAGCATACCTTTTTCCAGCTTTGCACTATCTAAAATATCATTGAGTAAGTGCAGTAGAGACTTAGCTGAGTTGTTGATGGTCGAGACGTAGTTTTGCTGATCCGGCTTCATTTCTGTGTCCAGCATCAATTCGGTAAACCCAATAATTGCATTCATTGGTGTACGAATCTCGTGACTCATGTTTGCCAAAAATGTAGATTTAACGCTGGCGGCTTGTTCTGCTATATTTTTTGCTTCACGTAGATCGTTCTCCATTTTCTTGCGCTCAGTAATGTCAATCATAAACATAATGACTTTGTCTATTTTGTTGTCAAAGTCCTTTACTGGGCTATAAAACGCATTGATCCACACCTCACGTCTATCTTTCCCTAGGCGTAAGAATTCTCCATGCACAAACTCACCATTTCTTAGTGATCTCCATTTGTTTTTGTATCGAGCAGATTTTGCATCCTCTTCAGAGCAGAAAATAGAGTGATGCAGACCTATCACCTCTTCTAGGGTATAGCCTAGAAGAGAAAGGAAATTTTGGTTCGCAGTCAGAATCAGGCCGTCAACCGAAAACTCTGCAATGCTCGTAGAGTAGTTAATCGCCCTTACAATACCTTGGTATGCCGCGTTTCTGCGCTTAGATTCTGTGATGTCAATAATGACACCATCCAACATTACAATATTGTTATTTTCATCGTAAATGCCTGAGCCAAACTCACTCACCCATTTTTCTTCGCCATTGCGGTCGGTGATTCGGTATTCCACATTGTAGTGCTGGTGATTTTTGATGGCAGTTTCTATCGTTGGGGTAACTTTAGCCAGGTCATCTGCATTGGTGATTTTCGGAAAATGTATTGTCCCATCCAAGAAGTCTTGTGCTTGCCAGCCGGTCAGTTGAAATACTCGGTTGCTAATAAATTGCATGCTCCAGTTTATGTCATAGTTGCAGCGAAACGCTATACCAGGAATATTTGCTATCATTGATTGCAATTGTTCGTCTTTTTCTCTGACCGCTATTTCCATTTCTCTGCGAGGTGTTAAGTCGGTAATGAAGCCTACAAATAGAGTTTCATTACTTAACACTACCTTACCAATCGCCAGCCGGATGGGGAATAATGAGCCATCTTTACGTAAACCTTCCACCTCTCTGCCTACGCCTATAATCTTAGCCTGACCGCTTTTTAGGTAATTATTTAGGTATTCATCATGGTTGGAGTGATGTGGGTTAGGCATCAATATGTTGATGTTTCTTCCAATGACTTCATCTGCCGTCCATCCAAATAACTGCTCGGCAACGGTATTGAAAGATAATATATTGCCCTTGGTGTTAATGGTAATGATGCCGTCGATTGCAGTATTTAAGATTGTAGAAAGCCTCGTCTCGCTTGCCTGAAGCGTCGCTAAAGTTTGTTTATATCTTGCTAGAGCATTCACGGAGGCTGCTAATATCCCAATCAATAGGGTTACTAAAGTGATGCCTAATGACATGGATACGGTATGCCCATCAAACGCATCAGGCTGGTTGCCGTTGGCTTCTCCAATAAATCGAGCAGAGGCCATACCAGTATAGTGCATGGCGGTAATAGCGCTTCCCATCACTAGGCCGCTGATAATCACACCAGTAGACTTAGGTAGTTTACCCTTTTGATGATTGAGGGTTGCTCCTAACCAAAGAGATAAAGTTGCTAAAGAAATTGCAACAATAATGGATAAAAGCACCCAGTTAAGATTAAAGCGTAGAAGTGCGCTCATCTGCATGGCGAACATGCCGGTATAGTGCATCAGGCCGATACCTGCGCCCACGATGATTCCTCCTGCAATAATGCGCTTATGGCTCAAGTTGTCTTCAGACAGCAGGTATAGAGCGTAATAGCAGGCGAGGGTGCCGGGAACCATCGAAAAAATTGTGATGAATGGATTGTATTT
The DNA here is from genome assembly GCF_000023705.1 of Methylotenera mobilis JLW8. Classification (NCBI taxonomy): domain Bacteria; kingdom Pseudomonadati; phylum Pseudomonadota; class Betaproteobacteria; order Nitrosomonadales; family Methylophilaceae; genus Methylotenera; species Methylotenera mobilis. The sequence continues at coordinate 685,148 of NC_012968.1, forward strand.
AACTTCGGTGCAGATATTGAGCGCAAGCATGCCAATAAAATGCATCGCCCATATGCCTGCGCCTAAAGAAACCGCGCTAGATAAAAGGGAAATAGGTTTGCTGATGGAGGATGACTGGTCTTTGGCTAACCTTAATAGCTGAAAGGCCAATATGGATGAGCAAATCGCAATTACATAAGACAATATGATTAACCAAGGCTGGTAAGTACTGGTTAAGAGCGATGCCAGGCTGTCATCGCTGACGATGTACGACTTAAATAATTCTATCATTCTGAGCTACTCTAACTAAACGCAGGCGTCTGTGATGCATCTGCCTAATATTAATAGCAATAATTAATTGCAATGTATGGTTTTTAACTTTCCTAACAGGCGGCGAGTTGCTCGATTGTTCTAAACGCTACAATACAGATAAGTCTATCAGTTGTGTATCTATAATATTGCGCATCGATAAATTGTTTATCTGAAATTGCCTGTCTGCCATTTAATGAATGACGCTAGCGCTTGCCCAAAAGCACACGACAAGCTAAAGTATCGCTGGGCCTGATATTAAGGTATTTGTCATAGAATTTTATTGCGTATTAGATTTAAGGGGAATTTCACTGTGTGGGAAATCATTCTAGCTGCTGGTTGGCCTATCTGGCCGCTTGTTATTGCATCAGTTATTGCTGTGGCAATCATAGGCGAGCGTAGTTTTGCGTTGCGTGAGAACATTGTCTCTCCTAAAAATCTATTACCAGAACTGCAAGCTTGGTTGGCCAAAGGTGGTATCACTAAAGATACGATTACGCGCCTAGAGCAGCACTCGATGTTAGGCCGTGTGTTTGCAACTGCACTTGCTAATGCTAAGAACTCACGTGAAGTAACCAAAGAGTCTATTGAAGAAACTGCACGTGCGGTTGCACATCAGATGGAAAAATATCTTTCCACGCTAGGCACGATTGCAACCGTGTCGCCATTGCTAGGCTTGCTGGGTACCGTGATTGGTATGGTGGAGCTATTTGGTGCATTTACTACCCAAGGACACGATGTGGCACAATTTGCACGTGGTATTTCAGTGGCCTTGTATAATACCGCCGCTGGTATCGTGGTGGCTGTGCCGGCGATGATTGCTTACCGCTATTTCCGCACCAAAGTAGATGCGCTGCTGATTGAGATGGAGCAGCAAGCCATTAAGTTGGTTGAAATCATTCATGGCGAACGTCAGTAGTTAGCGCGATAGGTTAAGGGAACACCAAATGGATTTTCAGCGTGGAAAAAAACACGAAGAACTAGAAATCAACTTTATTCCGTTGATCGATGTGTTATTGGTGATCATTATCTTTCTGATTGTCAGCGCTACATTTTCGCGCACAAACGAGCTGCAGATCAATCTGCCAACTGCTGAGGCTAATGCCCCTCAGGATAAGCCGTTGACGATTGAAGTGGCGGTAGATGCCACAGGTAAATATCTAATCGACGGCAAGCCTTTGGCTGACGGATCTGTGCCAGCAATCAGTGCTGCATTGCAGGCAGCAGCTAAGGCTGGCAACCAAGAGCCAACCATCGTGATTAATGCGGATGCTAATACTACCCATCAGTCTGTAGTGAATGTGATGGAAGCATCACGAGTAGCTGGCTACTCAAAAATTACATTTGCTACTCAAGTACAATAGGGTATTGAGTTTCAAATACTCAATCCCTATGTATTCTCCTTCAATTCTAAATAGACGTTAGCCCATGTCTAACTCAAATCCTAAAAAGTCCAAATCTAAAACAAACACCGCAGTGCATATACCAAACGCAAAGATTTTATATTTGCGTTTGTTTCATTATGCGTGGCAATACAAATACATTTTTATGGTGAGTATTTTCGCGCTAGTGTTACTGGCTGGCAGTAATACCGCTTTCTTGGCGTTAATCAAGCAGGTGACAGACGAAGGCTTCGCTAAGAAAGCAGAAAGCCAGACCATGTTATTGCCGTTGTTGGTAGTGGCCTTAATGGTAGCAAGAGGTATTGCTGGTTTTATTTCAGATTACTGTATGCGTGTGGTTGCAAGGCGTGTAGTAGAAGATTTTCGTCGCGAAATGTTTGCCAAACTCATGTTGTTGCCTGTGCAGTACTTTGATGCAAGGTCGGCTGGCTCAGTGGTTTCTAAGTTTACCTATGATGTGGAGCGTCTCTCCACTGCAACGACTCGTTCTTGGATGAACGTGTTGCGTGATGCGCTGACAGTGGTCGGCTTGATTGGCTACATGCTGTATCTCGATTGGCGCCTGACACTGATTTTTGCGATTGTGTTGCCTTTTATTGCAATGTATCTAAAAAAGATGACGCCTAAGCTTAAGTCAAATGCCAAACAGGTGCAGCATAGTGTGGGTGAAATGACAAAAACGGCAGAAGAGGCGATTGCCGGGCAAAGAATTGTGAAAATCTTTGGCGCACAGGATTTTGAATTTAACCGTTTTGCGCAGATTATCGCCAATAATCGCAGGGTTGAGTTGCGGGTGGCGCGCATTGCCGGGCTTAGTAGCTTTGTGGTGGAGTTGTTCGCAGCCTTGGCTTTAGGCTTGGTGATTTATTATGCGATTGGTAATTTCAGTGTAGGCGAGTTTGCCGCCTTTGTTGGTGCATTGTTGATGTTGATCTCACCGATTAAACATATCGCTGCAGCTAACGAAGATTTGCAGGTAGGTTTAACTGCCGCGCAAAGTATTTTTGAGGTTGTCGATAGTCAGCCTGAAGTAGACCAAGGTGATGTGACGATTGCGCGTGCAAAAGGCGAAATTGAGTTTAAAAATGTCACCCTACATTATGCAGATACGCCCAGACCGGCACTGGACAACTTGAGCTTTAGCATCAAAGCAGGCGAGAAGGTGGCGTTGGTTGGCCGTTCTGGCGGCGGTAAAACCTCACTGGTCAATTTGCTACCTAGATTTTATGCTTTAGAGCAAGGCACAGTGTTGTTGGATGGCATCGACTGCAGCACCATACAGCTTAAAAATTTGCGCCAGCAATTTGCGTTGGTTAGCCAAGACATTATTTTGTTCAATGACACCATCTTCAATAACATTGCCTACGGCGTGCTACGCGATGCTACTGAGGCGGAAGTGATTGCAGCGGCAAAGGCTGCGCATATCTGGGAATTTATCCAGCAGTTGCCAAATGGCCTGCAAAATGAAATCGGCGATCGAGGTGTGAAACTGTCCGGTGGTCAACGCCAGCGTCTAGCTATTGCACGCGCTATTCTTAAAAATGCCCCGATCCTACTATTAGATGAAGCAACCTCGGCGCTGGATACCGAATCCGAACAACATGTGCAGCAGGCTATGGATGAGTTGATGCGTGATCGTACTAGTATTGTCATCGCGCATCGCCTGAGTACGATTGAGAATGCAGATCGCATCATGGTAATGGAGCATGGCCATATCGTTGAATCAGGCTCGCATCAGGACTTGATGGCGCTTGATGGTTACTATGCCAAGTTATATCAAAAGCAATTTAACGCCTAAGTGTGAGCGAAATGGCTGATTGGTTGCAAAGGCAGTGGCTTACTTTTACGCTGTGGCATTTGCTGTTGCTGCCAATCTCCTGGCTTTTTTTTATTATCACTGCTTGCCGGCGCTTGCTATATAAGCTGGGTTTGTTAAATAGCCACCGTTTCTCTGTTCCCGTTATCGTTGTCGGCAATATCAATGTAGGCGGTGCAGGTAAAACGCCAGTAGTGATTTGGCTAGCGGAGCAGTTAAAACAAGCTGGATATAAGCCGGGTGTGATTAGCCGTGGCTATGGCAGTAACTTAGTTGGCATTGCATCCGTATTGCCAACCAGCAGCCCAACTGAGATGGGGGATGAGCCAGTGTTGATCGCAATGCGTACTGCCTGCCCCGTTTTTGTCGGGGCGCAGCGCGTAGCGGTGGGCTTGGCTTTGTTAAAGGCGCACCCTGAGTGCAATGTTCTGATTAGCGATGATGGCTTGCAGCACTACGCATTACAAAGAGATGTGGAGCTGGTGGTTGTTGATGGCGTAAAAGGCTTTGGTAATGGTGCGCTGCTGCCAGCTGGTCCGCTACGTGAGTCGGTCAGTAGATTGAATGCAGTAGATGTGGTGATTAGCAATGGGGCATCATCCAATTTGCAAGGGTATGCCACACCAGTATCGGTGCAAATGCAATTAAAAGCGGCGACCTTTTATAATCTTACGCATCGCCAGTCTGTAGCGGTGCCAGCAGATTTTTCAGGTAAATCTATTACAGCAATCGCCGGTATCGGCAATCCAGATAGATTTTTTAACCAATTAAGTGCGATGGGTTTGAATTTTAAACGCAAGGCATATAATGATCATTATCAATATTGTGCGCAGGATTTTGATGAGCTGAAAACCGATATTGTCATCATGACAGAAAAAGATGCGGTGAAGTGTGCCCTCTTTGCTCAGTCCAATTACTGGGTGTTGCCGGTAAGCGCCGAGATTGATGCGCAGTTAATGACTATCATATTAAATAAACTAGATAAATTGAGAAGTTAAATGGATGCAAAGCTTTTACAGATTTTAGTCTGTCCAGTCACCAAAGGACCTTTGGTTTATAACAAAGCAACTAACGAACTGATTTCCAAGTCAGCGCGTTTGGCATACCCTGTACGTGATGGTATTCCGGTGATGCTGGAAGATGAAGCTCGTAAACTGACGGATGATGAAGAAATTGCATAATCGCTCAGAAGCCGTCCCAGAGTTTCATGTAGTAATTCCTGCACGTTATTCAAGTACTAGATTACCTGGTAAACCTCTGCTAGATATTGCAGGCAAGCCGATGGTAGTGTGGGTGGCAGAGCGCGCCAAGAGTAGTGGTGCTAAGCAAGTAATTGTTGCTACAGATGATGAGCGGGTTGCTACTGCTGTACGCCAGCATGGTCATGCTGCGGTGATGACGGATGCGCATCATGTAAGCGGTACTGATCGGATTGCGGAAGTGGCCGCGATTGAAGGTTGGCGTGATGACGCAATTGTGGTCAATGTGCAGGGTGATGAGCCGCTGATTGATGCCAAACTTATTATTGAAGTTGCTACAACCTTAGCTGCTAGCAGTCACGCAGTGATGGCAACTGCCTGTCACACTATTACAGAAAAGGCTGACTTTACTAACCCTAATGTGGTTAAAGTCGTAACGGATGTAAATGGTCATGCCATGTATTTTAGTCGTGCGCCCATTCCTTTCCCTAGAGATACATATAGCAGCGCAAATGAGTTGGTGTCAGGTATCCCAGCTTATAGGCATATAGGTATATACGCATATCGCGCCAGTTTCTTAAAGCAATACGCCAGTCTTGCACCTGCGGCGATAGAGCAGTTTGAATGTTTGGAGCAATTACGTGTCTTATATCAAGGCTATAAAATTGCAGTAAGTGTTTCAGAAAATGCACCTGCAGCAGGTGTCGATACCGAAAGTGATTTGGCGCGCGTTCGTGCATTAATGGCTTAATTTAACTAAGTCGTTAATCTATATAGAATTTACCGAAGTTAGTTAAATGGCACGATTGAATTTAGCATAAATTCTCACAATAGTTCTTGCAGAGGCCTCCTGTCTTTGCTATAGTCTCACCTCTCGACGCGACATGTATTAAACAGCGTTGAGCCGGACGCGGGATGGAGCAGTCTGGCAGCTCGTCGGGCTCATAACCCGAAGGTCACAGGTTCAAATCCTGTTCCCGCAACCAAGTATTTTTGCTGTGTTATGCAGTCAATTTTAATTAGTTAGTATTGCAAAATTAAAGTTGACGCGGTTTAAAAGCTCTGTATAATGCGCACCTCGTTAACGCAAAGCGTAACGACGGAAACGAAAAGTTCTTTAACAATATAACAACTGATAAGTGTGGGTGCTTGTGGATAAAGCAGCTGACTTAATCGCAACTAACTTGTTTTAGTGTTTACATTAAAATTTAACTTAGTTGATTGGCATTAAGTTCAGACTCAGAAAATACAAGTGCTTACACTGAAATTTATGACAAGACTGTAGAAATACATTCCTTGGAAATGAATTTGAGTCATTACTTATTTATAAGTAATAAAGCAAAAGCGAAATAACCACCTCGAAAGAGGAAAAAAGTAATAGTCAGAAATTAAACTGAAGAGTTTGATCCTGGCTCAGATTGAACGCTGGCGGAATGCTTTACACATGCAAGTCGAACGATGAAACCTAGCTTGCTAGGTTGATTAGTGGCGAACGGGTGAGTAATGTATCGGAACGTATCCAATAATGGGGGATAACTAACCGAAAGGTTAGCTAATACCGCATACGCCCTACGGGGGAAAGCAGGGGATCTTCGGACCTTGCGTTAATGGAGCGGCCGATATCTGATTAGCTAGTTGGTGAGGTAAAAGCTCACCAAGGCGACGATCAGTAGCTGGTCTGAGAGGACGACCAGCCACACTGGAACTGAGACACGGTCCAGACTCCTACGGGAGGCAGCAGTGGGGAATTTTGGACAATGGGCGAAAGCCTGATCCAGCCATTCCGCGTGAGTGAAGAAGGCCTTCGGGTTGTAAAGCTCTTTCGCAAGGGAAGAAAACTTATCCTCTAATAAAGGGTGAGGTTGACGGTACCTTGATAAGAAGCACCGGCTAACTACGTGCCAGCAGCCGCGGTAATACGTAGGGTGCGAGCGTTAATCGGAATTACTGGGCGTAAAGCGTGCGCAGGCGGTTTGGTAAGTCAGATGTGAAATCCCCGAGCTCAACTTGGGAACTGCGTTTGAAACTACCAGACTAGAATATGTCAGAGGGGGGTAGAATTCCACGTGTAGCAGTGAAATGCGTAGAGATGTGGAGGAATACCAATGGCGAAGGCAGCCCCCTGGGATAATATTGACGCTCATGCACGAAAGCGTGGGGAGCAAACAGGATTAGATACCCTGGTAGTCCACGCCCTAAACGATGTCTACTAGTTGTTGGTGGAGTAAAATCCATGAGTAACGCAGCTAACGCGTGAAGTAGACCGCCTGGGGAGTACGGTCGCAAGATTAAAACTCAAAGGAATTGACGGGGGCCCGCACAAGCGGTGGATTATGTGGATTAATTCGATGCAACGCGAAAAACCTTACCTGGCCTTGACATGTAACGAACTTTCCAGAGATGGATTGGTGCTCGAAAGAGAACGTTAACACAGGTGCTGCATGGCTGTCGTCAGCTCGTGTCGTGAGATGTTGGGTTAAGTCCCGCAACGAGCGCAACCCTTGCCATTAATTGCCATCATTTAGTTGGGCACTTTAATGGGACTGCCGGTGACAAACCGGAGGAAGGTGGGGATGACGTCAAGTCCTCATGGCCCTTATGGCCAGGGCTTCACACGTAATACAATGGTCGGTACAGAGGGTTGCCAAGCCGCGAGGTGGAGCCAATCCCAGAAAGCCGATCGTAGTCCGGATTGTAGTCTGCAACTCGACTACATGAAGTCGGAATCGCTAGTAATCGCGGATCAGCATGTCGCGGTGAATACGTTCCCGGGCCTTGTACACACCGCCCGTCACACCATGGGAGTGGGTTTTACCAGAAGTAGGTAGTCTAACCGCAAGGGGGACGCTTACCACGGTAGTATTCATGACTGGGGTGAAGTCGTAACAAGGTAGCCGTATCGGAAGGTGCGGCTGGATCACCTCCTTTCTAGAGACGTCTTTAGTTTGCAAGCATTCACACTTATCAGTTGTTAGTAGTCAGCAGCATCAATGATTGACCAAACATTGGCGGAAACGCTAAGTAAACCTTGAGGGTCTGTAGCTCAGCTGGTTAGAGCACCGTCTTGATAAGGCGGGGGTCGATGGTTCGAGTCCATCCAGACCCACCAGATTCACCTGAAAATGGGGGATTAGCTCAGCTGGGAGAGCACCTGCTTTGCAAGCAGGGGGTCAACGGTTCGATCCCGTTATCCTCCACCAAGTATTTGATGCTGTATGTAAGAAATTAGAAGCAAGTGTTGTTTGAATACAATCTTTGCTTCTAGTTTTTAACTAGACTGTTCTTTAACAAAATGGAAGAAGTAAAGTGAATACATATTATTGTGATGATAAATGTGTATTCAAAATGGGTAGTAATTGATTGCAAAATCGAAACATTTTGCTCGCATGAGTTTCAGAATGAAAGTTCTTGAAATAAATGTAAGTGAAATAAACCAGTCATTATTCTATAACCTTGGAATAATGACAAAGTTGCTTTAGAAAAGCCTATGACGGATGTCTCATGCATCATGGGATCTGAATTTAAAAAGGGTTCAGGTTTTAACGTTATAGGATCAAGCGAATAAGTGCATATGGTGGATGCCTTGGCGATTACAGGCGATGAAGGACGTGATAGCCTGCGTAAAGGTTCGGGGAGCTGGCAAATAAGCTTTGATCCGGACATGTCCGAATGGGGAAACCCACCCGCAAGGGTAACCGCTCCTGAATATATAGGGAGATGGTGGCAAACCGAGTGAACTGAAACATCTAAGTAGCTCGAGGAAAAGAAATCAACCGAGATTCCGTAAGTAGTGGCGAGCGAACATGGAATAGCCTGTTATTTTTAGCACATGCGATAGTAGAACGGAATGGAAAGTCCGGCCATAGAGGGTGATAGCCCCTTATACGAAATCCCGTGTGTGGAACTAGGGTAACGACAAGTAGGGCGGGGCACGAGAAACCTTGTCTGAACATGGGGGGACCATCCTCCAAGGCTAAATACTCGTAATCGACCGATAGTGAACCAGTACCGTGAGGGAAAGGCGAAAAGAACCCCGGGAGGGGAGTGAAATAGATCCTGAAACCGTATGCATACAAACAGTGGGAGCGGACTTGTTCCGTGACTGCGTACCTTTTGTATAATGGGTCAGCGACTTACATTCAGTAGCAAGCTTAACCGATAGGGGAGGCGTAGCGAAAGCGAGTCCGAATAGGGCGTCTAGTTGCTGGGTGTAGACCCGAAACCAAGTGATCTATCCATGGCCAGGATGAAGGTGCCGTAACAGGTACTGGAGGTCCGAACCCACAAATGTTGAAAAATTTGGGGATGAGCTGTGGATAGGGGTGAAAGGCTAAACAAACTTGGAAATAGCTGGTTCTCTCCGAAAACTATTTAGGTAGTGCCTCGTATATCATTCTCGGGGGTAGAGCACTGTTATGGCTAGGGGGTTCATAAGAACTTACCAAACCATTGCAAACTCCGAATACTGAGAAATGCAATTACGGGAGACAGTCCATGGGTGCTAACGTCCGTGGACAAGAGGGAAACAACCCAGACCGACAGCTAAGGTCCCAAATGACGTGCTAAGTGGAAAACGAAGTGGGAAGGCATAGACAGCCAGGATGTTGGCTTAGAAGCAGCCATCATTTAAAGAAAGCGTAATAGCTCACTGGTCGAGTCGTCCTGCGCGGAAGATGTAACGGGGCTAAGCACGTAACCGAAGCTTCGGATGCTGCATTCTTCGGAATGTATGCATGGTAGGAGAGCGTTCTGTAGGCCTGCGAAGGTGTGCTGTGAGGCATGCTGGAGGTATCAGAAGTGCGAATGCTGACATGAGTAGCGATAAAGGGAGTGAAAAGCTCCCTCGCCGAAAACCCAAGGTTTCCTGCGCAACGTTCATCGGCGCAGGGTGAGTCGGCCCCTAAGGTGAGGCAGAGATGCGTAGCTGATGGGAAACAGGTTAATATTCCTGTACCTGTATACAATGCGATGTGGGGACGGAGAAGGTTAGGTCAGCCGGGTGTTGGATGTCCCGGTTCAAGCGTGTAGGCAGATTCTTTAGGCAAATCCGGAGAGTCAATGCTGAGGCGTGATAACGAGCGTACTTGTACGTGAAGTGATTGATACCATGCTTCCAAGAAAAGCCACTAAGCTTCAGTTGTATAGAGACCGTACCGCAAACCGACACAGGTGGGTAGGATGAGAATTCTAAGGCGCTTGAGAGAACCCGGGAGAAGGAACTCGGCAAATTAGCACCGTAACTTCGGGAGAAGGTGCGCCCCGGTAGGTTGTAGAGATTTACTCTCGAAGGCCGATGGGGTTGCAGTGAAAAGGTGGCTGCGACTGTTTAATAAAAACACAGCACTCTGCAAACACGAAAGTGGACGTATAGGGTGTGACGCCTGCCCGGTGCTGGAAGATTAAATGATGGGGTGCAAGCTCTTGATTGAAGTCCCAGTAAACGGCGGCCGTAACTATAACGGTCCTAAGGTAGCGAAATTCCTTGTCGGGTAAGTTCCGACCCGCACGAATGGCGTAACGATGGCCACACTGTCTCCTCTCGGGACTCAGCGAAGTTGAAATGTTTGTGAAGATGCAATCTACCCGCGGCTAGACGGAAAGACCCCATGAACCTTTACTGTAGCTTTACATTGGACTTTGACAAGATTTGTGTAGGATAGGTGGGAGACGTTGAAGCGGAGTCGCTAGATTTCGTGGAGTCAACCTTGAAATACCACCCTGATGTTGTTGAGGTTCTAACCTAGGTCCGTAATCCGGACTGGGGACCGTGTATGGTGGGCAGTTTGACTGGGGCGGTCTCCTCCCAAAGAGTAACGGAGGAGTGCGAAGGTAACCTAGGTACGGTCGGAAATCGTACTGATAGTGCAATGGCATAAGGTTGCTTGACTGCGAGACGGACAGGTCGAGCAGGTGCGAAAGCAGGTCATAGTGATCCGGTGGTTCTGTATGGAAGGGCCATCGCTCAACGGATAAAAGGTACTCTGGGGATAACAGGCTGATTCCTCCCAAGAGTTCATATCGACGGGGGAGTTTGGCACCTCGATGTCGGCTCATCACATCCTGGGGCTGTAGCCGGTCCCAAGGGTATGGCTGTTCGCCATTTAAAGTGGTACGTGAGCTGGGTTTAAAACGTCGTGAGACAGTTTGGTCCCTATCTGCCGTGGGCGTTGGAAATTTGAAGGGACCTGCTCCTAGTACGAGAGGACCGGAGTGGACAGATCTCTGGTGGACCGGTTATCACGCCAGTGGTATAGCCGGGTAGCTAAATCTGGAAGAGATAAACGCTGAAAGCATCTAAGCGTGAAACTCGCCTTGAGATGAGATTTCCCTGGGGGTTTAACCCCCCTAAAGAGTCGTTCGAGACCAGGACGTTGATAGGTCGGATGTGGAAGCGCAGTAATGCGTTAAGCTGACCGATACTAATTGCTCGTGAGGCTTGATCCTATAACCTTAAAACTTGAGAACTTAATCAAGACTAATGGTTGTTTTAAAGCAAGATAATGTAATCAATAGCCCAATTTAATCCGATGTGAAAACATCGTAGACTTTACTTCTTCCAATTTGTTACAGACGCCTCATGAAAATGAGACGGCAACACAGCATAATCGCTTGTGTGTTTGAAGATTAAACACATGAGACACCAGTTATGCTTGGCGGCCATAGCGGTTTGGACCCACCCCTTCCCATCTCGAACAGGGCCGTGAAACGAACCAGCGCCAATGATAGTATGCTTTTTGCATGCGAAAGTAGGTCACTGCCAAGCTATTTATACCAAAAGCCCTGTTACGTGAGTGACAGGGCTTTTTTACGTCTGTAGGGCGCATAGGGGCGCTGATAAGGCATCAAGTGCCGGCTATGGCCTTCAGCGGGCTCCTCTTTTATCTGAGCTTCGTTGAGAGGGGTGACGCAGGCGACGCCGCCAGGTGATGCTGTAGGTGTCAGGTGTTAAGCTCTCATTTTTATGCTATTTAGCATATGGCTGAGTTCAGTTCCTAGTAGATCTTCACTACCGGTGTTGAGTAGAATCAGTTTCCGTAGGTTGGTCATACTGTCTACATCCATATGCAATGCTTCTAAGCCGACTAGGCGGCCTGCATGGTGGACCACTTTACCTTGCATTGTGATTTTTTCACCATTATTGCCTAGTGTAAGCGTCATTAGGCAGCTACGCATTTGTATAAATGAAGAGATTGGCGTATCTGTTTCAACTAATGCACCTTTGAGTGATATATCAAGCAAGTGGGCAGTGTGAATATCCTCTAATAGACGGATATTGAGTTCGACTGCAGCGTTAAATTGGATGCGTGAATAGTGCCTAGACTCTGTGGTTAGCATATATACTCTCCAGCAAATAAATGAAAAAGAATAATTGCATCTTGTTGTGTATGCTTAATATACGCTTATCACGCATTTAAAGCACTCGCTCTTGTATTTCCCGTCATTGTCTTGCTGTGTTGTCCTGAAGTGGGTGAGTCGTCGCTACCCTTTTACTTTTGTGTGTGTTCTATCTTGTGCTGTTAATGATTGCTAGACTAGTAATTATTTGCAGGAACTTCCGCATGGTTGTATTGATTAATACTTGTTTTAGGCATTAAATTTTAACTTTTGCATGTAATCAGCTTCATTTTTAGTTTTATAACGAATGTTTTGCTAACTTACACAGGTTACATGCTGTTGCGTAATGATTTTAAAGTTGCATTTTTAGCTATATTTTTTGTATTTTAATGAAGATAGCTACATTTTCATGTGTTTTAAGTAATGGTTATCTAGTCTTAACTCTTATAGTAAATGTTGTGATTATGTATAAGATAGATGTGCAAAATGCCGAAAAAACGCGACTAAACTTGACCAAAACCACTAAAAAAGCCACACTACTGTTTTATAAAAAATTAATTTACAACGCATTTTTGAATGCGCGGTATTTCAGACACGCTGTATTTGTTTTTGCTTGATTAGTCGATAGAAGATTGCGCCTGCGAAGTTAGGTGTACGATTAGGTAAGCGGGCAAGTGCGGCTCACGGAGCTACAACTGAATGTCATTGAACACACCTTTGAATAATCCCGATATTGATAGTCAAGAAACGCAAGAGTGGCTTGATGCTTTAATGGCCGTTATTGAGAATGAGGGCACTGAGCGTGCGCATTTCTTACTTGAGGCAATGATTGATAAAGCTCGTCGCTCAGGCAGTAACTTACCTTACAAAGCGACGACAGCTTATTTAAATACGATTCCTACACATTTGCAGGCAAAGCTGCCTGGTGATCCTGAAATGGAGCGCAGAGTGCGTGCGTTGGTACGTTGGAATGCAGTGATGACTGTGTTACGTGCCAATGAGAAGTCACCTGGTGTAGGTGGGCATATTGCGAGCTTCCAGTCGGCTGCAACACTTTACGATACAGGCTTTAACTATTTCTTCCGTGCACCGAATGAAAACTTTGGTGGCGATTGTGTTTACTTCCAAGGTCACTCATCACCTGGCGTGTACGCACGTGCGTTTTTAGAAGGCCGTATTACAGAAGAGCAAATGGATAACTTCCGTCAGGAAACTGGCGGTAATGGTTTACCTAGCTACCCACATCCTTGGTTAATGCCAGATTTTTGGCAGTTCCCTACAGTTTCTATGGGCTTAGGGCCTTTAGCCGGTATTTATCAAGCACGTTTCTTGAAGTACCTGCATGACCGCGGTATCGCAGATACTAGCGACCGTAAAGTATGGGTATTCTGTGGTGATGGTGAGATGGATGAGCCTGAATCATTAGGCGCAATTTCATTGGCAAGCCGTGAAAAACTAGACAATCTGATTTTTGTGATTAACTGTAACTTGCAGCGTTTGGATGGCCCTGTGCGCGGTAACGGCAAGATCATTCAAGAGTTGGAGTCAGACTTCCGTGGTTCTGGCTGGAATGTATTGAAAGTAGTTTGGGGCTCTTACTGGGATCCACTATTGGCGATGGATAAGGACGGCTTGCTCAAGAAACGCATGGAAGAATGCGTGGATGGCGAGTACCAAAACTTTAAACAAAAGGGTGGCGCGTATACGCGTGAGCACTTCTTTGGTAAATATCCTGAGCTGAAAGAAATGGTTGCTGCGATGAGTGACCAAGACATTTGGCGCTTGAACCGTGGTGGTCATGATCCACATAAAGTGTTTGCTGCTTATAACTCAGCTGTTAACCACAAAGGTCAGCCAACTGTAATTCTAGCTAAGACCGTTAAGGGTTATGGCATGGGCGAAGCTGGTGAAGGTCAAAATACTACACACCAACAAAAGAGCATGGATATTGAGTCATTGAAGAAATTCCGTGACCGTTTTGACTTGCCTATTACTGATGAGCAAGTAGAGAACTTGAGCTTCTACAAACCAGCAGAAGACTCGCCTGAAATGAAGTACATGGCAGAGCGCCGTGCAGCGATGGGCGGTTTTGTGCCACAACGTCGCCGTAAAGGTAACGAGCTTACTGTACCTGCATTATCAGCATTTGAAAATATGCTGACCGCGACTGGTGACCGTGAAATCTCTACCACCATGGCGTTCGTACGTATTTTATCTACCTTGGTGCGCGATAAGCAAATCGGTAAATATGTAGTGCCTATCGTGCCGGATGAGGCACGTACTTTTGGTATGGAAGGTATGTTCCGCCAATTAGGTATCTATGCAAGCCAAGGTCAGTTGTATGAGCCACAAGACTCAGACCAGGTGATGTACTACAAAGAATCAAAAGATGGCCAGATTCTAGAAGAGGGTATTAATGAGGCTGGTTCGTTCTCAAGCTGGTTAGCTGCGGCAACGTCATACTCCGTTACTGGCGTGCAGATGATTCCGTTCTACATTTACTACTCAATGTTTGGTTTCCAACGTGTGGGCGACTTGGCTTGGATGGCAGGTGACTCACGTGCACGTGGCTTCTTATTAGGTGCTACCGCTGGCCGTACAACTTTGAACGGTGAAGGTTTACAGCATGAAGATGGCCATAGCCATTTGATGTCTGCAACGATTCCGAATTGTGTTTCTTATGATCCGACCTTCTCTTATGAGTTGGCAGTGATTATTCAAGAAGGTCTGCGCCGCATGGTGCAAAACCAAGAGGATGTGTATTACTACATTACCTTGATGAATGAGAACTACAGCCACCCTGCAATGCCTGAAGGCAGCGCTGAAGGCATCCTCAAAGGCATGTATAGCTTTAGTAAGTCTAAAGCTAAGGGTGAAAAAGTGCAGTTGATGGGTAGTGGCGTGATTCTGCGTGAAGTGATTGCAGCGGCTGAGTTGCTTGAGCAAGACTGGGGTATCTCTGCTGATGTGTGGAGTGTGCCGAGCTTTACAGAGTTGCGTCGTGAAGGTTTAGAGTGTGACCGCTGGAATATGCTGAACCCAGAAAAACCGCAAAAAGTGAGCTATGTTGCTGCTAGCCTGAAAGATGCAAAAGGCCCTGTGATTGCGTCTACTGACTACATGAAGAGCTTTGCTGAGCAAATTCAACGTTTTGTGCCGAATAAGTTTGTAGCTTTGGGTACGGATGGTTTTGGCCGTTCAGATAGCCGTGAAGCGTTACGCGACTTCTTTGAAGTGAATCGTTACTACGTAGTGGTTGCTGCGCTTAAAGCGTTAAGCGATGAAGGTAAGTTGCCAGTGGCTAAAGTGGCTGAAGCCGTTAAAAAATACAGTTTGGATGCGAACAAGCCAAACCCAACGACAGTTTAAGGATACACATAGATGGCAGTTCAAGATATTTTTGTCCCGGATATCGGTAATTTCGATAGCGTGGATGTAATTGAAGTATTAGTTAAGGCTGGCGATGTGATTGCCAAAGATGACTCCTTGATTACGGTCGAGTCTGATAAAGCTTCTATGGATATTCCTGCACCTTTTGCTGGTGTTGTGCAAGAAGTGAAAATCAAAGTTGGAGACAAGGCAGCGCAAGGCACACTGCTCATCACATTAGATGTGAGCGATGCAGCCCCAGCGGTGGAAGTAAAAGCTGCAGCGCCAGCGCCTGCCGTGGTGGAAGCACCAAAAGCGGTGATTCCTGAGCCAACACGCCCAGCCCCAGAGCCACCAAAACCAGTACAGCCAGCGCAACAGCCAGTTCCTGTGGCTGAAAGCATCGTGGTTGTATCTGGCAAGCTGTCACATGCAAGCCCATCAATCCGTAAATTTGCGCGTGAATTAGGCGTGAATTTGGCATTGGTGAAGGGTACTGGTGCTAAGAATCGTATTTTACAAAGCGATGTACAGGCTTATGTGAAAGGCGAATTAGCAAAACCGCGTACTGAAAACATGGCGGCTGGCGCTAGTGGCTTGGCTACATTACCTATGCCAGTGATCGATTTCAGCAAATTCGGTGCGATTGAGACTAAACCTTTATCACGCATTAAGAAGCTTTCAGGTGCAAACTTACACCGTAACTGGGTAACTGCACCGCACGTGACGCAGTTTGATGAAGCTGATATTACTGATTTGGAAGACTTCCGTAAATCCATGCAAGCTGATGCTGAAAAACGTGGCGTTAAGCTTACGATGTTAGCGTTTTTAATTAAAGCTTCCGTCAATGCGCTAAAAGCTTACCCTAATTTCAACGCTTCATTGTCTGCTGATGGCGATGCGCTGATTTTGAAAAACTACTACAACATCGGTTTCGCTTGCGATACACCTGATGGCTTAGTGGTGCCGGTAGTGCGTGATGTGCATCAAAAGGACGTGCTGGATATCGCACGTGACTTGATGGACTTGTCTGCTAAAGCACGTGAGCGCAAGTTGAAAGTAGAAGAAATGCAAGGTGGTTGCTTCACTATCTCTAGCTTGGGCGGTATTGGCGGTACCATGTTTACGCCCATTATTAATTGCCCAGAAGTGGCGATTTTAGGTGTGTCACGTTCATCTATGCAGCCGGTATATAACAAAGATACTAATAGCTTTGAACCACGCTTGATTTTGCCGATGTCATTGTCATATGACCACCGTGTGATTGATGGTGCAGATGGTGCACGTTTCACTAGCCATATGCGCATGATGCTAAGTGATGTGCGCAGACTGTTACTGTAATTAGCTGAGTAATGCTGCGTATGCCTGAGGTTAGTAATCAGGCATCATCCCAAAAGGACTGATTTCTGTAGATGCAGAAACAGTCCTTTTTTATTTTTGGGCTGGCAACTTAGATGAAAGAGGAGATGGTTTTGTATAGATTGACAGGGTTTCTAATTTATTGGATTTTTCATTGAAATGGTTCGAAATCTCATTTATCACTTTACGATTATCTGCATGGAGAGATAGACTAAAACAAAAATGTGGGCTGATGCTGTAATATGACATTAAGTGACTGATACCACGATACATTGTGGCTACTTATTATAGTTGTAGATTTCTCAATAGATGTGCATTCCTAGTGATGAACAAGTAATCGAGAGGGTAATATGGAGTGGTTTGGTCAAACGTTCGGGGAGCAGTCATTGCTTCCGCATGGATTTTGCCTCACGTGGAACCCATCCTTGCTATGGACGATGGTGGTTTCAGATGCGGTGATTGCACTATCTTATTTTTCAATTCCTTTTGGGTTATGGTACTTTGCAAAAAAGCGGCCAGATATTCCATACAGGTGGTTGATGGTGGTGTTTGGGGTGTTTATTGTTGCGTGTGGTGTCACGCACATTTTTGACATCGTCAACATCTGGTACCCCTCCTACTGGGCCAGCGCTTATGCCAAAGCTTTTACCGGCGTTGTTTCTTTTGCTACTGCCGTTGCCGTTTGGTGGATTATGCCTTTGGCGTTAAAAGCACCTTCTGCGCAAAGCTTACAAGTACTTAACCAAGCCTTGGCTCGCTCTCATGCCGAGCTGGAAACTCGCGTGCAGCAGAGAACCGCCGAGCTCACCTCTGCCTTAAATCAAAGCCATCGCTTAAGCGAGGCGTTGGATCATATCCCAGCCTTTGTCTACATCAAGGATATCAACGGTAAATATGTGTATGCGAATCGCATGACCTTAGATTTTTTCAAGTGCTCAGTTGATGATCTAGTGCAGATAGATGAAGGGAAATATTTTTCAGCGAGGACACTGGAGAAAAGTAGGAGTGTGGATAAGAGCGTTATAGAGCGGGGGGAAGACGCTTGCGAAGAGATTGAGGCCGTGTCTGACGATGATAAAAAGCGCACTTTTCTGCAAATAAAAACGCCTATTTATGAGAATGAGGCAGATCGCAAGATTTGGGGGCTATGTGGCATTTCTACCGATATCACTGCGCTTAAAAATGCGGAGACATCTTTACGCATTGCGGCAACTGCGTTTGAGTCTTCCGATGGTATCTTAATTACAGATGCAGGGTGCTCAATTTTGCAGGTTAACTCTGCCTTCACCACGATTACCGGTTATTCTGCCGAGGATGTCGTGGGTAAAAACCCGAGGATTTTAAGTTCAGGCCGGCACGATCAATTGTTTTATCAAGCTCTATGGGATAGGGTGAATACCACAGGAACTTGGTGTGGAGAGATCTGGAATCGACGTAAAAATGGCGACATTTACCCTGAGCGTATCACTATCTCCGAGGTGAAGGATAAAGATGGCAAAGTCACCAACTATGTTTCTGTGTTTACCGATATTAGCGAAAGCAAGGCTTCATCTGAGCAGATTGAGCATCTGGCGTTTTATGATCCGTTAACTAATCTGCCTAACCGTTTATTATTGTTAGACCGCGTGCGTCAGGCATTTTCTTCAAGCAGCCGTACTGGTAAAAAAGGTGCATTACTATTTGTGGATTTAGACCACTTTAAAGTGCTGAATGATACCTTGGGGCATAGTACCGGTGACTTGCTGTTGAAACTGCAGGCTGAGCGACTAAGTCATTGTGTGCGAGCTGGTGATACGGTGGCGCGTTTTGGCGGTGACGAGTTTGTGGTGGTGCTTGAAGATTTAGACCGCAATGCGACCGAAGCGGCCGCGATTGCTGAGCAAATTGGCAATAAAATTTTATCTACGCTACACGAGCCATGCCAGTTCGGTACGCATCAGTACCAAAGCACGTCTAGTATCGGCATCACCTTGTTTAGTGGCGATGAGCATGAAATCGAGGATTTGCTGAAGCAAGCCGATATCTCTATGTATCAGGCGAAAAAAGCCGGTAGAAATACACTGCGCTTCTTTGACCCTGCCATGCAGGAAAAACTGAGCGTGCGTGCGAGCTTGGAGAGTGAGTTGCGATACGCGATTGAGAAGCAGCAATTAGCGCTCTATTATCAAGTGCAAGTGGATGACAATCAGCGCATGGTTGGTGCCGAGGCTTTAATCCGCTGGATACACCCTGAGCGCGGTACTGTTTCACCTATAGAGTTTATTCCGATTGCAGAGGAGAGTGCTTTAATTCTGGATGTCGGGCATTGGGTGATTAATACTGCTTGCATGCAATTAGCAGAGTGGGCGAAAAGCGTAGAGAAAAAGCACTTAATGATTGCGGTGAACGTAAGCGCACATCAGTTCAGGGCATTAGATTTTGTGCAATCGACTCAACAGGCAATCGATCTGCATAAAATTGATGCTTCTCGTTTGAAACTGGAGTTGACGGAGAGTGTGATTCTGGAAGACGTGGACGATGTGATTGCGAAAATGCACGCATTGAAAGCGCTGGGGGTGAAGTTGTCATTAGATGACTTTGGTACAGGCTACTCTTCTCTTTCTTATCTAAAAAAACTGCCGCTTGACCAAGTAAAGATTGATCAGAGCTTTGTGCGTGATTTGGCCTATGACCCTAACGATGCCATTATGGTGAAAACGATTATCGACCTGGCCAATAACTTCCGTATTAATGTGATTGCTGAGGGTGTAGAAACCGAGCTTGAGCTAGACATTCTGAAGGGCTACGGCTGTCGGTTGTATCAAGGCTACTTGTTTGGCAGACCTGTTCCTATAGAGCAACTGCAGTTTGCGGCGACCTAACCGTTAGCAGGCTGCACGCTAACCATGTGTAGAAAACACATGCGCCTGCAATATGTGCAGTTAACGACTTCTTAACTGGCTAATTGCACACCAGTCGGCGCTCCTTTTCCTTTTGCTATCTGTGTGGTTTAGTTGCCATTTTGCTGTATCGCAGCAAGGTTATTGCATGTTAGTAGGCGATAAAATGAGAGGTTTGATGTTAAAATTGCAACAAATAACCAAAGTTTACAAAGGGTGTGCATGAGTAATTTAGTTGAAGTATTGGTGCCGGATATCGGTAACTTTGATAGTGTTGATGTGATTGAAGTGCTGGTTAAAGCTGGTGACACAATTGCTAAAGAAGATTCTTTGATTACAGTAGAGTCTGATAAAGCGTCTATGGATATTCCATCCTCACACGCAGGTGTTGTCAAAGCAATTAACGTTAAAGTAGGCGATAAAGTCGCAAAAGGCTCACTCATTTTATCCGTAGAAGCTGCTGAAGCAGCTGCGCCAGTGAAAGCTGAAGTGCCAGCTGCAGCTCCTGCAGCCGTAACTCCTGCAGCTGCACCAATTGCAGCGCCGGTTGCTGCAGTGACTGTTGGTGATAGCGATATCAATACACAAGTTGTGGTGTTAGGCAGTGGCCCTGGCGGCTACACCGCAGCTTTCCGCGCAGCAGACTTAGGTAAGCAAGTGGTGCTGATTGAGCGCTATTCAACCTTGGGTGGCGTTTGTTTGAACGTAGGTTGCATTCCATCTAAAGCATTGTTGCATACGGCCAAAGTGATTACCGAGGCTGAAGAGTCTAGCCATCACGGTGTGAAGTTTGGTGCGCCACAAGTAGATTTAGAGCAATTGCGTGATTGGAAAGCCAATGATGTGGTTGGTAAGTTGACCGGCGGTTTAGCAGCAATGGCCAAGCAGCGTAATGTAACCGTGGTACAGGGAGTAGGTAAATTCACCAGCGCTAACCAAATTGCGGTGACCGCGGCCGATGGCAAAGTAACTACAGTAGGTTTTGAGAATGCAATTATTGCTGCAGGCTCACAAGCAACCAAATTCCCGGGTGTGGAAGCAGATGAACGCATTATGGATTCAACCGGCGCCTTGGCGTTAGCTGATGTGCCTAAACGCATGCTAGTGATTGGCGGCGGCATTATCGGCTTGGAGATGGGGACTGTATACGACGCCCTAGGCTCAAAAGTGAGCGTGGTAGAGTTTACCGACGGCCTGGTTCAAGGCTGTGATCGTGATTTAGTGCGCCCATTACAAAAACGTATGGAAAAGCGCTTTGAAGCGATTATGCTTAGCACCAAAGTGGCTAAGATGGAGCCTAAAGCGGACGGTATTCATGTCAGCTTTGAAGGCGTAAATGGCAATGAAGATGCTCCAAAAGGTGTTGAAGTATACGACCGCGTACTAGTATCGATTGGTCGCCGTCCCAACGGTAAAAACATTGGTGCAGAGAATGCAGGCGTGGCCGTGGATGATTATGGCTTTATCAATGTAGATAAACAAATGCGCACCAACGTACCTCATATTTTTGCGATTGGCGATATTGTTGGTCAGCCTATGTTGGCACACAAAGCAACCCATGAAGCTAAAGTAGCGGCTGAAGTGATTGCTGGCGAAAAAGTAGAGTTTGTTGCATCTGTGATTCCATCAGTTGCTTATACCGACCCAGAAGTGGCTTGGGTGGGCGTGACAGAAACTGAAGCTAAAGCCAAAGGCATGGCTATTGAAAAAGCCAGCTTCCCTTGGGCGGCAAGTGGTCGTGCGCTTTCTATCGCACGTACCGAGGGTGCAACCAAGCTAATCTTTGATAAAGAGACCCATCGCTTGATTGGCGCGGGTATTGTTGGTGTGAATGCCGGCGAATTATTGGCGGAAGCGGTATTGGCGATTGAAATGGGCGCAGATGCACATGATTTAGGGTTAACGATTCATGCCCACCCAACTTTATCTGAAACTGTGTGTTTTGCGGCAGAGATGAAAGAGGGTACGATTACCGATCTTTACATCAAAAAGCGCTAATTTCTTGATTGTGTAAATGTTGAACTGGTCTAGCATGTGTAATGCTCGGCTAGTTCAAATTCAAAAAAGGCCAAGGCAATGAAGATGTTATTTCAATATATTTCGCTAGCGCTGATGGTCAGTATGTTTAGTGGCTGTGCGTCACTCACCAAAGAAGATTATCAACGGGTGCAAATTGAAACATATTCAAAAGATAATGCGCTGATTGCCAACGCTAAATGTCGCGCCAGAAATGAGCGTGGTGATTGGCTAGTTTTTTCCTCTGGCCCGCTTACTGTACATCGCTCTGCGCAAAATCTATTGGTTACTTGCGAGAAGGAGGGCGAAGCTACAGGTTATGCAACCCTAATTTCCCGCGTCAATGATGGTATGGTGGGTAACGTATTTTATGGCGGCGGCGTAGGTGCCATACTGGATGATTATAATGGTAACGGCTATAGCTATCCGGATTGGGTTAGGGTAGTGATGGGTGATAATCTGGTATTTGATCGCAAGGCGAATAAACGTGGTCAGGTGATGATTGGTGCACAGCCAGTAGAGCCGGCAATTGCCAGCGATAAAAAAACAGTTGTCGATAATCTTTTGTTCTTGTTACCATGACCAATACCACTCAAGCTGCTTTTCTGCTGCAGTTGCAACACATTTTACCTACGGACCGCGTCTATACAGACCCTGTAGATTGCTATGCTTATGCGTATGATAATTCACGTAATTACCATAGCCCAATCGCGGTTGTTTTTCCGCTCACCATAGAGGAAGTACAAGCCGTAATCGTGTTGTGCAATGAGCATCAAGTGCCAGTGGTGCCGCGTGGTCGCGGTACGGGTACCGCAGGTGGCAGTGTGCCCGAGGCTGGTGGTGTTGCGCTTTCATTAGAGCGTATGGATAAAATTATCAGCATAGACCCGGATAATCGTATGGCGATTGTGGAGCCGGGGGTGCTAAATCAGGTGCTGCAAGATGAGATAAAGCCGGTAGGCTTTTTCTGGCCGCCAGACCCTTCAAGCGCTGCTTATTGCAGTATTGGCGGTAATTTAGCGACTTGTGCGGCTGGGCCGCACGCGGTGAAATACGGTGTGGCGCGTGACCATATTCTTGGCTTAAAAGCTGTAACTGGTAAAGGTGAAATCATCAAAACCGGCTGTTATACCAGTAAAGGTGTCGTGGGTTATGACCTAACTCGTTTGTTGGTAGGGTCTGAGGGTACGTTAGCTGTGATTTGTGAGGCAACGTTGAAGCTAACGCCTTTGCCTAAATTTACCGGCGGCATTACTGCTGAGTTTGTTGATACCGAAAGCTGTGCCAAGGCGATTGCTGCCATTATGGCGCAGCCTTATACACCGAGTGCTTTGGAGTTTTTGGATAACGGTGCGTTAACCTTGATTCGCAGTCGCCATCAAAATCTATTGCCTGAAAATGCACGTGCTTATTTGATGATAGAGGTAGATGGCTCGCAACAGGAAATTACCGAAGCTACCGAGGCCATTTTGCAGGCGTGCCAAGTAGCTGGTTTGATCGAAGCTAAGCCAGCGCATGACACTAAGGCACTGTGGGCAGCACGCAAGGCCTTGTCGCCATTGCTCAAAGACATTGCCCCTAAAAAGATTAATGAAGATATTGCCGTGCCAGTTTCACATTTGCCGGCATTACTAACAGGTTTAGAGCAACTTGCGGCGCAGCACCAAATTTCAAATGTGAATTTTGGCCATGCGGGCAATGGCAATATTCACGTGAACTTGCTGGTGAACCCGGATAATGCTGATGAAATGAAACGTGCCTACCAATGCTTGGATGAAGTTTTCAGCTTAGTGCTCTCGTTGCAGGGTACCTTGTCAGGTGAGCACGGCGTAGGCATGGCAAAGCGCCCATTTGTGCCGCGTGAAATTGATGCAACTACGATAGGTGTCATGAAATCACTCAAGCTGACGTTTGACCCAAACAATGTGTTGAATCCGGGTAAGCTGTTCCCGGCATAGGCTGGCTTTAATGGGCGTGCTCAAGAGGCGCGTTTAAGCCGCGCCGCAGCTAACCTCTTTGAGTTCTGCTGCTGGGAAGCTTGGTTTTAGCTTTTTAATCTCGGTTATCTCATTCTCACTCAAGTTTTTGAGTAGTAAGCTGGAGTAGCTTTTACCTTGGGTACGCAAGGCTTTTTCTACGTTTTTAATCCCTTTGGCTTGCAGCTCTTTTTGTAAGTGGGCGGCTAATTGCTCATCGTTAAAAATACCAAATGAAATTGCATTTTTCCATTTAGGCTCTTGCACCACAAATACGTCGGTTACCCCCATTGCTTTAAACTCCGCAGCTTTTTTGAACGCTTCGGCGGTTGATTTAAATGGCGGCCTATATACCCAAAATCGTTTAGATGCTTGTATGGTCTGCTCTTTTACCGTGGCTTGTAATGAGAGCTTACCTAGCTCACCTTGTGCATTGGTGAGGTTAGCATCGGAAAAAACACTCCATTCAAAGCAAACATCTGCGATGGGCGCAGGTTTAACCTCTGCTACTTGTTGTTCTTTCTTGCTCATCGCATCAATTTGCTGCTGAGATAGCACTTTGATTTTTTCTGGTGAAATCTCTGCTTGCTGCGTTGGTGCTGGCTGCGGCAGGATGACGTCACGATTAAAATAGCCAAATAAGCCAATGTTAATGAATGCGAATAGCCAAAAAAGGTATTTCATGACGATGTGCTTTATGAGTTGTTGTTCATTGCCGGCTGCGCCAGTAGGTACAAGCCTTGCAATACTAAGTTATCTACGATGGTAGCAGTGATGGTAACAGTTTTTTTTCCGTCTAGAACGCTGCTGTCGCTGTAATCTTGCTGCGCGAGTGCTTGCTGTATTAAGCCTGCATTGCCACCACTCAGTATCAGGGTGGGTTTTTGGCCTTGCGGAGTAACTGCTTGCAACATCTGTTTAATGGCACCCAAGGTGGCGTGAATTGCCCCGCTGACAATAGCATCGCTGGTGTTGTTGGCAAATGGCGGAATGCTGGCTTGCTGGTTAATGGCTACAGCAGCTTTGGGTAACAGAGCAGTGGCTGCACCTAGGCTTGTTTGCATTAGTGTTATGCCAGGCAATATCATGCCACCAATAAACTCGCCGTAACTGCTGTCTGCATTTTCTCGGCGAATAATGGCATCTATCGTGGTGGCGGTGCCTGCGTTAACTACCACACACGTTGCATGCTGCATGTGCCACGCTGCGATAAGCGCCGCCCAGCGATCCGTACCTAGTGACTCTGGAGTAGTGTAGTTGTTGACTACGCCAGCGGCTTTTTTGCTGGCAGTGACCCAAGTGATGGTAGCTTGGTATGGCGTGATGTGTTGTTGAAGCTGCTCCGCACGTTGTGCACCTGCAACATTAGAGATCACGATTTGAGTGCAGCTAAGCGTGTTTGGCAATAGTTTGGCGGTGGCAATTTCTGTATTTAAGCATGCGTCTTGATGGCAGATGTTTCCGTTCGCATCAAACAATGCCCATTTTGTTTTTGTGTTGCCAGCGTCAATTGTTAACACCATGTTTATGCGTGCCAATGCGAAAGAAATGAATGATTGCGTATTATTCTAACACTAAGTTTTTTTACCTCAGCGTTTTAACGTCAAGCGCTATCTGCCTGTTTGGCGCTACGCAAGCTGATTTCGCCGGACATCATTTTTTGCAAGCCATTGGCGGTTTCTACAATTAAGGTGCCATTGTCACTAATGTCCTGTACTACGCCAGTCACTTCGCTACCATCCGGCATCAGCATGCGTACAGGTTGCTGATGATAGGCGTGATGCGCGACCCACTCTTCGCGTAATGCATCAAAGCCAGCTTGTTCAAAAGTGGATAACACCTCGACCATGTGCTCTAACAGCTTTGCCATCAGGGCGTTAGGGTTAACGTTTGATGGCGTGGCATGGTTTAAATCTGTCACCGGCTGGTCAATCTTTTGCAATAGCTGTTCAGGTAAGTGTAGGTTAATACCTACGCCAATCACTGCGGTGCTGGGGCCATCCATATCGCCTTGCAACTCAATGAGGATGCCAGCTAGTTTTTGCTGGTTGACCAGAATGTCATTCGGCCATTTGAGTTGGGCTGCGCTTGCGTCTATCTCATGCAGGCCACGAATCAGTGCAACGCCTACAGCCAAGCTTAAGCCGGATAACGCAGCTGCTCCGCACTGAAAGCGCCATAACAGTGAAAAAGTCAGGCTCGCCCCCAAGCTAGCTTGCCACTCACGGCCGCGGCGACCTCGGCCATTGGTTTGCAGGTTGGCAATCACGCAAGTGCCATGTGTTTTGGCGCTCATGTTTTGCATCAGGTAGCTGTTGGTAGAGTCTATGGTGTCAAACACCTCTATATTCAGCCATGCGTGTTGCGGGCTTATGTGGCTGGTAATGGCTTGTTTATCTAGCAGGGCGAGTGTATGCGCTAACTTATAACCACGACCACGCACAGAAAATATCTCAACGCCTAGACTTTCGGCATGTTGCAATGCATTCCACACCGTAGCGCGGCTCACGTTAAAATGCTGTGCGATGGCTTCACCAGAGTGAAACTTGCCATCTGCGAGGTGTTTTAATATCGGGAAAGTCAGGCTGTTTGTCATGGCCTAAGTTTAGCATAGGCATGTAGATAAGCTGAATTTGGCCAAGTTAGCAGTTTGTTTTTTAAAGTAAAGCATAGCGGTTAGTTAGATCGGGCGCTACATGCAATCAATTTCTACACTTACAAATACACACGCGCACATACAAGTAAGTAAGCTAGTGTAAAATAACGGCAACTTTAATTGAATTTGTTGCTATGTCATCTGAAAAAACACCAATCCCTGCTGCTTCTAATTTTATCCGCGCCATTATTGAGAAAGACCTTTCTCAAAGTAAATACGCCACCAAAAAGTGGGCAGGCAGCCCCGGTGATGCGGCGCATCAAGACACAGGTGTTGTTGACACTGCAAAAATCCGCACGCGCTTCCCGCCAGAGCCTAATGGTTATTTGCATATTGGCCATGCAAAGTCTATTTTCCTAAACTTTGGTTTAGCGCGTGATTTTGACGGTATCTGCCATTTACGTTTTGATGACACCAACCCAGAAAAAGAAAGCCAAGAATACGTAGATAGCATTTCAGATGCAGTGAAATGGCTAGGTTTTGGCTGGGATAACGCTAACGAAACCAACTTGTATTTTGCCAGCAACTACTTTGACTTTATGTACCGTGCGGCAGAAAGCCTAATTGAGAACGGCCACGCTTATGTCGATGAACAAAGCGCAGATGAAATGCGTATTAACCGCGGTACGCTGACAGAGGCAGGCAAAGATTCACCTTTCCGTAACCGCACCGTTGCTGAAAACTTAGCGCGCTTTCGCGAAATGCGCGATGGCAAACACGCTGATGGCAGCATGGTGCTGCGCGCTAAAATCGACATGGCATCGCCTAACATCAATATGCGTGACCCTGCGATTTACCGCGTGCGCCGCGCGCATCACCACAACACTGGTGATCAATGGTGCATTTACCCAATGTACACCTTTGCGCACCCGATTGAAGATGCATTAGAGCGCATTACCCACTCTATCTGCACGCTGGAGTTTGAAGACCAGCGTCCATTCTATGATTGGTTATTGCTACGCTTGGCAGAGCCGACTGAGGACGTCGGCGGAAACAAAAAGCCTGGTTTGTTAGCTGAACCGCTACCAAAACAATATGAATTTGCACGTTTAAACCTCACCTATGTGGTGCTTTCAAAACGTAAGCTGATTCAATTGGTAGAAGAAAAGCACGTAAACGGCTGGGATGACCCGCGTTTACCTACCATTGCGGGTGCGCGCCGCCGTGGTTACACCGCCGCTGGCTTCAAACTGTTTACCGATCGTATCGGCGTGAGTAAAGCAGACTCCTGGATTGAGTACAGCATCCTTGAAGACTGCATGCGTGAAGTGCTGAATACAGACGCAGAGCGCCGCATTGCCGTACTAGACCCAATCAAGCTGGTGATTGATAACTACCCAGAAGGCCAAAGTGAAGACTGCTTTGCCCCTAATCACCCACTCAAACCAGAGCTAGGTAAACGTACCGTGCAGCTCAGCAAAGAGCTATGGATAGAGCGCGAAGACTTTATGGAAACGCCAAGCAAAGGCTTTTTCCGCTTAACACCAGAGGGCATGGTGCGCCTGCGCTACGGCTATGTAGTGAAATGCACAGGTTGCGAGAAAGACGCAGATGGCAAAGTGACCGTAGTGCATTGCGAATACCTGCCAGATACTAAATCCGGCACACCAGGCTCAGATAGCGTGAAAGTCAAAGGCAACATCCACTGGGTAAGCGTAGCGCATGCTTATGAAGCAGAAGTGCGCTTATATGACCGCTTGTTTAAAGAAGCACACCCAGGCGAAGGCGACAAAGACTTTTTAGACGATATTAACCAAAACTCAGTGCAAGTGATTACTACGCAATTAGAGTTGAGCCTAAAAGACGCTAAACCGGAAGAAAGCTTCCAGTTTGAGCGCCATGGCTACTTTGTGGCAGATAGAAAAGACAGCGTGGCTGGTAAGCCAGTGTTTAACCGCACGGTGACGCTTAAAGATGCTTGGCAGAAGTAGGATAACTTGATGGTGTACACGATTATACAAGAGCTTGGAAGCGGATCATTTGGCAAAGTTAACTTGGCAATTGATGAGCATGGGTATCAAGTTGCAATCAAAACTTTGGAGCCTAGCCCAGTTTTGCAACAAGCCGTTGCAAATGGAAATGTATCTATGGAAGATCTAGTGAAGAGATTTTCTAGGGAAGTGAAGTACCAAAGCAAAATTGCAAATCCTAATGTTGTCAGGATTGTTGGTCACGATATTTCAGCAATACCTCCTTATTTTGTAATGGAGCTAGCTGATTGCACTTTACAGCAAGAATTAAAAAAAGACAGAACACTAGGTAGTAAGCCTCAACAAGCACTTTTTGATATTCTTACTGGGCTAGAAGCTATTCATGAAGCTGGTATATTTCACAGAGATTTGAAGCCAGCAAATGTATTGAAGTTTACTAGTGCTGATGGAGGCGTAAGGTATTCACTCTCCGACTTCGGGTTAATGACAGCATCGTTAGGTGAAACTACTACACTAACGCCAAGTGGCGCAGGAGGTGGTACGGTTAATTATGCCGCCCCTGAGCTTATTAATAATTTAAAGCGAGCAACTGCAGCGTCAGATATATATTCATTTGGAGTAATTCTTTTTGATATATTCGGAGGGGGAGCTAATAGAGTGCCCTACACAGAGGTGCAGCTTGGAGGTCCAATCGGTAAGATTGCCTCTAGATGTACTAAAAATCTTGCAGCCAGACGATATTCTTCAATAGCTGACTTAAGGGCTGATTTATTTGATGCATTATCCTCTGAAGATGTTAAATTCTTAAGTTCTGCGGAGCAAACAGTTATTGAGCTTTTGGAAAACAATGACTTATTAATTGAACAACAATGGGATCAGGTTTTTGTATTCATTGAGGATAATCAACAAAACCTAGCAAAATGTCATCAAGTATTTAAAGCTTTTAGAAATAATCATTTAGAGCAATTAAAAAATGAGGCTCCTGACTTACTAGGAGCATTTGGCAGTGACTTTTGTAATTACATTATTGAGGGTGAAGGCGGCTTCAATTTTGAGTATTGTGATGTTTTGTCGGATAAGTTGATGAAACTTTATGAGTTGGGTGATGTTGCATTAAAGTCTCTCGTTATTCTGAGTTTATTAAATTTAGGGGCATCACATAACAGGTGGGTTGTTGAAAGACGGTTTATGAATTTAGCTGGACAGGAGTTACCTGAAAACGTCGCAAATAAAATCGTTATGGATGTTGAGATTTTGGAGTTCGAATTCATAAGATTTATGTCCCATGTCGAGCGCTCAATAAATGCTAATAGTAATAGTCTGCATCCAATTTTACAAAAAATAATAGTTCGCTAAATTATGCAAAATGTAGGATTTACAATTCCTAAAAAAGATTTAGATAATGGGGATAGATTTCTTGTTGAGGAAATTTCCCCAGCAACATATTTATTGGTTATAGCAGATGGAGTGGGTAGCTCAAGTCAACCTGGATATGCGGCTGAATTGGCGGTTAATAAAACTATTAGCGAAGTCAAGAATAACCCAGATATTTCCTTCTCAACTCTATTTAACTCTATTAAAGAGGTTTTGGTGTTTGAATCAAACAAAATCTCTTCAGTTTCTACTTTACAAACAACATTAACAGTTTGTATATTAAAAAATAATTACGCTAGAGTGGGGCATGTAGGTGATACCCGCCTATATCATTTGAGGAGCTCTGGTTTAGTGACGCGCACAGAGGATCAAACGGAGCTTAAAAAACTGGTGGATGAAGGTGTTATCAGTCCAATTCGTGCAAAAAACTATCCAAGAAAAAACGTTCTTCTTTCTGTGTTAGCAAGCAATAGAGATTTCGAACTTTATGAAAATGGATTTGATGTGCAAGAAAAAGATCGATTAATGCTAATTAGTGACGGTTTTTACAAAGTAATTTCTAAAAAGACAATAATACAAATATCAACAAAACATTTTTCAATCAATAATTTAGCTGATGAGCTACAAGAGTATGTTGTAGAAAAAGGCATTAATGATGATTGTACGTGTTTGGTTGCAGAGATTTAGTATAAAAATTGACCTCAATTAACCTAACTCAAGCCTACCGCCTCCTAAACCACGGCCCAACCGTATTGGTTTCTACCCGCCACGGTACTCAAATCAACGTGATGGCAGCCGCATGGAATATGCCACTGGATTTCGACCCACCTAAAATCGCTATTGTTATTGATAAAAGTACCTACACGCGTGAGTTAATTGAAGCTTCTGGCACCTTTGCCATTAACGTACCGTGTCGTGCGCAAGCAGAGATGGTAGTGCGGGTGGG
Organism: Methylotenera mobilis JLW8; assembly: GCF_000023705.1. NCBI lineage: Bacteria > Pseudomonadati > Pseudomonadota > Betaproteobacteria > Nitrosomonadales > Methylophilaceae > Methylotenera > Methylotenera mobilis. The sequence continues at coordinate 715,695 of NC_012968.1, forward strand.
CGCTAGCTCTGGCCGTGAGCTCTTAGGTAAGCAACCGGACAATAAGTTTGCCGCATTTGATTTACCTACCTTTGCTGCTAGCAAGATTGATGCACCTTTGCTTGAGGGGTGTGTGGCGTGGCTGGAGTGCAAGTTGATTCCTGAGCCGCATATTCAAAATACGTATGATTTATTCTTAGTCGAGGTAGTGGCGGCTCATGCGGATGAGCGCGTGTTTAGTGATGGTCGCTGGCATTTTGAAGGCTTTGATGACTTGCGCACAATTCATCATGTTGCGGGCGGTGCTTTTATGGCGATTGGTGAAGCCTTCACCACGCGAGCAGGTTAACCTTTACATCAGGATTGAAGATGAAAAAATCCCGTCCGCGTAAATCCAAAAAACAACTCTCTAAAAAAATCGGGATGGCGCCGGGCTCGCTCGTTTATGTGGGCAGTATGGATGCCAATGCTGCGCAACTGGCTAAGCCGATTGTGAGCGTGATGATTTATGACGCGGCTGAATTAACTGAGCAAATATTAAGTGCTGAAGCGCTTGCCAACTTTAAACTCACTGACTATAGCAAAGCCGGCAAAAAGGTTTGGCTGAATGTGCACGGCGTGCATGATGCCGCACTGATTAAGCAAATTGGCGATTTATTCCATTTACACCCATTGGTGCAGGAAGATATTCTCAATACCGAGCAGCGCCCAAAAGTAGATGAGTTTGATGATTATGTGTTTTTAGAAACACGTTGTTTCCGCTACGACCAAGCCGCAATGACGATGGATTCCGAGCAGGTGAGTTTTGTGTTGGGGCGTGATTACTTGCTGACGTTTCAAGAGCGCGCTACCGGTAATTTTGAGCCGGTGCGTACACGCATGCGCGTAAGCCGTGCGCATATTCGTGAGCTGGGCGTGGATTACTTAGCCTATGCCTTGCTGGATAGCGTGGTGGATAAATACTTTAGCGTGCTGGAAGCGGTGGGTGATGCGAGCGAGGCGCTGGAAGAGGTGTTGCTACATAAGCCAACCAATACCGAGCTGCATGCGATTCACCAGCTTAAGCATGTGAGTATAGAGTTGCGTCGCGCGGTGTGGCCACTACGTGAGGTGATTAATACCTTAAGCCGTAATGAAAATGATTTCTTTAAACCCACCACCATGCCGTACCTGCGTGATGTGTACGACCACACGGTGAGTTTTATTGAGTCGCTGGAATCAATTCGCGATGCATTAAGCGGCATGATGGATATTTACATGGCGAGCGTGAGCCAGCGTGTTAACCTAGAAGTGCGCGCCTTAACTGTGGTAGCCATGCTGTTTATGCCAGCGACTTTAATTGCCGGTATCTTCGGCATGAACTTTCATGAGATGCCGTGGCTGGCCGATAAAGACGGCTTTTGGTGGGCAATGGGCTTAATGCTGAGTATCGCGCTGGTGATGCTCACTATCTTTTGGCGTCGTCAGTGGCTCACTAGCCAAAGCTAATGACTCATCAAGCTTTACCTTTGTGTGACAGGTGAGCGGCTTTGTGTAGCATATTCAAAAGACCTTGGCTTGAAATGTCTGTGCTCAAAATATCTTGATTAATTTGCCAGACAGATTAGCGACTTAACACGCGCTAATCTGTTAAAATCTCGGTTTATTCTTGTCCTTGATATTTAGCTGAGTTTAATGAGCCAATCTAATCCAAACACACAAATGATCAGCCTGCGAGGCAGCGCTGCTTTATCACCTTTCAGAATTGAAAAAATTCAAAATAAATTGAATGAAATATGCCCGAACATTGGTCATATTTACGCTGAGTTCTGGCATTTTGTATGGGTAGATGGCGCGTTAACAGCCCAGCAAGAAAACACACTAAACCAGATTTTGACCTACGGCCCAAGTATGCAGGCTGAAGAGCCGAACGGCGAGTTTATTTTGGTATTGCCACGTGTGGGTACGATTTCGCCTTGGGCATCGCGTGCGACTGATATCGTGCAGCACTGTGGTTTGCCTGAAGTGCAGCGCGTAGAGCGCGGTATTGCTTACTATGTGCAAACCAAGAGTGGTCAGCCTTTAACCGCCAATGAGCGTCAATTACTGTTGCCCTTGATTCATGACCGTATGACTGAAAGCGTATTTGCCAACAAGCAAGACGCGGGCAAGTTATTCCACACTGATACCCCTAAACCATTAAGCACCATTGATGTATTGCAAGGCGGTAAAGCGGCGCTTAACCAAGCTAATAACGAAATGGGTTTGGCCTTGTCACCAGATGAAGTGGATTATCTGTTTGATAACTACACCAGAATGCAACGCAACCCAACCGATGTTGAGTTGATGATGTTCGCGCAAGCAAACTCAGAGCATTGCCGTCATAAAATCTTTAATGCAGATTGGGTGATTGATGGCGAGCAGCAAGAGTTTTCACTGTTTGGCATGATCCGCAATACGCACAAGTTGAACCCAGGTGCAACTGTAGTGGCGTATTCTGACAACGCTTCTATTGTGGCGGGTCAGCAAGCGAACGAGCCAACCAAACGTTTTTACCCAGCAGAAAATGGTGCTTACCGCTTTGTTGAAGAAGACATGCACTTCTTGATGAAGGTGGAAACCCATAACCACCCAACGGCAATTTCTCCATTTGCGGGTGCGGCAACGGGTGCTGGCGGTGAGATTCGTGATGAAGGTGCAACCGGTAGCGGTTCTAAACCTAAAGCAGGTTTGACTGGCTTCTCAGTATCTAACTTGAATATCCCTAACTTTACCCAGCCTTGGGAATCAGACGCTTACGGTAAGCCTAACCGTATTGCTTCACCATTACAGATTATGGTGGATGGCCCATTAGGCGGCGCGGCTTATAACAACGAGTTTGGTCGTCCTAACATTACCGGTTATTTCCGTACTTTAGAAATTGAAGCGCCAAGTGCAAGCGGCAATACCGAAGTGCGTGGTTACCATAAGCCAATTATGTTGGCAGGTGGTATTGGTAATATTTCTGCACAACACTCTAAAAAGAACCCAATTCCACCGGGTGCTGCATTGATTCAATTAGGCGGCCCAGCAATGTTGATTGGCTTGGGCGGTGGTGCGGCTTCTAGTATGGATACCGGCAGCAATGTAGAGAACTTAGACTTTGACTCTGTGCAACGTGGCAACCCTGAGCTTGAGCGTAGAGCACAAGAGGTAATTGACCGCTGCTGGCAGCTAGGTGAAGACAACCCGATTTTAAGTATTCATGACGTAGGCGCGGGTGGTATTTCTAATGCGTTCCCAGAGTTGGTGAATGATGCTGGTGTAGGCGCAATTTTCCAATTGCGCGATGTGAATAACGAAGAGCCAGGCATGTCACCACGTGAATTGTGGAGCAACGAGGCGCAAGAACGCTACGTAATGGCGATTGCGCAAGAAGACTTACCACGCTTTAAAGAGATTTGTGCACGTGAGCGCTGCCCTTATGCGGTGGTGGGCTACGCCACAGAAGATCGTCATCTAACCGTGGCGGATAGTCATTTTGAAAACAAGCCAGTGGATATGGACTTATCTGTATTGCTCGGCAAACCGCCAAAAATGACGCGTGACGTAAAAAGCGCCGCACCAGTGCTAAAAGCATTTGACGCAAGCAAGATAGATTTAAAAGACGCTGCAGCACGCGTATTACGTTTGCCGGGCGTTGCAGATAAAACATTCTTGATTACCATTGGCGACCGTTCTGTGACCGGCTTGGTAGCACGTGAGCAAATGGTTGGCCCATGGCAAGTGCCAGTGGCTGACGTTGGTGTGACGTTAGCTGGCTACGAAACTTACCGTGGTGAAGCGTTTGCGATTGGTGAAAAAGCGCCATTAGCTTTGGTGAATGCACCGGCTTCTGGCCGTATGGCAATTGGTGAATCTATCACCAATATCGCCGCTAGTTTGATTGACGACATCAGCGATTTAAAACTTTCAGCAAACTGGATGGCGCCTGCAGGCCACGTTGGCGAAGACGCTGCATTGTTTGCCACGGTAAAAGCAGTGGGTATGGAATTGTGTCCGCAACTGGGTGTAAGCATCCCAGTGGGTAAAGACTCGATGAGTATGAAAACCGTATGGAATGATGACGGTGAAAACAAAGCGGTGACCTCACCAATTTCATTGGTGGTGACCGCGTTTGCTGCTACGCCAGATGCGCGTAAAACCTTAACCCCACAGTTGCAAACCGGTGTTGCATCACAATTGATTTTAATTGATTTGGGTGCTGGCAAAAACCGCATGGGTGGCTCAAGCCTAGCGCAGGTTTACGGTGAAGTGGGCAACGTTGCGCCAGATGTTGATGACGCAAACCAACTGAAACATTTCTTCAACACGATTCAACAGTTGAATAAATCCGGCAAGATTATGGCCTACCATGACCGTTCTGACGGCGGTTTATTTACAACCTTGGTAGAGATGGCGTTTGCGGGTCATTGTGGTTTGAACGTAGATGTATCTAGCCTGCCTGGCTACTTGGTAGAAGCACTATACAACGAAGAGTTGGGTGCTGTGATTCAAGTGCGTGCAGAAGATACGCAAGCCGTGCTTGCTCAGTTTAACGGTTTGGCACATGTAGTGGCCGAAGTGACCACCGCTAACCAAATTGAAATCAAACACAACGGCCAAGTAGTGTTTGCTGATACGCGCATTAACTTGCATCGTATGTGGTCTGAAACGACTTACCAAATGCAAAAGCTGCGTGATAACCCAGTAAGCGCACAGCAAGAATACGACAGATTGTTGAACGACGCTGATCGTGGTTTGTTTGCAGAGCTAACTTTTAACCCAAGTGAAAATATTGCTGCGCCATACATTGCAACCGGTGCGCGCCCGAAAATGGCAATCTTGCGTGAGCAAGGCGTGAACGGCCATGTGGAAATGGCTGCATCGTTTGACCGTGCTGGTTTTGCCGCGTTTGACGTGCATATGAGCGATATTATTGCTGGCCGTGTTTCACTCAAAGACTTTGCTGGTGTGGTGGCTTGCGGTGGCTTCTCTTATGGTGATGTATTGGGCGCGGGTGAGGGTTGGGCTAAATCCATCTTGTTTAATGCGCGTGCACGTGATGAGTTCTCTGCGTTCTTTGATCGCCAAGATAGCTTTGCACTTGGTGTGTGTAACGGCTGTCAAATGATGAGTAACCTGCGCGAGTTGATTCCAGGCGCGGCACATTGGCCACATTTTGTGAAAAATAAATCAGAGCAATTTGAAGCACGCCTTGGTATGGTGGAAGTGTTGGCATCCCCATCTATCTTCTTTAATGGCATGGCTGGCAGCAAAATGCCGATTGCGGTAGCACATGGTGAAGGTTTCGCGGAATTTTCTCAGCCTAATGCTGTCAATGAACTGTTGGCACAAAAATTAGTAACAATGCGTTTTATCGATCATGCATCAGCACCTACAGAGGTGTATCCGTTTAACCCTAACGGTTCACCGCAAGGGGTTACCGGATTAACCAGCACGGATGGGCGTTTTAGTATTATGATGCCACATCCTGAACGTGTGATTCGTAACGTGCAAAACACATGGCAACGTTGCGAAGATGCTGAAGATAGTGCTTGGATTCGTATGTTCCGCAATGCTAGAAAATACATTGCTTAAACTATGCGTTAAGTAGCTAAGGCTCTGTTAGTAATGGCTTTAAACAGACATTAACAATCATTGTTTTGGTCTGTGCGGTTTGAATAGTGACAAAATAAATTTTAATAAATGACTTTGGAGAAAAGCAGTATGAATTTTTTTAGAACACTGGTTTTAGCATTAGCCTTTTTTTACCCAATCGCATCTATGGCAGAGCTGAACGATGATGACCATATGCGTTATACAGAGGCTTTGCGTGATGGTAATGTAAAGCTCGTTAAAAAGTATTTGGATACTGATGCAAAACCAAATGACAAGTTCTTCGGTTGGTCTGCTTTGCAAATTGCCGCAGCCAAAGGCCAGCTTAAAGTGGTTGAGCTATTGATTGAGCGTGGTGCTGACTTGAACTATCAACACCCAATCAGCAAAAACACAGCTTTCCATATGGCGGCATTCGGTGGTTATAGTGATTTGGTTAAATTGCTGGCAGCTAAAGGCGCTGATGTGAATATTAAAATGCGTGCTGATGTTTCTATTATTCGTGCTATCCGTGATGAAGGTAACACCAAAATGGTAGAGTTGCTTACATCACTTGGTGTGCGAGATGATGGCTGTTTAGAAGAGAAGTGTTTCTAATCACTTAAATCTGCTTCTTGGCACTGGCCGTTTAGACGCGGGTGCCAAGATAGTCTGGTTGTAGGTTTGACGATTGTAAGTTTGATTAATTGTAGTGGTGTTTCTAACTTGATGAAGAGCCCATGAAAACATTTATTCTAAATTTTATACTGATATCCTCAGTTGTTTTGCCCATACCGGGCAAGGCTGCTGAGGATTTTGTTTATGCAGGGCAGGGATTGCATACCCGAACGTTGGCAGCCTCTTGTGCAGCATGCCATGGCACCAATGGTAACGCGGTAAAAACCAAAGCCGAGTTTGATGCCACCACGCTTGCCGGGCTGGATAAAGCCTACATAGAGCAGCGTTTACTTGATTTCCGTAAAGGTGTGCGCCCAGCCACGGTGATGCACCGCCACGCGAGCGGCTTAACTCTGGATGAAATTAAGCAGCTTGCAGATTATTTCTCACGGCAAAAACCTGAGCAGCACACCATGCCGGAACCACAAAAACTAAAGGCGGTGCAGGATGAGTAATCATATAACTGACTTTAATCGCCGTGATTTTATTAAAACGGTGGGCGTCATCGGTGCCTTGGCGTTTGCCCCACATGCAATCGCGATGGGAAAAAAGCCGCCGATTGGACGTGTGGTAGTCATTGGCGGCGGCTATGCTGGTACCAGTGCCGCTAAATATATTCGTATGTGGAGTATGGGTAGTATTGAAGTGGTGGTGATTGAACCATCACCACAGTTTGTATCCTGCCCACTGAGTAATTTGGTGTTGGGCGGCAGTCAGCAAATTAATGACCTGACATTTGGCTATGATCTATTACAAAAACATCATGGCATACGGTGGGTGCAAGATAGCGTGACTGCGGTTGATACCGATGCTAAAAAGGTAACCATGCAGCGCGGCGAAATCAACTACGACCGCTTGATTGTGGCACCGGGTGTGGATTTTATTTATGACCGCCTGCTACAACTGCAAAGTGCAGAAGCGCAAAAGCAGGTTCCACACGCATGGAAAGCAGGCTGGCAGACCGTTAATCTGCGTCAGCAGTTGGAAGCTATGCCCGATGGCGGTGTGTTTGTCATCACTATCCCCAAAGCACCATACCGTTGCCCACCTGGGCCTTATGAACGTATCTGCCAGGTCGCTTATTATCTGAAGGCGAATAAACCTAAAAGTAAGATCATCGTGCTGGATGCGAACGCCGAAATTGTATCTAAAAAAGGCTTGTTTACTAAAGTGTGGGCCAGTAATTATGCCGGTATGATTGATTACCGCCCCAATAGCGACATCGCTTCGGTGGATGTGTCAACTAAAACCGTGGCTACCGAGTTTGAACAGGTGAAGGCCGATGTACTGAATGTAATACCGCCGCAGCGGGCAGGCAAGCCAGCGCAGATGGCACATTTGCTCGCATCTGAATATCCGTGGTGCGATGTTGATTTTTTAAGTTACGAGTCTAAATTAGTGCCGAATGTACATGTGGTGGGGGATAGCGTGGCGTCAGGCTTGCCTAAGTCTGCACATATGGCAACCTCACAGGCGCGTGTTTGCGCGAGTGCGATTGTGGAATTGATGCAGGGGAGAAGTCCAGATACTGCACCGGTGTTTGCCAACACTTGCTACAGCTTTGTAGATGATAAACAGGCCATGCATGTAGCTAATGTGTACCGCTACGATGCTGCCAAAAAGATTATGGTGTCGGCCGAAGGCGGCGGGGTTTCGCTTGCGCCTTCAGATAAAGAGGGCGCTTATGCCAAAGCTTGGGCACATAATATATGGTCGGATGTATTAACCTAAGGGTAGCTTTGAGTTGGAAAAAATACGGAGCTAGGGAAAGTACGGAACTAAGGACGAAACGGCATATGTGTCTGTACAGGCGAATTGCGCAGTAATCGTAAGCTCGCCGTAATTGCATACTATCTCGGCTCCTGCGTTCCGTGCGTTTTGCACTGCACCTCGTTCAACGACCCGTTCCATATTTTTAAAGTGAGCAGTTCCTTCTGTAGTGTGAGACGAAAATTAAAAACGCATCATCTTTGGGGGAGTTGTGATTTCTACAGTTAAAAAACTTCATATAGTATTACTTACAGGCCTGATGCTATTTGCGGCGCGACCAGTGTTCGCCGCTGATTTGTCCAGTATTCGCTTGCCGGATGACTTTAAAATCGAGGTGTTCGCAGATTTTAATACCAAAGGCGGTGCGCAGTTGTCTGCCCCCAGAATGATGGCATTAGATGCCAAGGGGGAACTTTATGTGTCGGCGCTTGGCAGCAATAGTGTGCTCATGTTGCCGGATCGTAACCATGATGGCGTTGCCGATGAGGTGGTGAGCCTTGTGCAAAATCTAAACGCGCCGCAAGGGCTAGCCTTTGTTGGTGACAGTTTGTTAATCGCCAACCAAGACGGCGTCGTGAAAATCAGCCCTGAACGCGAACGCTGGTCTAAACCGCAGGCGTTTATCACCAACCTGCCTACTGGCGGGCACACCCTTAAAAACATTCGGTTAGGGCCGGATGGATTTTTGTATATTAATGTGGGTTCTAGCTGCAATGTTTGTATAGAAAACGAACCAACTCGGGCAACTATGCTCAGATACACGGTAGAGGGCAAACCTGCAGGTGCATTAACTACCCTGGGACGTCACCAGCAATCAGCAATATATGCCCGTGGCTTACGTAACTCACAAGGGTATGCATGGCACCCGGTAACCGGCGCTATGTATGCAACTAATAATGGTGCGGATAACCGCAGTGGCACGCAGGGTGGTGCGGTGAACGACGAGCTGCCACCTGAGCACTTAAACAAGATAGAGGCAGCTAAGCACTATGGCTGGCCGCATTGCTGGGGTGGCAGTAAGGAGATTGGTACGCAGTTTGAGGACCCTAACTTTAAGGGCGCTGCTGGTTTTTGTGGTACTACACAAGCACCTGCAGTGAGTTTTAGGGCGCATACCACACCTATTGGGATTACCTTTTTAGACAAAACCAATTGGCCGTCAGCTTATAAGGCAGATGCGATTGTGGCGCTGCATGGCTCCTGGAACCGCAAACAGCCCGCAGGTTATCAGTTAATTAGAGTAAAATTCAAGGCCAATGAGCCGCAGGCTGTGGAAGACTTTGCAATCGGATGGCTATCTAACCAAGAAGCGTGGGGCCGACCTGTTGATGTTTTGGTTGGGGCGGACGGTGCGCTTTATGTATCGGATGATAAAGCTAATATCATCTACCGTATTAGTTATAAAACGAAGTAGGAAAAGCTGAATGAAAATGAATGTAATTAAATTAGTTGCGTTGTTAGCCATAGGTGCTAGCGTTAACGCTTATGCGGCCGAGCCGGCTGATACTAAAGTGACATCTAAGTTACTGATGTATATTCAGCCCGTGGATTATAACAACCCTATCAAACTGTGGAGCCCTTACCAGGATTACTGGTTTTACCAAGGGCCTCTCGTTGAAAAAATTGCCATGTCCAAGCTCACTGCCGCCTATCATGATGTGAATGTTTGTGATGCTAACCAGTCCGGCAAGGCTGTGCTATGGCTACAGCCAGAATTGTTTTATAACCCGCAAGTCCAATTGTTTTACGCAGAAGTAAAAGCTAGTGCTTATAAAGGTGTGGGCGAGCATTTGGCTACTGTTGTAGGACGCTCGCAAGTGCGTGGCATTTTAAATATTAAGCCTGAATTTTGGATAGAAAAAGCATATAAGCTAGCTGTGGATGACGCTGTAGCGAAAATGCAGGCAGATAAAACACTGCAAGCGTATATGAGCGGGCCAGCACAGGTCAGCAATACCCCGTGCAGTATGGTGACGCTGTTTCCAACGCCTAAAGTACGGGTGATGTCGTTTTAAGTGAGGGCGCGTGCAGGGTGTGTAAATAGTAAGCCGCATTAGTCGTAAATCGCGTGAATAATAAACGCAGTTATTTTTGGGATAAACATGTTAAAACAATATATAAAATTAAGCGCGTTGGTGATGGCGGGCATACTGATGGCAGGCTGCCAATCGACAAAGGCCATAACGACCATGAGCTACACCACTAAGAAAATCACAGGCCTAAAAACGCCAGAGTCCGTGGTGCAGGCGAAAGACGGCAGGATATTTATCTCCGAAATTAATGAGTTTGGTAAAGATGGCGATGGTCGCATCAGTGTGGTGGACACGCTTGGCAATATCAGCGTATTTGCCAACGGCTTAGATGACCCTAAAGGCTTGGCGATTATCGGAGATTATTTATACGTAGCCGATAAAACCAAGATACTCAAAATCAGCATTAAACAAGCCACGACACATAATGTCAGCATAAAAGAAACCAAAACAGTTCAGGTTAACATTAAAGAAACCACCCCTTCGGCAAGCGTTTTTGTACCTGCTGAAGCGTTTCCGAATGTGCCGCTTTTCTTGAATGACTTAGAGGCGGACTTAAAAGGCAACTTGTATGTAAGCGATAGCGGTGATTTATTTAACACCGGAAAAGGCGGTGCAATTTATAAAATCACGCCGCGCGGTGAAGTGAAGTTGCTAATTAAAGATACGCAAGATGCACGTGTAAAAGCCCCGAACGGTTTGCTGGCGGATGACACCGGTAACAACCTGATTTATGTGGATTTTGCCTCAGGCGTGTTATATAGCTTAAATACTGCCACGGCCGCATTGACTGACTTGGCTGAGGGCTTTGGTGGCGGCGATGGAGTCGTGCATCACTCCAGTGGCGTGATGTTTGTGAGTGATTGGAAAAATGGCAAAGTCTTTAACGTGAATCTGATGGGCGATGTGCAACTGCTCAAAGCGGGTTACCAATCTGCGGCAGATATTGCCATTACTAAAGATGAGCGTTATTTAATAGTGCCTGATATGAAAGCTGGCGAGTTGGACTTTATCCCGTTGGACCATGCTAAACCAGCGGCGACATCGCACCATTACTAACAGTCTAGGCTGAAGGGTATAGGCTAAATGCAGTCTAGATTAACAAGTCCAACCTAGACTAAAGAGATTGAATGAACGGAAAGCATCAATGCAGGAATTAAGGCAGGCAGCGTTGAGTTGCTTGGCTGATTGTCAGCTAACAAATAAAACGAGTGCAGTCACTGCACTTTATCAATCGTGGCAATCTGGTACGCTGCTGCTGGATAACGAGCGTGAGCTAGTATCTACGCAGCCGATTCCGGGACGCCCAGAACGTCCGCTGTTAGTTTCCCCGTTAGAGGTTGGTAAACGCTCCATGCGTACCGAGGAGGGTCGTGCCGGTTTGATTCACGCCTTGGCACATATTGAGTTTAATGCGATCAATCTGGCATTGGATGCGGTTTGGCGCTTTGCTGGTATGCCGCAGCAGTATTACGTGGATTGGTTAAAAGTAGCCGCTGAAGAGGCTTATCATTTTGGTTTGTTGAATGCGCATCTAGAAACCTTGGGTTATCAATATGGTGATCTCACTGGCCATAATAGCCTGTGGGAAATGGTGGAGCGCACGCAAGACGATGTGCTGGCTAGAATGGCATTGGTGCCGCGTACTATGGAGGCGCGTGGCTTAGATGCCAGCCCCGCGTTGCGAAATAAATTTGCGCAGATTGGCGATGTTGCCATGGCGGGAATCTTGGATATTATCCTGCGTGACGAGATTGGCCACGTGGCGATTGGCAATGTTTGGTTTAATTGGCTGTGTACTCAACGTGAGCTAGAACCGATAGCAACCTATGCGGCATTGGCGGAGCAGTACAGTGCGCCAACCTTGCGCAAGCCTTTTAATTTAGAAGCTAGGCGCCAAGCGGGTTTTACTGAGGCCGAGTTGGCGCTGTTGTAATCTTGCTAGCTGGCAAATAGATTAACGACGCCATCCAAACCCATGTGGTTGAGTGCATAGGTAGCCTGTGCTTGCACTACTGGCTTGGCATGGTAAGCTACGCCTACACCAGCCACTGACATCATTTTCAGGTCATTGGCACCGTCGCCAATGGCGATGGTCTGAGTCGCGCTTAGGCCTAAACGGTCACGCAGCTTTACTAACTCATCTGCTTTAGTTTGCGCGTCTACAATATTGCCTAAAATCTTACCAGTGAGTTTGCCATCGATAATTTCAAGGGTGTTGGCAACCGCATAATCCAGGCCTAACATAGCCTTCACGCGGTCGGCAAAAAAGTTAAAGCCGCCCGAAACCAATAAGGTGGTGATGTTATTTGCTTTGCAGTTATCTATCCATTGCTGGGCGCCTGGGTTGAGCTGTAGGCGTTCGTTCAGTACACGCATCAGGTCAGACTCATGTAAACCCTCAAGCAGTGCTACGCGCTCGCGCAGGCTTTGTGCAAAATCCAGTTCGCCTTGCATTGCGCGCTCGGTAATGGCTGCCACTTGCGGTTTTAAGCCGACCATGTCTGCAATTTCATCAATACATTCAATGCTGATCAGCGTAGAGTCCATGTCCATCACGCATAAGCCAAAGTGTTGGATCAGCTGGTCGTTTTCTACGTATGCGCAATCAATTTGCTGTTCGGCGCAAAACTGCTGAACCGATGGGTTTATTTCAGATTGGTTGGCTAGGTAGTAACCATGTTGCGCGATTTGAACAAATTGCACGCTCGAGGCGCAGAGTTGATGAATATGAGCTAAATGTGCAAAAGTAATGGCTTTGCCTTGAACAACTAAACGCATAAGTAAACAATCTGAACGTAAAGTTGCATTATACACGCGACTATCTACTTCATTAATGGCATCCATTTACATTACTTTGCCAAGAAACACCGAGTAAATGGAGACGTGGGCGAATTGCTTCGTTGCGCGGTTTTTTGGTTTCGGCCGCCACTTCCAGTGGCTTAACATCGCATTGCGAGTTAGCATACACTGCAACCAAAGGTTGTCGCAACCTCGCGGTATACTACATACTATCCTGGTTTCTGTGTTCCGTGCGCCTGGCACTTCATTCCGTTCGCTCACTTATTCCTTGTTTCTCTAGCGCATTTCTCTGAATTGCGAGAAAATGTGCATAACCTTTAAATCGAGCTATTTTTATGAATTTGCATGAGTATCAAGCGAAAACACTACTTCAAAAATACGGCATTCCTGTGCCGCGCGGTCAGGTTGTTGCGGTTGCCAAAGAAACCGTAGGCGTGACTACCGAAATCGCTAGCGATGGCTGGGTGGTGAAAGCCCAAGTACATGCTGGCGGCCGTGGTAAAGCAGGCGGCGTGAAAGTGGTGAAATCTGCCGCTGAAGCGCAGAACGTGGCGGGTGAGTTGTTAGGTAAAACGCTAGTTACTTATCAGAATGCACCAGATGGGCAGCCTGTGAATCAGGTGTTGGTTGAAGAAACGCTACCTATTGCACGTGAGTTGTATTTATCTATGCTGGTAGATAGAACCTTGGAGCGCGTGGTAGTGGTGGCGTCAGTAGCCGGCGGCATGGATATTGAAGAAATCGCGCACACTAGTCCGGAAAAAATCCTGCAAGAGGTCTGCGATCCACTGAATGGCCTAGTCGACTTCCAAGCCCGTAACCTAGCATTTAAGCTTGATTTAAGCGGAGACCAAATTGGCGCGTTTACCAAGTTGTTAAAAGGCTTGTACCGCTTATTTAAAGATAATGATTTAGCCTTGTTGGAGATCAACCCATTAGTGGTCACTACTGATGGCAAGCTCTATGCTCTAGATTGCAAAATGAGTGTGGACGACAACGCTTTGTATCGCCAAAAAGCGTTAGCTGAACAACGTGATTGGAGTCAGGAAGATAGCAAAGAGGCAGTCGCGCATCATGCAGGCTTAAACTACATCGCACTTAACGGTAATATCGGCTGTATGGTGAACGGTGCTGGCCTAGCGATGGCAACGATGGACTTAATTAAATTGCACGGCGGCATGCCAGCTAACTTTTTAGACGTGGGTGGCGGTGCAACGGCAGAAACCGTAGCCAAAGCGTTCAAAATTATTTTAGCTGACAGCAATGTGAAAGCGATTTTAGTGAATATTTTTGGCGGCATTATGCGCTGCGATATTATCGCCGAGGGCATTATTACGGCGGTGCGTGAAGTCGGTATGCAAATTCCTGTGATTGTGCGTTTAGAAGGTACGAATGTGGATTTAGGTAAAAAAATGTTACAAACAAGCGGGTTGAATATTATTTCGGCTGAAGGGTTAACAGATGCTGCACAGCAAGCAGTTAAGGCGGTGGTAGCATGAGTATCTTAGTCAATAAAAATACCAAAGTGTTATGCCAAGGGTTTACCGGTAAACAAGGTACTTTCCACTCTGAACAAGCGCTGGCTTACGGCACGCAAATGGTGGGTGGGGTTACTCCAGGTAAGGGTGGGCAACTGCATTTAGGTTTGCCAGTATTCAACACCATGCGTGATGCGGTGCGTACCACTGGTGCCAATGCCAGCGTAATTTACGTGCCGCCAGCATTCGCGGCAGATTCAATTTTAGAAGCAAGTGACGCCGGCATTGAGCTGATTATCTGTATTACTGAAGGCATCCCAGTATTGGATATGCTGAATGTAAAAGCGGCACTGAAAGCCAACGGCACGCGCTTAATCGGGCCAAACTGCCCAGGCGTGATTACCCCGGACGAATGCAAAATCGGCATTATGCCTGGCAGTATTCACTTGCGTGGCAAGGTGGGCGTGGTATCACGTTCTGGTACGCTCACTTATGAAGCTGTACACCAAACTACTGCATTGAATTTAGGCCAAAGTACTTGTGTGGGTATTGGTGGCGATCCGATCAAAGGGCTTAACTTTATCGAGTGCTTAGAAATGTTTGAAGCTGACCCAGAAACTGAAGCCATTATTATGGTGGGCGAAATCGGTGGTTCTGATGAGGAAGCGGCGGCGGAATTTATTAAGAGCAATGTGCGTAAGCCTGTTGCTGCTTATATCGCAGGACAAACAGCACCTGCGGGTAAACGTATGGGTCATGCCGGTGCGATTATTTCTGGCGGCAGCGGTAAAGCGGCAGATAAGATTCGCGCACTCGAATTGGCGGGCGCAGTTGTCGCAAGTTCACCTGCTGGTTTGGGTGAAGCTGTGCTGGCAGCGATGCGTCAGAAGAGTCTTTGATTTAGAACGCGATAATTTAGGATTTAGAGAGCGATAATTTAGTGAAACTTATGCAAACATTGGCGATGCGCTTATTTACCCTAACGCTTACAGGCTTACTGGCAATGCCACTGGCCTATGCTGCAGAAGATATTGCCTATTTGCTGACTGCTGCTTCCAAAGGCGATGTGGCGACCGTCAATGCCATGTTGGCGAGTGGCGCCAACCCTAATATTAAGGATGAAGAGGGTATCACCGCACTGATGTACGCTGCACGCAAGGACAACGCGGAGGTGGTGGCTGCACTTGTTGCAAAGGGTGCTAATATCAATGCCAAGGATAACGACGCTTGGACCGCCTTAATGTATGCGGCGAAAAAGAACCATGTGGCTACGGTTAAGAAATTGCTGGAGTTAGGTGCTGATTCTGCAGCGCGGGATGGTGCCGGTTGGAGTGCTTTCGGTTTAGCCGCCTCTTCTGGTTATGCTGCTACCGTGGCTTTACTGGTGCAGCATGGCGCAGATGTGAATATCAAAAGTGACGATGGCAAAACGGTATTAATGCACGCAGCTAAAAGCGGCGATGTGGAAACCGTAAAAGTGCTGGTAGAAAACAAGGCCGATGTCAGCATGCAAGACAGTTTTGGCATTACCGCCTTGATGATTGCGGCGCGTGAAGGGTACGCCCCAGTCGTAGATTTTTTACTTAAACATGGCGCTCAGGTAAATCAAAAAGATTCAACCAAGTGGACGGCGCTCACATGGGCGGTTAAAAAAGCAAAAATTGAGGTGGTGCGCGTGCTGGTTATGGCTGGCGCTAATGTGAATAACCTTGATTCACAAGGTACGCCATTGCTACATATCGCGGTGGATAACGGCGATGCGGAAATGGTAAAACTGCTCCTGGACCATCAGGCAAAGGTAAAAGCTAAAGATCAGTACGGATTAACGGCCTTGGTCTATGCCTTGAAGGGACAGCACACTGAAATCGTCAAATTGATTAAGGATGCTGGCGGTAGCTATTGATGTCTAGGCGATTTGTTTTCATCTTAATTGACCTTGTTGTTCACCTTAACGTACTGACTTATCAATGAAAATTGCAATTGCGCAAATCAACTGCATCGTCGGCGACTTGGCTGGCAATGCAAAAAAAATCGTTGCTTATGCGGCTTCGGCTAAAGAGCAGGGAGCCACTTTAGTCGTCACCCCCGAGCTGTCTTTATGCGGCTATTCCCCTGAAGATTTACTCTTACGACCAGACTTTTTACGTGCTTGTGAAGATACGCTGCAGACGCTTGCGCAACAATTGTCAGACATTACCGTGATCGTGGGGCATCCACACCAAGAGGGTGAGCAATGCTTTAATGCCGCTTCAGTTTTAGAGGGGGGCAGCATTGTTGCTACTTATCATAAACAAGTGTTGCCTAATTATGGTGTGTTTGATGAAAAGCGTTATTTTTCCTCTGGTGCTGAGGCGCTGGTATTCAACCATTGCGGTGTTAAGGTCGGCGTTTTAATTTGTGCTGATGTGTGGGAGCCTAAGCCGGCACTGCTGGCTAAAATGGCGGGCGCTGAGCTATTAATTGCGATGAATGGCTCACCTTATCATATGAAAAAACAAAGCGCACGATTTGAGGTACTTAAGCAGCGCGCGGTAGAAAATAACCTGCCTGTGGTTTACGTCAACATGGTGGGCGGTCAGGATGAGCTGGTGTTTGATGGCGCCTCCTTTGTGTTGAATGCGCAAGGCGAGGTCGTTGCTGAACTGGATGCTTTTGAGTCGCAACTCGAGGTGATCGAGTTTGACCATGCACAGCCAATCTATGGGGAAATTACCCCCAGCCTGTCACTTGAGGCTACTGTCTATAAAGCATTAAAATTAGGACTTGCCGATTATATTAATAAAAATGGCTTCCCTGGTGTGGTGATAGGTTTGTCCGGAGGTGTGGACTCTGCCTTAACCTTAGCGCTAGCGGTAGATGCCATCGGCGCAGATAAAGTACATGCGGTGATGATGCCGTCTGAATTTACCGCCGATATCAGTGTGAATGACGCCCGCGAAATGGCTGATATCGTTGGTGTGAAATATGAAGAAATTGCTATCAAGCCGCTGTTCGATAGCTACTTAAGCGCACTGTCTCCGCAGTTTGGTGATATGCCGTTTGATGCGACAGAAGAGAACTTGCAAGCGCGTATTCGTGGCATGCTTTTAATGGCAATCTCCAATAAGTTTGGCAGTATCGTGGTTACTACCGGCAATAAGAGTGAAATGGCCGTGGGCTATTGCACGCTGTATGGCGATATGGCGGGTGGTTTTGCTTTGTTGAAAGATGTGCCTAAAACCTTGGTGTATCGCTTATGCGCGTACCGTAACCAGTTGTCTAGGGTGATTCCTGAGCGCATTATTACCAGGCCGCCATCTGCCGAACTGAGGGCTAATCAGGTAGATCAGGATAGCTTGCCGCCTTACGATGTACTAGATGCGATTATTGAAGCGTACGTGGAAAATGATTTATCGCGGGCTGAGATTGTGGCGCTAGGCTACCCTATCTCTGATATTAACCGTGTGATTGCCATGATAGACCGCAACGAGTATAAGCGCAGACAGTCACCGGTAGGGGTGCGTATTACGGATAAAGGTTTTGGTAAGGATAGACGTTACCCTATAACAGCAAAGCTGAGCGAGTATTGGAAAACTAGATTAAACTAGATCTATATGAAGGCAGCGCCAGCAATTTTGGATAGCGTTACCGAAGAATAAAAAGTCAGTGTATTAAAGTAGTCAATTAATAAAATTATAGAAATTAAATACTATTAGGAGTTTGCCGGTATGAAAAAAATCGAAGCGATTATTAAGCCATTCAAATTAGATGAAGTGCGTGAAGCTTTATCTGAAATTGGTGTGAATGGCTTAACCGTGACAGAAGTAAAAGGTTTCGGTCGTCAAAAAGGGCATACAGAACTATACCGCGGTGCTGAGTATGTGGTTGATTTCTTACCAAAAATTAAACTAGAGCTAGTTGTAGCTGATGCGATTGTTGATTCTGCAGTGGATGCGATTATCAATGCCGCACATACCGGAAAAATCGGGGATGGTAAGATTTTTGTAAGCAGCGTAGAGCAAGTCGTACGTATCAGAACCGGTGAAACAGGCGAAGCCGCTGTCTAATTCTATGCTGGGCAGGGCGAGTAAAGGTGCTTTGCAGCCTACTGCTCGGTTTGCCCAGCAACGCTGGTGCCATAGTCTTTCTTAGCCCACTTGGCAACAATTTTCGTTTGGTAAAAGTGCAAGCTTAGCGCCTCTAGTTTATGCCCGTCATTGTAAAAACAATCCTACTCCTTACCATTTCTAACGTATTCATGACGTTTGCATGGTATGCCCATTTAAAAAATCTTAATAACAAACCTTGGATTATTGCTGCGTTGGTAAGCTGGGGTGTTGCGCTGCTGGAGTATTTGTTCCAAGTACCGGCTAACCGCATTGGTTTTACTGTGATGTCGCTTGCGCAGCTAAAGATATTGCAAGAAGTGATTACGCTGGCGGTGTTTGTCCCATTTGCAGTTTTTTATATGCAGCAGCCCATGAAGCTGGATTTTCTATGGGCAGGGTTGTGTTTGATGGGCGCGGTTTATTTTATGTTTAGGGCGTAATCGTTTTTACCACTTATAGCTATGCCCACCACCTAACTCTCTAAGCCTTACCTCCTAGGCTTGATTTTCTAGTCTTACTGATGAGCCTTTAGCCAGTCGATTACCCCTAAGCCAGCGCTGCGGCCGGATGCAAAGCACGCTGTAAGCAAGTAGCCGCCAGTTGGCGCCTCCCAGTCCAGCATTTCCCCAGCACAGAATACGCCAGGCATGGCCTTGAGCATCAGGTGAGCATCTAATCCTGCAAAATCTACCCCACCAGCGCTGCTAATGGCCTCATCAATCGGACGTGTCGAGCTTAGCTTAAGCGGTAACGCTTTAATGGCATGGCTGAGTTTAACTGGATTGGCATAGTCTTGAGCGGAGACTAGCTCTCGCAATAAGCCAGCCTTAATACCTTTGATGCCAAGCCGACTCTGCAGGTGGCTGGATAGCGAACGTGAGCCGCGCGGGTGGCTGACATCGGCAAACACTTGTGCCAACGGTCTGTCCGGCAGCAGGTCCAAGTGTACGGTTGCTTCACCTTTAGCCTCTATCGTGTTACGGATATGGGCTGAAAGCGCATAAATCAAGCTTCCTTCGATACCGTGCTCGGTAATCATGCACTCGCCTTGTTTGTGTTGGCTTGCTGCGTGTTCATCCTGCATGGAGATGGCAATAGTTTTTAGCGGGACTCCGGCAAAGCGGGAGATAAAGTGTTCGCTCCAATTGGTATGAAAGCCGCAATTAGCTGGTTTTAACGGGGAAACGGCGATGCCATGCTCGCTAAATACGTTTGCCCAAGCCCCATCTGAACCTAATCTCGCCCAACTGCCTCCACCTAGTGCGAACACAACCGCATCTGCTTCTGAAGAGGTAGTTCCATCTGGTGTATTGAATTTTAGTTTGCCACTGTCCCAGCCGGTCCAGCGGTGGCGCATATGGAAGCTCACCCCAGCCTCACGTAAGCGATGCAGCCAAGCGCGTAATAATGGCGCGGCCTTCATATCGGTCGGGAATACGCGGCCAGAAGAGCCAACAAAAGTATCTATGCCTAATTCGTGTATCCACTCACGTAGTGTCTGCGGGCTCATGGTGTCGAGCAAAGGGGCAATCTGTGCTTGGCGCGTGCCATAGCGTGAGAGAAACTGCGCTGCCGCCTCAGAATGGGTGATGTTCATGCCACCTTTACCTGCCATCAGAAACTTGCGGCCTACGCTAGGCATGGCATCGTATAGATCTACGTGGATACCCGCGAGGCTTAAAGTTTCTGCCGCCATTAGCCCAGCAGGGCCGCCGCCAATGATGGCAACTTTAGGCGATTTGGCAATGTAGGATGATTGGGTCAAGATGTAATGTGGCTGAAGTTTAGGCTAAATGATTAATATCAGATTGTAGGTTAGTTTCGCATCGCCAGTTAAGTCATGTGGGTGAGCCTAGCTTCTCAGTTAGCCATCAATAAGTGGCTAACTGAGAGTTGGCAAGTTTGCAGCCAAAGCTGACGCAGAGGTTAGTAGCCGAGCAAGCGCGCGCTTTGGTAGAAGATAAAGCTGATCACCCATGCTAAGCCTAAAGACCATACAATCGAAAGCCACATAAAGGCTGAGCTTTTGGATTCATTTCTGATCGTGGCAATCGTAGACAGGCATGGCGTGTAAATCAGAGTGAACAGCATAAAGCTCAAGGCTTGTACCCAGTCGATTTGCGTGGCCATTTGCGCCATCAGTGCGTCGCCTTGCAGGCCATAAATCACCGCTAGTGCACCCACCACAATTTCTTTCGCAACAAAGCCGAAAATTAAGGCAATCGCCAGCTCATGATTAATGCCGATAGGGTCAAGTATCGGTGTGAAGAACACGCCGATTTGTCCAGCATAGGTGTCGATACTGGCAGGTGCCACATTGCTTGGGAAGTTAGTTAACAGCCATACCAATACTACGCCTAGTACAATGAACTTGCTGGCGCGGTTTAAAAAGTGTTTTACTTCATGCCAGCCACGCAGCACGATCTGACGCGGGGTAGGGAAGCGGTACGGCGGCAGCTCTAGAATAAAAGGCTCGGTGTTTTTATATTGGTTTTGAAATAAAAGCGCAGTTAAAAACATAGTGAAGAAACTCATCACGTATAGCGAGAACAAGACTAACGGTGCATGGCTAGGGCTAAATAGCGCCGCAATCATAAAAATAAACACTTGCATCCTAGCTGAGCACAATGACAGCGGGATCACCAGCATGGTCAGCAGGCGCATGCTACGTGAGCGCATAATACGTGTACCCATGATAGCCGGTACGTTACAGCCAAAACCCATCAGCATCATGACAAAGCTGCGCCCATCCAGCCCCATTTTTGCCATGATGGCATCCATCAAGAACGCAGCACGTGATAGGTAGCCGCTGTCTTCTACCATGGACATGACGAGGAAGAATAGAATAATAATCGGCACAAATGCAGCAACCGTGGCTACGCCATTATAAATACCATCCAGCATGAGTCCGCTGAGCCATGTCGGTGCGTTGGCAAATAGCGGGTTCAGCAAATCTGTGCGTAGTTGGTCTAGTAGCCAGGCTAAGCCATCCTGTATCGGGGCGCCTACGGCAAAGATGAATTGAAACAGCAAAAACATGGCGGCAAAAAACAGCGGTAACCCCAACCATTTGTGCAGTAATACCTTGTCTATTTTATCGGTAAGGTCATCGGTCAGTGTTACCGGAATATCCACATGCTGTTCAACCAGTGCATGCATTTCGGTTTCAATATCATGCTCTTCTTTGAGGAGCAGGCTTATGCTTTGCGGGTTGGTGGTGGTATCTTGCTGATTGATAATAGCGGTCGCAGCGGCTAATGCTTTTGGTAAGCCATCGCCATATTTTGCGCTAATCTGAATCACTGGCAAGCCTAAGGTTTGGCTTAAGCCGTCTGCGTCAATGGTGATGCCGGCGCGCTTTGCTTCGTCAGCCATGTTGAGCGCCAGCACAATTGGGAAGCCTAGCTTTTTAATTTGCAGTAGCAGGGATAGTTGGCGGTCAATTTGTGTACTGTTGAGTAATACCACCAGTAAATTGACAGGGTTGTTGGTGATGAAGTGTCTAACGACTTGTTCATCCTCTGAAAAACCATGCAGGTCGTAAATACCTGGTAAATCAATCAGCTCTACAATATTGCCGCCGAGTAATATTTTTGCACTGAGCAAATCGACCGTAATTCCAGGCCAGTTACCTACGCGCGCAGAGGCACCGCTAATGCGATTGAATAGCGTGGATTTTCCAGTATTTGGCATACCGAGTAACGCAATACGCTTCATTTATTTAACTTTATATTGCGTTGATTTGAATGCGGTCAGCTTCAGTGACGCGCAGAATGACATCTGTAGTGCCAAGACGCACATGTATCGGGCCATTAAAGCTGGCGCGACGCATAATGCTGAGTGGCTTGCCAACACGAAACCCCAGCGCGGTGAGGCGATGGAACAGGGTGTCTTCAGCTTCGATTGCGGAGATCACCGCACGTTGACCAGCTTTTAATTGTGACAAAAATTGCATATAGATTTAGTGATGCACTCTATAGATGATAACAATTCTTATTATCGCATAATTTAAGAGAAAGCGCAGGCAATCAGCCAAAAATAACATTAAAAACAAGGCCAAAAGTCGGCCATAGTATCAATGTGGCACAGTGAAAAAAGGCCCCATTGCTGGAGCCTTTTTGTCTGCATTTTAATTACTTACTGATGTCGATTTTTGCTTTTGCGCGTAAATCGCTCATGAGTTTTTCTAGGTTATGTTGTTGCAGGTTTTTTTGTATGCCATCTTTTAGTTTTTCGTAAGGTAATGGCTGAGCCGGGCGGGTATCTACCAGCTTAATTACGTGCCAGCCAAATTGTGTTTGCACTGGGCTGGCTGATGTTGCGCCTTTTTGTAAGTTTGCCACTACATCGCTAAATGGTTTTACCATGGTTGCAGGTGAGAACCAGCCTAAGTCGCCGCCTTTTTCTTTAGAACCTGGGTCTAATGATTTTTCTTTGGCAATTTTGGCAAAATCGCCACCTTTGCCTAGCTGGGCAATGATATCTTTAGCTTCTGCTTCCGTTTTAACTAAAATATGGCGCGCGCTGTATTCTTTGTCGCCATAAGCCGTTTTATATTTCTCGTAAGCAGCTTTGGTATCTGCATCAGAAACCGGATGTTTTTTCACGTAGTCTTGCAGAAACATGCTGGTCAACAGCTTGCGGCTGCCTAGTTCTTCACGTGCAACGTAATCAGCTTGTTTATCCAAGCCTAATCTTTGCGCTTCTTGGTATACCAGCTCAGAACTGACCAGCTCATCAATAATTGCAGCTTTAGTGTTGGCATCAATCTTTTGGCCGTTTGCAGTCACGTCTTTAACGATTACGTCATAGAGTGATTGTTTTACTGGCTTGCCGTTCACTGTTGCTAGCGCATCAGCGGCAAATGCTGATGGAGTCATCGATAAAACAGCAACGGCAATTAATGTTTGTATTAATTTCATTCGTAAAACATCCTTAAGTATTAAATTTAGGTAGTAAATTTGTGACGTATTTTAAACTTCATCTGTTGCAATTGCATGAATACTAAGCGCATGAATCTTATGTGGTATTAAATCTGCGAGCACCTGATACACAAGGCGATGACGCATTATCTGTGATTTGCCGCAAAAATGCGAGCTGGTGATGTCGAGCTTGTAATGCCCGCCGCCGCCATTGCCTTGGTGGCCGGCATGTAGTGCGCTTTCGTCTATTAAATCCAACGTGGTAGGCTCCAGTGCCTGCAAGCGTATTTTGATTTGATCAATCATCTATTCGGTTATCAATGCAAGTTAAATTAATGTTAAGTTAAGTAGCTACTTAGGGTAGTGTTTTTCTAAAAGGTTTCACTGTGACGTGATGATAAACACCAGCAGTGACGAATGGATCTTGGTTGGCCCAAGCAGTGGCTTCCTCCAAGCTGGTAAATTCAGCCACAATTAAACTGCCTGAAAAGCCAGCCGGACCAGGGTCGTTACTGTCAATACTAGGGAAGGGACCCGCCAGCAACAGACGGCCTGTATTTTGTAAATCTTGCAAGCGGCTCAAATGCTCAGGGCGCGCTGCTAAGCGCTTTTCAAGGCTGTTAGGGGTGTCTTCGGCAACGATGGCGTACCACATTATTTTGCATCTCCTTTATCGTCTTCTTTGGGTAAATACTTGCTGATCATAATGGTTTGCAAAATAATAAAGCCAAACATAATGCCGGTAATGCCGAATAGCTTGAAGTTTACCCAAGTGTCTTGCGAGTAATTAAACGCCACATACAGGTTGATAAAACCTAGCGCGGTAAAGAGTAACGCCCAAGCGACATTGAGGGCAGACCAAACGTTATCTGGCAATTTAATCTGCTTCTCCATCAAGCTGCGCATCGGGTTCTTTTTGAAAAAGAGCTGGGAGCCTAGTAAACCCGCAGCAAACAGCCAGTACAAAATGCTGGGTTTCCATTGGATAAAGGTCGGGTCTTTTAGCAGCAAGGTGGCGCCGCCAAATACGGTGATGATGATGCCGCTGAGCAACAGCATTTTTTCAACTACGCCATGTTTGATTTTGACATAAACGATTTGTGCGATGGTCGCGATGATTGCCACCGCGGTGGCGGTGAAAATTCCAAAAAATTTGAAAGCGATAAAAAATAAAATTACGGGGAATAAATCAAACAGAAACTTCATATTCACTCTTTGAAAATAAAAACCTAGGGTGCTAACACTTAGGGTGTCAACTTGACGCGCTTAAGTGCCAAACAATACTTTGGTGCAATGTGCTATTTTGCTATTATAGTTACTCGCCTGCAAGGCGTAATTTTTAGTGGACTAAATAGATGATTAGTTCCAATCAGCTGTTTTCTTAGGGGTTGTGCTGGCGCAAGTCGTTGATGACCAATGGTTTAATGATAGATTTACATTCACACTCCAATATTTCTGATGGTTTGCTTTCTCCCACTGAGTTGGTCGCGCATGCGGCACAGCATGGGGTGAGTGTACTCGCGCTGACCGACCACGATGATATAAGCGGCTTGTCGGAAGCGCGACAGGCGGCAGCGTTGCACGGTATTCAGTTAATCAATGGTGTGGAAATTTCAGTGACCTGGAAAAAGCGTACCCTGCATGTCGTTGGTTTAAACGTGGATGTGGAGAATGAAGCGCTCAAGACCGGTTTGGCTGCGGTGCGCCAAGGCCGTCTGGAGCGTGCCAAACAGATGGCGGCAGGCTTGGAAAAATCCGGCATCCTTGGCAGTTTTGAGTGGGCCTCTGCCTACGCGGGACAGAGCATACTGACACGTATGCACTTTGCCCGCTTTCTGGTGGAGCGTCAGTATGCCAAAGACACCAAAGCGGTATTCAAAAAGTATTTAGTCAAAGGTAAGCCTGGCTTCGTAGACCACCAGTGGATGGACTTGGAGTCTGCAGTGAGCCTGATTGTAAACAGCGGCGGTGAAGCGGTGTTGGCACACCCAGGACGTTATGACATACGCCGCACCAATATGTTGCTGCTGCTGGAGGAATTTAGGGCCTTGGGCGGCACGGCGATAGAGGTAGTGACGGGTAGTCATACCGGTGCACAGTATGTTGAATATGCAAAATATGCACAATTATTTGGTTTAAAAGCATCACAAGGGTCTGATTACCATGGTAAAGGTATCAGCTTTATGGAAATGGGGCGGTTGCCTGCGCTGCCTGGCAATTGTGTTCCCGTGTGGCAAGATTGGCCGCATGTACAGTTACCATCGGATTGCTCGCAATAAATAATAAAGACAGTTAAGAAAAAGAACAGGGATACATGTCACAGTTTTTTAATATTAATCTGAGTAATCCTCAGCCACGTTTGATTGTACAAACCGCAGATATTTTACGTAAGGGCGGTGTGATTGTTTACCCTACAGATTCAGGCTATGCCTTGGGCTGCATGCTGGGGCATGCGGATGCACAGGCACGTATTCGCCAGATACGCGGGGTAGATGATAAACATTTGTTCAGTTTGATGTGTCGTAACCTGAGTGAGCTAGGTAATTATGCGGTAGTAAGTAATAGCCAGTTTCGTTTGCTGAAGGCGAACACGCCGGGTGCTTATACCTTTATCTTAAACGCAACGCGCGAAGTGCCGCGTAAATTGCAGCATCCTAAACGCAGTACCATTGGTATCCGCGTGCCGCAGCACTCCGTGGTGCAGGCACTGTTAGAGGCAATTGATACGCCGATGCTGAGTATGACCTTTAGCCTACCTGATGATGAAGATGTATCGCTGATGGAGCCTTGGGCAATGCGCGAACGCTTGGAGCGCGTGGTAGATTTGGTGATAGAAGTGGAGCATTGTGAGGCAGGAGCAACCACGGTGATTGATTTAACCGATGAAACGCCGGTGCTGGTACGTGAAGGCTTAGGTGATTTAAGCCCGTTCTCTTTTTAACTTCACTCTTTCCGCTTGGAAAATTAACTCCGGCAAATTAAGCTGAATTAAGTTGGATTGGGATTGATTGGGTTCATGCTTAATCAAAACACATCCTAAAAAATATACCTAAAGTAGAGCAATTTATGGAACTGACAATCATACAAAAAATAGCGGTTTATGCCTTGCCGGTGATTTTTGCTATCACGGTGCATGAGGCCGCACACGGTTATGTGGCAAAGTATTTTGGCGACATGACCGCGTTTAATGCCGGGCGCATCACACTTAACCCTTTGAAGCATATTGATCCGTTTGGTACGGTGTTGCTGCCAGCGTTGACCATTATGCTGGGTGGTATTTTATTCGGCTGGGCTAAGCCGGTACCGGTGGATTTTGGGCGCTTGCGTAACCCTAAAAAAGACATGCTGTGGGTAGCCGCGGCTGGGCCTGCATCCAACTTTGTCATGGCCGTGTTCTGGGTGCTGGCACTTAAATATGCGGCGTTCGCCCCTGATGCGGTTGCTTACCCGGTATCGCTGATGGCAGAGGCCGGCATCAAAATCAATCTGGTGCTCATGGTGCTTAACTTATTGCCATTGCCGCCATTGGATGGCGGGCGTATAGCGGTGAGTTTGCTGCCGTATCGTTTGGCACGCTCCTTTGCCAGAATTGAACCATATGGTTTCGTGATTTTAATCGTACTTTTATTTACCGGCGTGTTGGGTAAGATCCTACAGCCATTAATGAGTATAGTGGGCGGCTTACTGAGCAATCTTTTGTAAGCACTGAGTGATTGGTTTTACAGGCATAGTTAGTATAATAAGCACATATTTAATTTAGGGTTTTTCATCACATGGCAATAGAACGCGTTTTATCGGGCATGCGCCCTACCGGCAATCTGCATTTGGGGCACTATAACGGTGTGTTGAAAAACTGGATTCGCTTGCAGCACGAGCATGAGTGCTTGTTTTTTGTAGCTGACTGGCATGCTTTGACTACGCATTACGATACGCCGGAAGTGATTGAAGAAAGCGTGTGGGAAATGGTGATTGACTGGTTAGCGGCTGGCGTAGATCCGGCAAGTGCGACCATTTTCATCCAATCTCGCGTGCCTGAGCATGCTGAGTTGCATACGCTGCTATCCATGATTACCCCGCTGAGTTGGCTAGAGCGCGTGCCAACCTATAAAGACCAGCAAGAAAAACTCTCAAGTAAAGACTTATCTACCTATGGCTTTTTAGGTTATCCATTGCTGCAAAGTGCCGATATCTTAATCTACAAGGCAACCCAAGTGCCGGTGGGCGAAGACCAAATTCCACACATTGAATTTACACGTGAAATTGCACGCCGCTTTAACCATATTTACGGCAAAGAAAAAGGTTTTGAAGAAAAAGCTGAAGCCGCGATTAAAAAATTAGGCAGTAAGCGTGGCTCACTGTATCAGGAAATGCGCACCGCTTACCAACAAAGTGGTGATGAAGAGGCGCTGGAAACCGCGCGCGCCATGATTCAAGAGCAGCAAGGGATGAGCATGGGCGATAAAGAGCGTTTGCTTGGTTACCTTGAAGGCGGCGGCAAAATGATTTTGATTGAGCCTGACTACAAACTGACCCCGGCCTCTAAAATGCCGGGTCTAGATGGCCAGAAAATGTCTAAATCCTACAACAACACCATTTCATTGCGTGAAGATGTAGATAGCGTGGCTAAGAAAATCAAAACCATGCCGACAGATCCTGCACGTATCCGCCGCACCGACCCGGGTGACCCGGCAAAGTGCCCTGTATGGCAATTGCATGAAATTTATTCAGACAAATCTACCCAGGATTGGGTGCAAGCTGGCTGTAGAGGTGCGAGCATCGGCTGTATTGAGTGCAAGACCCCTGTGATTGAAGGCGTGCTAAAAGAGCTGAAACCGATTCAAGAGCGTGCAGCGCAGTATGCGGAAGACCCAACGCTAGTGAAAAACATCGTCGCCGATGGCTGCGAGCGTGCAAGAAAGCTAGCACGTGAAACCATGCGTGATGTGCGTGATGCGATGGGGTTGAATTACAGCTAACGCTTTATGGAGATAGAAACTCAGCGCAATGCAAAGATTAAGGGCGAAGCGTTTACAACGCTCCCCAAAGATCTATATATCCCGCCCGATGCGCTGGAGGTTTACCTAGAGGCCTTTGAAGGCCCGCTGGATTTATTGCTGTATTTAATCCGTAAGCACAATCTAGATATTCTGGATATTCCGATGGCGGATTTAACCCGTCAGTACGTGGAGTATGTAGAAAAAATGCGAGCCATCAAGTTGGAGTTGGCGGCGGATTATCTCTTGATGTCGGCGATGCTGATTGAAATTAAATCACGCATGCTATTACCTAAACCAGCAGAACTCGCAGAGGAAGACGACCCGCGTGCGGAACTGGTGCGGCGCCTGATGGAGTATGAAGCAATAAAACTCGCGGCACAGCGCCTAGATGAAATGCCGAAGGTCGGCGATGGCATTAGTGTTGCCAGCGCTTATTTTGAACAAATCAGTTTGGTAAAACCACCCGAGGTCAGCTTGGATGACTTGACTGAGGCTTGGCGCAATGTGCTAAAGCGCGCTAGCCATTTCCAGTATCATAAAGTAGGGCGCGCCGAGCTTTCGGTGCGTGAGCACATGAGCCTGATTTTACGGCGCTTGCAATCCGCGCGCATGCTAGAGTTTACCGAACTATTTGATATCGCCCATGATGGTATTCCCAAGTTAGTCGTGTGTTTTCTCGCTATTCTGGAGCTTGCACGCGAAGGTTTATTACGCATAACGCAGCAGCAGGCTTTTTCACCGATATATGTACAAATAAACAGCGATGAGTGAAGCCGGGAATATTCGTGAATTAAAAGATGTGCTGGAGGTGGCATTGCTGACCTCGCATCAGCCTTTGTCTTTGGATGATATGCTGCGTCTGTTTAGCGAGCGTATGGAGCGTGCCACACTGCGTATGTTGCTGGATGAGTTAAAGCATGACTGGGCAGAACGCACGATGGAACTGGTGCAGGTAGCTTCCGGCTATCGCTTTCAGGCACGGGAAAAATATACGACATATTTGATGCGCCTACACCCTGAGAAACAGGTGAAATATTCGCGAGCAGTGATGGAAACCTTGGCGATCATCGCGTATCGTCAACCCGTGACGCGCGGTGATATCGAAGAGATTCGCGGCGTGGCCGTCAACCCTAATGTGATGCGTCAGTTACAGGAGCGTGATTGGGTGGACGTGGTTGGCCAGCGCGAGGTGCCGGGGCGCCCCTCTTTATATGCAACTACTAAGCACTTCTTGAACGATTTCAACTTGCGCTCATTGGAAGAGTTACCAGCCATGGAAGTGTTTTTGCAGCCTGAGGCTTAGTCAGGGCATCGTAACAAACTTGGTTGCCCTTTTGTCGGTAATTGCATTACAAATAACGCAAAAGCTGCCCAACCTTAATCTTAGCAAAACTTAATTTAGAGAATCTGGGTGTGGCTACCCTCGTCATTACTGGCGATAAATCTATTTTATCTACTGCGATTTACTTTATCTGCGGTAAAATTGCAATATTCAATCAAATTAGCGAATTATCATGGCACGTCCTTTTAAGCAACAACGCGATCCGCAACGTCCCGTACGCAGACCAACCACCAATTTCACCCCGCTTGCCGTGGACCCGGATGCACCTGCCGCACCAACGCAGCGCTTGCACAAGCTCTTGGCATTGGCAGGTTTGGGTTCACGTCGCGATATGGAGGAGTTGATTGCCAGCGGGCGTGTGACTGTTAACGGAAAAGTGGCCGAGGTAGGCGCCGGTGTGACTGAACATGATGTCGTGCGTTTAGACAGCCGTCCATTACGTTTGCCGTTTGAGCCTGAGTTGCCGCAAGTGTTGATTTACCATAAACCGGAAGGCGAAATCGTGAGTCAAGACGATCCGGAAGGTCGTGCTAGCGTGTTTGATAAATTGCCTAAGGTGAAGCATGGTAAATGGATTGCCATTGGTCGTCTGGATATGAATACCAGCGGTTTATTGATATTCACTACTTCTGGTGAGTTGGCTAACCGCTTTATGCACCCACGTTATGAAGTGGAGCGTGAGTATGCGGTACGTATTTTTGGTGAATTGACCGAAGGTCAAATTGCACAGTTAAAAGAAGGTATTGAACTGGAAGATGGTCCTGCTAACTTTGACAGCATCATTCCGCAAGGTGGTGAGGGTGCAAATCACTGGTATCAGGTGATATTGCGTGAAGGCCGTAACCGTGAGGTGCGTAGATTGTTTGAGGCATTTCAGCTACCAGTGAGTCGCTTGATGCGCGTACGTTTTGGCCCGGTAAACCTGCCGCCACGTGTTAAACGCGGAAAGATGCTTAAATTAGAGCAAAAAGAAGTGGTAGGTCTATTGGAATGGGCTGATTTGCCAGTACCAAAAGCGCCGCTGCGCCAATTAACGCAACGTGAAAAACTAAAATCAACCGCAGTGTTTACGCCTAAAGTACGTAAACAACGTGTGAGCGCGCTGGATAGGCCACCGCGTGATGCCGCTGAAGGTGAGGCGGGAGGCTATCGTGGTAAACCAGGCTCAGCACGTGGCCCAGCAACGAAAAAACCTATAGCAAGAAAGCCGGCAGCCAATCGCCGCGTACGTCAGAGCAGTGATTTAAACGCACCGCAGATGCAGAAGAAAAGTGATAGGAATAGAGGGCGTGGTTAGTTCGACTCTTAATGATTAAACCTAGGATAGCGCTTTAAGGGTATTTTTCTGGTTTAATTGTAAGCATAAAAAATGGCTAAAGAGCAAATCTTTAGCCATTTCCTTATTGAGTATTAGTGTACTCGGTACGCTTTGTAATTGCGGTCAGAGCTATCGTTAAGCTTTACTTAAGCGCCACAATGATGTCACTTCAGCTTTTCTTGCCGTGTGTAGTGGGTCGCTGGCATCCAGTGTTTTGCTGTGCGATGCCTTAGTGTCCATTTTATCCATCACCTTCAAGCCGGCTGCGCTAATCCACGCCAACAGGTCATCACGTGTTCTTAAGCCTAAGTGCTCAGCAAAGTCTGAAAGTATCAACCAGCCCTCGCCATTGTCGTTTAAATGCGCTTTAAGGCCATTTAAAAAGCCTTTGAGCATTTGACTGTTTTCATCATAGATCGCAGATTCCAACACTGAACTAGGTCTTGCCGGTAGCCATGGAGGGTTACACACAATCAGGTCGGCTTTGCCGTGGCTATCATCTGGAAATAGGTTGGCGTTGACTACCGTCACTGTATTTTTCATTTCAAGCTGGTTGATATTCTTTTGCGCGCAATCTAGGGCACGTTGCGCGTTGTCGGTAGCGATGACAGTTTTTACGCCACGGTTTGCCAGTATCGCTGCCAGTACGCCAGTACCGGTGCCGATATCAAATGCTGTGGTGCATGGAGTAGGCAATGGCGCGGTATCCACTAGCGTTAGGTATTCACCACGAATCGGTGAGAATACACCGTAACTCGGGTGGATTTTATTGTTGATAACGCTAATATCTACGCCATTTTTGCTCCATTCATAAGCGCCGATTAGCCCTAACAATTCGCGTAAAGATACCACAAATGACTGCGTGCTTTTGCCGTAGGCATGTTCGCAAGCTGCTTTGATATCTGGTGCGCGACGTAGATTGATATGATAACCAACGCTCACTTCCAGTAATAACATGCCTAGAATTCTAGCTTTTTGAGATTGTGCCTGACGGTGTAGGTGAAAAGCTTCCGTCATATTGGCAGCTGCTTTTTTAGGCTTTTTACCTGGACGATCGATTCTGCGCGAGATTGCCTGCATCAGTTGTTTTGCATTTTGAAAGTCACCGCGCCATAGCAATGCCGTGCCTTCGCAACATAGCTTGTAAGCAGCATCGGCCTTAATAGTATCGTCTGCAACCTGTACTTTTTTTGGTGCAGGCGTTGCATTTTCAGAGTGCCATACGCTGGTTTTTGTTTTGCTGGCTTCTTGCCAGCTGATGGTTGGGGTGTCGTTCAAAATGGGCTAACCTTGCTGGTAATGTGTATATAGTTAATTTTATTCAGTCGTGACGACGACGGGCATTCGCATCAAGCCAAATTTTTATGTGACGGAGAGTGCGAATACTGCCGAATTATAATCGCAATGTGCGACTGGCTGTATTTATTCTGAGTACAGCCAGTAATTGCTGATGTGTTTTGTTTGTGTACGCAGCTAACTGATGTGCTTGTAGCGCGCTGTGGAGGCGGTGGCAAATATCGGTTACTTGCCACCTGAAGCGGGTGAACTTATTGCTGCAGTGCGACTAGTTGGTCGCGTGTGAGCAGGAATACAAATGCATCGCCTGATGATACCTCTAGCCAAGTAAATGGCAGGTCTGGGTAGGCATCTAGCACTGCATCACGGTTGTGGCCGATTTCAACCACCAGCACACCATCTTCTGTGAGGTAGTTTGCTGCTTCGTGCAAAATGGTATGTGTATGGTCCAAGCCCGCTACGCCACTGCCCAATGCTAATTGAGGCTCGTTGCGGTATTCTGCCGGCAGTACTGCCATAGATGGTGCGTCCACATAGGGTGGGTTGCTAATGATTAAATCGTATTGTTTACCCTTAAGTTGGCTGAACATATCAGATTTAATGGCGGTGATACGATCTTGCAAGCCGTAAGCGTTGATGTTGATGTTGCATACATCAATCGCATCTTGCGAAATATCAATCACATCTACTGCGGCATCCGGATATGCATCGGCTAACAGCACGCCTAAGCAGCCACTGCCGGTGCAAATATCTGCCGCATTGTTGATTAGTTCTGGGAACTCAATCCAAGGAGCTAAGCCGTCGTTGACTAACAGTTCGGCGATAAAAGAGCGTGGGATCAGCACGCGCTCATCTACATAGAACTTGAAGCCTTGCAGCCAAGCCTCTTTCAGCAGGTAAGCGGTAGGGGTGTGTTTGGTGATACGTTGTTCTACAAAGCTGGCGAGTTTGCTGCGTTCGCTGTTGGTGAGCTTTGCATCTAAAAAATTATCCAGAGTATCAAGTGGCAGGTGTAATGCCCGCATGATGAGCCACACTGCTTCATCGTAACTGTTATCTGTGCCGTGCCCGTAAAAAATGTCAGAGGCTTCAAATTGGCTCACGGCAAATCTGAGCCAGTCACGGATCGTCAGCAGTTCGGTGGTTTCTTGATTGTAAGTCATTATTTTGTCAGCTGTTGTATTGAGCGTCTAAACCGGCAGTCTTGAATTCCGGCAGTCTTGAATTAAAGTGCCGCATGTTCAGAGCGCTATTTCAAAAGCTTTTCCATGGTTAATTGATAAGTTTGTTTCAATGGCTCGATATCTGTAACGCCCACACATTCATTCAGTTTGTGAATGGTTGCGTTTAACGGCCCGAATTCAATCACTTGTTTGCAGATGTCGGCAATAAAGCGCCCGTCTGAAGTGCCGCCGGTGGTTGATAGCTCTGGCGTAACGCCATAAGCCTGTTCAATTGCACCTGAGATAGCTTCTACTAGATTGCCGCGTGGTGTGATGTAAGGCGGAGAGTATTCCCACTCCAGTGTGTACTCTAGTTCATGCTTATCTAAAATCGCGTGTACGCGGCTTCTTAAGTTTTGCTCTGTACTACCTGCGCCATCTAGCTCAGGGCAGAACCTGAAGTTGAACAGGATTTCCACTTCACCCGGAACCACGTTGGTGGCGCCAGTACCGCCATTCATGTTAGATATTTGCCAAGAAGTAGGGGGGAAGTATTCGTTACCGTTGTCCCATACCGTTTCCACCATGTCTTTAATCGCCGGGGCGACCAAGTGGATTGGGTTTTTGACCAAATGCGGGTAAGCAATGTGGCCTTGTATGCCTTTAACAACTAAATTTCCAGAGAGTGAGCCACGACGGCCATTTTTAATCATGTCGCCGACTTTTTTATTGCTGGTGGGCTCGCCCACGATGCAGTAATCAATCAGCTCACCGCGTGCTTTCAGCGCCTCTACCACTTTAACTGTACCGTTTACCGCGATACCTTCTTCATCAGAGGTAATCAACAGGCCAATAGAACCTTGATGGTTTGGATTTTCTGCCACAAAGGCCTCAATGCTGGTGATAAATGCAGCTAAAGAGGTTTTCATGTCTGCTGCGCCACGGGCATAGAGCATGCCATCTTTAATAGTAGGCTCAAACGGAGGGGTGTGCCATTTATCTAATGGCCCGGTCGGCACCACATCGGTGTGCCCAGCAAATACTAAAAATGGCGCTGCTGTACCGCGACGCGCATAAAAGTTATCAACATCGCCAAAGCGCATACGCTCGATTTTGAAGCCCAGTGGCTCCAAGCGTGAAATCATCAGTTCTTGGCAGCCGGCATCTAGCGGCGTGTTAGATTGACGTTGCAGGAGGTCGATTGCTAGCTCTAAGGTCGTGCTCATGGTAGAAAGGTTTCTCTGTATAAAGTTTCATCAAAGCCTAGCCCTATGATTTTATTTTCATTGACTAAAATCGGACGTTTGATGACTGAGGTTTTAGCTTGCATGAGTGCCGTGGCGGCAGTGTTGTCGGTAATGCTGGATTTGGTTGCTTCATCAAGCCCGCGCCAGGTTAAGCCTGCGCGGTTGATGAGTTTTTCCCAAGGGTACTGCGTCAGCCATTGTTGAATGATTGCTGCATCAATGCCTGATTTTTTGAAATCATGAAACGTGTAGGCAACACCGTTTTCATCTAGCCAAGTGCGGGCTTTTTTTACGGTGTTGCAATTTGGAATGCCATAAAGCGTAAGCATTGTATTTGGGCTATTAATTAAAATTAAATGCCACGTAGCAATTCGTTAATGCCTACTTTGCCTAATGTTTTTGCGTCCACTTTTTTCACGATGACTGCACAGTACAGGCTGTAGCTACCGTCTTTTGATGGCAAGTTACCTGAAACTACTACTGAACCAGCTGGTACGCGGCCGTAGAACACTTCGCCTGTTTCGCGGTCGTAGATTTTTGTAGATTGACCGATGTAAACACCCATAGAGATTACGCAGTTGTCTTCAACGATTACGCCTTCAACCACTTCAGAACGTGCGCCGATAAAGCAGTTGTCACCAATGATGGTTGGGCCCGCTTGTACTGGCTCTAACACGCCACCGATACCTACGCCGCCAGACAAGTGCACGTTTTTACCGATTTGTGCGCATGAACCTACCGTTGCCCATGTGTCTACCATGGTACCTTCGCCCACGTAAGCACCAATGTTCACGTATGAAGGCATCAATACTGCATTTTTACCGATGAATGAACCGCGGCGTACGATTGCATTAGGCACTACGCGGAAGCCGCCTGCTTTGAAGTCTTCTTCAGTGTAATCTGCGAATTTTGGAGGTACTTTATCAAAGTATTTAGTTACGCCATCGTCCATCAACTCGTTGTCTTTTAGGCGGAACGAAAGCAATACTGCTTTTTTCAACCATTGGTGTGTTTCCCATTGTTGCGTGTCAGCGATACGGCTAGCTACGCGTAATGTGCCGCTGTCTAAATCTGCAAGCACAGAAGCTACAGTAGATTTGATTTCAGCAGATGCATTGCCTGGGTTGATGTTAGCGCGGTCTTCAAACGCTGCTTCGATAATACTTTGACGTGGATCCATAACAGTCTCTATTTATTTTGAATAAGTTGGTAAATTAGTGAATGCGACATTTTAACTCAAACAGGAGAATAGCCCAAAAATAAAGCGCACAACTTACGATGTGCGCTTTGATGACAGTTGCTTGAGCTAAATTACTTGCCAGTTTTTGCTGCGTTGTAGAGTGGTCTTACTTTAGGCGCTAGTGCGCGTAACTCTGCAATACGGCTGGCACTGGCCGGGTGGGTGCTAAGAAACTCTGGAGGGGTTGCACCAGCTTGTGCTTCCATTTTTTGCCACAAAGTCACGGCAGCATCTGGGTTGTAGCCAGCGCGCGCGGCAAGCTCTAAGCCAATTCTGTCAGCCTCGCGCTCTTGCTCACGTCCGTTCGGTAGTGCAAAAAACAACTGTGAGCCCATGTTAGCGGCCTGCATGGAGGCATTGCCAACGACAGCACCGGCGCTGCTAGACAGCACGGCGCCTAGTGCCTGTAAACCAAATTGCTGCACATAGGCTTGCGACATACGTTCACGTCCGTGTTCACGCAGTGCATGAGCAATTTCATGACCGATCACAGCGGCTAGCTCATCATCCGTAGCTTTGAGTTTATCCATCAAGCCGCTATACACCATGATTTTGCCGCCTGGCATACAGTAGGCGTTAAGCTCGTCATTGTTTTCTACGTTGATTTCCCATTTCCACTGGGTGGCATCAGGTCTAAACACGCCGACCTGTGCAATCAGCCGGTTGGAGATTTTGCGCACACGCTCAAGCTGCACTTTGTTGGCATTGAGTGTTTTTTTCTTTTCAGCGTCCTGCAGTGTTTGGGTGTAAGCCTGAGTCGACATGTTGGTGACTTGTGATTCAGGCAGTAGCAGCAATTGCGTACGTTTTACTCCTGATACGCTGTCTTGGGTGGTTGTGGCACAACCACTTAAGTAAGCCATGAGCACTGCTGAAATGATGAGGCTGAACGGTTTGCGTTTAAATAGAGGTGTCATTTTTATTAATCCGTTTGCAATTAATCTGGTTACTTGATTTAAACAGTAACGCATGACATGCAACTTTGTTTTGCAGCTTGGTTGAATGTAATGCGCCAGTTATGCAAGATTTGCGCTTACCCAGTATTAGAAGGTGACTTGCGTTCCAAGTTCAACCACGCGGTTGGGCGGCAGCTTAAACTGGTTGGTAATCGTTTCCGCACTACGGAATAGCCCGATAAATATTTTCTTGCGCCAGTAAGCCATTTCTGGTGATTCATGCGCAATTAAAATTTCTTTACCAATAAAGTAGGATGTATCCATTTCTTCCAGTACTAAGCCCTTTTCAGCACAAAGCGCTAGGTCTCTTGGTAAGTCTGGCTCGTCTTTAAATCCATACTGCACGGTTACACGGTAAAACTCATGCGGCAATACTTCAACGCTGACACGGTCGCTAGGTAAAGTGCGAGGGAAGTCTAAAAATTTCACCGTGAGGATCACTACTTTTTCATGCAGTACTTTATTGTGCTTCAGGTTATGCAGCATGGCATGTGGCACACCGTCTGGGTTAGGCGTCATAAAGAGCGCAGTACCCGCTACGCGCATCGGTGGGTGCGCGCTAATTGCTTCAATGAATGGATCCAGCGCCATCGCTTCATTTTTCAGATGCTTGTACAGCATGTTGCGGCCAGTTTTCCAGGTGATCATCAAGGTGAAAATAACCACGCCAATGATTAACGGTACCCAGCCGCCATCAGGAATCTTCAGTACGTTGGCACTAAAGAATGCAATATCTACTGTTAAAAATAGTGCAACTAAAGCACCAGTGCGTAGTTTGCTCCAGCCCCATAGGTTGTGAAACACAATGCCAGCCAGCAGGGTGGTAATCACCATGTCACCAGTTACGGCAATGCCGTAAGCCGCAGCCAGATTGCCAGAGGAGCCAAAGCCGATGACCAGTACCATGACTGCTACCATCAGCCCCCAGTTCACGCGTGGCATATAGATTTGCCCTTGCTGGCTTTCTGAGGTGTGCGATACGTGCATGCGCGGTAAGAAGCCGAGTTGCAATGCCTGGCGTGATACCGAGAACGCGCCAGTAATCACGGCTTGCGAAGCAATCACTGCGGCTAGTGTCGCCAAGATAATTAGTGGGAACAGCATCCACTCTGGCGCCAACAGGTAGAAAGGGTTCTTGACCGCGGCCGGATTTTTGAGCACGAGCGCACCTTGCCCAAAATAGTTCAGGATAAGTGCCGGCAGTACAAAACCAAACCATGCCATGCGAATCGGGAAGCGGCCAAAGTGTCCCATGTCAGCATAAAGCGCTTCAGCGCCTGTGACCGCTAGTACCACAGCGCCTAATGCCACAAACGCAATCCACGGGCTCAGCTGGAAGAAGTGAATGGCATAGATAGGATTGAGTGCGTTGAGGATGGGCGGGTATTGCATAATGCCATGGATGCCTAAGATGGCAAGGGTGCTAAACCAGACGAGCATGATAGGGCCAAAAAAAGCACCTACCAATGCGGTGCCTTTGTTTTGTGCCCAGAATAAAACAAATAATACGACTAGCGTGATAGGTAGGATAAGCGGGTGCAAAATCGGTGCAGAAACTTCTAAACCTTCTACTGCTGATAGTACGGAAATGGCGGGGGTAATGATGCCATCTGCATAAAACATACAAGCACCTAATATGCCTAACAGCATGATATTGCGCTGTTTTTTTGCTTTGCGGCTCGCTAGTGCCAGCAGCGCCATAATGCCGCCTTCGCCTCGGTTATCCGCGCGCATAATAAATGCGACATATTTAACGGATACCACCATAATCAGCGCCCAAACGATGAGCGACAGGATACCAAACATATTGGTTTCGGTCAGAGGTACCGGGTGTACGCCAACTGAAAACACTTCTTTAATGGTGTAGAGCGGGCTAGTGCCAATATCGCCAAAAACTACGCCTAGTGCGGCTAGCGTAAGTGCAGCGCGATTGGTGTTGCTACCAGAGGCTGATGACATTGTTATGTGCGTAAGAGTTAATAATTATTGAGGTGGCTATTATCAGGCAATTTTCTGAGTAAACCAATCTATTTGTAATTGTTTTCATTGAAAAATTAATTGGTCTAGCATTCGTCTAGTGTTTTATTTTTGTAATATTGGCTTCAGCAGAGCCTGCACCGAAGGTTAGGGTAACTTCGTCTCCATTTAGCAACTGGCTGCTGGTGTTGATAATGTTGCCTGATTTATTTTGCACAAAAGCATAGCCGCGAGTGAGTACCGCTTGCGGATTTAAATGCTGCAAGTTTTGGTTGAGGCGCAGCAGGTTTTGCTGTTTGCGCTGTAGTTGCTGATTGGTGCTATGGTTTAGGCGATAAGCCAGTTGCGTGACTTGAGTTTTTTGCTGTGCGATTTGCTGTGATGGTGAAATCAGCCTGCGCGCCAAGTAATCTAGAGCTTGAGATTTATGGTTAAGTACAAATTGCATGTCTTTTGCTAATCTTAGCTTTAGCTGATTGCTTTTATTCAGCATATCTTCACGTGAGGGCGTGGCTAGCTCGGCAGCGGCCGTTGGTGTTGCAGCGCGAATATCTGCCACAAAGTCGCAGATGGTGAAGTCTGTTTCATGACCAACCCCGCTGATAGTCGGGATGTTGCAGTGAGCAATCGCCCGCGCGACGACTTCTTCATTAAACTGCCATAAATCCTCAATACTGCCGCCACCGCGACAAATAATGAGTACATCGCATTCGGCGCGTTCATGCGCGGTGTTGATCGCGTTGGCGATAAGTTGTGCCACACCCTTGCCCTGCACCGGGGTTGGGTAAATAATAATCGGGATATTGGGCATGCGGCGTTTAAGTGTGGTGAGTACATCCCTCAATGCAGCTGCATCGGCAGAGGTGACTACGCCGATTTGTTTGGGGTGCTTCGGGATGGCACGTTTAGTACTGGCATCAAACAAGCCCTCATTGCTAAGCTTTCTTTTCAGCTTTTCAAATGCTTCAAATAACGCACCTAAGCCGGCACGCTGCACAAACTCTACGGTAAGCTGAAAGTCGCCACGTGCTTCATATAGCGTTACGGTGGCGCGTGCTTCGATTTTATCGCCTTCGCGTGGGGTGAAATCTACGTAACTGTTACGGCCTTTAAACATGACGCAACGCACTTGTGCGCCTGCATCTTTGAGTGAAAAGTACCAATGCCCACTGGCCGCGCGCGTAAAGTTAGACACCTCACCGGAAACCCAAAACAATGGAAAGCTTTGCTCCAGAATATTTTTTGCCATACGGTTAAGTTCGCTGACAGACAGCACTTTGGCATTGGTGGCGGCTTCCTGAGATAAATTTGCGGCGAAGTCTGTCAAAATGGGCTTAATCCGTTAAAATGATTTTTTGAGATTATATCGTGACGGACATCATGCTAAATAAAATTCTTATTGGTCGTACAGGTTACTTCATTGGTTTTGTGGGCTGTTTTGCATTGGTTGGGCTGGCATTGTGGATACAAACACGATTCGGTCTGGAGCCTTGTCCGCTATGTATCTCGCAGCGTATCGTGTTTATGTCGCTAGGCGTGTTGTTTTTAGTGGCGGCCTTGCTGCCTAAATGCCTAAAGGTACAGTCAATCCTGCAAGTGTTAACCGCTATGGGCGGCGCAGGTGTGGCAATTCGTCACTGGTGGATACAAGCGCACAAAGAAGAAATGATTGCAGATTGCGGCGTGGGCTTTGACTATATGTTCGAGAACTTCCCATTACAAAAAGCATTGACGCTGGTATTTAAAGGCACAGGTGATTGCGCCGCGATTGATTGGACTTTCTTAGGGTTAACGATTCCTCAAATGTCATTGATTGCTTTTGTCGGCTTTGGTGTCTATGCCGTGTATTTGCTTAAATTAAATAGCAAAAAATCAATCTAACACTACAACAGAAATTAAGTATTAAGAGAAGTAATTGAATGTACAAAACAATAGACAGCTTTGTCGGCAACACGCCATTAGTTAAACTGCAGCGCATGGCTGGCAACACCAGTAACACCATTTTATTGAAGCTCGAGGGTAATAATCCAGCTGGCTCAGTGAAAGATAGACCGGCGTATTCGATGATTACGCGTGCAGAGGCGCGCGGTGACATTAAGCCTGGCGATACTTTAATTGAAGCAACCAGTGGCAATACCGGCATAGCGCTGGCAATGGTGGCTGCGATGCGCGGCTATAAAATGATCTTGGTAATGCCGGATAATCAAAGTGTAGAGCGCCGCCAGAGCATGAAGGCTTATGGTGCGGAGTTGGTGCTAACTCCCAAAGACGGCAGTATGGAGTTAGCGCGTGATGTTGCCATGAAAATGCAGGCTCAAGGTGAAGGCATTGTGCTTGACCAGTTTGGCAATACAGATAATCCATTAGCGCATTATGAAGGTACCGGCCCTGAAATCTGGCGCGACACTGAAGGTCAAATCACGCATTTTGTGTCTAGCATGGGTACCACCGGCACGATTATGGGTACCTCGCGCTTCTTGAAAGAGCAAAACCCCAACATTCAAATTGTGGGGGTGCAGCCTGAAGAGGGCGCACAAATCCCGGGTATCCGTAAATGGCCGCAAGAGTATATGCCTACTATTTACAACCCCAACGCGGTGGATGAGTTGATTTACGTTAGCCAGAAAAACGCAGAAGAAACCACGCGTAAATTAGCGACGATGGAAGGAATATTTGCCGGTATTTCATCTGGTGGTGCTTTATATGCTGCCTTGCAATTGTCTAAGCGCGTGGAAAATGCGGTAATCGTCAGCATCGTGTGCGACCGAGGTGACCGTTACCTCTCTACAGGTGTTTATCCGGCGTAGTTTTTCAATATGAGCGCACTGGTATGAATGTGCTTGCTATGAACGTGCTTGGTCGCATCGCTAGTGTTTGCTGTTTAATTGGTTATAGCCTAGCTGCACATGCGGTGTCTGAAGTTTCTATCAGCGTGGCGCACCTTGAGCATACACTTGGGGATGCCAAGGACGTTGCTTTGAAAGTACAGTTGAATCAGGCCACGCCTAGTGTTAGCTTACAAGCTGCGTTAAAACCTGCAGACATCAATACACAGCACAAGCAAGAAGTATGGACGCAGCTAAACCTTAGCTGCAGCCTGCCAACACGACGCAGCATCGAAGCCGTGCGCTGTGATAACGGTCAGCTAAAAAGCGCCCGTATAGATTTGCCGTTTAGTCTGGATATCAAGCGCTTGTTTCATGGTAAGCAGCTAGATGTTGACGCCGCCTTATATTTAAAGAGTGGTAGTTTTAGTGATGAGGCAGGTTTGCATGCTGCTGAAAAGCTGAATGGTGCAATGACGATTGCATTAAAACGGGCGGCGCTAGGCTGGCAATGGCAGACCACGGTAGATTGGCAAGCGGGCGAGGTGTATTGGCAGCCTTTTTATATGGAAAGTGGTGGCCATGCACTGCAGGCAATGGGCACGTTGCACGATGATGTGCTTGAGGTAAAGCAGGCGCATTTAAGAATTAACCGTGTGGGCGAAATGGATGTGGATGGGGCAGTACGCCTCAGTGATTTCAAGCTGTTAGACTTAAATGCCAACCTGCCCAAACTAAATCTTGGCGCGGCTTATCCTTTGCTGTTCAAACCTTTGTTAGGTAACACGGCGTTTAATAACGCCACGCTAGATGGCAGTGCTGCCTTGCAACTTAAAGTGAAAAACACCGAGTTGCAGTCATTTCATTTGCAGTTGAATGCTGTGGATGTGGTCGATATTAATAATAAATTTGCGTTTTATCAGCTCAATGCCAACATTCCTTGGAGTTATGACGCATCCAACCCAGTAAGTTTGAGTTATGCACGTGGTAGCTTGCTGAACTTGCCGTTAGGCAAAACCGACATTAACGCAGAAGCAAACCGCTACTCCATCACTGCACCGAATATCCGTTTGCCGATATTAGATGGTGCACTCAGTTTGTCTAATGTGTCCGCAGCCCGTCTGCACAATGAGTGGTTTTGGCATCTGAGTGCTGCTTTGGAACCAATTTCGATGGAAGATTTTAGTACACAGCTTAAGTTGCCACGCATGCAAGGTAAGGCTTCGGCACAAATACCATTGGTGACTTATAACGGCGGCATACTGACGACTGATGGTAGCGTGGTGCTTAATGTGTTTGATGGCACGGCCACGGTGACTAAGTTGACCATGCGTACGCCTTTAGGCATCGCACCCAAGTTAAACGCGGATATTGCCTTAAGAAATTTGGAGCTAGGCGCGCTGACGCGTACTTTTTCATTCGGTGCGATTGAAGGTAAGCTGGATGGTGATATTAAAGGCCTGGAGCTGCAAAACTGGAAACCGGTGGCTTTTGATGCGCGCATACAGAGCAGCCCAGGCAAATACCCCAAAAAGATATCGCAACGTGCGGTAGAAAATATCTCGGCATTAGGTGGCGGTGGCGCGGCAGCAGCGGTACAGCGTAGTTTCCTGCGCTTTTTTGAACAGTTTAATTACGGAAAAATGGGGCTGAGTTGCCGCTTGCGTAATGATGTATGCGAAATGGGCGGGGTAGAGTCAACCGCACATGGGTACATTATCGTTAAAGGAAGTGGCATCCCCGCTATCACGGTGATGGGGTACAATCAGACCGTAGGTTGGAGCGAGCTGGTAGCGCGTATCGAGCGAGTGATTGATGGTAACAGTAAGGCAGTAGTGCGTTAGCACTTAGTTATATGGTGCGTTAGCGTATGTAAATTGTAATAGGGCGCTTAAGCAAACGTAGTGAATTTAAATAGGTTTAATGCAACACACTCAATGATAAAGGATAGGTAATGAAAAACTGGTCGATCGCCTTGGTATTGGCATGCGTTTTACCCGCTTGCGTCACCATTAATATTTATTTTCCGGCAGCTGCCGCAGAAAAAGCTGCCGACAAGATTATTGACGATGTATGGCAGCTTAAAAATGGTGCAGAGAAGCCAAATACAAAAACTGTGGAACCACAATAGATTAGCGCTGCAGTAAATTGGAGCCATAGTTTAAGTGTAAGCAAAATACATAATTGAATTTAAGGAATGATGATGAAAAAAATACTATTCAGCGCGTTATTGCTAGTAGCAATGTTGGCCAGCCAAGTGGTAGTGGCCGCCGCCGATTTAGAGGTTAATACGCCTGCGATTGCAGCCATTAAAGGCAGTATGCAAACTCGCCATGCACAATTGGCTGCGCATTATGCCAGCGGGGCGGTTGGCTTGACCAAAGACGGCCTAGTTACCGTGCGTGATGCGAATGCCGTGCCGCTAAAAGATCGCGCGGCGTTAAATGGGGTAGTGGCTGCTGAGAACGCAGACCGCACTAAGCTATACCAGGAAATTGCGACCGCCAACGGCCACCCGGAATGGCAAGCTGAAATCCAAAACACTTTTGCAGGACGCTGGATTGATAAAGCGCAAGGCGGATGGTGGGTGCAGGGTGCCGGTGGTTGGACCAAAAAATAGTTGAGATACTTTTATTCTGTATTTCCTGATATTCCGTATTGCCTGAGATTCTAATAAAGCCCTAAACATGACCCCTACTTTAGTTTTTGATATTGAGACCATTCCAGATACCGATGGTATCCGTAGTTTGTTAGACCTACCCGCTGATGTTGCAGACGAAGATGTCGCGAATATTGCCCTGCATCAACGCCGCCAGCAAAATGGCACTGAGTTTTTACCGTTACATCAGCACCGTGTTTGCGCAATTTCATGTGCCCTGCGTGAAGGTAAGCATTTTAAAGTGTGGACGTTGGGTGACACGGACTCAAC
The DNA here is from genome assembly GCF_000023705.1 of Methylotenera mobilis JLW8. Taxonomy (NCBI): domain Bacteria; kingdom Pseudomonadati; phylum Pseudomonadota; class Betaproteobacteria; order Nitrosomonadales; family Methylophilaceae; genus Methylotenera; species Methylotenera mobilis. The sequence continues at coordinate 760,327 of NC_012968.1, forward strand.
TGAGGTCGAAATTATTCAACGCTTCTTTGACGGCATAGAAAAATACACCCCGCAAATTATTTCCTGGAACGGTGGCGGTTTTGATTTGCCAGTGCTGCATTACCGTGCGTTGATTCATGGCATCAATGCCAGCCGTTATTGGGATTTAGGTGAGGATGACAAAGAGTTTAAGTGGAACAACTATATTAGTCGCTATCACACCCGTCATTTAGACTTAATGGACGTGATGGCGATGTTTAATGCGCGTGCCAATGCGCCGCTAGATGATTTAGCCAAGCTATGCGGCTTCCCCGGCAAGTTGGGCATGGATGGCAGCAAAGTGTGGGATGCCTATAAAGCAGGCAAGATTGCTGAAATTAGGGATTATTGCGAAACCGACGTGGCAAACACTCATCTGGTTTATTTGCGATTCCAATTGATGCGCGGCCACTTAACGCCTGAAGCTTATGCTGCAGAAATCGAGCTGGTGCGTGATACGCTGTCTGGTTACACCGCGCCACATTGGCCTGAGTTTCTAGCAGCTTGGAAATAGCCAGTAATAGCAAACTAATAGTACAAATAGTAAGGCGCTAATAGAGCTGTGCCTATTAGCGCCTCTGTTAGTGCTTTTGGTCGTTATTTCTTTAATTCAGGGCTAAGTGCTACGCCTTTTTCAATCTTGCCTTTAATTTCCTTCACGGTTTCCTCAATCGCAACAAAGCGCTGCGGTGTCGTAGGATGTGACGATTTAATGGTAATGGCTTGAGAGTTATTGACTGCCATTCTGCGCCAGAAGCCAGCAGCGTTGTCGATGTTGAAGCCAGATTTTTGCATAATGTATAAGCCTACATAGTCGGCCTCTTGCTCAAACTCGACTGAGTAAGCATTGCCGGCAATGCCAGCCCCCATGCGGCTAAAGTCGCCATTGGTGTTAACGCCCGCAGTTGCTGCGGCAATATCCAGTAACAGTCCTAATACGCCACCAGTCGTGGCATTTTTCTTTTTAGCCTCGATGTGCTTCATCGTATTGTGCGCAAGTTCATGGCTAAGTACCAGCGCCATTTCTTCATCGGTTTTGAAGAAGTCCATGAGGCCTTTATACATCACAATGTTAGTGCCATCGGCATAAGCATTTTTGACGTCATCGGCGGCTAGGTGCACTTGAAAGTCGCACGATTTCACTGGCGTGATTGATACCTTTTGTTCGGCTCCGTCTCTTAATACAGCCAGTTCTACCGGGCCTAGGCTTTTAGCTTGTTCGGCCAGTTTTTGCGCTAATTGTTTATCTGCATCTTTACCGACAGGCACTAGCCAGTGGTTAATGGAAACTAATACGTCACCTTCTTTAAGGCTAGCTTTATCAGCAGGAGATTTTTCCACAATATTTAGAATCTTAAATTTTTCATCCAAGCTGTACTTCGACTTGGTGATTTCTTTCCAAGCTGGTTTGAAGCCATCTTGATTCCAATAGTTAAACCCATAGTAGCCGGCTACTTTGTCGCCACATAAATCTGTGCTGTTAGTGACGATGCGTGAAGAAACATTCTGCAGCTTTTTATAGTTGCTCATGTAGTCTTCAACGACCAGTTCCTGTTGCTTTCTTGTTTCAGCATCCATGCTGGCGTTGTTCAGGCTAGGCGCGCGCGTTTGCGGTGCAGCACAGCCGATAAGCACTAAAGGCGGCAGTAGGGCTGAGAGTAGCAGGGTAGATCTAATTCTAAGCATGTGGATATCCTTGTTGTTATTGTTGGCTCAATGCCTGAGTCCGATATTGTTAAGCTAATCGCTAAACTTTAGGTTTAACTAGAGATTTAGCTAGCAGCAGTTTATAGCATACCAATTTCCAGTTTAGCAAAATTAAGATAGTTTCCTCTAATACCAGCTCTGCTGTAAAATTTAGCCTATGAGAAAACGTAGAAATAAGGCGCAAGCTGAAAATGTACCGGCACCCATTCTGGCTGCTGTGATTGAATCACTAGATCAAGAGGGGCGTGGTGTTACCCATTATGAAGGCAAAACCATCTTTGTTGATGGCGCATTGCCAGGCGAGAAAGTTACTTTCCAGTCGCAGCGCATTAAACCTAGCTATGAAGTAGCGAATGTGGTGGAGGTGTTAAAGCAGTCTAACCAGCGCGTAACGCCGAAATGCCCACATTTTGGCGTGTGTGGCGGCTGTAAATTGCAACATCTGGATTTTGCTGCGCAAGTGGCGACCAAGCAGCGTTTGCTGGAGAGTGATTTATGGCATATCGGCAAAGTAAAGGCTGAAAACATGCTGCCGCCACTCTATGGGCCAACTTGGGGCTATCGCCACAAGGCGCGCTTAAGCGTGAAATACGTGGAGAAAAAACAGCGTGTCTTAGTTGGCTTTAATGAAAAATCTACGCGCTTTGTGGCCGATATGAATAGCTGCGAAGTATTGGTGCCGGAAGTGTCCGCACTGATTGCACCACTGCAAGATTTAATTGTGCAACTCAGCATACGCGATAAATTACCGCAAATTGAGTTGGCGGTAGGTGAACCCGATGCAAATGCGCAAACTGGCAAGTCTGTCATCGTGTTAATTTTGCGCATTATGGCGCCATTAACCGAGCAAGATGAAGCACTGCTTAAAGCGTTTGCAGATGCGCATGCTGTGCAGGTTTGGACGCAAACCAAAGGCCCAGACACCATTAAGCCGTTTTACCCATTAGCTGGCAGCCAGTTGCAATATAGTCTGCCGGAGTTTGGCTTAACTTATCCGTTTAAACCTAACGAGTTTACGCAGGTCAACCCACAAATCAATCAGGTGATGATACGCCGTGCCATGCAGTTACTAGCACCACAGGCGCATGAGAAGATTGCCGACTTTTTCTGCGGTATTGGTAATTTTACGTTGCCTATCGCGCGCAGCGGCGCGCAAGTGCTGGGCTTGGAAGGTTTGGCTAATTTGGTGGAGCGTGCTAATGAAAGCGCACAGTTAAATGAGATTAAGCATGTTAAATTTGGTGTGGCGGATTTATTTAAAATGACGCCAGAAGCTTTAACCGAATTAGGACGTTTTGATAAGTGGCTGGTTGATCCGCCGCGTGATGGTGCGTTTGAACTGGTAAAAGCGCTAGATGCTAGCAATCAGCCAGGCTCTATTGTGTATGTCTCTTGCAATCCCGCCACTTTGGCGCGTGATGCCGGAGTGTTGGTGAATGAAAAAGGCTACCAATTACAGGCAGCTGGCGTGATTAATATGTTCCCGCACACTGCGCACGTTGAGTCTATCGCTTTATTTACGCTCAAATCCTAACTATTCTGTAATTCACTTTCACCAATTTATCTTCTGTAATTGATTCCGGGTTGCCGTTGTAAAACGGCAACAATTTCTTGCTAGCACCGCTTCACTTGATGCAAATCAAAATGCATCAGAAATTAGCTCAATATAATTCGCACATTGAATTTGTATTTAGATAACTAATTTTTAAGCGGAGAGTAAGAAGATGAAAAAATCATTAGTGGTGTTGGCATTAGCTGCAGCGTTTTCACCAATGCTAGCACAGGCAGAAGCAGGTGACTGGGTAGTGCGTGCACGTGCTGTTAACGTTAACCCGAACGAAGATAGTAAATTAGGTAAAACCGTTAACAAAAACGTAGCCTCAGGTGCTATGTCGTCAGGTGCTGAGTTGTCTGTAGACAGCAACACTATCCCTGAATTGGATATTTCTTACTACATCACTAAAAACATTGCTGCTGAATTGATTTTAGCAACAGGTTCTAAGCATGATGTAAGCATTAAAGGTGATGCCGGTACTACCGTTGGCAATCAATTGTTGGGTAGCGTAGATGCTTTGCCACCAACATTAACTGTACAGTGGCACTTTAATCCTGACCAAACGATTGACCCATACGTAGGTGCAGGTATTAACTACACTAACTTCCTAGATAAAAAACTTAACATCAGACAAGGTGCTTTAGCTGGCTCAAAAATCAAAGTTGATAACGACAGCTGGGGTTATGCATTACAGGCTGGTGTTGATTTTAATTTGAAAGATGGCTGGTTAATTAACGCTGACGTTAAATACGTGACCATTGATACCACTGTTAAATTGAAACAAACAAGTGGTTGGACCAAAATCGACTCACTAGACATCAACCCATGGGTATTTGGTATCGGTATCGGTAAGAAATTCTAAAATACAGTGATGAGTTAATACTCAATCATTTAATCAGTTTGTAGGCCTCCACGTTTGCCCCTGTTACTTGTAGCAGGGGCTTTTTTTATGATAAATGAATGTAGCGCGGCAGTCGTTTTCTGCGAATTTTGGTGAAAAAAAAGCCTGGCCATTACAGCCAGGCAGAGGAGAGAGTCTAAATTAAACGTGTTAGTTATCTAAACGATGATACCTAAATGATTTTTGAGAATCTGGCGCGGTTGCGGTCAGTTTGCAGGTAACGGTCAAAGATCATGCCTACCGCGCGTACAAAAAACCAGCCAAACTCGGTGACTTGCAAGCTATTTTCTTCTAAGGTAATCATGCCGGTTTTTTCTAGCTCTTTAAGCGCTTCTAGTTCGGCGGCAAAGTATTGTTTAAAGTTAATCATGTAGGCAAGTTCTATCGCCTCATATTGCAGCTCACCCTGGCACATAATCGCCATAATCACCGCACGGCGCACCAAATCATCGCGGGTTAATGCCAAGCCGTGGACGATAGGAAACCGTCCTTGGTTAAGGTAGTCGTAATACTCTTCTAATGTTTTTGCATTTTGGCTGTAAGTCGCACCTACGCGGCCAATGGCAGAAACGCCCAAGCTGATTAAATCGCAATCAGGCTGTGTGCTGTAGCCTTGAAAGTTTCTATGCAGTCTGCCTTGACGTTTGGCGATTGCCAGCGCGTCCGTGGGCAGGGCAAAGTGATCCATGCCCACATAAACATACCCTGCGTTGAGGAATGTAGCGATGGCATTGGATAGCATGGCGATTTTTGCAGAGGCTGCAGGTAGCTCATAAGTATCTATCCTGCGCTGCGGTTTGAAGCGCTCAGGCAGGTGCGCATATGCATACAAGGCGATTCGCTCTGGTCTGAGCTCTACAATTTGCGATAATGTTTTTGAAAATGACTCTGGTGACTGTTTAGGTAAACCATAAATTAAGTCCGCATTGACTGAGTCAAACTTGAGTCGTCGCGCCGCTTCCACCAATGAAAACACTTGTTCCGCCGGCTGAATGCGATGCACCGCTTTTTGCACTTCTGGGTCAAAATCCTGTACGCCAAAACTTAAGCGATTAAAGCCTAGAGATGCCAAGTGTGCTAGGCGCTGTTCGTTAACGGTGCGAGGGTCAACCTCGATAGAGTATTCGCCGTTAGGTGCCAACACAAAACTACGGCGTATCATTGCCATTAGCTCGCTCAACTCTTCATCACTGAAGAAGGTGGGGGAGCCGCCACCTAAATGAAGCTGTGAAATAGTTTGGCCAGCACCTAGGTGCTCAACATGCAGGTCGATTTCACGACTTAAATATCGTAAGTACTCTGCACTGCGCTCATGGTGCTTGGTGACGATTTTGTTGCACGCGCAGAAAAAGCAAAGTGATTCACAAAATGGGATATGTACATAAATAGATAGTGGCAATGTTAAGCCGCCGATACGACGCTGGGCTAAAGTCTGTTTATAAGACTCTTCGGTAAATGCTTCCACAAACCGGTCTGCAGTTGGGTAAGAAGTGTATCTTGGGCCTGAAACGTCAAATTTTTGCAGGGTTTCCGGGGTTAGCGCCGGTACGGTGCTTTTAGCTTCAGTCTGCTGATGCGCAGATTGATTGCTAGGAAAGTTGATTGTATTGTTGGCAACCATGATGGTGACTCCTAAACCGTTGGGTTTATCCTAATAACGATAAAAACTAGTTCCGCACGATGGCGTTTAACTAATACCTAAGTCATGATTGCTAGATTAGCTACTTTGCCTAGGTACTTTATTTGGGTACTTTGCTCTAGTTCGCTTAGTGGTAGCGCATACAGTATTAGCACATGCTGCTACGATTAATACCTAAATTTACTGGGCAAACTTTACAGGGTTACACTTTGCCACTACTCTTGGCCAAAGCCTTTGATGCACATCAAAAGATAATGATGAGGTAATGATTATTTAATTCACTGGCGGCAAACTGCTGAAAGCGGTATATTTAATCAAATCGTATGAATGGGCACATTATGCAACCTGCTTTAAACCTAGAAACCATCAAAGTCGCTTGCTCTAACTGCAATCTGCGTGAGCTATGCATGCCTGTGGGCTTTAATGTCGATGAAATGAAAAGACTGGATGAAGTGGTGGAGAAGCGCCGCCGCGTGAAGCAGGGGGAGTTGCTGTTTAATAGTGGAGATACGTTTACTTCGCTATACGCGATACGTACCGGTTTTTTTAAAACCTGCGTGACCAGTGAAGATGGCCGGGAGCAGGTGACTGGTTTTCAAATGGCAGGTGAAATTATCGGTATGGATGGCATTGTCAGTGACCGCCATAACTGTAACGCTGTGGCGTTAGAAGATGCAGAAGTGTGCGTGATGCCGTTTGCTACGGTGGAAGACTTGTCACGCGAGCTACCTGCCTTGCAAAGGCATGTGCATAAAATTATGAGCCGTGAAATCGTGCGCGAGAATAGTGTGATGATGTTGCTAGGCAATATGCGCGCGGAAGAGCGTTTAGCTGCGTTTTTGCTGAATCTTTTACAGCGTTTGCATGCTAGGGGCTTGTCGCAATCTGAATTGGTGCTACGGATGACACGCGAAGAAATCGGCAGTTATCTAGGCCTTAAGCTGGAGACCGTGAGCCGTGCTTTTTCTAAGTTCAGTGAAGATGGCATCATTGAAGTGAAGCAGCGTTACGTCAAAGTATTGGAACCTGATGCGCTGAAGAAAATATTTAATCCGCAGACTTATTAGTCGGCTTGCGGCTGAAGTTTAGCCATAGTAATAGTTTAACCAATAGCAATCGCAGCAGTTCCGGCATCATCTTTAAAGTAGTGACTTTTGCATGACCATAAAAAACCATCTTACAACCACCGATCATAATCGCGATGTTGTTGGCCTTAAATATATCTACCCAGTGATTTCACGACGCGCAGGTGGCGTATCGGTTGGTATTAACCTTAATGTGAATAATGCCTGCAACTGGCGCTGCGTTTACTGCAATGTGCCTAATCTCACGCGCGGCACACCGCCGCCTATCGAACTGGATGTGTTAGCACAGGAGCTGCGCACTTTCTTGAATGATGTGTTGCATGGTGATTTTATGCAGCGCTATGTGAGTGAAGAAGACCGTCAGCTGAAAGACATTGCGTTCTCTGGCAATGGTGAACCTACCAGCGCCAAAGAGTTTCCGCAGGTGCTAGCGGTGGTAGAAGACATACTGAGAGACTTTGATTTGCTGGGCAAAATTAAAGTGAGGCTGATCACTAACGGCAGTTTGATGGATAAGCCTGGCATGTTGGATAACATGAGGCATCTGGCAAAACTAAACGGTGAGGTTTGGTTTAAAGTGGATGCAGGCTCCAAAGCAGGGATTGCGCGTGTAAACGACGTGACTTTAAACCCGGAAAGCCATTTGCAGCGCCTGCTTAACTGCGCAGCCACTTGCCCAACTTTTATACAAACCTGCATGTTTGGCTTTGACGGCAGCCCGCCTAGTGAGACAGATATTGCGGATTACTTAGCTTTGGTGAAGCAGGCGAAGGATGTGATTCTGGGTGTGCATCTGTATGGATTGGCACGCCGCTCTGAGCAGGTAGAGGTAGATAGATTGTCACGCTTGCCTGCTGAGTGGTTAGAGCAGGTGGCACAGCGCATGCGTAACGAAGATATGACCGTTTATGTAAGTGCTTAATCAGCCTGTAGTTTTAATGGGCTATGGCCTTAATTGGTCAGCAGTACATCGCAAGTTGCCGTGTAGGCAACACCTTTGCTGACGCTACCCAATAGCCAGCTTTCAATTCCGCTTTTCTCATTTTTACCAATCACGATTAAATCGGCCTGTTGTGCCAGCGCATGCTTGCAGATGCTTTGCGATGGATAACCGGAAAGTATGGTGGTGGATACCTTGCCGCCAAGTAACTGCTCGCTGAATATTTCACTTAATTTGCGCTCAGCCTCGGCCAATGCGTGGTCGCGGTATTGCTGTAGCAAGGTTTCATTGATACCAGCTTTGTACATATGCGCTTCCTGGTTGGTATCAAATATCAGTAGGCCTTCTACGTGTGCATCGGGGGCGATGGTACGCGTTAATGCCGGTACTTTTTCCGCACCAGCTGAGAAGTTGACTGCAGCGACGACATGGCGATATGGTGGTACTGCCGGATTTTTGTTTTTAACGATTAATGTGGCGCATTTTGTCACAGCCATGAGGCGTGCGCTGGTAGAACCGATCAGTTTTTCTAATAAGGTGTGTTCACCTTGCGCGCCTACCACCACCAGTTTAGCGTGCACACTATCGGCATAATGCGCAATCTCCGTGTGCGCACGACCCACGCGTGTTACTGCTTCTGCGCTAATGTTAAATTGCTCTCGCAGTTTAAATGCCAGGGTATCAATCTGTGTTTTAACGGTTTCTTGCTGTGCTTGCTGGTAGTGTGTTTGTAAGCTGAATGGCAGCTCTGAGCCTGCGTATAAATCTAGAGGATGCACGATATGAATCAGATGCAGTGTTGCTTTGAGGGCTTTGCTGATTAAGGCTGCGCGCTGTACCGCCAAGTCTGCTTCTGCTGAAAAATCAGTGCCTACAACAATATGGCTAATGGCTTGCATGTTGATCTCCCCCAATTAAGCGGTTACTTCATGACCTAAACGCGTTGTTTGTATTGATGTGCCGTCTTGATTATTGTGCGCTTTTTGTACCAAACTTACAAAAATAAGCACATGTTGAGATAAGGATATTGTATTGGGAGCTACACATACCAATGTGTGGTAGCTCTAGATTTTTGGGTGGTTAAATTTAATTGATGCGCAGATTATGGCTGCTGCGACGGCTTGATGCCGGTAGCCGCGTGATTACGCCCTTGCAGCGCAGGCACTAGACCATCGTGTCGGCCTTCCAAGGTTTTGTTAATTTCTATGCCTTTGCGATAGTAATCGGCATCTACCACTGGGTCTGGCAATTTAATTGCAAAGTAGAGCGTAACAAAGGATGCTACCACTACAGTAAGTGGCCCACCCACTACTAGCCACATATGGCCGTAATGCCACCAGGCTTGGGATGGAGCGTCGCTGTCTAATTGATTGCTGTTGGTCTGGTTCATGATTGCTTTTGCCTGCTATAAATATTATGGGTGACTGCGTTGTTAATTGCCAAGGGTTGAGAGTACTTGTGAGTCGAGATTACCTAGGAACTAAGAATATCGACTTCTCGGTCACGGTGGCATCATCTTCTACCGCGTGGATGCTAAATCTCACTGTATGCGATCCCGATTTGACTGAGCCATCCGGAATTTGCAAGCGCACCGGCACACCGCGCGTTTCTGCTGCGTTGACTAGCACCGAATGATTGGCATCAAGTACGTCCGACTGCACGACAAGACCATCCAACCCAGTGGCGCTTAATTGGTAATGCTGTGCAGATTCGGTTGCGTTCATAATCTGTAGTCTATACACGTTCTCCAGCATGCCACCTTCAGCTAAACGTGCCATGACGCCGCGGTCACGAATGACATCTACTTTAAATGGATCGCGTAGCCATAGGCTGGTGCATACCGTGACGACCAGCAGCACCAGTATTGCGGCGTAAATCATCACGCGTGGACGTAGAATACGTTTTAACATCTGCGTATGTGACCAAGCGTTAACGATGGCGTTTTGCGTAGAGTATTTGATTAAGCCACGAGCGTAGCCCATTTTGTCCATCACGGTGTCGCATACGTCAGCACAGGCGCCGCAGCCTATGCACTCATACTGTAAGCCTTTGCGTATATCAATGCCGGTAGGGCATACTTGTACGCACATACTGCAATCTATACATGAACCTAAGTTGTGATTAGTTGAGTCCACCTTGCGTGAGCGGCTGCCGCGCGGTTCACCGCGCGCCTCATCGTAGGTGACTACCAGGGTGTCATCATCGAACATGGCACTTTGGAAGCGAGCGTAAGGGCACATGTATTTGCATACTTGTTCGCGCATGAAGCCGGCATTGCCATAAGTAGCAAATCCATAAAAGCCAATCCAGAACGTTTCCCACGGCCCTAAGCCTAGGTTAACGACAGCTGTGCCTAATTCGCGGATGGGAGAGAAATATCCAACAAAGGTGAAGCCAGTCCAGATAGATAGCGCTACCCATACAAAATGCTTGCTGCCTTTTTTAAGTAGTTTATTAATAGATAAGCCAGATTTGTCCAACTTCATGCGGGCAGCACGGTCGCCTTCAATCTTTGCTTCAATCCAAAGAAATATCTCGGTATATACGGTTTGCGGGCAGGTGTAGCCACACCATAAGCGGCCGGCAATTGCAGTAAATAAAAACAGCGACAATGCAGAGATAATGAGAATTGCCGTGAGGTAAATCAGGTCTTGCGGATAGAGTACTAGATTAAAGATATAAAAGCGTTTGGCTTCTAAATCAAATAGTAAGGCTTGGCGGTTACCCCATGCTAGCCAAGGGGTACCGTAAAACACAATTTGCGTGAGCCAGATCATGACCCAGCGCCATTTGGTAAAAAACCCGAAGGTGCTGCGCGGATAAATCTTTTCCGCAGCAGCATACAAGTGAATCACAGCAGCCTCTTTAGCTACCTCTGTAGTGGTTGATGCCTTCGGGTTAGTTGCACTTTTCATGTCAGTAAATAATGCGGTTATTGATGATTAGCGTTGTTAGATAAACCCCACACGTAAGCCGTTAATACATGGATCTGCTCAGGTGAGAATTTAGCTGACTGTGCTGGCATCTGATTAGTAATGCCGTGGTTGATGCGTTTAATAATCGCTTCTTCACCAGCGCCATGTAGCCAGATACCATCGGTTAAGTTTAGAGAACCAATCGCTTGATTGCCCTTACCCTCTGCACCGTGACAAGCGGCACAAGCGGCAAATTTCTCTTTACCCAGTGCTGCACGTGCGCTGTCATGTTTGCTGCCTGAAATGCTCAGCACGTAGTTAGCTACATTTTTTACGTCATCTTCGTTACCTACGGCAGCAGCCATCGGTGGCATCATGCCAATACGGCCATTAGTGATGGTTTCGGTGATTTTTTCAGGGCTACCGCCATGAATCCAATCGTTATCCGTCAAGTTAGGAAAGCCCTTGCTGCCGTGCGCATCAGAGCCGTGGCATTGTGCGCAGTTGTTCATAAACAAACGTTCGCCGATGGCTTTAGCTTCTTTATCATTGGCTAATTGCTCGATAGGCATGGCCGCAAATTTTGCATAAAGTGGGGCGATTTTTGCGTTGGCTACTGCCATTTCCTGCTCGTATTGTTTTGCTTGTGTCCAACCTAATTTACCTGGGTTGGCGCCCAGTGATGGATAAGACACAAAGTAAAACAATGAGAACACGATGGTGATAATAAACATCCATACCCACCAGCGTGGTAATGGATTATTCATTTCACGCAGGGTTTCATCCCATACATGGCCATTGGTGTTATCACCATTAGGGCTGCTCGCTTTAATTTTGCTAGTCAGCCATAGTAATAATGCACAACCAAATACGCCGGCCAACGAGATTACCGTAATAAACATTGGCCAAAAACTATTGGTAAAGTCACTCATTTTGTTTTCCTCTAAACTTCTATGATGAAGTTTTAAAAAGTTTTTATTTAGACGTTTAAACTTTAATCATGAGTAAAGGGCAGGTTGGCTGCATCTTTAAATTCTGATGTATTGCGGCGTTTCCAAGCCCATACCATGATGCCGAGAAACACGGCAAAGCTAGCAATCGTGGCAATAATTCGTAACGTATTGATATCCATGGTATTGCTCCTTATTCATTAAAATTTTTAGACTATTTAAGGTGCGTACCTAATACTTGCAAATAGGCAATCACTGCGTCTAACTCTGAAACGCCTTTTGCCTCATCAGCTGCGCTTGAAATTTGCGCATCTGTATATGGCACACCCACTGCGCGTAATGCACGCATATTAGGCGCTAGCGAGTTTGCGTCCACTTTGTTGGTTTCAAGCCAAGGGTAGGCCGGCATGATAGATTCCGGCACTAAATCGCGCGGGTTGATCAAGTGAATGCGTTGCCATTCATCGCTATATTTACCACCTACACGGTGTAAATCTGGGCCAGTACGTTTACTACCCCATTGAAATGGGTGGTCATAAACAAACTCACCAGCAACAGAGTAGTGGCCATAACGCAATGTCTCTGCACGGAACGGACGAATCATTTGTGAGTGGCAGTTGTAGCAGCCTTCACGAATATAAATGTCTCGGCCGGCCAGTTGCACTGCTGAGTATGGCTCTAAACCCTTGATAGGTTCTGTCGTAGATTTTTGAAAGAACAACGGTACAATTTCCACTAAGCCACCAAAAGCAACCACGACCAAGATCAGTACGATCATCAGAAAGTTGTTGGTCTCAATTTTTTCGTGGCTGAAGCCAGTATTTGTATCTTGATTTGACATGATTGTTTCCTTAAGCGTGAGCAGCAACGGCAGGAATGGTCGCCGTAGCAGCTTTGCCATTGGTTGCTGTTTTAATAACGTTCCACAACATGATGGTCATGCCGCTGAGGTATAGTAGGCCGCCTAACATACGGATAATGTAGTAAGGGTGTTTAGCTTTTACTGATTCCACAAAGGTGTAAGTCAATGTGCCATCAGTGTTAATCGCACGCCACATTAAGCCTTCCATCACGCCAGAAATCCAAAGCGCTGCGATGTAAAGCACAATGCCTACAGTTGCCAGCCAGAAGTGCAATTCAATCGCCTTGATGCTGTGCATTTGTTTTTGACCAAACAGACGCGGCACCATGTAGTAGAGCGCACCCATAGAAACCAGACCAACCCAGCCTAAAGCACCTGAGTGCACGTGACCAACAGTCCAGTCTGTGTAGTGTGAAAGTGAGTTAACGGTTTTAATCGCCATCATTGGGCCTTCAAACGTACTCATACCGTAGAAAGACAATGAAACGATCAGGAAGCGCAAGATTGGGTCTGTGCGTAATTTGTGCCATGCGCCAGATAAAGTCATCATGCCGTTAATCATACCGCCCCAGCTTGGAGCTAATAAAATCAATGAGAATGCCATGCCTAATGACTGTGTCCAGTCAGGTAGCGCGGTGTAATGTAGGTGGTGAGGACCTGCCCACATGTAAGTAAAAATCAATGCCCAGAAGTGCACGATAGACAAGCTATATGAGTACACAGGACGGTCAGCTTGCTTAGGAATAAAGTAGTACATAATGCCCAAGAAACCAGCGGTTAAGAAGAAACCAACCGCGTTATGGCCATACCACCATTGCACCATTGCATCTTGTACGCCAGCGTATGCTGAGTATGATTTCATCCAGCTAGCAGGCATCGCCGCGCTGTTAACGATGTGCAATAAAGCAACTGTCAGAATAAATGCGCCAAAGAACCAGTTGGCAACATAAATGTGCTTTACTTTACGTGTGCCGATAGTGCCAAAGAATACAATCGCGTAAGAAACCCAAACCACGGCGATCAGTAAGTCAATTGGCCACTCTAGCTCTGCGTATTCTTTACCTTGGGTGAAACCTAAAGGTAATGAAATTGCCGCCGCTACGATTACCGCTTGCCAGCCCCAGAATGTAAATTTTGCCAATGATGGTAAAAATAGTGTGGTGTGGCAGGTTCTTTGCACAACATAGTATGAGGTGGCAAATAAAGTACAGCCGCCAAATGCAAAAATAACTGCATTGGTGTGCAATGGGCGTAAACGTCCAAAGCTGGTCCAAGGTAAGCCCAGGTTAAGTTCAGGCCAAACGAGTTGTGCGGCGATAATCACGCCTACCAACATGCCGACCACGCCCCAAACCACGGCCATGATAGAAAATTGCCGTACAACTGAATCGTTGTACGTGTTTGATTGCGAATGCGAGACTTGCATTTAGTTCTCCCCCAAAGTGCTATAAAGTGCCATTAAATAATTTAGTGCTAGTTTTACACGTGGCATTTTGTCGCAGCTTGAGGCAATGGCATTTGATGCAAATCAAATGAGCGGTGATTGAGGCTGTTAAAAATGAACTATTTGTTCGGTAGATACATAGAAATACTGCGTTTTTGCATCTGCTTGAATCCTAATTTTTATAAATCAAGTAAACTGATGCGCATGAGATTTTTGAATGTTTTATTGCTAATTTGCTTTTTGCAGCTTAGTGCTTGCGGGGTAGAAAGTAAGCATGAAAATGCCCAGCAGCCTATTCGATTTGCACTGTCGCAAGCACCATTGAGTTTAGATCCACGGGTGGCTACCGACGCCGCCTCTGAGCGTGTGTTGCGTTTGATTTATCAGCCGTTGGTGGATTTTGACCAGCACTATAAGCCCAATCCCAAGCTGGCAACCTGGCAGATGTTGAGTGCTACGGAGTATCTCATCACGCTAAAATCTCCGCGAGCGCCGTTTCATAATCAGCTGCCGCTGAATGCTGCCGATGTAAAGGCAACGTATGATGCCATCACGCAGCTAGCTAATTCTCCACTCAGTGCCGAGTATGCCAATATTCAAAATATCGTAGTGCATGATGAAGACCATTTAACTTTTTACCTTAAGCAACCTGACCCATACTTTGCTGCCAAGTTGATCATTGGCATTATGCCCAAACCATTGTTGGAGCAACAGCATGATTTTGCACGGTTTCCGGTAGGCAATGGCCCGCTGGCGTTTGTTGAGAAAAGTAACAAATTGATGTTACGTAGAACGGCAGATGGGCAGCTAATTACATTAAGTGAAGTGAAAGACCCAACCGTACGCGTGTTGAAGTTGTTGCGTGGTGAAACCGATTTGTTGCAAGGTGAGCTACCAGCGGAATTGGTCAAGTACTTGCAAAGCAAGCCTGATGTCACGGTCAAAACCAGCGTAGGCGCTAATTACTCGTACCTGGGCTTAAACACGCAAGACCCCGTGTTACGCAATATTAAAGTGCGGCAAGCCATTGCCCATGCCATTGACCGCCCCGCATTGATCGAGAAAGTGATGGTCAACCATACCCGTATTGCGGGTGCCATTTTGCCGCCTGAGCATTATGCCGGCAATGCTGACTTAGCCGCCTATGATTACAATCCAACCTTAGCGCAACAGCTGCTACGTGAGTCGGGAGTTAGCTTGCCGCTCAAGCTGGTATACAAGACTTCTACCGATGCGCAACGGGTGCGCATTGCAACCATCCTACAGGCACAGATGCGCCCCGCGGGCATAGAGCTGGAGATTCGCAGCCTGGATTGGGGTACGTTTTTTGAAGATGTGCAGCATGGTAACTTTCAGTTATTTGGCCTTACTTGGGTGGGCATTAAAACGCCTGAGATTTACAGCAAGGTATTTGGCAGTGATAGCGTCCCACCTAATGGATTTAATCGTGGCAGATTTTCTGATCAGCAATTAGACAGCCTGCTAGAAAAAGAAGATTGGCAGGGCGCTACACAACGGATACATGAGCAGCTGCCGTATATTCCGTTATGGTATGAGGGGCAGTTTGCAGTGTTGAATAAAAAAATTAGCAACTACGCGCCAAAACCAGATGGTAATTGGGATGATTTGGCTACAATAAGCACCTATGCAGATTAATATTTCTATTTCGCAGCAGCGTTTGACGCTATTGGATGCGTCAGGCGCGGTAAAAGCCAGCTACACCATCTCTAGTGCGGCAAATGGCATAGGCTGCGAGAAAAATAGCGGTTGCACGCCAATTGGCGCCCATGTGATTCGCGCCAAGATTGGTGGTCAACAGCCCATTAATACCGTGTTTGTAGGGCGCAGACCAACCGGTGAAATCTGTACGCCTGCGTTGATGGCAGAGTTTCCTGACCGTGACTGGATACTGACGCGTATTTTGTGGCTATCCGGCCGTGAAGTGGGCAAAAATCGTTTGGGCAATGTAGACACCATGCAGCGCTATATTTATATCCACGGTACGCCAGATAGCGTGGCGCTAGGCACGCCAGATTCGCACGGCTGCATCCGTATGCGCAACGTAGATATCGTTGCGCTGTTCGATTTGGTTGAGGTTGGCACTACTGTGCTGATTACTGATTAATCCACATGTTGCGTAAATCAACCCCCGCAGGCCCAAAACCATTAGTGCCTCTACCACGCATGCCCCATTCTTACTGGGGTTACGAGAAGTCATGATGGGTGTCATCCAACGTTTAACCAGTCTGTTGACGGTCATTTTTGGCGTATTAGTACTCACCTTCTTGTTGATTCACCTAGTGCCGGGAGATCCCGTCGATGTCATGTTAGGTGAGTCTGCCAACGTGGCGGATCGCGCAGCCTTGCGTGCAGACTTAGGGCTGAATCAGCCCCTGATTCAGCAGTTTGGCCACTATGTGGTAAAGCTGATGCAAGGCGATTTTGGGCAGTCCATACATACGCAAACGCCGATTACTGAGCTAATCAAAGCGCGCTATCCTGCCACCTTGAAGTTAGCACTGCTGTCTTTACTGATCGGTGTAGTGATAGGCGTGCCGCTGGGTGTGTTTGC
Source organism: Methylotenera mobilis JLW8 (assembly GCF_000023705.1). Classification (NCBI taxonomy): domain Bacteria; kingdom Pseudomonadati; phylum Pseudomonadota; class Betaproteobacteria; order Nitrosomonadales; family Methylophilaceae; genus Methylotenera; species Methylotenera mobilis. The sequence continues at coordinate 776,915 of NC_012968.1, forward strand.
GGCCCTCAAAGCGGGGCACTGGCAAGACTTTGTGGTCACTATCGTTTCTGTGCGCTTATCTGCGATGCCTGCCTTTTGGCTGGGGCCAGTGCTGATGCTGATTTTTGCAGTCTGGCTAGGCTGGCTGCCGGTGAGTGGTATGGATTCAGAAGCGTCCATTATATTGCCTGCCGTAACCTTGGGGTTTGGCTTAAGTGCGATTTTGACACGGATGACACGTACCAGTTTGCTTGAGGTGTTGAACGATGATTATATCCGCACCGCGCGCGCCAAAGGGCTAAGTGAGCAAACCGTGATTTTGCGTCATGCCTTACGCGCGGCTTTATTACCGATTATTACCATTGTCGGTTTGCAGATGGGCAGCCTGCTGGCGGGTACTGTGATTACTGAAACTATCTTTAGTTGGGATGGCATTGGCCGCTTATTGGTGGAGAGTATAGAAAAGCGTGATTACCCCGTAACACAAGCTTGTGTGCTAATAGTTGCTTTAAGTTATGTGCTGGTGAACCTGTTTACCGACATTTTATATAGTCTGGCCGATCCTAGAGTGCGCCATGCGTAGTAAGCTTAGAAGTTAACGCGATGAAATTTCTATCTTATTCTATTCTAGCGCTTTGGCTGCTTGCAGTGCTGGCAAACAACTTGCTGCAATTTGATGCCAATGCGATTGATCTTAATGTGATTTTGCAAGCGCCGACCACGCAGCATTGGTTCGGTGCCGATGATTTAGGCCGCGATATTTTTGCGCGGGTATTAAGCGGAGTTGAAGTGTCGCTGTGGGTGGCGCTGGTCGTCACCGTCGTGACCATGGCAATAGGCGTATTTGTCGGCTTGCTTGCTGGCTTTTATGGCGGTAGGCTAGATGCAATTTTGATGCAGATTACCGATGTCTTTTTAGCGTTCCCCGGTATTTTATTGGCGATAGCTTTTGCAGCGGTGTTGGGGCCAGGCTTGGGCAATTTAATCTTGGCGCTGTGTTTAACTGGCTGGGTGAGTTATGCGCGGCTAACCCGTGGGCAAACCATGAGTTTGCGCCATCGCCAGCATGTGCAAGCGGCTGAGTCATTGGGGGCAGGGGTGCCGCGCTTGCTGTTTCGCCATATCTTGCCGTTATTAGCCTCAATTTTGGTGGTCGAAGCTACGTATAGTTTAGCCAGTGTGATGATTGCCGAGGCTAGCTTGTCGTTCTTAGGGCTGGGCATACAGGCACCGGATGCATCTTGGGGCGCGATGTTGCGAGATGCTGTACGTTATATGTTGATAGCACCACACTACGTGTTGATTGTAGGTGGCTGCTTGATGAGTTTGATTTTAGCGATTAATCTAGGCGGAGACTATCTACGTGACGCTTTAGATGTTAGAAAACCCGATTAAGAAAGAGATGGCATGAGTTTAGGTCCAGTGATGTTAGATGTGGTCGGCACAGAGTTAACCGATGACGACATTAGGCGTTTAAAACACCCACTGGTGGGTGGCGTGATTCTATTTAAGCGTAATTATGAAAATAATGCGCAGCTTAAAGCGCTGACTGCGAGTATCCACGCTGTGCGTCAGCCGCCATTGTTAATCGCCGTGGATCATGAAGGCGGCCGTGTGCAGCGTTTTAGAGAAGGTTTTACTAAAATTCCACCGATGCGTGAGTTTGGCAAAATCTGGGATAAAAATCCTAAAAAGGCGAAAGAGCTTGCAGTAGAAGCTGGCTGGATTTTAGCTGCAGAGCTTCGTGCGCATGGTGTGGATTTTAGCTTCACTCCCGTGTTGGATATGGATTATGGCGACAGCCTAGTGATTGGCGACCGTGCGTTTCATTTGAACCCACAGGCGATTAGCGACTTGGCTTTTGCACTGATGCAAGGCCTGAAAAAAGGTGGGATGTCAGCAGTAGGCAAGCATTTCCCTGGGCACGGTTTTGTTGTAGCTGACTCTCACGTGAGTATGCCGGTAGATGAGCGCGAGTTTGATCAAATTGCGCAGCACGACATGCAGCCGTTCCGCATGCTGATTGATGATGGCATCCAGGCGATCATGCCTGCACATGTGATTTACCCTAAAGTAGATAGTAAACCGGCTGGCTTTTCTCCACGCTGGTTACAGAAAATACTGCGTGAACGCTTGGGCTTTAACGGTGTCATTTTTAGTGATGATTTAAGCATGGAGGCTGCCACCGCAGGCGGTGATGTCACTGCCCGTGCCTTAGCTGCGCTAAATGCAGGGTGTGATATGGTACTACTATGCAATCAGCCTGCAATGGCTGATGAGCTGTTAGCTAACCTTAACTGGACGATTTCTGCACAAAGCCTGAGCCGCTTAGCGCGTATGCATGGGCATAAGCACCCATTAACGATGGATGCATTGCATGAAAGCGCAGACTTTGTGCGCGCACTACACCAAGTAGCGCAGGTGGGTATTGTAGAAGGCGAGTTGTTCGCTTAACAAAATCCTTGAAACTTAATGCGTAAATCGGTATCTTAGCCTCAGGTGTATTTTTAATTATAAGGAAATAAACAATGTTAGATAACACTCCAGTATTAGGTCGTTCAGAATCGACCGAGTTAGCTACCAATCGAGTTCTGCGTAATACTTACGCGTTGTTGGGTCTGACCATGATCCCAACCGTGATTGGCGCATTTATTGGGATGAATATTAATTTCTCTATCGCTCAACAGCATCCATTCATATTCGCGATTGGCGCAATGGCAGTTATGTACGGTTTGTTCACTGCGATTGCAGCTAACCGTAACAGCAGCTTGGGTGTGGTGCTTTTATTAGGCGTAACCTTCCTGTTGGGCATGTTACTTGGTCCTATCCTGCAACACGCGTTGCATTTAAGTAACGGCGCTCAAATTGTAGGTTTGGCTGCTGGTGGTACTGGCATTATCTTAATGACATTGGCTGGTGTTGCTACTACCACTAAAAAAGACTTTAGCTTTATGGGCAAATTTTTAATGGTAGGTATTGTGTTGATGATCGTTGCTTCATTGGCGAATATCTTCTTACAAATCCCAGCAATGGCACTTGCTATGTCTGCAATTGGCGTGATTCTGTTTTCTGGTTTTATCCTATACGACGTTAGCCGTATCGTTAACGGTGGTGAAACCAACTACGTGATGGCGACATTAAGCCTGTACTTGAGCATTTATAACCTGTTTACCAGCTTGCTACAGTTGTTAATGGGCTTGATGGGTAGTGACGACTAACGACTAATTGTGATTGCATAATCACATAGGTTTAGATTTAAAAAAACCCGCTTCGGCGGGTTTTTTATTGGCGCCGTAGTTTGGCTTGTTTGCGCCGCTCAGAAAAGAAGCTAGATAACATCATGCCGCATTCATCGGCCAGTAGGCCACTGGCAACCGTGGTATGGTGGTTGAGTTTTTGTTCAGCCATCAAGTTGACTACACTGCCGCAGGCGCCGGTTTTCTGGTCGCTGGCACCGTAGACTAGCTTGGCGATGCGTGCGTGTTGTATGGCGCCGGCACACATGGCACAGGGCTCCAATGTAACATACAGCGTGCAGTCAACTAGGCGGTAATTGCCCAAGTGTTGTGCCGCATCACGCATGGCTTGAATCTCGGCATGCGCGCTTGGGTCGTGCAGTGTGATAGGCGCATTGCTGCCACGCCCGATAATCACTCCGTCTTTGACTACAATCGCTCCAACCGGCACTTCACCGGCCAATGCTGCTTGTTTAGCCAATGTTAATGCAATGTTCATAAAGGCTTGGTCTTGCTCGGTTGTGTCTGTGCTTTGGGTGGTCATGTGGGGTTGGTCACGTAAGGGTTAGTCATTGAGTGTGTTAGGCAGTTGCAGGCGTTTAGTCTTGCTGTTTTTGAGCCCAGCGCACCAGCACATAAACCAAACCTAAAACAAAAGCACCACCTACCCATATTGCGATTTCTTCTGTGGTTGGCGAGGCATCCTGCACAGGCATCACGATGAGTTTACGCAAGAACAGTACGAGCACAACTTCAACAAAGGTTTCTACCTGAAGTTTACTGCCTTGCAGGTAGCGTATTTCTGCTGAGATAAGGGCAGAAATCGACCATAGCAGCATCAGTGTACCAAGCGCATGTAAAAAGCCATGTACTAGGTTATGCGCATTGGCCGCGGCGTATACGTCTTTAAAAAACAGCCAGGTAAACATAATGACTGAGGTGGCGAGCGCCAAGCCAATAATGATATGGGCGAATCCGTTCAGCCATTGCATGGCTTTGATGGCAAAGCTGTTGATACGTGCGAAATTTCTAGGTAGTTGCTCTTGTGACATCCTAATGTCTTTCATTGTGCTGGTGATAATAAAATATCATTTATGTCCAGTAATTGGAATTGTTTAATAAACCATTGTTGCGCCTTGCCGCCATCATTGCGCCAGGCGAGGAGGCCCATTACCTCATGTTTTGGTTTTGCCACTTGCTTGATAATGAGCTGGCCTTTGCTGGCGTAATGCTCTGCAATCTTAGTGGGCATGTAGCCTGCACCTAACCCTGCAAGTTGTGCTTGTAGTTTGAAGTGCATGTTTGGCAAGGTCAGAACGTCTTGCCCAGATAAAATGCCCGCAGTTCTCGGCGGCAGGTTGCGCGAGCTATCTGCAGAAGAAATAGCGCGGTGACGAATAATGTCCTCGTCCTGTAATGGGTCTGCAATCTTAGCTAATGGGTGGTGTGGGGCTACTGCATAACTAAACTCCACTAGCCCGATTGGTTTTGTCGTAAAACCGCTGACTGGTGGTGTATCGCCGGGGCAACCTAAAGTGATATCCGCTCGGCCGCTAATTAGCGCATCCCAGCCGCCACCAAATACCTCTTGAGTTAGCTTGATTCTGGTGCCGAAATTCTGGTTATAAAACTTATCTAGTATCGGGTAAATGCGGGTGATATCAAATAAATCATTCACTGCAATGGTCAGCTCGGTTTCTACGCCTTTCGCCACACGTTTAACCCTTGATTCTAACTCGTTTGCGGCATTGAGTAGGTTGCGACCCTCCTTGAGTAGCTCTGCACCGGCTAAGGTCAGCTCTGCCCGGTGTCCGCTACGGTTAAAGAGCTGAACGTTTAAGTCTTCTTCCAGTTTTCTGACTGTGTAGGTGATTGCAGAGGGGACGCGGAAGAGGGACTCCGCAGCGGCAGCAAAGCTACCTTTGCGTGCGATAGCATCTAATACTTCAAGTGACTCTAATGATAGCTTCGTAGACATAATTGGTAGTCAATCTTAGTCAGATTATTTGAATAAAACATGCAAAATTATTAGCTATTAGTATAAAGATATTAGTAATAACATGCTGTTAATTATTCAATTAACTTGAATATTCTTAAAAGTGCACAACATTAAGGTAGCGTTAATGTGAATCTTTAGGCTGAAATCAGGTCTGGGCTTAAGTGGTATTCAGTATCAATATAAAGTAGTTAGTGTAAGTATTGTAATAACAAACTAAGTTCAAAAAAGGGATGGCATATGAAATACGTACATTTAAAAACGACTGCATTATTACTAGGCGCGCTATTTTCTGGCATGAATGCAGCGGTTGCGGCACCGGTTACTTATAAAATTGACGCGGCACATAGTTTTGCTAACTGGAGTGTACGCCATGTGGTGGCAAAAGCGTCCGGTACTTTTAATGAGATTAGTGGCAATATCCAGATTGATGCCGATAATTTAGCCAACTCGTCGGTAGATGCCAAAATCAATGTGCTCAGTGTGAATAGTGGCTTAGCCAAACGTGATGCGCACATTAAGGAAAAAGATTATCTAGATACGGCCAAGTTTGCTGAAATGAGTTTCGTCAGCACCAAAATTGAGGCTAAGAGCGCGACAGAAGGTGTGATGACAGGCAAGTTCACTATGCATGGCGTAACTAAGGAAATTTCTTTGCCGTTTAAGGTGTTAGGTTTTGGTAACGACCCTTGGGGCGGCGAGCGCAGCGGATTTGAGGCAAAAACTTCACTGAAAGCCTCTGATTACGGTTTTGGCTGGGCGTTAAAACCCAATAGTCCAGTCGGTGATGATATTGAGATTATCTTGTTGATTGAAGCAGTAAAACCTGCTGCCGATAAGCCAAAAAAATAATTGAAACATTAAACATTTGTTAGGAGTGAACCATGGCATTAGATCTATTTAGCCCAGTAAAACTAGGCAGTATACAATTGAGCAACCGTATTGTGATGGCGCCGCTTACTCGTAACCGAGCAGGGGCAGGGGGCGTGCCACAGCCTTTGAACGTGACTTACTATGAGCAACGCGCTAGTGCTGGGCTGATTGTGACCGAGGCCACGCCAATTTCGGCGATGGCACATGGCTACCCAGCCTTGCCAGGCATTTATACTGATGCGCAAGTAGCGGGCTGGAAAAAAATTACCGATGCTGTGCATGCTAAAGGCGGCAAGATTGTGATTCAGATTTGGCATGTTGGCCGTATTTCTCACCCTAGTTTGCTGCCAGAAGGTGCGCTGCCAGTTGCGCCATCGGCTATTAAGCCGGCTGGGCAGGCGTTTACTTATCAAGGCCTGGTCGATTATGTAGAGCCACGCGCATTAGCTGTGGGCGAACTGCCTGGCTTGGTTGCGGATTATGTACATGCCACCAAAGCGGCACTGGCTGCTGGCTTTGATGGCGTAGAGATACATGCGGCTAACGGTTATTTATTAGACCAGTTCTTGCGCGATGGTACTAACAAACGCACCGATCAGTATGGTGGTAGTTTTGAAAACCGTGCGCGCCTCTTGTTAGAGGTGACTAAGGCGGTAGTGGAGGTTGCAGGCGGAGATAAAGTTGGTGTGCGACTATCACCGGTCAACCCATTTAACGATATGCAGGATAGCAACCCGCAAGCGCTGTTCAATTATGTGGTGGATGCGCTCAATCAATTTAATTTAGCCTATTTGCACGTGGTAGAGGGCGGTATTCACGGTGGTGGTTTATCTGACCCTTTTGATTTTGATGCGTTACGTAAGCTATTTAAGGGCCCATATATGGCGAACTTGGCTTACGATAAGGCGCGCGGTAATGCAGTGATTGCAAATGGTCATGCAGATGTAGTGGCATATGGTGTACCATTTATCGCAAATCCGGATTTAGTCGCGCGTTTTAAACTAGATGCGCCATTAAATGAAGCGGATTCATCATCATTTTACGGTGGCGCTGAAAAGGGCTACACCGACTACCCATTTCTTGAGGAATAAATTAAATATGCATAACCCGGCGATTACACAAGTAACCATTGATAACACACTGGCAAACCGATGGAGTGGGCGTGCCTATGACGCGACTAAAGGCGTGACACAAGAGCAGGTGATTGCGTTGTTAGAGGCAGCCAGATGGGCGCCATCCTGCTTTGGTGATCAGCCTTGGCGTTTTGTGGTTTGGGATAAAAATACCGATGCAGCTAGCTGGCAGCAAGCTTTTGATTGCTTGGTGCCGGGTAATCAGACTTGGGTGAAAGATGCGCCATTGCTGTTGCTGATATGTGCGGATACCTTGTTTAGCCATAATCAAAAAGCTAATCGTTGGGCGCAGTACGATACCGGTGCTGCCGCAGAAAACCTATGCTTGCAGGCCTCAAGCATGGGCTTGATGGCACACCAGATGGGCGGCTTTGACCCGGACAAAGCGCGCGCTACGTTCAATATCCCAGAGCAGTACACCTTGATGGCAATGATGTCTGTTGGTTACCAAGCGGATATTGCCACATTAGAAGGCGAGATTCTTGCAAGAGAAACCGCGCCGCGTAGCAGAAAACCTTTGTCTGAGCTGTTTTTTGGTGCGACCTGGGGTCAGCCAGTGCCGGGTGTGCGTGAGTAGCGCATTGCTGATGTAAAACTTAACGAAAGATATGGCTTCTGATAAACTGCTATTTTTAGGTATTACCTTACTCAATTAAAGGCAAAATTATGGCAGTTATTGCACTTACCAAAGCTAATTTTAAAGAAACGATAGAAAACAATCCGTTTGTGATTGTTGATTTTTGGGCGCAATGGTGTGATCCATGTGTTGCGTTTATGCCTACTTTTGAAGCTGCGGCCGAGAAAAACCCAGATATCGTGTTTGGTATGGTCAATACAGAAGCTGATCCTGAAATCGGTGAGTACTTTGAAGTATCGCAAATTCCAGGTATTTTGGTGATTCGTGAGCAAGCTGGGATTCATGCGCAAGTGGGTGAAATTGGTGCACCAGCGCTAGATGAAATCATCAAATGGGCACGTGATTTTGATATGACACCGGTGCGTGAGTACTATAAACAACAAGCGCAAGCAGCTAACTAATTGCTAGTATCTTGTCAGTAACAAATAAAAAAGCGGCCTAGGCCGCTTTTTTATTTGTGCTCGGTTGATGTTGCTTAGCTGCGTTAAGTTACTTAGGCTCAGTTGCTAAGTTAGGTTATCAGACTAGAACGAGCCGGTTGTATAGAGCTTGAACAGATAAAATACGCCAATTACCATCATCACGTACATGGGCAAATCACCACTTTTTTTCACTTCTGATTTGTTCGGTGAGCTTATCCATTTATTTAGCAGCCATAGCGCCAGAATGATGACTGGAATCATCAGCATGCTGGTGGTGGATTCAAATAGTTTGCTCATCAGGGTTGAGAGCCAGCCATCTTCACGAAACAACTCTAAGGCAAGGCCAATGATACCTACCAGCATCAGGCCCATGCGTATGGTTGCTGCCAACACGCTGGTTTTACTTTCCGGCTTAATGTCTTTATTTTTCAGGTATTTGTTCGGGTCTTGCTTTGCCATCATTTGCTCCTTAGGCGTTTATTTAATCTGCGCTGAGAAACTTCATTGGGTCTACAGATTTACCTTGTTGCCTGATTTCAAAATGCAGTTTTACTGTATTGCTGTCGGTATCTCCCATTTCAGCAATTTTCTGGCCGCTAGTGACTTGCTGGCCTTCTTTTACCAAAATCAGGCTGTTGTTGGCATACACAGATAAATAAGTGGCACTATGTTTGACGATGACCAGTTTACCGTAGCCGCGCAAATCAGAGCCGCTGTAAATGACTTTACCGGCAGCCGCTGCCTGGATGGGCTGCCCCATTTTGCCTGCGATATCAATGCCTTTATTACCGGCATCATTAAAGTTGGCAATCACTTTGCCTTTAGCCGGCCATGCCCAAGCTAGAGTGCCGCTAGGCTCAGCCTTTGGCTTGGCCTCGGTAGCTGGCTCTGTGGGTTTAACCTCAGGTTTGGTTTCTGTAGCAGGCTTTTCCGGTGTTTTTTCTGGGGCTTTTTCTGCAGTTGGTTTTTTAGCAGCACTAGCCGTAGCCGCTGGAGTGCTGGTGATTGTTTTTGCAGTTGGCAGCGGTTGCTTGTAAGCAGCATCGCTGTAAGGTTCTCGCAGCGCTTTAGGCTCGTTGATGGCGACTGCAACTGGCGGTGCCTGAGTGCTAGTGCTTGCCTCTGGAGCACCATCGTTGCCAAGCGCAAAAGTGGTTACGCCATTGTTGCTATCTTGGCCATTATCTGGTGCTGGGCTGGCTGGTGTACGCGGCTCTGCTGCGGCTGGTGCTTCATTTAGTGAAGCGAATTTGAGGGTTTGCCCAATTTTAATCAGGTAAGGTGCGCTGATGTTGTTAGCTTGGGCAATTTCTTTATAGTCGTAACCATATTCAAGGCCTATGCTATAAAGGGTGTCGCCCTTTTTGACCACGTAGCTTGCAGGGCGCCAGTCTGTACCGGCTTTGTGCGTGGTGATTTTGGTTTGCGGCTTATTGGATTTGGCATGCGGTACACGATCAATCACCGGTGCCTGGGTGGTGCTGCATGCAAAGTTCAGCAATGAAATCAATAAGATGATTAAACAGCGTGACGCATTCATTGTGAAGTGGTGCCGCCAAGTAAGGGAACGAATTTTACAGGTTCTAACTGTGTTTGACGGTAGTCATTTGTCGATACGCGCTCTACAAGATACAGGATCTGCTCATCGGTACCGACCGGTATCACTAAACGACCGCCAACTGCGAGCTGTGCTAATAAATCTTGCGGAATATGGCTTGCGGCAGCGGTAACGATAATCGCGTCAAAAGGGGCGACCTGCGCTAAACCCATATTGCCGTCGGCGTGGTCTAGCTTAACGTTGATGCATTTGAGCTTGCGTAAGTGATCTCGCGCTTTTAATAGCAAAGGACGAATACGCTCTACAGAGTAAACCTCTTTAGCCAGCTTAGATAGTACGGCAGTTTGGTAACCGCAACCAGTACCAATTTCTAGCACTTTTTCCAAAGGTTGGCCATTACGCAGCAACTCAGACATACGGGCAACGATATAAGGCTGTGAAATGGTTTGCCCAAATCCTATCGGTAAAGACACGTCTTCATAAGCACGAATGGAGAGCGCTTCGTCTACGAAAATATGGCGCGCTGTGCTGCCAATAGCAGCTAGCACGACTTCATCTTTAATGCCTTGCTCACGCAGGCGATTAAGCATGCGATCGCGCGTACGTTGCGATGTCATGCCGATACCAGCTTGTGATTTGATCAATGCCACGATTTTATTTCCAGTACTATTAGCTAGATAACCATTGTTTGATGTCATTCAGCTGTGCGTGGCAGGTTAAATCAACTTGAATGGGGGAAATTGAAACTTGCTGATTAGCAACGGCGTAGAAATCGGTGCCTGGGCCGCCATCATTAGGTTGTCCTGCTGCGCCAACCCAATATACCGTCTCGTTGCGCGGTGTTTTTAGCTGTACAACTGGCTCTGCTTTGTGGCGCTTGCCTAGGCGCGTTACTGTACGGCCCTGCAAAGCCTCGTAAGGAATATCGGGTACGTTGACATTAAGTAAGGTAGGGGTGCTGAAGCCGTTTTTCTGATAATGCTGAATTAGCTCGACAGCAACTTTGGCTGCTGTTTCAAAATTAGTAGAGTTATGCTGCGACATAGAAACCGCGATAGACGGAATGCCCAGCAGATAACCTTCCATCGCCGCTGCTACTGTACCTGAGTAGATGGTGTCGTCCCCCATATTGGCACCATCATTAATGCCGCTGATGACCATGTCTGGCATGGTATCCATCAAACCTGTCAGGGCAATATGCACGCAATCGGTAGGGGTGCCGTTCACGTAAAAGAAACCGTTAGCAGCTTTTTTTACGCTCAGCGGACGATCAAGCGTGAGTGAATTACTGGCGCCGCTGCGATTTCTTTCAGGCGCCACCACGGTAATATCTGCAATTTTTGCAATATGTTCGGCCAGTATATTTAAACCTGGTGCGGAATAACCATCATCGTTTGAGAGCAGAATTTTCATGCTTAGCTTACTAATCGTGTTTTCATGCCTAAATTATAGTAGAAGACGTTATGTTTGGCGCTAAAAACTTATACGTGTTTATGGGTTTTTTACCTGGTTTTGCGGCGTTTGGCGTGTCAATCTTGCGTAAAAAATGGTGCACGTGAAAAATAGAATGGTCAGTATCACTTCTGCCAATGCCAGTTTGGCAGAAAGACCAACATCGGCCCATGCGCGTACTACGCCTTCGGTAAAGTAAAACAGGATGAACATACATGACCATTGGTAGGTGTAGCGCTTGCCGCGTAGAATACCAAATAGCGGCAGCAATAGCGGTAATACTTTGAATATCAGCAACGAGCCGCCCGGTTTTAATGGGGCGAGCACCGTCTCCCATGCCAGCGTTAAGAAAATCAGCGCGATTAGGCTAATAGATGCGCCCAGTTGTAGCTTTTGTATCATGTTAGGTTTGTTCACGTTAGTTTTGCTTTAGGGGTTTTATTGTTTGTTTTATAAGTAATTACGCATTGCTAGCTTTTGATAAGCTGACTAAGGCAGCTCGTGCGGATTGTGCGTCATGGATAGGCGTAGCAAACACAAAGCGTAATGTCATGCTTTGATTATTAACTGTCGCGGCCACATCAAACCCATCACAATCAATGCCCAGCATGCTGGCTTGCGTGGCCTCTACACCGTGTACGTGCCGGCAATAGGCGATAAGGCTATCGGCATGGTCAGTGTTCATGTGGTCGAGAATATGCGCTTCTTGTGCCGCTAATACGTTATCTACAGGCATCTCGGTCATGAGGTCATTGCCTGATAGCCATCCCATTTTGCCAAACCCCGCGATATAGCGGCAGGTTTCAATCTGTATGCGGGAAAACGCAAAGTCATGCATATCAAAGTAGCTGCTGGCTTGCGGCAGATAACGCAAATAGCGTGCGCGCAAATCAGTATCTTCATTTTTATCAATGATATGTGCGTTACCTAGCAAGGTCAGTCTGGCATTGGCTTGTAAATCTTCAGCACCGGCAAATACCAGCAATGATACTTTAGGGTTGGCTGCAATGTTTTTGGTGTGTTCGGCAATGGTGCTAATCAAGATGATAGGTTGGCATTGATGGTCTAACACAAAGGGTGCAACCGAGCCAAATGGAAAGCCTGCAAACTTTACCGAATGTGTGGATAAGATTGCGGTGCGAGTACTGCGTAAAAACTGCCTCGCTTCTAAATGCAGTTGACTCATGGTTTACAGCTTTCTCGCGAGTTTGAGCGCGGTTTCAGCTAAGCGTTTACCCAAGGCGATACATAATTTTTTCTCATCATCACTGATTGGTTTGTCATCCATGGTGCCGCCAATATGGCTGGCACCATAAGGCGTGCCGCCAGTGGTAGTAGCGGATAGGGCAGGTTCTGAATATGGTAAACCCACCATGATCATGCCATGGTGCATGAGTGGCAGCATCATAGTGAGCAGTGTGGTCTCATTACCGCCATGCATAGACCCGGTAGAGGTAAATACGGCAGCCGCTTTGTTCGAGAGTGCGCCTTTTAACCACAAGCTAGTAGTGCCATCTAAAAAATACTTCATCGGCGCTGCCATATTGCCAAAGCGGGTAGGGCTACCTAATGCTACGCCTATGCACTCTTCTAAATCTTGCAGTTCTGCGTATGGATCACCCGTACTTGGAATGTCTGATTCGGTTGCTTCGCAGTTTGCTGATACCTTAGGTACCGTGCGAATGCGCGCAGTGATGCCATCCACGCTTTGCACGCCGCGTGCAATTAGCTGCGCCATCTCGCGTACGGCGCCACCTTGAGAATAGTATAGGACGAGGATTTCGCTCATGAGATTAGTCTGGTTATTTGAAGCTGAAAGTATATAACACATCGACAGCACTTTCATTGCCGGCTTCGGCGCGTAGTGCCCAGCGCGGTGTGATGTTAAATGTGAGTCTTGCAATGTCTTGCAAGCCACTAACGCTTTTTGCGTAGCTTAGGTAAAGCTGCGAGCTTAGCCGTTTGCCTAGGGTGACCGAGGCATTTTCTGCATCGCCGCCAGCGAAGCTGAACTCGTCTAGACCAGCAGCGCGTGCTATTTGGCTTTGCAGCGGCACCGACTGCCCTTGTGAGAATAAGGCGCCCGCGGCCAGTGACAGGATTGCAAAGTCACTTTTACCAGCTTGCTCTGTGCCGTGGCCTAGCACCAACCATGCGAGTTTGTCTGTATCCGGTACGTTAGGGTCTGAGACTAACTTAATCTCTGGGATCAGTGCGCTGCCGGTAACTTCAACACCGGCATTGACTGGTTTGCTATCGCGCATGGCGCGGATATTGAGGCCAGGATTATCCATCACGCCATTAAAGTTTAATATGCCGCGTTCTATGTTGAGTATCTGACCATAAGCCATGAAGGTGCCTTTGGAGACAGCAATACTGCCTTCAGTGTGCGGCATGTACTCGGTGCGACCGGTGAGTGTTAACGACCCTGTCAATTTTGCATCCAGGCCACGTCCGCGTAGAACAAAGTCATCACCTAGCCCAACATGAAGGCCGTTTAGCAATACTTGTAATAAGGGCTCTTTTTTGGTGGAAGCCTCTCCTAAGATAATGACGTCATCACTGAGTGTAGGCGTGTCTTCTTGAGCCATTTCTACCAAGCCTTTCTCCACCTTAAAGTCGCCTAAAATGCTCAGCAGATTATCGGCGAGTATGGTTTTGCCAGTTCCGCTAATCACCAGCAGGCGGTCAGTTCTGGAGAGGATGCTAAATTGATCAGCGCTCCAGTTGAGGTCTGCCTTGGGGTGGCCTAGTTCAAACTTTAACCAGCCGTTAGCACTTAATTTGCCTGATCCACCTTGCCATACGGCCTGTTCGATTTGCAGTTGATTATTTTCAAAATGCGCGTTAAATGTACCGTTGCTAAGCTGTATGCCCTCGGATGGCAGGTTAAAGTTGATATTGCTGCCATTTGCTGTGCCGTTCAGGTTAGGCTGTGCCAGTGTGCCGTCGGCAGATACGGTGACTGCGATTTTTCCGTCAAGGTCTGCATCCATGAAACTTGTGGGCATGGGTAGCCATACCAGTGTGCTGAGCTTGGCGTTAGCCGTGAGTTGCAGTGGTGCGTTGTTGAGTATGCTGAAGCCTGCTTCTGTTTTTGTGAGTTGGCTGGTAATTTTTGCGCTGAGTGTACCCAAGTTTTTGCCATCGATATCCGTCTCAATATGCAGCGTGTTGTTCACCACATCAAGCGCCAGTTTTGCTGTTGATAGCCCCAGCGGCAGCGTGCTGCCATCCGGTTTGTTTAAGGTGAAGTCGCCACTTTCGCGCCAAAGGCTGAGGTGGGCGTTGATGGTGTCTTGCGTTGCTATGTTCCACTCTCCTGAGAAGTTGGGGCTGCCTTGTAGTGTGCTGGGTAACGGCAACAGCTCTGGTGGTAGGTCGCTCAGACTGAGTTGTGTGAGCTTGCCTTTACTGGTTAATTTGCCTTTGGCTAGTGCTAGCTGATCAATATGGATGTTACCGTGATTCAATGCCAAGTCTGCTTGCGTAAGCGCGATACCGTCTATATCAGCATGCAGCGTTGCTGGTGCCTTTAACTTGAGTGGAGTTGCGCCTGCATAGGCTAGTTGCTGTAGCATGCCTTGCCACTGTTTTTTTAGGGGTGTGTCTAGCGCTGAGGCGCTGAGGGTAAGCCCGCCTTTAAATGTGCTTTGTAATTTGGCGTCTGGGCTTTCTGCACTAACGGTGATGATGTGGTCGGCTTGAGTGCCATTTAATGTGATATTGCCATTAAGCGGTGCATTTTTGCCATATTGGAGGCTGTTTACTGCCAGTTTTGCAGACATTGTGCCATTATCACCAGTTATCATGCTTGCATCACCGGTTAACTGGTTGATAGATAAGCTGTCTGCCAACTGTAGCTGTTCACCCAGTAGCTTGATGTTCAAAGAGGGCTTCTCCAGTGCACCGTCAATTGTGCCACTCGCGCTTATTTTGCCTGCGACTGATGGTTCCAGCGCTGCCAAGTTGGGTAGATCTGCCTGCCAACTCAAATGTGTATTTTGTGCGCTGATGTTACCTGTGCCTCTGATTTTATTGGTAGCAACGCTTAGCTCAAAGCTAAGTTGCTCTATTGCGCTGGTGGTGAGTTGTGCGTTAACAGCGGCGGACATTGTTTGTGTCTGCCAGGAGCTGTCATGGCTGGTGATGTTGAGCGTGGCACTGGGCGTTGGTTTGAGTGCGCCGTCTAGTGTTATATCTAGGTTAAGTTTGGCTTGTGGGTAGTTACCGAGGCGTTCAGGATGCAGCGCTAAAACCTGGCTGCGCACATGGACTACGTAATCATGCTTTAACTCAACTTGGCCATGCAGCAGCAACTGCGCTGCAGCTTGCTCATTGGCGGATTTTAACAGGCTGATTTTGCCATTTTGTTGTGCTAACCAAGCACTGCTATCGATATTGAGCGTATTAAGATCACCACTTAACTGTGCGCTTAAGTCATACGGGTAAGCTGACTCGGTGTTTTTAATTGAGACATCACCTTTAAGCGCAAAAGGTTTAGCTGCGCTCATATTGATGTGTGCGGTAGCATTGCCCCACGGCGTGTTGGCGTGTGTTAGGTTGAGTTTGAGGTTGTTGGCGTTACCTTCGAAGCCTAATTTTACGTTGTGAAAAGTCTGGCGCTCATCTTGTGTGACAATCACGACTTCACTTATCTCGGACTGTAGAACCGAGATGGGTAGTGGCAGGTTAATACGCTTAGGCAATGGTGACGATTCAGAATCGCTCTCGTTGTTTTTTATGGTAATGGTGAGGCGTTTGGCTTTGAGCTGCTCTACCACAAGCTTGCCATCGCCAAAAGGAGAAAGCTGCCAGCGTGCGCTCAGTTTTTCCAGTTTCAGATGGATGTTGTCTAAATCATGGCTAAAGCTATCTAAGCTTGAGCTGACGCTAATCGGCATCTCGCTGTGTGCGGGTGAAAACAGCAGCAGGCTGATGCTCAACAACAAAATATGCAGGTAATGACGTGTCATTAGAATATCACCCCGATATTAAAATGCAGGCGATAGTCGTCGGTTGCCTGGCCATAGGCAATGTCCGCACCAATCGGGCCTACCGGGCTTTTCCACCTTGCGCCTAGACCGTAACCGTACACTGGCTTTAGCTCTTTAATGCTATTGGCTGCGTTACCAAAATCGGTAAAGATGGCGGCGCCCCATTCTGGGGTTAGCCATTGTATTATCTCAATGCTGCCCGTGGTGAGGTAGCGTGCGCCGACAATGGCATCGCCTTCTGTTACGCCTAGGCTCTGGTAGCCATAACCGCGTACTGATTGGTCGCCACCGGCACGGAACAGAAAGGTAGCGGGTGCACTGTTTTTCCCACTCACCATGCCTAGCTCTGCGCGGGCGATTAACTGCGTGCTTTTAGTGATTGGGTAATAAGCCTGTGTTTTTAAATAGCTTTGCAAAAAAGTACCATTGGACAGTGATGCCAAAGGTGCGCCGTTAAACTGGGCATTAAACAAATAGCCGCGGGTAGGGTTGAGGTTGTTGTCGGTGCGCCTGAGCGTGATGCCATATCCTAGTGTGGCCGCGTAAGTGTCTGAGGAGTCGGCACTATCCAGATTAACATGCTCTGCTAACAGGTTGGCACCAACGTATTGTTCGCGTTTGAGTGAGCCCCATGCGCGCTTTACACCGGCTTGCGTGAGCGTAGTGGTTTGCCCCTCAATCTCGGTTCTAGTTGCTGCGATATTGGCGCTGTCACGATAGCCGCTCGCTGTGGTAGGTAAGCGTATTGTGCCGGAGATGGATTGCAGTTTCTGTTCTAACCTTAGGGTGGAGGTTAGGCGCCAGTTACGGTCAAAAACATTCAGATGTTCTACAGTCAGTTGTGTACGTGCGCCCGTATTGGTACTAAAGCCTGCACCAGTACTGACTTTAATGGATTGGTTTTCATTTACTTTAATTTTAATGGGTGCTTGCTGCTGGTCGGTAAGTGCGGCCTTGCTATCGGCGGTGACTTCCACCGTGCGGAAGTAGCCACTTTCTTGTAAACGCGTTTGAAAAGTGAGTAGCTTTGATTGGCTATACACTTCATTTGGTTTAATCGGATTTAGGTTATGGATAATGCTTTCCGGATAGCGCTCCAGGCCCTCAATTTCCAACTCACCGAAATGCACCGTGTTCCCGCTATCCACAGTGAGTTCTAATGATGCTGTGTGTTGCTGTATATCGATGCTGGCTTTGGTATCTGTGATTACGGCATTAGGGTAGCGGTTGACCAGTAGCTTGGTGACTAGGCTGCGCTTTGCTGCGGTCCAAGCCGCTTGTTGAAACTGTGTGCCGACAGGTAGCGGCCACTCTTCACGTAATTGCTCAATGCTTGGTAAGTCGCGGTGCGGTTGCGTAATGTCACCACTAAAAGTGATGTTGACACTGTTAACCACGGTTGGTGTGCCGGGGTTAACCGACAGCGTGGTCAGATTTTCAAGTTGGTTTTGCGTAGATTGCACGCTTACTTCGGGCGAAAAGTAGCCTTCCGTGGCGAGTAGTTCTTTGATTTGCTTAGGTGCTTCGGCGGATAGGCGTTTCCACTCGCTGGGGGACATGCGTGGGTTGGTGCGCCACTTGATGATATCCAGATGATTTTCTAACAGGGTCTTGAGTGGGCTAGGGGCTTCGATTTCCACTTGGTATTGGTGGCTGTAGCTCGCGTTATCTGCATACGCGAGCACCCCCCAACACAACAAGACTAGGCAGATGATCAGGCTTCTAGTCAAATTCGGAAGCCTTTTTATCAAGGATAGTTACATACATTTAAACTCACTTAATGGTTTTGACAAGCTCCGCCGCTTTACCTGTGTAGTTTGCAGGGGTTAGTGCCAGCAAGGCTTGTTTTGCATCTGCAGGGATAGCCAAATCACTGATAAATGCGTGCAATGAGGCTTGGTTAATACCACCTTTGCCACGTGTCAGCTCTTTTAGCTGCTCATACGGGTTCTCAATGCCATAGCGGCGCATCACGGTTTGAATCGGCTCGGCTAATACTTCCCAGCTATTGTTTAAGTCTTCTTCTAAACGTACAGGATTAATTTCAAGCTTATTCAAACCACGCAAGCAAGAATCATAACCTAGTAGCGTATAGCCAAATGCTACGCCCATATTACGCAATACGGTAGAGTCGGTTAAATCGCGCTGCCAGCGTGAAATTGGTAGCTTTTCTGCCAAGTGACGCAACACCGCATTGGCTAGGCCTAAGTTACCTTCACTGTTTTCAAAGTCAATCGGGTTTACTTTGTGCGGCATGGTAGATGAGCCGATTTCGCCTGCTTTAACTTTTTGTTTGAAGTAACCAACAGAGATATAACCCCAGATATCGCGGTTAATATCAATTAAGATGGTATTGATACGCGCTAAAGTGTCGTATAGCTCAGCCATGTAATCGTGTGGTTCGATTTGTATGGTCATTGGGTTGTAAGTTAAGCCCAGTGAAGTAACAAAACGTTTTGCAAAGCTTTCCCAGTCAAATGTTGGGTATGCAGATAAGTGTGCATTAAAGTTACCAACTGCACCGTTGATTTTGCCAAGAATTTCATTGCTAACTAATTGTTTTTGTTGGCGTTGCAAGCGGTATACCACGTTGGCTAACTCTTTGCCCATGGTGGTAGGTGATGCAGTTTGGCCGTGAGTGCGTGATAGCATCGGTTGGTCAGCCAATTGCTCAGCCAATTCAGTTAAGCGCGCAATCAGATTGTTTAAGAATGGCAGCATCACGCTGTCACGCGCAGACTTGAGCATCAAACCGTGAGATAAGTTGTTGATGTCTTCAGAAGTACAGGCAAAGTGAATAAACTCACTGGCTTTTTTTACTTCAGAGTTGCTATCAAATTTTTCTTTCAGCCAGTATTCCAGGGCTTTTACGTCATGGTTAGTACGCGCTTCAATCGCTTTCACTTGTGACGCATCTGCTTCACTGAAGTTGGTAATCGCAGCATCTAGCTCATGGATGGTTTCTGCGCTAAATGGGGCGATTTCTGCCAATTCTGGCGCGCCAGCTAATGCCTTCAACCACTCGATTTCTACCCATGCGCGGTGTTTAATCAGCGCGTATTCGCTAAAGTAAGGGCGTAAAGCATCAAGTTTAGATTGGTAGCGGCCATCAAGAGGAGAGAGTGCGTTTAATGTGGTAAGTGACATAACAAAAAGAATATTGAGCGTTTTATAAAAGTGCTATTTTACCTTAGTAGTAGATAGGGACAAAAAGTTTTTATTTTTATATCAATTGATTAGTGTGTAGGGTGCTAGGCGCTGGTGTTGATGGTTGTGGACGTTCTTGAAATCTTGATAGCTGATAAATTAAATCAATCACTTATAACTTGTAGATAATTCTGCTACTTGCTTCTGTGGCAATAGCTGTTAAACAAGCACCAGTAATACATGAAAAAACTCTGCTCATACTAACGTTGGAAATCACCGGCGTTGCGCGGCTTCATCGCGCTGCGCCGATGGATTGATGGGTTGGGCACCGCTCGCACCACGACGAAATGACCGGTCTTCGGTCACACGAAACGTGCGAAATGCCATGCGCGCCTTCAAGACTTTGACATGGGGAAGATCGTTTTGAAGGAGCGAGCGAACGCGATCTATCGGAAGTTCACATTTGGGGCCTAGAACCACCTCCGCGAGCCGTAAGTCTTCAGAAAAGTCTTGGAAGAAGAGCCCAGATTCTTTCGTTGCGGGATCCAGTTGGACAAATAGTCGATACTCGTCTTCATACTTCCAGTCTACGAATTTCGTTCTAAGTAAGCGATTAACCAACGCCTCGTCAAGCTTTGGACGTTTCGTTTTCGAATCAACATCAATACGAACTCGCTGCGAGGTATATAGGACTTGCGACAGGAGTTGATCAGGAACATCGAAACCCAAGGCAATCCCAGTGTGCTTTTCCGCATAATGCCCCCACAACAGCGGGTTGCTCCAAGTTCGACTGAAGCAGATTAATCCCTTTGTCTCGTTCAGTTGGGTCTTCATTGCAGCGAATGCCATTCGATGCTCCAGATTTTCCAAGTTGGCGGCCAATAACTCGAATGGGTCATTTAGATCACTGAACCGAGAGATCTTCAGGCGCTTAAGAGAAAGGTTGCTCAAGGCGAATGGAGCGGATGACAAGTAGTAGACCCGCATTAAGGTGCCCAACAGTAATTATAGAGTCCCATGGGTATCTATATTAATAAATGGATGATTGTTATACATGGCTAGAATTGACTGCCTTTCTTGTTTTTATGGTTTCAGTGTCTCTATAGTTAGATGATTAATATAGAGACAGAGCATTACTTCTTCGCTGATTGATTGTAAACCAACACCTTTGAATTTAGAACTTGGTGAAACTGATAGGAGTTAAAAATCCACTTTAGGAGCCAACTAGACAATAATAAAATGAAAAGTAGTGATGGATTTTTCCGTACCACTTTTGTGTCTGAACAAAAATTTAATTTTTTGAGAGAATCTATAAGTTGATGGAAACCTACAACAGTGCCGAGTGCATACAGGATTCGTTCTATAATGGGCTAGTCTCCATTCACCCTCAAGCCTAACTCATGTATCAAGAAAAACCTGGTCAACTTCATCCTTCATGGCAAGCTGTGATAGGCGGAGAGCTTGATAAGCCTTATATGCAATCACTGCGCGCTTTTTTGCTGCAGGAAAAAGCTGCTGGGAAAACGATATTCCCGCCTAGTCCACTGATTTTTAATGCATTTAACCATACGCCGTTTGACAAGGTGCGCGTGGTGATCATCGGGCAAGACCCGTATCACGGTGCAGGCCAGGCACACGGTTTGAGCTTTTCTGTGCCGGACGGCATTGCGTTACCACCTTCATTGCTCAATATCTTCAAGGAAATTGAAAGTGACCTAGGCATTAAAGTGCGCGGCAAGGGCGATTTAACGGCTTGGGCAAACCAAGGTGTGCTGTTATTAAATGCCACTTTGACGGTAGAAATGGGCAATGCTGGTTCGCATCAGAAACGCGGCTGGGAAACTTTTACTGACGCGGCGATTGCTGCTTTGAACTTACGTCGGGAAGGCTTGGTGTTTGTGCTGTGGGGCAGTTACGCGCAGAAAAAAGGGGAGGTGATAGACCCGAAAAAACATCTGGTGCTGAAATCCGTGCATCCATCGCCGTTGTCAGCACATCGAGGTTTTTTTGGGAATCACCAGTTTTCGCGTATTAACGAATATTTGCAAAAGCGCGGTGAGGCACCAATTGATTGGCAAATATAAGATTGAAGTTACAAAGATTATATAAGTCGATGACCAGAAAAATCTAGGCTAGGGCGGGCAAAATAGAGACTTTGCCCGCCTATCTATTTATATACAGATTAACCCTGCCAGAGCATATCTACAAAGGCATTCACCGGCATGGCTTCTAGCGTTTTCTGCGCTAGGCATAACTCTAAGATTTCTGCCTGTTTTTTCGCATCAAACCTGCGTGCCAAGTTTACTTTGAATTTTTTCACTAACTCCGGGATGCCTTCACCACGGCGGCGGCGGTGGCCGATTGGATATTCCACAGCGATATTGTCTGACTTGCTGCCGTCTTTAAAGAACACTTGAATCGCGTTAGCAATCGAGCGTTTTTCCGGGTCGTGGTAATCCTTGGTGTATTCAGCTTTTTCTACGCAAGTCATTTTGGCACGAATCGCATCGATACGTGGGTCTGCTGCCGCTGCGTCTTCATAATCTTGCGCGGTCAAGCTGCCTTTTAATAAACCCACTGCTGCCATATACTGGATGCAATGATCACGGTCAGCCGGGTTGTCTAATGGGCCGGTCTTGTCGATGATACGAATTGCAGACTCGTGCGTGGTAATCACGATTTTGTCGATATTGTTGATTTGTTCCAGTGTTTGTAGCTTGCTGCCAACTTGTGCATTCAATTGGAAGGCACACTCCACAGCAGTCTGTGCGTGGAACTCAGCTGGGAACGAGATTTTGAATAATACTTGTTCCATCACGTATGAGCCGTAGTCGCGTTGGAATTTGAACGCATTGCCCTTAAATAATACGTCGTAGAAGCCCCATGTTTTTGCAGTGAGCGCAGATGGGTAGCCCATTTCGCCTTGCATGGTCATCCAAGCTAAACGTACTGCACGTGAGGTGGCATCGCCCGCTGCCCATGATTTACGTGAGCCGGTATTGGGTGAGTGGCGGTAAGTACGCAAGCTTTGGCCATCCACAAACGCATTAGATACAGCGTTGATAATGTCTTCTTTATTGCCGCCTAGTAGCTTGGTCACTACTGCGGTAGACGCGATTTTTACTAAAATCACATGGTCCAAACCCACGCGGTTAAAGCTGTTTTCCAATGCCAGCACACCTTGAATCTCATGTGCTTTAATCATGGCGGTAAGTACGTCTTTTACCGTGAGCGGCGCTTTGCCTTCGGTAATGTTTTTGCGCGACATATAATCTGCCACCGCTAAAATACCACCCAAGTTGTCAGAAGGATGACCCCATTCTGCCGCCAGCCATGTGTCGTTAAAGTCTAACCAACGAATCATGGCACCAATGTTGAACGCAGCGAGGATAGGATCAAGCTGAAAGCTGGTGCCTGGTACTTTTGCGCCATTAGGTACGATGGTGCCTGCAATCACAGGGCCTAGCAGCTTGGTGCAAGCTGGGTAATCCAATGCTTCAAAACCGCAGCCTAATGTGTCCATCAGGCAATTGCGTGCGGTGTCATAGGCTTCATCGCTATTGATTTCAAAATCTGCCACGTAATTGGCAATATCAACAATGACTTGGTCTGGTGCGGGACGAACGTT
The DNA here is from genome assembly GCF_000023705.1 of Methylotenera mobilis JLW8. Classification (NCBI taxonomy): domain Bacteria; kingdom Pseudomonadati; phylum Pseudomonadota; class Betaproteobacteria; order Nitrosomonadales; family Methylophilaceae; genus Methylotenera; species Methylotenera mobilis. The sequence goes on from NC_012968.1 coordinate 799,973, forward strand.
AGAGATATGCGACGACATATTAAGGACCTTTAAAGTATAAAAATAAATTAATTCAGTGCGTTATTCACGTAGACCCGCATGGGCTTTTAGTATTTCGACTTGGCTATTTAACTTAATCAGCTACTTAATTTAATTAGTTGTTTAACTTAAATAATTGCTTAACCTAGCAAGTCTGAAGTATAAAAAGTGGAACCCATTTTAAACGGAGAGTAAAACTAAATGGATTCCGCCTCCGCGAGAGTGACGGAGTTAAGGGTTAACGTTGCTCCAGCGGTACATATGGCCGGTTTTCCGGGCCTGTATATTCCGCGTTGGGACGGATAATTTTGTTATCAATGCGTTGCTCAATCACATGTGCTACCCAGCCTGTGGTGCGCGATATCACAAATATTGGCGTGAACATACCGGTAGGGATGCCCATCATGTGATAGCTGGATGCGCTGTACCAATCCAAGTTAGGGAACATTTTTTTCTCACGCCACATGGTTTCTTCAATGCGTGCAGAAACATCAAACAGCGTCATGTTGCCGTTATCTTCGCATAACTTGCGGCTTACCGCTTTGATAGACTCATTTCTTGGGTCGGCAATGGTGTATACCGGATGGCCAAAACCAATGATGATTTCTTTACGCGCCATGCGTTGCATGATGTCAGCTTCTGCTTCATCTGCAGTTTTATAGCGCTCAATAATCTCCATGGCTGCTTCGTTAGCGCCACCGTGCTTAGGGCCGCGTAGCGCGCCAATTGCGCCGGTGATACATGAGTACATATCGGATAAAGTGCCAGCCACCACGCGTGCTGTAAATGTAGAAGCGTTAAACTCATGCTCTGCATATAGCACCAATGAGGTGTTCATTGCACTGATGTGTAGGTCCGAGGGCTTTGTGCCGTGCAGCAAATGCAAGAAGTGTGCAGCAATCGAGTCTTCGTCGGTTTCTACTTCAATACGTTTCTGGTTGTGGCTAAAGTGGTACCAGTAAATCAAAATAGAGCCAAAGCAGGCAATCAGTCTATCGCCCAAATCTTTTGCGCCTTCAGTATTACGGTCGCCAGCTTCAGGTTCCAGAGTGCCTAGCATAGAGCAGCCGGTGCGCATCACATCCATTGGGTGGGCGTTGGCTGGTATTTGCTCTAATACTTTTTTTAAGCCATCGGGTAGACCGCGTAGCTTCTTGAGCTTTTGGTGATAGGCCGCTAATTCTGCTTTATTTGGCAGTGCGCCATGAATCAGCAGATGGGCGACTTCTTCAAATGTCGCGGATTTTGCCAGCTCGATAATGTCATAGCCGCGGTAATGTAAGTCATTACCGGTATGGCCAACGGTACAGATGGCTGTGGTGCCGGCGGAAATGCCAGCCAGTGCTACGCCTTTTTTCTTTTTAGGTTCTTGAGTAGTTGTGGTTTGTGTCATGCTACTTTTCTCCCTTAAATAATGCGTCTAACTTTTGCTCGTAAGCGTGATAGTTTAAGTGCTCATACAGCGCTGCGCGCGTTTGCATGGTGTTTACTACGTTGGCTTGCGTGCCGTCTTTGCGTACTGCTTGATATACATTGAGCGCAGCTTGGTTCATCGCTCTAAATGCTGAAAGCGGGTATAGCACCATGCTGACATGCGCGCTGCGTAACTCATCTACGGTAAATAGTGGGGTGCTGCCAAATTCGGTAATGTTAGCGAGTACGGGTACTTTGACTGCATCGGCAAATTGCTGATACATGCTTAGTTCAGTAATCGCTTCTGGGAAAATCATATCCGCACCAGCTTCTACACAGGCGCATGCACGGTCAATCGCAGATTGCAGGCCTTCTACGGCCAGCGCATCGGTGCGCGCCATAATCACAAAATCCGGGTCAGTTTTTGCATCCACTGCGGCTTTAATGCGGTCTACCATTTCCGCTTGGCTGACGATGGCTTTGTTAGGACGGTGGCCACAGCGTTTGGCTTGTACCTGGTCTTCAATATGCACGGCGCCTGCGCCAGCTTTAATAATACTTTTGATGCTGCGTGCGATATTGAATGCACCGCCAAAGCCGGTGTCGATATCCACCAATAACGGCGTTTCTGTCACATCGGTGATTCTGCGTACGTCAATCAGCACGTCTTCTAGTGTAGATATACCTAAATCTGGGATACCTAGTGAGCCTGCAGCAACCCCGCCACCAGATAAATATAAAGCCTTGTAACCAGTTTGTGTGGCGAGTAGGGCGTGGTAAGCGTTGATAGCACCGATGATTTGCAAAGGTGATTCTGCACTTAATGCGGCTCTAAAACGGGTACCTGCAGTTGCTTGTTTATTCATGTTGCTGATTTCCTTCAGTTCATTTAATCACGCTGTATTAGGCGCTGGCGTGAGGTGGTCAAACCCAAGCCGTCAGCATTAAAGCTGATGGTTATCTTGCAAATCTGTAGGGTTTTAGTTATTTAAAATAATTTATTTAAAAAAGGCTTCAACTGCAGCGGTTGGAATTTCCACTTTAGTTAATCTTGCTTTTTGCAGCACTTCCCAGAAGTATCTGTAAGTTGCGCGGTCATGTAGCTCGCCCGCGTATTGAATTGGCCCCCACTCAGCTTGCTGTGCGGCAAGCAGAATATTGGCTGCATCAATCACTTCATCAAAATTAGGTTTCATTGCATCCACAATGGCCTGAATCTGGGTTGGGTAAATGCTCCACATACGCATAAAACCAAACTCATTGCGTGCGTGACTGGCGTCGCTCAATGTTGTTTCTACATTTTTTAGATCCAGCGTAACGTTGTGCGCAGGCACCACGCCATTGGCAAGTGCTGCTGCAACTACTTCTGATTTTGCACGCGCTAATAAGCGGTGCTCGAATTGGCCTGGGCTACGCATTGCGCTGGCTGGAATCGCGCCATGGTGCGCGCTGACAAAGTCCATCAAGCCAAAGTCCAGCACCTGTAGCCAAGGTAGCGCTGCAATCTCATGCACTTGTTTCAGTGCGCCGTGCGTTTCAATCAAGATATGAATAGGAATCACGCGATTGATATGGTTCTCTTTAGCCACAGCTTGCACGTATTCAATCATTTCACGTGCCTGATCGATACTGGTGCATTTAGGAATAGTGATGTAAGTCAGTACCTTGCCGGCGCCGGCCACTAGAATGTCGATATCTAGTTTCCATGCGGGATGGGTGTAGTCATGGATGCGCGCACCAGCCATTTTGTGTTTATTGGCTTCTGAATTTAATACGCGTACTATCATCTCTGCATGTTCGCGTTCTTGGCCAGCGGCTGCGCCGTCCTCACAGTCGCAAGTGATGTCAAAAACTGCACCTATACTATCTTGCAGTGATAGTGCTTTTAAAATTAGCTTTTCACTGCCAGCAAAATGCTCGCAGGCTGGAATCAGTGGGAATGGTTTTTCTCCGCCAAATAGCGCTTCATTCGGGTGTTTTTTTTGTAAAGTCACAGCCATTATTTGTTTCCTTTGCGAGGCATGAGTACGGTGTAATCAAGATCGAGTACTACATTGGGGTGGTAGCTATTAAATTGCTTGGTTTCTGCTAACTCGGCAGGATTCATGTTTTTAATGCCAACCATGCGTAGTCTTAGCGCGCCCAGGTCGTTTCGGTTAGGCAGTTCCCAGCGCTCCAGCACTTCGGTGAAGTTGTAAATCGTGTCGCCAGCAAAGCTCGGATTGGCGTGCGTACCAGCGTTAATTGCCGCAATGCAGATAGCATTTTCCAAACCTTCATAGCTCAATGCCCGGCATGCGGAAATTACGATGCCGCCATACACCAAGCGTTTGCCAAAGGTGGAGCTTTGCATCAGGTGTGCATCAAAATGCAGGCGCGCGTTATTCTGATATAAGCGTGTTGCCAGCGAGTGGTCGCTTTCGTTGATAGTCATGCCGGCGGCATGGTTGATGCGCTCGCCTGCTTGGTAATCTTCCCAGTAAAACTGGCCGCTGGTTGCCTGTTGGTCAAAGCGGTTTGTAGTTAAATGTGCAGGTATGTTTAATTGCTCCGGCGCAACAAATGATGGCAGCTCAGGAACTGTGGTTGCAGGTGCCGGGGCGTTGCTGTCATGTTTATGTACCATGACCCAGCGCACCCAGCTTAGTACCGGCTGTTGGTGTTGGTTAACTGCGGTAGAGCGCACATACACCACGCCATTTTTGCCATTGGAATTTTGTTTGAGCCCGATTACTTGGCTGGATGTGCTCAGGGTGTCGCCCACATATACCGGTTGTAAAAAGCGCACATCGGCATAACCTAAGTTGGCTACCGCGTTCACGGAAATATCGGGAACGGTTTTACCAAAAGCAATATGGAATGTGAGTAAATCATCTACGGGTGCAGCCTGGTAACCAAGCTTTTGTGCAAAAGGTTCGCTGCAATGTAGCGGGTTGCGGCTGCCTGTGAGTGCGATATACAGTGCGACATCGCCCGCGGTAATAGTGCGCGGGGTGGCGTGATGTATTACTTCATTAAGGGTGAAGTGTTCAAAAAACCGCCCTGATGATGTTTTGTTTGATTGAATTGTGGCCGCCATTTATATGTACTCTTCTTCTAGTTCGGTGATTGCTTCATGCAGCTTAATGAGGCGTTGTGCGGCCTTGATGTGGTGATGTTCTACTAACTTGTCGTTAACTACCACAGTGCCACGGCCAGCCTCATTCGCTTCTTTAAGTGCGGTGATGATGAGTCTGGCGTTAGCGACTTCAGTCGCTTTTGGTGTGTATGCGTCATTACAATAGGCAATTTGTGCCGGGTGCACCAGTGATTTGCCATCCATGCCCATGTCGCGGCCGATTCGGCATGCGTATTCAAATGAATGCATGTTTTTAAAGTCGCTGGTAATGCCGTCAATCACTGCCTTGCCGTAGGCGCGTGCGGCTAAAATCACTAAAGATAATGACGTTAAAATCGCCACGCGTTCATGCGTCACATGGGCATGCAACTGCGAGATAAGGTCTGATGTTGCCATGACGATACAGATGACGCGGTCAGATGCCGCGGCAATCTCTTTTGCATTCAGTACCGCAATCGGGCTTTCTATCATCACCATCATGGGCACATCTTTACCGCCGGCCTCATCGAGCAACTGCTGTGCTTTTAATACATCTTCGCGTGACTCAATATTAGGAAACAAAATTGCATCGGCGCCGATGTTCGCCACTGCTTTAATGTCATCATGCCCCCAGATCGAATCAAGGTTGTTTACCCGTACTACCACTTCTCTAGAGCCGTAACCGCCTTGTTTAATTGCAGCAACTACGTTGGCTCTGGATTGTTCTTTGGCGTCGATAAGGATAGGGTCGCCCAGATCTAGGATGACAGAGTCGGCGGCTAATGTACGTGCGCGATCAAGATAGTGTTGATTGCAGCCCGGTACGTATAGCACAGAGCGTCTTGGACGGATGTGATGTTCCATAATCGTGACTTTGTAAAAATGTTAAATTGATTATATAGATGAAATTTAATAAATGTCAACATTTATCTTATGTCTTATATAAGATATAAAACACTGGACTATTTTTATTTTGCATGTTATAAATTCAACCATGGAAATTAAGCATGTTGCTGTTAACTAAAATGCATGGGCTGAAAAATTATGGATAAGCAATTGAGTTCACCTAGCTATAGACCTTTATATGATCAGATTAAGGTGTTAATCACCCAGGGTTTGATTGGTGGGGAATGGAAGCCTGGAGATGTGATTCCTAGTGAAATAGAGTTGGCTGCACGTTACAAGGTAAGTCAGGGCACGGTACGTAAGGCGATTGATAGTCTGTCTGCCGAGAATATTCTGATTCGCAGGCAAGGTAAGGGTACTTTTGTTGCTACGCACAGTGAAGAGGTTACCAAGCTTAGGTTCTTAAGGTTGACTGCGATTGACGGCAAAAAAGAGCTGCTGCAAAACGAGTTGATTTCATGTGTGAAATCAAAAGCAGATGCATATATTGCCAAGATATTAGAGATTAAGGCGGGTGCGGCCACCGTAGAGGTAAAGCGCTTGCTCACTTTCTCTGGTCGTCCATTGATTTACGACCACCTGATTGTGCCGGCTGTTTCGTTTAAAGGGCTCAATAGCAACAAGGTGGAAGAGTGCAATGGTTCTATGTATAGCATGTATGAGTCACAGTTTGGTGTGCGCATGATACGTGCGGAAGAGCGCCTTAAAGCAGTTGCTGCCAATCAAGAGGTGGCAAAATCCTTAGGGTTGAAGGAAGGTTACCCTTTGTTGAGTATAGAGCGCGTTTCTTTTACCTATGGTGATAAGCCTATGGAATGGCGCTTGGGGCTATGTTTGACTGATGATCATCACTATATGAGTGAGCTTGAGTAGTAGCTAAACTTGAGTAATTGGCGACCAGGAATAGGCGGATGATCTTGAGCAAGTACTTTTTAAAATCAGCGTTGGTGTTGTCAGGCTCGCTGCTTGTGCTGTCTGCACTGGCTTATCTATCCCTGCAGGTTTCGAGGAATTTTTTGACAACGTTGAGTTGTAAATTAAGGCTAAAAAAATGAACGACTTAAAAAAACGCGCGCTGGATTACCACCAGTTTCCCAAACCAGGGAAGTTGAGTGTGGAATCGTCTAAATCTTGTACCACTCAAGATGACCTCTCGCTTGCTTATACACCGGGTGTTGCCGAACCAGTACGTGAAATTCATGCAGATGCAGCTAATGCATATCGATATACCAATAAAGGTAATTTGGTGGCAGTCATTACTGACGGTACTGCGGTATTGGGTTTAGGCAACATGGGTGCTTTGGCGAGTAAGCCTGTAATGGAGGGCAAGGCCGTATTGTTTAAGCGTTTTGCTGATATTGATGTGTTTGATATTGAAGTGAATGCAAAAACACCTGATGAATTTATTGAAACCGTGGTGAATATTTCCCCAACCTTCGGCGGCATCAATTTAGAGGATATTGCAGCGCCACACTGTTTTTACATAGAAAATGAGCTGAAAAAACGTTTGGATATTCCGGTGTTCCATGATGACCAGCACGGTACAGCGGTGATTGTGGCTGCGGCTCTGCTTAATGCGTTAACGTTGCAGGGTAAAACCATGGCAGCGGCTAAAATCGTATTTCTAGGGGCAGGTGCTGCCGGCTGCTCTTGTGCCAAGTTGCTAAAAAGCATGGGTGCTCAGCACGTGACGATGGTGGATAGAACAGGTGTTCTGGATGCCGATCGACCAGATTTGCATGACAATAACCGAGAGCTGGCGGTAGCTCCGAGCGCAGTCAAAACGCTGGCAGATGCCATGCAAGGTGCTGATGTATTTATTGGTGTTTCGGCCAAAAACGCGCTGGATGCTAATTTAATCAATGATATGGCGCCTAACCCGATTATTTTTGCCTTGGCTAATCCGGATCCGGAAGTGTTACCTAGCGTAGCGCATGCCATCCGTGGTGATATATTGATGGCAACAGGGCGTAGTGATTTTCCTAATCAGGTCAATAATGCGCTGTGTTTCCCTTATTTGTTCAGGGGCGCTTTAGATGCTAAAGCCAAGCAAATCACCGAGGCGATGAAAATTGCCGCAGCACATGCATTGAGTGAGCTTGCGCGCGAACCAGTGCCTGCTGAGGTATTGGCTGCATATAACCTAGAGTCATTAGCCTTTGGCAAAGATTACATCATTCCTAAACCATTTGATCCTCGCCTGTTGGCACGTGTATCAAAAGCAGTGGCTGAGGCAGCATAAGTGGCTAAAAAAACTCCAATTCGTAATCGGCCCAAGAATCTTAATTTATTTACGATTCGCCTGCCTATCAATGCTGTGGTGTCGATTTTGCACCGTATGAGCGGCATGGTGCTGTTTTTATTTACGCCGGCACTGATCTGGTCGCTGCAGGCTTCATTAAATAGCGAGGCAAGCTTGAGCGCGCTGGGCGATATGTTCCAGCACTGGGCATTCAAGCTGATGTTGATTGCACTTTCCTGGCCGTTTTTTCATCACTTTTATGCTGGATTAAGGCATCTAGGGCAAGACGTGCATTGGATGACCACGCTCAATAAAGCCCAGTTTTCCAGCCGCATCGTACTGGGCTTAGGCGCCTGCTCCATGCTTAGCTTTGCATATTATATTTGGTAATAGCCACCGTTATGTTGATAGAACTACTCACAAAAAAATACCCAGGCATGCGTTTATGGCTAACGCAGCGCATTTCAGCCGTGGCGATGGTGATTTATCTGCTGCTACTGCTGTTGGTATTGGCAATTAAGCAACCACACGATTACGCGTCATGGCTAGATTTTATGTCCCCCTGGTGGTGGCGTTTGTTGACCCTAGTATTCTTTGTCAGCTTATTGACCCATGCATGGCTGGGGGTGCGCGATGTGTTTAAAGATTATGTATTTAACCTAAGATTGCGCGCAGTGCTGCAAGTGACGGTGGATATATTGTTGATTGGTTACCTGTGCTGGGTAAGCATTATTTTATGGAAGATTTAAGTCTCATATGAATATACAAAATCATCAGTTTGATGCAGTGATTGTTGGTGGCGGCGGAGCAGGCTTACGTGCCTCGCTACAGCTGGCCGAGGCCGGGGTTAAGGTTGCTGTGCTGTCTAAGGTTTTTCCTACCCGCTCACATACCGTGGCGGCACAAGGGGGTGTGGCTGCAGCGCTGGGTAATGTGTCCGGCGATAACTGGCTTTGGCATATGTACGACACGATTAAAGGTTCTGATTATTTGGGTGATCAGGATGCGATTGAGTTTATGTGTAAAAACGCTGCAAAAGCGATTATTGAACTTGAGCATTTTGGTATGCCGTTTGACCGTTTGGAAAATGGCAAGATCTTTCAGCGCCCGTTTGGCGGCATGACACAAAATTTTGGTGAAAAACCTATTTCACGTACCTGTGCGGTAGCAGATAGAACTGGTCATGCCATGCTGCATACTCTGTATCAACGCAATATTCGTGCAAATACGCAGTTTTATGTTGAGTGGTTTGCGCTGGATTTGATTCGCGATGCTGATGGCGATGTGTTGGGTGTAATTGCCTTAGAAATTGAAACTGGCGATATTCATGTGATACAGGCAAAAACAACCCTGTTAGCCACTGGTGGCGCAGGACGCATCTTCCAAGCCAGTACCAATGCTTTTATTAATACCGGTGATGGTCTTGGTATGGCGGTACGTGCCGGTTTGCCGTTGCAAGATATGGAGTTCTGGCAATTTCACCCTACCGGTGTACTGCACGCTGGCGTGCTAATTACAGAAGGTGTGCGTGGTGAGGGCGGTTATCTGGTGAACTCAGAAGGCGAGCGTTTTATGGAGCGCTATGCGCCCAATGCCAAAGACTTGGCCAGCCGCGATGTGATTTCACGCTCGATTGCCACGGAAATTAAAGCGGGCCGCGGCGTAGGTAAAAACAAGGATGCCGTGTATTTGAAACTCGACCATCTAGGCGAGGAGTTGATTAGTAAACGTTTGCCTGGTATCCGCGAGATTGCCAAAACTTTTGCCAATGTAGACCCAGTGGTTGACCCGATTCCGATTGTGCCAACTGCGCACTACATGATGGGTGGTATTCCTACCAATCTGGATGGGCAAGTTGTGGAGCCGGTAGTAGGTGGCGAGAAGGTAGTGAATGGCTTGTATGCTGTGGGTGAGTGCGCCTGTGTTTCTGTGCATGGCGCTAATCGTCTAGGTTCCAACTCATTGCTGGATTTAGTTGTGTTTGGTAAGGCTGCTGGCGACAAAATGGTGAAACAGATTGCCTTAAATCAGGCACATAAGCCATTGCCAAGTGATGCGGCTGATAAAACCATGGCGCGTGTGAATCGTTTAAACCAGCAAGCCAATGGTGAAACTGTAGCTGATATTGGCGCAGCCATGCGCAGCGCCATGCAAACGCATTGCGGCGTGTTTAGGTTCCCAGATTTATTAGAAGACGGCGTGGCCAAAATCAATGCCATTGCCGAGCGTGCTAAGAATATTGCAATTTCAGATAAGAGTCAGGTGTTTAACACGGCACGCGTAGAGGCCTTGGAACTAGATAACCTGATAGAGGTAGCCGTGGCAACCATGCATGCAGCCAATAACCGTAAAGAGAGCCGCGGTGCTCATGCGCGCGAGGATTTCTCTGAGCGAGATGATGAAAATTGGTTAGCGCATTCTCTTTACTATAAAAAAGACCATCAATTGCTTTACAAGCCTGTGCGTTTACAACCATTAACTGTAGAGCCGTTTATACCTAAAGCGAGGGTTTATTAAGATGAAGTTTTCTATTTATAGATACAACCCGGACACGGATAAAAAGCCTTACATGCAGGATTATGACATTGAGCTGCAGGATGAAGATCAAATGCTACTGGATGCGCTGATTCGTATCAAGCAGCATGACGAAACCTTGTCTATGCGTAAATCATGCCGCGAGGGTGTGTGTGGTAGTGATGCCATGAACATTAACGGTAAAAATGGCTTGGCTTGTGTGACTAAGTTGTCTGATCTTGAGCAGCCTGTTGTGCTTAGGCCTATGCCAGGCCTGCCGGTGATTCGTGATTTAGTAGTGGATATGACGCAGTTTTTTGAGCATTACAACTCAGTCAAACCGTATTTGATTAATGATGACCCGTTGCCGGAAACTGAGCGCCTGCAAAGCCCGGAAGACCGCGCAAAATTAGACGGTTTGTACGAGTGCATTATGTGCGGCGCCTGTACTACAGCATGTCCTAGTTTCTGGTGGAACCCTGATAAGTTCGTAGGGCCATCTGGCTTGATGCAGGCTTATCGCTTTATTGTAGATTCACGCGATCAGGCAGAAGCTGAGCGTCTGGAGAATCTAGAAGACCCATACCGTTTGTATCGTTGTCACAACATTATGAACTGCGTGGATGTTTGCCCCAAAAAACTTAACCCTAATGCAGCGATTGCCAATATTAAAGATTTGAAAATTGAGCGTGCAAAAGAGGCGAAAGCGACGAAAAAAACAGTGCCGATTAAGGCGATTTGAGGTGGCGTGATGATGAATGCAGAAAATCTAAGAGATGCAGAACAAAGACGCTTTGCATGGCGTTGCAGAAGAGGCTTGCTAGAGCTTGATATTGTGCTGCAGGATTTTGTGCAGCATCACTACGATACTCTGACCTTAGAAGAGCTGCAGGTGTTCGATGCGCTACTAGCGTTGCCGGATAACGAGTTTTGGGTGCTGCTCAATAACACTGATGCCATGGAGCCAGCAGCTGGAAAGCATGATAGCGCAAGAAACGCCATGATTTATAAAATTAAAACTGCCAGATTAAGCAAGCTACAGGAGGTTAAATAAGATGATGATGCACATGGGTGAAGAGCCTATCACTTTTGACGCCAAGGCGCTGGGCGATTATTGGCCTGGCATCCAGTTGTATTATCCGCCGGTGAAATATGCGCCTAGTCTGGGTATTTATGAAGACATGGATCAGGCCGCGGCACGCATGAAAAAGCATGCGCACTTTACACAGGCACACACGCTCATTTTTGACTTGGAAGATGGTTGTCGGCAAAAGGCCATGAGTCGTGATCTGTTGCGCAAAGAGCTGCCATTGCTGCGCAAAACTAACGAGCGTGTCACGGTGGCTATTCGTGCCAACTCATTTAGAACCGATGAGTATGAGCAGGACATGCAATTGGTGCGCGACATGGGCGACTATATTGATGTAGTGATGCTGGCCAAAGCTGGTGAAGCGTATGGCGCAGCCGAGGTGCGCGATTTATCTAGCTTCCTCTTGAGCATCAATCCGCATATTACGATTCAGCCGATTATTGAGCATCCTAAGTCGTTGAAAATTGCACCAGATTTAATGCAGTACAGTACGGTTAAGCATGTGGTGTTTGGTATTCATGACTTCTCAAAAGCGATGGGTATTCAGATTACGCCTGAAAACTGGATTGAAGAGCTGCAGTTCTATATGAACACGTTGATGTTTGAAGCGCGTATCGCCGGTAAAGGGGTGATTGGTGGTGTGGAAACGTTAATCGGTGCCAGTCCAATGCCGGAGAAATATCTCGAGCCGCATGATGTGCGCCGCTGGTTGGATTTACATGGCGATAATGAGTCGCGCGTGGTTTATAAGCACGCTTGTAAAGAAGCTGCGATGGGTTTAACCGGCAAACAGGTGATACACCCAGGACATATCCACCTGTGTAAAACTGCGTACACGCCATCGCCAACCGAAATCGCACAAAAGGTCTGTATTTTGAAAGCTGCGATCGAGGCGGATGCTTTGCTGGGCGGTGCTATTAAGTTTGAGGGCGAGATGTTGGATCCGCCGATGTTTGGTAAAGCTTTACAAACATTGTTAAGAGCGCATGCATTGCGCGCGCTGAAATCCAGCGATATGGAATTTGCATTACACGTTTTACAACTGCTACCTGCACAGGTTGTGCGAGAAAACTGGCCATATGGAGTACTTTTATAATGTTGACTGACTTTCCAAAGTGGGATTGGCAAATTCCAGAGTATTATAATATTGGTGTGGCTTGTTCAGACCGTCATTTAAATACGGCGCAAGCGAACGAAATCGCGATGATCGTTGAAGATGATGCCTTAGGTACCTCTACCATCACTTTTGTGGAGTTGGCACGTAAAACTGATCTATTTGCACAAATATTGCGTGATCTTGGCGTTAAAGTGGGTGATAGGGTGCTGATTCGCCTGCCCAACAGTCTGGATTACCCAATTGCGTTCTTAGGTGCGATGAAAATGGGCGCAATCTCAGTGCCTACATCTACTTTGCTTACCGCAGAAGAAGTTGCCTATTTGGCAAAAGACTCAGGTGCTAGTGTACTGGTGACCGATGCCGCGGCATGGGCAGGCATGCAATCTCAGTTGGAAGGTGCTTTGGGCAACACGCCTAATTTGAAGCATGTGTTATTAACGCAACTGACGCAAATGCCGACAGCTGGCAAATTAGCCGTGCATGATTTGCATCAAACAATGGCTAATGTACAAGCCGTGGATGCAATGCCGCAAACTAAAGCGGAAGACCCCGCTTACTTGGTTTATACCTCTGGCACTACCGGTTACCCTAAGGGTGTATTGCATGCGCATCGCGCTCTGTTAGGACGCCAGCCTGCTGCGCAGTATTGGTTTAATTACAGCGAGCAGGTGCAAGATAGAATCATGCACTCAGGTAAGTTCAACTGGACTTATGTGCTGGGCACTGGCTTGATGGATCCTTTGTATTTGGGTAAAACCGTGATTGTGCATGAAGGTAAAAACGATGCGCAAAAGTGGCTGGATTTAATTCAAAAGCATCAGGCGACTATTTTTATTGGCGTACCTACTATCTATCGTCAGATTTTACAAAAAACCACGACAGCCAAAGAGCAATTACCAAGCATGCGCCATTATATGAGCGCTGGTGAGCACTTGTCCGACGAGGTATTAACCCAATGGCGTGCGAGGTTTGGCCTAGATATTTATGAAGCGGTTGGTATGAGTGAGTTTTCATACTATCTATCACAAAGCAAGTTCCGTCCTATTCGTGCCGGTTCAGCGGGCTTTCCCCAGCCTGGCCATCAAATTCAATTACTTAACCCTGATACGCGTGAGCCAGTGGCGGCAGGTGAAGAGGGCATGATTTGCGTTACGGATACCGATCCTGGGTTATTTTTACGTTACTGGAATCTGGATGAAGAAACAGCAAAATATAAGCATGATGGCTACTTTTTCACCGGAGATTACGCAAAGTATGATGCGGATGGTTACATCTGGTTCTTAGGACGCAAAGACGACATTATTAAGAGTTTTGGCTATCGTGTGTCGCCTTATGAAATCGAGCGCGTGTACAAAGGACATCCTGATGTGGCAGATTGTGCTGCGATTGGCGAGGAAATAGAGAAGGATAAATTGCTAGTAGTGATTTATGTGATTCTGAAGCCAGAGGCGAGCATCACGCCGGACGATTTGTTACATTTCGGCAAGCAGCATCTAGCGGCTTATAAATCGCCAAAAACGGTTTATCTGGCAAAAGATTTTCCACGCACTAAGAATGGTAAAATCTTACGTAAAGATATCAATTTAACCATTGCCACAGCAAAATCAACACGATAAATCAATACCAGATAACTCAATACAATGACTACGATTAAACAAGAAGACTTTATTGCGAGCGTTGCAGATGCCTTGCAGTATATTTCTTACTACCACCCCGCTGATTTTATCCATGCATTAGCCGCGGCTTATGAGCAAGAAGAGTCTCCAGCGGCTAAAGATGCAATTGCGCAGATTCTAACCAACTCGCGCATGTGCGCAGAAGGTAAGCGCCCATTGTGTCAGGATACCGGTATCGTGGTGGCTTTTGTTAAAGTGGGCATGAATGTACGTTTTGAAGCAGCGCTTACATTGGAGCAAATGGTAAACGAGGGCGTACGTCGTGCTTATTTGTTACCAGAAAATAAACTGCGTGCTTCTATTGTGAACGACCCTGCCGGTAAGCGTGCCAACACTAAAGATAACACCCCAGCAGTGGTGCATGTGGAGTTGGTTGCTGGTGATAAAGTGGAAGTCAGCATCGCGGCCAAAGGCGGTGGCAGTGAAAATAAAGCAAAATTAGCCATGCTAAACCCGAATGACAGTATCGTTGATTGGATACTCGAGGTCGTGCCTACTATGGGCGCAGGCTGGTGCCCTCCCGGTATGCTGGGCATAGGCATTGGTGGAACCGCCGAAAAAGCTATGCTGTTAGCTAAAGAGTCACTGATGGCGCCGATTGATATGCACGAACTGAAAGCCAAAGGCGCGCAGAATAAAATTGATGCGTTAAGATTAGAAATCTATGAAAAGGTGAATAATCTAGGCATCGGTGCGCAAGGTTTGGGTGGCTTAACCACCGTGCTTGATGTGAAAATACTAGATTACCCAACCCATGCCGCTAGTTTGCCGGTGGCGATTATCCCTAACTGCGCCGCCACGCGACATGTGCATTTTGAGTTAGATGGCAGCGGCCCCGCAGCGCTGGAAGCGCCAAGTTTGGATGATTGGCCAGATGTGCACTGGGCACCAAGCACCCAATCGCTACGCGTCAATCTGGATACGATTACCCAGCAGGAAATTGAAGCCTGGCAACCAGGGCAGACTTTGCTTTTAAGCGGTAAGTTACTCACCGGTAGAGATGCTGCACATAAGCGTATGGTGACCATGCTCAATAATGGTGAGAAGCTACCAATCGACTTCACTAATCGCTTTATTTATTACGTAGGTCCTGTCGATGCAGTGGGCGATGAAGCGGTAGGTCCAGCTGGCCCAACCACAGCAACACGTATGGATGACTTTACCGAAACCATGCTCAGCCAAACTGGGCTGCTAGGCATGGTAGGTAAGGCAGAGCGCGGAGAAGAAACAATAGCCATCATTGCCAAACACCGCTCAGTGTATTTAACCGCGGTGGGCGGCGCAGCTTATTTGGTGAGCAAAGCGATTAAAAAAGCAGAAGTGCTGGCATTTGCCGATTTAGGCATGGAAGCGATTTACGAATTTACCGTGCAGGATATGCCGGTGACGGTTGCGGTGGATAGCCGCGGTAGCTCGGTGCACACCACTGGCCCAGCCGAGTGGCAGCAAAAAATAGCACAGCGTAAAGTCATTAATGAAGTGATTGTGGTTCATCCAGCCTAAATGCTCATTCCCAACTAGGTAATGACCAGGTAATGACCTAGCAATAATTAGTTAAGTGATAGACTGAGTGAATTATTGTCTAGATTTTTACTCTTAACTCATGCAAAGGAGTAAGTTGATGAAATCACAAATGATTAAGCTGTCTATGTTAGCTGCTATGGTGGCTGGTTTAATGTCGGTAATGCCTGTGCATGCCGCCACAGTGCTTGATGTGCTGACCGATACTCAGGATCGTTATACAGGACCTACGGTTGAAGATAATGTTGCGTTGATGGATACCGATAAAAACGGATTTGCCGATGCCGGCGAAGTGCGTGCTTTTTTAGAGCTCAAGCATGGCAAAGGCTATGAAAGCGAAGTTTTAGACAGGTTTGAAGCTTTGCTGAGAGGCGCAAGCTGCGGTACCGTTGCCGGAGCATCGCAATTAACTAACTAGTTTGACTGATAATTGGATTTAAGGCTGAAGGGTGAGTAGAAAGTACACCAATGCATCGCAAATGCATCAATCATCGCCATTATCATCATGTTAAGCTAGTTTATAATAGACACAATTTTACTTAACTAGAATTTATCAATTAGAAATTTAAGCAGAAAATCTTTATGTTAAAAGCCTATGCAGCGCACGTACAAGAACGTGCATCACAACAACTTCCTCCACTACCATTATCAGCCGAACAAGTTGCACAACTTGTAGAGTTACTCAAAAACCCGCCAGCGGGTGAAGAGAGGAACTTGGTTGACTTACTTGAAAATCGTGTACCAGCCGGTGTGGATCAGGCTGCCTATGTGAAAGCAGCGTTTTTATCAGACATTGCACATGCTAAAGCCGTATCACCTTTAGTCAGCGCAGAACAGGCCGTGGCTTTATTGGGCACCATGTTAGGTGGCTACAATGTGCAGGCGTTAGTAGGTTTGTTAGATCTATCTACAAGCAACCCAGCTATGGCTGACGCTGCAGTAAAAGCCTTGTCGCAAACGATTTTAATGTTCGATGCATTCCATGATGTCGATGAGAAAATGAAAGCAGGCAACGTGCATGCGAAAAAACTCATCGAGTCTTGGGCAAACGCAGAGTGGTTTACCAATGCACCAAAACTGGCTGAAGAAATTCAAGTGGTTGTGTTCAAGGTGGATGGTGAAACCAATACCGACGATTTAAGCCCAGCTCAAGAAGCATGGAGCCGCCCAGATATTCCACTGCATGCAAAAGCAATGCTAGTGACCAAAATGCCAGATGGTTTAAAAACCATTGAAACCTTGAAGCAAAAAGGTTTGCCATTAGCCTACGTGGGCGATGTGGTTGGTACTGGTTCATCACGTAAATCAGCAATCAACTCAGTGCAATGGTTTATGGGTAATGACATCCCTAATATTCCTAACAAACGCACAGGCGGCGTGATTTTAGGGACTAAGATTGCCCCAATTTTCTTTAACACTGCAGAAGACTCAGGCGCGATGCCGATTCAATGTGATGTGTCCAAAATGCACATGGGTGATGTCATTACCATTAAACCTTATGCTGGACAGGTATTAAATGCGCAAGGTGAGGTGATTAGCACATTTGAGCTAGCACCAACCACCATGCCAGATGAAGTGCGTGCCGGTGGCCGTATTCCATTGATTATTGGCCGTGGTTTAACTACGAATGCACGTAATGCGCTAGGTTTGCCAGCATCTGATCTATTTATTCAATCTATCGCACCAAAAGATACAGGTAAAGGCTATACGCTGGCACAAAAAATGGTGGGTAGAGCATGTGGCTTGCCAGAAGGTACAGGCGTGCGCCCAGGTGCTTATTGCGAGCCTAAGGCTACGACTGTGGGTTCACAAGATACGACTGGCGGTATGACGCGTGATGAGCTTAAAGAATTAGCTTGTTTGGGCTTTAGCGCTGATTTGGTGATGCAAAGCTTCTGCCACACTGCCGCTTACCCAAAACCAGTAGATATTAAATTACAGCACAGCCTGCCAGAATTTATGAGTAGCCGTGGCGGCGTTAGCTTGCGCCCAGGTGATGGCGTAATTCACTCATGGTTAAACCGTATGGTGCTGCCTGATACCGTTGGCACTGGTGGTGACTCACATACGCGTTTCCCAATCGGTATTTCATTCCCAGCCGGTTCTGGCTTGGTGGCTTTTGCTGCCGCGATGGGTGTAATGCCACTAGATATGCCTGAATCTGTATTAGTGCGCTTCAAAGGCGAAATGCAGCCTGGCATTACCTTACGTGATTTAGTGAATGCTATTCCTTACGCTGCGATTCAAGAAGGCACGTTAACGGTTGGCAAGCAAGGTAAAAAGAACGTATTTAACGGCCGCATCTTGGAAATTGAAGGTTTGCCAGATTTGAAAGTAGAGCAAGCGTTTGAGTTTGCAGATGCTTCAGCTGAGCGTTCAGCTAACGGCTGTACCGTGAAACTAAATAAAGAACCTGTGATTGAGTTCTTGAATTCCAATATCGTGTTGCTACAAAACATGATTGATAACGGTTACCAAGATCCACGCACCTTGCAACGTCGTATCGCCAGCATGCAAGCCTGGTTGGCTAAGCCTGAACTGTTGGAAGCTGATAAAGATGCTGAATATGCGCACGTGATCGAGATTGACCTCAATACGATTACTGAGCCATTAGTGGCATGCCCTAACGATCCAGATGACATCAAGCCACTCACAGCAGTGGTGGGTGATAAGATTGATGAAGTATTTATCGGTAGCTGCATGACAAATATTGGTCACTATCGTGCAGCCGCTAAGGTGTTAGAAGGTTCAGGTGGTATTCCTACCCGTTTATGGATTGCTCCGCCAACTCGTATGGATGAAGCACAATTACGTGATGAGGGTGTTTACTCTGTATTTGGCGTTGCTGGCGCCAGAACCGAAGTGCCCGGCTGCTCATTATGTATG
The DNA here is from genome assembly GCF_000023705.1 of Methylotenera mobilis JLW8. Taxonomy (NCBI): domain Bacteria; kingdom Pseudomonadati; phylum Pseudomonadota; class Betaproteobacteria; order Nitrosomonadales; family Methylophilaceae; genus Methylotenera; species Methylotenera mobilis. The sequence goes on from NC_012968.1 coordinate 818,453, forward strand.
GGTAACCAAGCACGCGTAGCCGATAAAGCAACCGTGTTCTCAACCAGTACGCGTAACTTTGATAACCGTATGGGTAGAGATGCTCGCGTGTATTTGGGTTCAGCTGAATTGGCGGCAGTTTGTGCTAAGTTAGGCCGTATGCCGACGCATGCAGAGTATTTAGAGACAGTAGGTAATAAGCTAGCTAACGCGGCTGAAATCTATAAGTATCTGAATTTCGATCAAATGACAGATTACACGCCATCTTTAGAAGCGCTTTCTAATGGTAAAAAAGTGATTCCGATTGCTGAGGCGATGTAAAACGTTAAGTTTTAATTAGGTTTGAAATGATTAGCCATGCTGGTTTGACATAAAGATATAGGTCAAACCAGCATGGCTAATTTGTTTTAGGGTTCAACGAGAAGGCGCTTTATGAATGAGTACATCTCGATAGCTTTTTTATGTTACTTAGCTATTTTTGGCATGGCAGGCTATTTTCTGTGGCGCGCATACCGAGTGGGCGTTAAAAAGGAGTTTCGTTTGATAAAGAAACTCAACGGCCAATCGCTAAACAATCGTCAGCGCATTGTTCTTGCCTTTGCCATTATGGAACTATTGACAGGCATTGCTCTCATTTTGTTTCTTATTGCTGTTCCCATGTTCGCAATCCCTATGCGTATTTGGCCTGCGTTTATTGTGGTAATCGGCACGACCCGTCAGTTGCGGATACTAAAGTTTGTTCAGCAAAATGAACACTAACATGGTGCTCAACCTCACTCCCTCTCACTTCCTTTGAGTCTCTGGATGCTATGTGGCGCATAACTGGTTAGCTTATAGCCCACGCAACTTCTCGTTTGATAGCTTGTCGGTCTCGCCCGACTGGCGAGTTTCTTTCTTTTGCGTAGCCAAAAGAAAGAAACCAAAGAAAAGGCTACCCCATGCAGCTTGATTCCTTAGTTGCTCAGATTTAATGGGTAACAAGCGGAAACTCGCTTTGCTCAAACAGCCGCTTGTCGAAAACTCCCATTCAACCTAAGCAACTAAGGCGCTGCAACAGGGGGAGTTTAGCTAGGCACTGTAAGGTTGATGACTTGTTTTCTACGTGCTTGCTAATCTCTTTCTCACTTGCAAAGTCGAATGGCTAGGGTCATGGATTATTTGTTGGTTTAGCAATCATCGAAAAGCACGGTTCAATGCTAAAATCAGTGCATCATAACTAGCGTTAGTTCTCTATGGACCAAAAACACATTTTTGATATTAAGGCGATTGAGCCTCCTAAGCATGATGCGTGGAAGCGGATGTTGCCGTTAAGTTTGTTGCTGGTTGCGGTGATCTGTGTTGCATGGTATTTCGGCTGGGATGCCAAAGCAGTCACGGCTGGTATCCTGCTGTTTGGCGTAGTATCTAATGTCTTTGTCTGGATTATTGGTTTGATTGGCTTGGTGCCTGTCGTCGGTCCCTTGATTGTTAAAGTGCTGAGCCTCTCTATCATTTGGTTGTTGAATGCCATTGGTTATATTGTTTCATTTGTCGCCATTAAGCGCGGCTATTCAAAAGATGTACTCACTTACCGCGGGTTAACCATTGCGTTAATCATTGGTATTATTATTGGCTATGTAATTGGCCATTTTCTGTAATTCCATTCTTTTTTCTAAGAAAGCACAGAATAAGTGAGCGAGAGGGATGAAGTGCGAGACGCACGGAACGGAGAAGCCGAGATAGTATGTTTGATACAGCGAGGTTGCGAGTACCGCGCAACGAAGCAATTCGCCCACGTAGCCATTTATTCTGTGTTTTCTTGATATGTTTAGCCAATTGACTGAGATTCCTCTTGTGCAAACTGCTATGCACCATGTGCGTAAAGTTGCAGATATTATGCCGGCCGTATTTTTTGTGGGTGGTTTCGCTTGGGATGCACTCACCATCGGTCGTAATGTCGCCGCTCTGGATTTATGGATATTTGCCGGTTACCTGTTTTGCGCCGCGGTGATTCTTTACCTGATTGGCCGTCCGATTCCGCTGGAAAATAGCGAGAGCAAGCTAGTTTCTGTATTTAAAAAGCACTATTCACCGCGCGTGCCATATTTCTTGCTGCAGTTTTTATTCGGCAGTTTGTTCAGCGCTTTATTCATTCTGTACTTTAAAAGCTCCAGCCATTGGCTTGCTTGGTTGATGTCCTTAGGGTTGGCGGTGTTGCTGGTTGCCAATGAGTTTTTGGAGAGCGAGTACAAGCGCTTTACATTGAGTTGGTCTATGTTTGGCTTGTGCGCAATGTTACTTTTTAATTTTGCCTTACCGTTTCTATTAGGCAGTATCCATGCAGTGTGGTTTTATCTTAGTACGCTATTGGGGGCTAGTTTAGCTTTTTGGCTGTATAAAAAAACGCCTAATCATTTAGGCAGTATCAAGCCGGTTGCCTTGATTGCCGCGCTACTGATGTTCGCTTACGCGGTTGATATGATTCCGCCCGTGCCTTTGGTCAAGCGGGATGTGGCAGTAGCATTTGAATTGGAAAAAGCTGATGGTCAATATCGACTGTCGCAGCAGGCATCGCCATGGTGGGTGTTTTGGCGTAAAACCAGTAATGATTTAGAAATGCCGGCAGGTCAGCGCGTGTATTGTTTTTCTTCCATCTTTGCGCCGCCCGGGTTGCAGGCCAAGCTTTACCACCGTTGGCAGCATTATGATAAAAAACAAGGTTGGGTGACGCAGTCGCGCATCGGTTTTAGTTTATCTGGCGGACGTTATGAAGGTTTTAGAGGCTACACTTACAAGAGCAGTTTAGCCGAAGGTGATTGGCGCGTGAGTGTGGAAACTGAGAATGAGAAAACGATTACTGTGCACAAGTTTACCGTGCATCACGTAGAAACAGCACCACCGCGTGTGGTGCTGCTCTATTAGTGATTTAGTGCTCAGCTGGTTGTGAGTGTGCCATCAGTTTGTCGATATAGGCAATTGCCACAGCAGAAAACACAAAAGTCATATGAATCACGGTTTGTGCGATCAATACTTTATCTGACAGATTGTGTGCGTTGATAAAGGTTTTTAGCAAGTGAATGGACGAAATGCCGATGATGGCAGTCGCCAGTTTTACTTTCAATAGGTTGGCATTCACGTGAGAAAGCCAATCCGGTTCATCCGGGTGACCTTCTAGGTTAAGGCGTGACACAAAGGTTTCATAACCGCCCACAATCACCATAATCAGTAGGTTTGAAATCATCACTACGTCGATTAAGCCCAGCACAATCAGCATAATGTCTGCTTCTACGATTTTGTTAGCGGTTGAAACGAGATGAATCAACTCCACTCCAAAAAAGAACACGTACACCGCTTGCGCTACGATCAAGCCTAAATACAGTGGTAATTGTAACCAGCGGCTACCAAATAAAATATTAGTCATGATGCTACTTTGCTTATAGGCGGTAGCCTGTTGTTTTGTTTTTTCTTGCATGGTTTGTAAAAGCCTTTAAATTAATAACGTAAAACGTAGATGTAAAAACGCAGATGTATTGTAGCAGCTAGATTCAGTGTCAATTTACTCAATCTAGCTGACTATTCAATCTTACTATCTAGGGTGAAATTGGCGCTTGCATCTAGTGCCAGTAGTTCAGTTAATACTGGCATGCTTTCTGCCAAGGTGTTGGGTAGGGTCCACGGTGGGTTAATCACAAATAAACCGCTACCATACATGCCAAAGCCTTCTGCTGATGGCGCCTCAATCGAGAGAGTGACATGTAACCAGTTAGGTAAGTTCAACGCTAACAGGCTATCTAGCATTTCTGCTGGTTCTGGGCGCTGTAACAATGGGTACCAAACAATGTAAGTGCCGGTAGGGAATCGTTTCACACTGTCTTGAATGGCGTTTACTACGTATAGATAGTCCTGCTTATCTTCGTAAGGTGGGTCTATCAGCACCACCGCGCGGCGTGGTGGCGGTGGCAAACATGACTTTAGGCCTTTAAAGCCATTCTCCATTTCTACCTTTACTTGTCTGCCAAAGCCTTTGAAATTATCTGACAACAGCTCGTAATCGCTAGGATGCAGCTCAAACAAGCGCATTTTGTCGTCTGCACGCATATGCGGCTCCGCCACCATCGGTGAGCCTGGGTAAAACTCCAGCGCATTGCCACTATTGAAAGATTGAATCTTGGCAACGTAATCAGCGAGACTCTGCGGTAGGTTAGGCGCAGATAAAAGCTTGCTGATGCCGTCTTCATACTCTGCGTTTTGGGTGGCGTAGCCATGCTGTAAGCTATACATGCCCGCGCCGGCATGGCTATCTATATACCAGAATGGTTTGTCTTTTTGTGCGGTATGGGCAAGCACTAAACCTAGTACGTAATGCTTAAGTACATCGGCATGGTTGCCTGCATGAAATGCGTGGCGGTAACTGAGCATAGAATCATGAAAAATTGAGATAAGCCGACATTATCCCAGATTTTTGGGTTAGCATTTAGCTTATGAGCACATCTACACAACACAACCACGATGATCACGATCATTACTTCCTGCCTTTTTTACTTATTCTTGTTTTTGCCGTCGTAGAAGCGGTTGGTAGCTGGTACACCGGCTCACTCGCACTGTTAAGCGATGCCGGGCATATGTTTTCTGATGTGGCTGCGCTTGGATTGGCTTGGATGGCATCAGTGATGAGTAGGCGTACCCATGTTGCACGCCATCGCTCTGGGGTGAGTTATGCCGAGCTGGTTGTTTCAATCATCAATGCCGTTGCTATGCTGCTGGTGGTGGTGTTTATTGTGGTCGAGGCGATTATGCGCTTCCAACAGCCGCATCAGGTGCAGGGGTTTGGTTTAATCGTGATTGCCAGCATCGGCCTAATTGTTAACTTAGTGGTGGCTAAGCAATTGCATCACCAGGCGCACCATCACGGTGAAAGCTTAAATAACAGCGCGGCTTTTTTGCATGTGCTAGGTGATTTACTCGGCTCGGTCGCCGCAGTGGTGGCGGGTGTGGTAATTTACTTTACAGGCTGGATGCTGATTGATCCCATTTTGTCATTGTTGATTTCATTGCTGTTATTGGTGCTGACTGTAAATTTAATCCGCGATATCTGGTTAACCTTGCAAGGTCAGCTCACTAAATACCATCAACACGCACATGCGCATAGTCACGATCATGATGATGATCACCATCATGATCACGAGCATTAAGGCTACTTATTTCAAGTGGTTATATTTAAAGCAATTGAGTATATAAGGTGCACTACTTTTATTAATTAAAGGAGAATAATCCATGCCATACGTGAACATCAAACTAGCCGGTGAAGTAACGCGCGAGCAAAAAGCACAAATCGCCAAGGAAATCACCGAAACATTGGAACGTGTTGCACATAAGCCCAAGTCTTACACCTATATTACGTTTGAAGAAGTGGCTTATGAGGACTGGGCAATCGCTGGCGAATTGCTCGACGCTTAACCGCTTATACCAAGGCAGCCTTGTTAGGCTGTCTTGTAGTTTTTACCTGTAAGCAGGTATCTTAATCCCTCTAGATATCCCCCTAGTTTTTAATAATCATGTATATTCCTGTGCGCCCGCGTTGGCTGGGCGCATTTTAAACAATAATATTTCGAGGGATTTATGAGTAAATTTATGACGGCAATGTTGGTTGCCTGGTGTGCGTTTACAAACCAAGCATCTGCTGCGATTGATGAAACAATTCGCGTGAAAGAAAGCATTGAAATCAATGCGCCGGCGGATAAAGTATGGGCTGCGATTGGTAGTTTTGCTGATATGCGCTGGCATCCGGCGATTGCAAAAACCGAAATCACTGGCGGCAAGGCTACAGAGGTTGGTGCTACGCGCGTGTTGACTACCCAAGATGGCGGCAAAATCAATGAAGTGCTGACCAGCTTTGATGCTGATGCTAAAACCATGAAGTATGAAATCACAGAAAGCGTATTACCGGTACGTGAATATGGCGCAACTTTAAAAGTGAAAGCCAGTACCGATGGTAAAACGACCGTAGTATGGAGCGCCATGTTTAAACGTAAAGACCCAGCGCACCCAGGTGCTGCCGGTCAAGATGATGAAGCGGCTAAAGCAGCGATTTTAGGTATTTTTAAATCTGGTTTAGAAAATATTAAAAAGATTTCAGAGTAGTTCACCTCTGGATTGACGATTACGGTAAATATTGATTTTGTCATATTTACCGTGATTGATTTAATCCAATTCAATTAATGGGCGGTAAAATACGCTCATGTTCGATGCCAAACCCATTCTAAAAAACTTGCCCAACTTACCGGGCGTCTATCGCATGATTAACGCTAGCGATGAGGTAATTTATGTTGGCAAAGCCAAAGACCTCAAAAAACGCGTTTCTTCTTACTTTAATAAGAACTTGCCCAGCCCGCGCACACGCATGATGGTGAGTAACATTGCGCGCATAGAAACTACAGTGACGCGCAGTGAAGCAGAGGCGCTGCTGCTGGAAAATAACCTGATTAAAGGTTTAATGCCACGTTATAACGTGCTGTTTAGGGATGATAAGTCTTACCCATATATTACGTTGACCGGTGATGAGTATTCGCGTCTGGCATTTCATCGTGGTGCGCAGCGCAAGGGTAACCAGTATTTTGGGCCATTTCCTAACTCGGTGGCAGTACGCGAAAGTATTCAGTTACTGCAAAAAGTATTTAAGCTGCGCACTTGTGAGAACACGGTGTTTGCTAACCGCAGCCGTCCATGCCTGCAACACCAGATAGCACGCTGTACCGCGCCATGTGTCAATTTTATCTCTGCAGAAGATTATCGCAATGATGTGCATCAAGCGGCCATGTTCCTACAGGGCAAGACTACCGAGGTGATTGATAGTATTGCCGAACAAATGAGTGCCGCCGCTGCGAAGCAAAGCTATGAACTGGCTGCCGTGTTTAGGGATAGGATTCAGGCGCTGCATCAGGTACAGGCTAAGCAATTTGTGAGTGACTTTAACATATCGGATGCCGATGTGATTGCCAGTGCTGAGTTGCAGGGGCAGCACTGTATTAATTTGGTGATGATACGCGGCGGGCGTCATTTAGGCGACCGTAGTTATATGCCTAAAAATACCGATGGTGAAACATTGGAAACTACCGTACAGGCTTTCTTGGCGCAGCATTACGTTGCCCAGAATACGCCGCCGCTGATTGTGGTGGGTGTGAAAATTGAAACCGAGCTGTTTGAAGAAGTGTTGAGTGAACAGGCCGGCCGTAAAGTAAAAATCAATACCAATCCAATTGGCGATAAACGAGTGTGGCTGAGAATGGCACAAACCAATGCCGAACTTGCCTTGGGGCAACGTGCAGCCACTACAGCTAACCAGGAAGCCAAGCTGCTGGCACTGCGTGAGGCCCTGCGCTTACCTGACAGTACAGAGCGCATGGAGTGTTTTGATATTAGCCATACCATGGGTGAGGCCACAGTTGCGAGCTGTGTCGTGTTTGATCGCGGTGATATGCAAAATAGCGAGTATAGGCGCTACAACATTACCGGCATTACGCCGGGGGACGATTACGCGGCGATGCGCGATGTGCTCACTAGGCGCTATAAAAAAGTGGCGGCAGGTGAGGGTAAGCGCCCTGATTTGGTGTTTATTGATGGCGGTAAAGGCCAGCTTGGCGTCGCGATGGAGGTGATGGCCGAAGTCGGGTTGGATGATATTCTGCTGATAGGCATTGCCAAGGGTGAAGAGCGCAAGCCCGGCCTAGAGACCATGATTTTCTCTGATACTGGTGAGATGGTTAATCTGGAAAAAGACAACAAAGGCCTGCACTTGTTGCAGCAAATTCGCGATGAGGCGCATCGCTTTGCTATTACTGGGCATCGTGCCAAACGCGCCAAAGCACGGCTACAATCCAGTCTGGAAGACATAGAAGGCGTTGGTGCTAAACGCCGTAAGGCATTGCTCACCCGTTTTGGCGGTTTAGATGGCGTAAAAAATGCTAGTATTGATGAACTTGCCAGTGTTGAAGGCATCAGCCAAAGTTTGGCTGAGAAAATATATGGCGAATTGCATTAGGCGAACGCTAAAAACTGTTACTTTTTTGGATTAACTATATGACTTGCAATATTCCAACCATGCTGACATGGCTTCGTATCTTACTGATACCGGTATTTGTGGCTATTTTCTATTTGCCAACTAATCCGCAAGCTTTTGGTGCGATTCCTGCGCATTGGGTTAATTTAACGGCCACTGTCATTTTTGCCATTGCTGCATTTACCGATTGGCTGGACGGCTACTTGGCGCGCAAGCTTAATCAAACCTCATCATTCGGTGCTTTTTTAGACCCAGTTGCCGATAAGTTAATGGTGGCAGCTGCTTTGATAGTATTGGTGGAATTTGAGCGCGTGGGCGCGGTAGTGGCATTGATTATCATTGGTCGTGAAATTGCCATTAGTGCCTTACGTGAGTGGATGGCGGGTGAAGGTCAACGCAGCAGCGTAGGTGTTGCCATGATAGGTAAGGTAAAAACAGCGGTGCAAATGCTGGCTATTTTATTTTTATTGTATTGGGACAATATCGTGATTGCGAATGTGGGAACCTTTCCCACAAAACTATTTGGACAGGTGCTAATCGTGATCGCGGCATTTTTGACATTGCTATCAATGGCTTATTATTTACGTGCAGCCATGCCAAAAATCAAGCGGTAATAATTTAGTAAAAAATGCGTAACTAATACTTGACGATATCTCCAAACTCTCTATAATGGCGCCTGTCTTAACGACACGCGGGAATAGCTCAGCTGGTAGAGCGCAACCTTGCCAAGGTTGAGGTCGCGAGTTCGAGCCTCGTTTCCCGCTCCAAATAATAAACGGCGAATGCATAATAGCTTCGCCGTTTTAGTTTTAAAAAAGTATGGTTTTGGATTTTGTCATCAAGGCTGAATGCTTTTGATGTATAGTAATAATGCTAAAAATGGCGCGATAGCAAAGCGGTTATGCCGCGGCCTGCAAAGCCGTTTAGGCCGGTTCGACTCCGGCTCGCGCCTCCAGTGTTTTTAGCATAGATTGATTGCGGGAATAGCTCAGCTGGTAGAGCGCAACCTTGCCAAGGTTGAGGTCGCGAGTTCGAGCCTCGTTTCCCGCTCCAAATAATAAACGGCGAATACAGTCATGTATTCGCCGTTTTTGTTTTTACGCATGCCCATTGAATCCTGAAGCCAGCCACCGCCTTAATTCTTCGCTGCCACGACACTAAACTGCATGGTGTTACAATGTTAAACAATCAACAAAATTTTTAATCTATATTCACCCATGAATACGCCCAATGATAGTGTTAGCACACCCAATGATAGTGCTGTCGATGAAGTGATGTGTCAATGCAGTGGCACCACACGCGGCGAAATACAAAAGTATTTTGAGCGCGGCATGGATATGGACGCAATCTCACAATGGACAGGCGCACTTTCCGGTTGCGGCGGTTGTGAGTGGGATGTCGCTGACTTTCTGAAGGAGCTTGCTGAGCAGCAACAGCGTGGTGGATAAACTCCACTGGCATTCACTTTTGCCTTGTACTGTGTGCTAAGTTGCTATGTATTGAATGCCAGTAACAGCTAATTAACACGCGTGCTTGCTGTCAACTATCCCAATGGATAGATGCTTATTCTGCTAGAAATTAATACTATTTAGTATTAATTCTATTGTAGTGTGCGCCTAATACTTAGTACGATACGTATATTCGTAGCATAATGTAACCATAATTACTCTAAGAAAGTGAATTCATGCATCAGGATGAAGTGAGCCAGTTAGCTAGTGAAGGTGTTGTTGATACGTTACTAGAGAGTCTACTCTTGGTTTGCCGTCTGCATGGCGTCGCTACTTCGCGTGATGCGCTGGTGGCCGGTCTGCCGCTACGCGAGGGAAAAATGACGCCGGCACTGGTGAAGCGTTCTGCGAGTCGTGTGCATTTAGCCACCACCATTCTTAAGAAATCATTGGATAAAGCCAGGCAGGAATTTTTACCGGCTATTTTGCTGTTAAAAGATGATGAAGCTTGTGTGGTTACCAAAGTGAATCTTCAAACTAGGACCGTGGGTGTGATTTTCCCCGAGCTTGGTGATGCCGAAGTCGCGGTGCCATTAGACGATATTGTAGCCAGAAGCGCAGGCTATTTTATTGTAGCCAAACTTAAATACACGTTTGATCAACGTGCGCCTAGTGTGGGTAAGGTAACTGTACGCCACTGGTTCTGGGGCTCTCTCGCCGAGAATAGCCGTATTTACCGAGATATTATGGTGGCGGCATTTGTGGTTAATATGCTCGCATTAGCCATGCCTTTGTTTACCATGAATGTTTATGATCGGGTGTTGCCTAATCGTGCCACAGAAACCTTGTGGGTGATGGCGCTGGGTATTTCACTGATATTTGTCGGTGATTTGGTGCTGCGTACCATGCGTGGCTACTTTCTAGATTGGGCCAGTACGCGCATTGATATTAAGCTTACCGCGCGCATTATGGAGCAGGTGTTAGGTATTCGTTTGGAGCAAAGGCCAAACTCTGTAGGGTCTTTTGCTTCTAATCTGCGCTCGTTTGAAACTGTGCGCGATTTTATTACTTCTGCCACGATTACCACCCTGATTGATATTCCGTTTGGTTTGATTTTTATTTGCGTGATGGCGTGGATTTCTTGGCCAATGATTATTCCGGTGCTACTGGGTGCAGTGGTGATTTTGATCTACTCATTTAGTGTGCAAACCAAGATGCATGACCTCTCTGAAACCATGTATCGTGCCAGCGCGACTAGAAACGCTACTTTGATTGAAAGTTTGGTTGGTCTGGAAACAGTAAAGGCATTAGGGATTGAAGGGCAGATGCAGCGCAAATGGGAGCATAGTGCGCATTTCTTGACGGAAGTCTCCAGTAAATTGCGTTTGCTGTCATCATCGATTAATAATGGTGCTGCGACCATGCAGCAGTTAATCAATGTTACTTTGGTGATTCTGGGTGTTTATTTGGTGATTAATGGTGAGTTGACTATGGGCGGTTTAATTGCCTGCACTATGCTTGCGTCACGTGCACTGGTGCCTGTTGCGCAAACTGCAGGGTTGTTAACCCAATACCATAATGCAGCAACCTCACTCAACTCGCTAGACGAAATCATGCAAAGACCGGTAGAGCGTCCTGTGGACAGTACGTTTTTATCCAGACCGGTGTTTAATGGTGATATTGAGTTTAGAGAGGTTTCTTTCCGTTATCCTGGGGCCGAGGGCAATGCGCTCACTAAGGTTTCTTTCAAAATCAAGGCTGGTGAACATGTAGCCGTACTTGGGCGCATGGGGTCCGGTAAATCAACGATTCACAAATTGATTCTTGGTCTGTATCAGCCCACAGAAGGTGCGGTTTTGATTGATGGTATTGATGCGCGTCAAATTGATCCGGCAGAGTTGCGGCGCAGTATTGGCTATGTACAGCAAGATACGCAATTGTTTTATGGTTCTATGCGCGATAACTTAACAATATCCGCCCCGCACGTGGATGATGCAGCCGTGATTACGGCTGCGCAGATTGGCGGGATTGATGAGTTTGTGAACTCCCATCCCAAAGGTTTTGATATGCTGATTGGTGAGCGTGGTGAAACCTTGTCTGGAGGGCAGCGGCAGGGGGTAGGCGTTGCGCGTGCATTTATTAATAATCCGGCAATCATGTTGTTGGATGAACCCACCAGTGCAATGGATCACTCAGGCGAAGACGCGATTAGAACGCGCTTGCTTGAATATACTCGGAACAAGACCTTGTTGTTAATCTCGCATCGCTCATCTTTATATGCTCTGGTGAATCGTATTATTGTGATTGATTCCGGACGTGTGGTGGCGGATGGGGCAAAAGACCAAGTGACTGAGGCACTAAGAAACGGCAAGATTGGTAAAGCGCTATGAGTGAAGACTTGTTTAAAAAGCTAGGAACGATTAATCATTTCCTAAAAAGCCAAACCTGGCTGACCAAGCCTATTTATTACTTTTTAGATAAATGGACGCCAACTGAAACGAAAGAAGATTTGCCTTGGCACGAAGAGGCAGACTTGGTGATTTTGGAGCAGACGCCAATACGCGCTAGGTTGCTGCTATATTCGATTGCGGCCATGCTGCTACTGTTGGTGCTGTGGGCTTTTTTTGCCAAAGTGGATGAAGTAGTGCGTGGTGATGGTCGCGTGATTCCGTCTAAGCAAGTGCAAGTGATTCAGTCGCTAGATGGCGGGATAGTGTCAGAGATTCTAGTGAGTGAAGGGGAGGCAGTTGCAGTTGGTACGCCACTGATTCGTATTGATGAAACGCGTGCGGTATCCTCGCTGCGTGAAAATCAATCTCAATATCTAGCCTACTTGGCCAAGCAGTATAGATTAAGGGCATTGGCCGAGGGAACCAGCTTTAATCCGCCTGATGAGGTACGTAAGCAAGTACCTGAAACTTATGATCAGGAATATGCCTTATATAACTCCAGTAAAGATGAGTTGACCTCGGCTATTGCGATTGCTCGTGATCAGATGGTACAGCGTGAAAAAGAGTTGCTTGAAGTGCAGTTCCGCAAAGAGATCGCAGAAAAAAATTATGAGTCTTCAAAACGCGAGCTTGCAGCAAATAAGCCTTTGTTAGCGAGTGGTGCAGTGTCTGAGATTGATATTCTAAAACTGGAGCGGGAAACTAATAAAGCTAAAGGTGATATTGATCAAGCACGTGCCCAGATTGGCCGAATTGAAAGCGCTATTGGCGAGGCGAAACGTAAGGTTTCTGAGGTTCAGCAGAATTTTCAGAGTAAGGTGCGCACTGAGTTAAATGATATTACTGCGCGTCTAAACAGCGTTTCTGAGGTGAGTGTTTCCCTTAAAGATAAAGTGAATCAGTCCACGCTAAAATCTCCAGTTAACGGTAAAGTGAGCCGTCTTTTTTATAATACTGTGGGTGGGGTGATTCAGCCAGGTAAAGAAGTGTTGGAGGTGGTGCCGACCGACGATGCTCTGATCTTAGAGACTAAAATACAGATTAAAGATATTGCTTTTATTAGCCTGCTACAGCCGGCTGTAGTTAAGCTGACTGCTTATGACTATACGATTTATGGTGCATTGGATGCGGTGGTGGAAAATATTTCACCGGACTCTATTGTGGATGAAAAAGGTAATGCCTACTATGTTGTGCGTGTGCGTACGCTTAAGTCCAGCCTTGGTAAAGGGTTGCCGATTATTCCGGGGATGGTAGCGCAAGTTGATATTATGACTGGAAAGAAAACCATACTTTCCTACTTACTAAAACCAGTGTTAAAAGCAAAGTCGTACGCTTTCAGTGAGAGATAGATGCAGGATATATTTGTAAGTAATTTATCTGAACAGATTAGTCATTGGGCTGAAGCATTTCCAGAATCAAAAATCGTTAAAGACTTTTCTCAAGTGCCGTCGAAATTAAATGGTGCGACGGTGGGGGATGGCTTGGTTTTCTGGTTGCACGTGAATGAAGAAAAACCAGACAGCTTAAGTAGCATGGTGGTCAATATTGTCAGTCGCTTTCAATCCGCCAAGGTGGTGGTGTTGGCCAATGCGCCTAATCAGGCCGATTGCTTTGCTGCATTAAGTGCCGGTGCTGTGGGTTATGCGCATGCTTATTCACCCCCTGCCATGTTAACGGAAATTAAAACCGTGATTGACCACGGTGGCTTATGGTTAGGGAAGGAGTTACTGCAACGATTAATTGAGACTTCCACTAAGTTGGTTGGCAATCAGCCTGCTTACGTTAATGGTTTGCTAGACCAGTTAACTAATCGCGAACGGGAAGTAGCGGTTGAAGTGGCAAAAGGTCTAAGTAATAAGGAGGTGGCAAAGCTGCTGAATATTACAGAGCGTACAGTGAAGGCGCATTTGGCTGCAACGTTTGAGCGCCTAGGCGCTAAAGACAGGTTGCAGCTAGCGTTAATGCTTAATACGCATTAGCTGAGGCCAAGGTTGGTGCTGTTGGGCTAATTAACTAGACGGCATCTAACCGTCAAGTTAAGCACCTCAGGCTAAGCCCGGGTTAAGCTGAGGTGTTGTTCGCATTAGTTTCTGTTTAAGTGTTATCGATTAGTTTTTTACTGCGTTAGAGTGTAATACCTGGTCCTGTCATGCCATCAATGCCAAGCAGTTTCAATGCATTAATTTCATCGCTGTTTTGCACACCTTCGGCAATTGCAATCACGCCAATCGAGTGTGCAATCATGCAGAGGCCTCTCAGTAAGGTTTTATTGGCTTCATTTTTATTAATATCACGAATCACTGAAGCGTCGATTTTAATATAGTCCAAACCAATATCATGTAGTTCACCTAAGCGTGAAATGCGTGTGCCTACGTGTTCGATACCTACTTTGCAACCCAGCGCTTTTACGGCGACGCAAAACTGCCTGAATTCCGGCAAGTGGTCAAAAGCGCTTTGTTCCGGCACCTCAAAATATAGCTTATCTGCAATCTGAATTTGCTGCTTAATCGCTGTCATTGCAGCATCAATAAATGCGGGGTTGCAAATGGCGCTAGCCGATATGTTGAGCCCAATAGGCATAGCGCCATTAGCGAGCGAATTAACGGCAGTTTGCAATACCAGTTCATCGACGCGATTAATTAAATCTAGTTTGTCTGCCCATGTGATAAATTCACCTGCGCAAAACCATTTGCCATCGTTGGCAAGTTGTAACCTGACCGGCGACTCATAGTGAATTAAGTCGCCTACTTGATTTACCACAGCATAGCTTTCTAGCTTGATTCGCTTGTTATCTAGCGCGGAAGTCAGCAGGTTTTTCCACTCTTGCAAGTTGTGGTCTTGATATTGATTTAGTTCGCCAGAGTTGATGACATGTAAATTGTTGCTACCTTCAGTGCCGATGTCATCTAGTACGTGATGTACCGAGTTAATGATGTGTTCGGCAGTATCGGATCGAGTGATACGAGCAGAGATGGTCATGAAATTTACCAAGATATTCTGGCCAGTAATATTGCTTACTTTTTCAAATACACCGTTGATGCTGGTACCTAGGCTGTAGCAGTCTGCCGGTTGGTTGGAGAATACTGCGAAATCAGCACCGCTTAGTCGGCTGGCAGACAGTGTAGGATTTTGCTCACACAAATGCTGCAATGCATCTGCAATCGTTTTTAGTAGTTGGTTGGTTTCTTTATAACCGAGTTTTTGGTCAATTTCAGCAATGTTGAGTATTCTGGTAATCACCATCACACCTTCATTGAAGTACTCTTCGTGACTAATGCTGGCGTTGACTTTTTTAACAAAGTAATCGTGATTCATTAAGCCGGTGACGTGGTCAAAGTTGTTATCAAACCTCAGTTCTTCTAAGCGTGCTGATTCTTCTGTGACAGTCTTTTTCACGCGGTTGGAGAGGGTGTTCATTGCGTTGACCACGGACTTAAACTCTTTGGTTTTAGGGACATTAATCATAATGAACCGGCTTTCACCAATGGCCTGCGCTTGATCCACCACATCGTCGAGTGGTTTTAGGATTTTTTTAAGTAATTGGCCCGCCAAATAGCAACTAATTAAGCCGATGAGCAGCACCCATAGCGCGATTTGTATGGTTGAGTCCCAAAGTTTGTTGTAGGCAAAGGTAGTGTTGCTTTCTAGTTTTAATGTGCCAAACTGCGCCCATCCTTCTTGTATTTCAGCAATGCCCGGTTCTACTTGTAGTGGAATTACGTTGATAAACCATTGAGGTGCATGGGTTTTAATGTTTTTATTCACGCGCTCACTGAGTGGCTTTCCGTTGGTGTCGAGTAGCGCAATATATTGATAATAGCCAGAGTCAAACTGTGCGGAGAGCAGTAGGTCTAGTGTGACTGGATCTTTGGGTAGCTGTGTCATTGATAGCGCGAGTGTGACCGCGTTATCGTTATTTTTCATCTGCAGTTGCTTTTCTAAATATTGCTTGCTGGATAATGTACTTAAGATAAAGCTGCCGCTAGATGCTAACGCTAAAATTAAAATAATGGCTAACCATAGTTGTTTAATTAGTGACATAAATTCATCCTTACTTTTATTTATTCAATTCCATCTGCGCGCATACGTGCTAGCACGTCTCGCCATCTTGATAGGTTAGATTGAGAGTCTGATTTAGGTTTTGCGCTATTGCCAACCCACAGCCCTTTATCGTTAAAGCTAAACACTGGTGACAAATCTTTTCTGCTTGAGGCTGGGGAAATTTGCGGTATTAAATTATCTAAAATGAGTGGTTCTGATTGCGGCGTTGCATAATAGCTGAGTACCATATGCGCTTTAATGACTTTTCTATTGTTCTCTGAAAGTTCAGCTCTAACGTAGGTGAGTCTTAGTTTGTCATTAGAGACATTCACGGCTTTCAGGAACACATACTTAGCAATACTAAAGTCTTCACAGTCGCCAGCATGTAAGCCTAGAAACTCCAGCGGTGTTGCCCAGTAGTCTGATTGTCCCCATACGTTGATGTCATCTGCAAACATGACTTTTTGGTTAAAAAAGTTATTAATTTGAGTGAGCTTTTCCGCCTCGCTTGCATTTTTGAGGCTGATGGTGAGCTGTTGTAGCTCTAAGAAATCATTGGCGGCCTCATCCCCATATTTTTGCTTGGCGAGGGTGGCGAGTTTATTGAAGTCGTAACCTTCCGCGGCGAGATAGCTAAAAAACAATGACAAACACATCATCACGGCTATGCATAGCCGCAACCTCAGTGAGCCTAATGTTTTGTTAGTGATTTCAGCCACGCATACTCCAAAAAATTAATGTCGCTACGACATTGCTTCTTAGGCATCATACCTTAAGTAACTTGGGTTTTAGCTTAGATTTATTTTGGATTTTTACACTTGCCGCACTAGCGAATGATGTATTGGCCGTTAGTACAATATGTTTTAGCTGGCACAAGGTGTTTAATGCTAAACAGCTCATAAAAGTTTAACGGCAACATCTAATATTTCTTAGGATATTAACATGGCATTAATCGGCAAAATCATTGCAATGACAGGGACTGCGTCATTAATTTCAAATAACGGCAATCAGCGCGATTTGAGATTGGGCGATAATATTCAGACTGCAGATACGATTAAAACAGGCGCTGGTGTTGAAGTGGACTTACAGCTAGCCAATGGGCAAGTTGTGCATATAGGCGCTGAGCAACTGGTTGCTTTTGCCGATGAACTTGTAGAAGATTTTATCCCGGCAACGCTAGATACCTCGGTGAATGTTGCCACCATCGATACTGTGGTTAAGGCGATTGAAGAGGGTAAAGACATTGGCGATGTATTAGAGGAAACTGCGGCAGGTCCAGGCGGTTCATCTAATAGTTACGGTTTCAGCTTTGTTGATTTGCTCAGAATTAACGATGACCTAAATAATTTTAGATTTGGTTATGAGTTTGGATCTGCAACACCTAATGAGCAAGCGTTGTCAGGTAACAGTTTTGCGGATACCCTCAATCAAATTAATGTGGTGACTGGTACTGGCGGTGCTCCTGACACCAACAGCCCAAGCGTAGTGGTCAACATCGTCGATGCCAACCTCAACGTGGCAGACACCGTATCTAACGTCACCTTCACCTTCAGCGAAGCGCCAGTAGGCTTCACCATTGGCGACATCAGCAGCACCGGCGGCATCATCAGCAACCTGGTTGCTACCGCAGACCCACTGGTATTTACCGCCACCTTTACCGCCAATGCAGGCTTCGAAGGCACAGGCAGCGTCAGCGTGAACGCAGGCAGCTACACTAATGCTTCTGGTAACGTCGGCACCTCAGGCGCAGACACTGTGGGTATCGACACCGCAGCACCAGTACCGACCATTACACTCACACCGAACGTGACTGCTGACGACATCATCAATGCTGGCGAAGCTGGCGGCAACGTCAACATCACCGGCACGGTAGGCGGCGACGCTAAAGTGAACGACACCGTCACCCTAGTGATCAACGGCAACACCTACACCGGCTTGGTACAACCAGGCTTGACCTTCAGCATCCCAGTAGCTGGCAGCGACTTAGTGGCTGACCCAGACCGTGTGATCGACGCTTCCGTCAGCACCACCGATGCAGCAGGTAACACCGCGACTGCCAGCGACACCGAAGGCTACAGCGTAGACAGTACAGTGCCTACAATCGCCAACCAAACCTTCTCCTATGCAGAAAACCGCGCAGCTGGCGCGACGGTTGCTACGGTCGTTGCCTCAGACAACGTTGGCGTCACAGGCTACAGCTTTACAGCCACAGGCACTAACACCAGCGCAGACGGCTACTACCAAATCAGCAACACCGGCGTGATCACCATCACTGCCGCTGGCGCAGCTTCAGGGGTGAACGACTTCGAACAAGGCACGAATACTGGCAACTACGGCATCACAGTACGTGACGCAGCTGGCAACAACAGCAACGCCACGATTACGCTGAACGAGACCGACTTGGACGACACCAACCCAGTGATCGCCAACCAAACCTTCTCCTATGCAGAAAACCGCGCAGCTGGCGCGACGGTTGCTACGGTCGTTGCCTCAGACAACGTTGGCGTCACAGGCTACAGCTTTACAGCCACAGGCACTAACACCAGCGCAGACGGCTACTACCAAATCAGCAACACCGGCGTGATCACCATCACTGCCGCTGGCGCAGCTTCAGGGGTGAACGACTTCGAACAAGGCACGAATACTGGCAACTACGGCATCACAGTACGTGACGCGGCTGGCAACAACAGCAACGCCACGATTACGCTGAACGAGACCAATGTAAATGAACCGGTTGCGGCTGTAAGTGATGCATATACGATGAATGAAGATGGCCCAGCCATCACCCTAACACCATTGGCTAATGACAGTGACCCAGATGGCACAACACCGACGATCCAAAGCATTAACGGTACGGCACTCACACCAGGAGTGGCGCAAGCGATTGCAGTTACTGGCGGCATGGTGAATGTAAGTGCGGCAGGTGTCATTACCTTTACGCCTACCTTGAACTTCAATGGTACGGTGACCTTCCCGTATGTGATTACCGATGGCGCAACTACCGCGACAGCAAACCAAGTGATTACTGTCAATGCGGTAGATGATCCAAGCGTACTGATTGCAGACACTAACACTGTGAATGAAGACAACCCGGCCACTGGTAATGTTCTGAGTAACGACAGTGATGTAGACAATGTGCTCACCGTGAGTAGCTTTAAAGTTGCTGGTATCAGCGGCACCTTCACGGCTGGTCAAACGGCCACCATTACTGGTGTTGGCACTCTGACCATTGCTGCGAACGGTAACTACACCTTCACGCCAGTGGCTAACTACAACGGCAGCGTTCCGGTTGCCACCTACACGGTGAATACTGGTAGCACCAGCACACTCAGCATCACCGTTACTCCGGTGAATGACGCACCAGTAGGCGTTGCCGATGTATTTAATGGTGTGAATAGCGTGGTAGAGGGTACAACGGTTGTTCGCGGCAATATCCTTGCTAACGACACTGATGTGGACTCAACCACACTGACCGTTGCCCAGTTCGCAACGAATAGCGGTGCCACTGCAACGGCTGTTAATGGTACAAATTCAATTACCACAGCCCTAGGCGGCACAGTGGTGATGAATGCTGATGGTACCTTTACTTATACTGCGCCAGTGCGTAACCATGCAGATGCTATTTCTGATGTTGATAGTTTTGTATACCGTGCAACTGATGGCAGCTTAAATTCAGCATGGACTACCGTGACGCTCAATATTGCAGACTCTGTACCAGTGGCTAATCCAGATACTGATAGTGTGGGCGTAGGCTTCCGTAACCCAACAACTAACAACACTGCGAGCGTGACAGGTAATGTGATTACCGGTGCAGGTGACACCGGTGGCGTTGACACACTTGGTGCTGATGCTGCGCGCGTATCTAGTATTGTATTTAATGGCACAACTTATAATTTGAGTGCGGGCAATACCAGCATCGTTACGAGCAATGGCACCTTACTTATCAATGAAACGGGCAGTTACACTTATACCTCTAGTTATCAAAACAAAGTAGTGCCAGTATCACCAAGCAATACAGCAAGTACCGTTGCAAACTGGACCAGTGCTGGTATAAGTTCGTTTGGTTTTGATGGTACATCTCCACTGACTAACAGTAACAATACGCTTACATTAAGTGCTTTGACCACTGCGGCCTCTAATATCGTGCGACTTAGTGATAACACAAATAGTAACAATGACGGTATTGGCGTGGAAACTACGTTGTCTGGAAGCGCATCAAATCAAAGCAATATTTCTCGTATTGAAAATAATGAGCATCTAGTGCTCAATCTGGGTATGTTAAGCCGCAATACCAGTGTGACACTGACAGATCTGACAGCCAGTGAAACTGCTCAGTGGCGTGCTTATGATGCGAATGGTGCGATTGTGGCATCCGGCACTATTACTGGTAATAGCACTAACATTGCAACTGGGACAGTCAGCAGTACGGTTGCTTTTCAATACATAGTGTTTTCTGGTTCAAGCTCAGCTAATTTCCGTGTTAACGGATTAACCGCAACGCCTGATCTCACTGCCGTTACACCAGATCAGTTTACCTACACGCTTACAGATGCTGACGGTAGTACTGCAAGCACTACGTTAACAATTAACACCAATGGTAATCCTAGTGCTGTTGCTGATAGCGCTACTGTGTACGAGTCAGGCTTGTCGACAGGCACGCAAGCAGGTGTGTTAGCCACTACAGCAAGTGGAAACTTGCTGGTGAATGATGCTGGTGTTAGCACTACGACTACCATCTCCAGCATTAATGGCGTAACACCTACTAGCGGCACCATCACTGTGACCAGCGCTACTGGCACGCTGGTGGTAAATGCTAATACTGGTGCATACACTTACACACTCAACGCAGCGACGACTGAAGGTGTCAACGATAAACCTACCTTCAATTACGTGTTGACAGATAGTGTTACTGGTCAAAGCACTAATGCTAACCTGACTGTTAACATCGTTGATGATGCGCCTGTAGGCGGCAATATTACACAAACACTGCAGGCTGCTTCAGCAGCGCTAACCTATAATGTGGTCATCGTGTTAGACCGCTCAGGTAGTATGGCGCAAGATGCTAATGGCTTATGGTCGAATCAATCAGGCTACGATGCAAGCACCAATCGTATGGAGATTGCTAAAGAAGCGATTGCGCAATTGATAGCGCGTTATGATGGTTTGGGTAATGTCAATGTCAAGTTTGTTACTTTCTCATCTGATGCAGTTGAGAGCGAGTGGTACATTGATAACGTAACAGGCGCTGTGCGTTATGTAGATAACGTGCAAGCAGGTGGCGGTACGCAATATTCAACCGCACTCAATGAAACCATGTCTGGCTTTACACAGCCTGTTGCAGACAAAACATTGTTCTACTTCATCACAGATGGACAGCCAAACTCAGGTTATGAGGTTGATGCAACCTTGCAAACGCAATGGCAAAACTTTGTGGCAGCCAATGGCAATATCTCCTTCGGTATTGGTATCGGCACTGCATCATTGAGTTCACTCACTCCAATTGCATACCCTAATGTGGATGCTGATGGTAATGGTACAGAAGACTACGCGATTCGTGTCGATAACCCTGCTGATCTTGCAGATACCTTATTGTCCACGGTGGATGGTGGTGTCGTGGTTGGCAATATGTCTGTGTTGTCCGGTAGCGGTAGCAGCGGCTTCTTGCTGGGTGCAGATGGCGGTAGACTCAATAGTGTAGTGGTTGATGGCGTAACTTATACTTATAGCGCTAGCGGCCCAAGCAGCATGACTATAAGCACCAATAAAGGTGGTGAGTTGACTGTAAACTTCCTGACAGGGGAGTATAGCTATCACTTGTTGCTCAATAGAACGGTGCAAAATGAGCAAGAGTCATTCTTGGTCACGGCGGTAGATGGAGATGGCGACACGAAAACCATTAATCTGAATATCAATTTAGATTATGTGGCTAATTTAGACCCTAACGCTGATACGATTCTAACCAATGTGGTAACGGGTACGCCAATAAGTGTTTCTGCTGCGGCATTGCTGCATAACGACAGTCTACGTGGCACCGGTAGCATTACGAGCACGCAAAATGCGGTGAACGGCTCGGTTAGTGGTACTAGCACAGTGCAATTTACCGCTAACGCAGTTGCGGCAAAAACGATTCAGGTTGTCACTGAAGCGTCTTTTGATTCTACATCACAAACGCAAAATAGCACCCGAGAAAACGCGGTCGATTTAACGGACCGTAGCAAATTCGGTACTGTGGTTTCCGGTACGCCAACTTGGGCTGTAGATGTGGCCGGTGGCAGCTCTATCGTATTTAGCGGTTTGCTGGATAATAGTGGTAGCGGTACTCGTGATGTGGATTACGTTAAAGTGAAAATGTACGCAGGTGAACGTGTATTCATTGACGTGGATAACCAAACACAAGGGGTGAATGCATTTGTCGAGTACTTTGATGCAAATGGTGTGTTGCAGACCTTTACTGTAGGCACGACTGGTACAGGTACTAGCTTGGCGCCTAATGGATATTTCACAGCGCCTGAGTCTGGTGAGTACTTTATTCGCATGCAGACAGTAGGTACCACAGATACTAGTTACAACCTAGTGTTGACTTTGACTGATATTGTGGGCCCAATGACAGAAAACGGTAGCTTCGAATACACTGTTACTGAAAATGGTGTTGCTAGTTCGGCATCAGCCACTGTCTACAATGTGGTGGGTAACACGATTACGGGTGGCGACGGTGACGAAATCCTTCTTGGTGGCAATACTAACGACACCTTAATTGGTGGCGGTGGTAACGATGTACTCATCGGCGGTGCTGGCAATGACACGTTGCTGGGTGGTACTGGTGCGGATCGTCTAGAAGGTGGCTCAGGTAACGACATCTTAAATGGTGGTACTGGCAATGATATCTTAATCGGTGGTACTGGTAACGACACATTGACTGGCGGCTTGGGTGCTGATGTATTCAAATGGTCACTTGCCGATGCCGGCGCGACTGGTACACCAGCTACTGATGTGATTACTGATTTTGACACTACAGCGAATAGTGACAAACTTGATTTACGTGATTTGTTGCAAGGAGAAATTGGTAGTGGCGTTGGCGCTAATTTAGAGAACTACCTACATTTTGAAAAAGTGGGTACTGATACAGTTGTACATATCAGTAGCAATGGTAGCTTCAATAATGGTTATAACCCGGCAGCTGAAGTGCAAACTATAACACTACAAAATGTAGACTTGGTTGGCTCTTACGCAAATGACCAGCAAGTGATTCAGAATCTGATAAATAATCAAAAACTAATCACGGATTAAATCATTAGATAATACTAATATTCGTTTTAACTGATTTAACCTAAGACCTTTAGCGGCAATCACGTTGCTAAAGGTCTTTTTTATTTATATGAGGCTCGTCGAAATATCATCACTTTTATTTCTAT
Organism: Methylotenera mobilis JLW8; assembly: GCF_000023705.1. Classification (NCBI taxonomy): domain Bacteria; kingdom Pseudomonadati; phylum Pseudomonadota; class Betaproteobacteria; order Nitrosomonadales; family Methylophilaceae; genus Methylotenera; species Methylotenera mobilis. The sequence goes on from NC_012968.1 coordinate 841,818, forward strand.
TCACAAAATAATGGATGATTAAAAATCATTTGATGTGTCAATAAGTAGACACTTTTTATTATAATTTCTCTTGCTGTTGTGAAGTTATTAGCAACTTTTCTTTATTAAATACCACTCGCTTAAGAAAAATATCACGTTGTAGTGCATTGTAAATTTTTGTAATTTACTAAAGTAATATCATGTAAATGATTGATAATTCACGTTCTATTATGTAATATCCGCGCTTTAATCAAGCTTGCAAAGTCATTGAAATAAACTGGCTTAAGCTTCTGATACATAATCTGGTATGTTTTTTGCTGCTGCACGTGTCAATATGGTATTACTTAGTGCATGACGCATACGGCTAATAACCTAGAAAGCGTTTTACAATTAGGAGAGTGAGTTGAGTCAACGGTTTAAATATAAATTAAGCTATTTGTTTTTGCTGGGTTTGAGCGTGCTAGCAATCGATGTTGCAAATGCGGCGGAACCTTTGGTTAGCTTAAAAGACATGGTTGAGAAAACAATCACTTCCAATCCTGAAGTTCAAGCTAGATATCACAAGTTTTTAGAAGCAGGGTTCGAGCAGGAGACTGTGCGGGGTGGTTTTCTTCCTAAAGCAGACCTTGTTTCTACTTACCGCAAACAAGAAGAGCTGGTGAAAAATACAAGCAATACGCAAATTCCGCGTATGAACAATGAGTTAGTGTTAAGGCAAATGATCTTTGATGGCTTTGCAACCAGCAATGAGGTCAAACGCTTGGGCCATGCCAGCCGTGTTCGATACTTTGAACTGCAAAGTGCGATGCAAAGCACCTCGCTGGAGTTTGTGCGTGCTTATCTGGATACTTTGCGCTACCAAGAGTTGATTCAATACGCAAAAGACAACTATGTAATCCATAAACAGTTGTTTGATCGCATTCAAGAGCGTGTAAATGCTGGCGTTGCACGTAAGGTTGATTTAGAACAGGCGACCGGTCGTTTGGCGTTAGCAGAGGCCAATCTGCTCACAGAAACCACTAACTTGCACGATGTAACAGCTAGGCTGCAACGGTTATACGGTGAGCTGCCGCCAGCAACATTGCAGGTGCCGACCATATTTAACGGCAATTTAGAGCCAACCTCTGAAGCTGCATTAAAGGTAGCGTATAGACAAAATCCGGACTTGCTATCAACGATAGAGGATATTCAAGCCAAGAAAAACGAGATTAAAACCAATGAGGCTAAATATATGCCTAGGTTGGATTTGCAAGCGCGTAAAAACTTAGGTACCAGTTCTGACGGGCGCTACAGTAACAGTGCTGCAGACCTGCTTGAACTGACCATGAACTTTAATTTGTTTAACGGATTTTCTGATAAAAACTCGATTAGCACTGCCGCGCAAAAGCTCAATGGAGCGCATGATCAGCGTGACAAAGCGTGTATTGATACACGCCAGTTGGTGACCATTGCCTACAATGACGTGAAACAGTTAACCGAGCAGCGTGGTTATAGAAGCCAGCACAGGTTGTCTATTGAGAATGCGCGCGAGGCATATCGTAAGCAGTACGATATTGGTCAACGTACCTTGCTAGACTTACTGGACTCTGAGAACGAGTATTTCCAGGCTAAGCGCAGCTTAGCTAACACTGAGTATGATTTGCAACTGGCACATGCCAGAACCTATGCAGGCCAAGGTGAGTTATTGAACAAAATTGGCGCGCAGCGCGGCAATTTACCTGAGTATGCACGTGAGGAATATTTAGATAACGAGAATGTGTGTCAGGCGATGGCGCCGGTACAGATGCAGGTTGATAAGGCCTCACTTTTGGCAGATGCTAAGCCACTCTCCAATATTTACCCATCAATGGTTAAACCAGTGACACCAGTTGCAAGCCCTGCTGCGGTGGCGCCGCCTGCTGCTGCGTCAACTTGTAATGTGCAAGCGATTACTGACCGTGTGAATGACTGGGCCAGTTCTTGGCGTCAAAAAGATGCAGATCGTTATTTCCGATTCTATGCAGATAAATTTGCACCTGAGGCACCGCTGGATAGAGCTGCATGGGAAAAACAACGCCGCCAACGCTTAAGCACAAATGGTAAGATTGGCTTGAAGATTGAGGACTTACAAGTGAGCTGTGATGGTGATACTGGTAAAGCTACGTTTAAACAGTCATACACTTTAACTACTTTTAAAATTAAGAAGGTGGCAGATACTTCTTGTGAAGTGTGCAATATGCAACGTACGCCAACTATTGCGTATCAAGATAGTGCTAATAAAGAGCTGCAGTTCCAACATGAAAGCAGTGATTGGAAAATCACACGCGAGTTGGTTAAGTAATTTCATTTATTGAAGTCATTTAGCTTGCTGTAGTTTAAAAGCAAAGTAGCAGGTCAAGCAAAGCGCACCCTAAGCATATTAGCGGTGCGCTTATTTTTTAAGCAGTTTGGAATAACTTTCCCAGATTTTTTGCCGCGACATGGCTAAAAAAATCAATTGAAACGACAAATGTAGAAAAATAATTAAAAAATGGTGAAATATTTCTGCAAACTTTTCAGTAATTGTTATAGAATACGCACCGTTGTTTGATCTACACCTTCCATCCGCCCGGGTGGTGAAATTGGTAGACACAAGAGACTTAAAATCTCTCGCGCGTAAGCGTGTGCCGGTTCGACTCCGGCCCCGGGCACCAAAGTTTTATTCCAAAAATTTAAGTAAATCATTGCCAAAAGCTGTTCGCTTTTTTCGTGAATTTTATTCTTAATTGATTTCCAAATTACTATTGTATTGATGTTGCTTAGTCGCACAGCTAAGTCTAGAATGAAATTGACTTGGTGCGCAATTTTGCGTGGTCATCAAAGCATGTCTTTGCCTGATTAACAGTCATCATGGCATGCTAGATCAAGTCGCCTGTTCTTACCTTTTACAGCAAGAGGGTCAATGCGGCGCATACTGATATCAATTGGTTTGGTTCTGTTGGTTGCGGTTGGCATTTGGTTTTTTACAATGCCTAAGCCGCTACCCGTTACTCTTTTTGTGGTGCAATCTGGGCTGGTTGAGTCCAGCGTTTCAAATACACGCGCAGGCTCGGTCGAGGCTTGTTTGCGAACCCGTTTATCTCCCATCATTGGTGGTCGTATCGCCTACCTAGGCGTTAAAAAAGGCGATCATGTGAAAAAAGGCCAAGTGCTGATTCGGTTATGGAATGAGGATCAGCAAGCGCAAAGTACGCTAGCACTCAAACAAGTGGATAGTGCACGTAAGCATGTGGGTGAAGTTTGCATCTTGGCTGACAATGCCGAGCGTGAAGCCGTGCGCAGTACGCAGCTTAGGCAGCGCGGTTTTATTTCCGAGTCAGCAGAAGAAAAGTCGCGTGCAGAGGCACGGTCGCGTCGTGCTGCGTGTGTTTCTATCAATACCGAGATTGCCCAGGCACAGGCCAGGCTAAAGCTGGCTGAGGTTGAGCAGGGCAGAACTGTATTAGCAGCACCGTTTGATGGGGTAGTGGCTGATATTGTTGGTGAGTTGGGAGAGTACACTACGCCTTCGCCTCCTGGTGTGGCTACACCGCCTGCAATAGATTTAATTGATAGTTCGTGCCTATATGTACAAGTGCCGATGGATGAGGTGGATGCGCCTAAAATTAAGCTAGGGCAACCTGCGCGTATCGTGCTGGATGCATTGCCGGGCAAAACCTTGCTGGGCCATGTCAAACGTGTGGCACCTTATGTCGTTGCGGTAGAAAAGCAGGCACGTACCATTGATGTGGATGTTGCATTAGATAATGCCGCGGATATCAATCAGTTATTAGTAGGCTATAGCGCTGATGTGGAGGTAGTGTTAGCGCGCCATGACCATGTGCTCAGAATACCAACTTCTGCATTGTTGGAGGGAGGCAGGGTGCTACTTTACCAAGATGAAAATAGAAAACTGGAAGCGCGTGTCGTAAAAACAGGTATCGCTAATTGGCAATATACTGAAATATTAGACGGTCTTCGTAAAGGTGATCGTATTGTGACATCTGTGGATCGTGAAGGGGTGCAAGCTGGTGCCGTTGTCAGCGTAGAGCCATCGGAGAAGTAAGCCATGACTGATACTCTAATCCGTTTAGCGCATATTAGCCGTACCTTTTATTTGGGTGATAGCCAGGTGCATGCCTTGCGTGATGTAAATCTTAATATACAGCAGGGTGAGTATATTGCGGTGATGGGGCCTTCCGGTTCTGGTAAGTCTACCTTGCTGAATGTTTTGGGTTTGTTGGATCGTGCGGATGCTGGTGAATATCATTTAGCGGGACGAGATGTTACTACGTTAGTCGCAGATGAGCAGGCGCAAGTGCGCAGTGCGTATGTTGGATTTATCTTTCAGAGTTTTCATTTAGTGCCAAGGTTGACTGCCGCTGCCAATATCGAGCTTCCACTGATGTTGGCTGGTATCTCTCCCGATGAGCGTGTGCGGCGTGTGAAGCAGGCGTTACATGATTATGGTTTAGATGCGCGTGCTGAGCATAGACCCAATGAGCTATCCGGCGGCCAGCGACAGCGTGTAGCGATTGCGCGCGCTACGGTGATGCGGCCTACCTTGTTGCTGGCAGACGAGCCTACCGGTAATTTAGACCGGGTGACAGGCGAGGAGGTGGTGAATTTACTGGAAGCACTCAATGCGCAGGGAGTGACGTTAATCGTGGTGACACATGATCATGCGTTAGGTGCTCGTGCACGCAGACAAATTAAAATGGACGACGGTGCGATAGTAAGCGACACTTCGCCCAATATAGCCGTTGAGGCAGTAAGCGATGAGAGTCCCTGACACTTTACGTTTTGCCAGTTACGCTGCCATTGGCTCGCCAGTGCGTACATTATTACTGGTGTTGGCAATGTCTATCGGGGTTGCATCTGTGGTGGTGTTAACGGCATTGGGCGATGGTGCAAGGCGTTACGTGGTAGATGAGTTTTCTTCCATCGGTACCAATTTAGTGGTTGTTCTGCCTGGACGCTCTGAAACGCGTGGCTTTAATCCTGCAAACCTAGTGACGAGTACGCCACGGGATTTAACAGTTAATGATGCTGAATCTTTGTTACGATTACCAGGTGTCAAGCTGGTATCTCCGCTTGTGGTGGCAACAACCGAAGTGAAGACAGCAGGAAAACTGCGCGAGTCCATCTTAATTGGCACCAATGCTGATTATCTTCAGCTACGCAATCTTAAATTATCGCTGGGGCGTTTTCTTACCAACACCGAGCGCGGTGGCAGTTCACCCGAAGTGGTGTTAGGTGCTGTGGTGCGCACTGAGTTGTTTGGTAGCGATAATCCGCTTGGTCAAAGTGTGCGTATCGGCGATAGGAAGTATCGGGTGGTAGGCGTGCTAGCTGAAGGTGGCCGTGGGATGGGGATTACGAGTAATGACGTGGTGATCGTACCCATCGCTGGCGCGCAGGCCATGTTAAATACCAACACCCTGTTTCGTATTCTCATCGAGGCACACAGTCGCGAGCAGATTAATCCTGTAAAAGCGCGCGTGTTAAAGGCTATTATTGCCCGGCACGAAGGTGAGGAAGACATTACCGTCATTGCACAAGATGCGGTGTTGCAAACTTTCGATAAAATCTTAAACGTATTAACACTGGGTATCGCCGGCATCGCTGCCATTAGTCTCGCCGTTGCTGGCATATTGGTGATGAACGTGATGCTGGTTTCGGTGACACAGCGCACTGCCGAAATTGGCTTGTTAAAAGCGTTGGGGGCGACTACTGCGGCAGTGCAGCAGCTGTTCCTAGTGGAGGCGCTACTACTTTCTGTCGCTGGAGCAGTGGTTGGGCTGGCTCTGGGTTACTTGGGCGCCGCGCTTTTACGTTATTTATATCCTGCCTTTCCTGCCTACCCACCGTTATGGGCGGTATTGGCAGGTTTGGCGATTGCTTTGCTTGCCGGCTTAATATTTGGTGTGATGCCAGCCAGACGTGCGGCTAGGCTGGATGCGATACAGGCATTATCTAAGAAGTAATGGCAAATTCGTTTACTGGTTCGTTTTACCTGTTTGTATATCTGCCGGTGCGATTGCTTAAGTGTTTACTACAAGAGCGTATATGTTAATTCAAGATTCTGTACGGTTTGCGATTCAGGCGATTACTGCGCACCGCCTACGCAGTATGTTAACCATGCTGGGTATCGCCGTGGGTATCTGGTCTGTGATTCTGTTGACCTCTATTGGTGAAGGGGTACATCGCTATGTACTGGCGGAGTTTACCCAGTTTGGCACTAATGTGATTGCGATTGCACCTGGTAAAGTTAAAACTGGTGGACAAGCACCTGCAGGAATCCCATCTACCGCACGTTTGCTTACCATGGAGGATGCAGCCGCACTCAAGCAGTTACCGCATGTGATTGGGTCAACCCCTACGGTATGGGGTAACTCGGAGCTGGGCGCCAATGGGCGCTTACGGCGCTCAACGGTGTATGGGGTAGACGCAGATTTTACTAAGGTCTTTAGCTCGTCAGTACGTATAGGTAGCTTTTTGCCTGCTGAGAACATGGGCGATTCACGGGCGTTGATTGTGCTTGGCAGTAAATTGCGTGATGAATTGTTTGGTCGTCAAAATCCATTGGGGGCTAGGGTAAAAATCGGCGGTTTGCATTTTCGCGTGATTGGTGTGATGGCACCTAAAGGGCAGTTTCTCGGTATAGACTTAGATGACACGGCATTTATTCCCACAGAGCGTGCCTTAGAGTTGTACAACCGCGAAGGTTTGATGGAAATTCACGTGCTTTACCAAGAAGGGGTCGCTTCGACTGGTGTTGCTAACGCAGTGAAGTCTTTGTTAAAGCTACGCCATGGCGCTGAAGATTTTACCGTGACTACGCAGGAAGATATGCTCAATACCTTGTCCAATATACTTAATATTTTAACCATGGCAGTTGGAGCATTGGGTGGTATTTCATTATTGGTAGGGGGCGTGGGTATCGTCACGATTATGACGATTGCCGTGAATGAGCGTACCAATGAAATTGGCTTGATGATGGCGCTGGGAGCGCAGCGTGCTACGGTGTTGTTTTTGTTTCTAGGTGAATCTGTCGTGCTGGCTGCCTTGGGTGGTTTATTTGGACTCTTATTTGGTGTGATGACCGCGCAGTTACTGCGGCTTTTATTGCCTAGTTTGCCAGTACATACACCGTGGAGCTTTGCCATTATTTCACTGCTAATTTCAGTTATGATTGGCTTATTGGCAGGTGTAATGCCAGCTAGAAGCGCATCGAAGTTAGATCCAATCAATGCGTTAAGGGCAGACTGAAAGTCATAGTAATACAGTGAAAATATCTAGCGTATGAATAGCTTTTGTCAGCTTATAATAATGGGCTGGATCCACAGGTTAATTGATTGATATTGCAGCGTTAGTCTTTGCAACATCTAGTGCTTGCAACATAACGAATAGACAAAAAACGATGGAACAAAAAAACTCTCCTATTGAAGCTGCTCGCCAGACCTTAATACAACTGATGCAACGTAAGTTGCCGCCAACGCCGGATCATTTTCGTAGTGTTTACGATGAAATCATGGGGGTTAAATCAGTAGATCAATCCGCAGAGCTGGGTAAAACGCTAGAAAAAGTACTCAATGCGGCTGGTAAGAAAAAGCCCAAGTATCTTGCAGTGGCACAGGCGATTGGCCCACTCGTAGAGAAGGGCGACTGGCTTAAAGTTGAAGAGCAATTAACCAAGTTGTTTCCATCAAGCGCCACGGGTGCCAATGTGGAAGAGGCGAACTGGTCTAACGTGATTCGCAATCTGCTGAAACAGCTGGAAGTCAGTCACAAAGGTGTCACGCTGAGCCGGAAGAAAGAGGGCTTAAGTAAGGTGCTGGTTAATTTCGCCAGCGACTCCGATGTGCTCGCACAAAAAATTCAGGCATTGGTTAACTCTTGGGGGTTAAGCGGTACCGCTGATGCGGTGATGTCTTCAGAAGGTACGATTGCCGCTGATGCTCCAAGTGCGGCTAAATCGGCAGTGCCTGCGGGTTCTATGGCTAATGCTAGCCAATGGCGCGACATGCTGTTACGCGCATTTGAACTGGTCATTATCCCAAATCTAGAGGCGGCACCGGAGCTACACCAGAAAGCTGTTAATTTGCTGGGTCGTATGCAAAAGGTCAGCAATGAGCAAAGTCTAATTATCTGCGCCGCAGATTTAAAATCGATTTTACTCTCGCTGGAGATGCAGCGAGATCAGCAAAGCCGTATCCATGAGTCATTATTGCAGCTGTTGCGCTTAGTGCTGGCTAGCATGGGTTCCATGGTGCAAACTGAAGACCAGTGGCTGTATGCACAAACCACGGTGATCAGTGACATTGTGTCTAAACCCGTGAGCCTGAACACTCTGTATGATGCCGAAAGTAGCCTAAAAGAGCTGGTGTATAAGCAAGCGCAGATTAAACCGGCGCTGACTGAGGCAAAGGACACCCTGAAAAAAATGGTGACGACCTTCGTGGATAGGCTGGTGGAAATGACAGAAAGTACCAGCGACTATCACGACAAGATCGAAGCGTACCAGCAAAAAATCGCTACTACGGATAACATTGGCGAGCTGAACGTGTTGCTGAATAACATTCTGGATGACACCCGTTCTATTGGTTTAACGGTGCAGCGTACCCGGGATGAGTTTATGAACAGCCAAAAGCAAGCACTTGCTGCGGAGAAACGCATTGAAGAACTCACTGCTGAGCTTGATTATATTGGGCAAGTAGCACATCAGGATTATCTAACAGGGGCGTTAAATCGGCGCGGTATGGATGAGGCATTAGAGCGTGAATTTAGCCGCGCTGATCGCCACAACACTACATTATGCGTGGCAATGCTGGATATTGACCACTTTAAGAAGCTTAATGACACCCTTGGTCACGTAACGGGTGATGAGGCCTTAACCCATCTGGCTAAAGTGTTGAAAGAGGTATTGCGCACTACCGATGTACTGGCACGTTACGGCGGCGAAGAGTTTATTATTATCCTGCCTGCTACCCCGCAGGATGAAGCGGTGAAGGTGATTACACGGGTGCAGCGCGAACTGACTAAAAACTTCTTTATGCACAATAATGAGCGCGTGCTGATTACTTTTAGCGCCGGCGTTGCCGAGCGCGTAGGGGATGAGTCCCCGGAGGTGTTAATTCCGCGCGCTGATGCTGCACTTTACAAAGCAAAGCACAGTGGGCGTAACCGGGTGATTGGGGCCGATAACTTGCCTGAGAGTTTGGTTTAAGCGTTTACAATATGGTTAGGCTATTAATAGCCATAACGCACGACTGGAGGGAGCTGTTTCAGCTCCTGATCGTTGTATAAACGGCCGCGTGTAATAAAGGCCTGGCCTGAGCCACAATCTAGAGAGAATGAACCGCTAGAGCCGGGTACGGCATCCAATATCGTGTGGGTATTTTCTGCAAATGAGAAATGGCTATCGCCCATATAAAAAATAGCGCCTGCTAACTCGCCCAGCACTACATCGGATGGGCTAGGATGAAATTCCCTAGCTGGCATACACAGTGGCCCGCTACCTTCGCAACAGCCACCAGACTGGAAAAAAACAATAGGGCCATGCGCAATTGTGAGCTGCTCAATCAGTGCAATCGCTGATGGTGTGGCTGAGACTCTATCTGTCATCATAATCCCCTAATAAAAAGAGGCGGGTTAACCGCCTCTCTGTTTCAATCAATTAGCGTGCCTATTATTTTAGATAACAAGCACGCTAAAGGCTAGCGATAAGCGCAAGATTAGAAAAAGCCTAATTTCTTAGCGTTATAGCTGACTAAAAGATTCTTAGTTTGTTGGTAGTGATCTAACATCATTTTGTGAGTTTCACGGCCAATACCAGATTCTTTATAGCCACCAAATGCAGCGTGTGCAGGGTAAGCGTGGTAGCAGTTAGTCCAAACGCGACCAGCTTTAATACCACGACCCATGCGGTAAGCACGGCTACCATCACGTGACCATACACCAGAACCTAAGCCAAACACAGTGTCATTGGCAATCGCCAATGCTTCAGCTTCATCTTTAAAGGTAGTTACAGCTAGCACAGGGCCAAAAATTTCTTCTTGGAAAATGCGCATTTTGTTATTACCTTTGAATAAGGTTGGTTTTACATAATAACCATCTGCTAAAGCGCCTGTCAGGTGATTACGTTCGCCACCAATCAATAGTTGCGCACCTTCTTGTTTACCAATATCCATGTAAGACATGATTTTATTGATTTGATCTTCAGAAGCCTGCGCACCAATCATGGTGTTAGGGTCAAGCGGGTTGCCTTGTTTAATGGCAGCTACGCGAGGTAATACGCGTTCCATGAATTTGTCATACACAGACTCTTGAATCAATGCACGTGATGGACATGTACAGACCTCACCTTGGTTAAAGGCAAATAACACTAAGCCTTCAACCGCTTTATCAAAGAAGTCGTCGTCAGCTAATGCGATATCTTCAAAGAAGATGTTAGGTGATTTGCCACCCAGCTCTAATGTTGCTGGAATCAAGTTACCAGCGGCAGCCTGAGCAATTACGCGGCCAGTAGCAGTTGAGCCTGTAAATGCAATTTTAGCAATACGGCGGCTGTTGGCTAACGGAGCGCCTACTTCACGGCCGTAACCATTTACAATATTGATCACACCTGGAGGTAAGATATCGGCAATCACCTCCATCAAGATTAAAATGCTGACAGGAGTAAATTCAGCAGGCTTCATCACTACACAGTTACCCGCGGCAACTGCCGGTGCTAATTTCCAAGCAGCCATCAAGATTGGGAAGTTCCAAGGAATAATCTGACCAACAACACCTAATGGCTCGTGGAAATGATATGCGACTGTGGTTTCATCAATTTCACTTAGGCTACCTTCTTGTGCACGTAGACAGCCAGCAAAGTAGCGGAAATGATCAATGGCTAATGGAATATCTGCATTCAAGGTTTCGCGAATCGGTTTGCCGTTATCAATCGTTTCAGCAGTAGCAATCATTTCTAAGTTTGCTTCTAAACGATCCGCAATTTTTAATAGTAAGTTGGCACGCTGCGCTGGGGCTGTGCGTGCCCAGCTGTCTGCCGCTGCGTGTGCTGCATCTAATGCTAGTTCAACATCTTCAGCGCCTGAACGAGCCGCTTTTGTGTAAGGTTTACCTGTGATTGGAGTAATTACGTCAAAATATTCGCCTTTAACTGGTGCAACCCATTTGCCGCCGATAAAATTATCGTATTTTGCTTTGTAAGGTATTGTGACACCAAGACCTTTTAATAAATCTAAACTCATACCAACTCCTATAGTTTTTCTCTCGTTAATATAGTGATTCTTATTGTTATCCCGCAATTATTCATCAAGAAACTTAAAGTCGTACCAATACCGCTAAAGTGCTTGTAAATAAAAGAGTTTTGTAACTACCGCCACTCCAAAACAATAACCCTAAGGCGCTAGCAAATCAAGCGTTAGTCGTTAGCATTTAAAAAATTAATGAATTTACGGAGAGGAAAATCCATCATTTTTTATTCAAAAATTTAGCTGATTTATTTAGATATTATTTGATGTGTTTATTGATTTTTAGTTGCAACATGATTTAACACATTGATTGATTTAGAAATAGAAAAAGACAGTTGCTTAAGTTATAGTGTGATTGTCGAATTTAATAAAACTGCATATTCCTGCATATACATGGCTCAAACATGGCGGCTGATCTAGCAAACTCATCAATATTTGCACGTAGCTTTTGGGATGGTTTATTTAACCCAACTTCCTTAAGCTTGGGTAAAGCGATTTTGTCCATTCTGGTTGTCGCCGAGACCTTGGTCAGCTTCTTTTGGATTTACACCTTGTCCGGGCTGGGCGATGGCTATGCCGTTATCGCTGCCGTCCCTTATTTCTACCTGATTATTTCTTACTTCAGTTTATTCATTTTTTATCGGTTTAAGCGTTTTGAGTATTTTACTTTTACCCAACTTATCATGTTGCTGGTGATGCCATTCTTTATGCAATGGATTATTGGCGGCTTCGAGGCCTCTAGCGGCGTTGCTATTTGGGCTATTTTGTCGCCAGTTGGCGCTTTAATGATTCTAGGTACGCGCCAGTCTACTCCGTGGTTTTTGTTGTTTCTGGGCTTGGCATTTCTGTCCTGGAAGCTGAATCATTACTTTGCGATTAACGCGATGCCGATTCCTAATGGGGTCAAAGATGCTTTCTTCTTAATGAATATTACCGGCACAGCCGCGATTCTGTACGGTGTTCTGCGTTTTTTCCAAGTGCAGAAAGAGCGCATCATGCACTCGCTAGAAATCGAACAGGCTAGGTCTGAGCAGTTATTATTGAATATTTTGCCAGCGCCTATCGCACAAAGGTTAAAAGACTACGATATGCGCATTGCCGACCACTACGAAAGTGTGACGGTCATGTTTGCCGACTTGATTAACTTTACGCACATGTCAGACAAAATGTCGCCTACGCAGTTAATTGATTTGCTATCACAAATATTTTTACGTTTTGACCAATTGGCAGATAAATACCAAGTGGAAAAAATTAAAACAATAGGGGATGCCTATATGGTGGTGTCTGGTGCGCCTGTCGTTTGCCACAATCATGCGCACCGTATGATGGAAATGGCTTTGGATATGCAGACTGCGCTGAAAGAACTATCTGAGAAAATGGGCATAGACCTCAGTATGCGTATCGGCATTAACACTGGGCCTGTGGTTGCAGGTGTAATCGGTAGTAGCAAGTTCAGCTACGATTTATGGGGTGACACTGTCAATGTAGCCAGCCGTATGGAAGAAACCAGCCTGCCTAACACCATACAAGTTACACAAGAGACGCAGCAACTGTTGGCGAATGACTATGTGTTCTCGCCGCGCAAGGCGGTTGAAGTGAAGGGAAAAGGCATTCTTGATACATTTATTCTGTTGGGTAGGGCTACGTAATTAACAAATAAACGATATATGGCATGGGTTTTTGTCGCGAATTGCACTATAATTCGCCCCCTAACGGAAGAGTGGATGAGTGGTTTAAGTCACCACCCTGGAAAGGTGGCATAGGGGTAACCCTATCGAGAGTTCGAATCTCTCCTCTTCCGCCATACATTCAATAAAAAAGCCGCTTTTAAGCGGCTTTTTTATTTTAAAGATACCATCACCATAGTCTTTAATATCATGATGTTAAGCGCTAGCCTTACTTGTTCATTGAATTAATCCTTAGTAGTGCTGAGTGATTCATCAGTAATTTAAGTATATTTGACTGTTTAAGCCTTTCACACTTTAGCCATTGTTACAGTTTGGTGTTATTAATGGCGCACACGTTAGATTCATATTCCTGCAATAAATCATGGTTATCTTCATGTTTAAGATTTGTCTGTCATCCGTAGGCATCAAATCGTTAAACTTAAAGAGGAGCGATGAAATGGCAACCCATCAATACATTGAACAGCTAAGCAAGCGTGAAGTCACTTATAGTAAACGAGTACAGTACTGCTTGTTGTTGATATTGCTCGCAGCGCTTCCACTCCTTACGTTTTCAATAGATAGCGGCGGCTTGCATGTGAAAAACTTTAGTGTCTTGATTAGGCAGTTTGGTGAAATAGGGCTTTCTATCCTGTTGTCATTTATTATCATCACCGCGCTGGTGGGGTTGCGTAGTTTATGGAAGTTGCATAAAACCGCTAGGCTTAGAGCCAAGCACGAGTGGCATGCTTATTCTTTAAGATAAAGCATGCAAGCTAATTTAAAAATGTAAGCATGATGGCAGCGTAGTAATTTGGCACTATTCATGATTTTACTTAGCCTGCATTCATGAACAGTGACAGTGTTATTTGTTAACAGAGGTCCATAATGTAATCATTCAAACAAGACATGATGTCAGTTCAAACCAGACACTAGGAGAATCATTATGTGGACAACACCAGCAGCTACTGAAATGCGTTTTGGCTTTGAAGTTACTATGTACGTAATGAACAAATAATATTTGCTTCAAATAGTACTTACTTTAAGTATGATAAAAACCCAGATTTATCTGGGTTTTTTTATGCCTATCAGTTTCGTCATATAGGTGCCGCAAATTTTGTTAAGTGATCGTAACTATCAACGTTATACTTCCGCCTATCTCCACACTGGCCTAGTACCGGCTGATATAGCATATGGTAATGAGTAATCCCGCAATATTAAGAGTAGGCGCCATCAATGGGTTGCAGAAAGTACTGTCATTTAAACAACCTTTTGCATGGTTGATTACCCATGGCTACCTGATGGTAGATGACCGTACCTGGGGCACTGCGTATCGTGGCCACATACTTATTCATGCGAGCAAGGGTTTGTATGATGTGTATTACGATTACCTTAAAGCGAACACTGATATTCCGTTACCTGCCAAAGAAGAGCTGCCGTATGGCGGTGTGGTTGGCATGGCTGACTTGGTGCTATGCAGCAGGCCGGATGCGCTACCTGAGCATACTAGCCGCCAGCATAGAGCGCAATTTAAGGGTGTGAGTAGCAGGCATTATGGGTTTTTATTTGAAAAAGCAAGACCTGTGCCTTTTATGCCATGCCCTGGCAAGCTCGGGATTTTTGAAGTAGAGATTGATGCGCTGCTGAGCGCACCGCCAGCTGCGCAGGCCGAGTTGTTTTAGTTTACCCGTTGATTGGTATAAGGTTTTTCTGCCGCTCGGTAGTGCTGAGCGTATTCGTTTTTGTGACCCGCTTTTATACTTTTTAGTTGTAACCAAATAGCTAAAAGTTATTGTAACTGAGCGATTTAAATTGCTAGACTTTCACTTATAATCCTTTCGATAAAGCTCTCCGTCAATACAGAATAAACAACACAGAATAAATAGGGATACTCATGGCAAATTGGTTTGAAGATAATGCTCAATCTATTGGTAACACACCTTTGGTTAAGCTAAACCGGGTGACGGATGGTGCGCCAGCAGTGGTGCTTGCCAAAATTGAAGGCCGCAACCCAGCTTATTCAGTGAAGTGTCGTATTGGTGCGGCCATGATATGGGATGTCGAGCAGCGTGGCTTATTGGGGCCAGGCAAAGAGATTGTTGAGCCTACCAGCGGTAACACTGGGATTGCATTGGCTTTTGTTGCTGCAGCTAGAGGTATCCCGCTAACGCTTACCATGCCGGAAACCATGAGCGTGGAGCGTCGCAAGCTGCTGGTGGCCTATGGTGCAAAGTTAGTGTTAACTGAAGGTGCGAAAGGCATGAGCGGCGCGATTGCCAAAGCCGAGGAAATTGCGGCTTCGGATCCTAGCCGTTACGTACTGCTGCAGCAGTTTAAAAACCCAGCTAACCCTGAAATTCATGAGAAAACCACAGGCCCAGAAATCTGGGAAGCCACTGATGGAAAAATTGATATTTTAATATCTGGCGTGGGTACTGGCGGTACTATCACTGGCGTGTCTCGCTATATTAAAAACACACAAAAGAAAGCGATTGTCTCAGTAGCGGTAGAGCCGGCAGCTAGCCCGGTATTAAGCCAAAAACGGGCTGGTGAGGAGCTAAAACCAGCTCCGCATAAAATTCAAGGCATAGGCGCCGGCTTTGTACCAGACGTATTGGATTTATCGCTGGTGGATGATATTGCACAAGTAACGAATGAAGAGGCTGTACTGTATGCACAGCGCTTAGCTAAGGAAGAGGGAATTTTGTCTGGTATTTCTTGCGGGGCGGCGGTTGCTGTAGCGGTGCGCTATGCAAAACGTCCTGAAAATGCGGGTAAAACTATCGTGGTGGTATTGCCTGACTCTGGCGAGCGTTATTTGAGCTCGATTCTGTTTGAGGGCTTTTTTGACGAAAAAGGTATCGCGATATAAGTTTGGCTACCTCGTTTAATTATTGACGTTTTAGCTGTTACCGAAACGCAGTCAGACGACTAAAAGGCCTCCCATGCTGGAAACGCATGGGAGGCCTAATTTATCGTAGTGGGGTATTATCCATTGTAATCAATGAGGTAAAACCAACACTATTTCAATCGTAAATAAACCATCCCAATCGTAAATAAATAGGTAAGAGAAAGATGGTTGGCGATAAGATGTTGGTACTTTAAATGTTGTTACTTGAGATAGTATCAGGCACACCTGTTGCCAAGTACGCCTGATGATGAGTAAAGGTGACGGCGTATTCGCTACCTTGAATATGCCGTCAGGGACTTTATCTATGGGTTTTATCGTTGGTAAATTTGGTCGAACAGCGCACCATCAGCAAAATGTACTTTTTGTGCTTTGCTCCAACTACCAAAAACATCATTGACACTAAATAACTCTATGTTTCTAAAGCGTGATTTATACTTGTCGGCAACTGCTGGCAGGCTTGGTCTTAGGTAGTGCTGTGCCGCAATTTCTTGGCCGGCTTCAGAAAAATGGTACTCTACATAAGCCTGGGCAAGCGCTTGATTTTTGTGTTTGATGGCAAATTTATCAACAACGGTAACTGGGTTTTCGGCCAGAATGCTGGTGGATGGATAGACTACGTCAAATTTGTCGCCTAGTTCTTTTTTGATGAGATTGACTTCATTTTCAAACGTCAGCAATGCATCGCCAATATCACGTTGTGCAAATGTAGTGGTTGCGCCACGCCCACCAGTATCTAATACCGGTACATTTTTAAATAACTTGGCCACAAAATCTTTTGCTTGGGCCTCGTTGCCACCTTTTTTGATGATATACCCCCAGGCTGCTAAATAGCTATATTTACCGTTACCTGACGTTTTAGGGTTAGGGATCACCACACTGACCTCTGGTTTAACTAAGTCATCCCAATCTTTGATGTGCTTTGGGTTGCCTTTGCGCACCAAAAAAACGGTGGTGGAGTTAGTGGGTGAACTGGCATTGGGCAAGCGCTTTTGCCAGTCTTTAGGTATCAGTTTTGAGCGGTCATACAGGATATCAATATCCGGTGCTTGATTCATGGAGATGATGTCGGCCTCCAGGCCATCTGCTACAGATCTGGCCTGTTTGCTTGAGCCGCCGTGCGATTGATTGATGGTAACGGTTTCGCCAGTTTTTTGCTTCCAGTAGTTGATAAAAGATGGATTAAAGTCTTTATAAAACTCGCGCGTTACATCGTAAGACACATTGAGCAAGGTATTGTTGGCAAGGGCGTTGCCTGTGAACAATAAGCTGCTGATGGTCAGCAAGCCGGCAAAGATAGATTTTTTATACATAGTATTTACTCTAGTTTATTAATTAGGAGCACCTAAGTTAATGATTAATTTTAATAATGTAAAAGAATAAAAAACTATATCTATATAATTTAAAAATATTATTGAGGTATTTGTGAGTACTTTTTTAAATATGGAGAGTGGTGTATATTGATTGCACAAAACAGGGCGACGATTAAAGCCCTGTCATTATTTTTAGAATTTTTCAGTTAGCGTGTGCTGACCGGACAACCGGAAGCCAGTGCGTCGAGAGACGCACTGGCTTTTTTTATTTTCTGCGACAGGTATTGATATGTCTGACATAACGACGGTATTGCCAAATGAAAGTTTTGATATCCCAAGCATTGTGCAAGCGCTGCGCGATGTAAGGGTGACTTCGTTGGAACATAGGCATCGACGTAACAAGCCGCCTAAGCTGCCTGCAAGAAAGGCATTGCAAACGGTGATTGATGGCTTAAGTGCGGCACTGTTCCCCAATCGACTGGGTGCGCCTGGTTTGAAAGACGAAGGCATAGATTATTTTGTAGGGTTTACTTTAGATACCGCGTTACGTGAACTGAATACGCAAATTCAGCTGGAATTACGTTACTCCGCTGATACCGACCATGACAAAACTCCTAGCGCTGAAGCTGCCATGAACAAGGCACGTGCGTTTGCTAAGTCGTTACCAAAAATACGCAAATTGTTGGATACCGACTTAGATGCGGCATTTCAAGGTGACCCAGCCGCGCGCAGCCTGGATGAGGTGCTGGTTTGCTACCCAGGCATATCCGCCATTATTCATTACCGTTTAGCGCATGAGCTGCACAAACTAGGGTTGCCCCTGATTGCGCGCATTATTTCTGAACTAGCTCACTCTGCCACAGGTATTGATATTCACCCTGGGGCGACGATTGATGAAGGCTTTTTTATTGACCATGGCACAGGGGTAGTGATTGGTGAAACCGCATTAATAGGGCGCCACGTACGGTTGTACCAGGCCGTGACCTTAGGGGCAAAACGCTTCCCAACTGACGAGCAAGGCCATTTGATTAAAGGTAGTGCGAGGCACCCGATACTTGAAGATGATGTGGTGATTTACGCAGGCGCCACGATATTAGGGCGCATCACGATAGGGGCTGGCTCCGTGATCGGCGGCAATGTGTGGCTGACGCGCAGCGTGCCGCCTAATAGCCAAATTACACAAGCTAAAACGCAAGTAAGCGCAACAGATGATGTTGCGCAGTAAATCAATTTTTAACAGGAGAAACAAATGACAGATATTCATCAAGCACATACCGCACTAGGGGATGTTGCTGCACGTACCCTATCGAACGCGACCAAAACCGTTCCGATGATGGGAACCATCACGCCGCGCTGGTTAGTGCATTTATTGCAGTGGGTACCAGTAGAGGCGGGTATTTACCGTGTAAATAAAGTTAAAGATCCAAGCGCAATTGAGGTGGATTGTTCTGCTAAAGATGAGCGTGACATTCCGGCAACTTTTGTTGATTACGAAGAGTGGGGCCGCGAGTACGTGCTTAATGCAGTGAATACAGCTGTGGATGTGCATACGCGCGTTTCTGATTTATACAGCAGCCCGCATAACCAAATTAAAGAGCAATTGCGCTTGACCATTGAAACGGTGAAAGAGCGCCAAGAGAGCGAACTGATTAACAATAAAGAATATGGTTTATTGAACAATATTGTTGACTCACAAAAAGTGAAGTCACGTACTGGCTTCCCTACACCGGATGACTTTGATGAGTTACTTTCTAAAGTATGGAAAGAGCCGGCATTCTTCTTGGCGCATCCGCAAGCTATCGCGGCATTTGGTCGTGAGTGCACACGTCGCGGCGTGCCACCACCAACCGTAGCATTGTTTGGCTCACAATTTATCACATGGCGCGGCGTGCCGATTATCCCTTGCGATAAATTGAAAGTGACTAACGGTAAAACCAATATTCTATTGTTGCGCACAGGTGAAAGCCGTCAAGGTGTGGTGGGCTTGTATCAGCCTAACTTGCCTGGTCAACAAAGCATGGGGCTATCTGTGCGTTTTATGGGCATTAACCACAAAGCGATTGCATCGTACTTGGTTTCACTCTATTGCTCATTAGCGGTGCTGACCGATGACGCGATTGCAGTGTTGGAAAACGTTGATGTAGGCAACTACTATGACTACAAGTAATGGATATGCACCTGCATTAGGTGACTTATCTTCTTTTGAGCCTGAGGCGATACTGGCCTCTTTGCCCGGGGAGCATCCACATATGGCTACTGGCCTTGCCATTGGCAGGCAGGCTAGTGAAACTGGGCACCTTGATGTTGCCGAGTTAAGCCGTATTGCCAATGAGTTGTATGCAGATGGCTTCCCTGCGGGGGCGCCTTTTGCTCAGAGAGAAGAGTTTCCATCTAATGCTTCTTTAAACCCAGTGGTGGTGAATGCGGTCTTGCCAAGCGCCAATATTATTTCTGACCCAGTGCAAACGTCTGCTCCGTCAGCCTTATCGGCATTGCCTAGTGCTTTATCTGGTGCACTGCAAAATGTTTCGACTGGTGCTGAGTTTGCAACGCTCAATCAAATCATAGGCGGCATTTATGATCCTTATCATCTGGAGCTAAATCAGCTCATTGATGACTTGGGTGTTAACTCAAATGCATCAGACAGCAATGCTGCTAGCCATGACGCATCACCTTATTATTTTTTGCAAGGTGCAACACCGCAGCATGATGCATCTGCAGATAGTCAAGTGGCCAGCCAAGCTGCCAGTGCACATCCGCCATTTGATGTGCATTCAGTGCGTAAGGACTTTCCTATATTGCGCGAGTTGGTAAATGGCCGTCCGCTGGTCTGGTTTGATAACGCGGCGACTACGCAAAAACCCCAGGCAGTGATAGATAGAATCTCTTACTTTTACCAGCATGAGAACTCTAATATTCATCGCGCCGCACATGAATTGGCAGCACGTGCTACCGATGCTTACGAAAGTGCACGTGAAGCGGTGAGACGTTTCATTAATGCACCGTCAGTAGATAACATTATTTTTGTGCGAGGTACCACGGAAGCGATTAATCTAGTCGCTAAAACTTGGGGTAGAAAGCATATTGGCGAAGGTGACGAGATTGTGATTTCACACCTGGAGCATCACGCCAATATTGTGCCGTGGCAACAGTTATGTCAGGAAACTGGCGCCAAATTAAAAGTGGCACCGGTAGATGATAGTGGGCAGGTGTTGTTAGCCGAGTATCAAAAACTGTTAACATCGCGTGTGAAATTGGTTTCATTTACCCAAGTGTCAAATGCCTTGGGGACGGTGACGCCAGCGGCTGAAATGATACAAATGGCACACCGTGCAGGCGCTAAAGTGCTGCTGGATGGTGCGCAGTCAGTGTCGCATATGCGCAGCGATGTTCAAACCTTGAGTCCTGATTTCTTTGTGTTCTCCGGGCATAAAGTGTTTGGCCCTACCGGTATTGGCGCGCTGTATGGTAAACCTGAAGTGTTGAATGATATGCCGGCATGGCAGGGCGGCGGCAATATGATTCAAGATGTGACCTTTGATAAGACGGTTTACCATGAAGCCCCAGCTAAATTTGAGGCGGGTACAGGTAATATTGCAGATGCCGTAGGGTTAGGCGCTGCACTTGAGTACGTAGAGCGCATTGGCATTGATAACATTGCGCGCTATGAGCATGATTTATTGGTATATGCCACGGCCGCGATGCAAAAAGTGCCTGGCCTGCATTTTATTGGCACAGCCAAAGACAAGGCTAGCGTGTTGTCTTTCAAGCTGGATGGCTTTAAAAGTGAAGAAGTCGGCGCGGCTTTGAATCAAGAGGGTATTGCAGTGCGCTCAGGTCATCATTGCGCACAGCCAATTTTACGTCGATTTGGCGTAGAAACAACGGTTCGACCATCGCTTGCGTTTTATAACACTACCGCTGAAGTTGATTTGATGGTGAGTGTGCTATTGCGCTTGGCTTCGCAGCGTGCCTAGTTGTGTGTGGAATGTAGTGGTAGAACTAGTGCTGTAAAAGACTTAACCCTGAATATAGGAGACTATATTCAGGGTTAATGTTTTGTAGAAGCAATAGGAAAAAGCACGCGAGGAAAAACAATAGTTAGCATCGTTATGCGTTGAATGGCCACCATTTCTTTTGGTTAAATGCAGATTCAATCGTTGGCTGCAACTCGTCTCTTTTAATAATATCAAACATTCTTTCTTTGGAGCCGCTAGGTATATACAGCACTTTAATGCCGCGTTTGGATGCGTAGTTTTTTACTTTATGGGTGATGGAGTGATTGACCCACTTGGTGACTAACACGATCAATTTAGTGTTTTGTGGAATCACCTTATTACTGTCGCCGCCATTGCGACCAGACCAGTGCTGGATATTGTCTATGCCGTAATTACCAAAAACCTCTTTGATACCATCTACTTGGTCGCCACCTACAATTAATACTGAACTCATGATAAGAGCCTCCTATTTGTGCCACACTAAATTTTGTCTAGTGCGGCCATGTATGATTGATATTGTTAAATTGAGTTAATTAAACTGCGTTTGCGTCATCTGTGTATGTTATTAATCTTGCGGCAGTCTGATTTTTTCACGTTTTTCAATTTGGGTAACACGGCCTTCGTGTAAGATGATTTCTACCGAGCCGTATCCTGTGCCAAGCTTTAGCTCTTCAACTGCACGTAAAATGTTTTCTGATAAATCACGGTTTTTATAGTTACTGATTGTTGTCGTTTTATGTTGTACTTGGTTGAGTGACATGATTTCTCCTTCAAAATATAAGTAATTGCAATGACCACACTGTATAGGGCTTATCTAACAATTAAAAATAATTTAAATTTATATTTTTATAACTAAAAAGAATATAAAGGCGGGCGTATGTATTGGGTCTGGCTGAGAGTAAAGTGCGGTGGGTGTTATTGACAGTAGCCATCACTTTACATATGTCCCCACGCTGGGCGTGTGATTCAGGCCGATTTTGCTGATTGCTTAAAATTGCTCCTATTCGTAGATTCATAAGCGCTCCAGTCACTTAGCGTTTATATCCCCATGCCTCCCACAATGTTATCCACAGAAATTGTGGAATGTTGTTTGTGAATAGGTAACAGTGGTAAGCACTATTGATGTTCGGCTTAAATCAGCACATTGCAACACTTGATATCAACATATAATGGATGCGTTACCTATTTAATGTGCACGAACCATGACGAACACACTATTAGCCCCTGAGCAGATTGAGCGTCTGCTTACCTCACTTGATAGGATTGCCTCAGCATTGGAGGCATCGCCATCTAGTCAACATGAACAAGCCATCGATTTTTCACAAGCCTTTGCTTACCGTTGGCAGCGCAATAGCGGCATCAATCATGTGCCTCATTTAACGCCGGTTACTGCACCGCAACTGATCGCGTTTAATCAACTATGCAATATTGAGCAGCAGGTAGCCCGGCTGCAGCAGAATACCTTACAGTTTGTACATGGCTATCCCGCGAATAACGCCTTGATGACGGGTGCTAGGGGCACAGGTAAGTCTTCTCTAGTACGTGCCTGCTTGCATGCCTTTCATCAGCAAGGGCTGCGTTTGATTGAGGTAGAAAAGCAACACTTGGATGATTTACCGCTGATTATCGAGCTGGTTCGTCAACGTCCGGAACGTTTTATTGTATTTTGCGATGATTTGTCATTTGAAGATGGTGAGCATCATTACAAGGCCTTAAAAACTGTGCTGGATGGGTCTGTTGCCGGCGCGGCCGCCAATGTGCTGATTTATGCCACCTCTAATCGCAGACATCTGGTGACGGAGAAAATGGCAGATAATTTAGAGCTACGTAAAGATAGCCAAGGTGAGATACACCCAGGCGATAGTTTAGAAGAAAAGATATCCCTGTCAGACCGGTTTGGTTTGCGCCTACATTTCTACAGCTTCAGTCAGGATGAATATTTGACGGCGGTGACGCAGTGGGTAAGCAACTTTGGCTTTTCCATGGACGACAACGTGCGCGAAGAAGCATTGCGCTGGGCGACCGAGCATGGCTCCAGATCTGGCCGCATTGCTTTACAGTTTGCGCGTGATTATGCTGGGCGCGCACTGTTAAAAAATGCGGTGAAAATATAATAAATGAACAAAGCTGAACTTTAACCGGTGGAGCGTTGCTGTGCATATCATTGCGTATTCAGCCGCAATCATTTAATTCAGCGTGCCTGCCGCTTTGTCTAAAAATGCTTCTTTTTAGCGTTTTCTATTCTCACCAGTGACTTAGCTTGCCTATCCCCATGCACCCCACAATGTTATCCACAGAAATTGTGGAGTGAAACCGCATGATAGCTAGCTATTTAGCTAGCTTCAGGTGTGAATATCATAAATATTATATTGCGCTAATTAATATTTAACAGAGGCGCTAATTTTTAATAGAATCCAGCGCAAAAAGGTGAATTAGTTTTATAAAATAGCGCCAGATAAATTACACTTCTAGATTAAATTACACTTGCAAAAATACACTCGCAGTATCCAACGTTAAAGGCTAATCAATGGCAGAAAAAGAATACGATGCAGACTCGGTAAAGGTGTTAAGGGGGCTGGAGCCTGTACGTGCCAGACCCGGTATGTATACCCGAACTGACTCTCCTACGCATATTGTTCAAGAGGTAATTGATAACGCGGCAGATGAGGCCTTAGGTGGGCATGCTACCAACATTGAGGTCACCGTGTATAAAGACGGTGCGGTAGAGGTGACGGATAATGGTCGCGGTATTCCTGTCGAGATTCCCAAAGGGGAAACACAGCCAGCAGTGGAGCTAGTGTTCGTACAGCTGCATGCCGGCGGCAAGTTTGATAAAGAGGATGAAAACAGCTCCTACCGCTTCTCAGGCGGTTTGCATGGGGTGGGTGTCTCTGTTACTAATGCATTATCCACACGCTTGGAAGTAAAAGTGAAGCGTGGCGGCAAGGTGCATGGTCTTATTTTTGAAAATGGTCACTGTGTTGAGCCTTTAGCCGAGGTAGGTAAGTGTCTGAAGCGCGATACTGGTACCACGGTGAAGTGTTGGCCAGATCCTAAGTACTTTGACTCTCCTAAGGTGTCGATTCAGCAGTTAGAACACCTGATTAAATCAAAAGCCGTTTTACTGCGTGGTGTGAGTGTTTCGCTTTCAATAGAAGGGACTGATGGCTTTGAAGAGCGTACTTGGACTTATGCAGATGGCTTACCGCAATATCTGGATGAACTGATTGGCGAGCGTGAAATAGCAGATGATGAAGTGCCGGTGCCTATCATTGCTGGTGAGTTTTATCATCAGGAAAACACGGACGGAATCTCCAAAGGTGAAGGCGCCATTTGGGCATTATCTTTTGGGCCAGGCGGTGGCCGCGGCGAATCTTATGTGAATCTGATTCCTACTCTCTCAGGTGGCACGCACGAGGCAGGCATGCGTAACGGCGTGTTTGAAGCTGTAAAGTCGTTTATGGAGCATCACAGCATGATGCAACGTGGCGTCAAAGTGTCGTCAGAAGACGTGTGGAATAACGTTTACTACGTACTGGCAGCTAAAGTGCTGGACCCGCAATTCCAAGGCCAAACCAAAGAAAAATTGACCAATCGCGACGCGATGAAAATGGTGGCATCGGCGGTGAAGCCGATGATGGAAACCTGGCTCACGCAAAACGTAGACCATGCTAAACGTATTTCTGATTTGGTGAATCGGAGTGCGGCAGCGCGCAATAAATCCACGCAGAAAATTGAAAAGCGTAAAACCACAGGCATTAACCTGATGCCAGCCAAACTCACAGACTGTGAAGCAGCGGGCACGATGGAGGCTGAGCTGTTCTTAGTGGAGGGCGACTCGGCAGGTGGCAGCGCGAAGATGGGGCGTAATAACGAGTTTCAGTCTTTGTTGCCACTGCGCGGTAAAGTATTGAATACTTGGGAGGTGGATGCTGGACGTATCTTTGCTAACTCAGAAGTGCATGACATTTTTGTCGCCTTGGGTATAGAGCCACATACGTTAAAAGACAACCCGGATTTTTCTGGCCTGCGCTACGGTAAATTATGTATTTTATCTGATGCGGACGTCGATGGTTCGCATATTCAAGTGCTGCTACTGACTATGCTGTTGAGGCACGCGCCTAAGCTGATTGAGCGCGGGCATGTGTATATTTCCCAGCCGCCGCTATATCGGATTGATGTGCCTGCACAAGGCAAGAACAAGCCTTTGCGTAAAATCTATGTTTCAGATGATGTTGAAAAAATGTCGATGATAGAAAAGCTTAAGCGTGAAGGCATTGCTGAAGAAAAACTCAGTATTCAGCGTTTTAAAGGGCTAGGGGAAATGAACCCGGAGCAGTTATGGGAAACCACGCTTTGCCCTGATACTAGACGTTTGATACAGGTACGCTTACCTGAAGGCGAGGTAAGCGAGGCGCTGAAAATGTTTGATATGCTCATGGCCAAAAATGAGTCAGCATCTAGAAAAGAGTGGATGGAACGCCGCGGTAATGATGTGGAGGCTGACGTTTAATGGATACCAGTATGTTAGAAAATAATAACGAAGAAAATGCAGTGCCGATTGGCGAGTATGCTGAAGAAGCCTATCTAGCCTACGCAGTATCCGTGGTAAAAGGACGCGCTTTACCATCAGTAGAAGACGGTCAAAAGCCGGTGCAACGCCGCATTCTATATGCAATGAAAGAAATGGGGCTGGTCGCTGGCGTGAAGCCGGTGAAGTCCGCGCGCGTGGTGGGTAACGTATTGGGTATGTACCATCCGCATGGTGATAGTTCGGCTTACGAGGCAGCGGTGCGTTTAGCGCAAGACTTTACGCTGCGTTACCCGTTGATTGATGGCCAAGGTAACTTTGGCTCACGTGATGGTGATGGCGCTGCGGCAATGCGTTACACTGAGATGCGTTTATCGCCGATTGCTGACTTATTATTGTCTGAAATTGACCGCGGCACTGTAGATTTTCAGAGTAACTATGATGGGGCTTTCCAGGAGCCTGTGTTGCTGCCGGCTCGTTTGCCGATGATGCTGTTGAACGGCGCATCTGGTATTGCTGTTGGTATGGCGACAGAAATCGTGCCGCACAATATGCGCGAGATTGCAAACGCGGTGCTGCATATAATGGATAACCCGAACTGCACTACTGCCGATTTTATGCAGCATGTGCCGGGGCCAGACTTTCCGGGCGGTGGTCAGTTGATTACGCAAACTGCGGACATACTTTCTACTTACGAAACAGGCAGAGGTTCATTAAGGTTGCGTGCACGCTGGGTGGTAGAGCCAATGGCGCGTGGTCAATGGCGCATCATCATCAATGAGTTGCCACATGGCGTATCAGTAGAAACGATACAGGATGAAATTTTAGCCATATCCAACCCTAAGCCGAAAAAAGATAAAAAAACTATCGACCAAGATCAGTTGCTGATTAAACAGTCAGCATTGAGCATGATAGATACAGTTAAGAGTGAAGGTAAGAAGGACGTGCGCCTGATTATCGAGCCTAAGACCAGCAAGGTATCTAGTGATGAGTTGATGGCGTTCCTGTTGCTGCATACCAGTATGGAGGTCTCATGCCCGGTCAATATGGTGATGATTGGTACCGATGGGCGCCCAGCGCAAAAAGGCATGATTGCTATCTTGAAAGAGTGGATTGCATTCAGGCTGAATGTAGTGCGCAGGCGTTGCCAGTTTGACTTAGACAAAATTAATAAACGCATCCATATTTTAGAAGGGCGCATGATTGCCTTTCTGCATATTGATGAGGTGATTAAGGTGATTCGTAATTCAGATGAACCGAAAACTGATTTGATTGCAGCTTTTCAGCTTAGTGAAATCCAGGCAGAAGATATTCTGGAAATCAGATTGCGCCAGCTTGCCCGCCTAGAAGGTTTTAAGATTGAGAAAGAGCTAAAAGACTTGCGAGAAGAAGCGGATGGCTTGCAGACTATTTTAGGTAGTGATACCAAATTACGTAGATTGACTGCTAAGGAAATCAAACAGGATGCAGAAAAGTATGGTGATGACCGCCGTACCTTGATAGAACCTGTAGAGCGCGTGCAGGGTGGACAAAAAGCCTTTGTAGTAGATGAACCGGTAACCATTCTTCTATCTAAAAACGGCTGGATTCGTGCAAGACAAGGCCACGGTGTGGAACGCGATGCAATTAGCTGGAAAGCGGGTGACAGCGAGTTTGCTGTGATTGAAACACGCACTACGCTACCTATTGTGCTGCTAGATAGCAATGGGCGCTGTTATGCGTTTGATGCGTCAACCGTGCCGGGTGGCAAGGGTGATGGTATCCCGCTCAGTTCTATCATTGAGGTACAAAATGGGGCGAAGTTAGTCCATGCACTATCAGGCAAAGATGATGACCGCTACCTGTTTGCTACCTCGAATAGCTATGGCTTTATTGCGCCCCTAAAAGGGTTGGTAGCCAGACCTAAAGCTGGGAAAGCCTTTATGAAACCTGAAGGTAAGGCCACTATTCTGCCACCATTAGCGCTGGATGATAGAACTCATCTGGTTGTGACTTCGTCTGAGAATAAGCTCCTAGTATTCGCTGTGACCGAGATGAATGAATACCCCAATGGTGGTAAAGGGGTGCGCATCATGGATATTCCAGATAATGCCTCACTGTCTCGGCTTGAGTTAAGTAATGGGCTGTCTGCCAATATTCTGGTGAAAGGTAAAGCCAAAGTGATTGAAGGGGATGTTCTATCTAAATTCATACAAAAGCGTGCCAGAAAAGGCTACTCTGTATTAGATACTAAACCTGTGATTAAAAGGCAGGCAGGTCTGTTCTAAGTTTTAGCTAAATACGGCGCTGTACGGCTAGGCATAGTAGATGTGAACTATGCCTAGTTTGAATCACATGCTTTAGCTGTAGATGGTGATGTTACTGCGAGATGCTTTTGGTTCGCAGTCACTGTTCATTTTTTATATAAGTACTCATGTGCCGCCATTCCCGCGAGCATGGCGATAACAAAAATAAGGGCCTGTTGATAGCCTGCCCCTAAGGCAACGATGGCTGGCCCCGGACAAAACCCTGCCAATGCCCAGCCTGCGCCAAACAGCATACTGCCAATGATAAGTTCTTTGGTGATGTGCGTTTTTGCAGGTAAGTGTATAGCTTCATCGAATATGGTAGTTCCCTTAGACTCTGCTTTCCTAAATGCAAAGAACGCCACCGCAATAGCGCCTAGCATCACGAATGCTAGGCTAGGATCCCAATCGCCAGCAAGGTCTAAAAAGCCTATTACTTTCGCTGGGTTGGTCATGCCTGAAATAATCAAGCCCAGTCCAAAAATGAGTCCAGCGCTGAATGTCATTATATTTTTCATCATTTACACCACATGTAACATCAGATAAGCCACTACAAAACCAGTGAACATAAAGCACATGGTAGCCATCAATGAGCGTAAGGATAATCGGCTCAGTCCACAAACACCATGGCCACTGGTGCAGCCGGAACCCATTTTAGTACCGAATCCAACCAATAGGCCTGCGATGATTAATGTACCGGTGGAAGCGGAAATTTCAGAGGCTGGTGGTGGGGCGAATGTTTGATACACCGTGCTAGAGATGAGTAGGCCAGCAATAAACAGTAGCCTCCATGTATAGTGTCCTTTCGGTGTGTTTTTAAACTGTAGTAACGATGCAATGATCCCACTGATACCTGTAATTTTTCCCATGAAAAGAATCAGCATGGATGCTGATGCGCCAATCAATAAGCCACCAATAAGTGATTGTATAGGTGTGAAATTTTCCATATGGTTTATCCTTGCTGTGGTTCAGGCACGCCGCATTTTCGGTTTGCGGGTACTGCAATATCAATCATTTTTGGTTTGGGTAAATTCAGGTTTGCCATCGTATCAATAAATTCATCTCTAGATTGATTAGCTAAGCGCGGATTGATGCGTTTTTCTTGCCCAATAGAACTTACTCTTCTGCCGTTGTAGTCGTGGCCTGGGTAAACTAAAGTTTCATCAGGTAATGTGAATAATTTTTCCGTGATGCAATCATAAAGTTTACCTGCATCTCCATTTTGAAAATCTGTTCTGCCACAGCCATTAATCAATAAGCTATCGCCCGTGAAAACTCTGTCTTGCCATATAAAACTCACACTGCCCGCAGTATGCCCAGGTGTGGCAATCACCGTGATCGACTCATGACCAAATGTAATGACATCGTTATCTTTTAACTGTATATCAGCGCTGTCTGCGCCGCAACCCTGACTAACCCCGGTTTGGGCTGTTGTCATAGATTTAAGTTTTCCGCCGCCCGTAATATGGTCTGCATGCACATGGGTTTCTAGTGAATAAACTAGTGTTAAATTGTGTGTATTGATCACATGCAAATATGCGTCAATATTCTCCGCTATCGAGTCAATTAACACTGCTTGTTTGCTAACTTCGTCTGCGATTAAGTACGTCAGCGTAGATGAGGTCTCGTCATAAAACTGCTTAAACATGATCATCCTTTCAAAATTATTTTTTATATTGCAATTTAATATTATATAATTAAATATATTGTTTATAAGTATAGTGTATTGGTATGCAAATACAAGAAGTTAATTTCGAAAAATTGAGAACCTCAGCAGAGGTTGCAACAAACCTATTAAAAGTCATGGCGAATAGTGATCGCCTCATGCTCTTGTGTCAGTTATCACAAGGTGAGAAGTCGGTTGGTGAGCTAGAAGCAATTCTTGGCATCAAGCAACCAACACTATCGCAGCAATTAACGGTGCTTAGGAAAGCAGAGCTTGTAAGTACGCGGCGTGAAGGTAAGAGTATTTACTATACGATATCCAATACTTCTGCGTTAGCAATTATGCATGTGCTTTACCAGGAAATTTGTATGAAATCAGGAGAGTGAAATGACAATGCAAGTGCATCAATTAAATCAGTATTTTAGTTACACCAGCCAAATAGAGGTTGATGATTTTCCTGAAATAATCAGTTTGGGGTTTAAAACAATCATCAATCATCGACCTGATAATGAGGGGGGATCTGAGCAGCCAACAAGCGAAGCATTAGAAGCTGCAGCACTGAGTAACGGTTTGACTTATGTCCACATTCCTGTCATTCCAAATCAGATAGAATCGCATCAGGTAGCAAAGTTTAGCGAGGTTTATGCTAATGCACCTAAACCAATACTAGGGTTCTGTAAAACAGGAAATCGCGCAATGACGATGTGTAAACTAGCATTAGAAAATCATGGTAGACCTTAATTTAGTCGCAATATTATCAGGGTTAGCCATTGGCTTTCTGATGTCTATCACAGGCGCTGGTGGTGCCATACTCTCATTGCCAGTGTTGATGTTCATCATGAATGTGTCCTTAAAAGAAGCTGTGCCTATCGCATTATTAGCAATTTTTGTCGCGGCAGGTGCTGCTGTAGTTATCGGCCTGAAGCAAGGTGTCGTGAGGTATAAAGCCGCAACACTTTTAGCTGTGATGGGTGTAATAACAGCGCCTGTAGGTGTCTACGTTGCTCACCAACTGACTGCACTTTGGTTGCAGCTATTGTTTGTGGTATTACTTTTTTTCGTGGGTATACAGGCGCTACTTAGTTCAAGAAACACGACACTTATGCAGGATAATTTGTACCCGAATAAAGCTATACCATGTGAAGTGAATCCTGTTAACGCCAAGTTGTTTTGGACGGCATCCTGTACAAGAAAATTATTGCTTACAGGAACGATTGCCGGTTTTTTATCAGGACTATTGGGTGTTGGAGGAGGTTTTATTGTGATACCTATCCTACAAAAAGTGAGTAACATTGAATATCGCATGGTAGTTGCTACTTCTCTAGCGATGACAGCTTTGGTAGCGTTGTCAGGGGTAATTACTTATGCTATCTATTCTACAATTGAATGGAAAATTGCATTTCCATTCGTCGTAGCAACGCTTATAGGTAGTATGCTTGGTAAGCTTAAGTCAGCAAACATATCTATTTCTCAATCTAGACTAACCTTTGGAATAATTAGCCTATTCATAGCAATAGTTATGTGTCTGAATTTAGCTTATCAAGCAATTATTCACCATTAGCATGTTCGATGATAAGTGAAGTGATTACTTGATCTAAACTGATATTTTACTATTTTTGGCAAACTCTTTTGTTCTTATGCCAGTTAGCACTGTAGTGAGGTCGTTGGGGCTAAATGGCTGGGGGATGAAGTAAGTAGCATCATCGTTCACTTCTTTAGAGATTTCCTTTTGTTGTGCCTGTGTAGATAACAAAATTAGATTACTTTTTTTAAGTTGAGCTGTCTCTTTTAATTTTTTTAATTTATCTAGTCCGTAATCACCTGTAGCGGTTAAATTCATAATGATGATTTTTGGTACTTCTGTTTCTGCTAGTTTTATAGCTTGTTGCTCATTTTTTGCTTGCGATATCTTATACTCATCATAGCCAAACGAGAGTTGTAAGCTATTAAACAACTCGTACCCATCATCAATAATTAACAATTTTTCCATTTAGCATCTCCTATTCATTTTATTAAAATTCTCTTTACTTGTTGTTCCTATCAGTCTCAACTCTAAATAAATTTTATTACAACATTACATTAAATATCAAATTTATCAAATTTATCAAATTTAATTAACCACTCAGATCTGTCTTTGTGTGCATTGCACAGTGTTTATTTAAATTAATGCGGTATTTTTAATAGGGGAAATTACAACTACATTGCCAAAAACGAGGTGTTGGAATGGCTAGCCCAGGAGGCACTTAATTTGAATAGGTGAGAATATTTAAGTTTTTTGCGTTGGCAGGGCTTATTACATGATTGATGCTAAATCAATATAGACAGGTAACCAAAGTGTGACGGTGGTGCCTTGATTAACTGCGCTATCAATTTCAATTAAACCTTGATGGTATTCAATGATTTCCTTTACGATTGACATACCTAAGCCTGTACCTGGTAAATTTCTGAATCTGTCTGAACGCCAGAATCGTTCAAATATGTGATCAAGATCTTCTGTTGACATGCCAAATCCTTCATCGCGGATAGTGATGCCAACCATGCTATCTGATGTTACCTTGTCTAATATGACCTCAATAGAAACTACACTGCTTTCAGGCGAATATTTGCAGGCATTGCTCATGATATTGCTGATTGCTTGTTTTATTTTATCTTTGTCGATAAATACACTGGGAATCTGTGTTGGCATAGTGAGGATTATTCTTTCCTCTTCCACTCTGCCAGCCCATTCTTTACGTACTGTCAGTAATATATTCTCGATAGCTTCTTCAGATAAAGAAAAGTCTTTGCCTTTGCGTGATTCTATTCTGGCAATATCGAGTAGTTCGTTCGTGAGGTGATTGAGCTCTTTTGCTTGCTCGTGTATGGTTTCAAGAATATCGATTGATGCATCACGATTAAATTCTGTATTCAATAGAAGTTCGGAAAAGCCAAAAATAATAGCAATTGGATTGCGTAGCTCATGGGTGGCGGAATATAAAAACTCGCTTTTCATATTATCAACTTCAGATTCAGCTGTAATGTCTTGAAAATAAAGTATTTGCTTGGTGTTGCTTTGTTTGGGTAGTTGGCAGCTCAATCTAACCACTTTTGCTGAGTCTCTTGCCCTTAATGTCAAGACACCACCAATATATGTTTTCATGTTGCCATCTACTGAGTAGTGTTTTAGCAACGTTTGCCACATAGTATGATTGGGTGTGTTGATGATGCTGTCTACCTCAATCCCCGTCACCTTCGTGAATGCTGAGTTAGCATAATTGACTAAGCTGGTGCTATCTACTGTTATGATGCCATATGGGCAAGCATCGATAATTTCAGCGATATCGGTAGGGATTGTTTTTGACTTATTCAAACGGTTACGCTTCTAGTTTTCTGTCGATTAAACCTTGCATCAGTTCACGCATTTCCCAAAATGGAACAGGGCTTTTACCATAGAGTCTAACCCCTTTGGGTAAACCACCTTTTTCTTCAATCTCTTGTGCTTGCATACCGGTCACTACAACAATTGCCATTTTGGAAAAATCATCTACATCTCGCAGTGATTTTAGCATAGCAAAACCATCCATCTCCGGCATTTTTAGGTCTGTAATCAGTAAGTCCGGTGTGTGCTGACTTACATAAATAATGCCTTCGCAGCCATTTGAGACAAACTTCACGTCAATAGGTAATTGCCAAGACTCAATCGTCATTCGATAAAGTTTTTGCATTGCCAAGCTATCTTCTACTACCACTACGTTTAAACGCGTCGTTGCTTTATTTTCGTTAGGTGCAATATTTGCATTAAATTTGTTAAATGAAGCGCGTGTAATTCTTCGATGGCCGCCTGGCGTTTTCCAGCCTTCTAATGCACCTTGTTCAACCCATAATTGAACGGACCTAACCGTTACGCCAAGTGCTTTAGCAACATCGGTGGTTGTCATTAAATCAAGAGTTTTTAGTGCTGATTTTTTAATCGACATATTTTTACTTTAATTAAGGTTAATCATACAGCACGTACTTGGTTACTACTCATTCTGTGTATGCAATGCAAGTATTGTTAGATGTTAAGGTTGTCGTGATTGCTCCCTTATTCTTCCGCTGATTATTCTAATACACATTTGATATTAAATAAGAATATTTATCATATTTAGATTGGTAAAAATCTTATTTTTTATATTTTTAATAATTTATGTATACAAAAAATGAAAAATTTAATATCATTTAGGTATCATATTTAACATTTAAATATTAAATTTAATTTACTCACTGAGTGGCTGTTTGTTTCATTAAATTGATAGCTAGTAACGAAATTATATTTTTTAAATTATCCGCACAAAATAAATTGCATGTGAGCAAAGAGATTAGAGCCGAGGTAAACATGACATCAACAATACCAACTTCTGATGTACAGACTTCAACTGGGATGGTTTCAGATGAAGGTGAGTATCTTACTTTTTTGTTAGGTTCTGAAGAGTACGGTATTCAAATTATGAATGTACAGGAGATACGTGGTTATGAGGCGGTGACACAGATTCCAAATACGCCAAGCTTTATCAAAGGAGTAATAAATCTAAGAGGAAGAATTGTTCCTATTATCGATTTACGCATTAAGTTTAAGCTAAATGATGTGCGCTATAACGAACTTACGGTCGTGATTGTAATGAATCTAAACGGACGTATCGTCGGTGTAGTGGTTGACGCGGTTTCTGATGTGATTGCATTAAAAACATCACAAATAGAACCGATGCCGGCTTTAGATACGAGCATTGACACCAAATACATTATCGGCTTGGCCACTTATGAAGAAAGAATGCTAGTTCTAGTTGCAATAGAGCAATTGATGACTAGTCAGGAAATGGGTTTAACTGATGAGCTGAGTGTTTAATTTAGGTCAATGATAAGGGTGTTTAACATGTTGTAAAGTTGAACGTTTATCCAGCGTTTAATTATAAGAGTGCAGCAAAGGGGAAAATGATGAAAATCAATATGCCAGTGACAAATAATGAGGTCCTGTTTGGGGACGATGAATTTATGCTCACCAGAACAGATCTTAAAGGCATTATCACGTATGCCAACCATGACTTTATTAAGACTTCTGGTTTTACAGCAGATGAACTTATTGGATCAAGTCATAACATTGTTAGGCACCCAGATATGCCTGTTGAAGCATTTGCTGATCTTTGGAAAAATTTAAAGGTCGGCAGACCTTGGAGTGGGCTGGTTAAAAATCGCACTAAGCTGGGAGATTATTATTGGGTAAAAGCCGACGTTGCTCCAATTGTAGAAAATAGCCAAGTAGTAGGTTATTTCTCGGCACGCAGAAAACCTACACGTCAGCAGGTAGATGAGGCTGATGCCGCATATCGTTTATTTAAAGAGGGTAAAGCTCAGCATCTTGTTATTCATGATGGTCAAATAATGAATAACAATTTATTCAGTAAAGTTAAATACAAGCTGCTAAATTTTAAATTATCACAACGATTAGCTGTAGTTGTGACGACAGCTGCTTTGTTACTGATAGTGCAGGCTTGGCTTTCTCTTGAGAAAATAGATGCCACTAATCAGCGCATGATGACAATTTACACTGACCGTATGTTGCCAATTGATGATCTGGGGCGCATTTCTAATTTGATGCTAGAGAATAGAGTGTTGTTGCGTGACGCGTTGACTGACGTTAAATATAAAGTGAATGATGGTGTCTTATTGATGCAAATGGACCCTAAAACTTCTACTGATGCGGCTGAATCTATTGAGACAAATGTCGCTGTAATCACAGCTCTGTGGAAAAAATACTTGGCGACAAATATTACCAGTGAAGAAAAAGTACTTGCAGACCGGTTTGCAGAAACACGAGGGTCGTTTGTGCGAGAGGCATTACTCCCGGCAGTTGCATCGTTGCGTGATAATGATTATGAGCATACAAAATTATATTCAACTAAAGCTAAAGCATTATATGAGCTGTCCTATCCTAATGTAACTGCATTAATCAACTATCAGCGCGAACACTCAAAAGCTGAATACGACAATTCAGTTGCAAGTTACCAGTCAATACGTAATTGGACTATTGCTAGCTTATTTGTTGCGATAGGGTTTTTAGCTTGTTTTGCATACTTCATTATGCGTTCGATAGCTAATCCATTAACTGTGATATTTAGAGTCCTAGATAATATTAAATCCAACAGATTAGATACTGAGTTTGTAACTAGTGGTAATAACGAACTAGGACGTGTGCTCAGGGCGTTAAAAGTGACTCAAACCATGCTTAGTGTCAATGTAAACGAGGCAAAAGAGTTAGCGTATGCCGTCAAAGAGCAGTCAGCTCAGTATGAAGGACAGTTAGCAGCAATCAGTCAATCTACAGCTGTGATTGAGTTTGATATGCAAGAGAGTGTAATCGCAATCAATGATATTTATCTCAATATGTTGGGTTTTTCCCGTGATGAAGTGCTTGGACAAAAGCACGACGCGCATACTGTAGTTTCAGAGTCTAATAGCGATGCTAACAAACAATTATGGCAAAAGCTATTACGTGGCGAGGCTGTTACGGGTGAGTTCAAACGTATTGGAAAAAATAATAAAGAGGTTTGGATGCAAGCATCCTATAACCCTATCTTAGCTACATCAGGTGAGCCTTATAAAGTGGTGCAGTATGCAACGGATATTACTGAGCAAAAGATCAAGAATGCTGACTTTGCTGGCCAGGTAGCAGCGATTAATCGTTCACAAGGTGTAATAGAGATTGGGCTTGACGGCACTATTTTAAAAACAAATTCTGTTTATCTAAATATGCTTGGCTATAACGAAAATGAGCTTGTTGGTCATCATGTCAACACTGTTTTAGATCCTGGATACGCAAAAAGTACAGCATATAGCAATTTGTGGGCAAGTTTGTTACAGGGCAATAGTGACGCAGGACAGTACAAAAGAATTGCTAAAGATGGAAAAGAGGTTTGGATTCAAGCTTCATATAATCCAATTTACGATGTCAATGGTAAGTTGGAGAAAATTGCGAATTACACTATTGATATCACGGAGCAAAAGTTACAAGCAGCAGACAATGCAGGGCAAATTTCTGCGATTGATAAAATCCAAGCAGTTGTTGAGTTTGATTTGACCGGAAAAATTACTAGCGTTAATGATAATTTTGGCCGTGTCACTGGGTACAGCGAAAAAGAAATTATTGGTAACCATCATCGTATGTTTTTGGAAGCCTCACAACACAATAGTGCCGAGTACAAGGCATTGTGGGAGAAACTAGCTAGAGGTGAGCCTGATGCAGGCCAATATAAACGTATTGGTAAAGGTGGTAAAGAAATATGGTTGCAAGCTAGCTACAACCCTATTTTTGATATGAATGGAAAACCGTTCAAAGTAGTGAAGTATGCAACAGATATCACCGAGCAACATCAAAATGCTCTAGTGCTTAGCTCTGCTGTAGTTGAATCACAGAGTGTGATTGAAAAAGCTAAACTTGGAGACTTAAGTAGCAGAGTGCCGTTAGCAGGAAAAACTGGCGCAATTGCTAGCCTCTGTGATGGTGTGAACGCATTGATGGACAAGATGACAGAGGTCATTGTTCAAGTCAGGGAAGCCGGAGAAACCATCAACACCGCTGCAGGTGAAATTTCCTCAGGTAACACCGATCTTTCAAGCCGTACTGAGCAGCAAGCATCAAGCTTAGAAGAAACTGCTGCCAGCATGGAGCAGCTAGCCGCAACTGTTAAGAATAATGCAGAAAATGCCAAACAAGCCAATCAACTTGCTACGGTAGCCTCAGATGTTGCAGTCAAAGGAGGCGAAGTTGTAGGGCAAGTTGTAAGCACCATGATTGCCATCAACCAAAGTGCGCACAAGATTGAAGACATTATCAGTGTGATTGACGGCATAGCCTTTCAAACAAACATACTGGCGCTAAATGCAGCGGTAGAGGCAGCAAGGGCAGGTGAGCAAGGTCGTGGCTTCGCAGTTGTGGCTGGTGAGGTGCGTAATCTTGCACAACGTTCAGCCAGTGCCGCCAAAGAAATCAAGGAGCTGATTACCGACTCAGTTAACAAAACAGCAGAAGGTACTAAGCAAGTTGAAAATGCTGGTGCCACTATGCAAGAGATTGTCACTTCAGTACAACGAGTGACGAACATCATGGGAGAGATTGCCGCTGCATCAGTAGAACAAAGCTCAGGTATTAGTCAAGTTAATACAGCCATTACCAGCATGGATGAAGTGACGCAACAGAATGCTGCGTTAGTAGAAGAAGCTGCTGCCGCTGCGGAGTCTCTGGTTGACCAAGCAGTAGCATTAATGGATACCGTGAGTGCGTTCAAATTAAATGGTGTTCCAACACAAGTTAATGCAAATTTAAAAACGATTAAACCTGTTGAAACTATTGCTCAACGGGCTAATAAGCAGCACCGCAGTAACTCTAATAACTCAGGTAAGTCTTTTAATGATGAATCTGATTGGGAAGAGTTCTAAATATAAATCACTTACTAAAATGAATATTTTTTAAGTAAAAGATGTAATGAAAAGATAGGAGCCGTTCTATGACTAAAACAATTCTTGCTGTTGATGATTCTGATTCTTTGCGAAGAATGGTGGTGTTTAGCCTTGAGCAAGCAGGTTATCAAGTTGTCCAAGCGGTAGATGGCCAGGATGGTCTAGAAAAAGCGAAAGAGAAAACGGTAGATCTTGTGCTCACTGATCACAATATGCCAGTCATGGATGGTTTGTCTCTGATTAAAAGATTGCGTCAGTTAGGCTCCTATCAATCCGTCCCTATTTTGATGTTAACGACAGAGTCTAGCGCTGAAATTAAAATGGAAGGTAAAGCTGCTGGCGCGACTGGTTGGTTGGTTAAGCCTTTCTATCCTGAGCGTTTGTTGGATGTTGTGCAAAAAGTACTAGGTGCATAACTGTTTTATTTTAGCGAGCGTTTAGTTCTCTGGGGAGCTTTGTGATGATTTTAAATAGGATGTTAAACAACATTGAAAAAATAAAAGTTGGAAGCACTTTATGTGTTTTTTTAAGTATTTTTGTCATGACAGTGTTGCATCATGTTAATTGAACGTAACCAGCATAACGAAGTAGTGATTGAGCAAGCATATGCCTTGTTTCTAGCAGAAACAGAGAGTTTATTAGATCAAGCAGAGTCTTTAATGCAGACCTGTAGGTGCAAAGATGACATTGTGGAGCTTGAGGCGATAGTTGATGTGATGCGTATCATGATGGAGATTGCCGCAATGATTTATGCCGCAGATAACGCGCTAATAGATTTATCTCTAACATCCAAGTTATCAGAGAGTGTGCTATCTGGCGTAAATATTAATCGAAAAGCTCTTGGTGTGGAACATATTAAAAAGCTAAAAGCAATTCGACATGTGCTACAGGCTGACTTGAATGCCCATTATCGTGCAACTAGGCACTAGCTTAGGTATTGAGGTAATCATGGTGACTAAAATTAAAAAAAACATTGATGGTGAGGTGTATGGACGGTAATCCAGATATCAAAATTCTTGTAGTCGATGATTTTTCTACTATGCGTAGAGTTGTGATTAACCTATTAAAACAAATAGGATATACCAATATCGATGAAGCTGAGGATGGAGTTGTCGCTTGGAGTAAGCTCCAGAGTGGTTATTATAATTTTGTCATCACTGATTGGAATATGCCTAATATGGATGGCTTGGCGCTGTTACAACGCGTTCGCGCAGATCGCGATATAGGACACATCCCAGTTTTGATGGTGACTGCTGAGGCAAAGAAAGAAAACATCTTGGCTGCAGCTAAAGCTGGTGCCAATGGTTATGTAGTTAAACCATTTTCAGCGCAAATATTGGATGAGAAAATTTCAAAGATTTTTGAAAGACTAAAAAATGTGGTGGATGCAATATGACTCTTGATACTACAAACATAAGTAAAAATCTACAGCCTAGTCCGCACACTAATCATGATGATGCCAACATTCTATCAAGAGTAGGTCATATCGTCAGAGCGTTACATGAGTCAATGGCTGGGTTGGGCTTAAGCCAGATATTAGAACAAGTCGCAAGAGATATTCCGGATACTAGAGACCGTCTTAGCTACATTGCCACAATGACTGAGCAGGCTGCAGAGCGCGTACTTAACGCAACAGATGTTGCTATACCAATTCAGGATGAGTTGACAGAAACGACAAAATTTTTGACCAAGCAATGGCATGCTACGTTGGAGCATGCTGCATTAAAAAGTGAATACAATCTAGTCGCGGAGCAAACCATAAAACATCTGCAACGATTAGATCAGGGGTCTAATGAGACTAAAGCTATTTTAATTGAAATCATGATGGCGCAAGATTTCCAGGATCTAACTGGTCAGGTCATCAAAAAAATTACGCAGTTAATGAATGACATGGAAAGTCAGTTAATGCAGGTTTTGGTAGATTTTTCAGAGATTAAAACGACAGGCACTATACACACTAACTACAATCAAACGCTTGTTGATCATAGCTTAGGCGAAAGCAATACAAATATTAATCAGACTGAGGTTGATGGTCTGTTGGAGAGCCTAGGGTTCTAGTGTGCTTTCAGTATTTAATTTGCGTTACAGTTTAGATACATGTCAGAAATTTACAATGTATAGCTAAAACGCGGTATTCCACAAAATCTGTGGATAACTCTGTGATTACTTGTGGCTATTATCCGTAACTTACCAATTTATAAGGTTTTTTTAAAAAAGGTTAAACTTTGCACTTTTAATTTAGTTTATATTAATCAATAGGTTACGTTTTTAGTGTTGATTTGTATAGGTTTTTTAACTATTTGACATTAGCGTCTAAATTCGTGTGTATAAGTCAACCCGTTTTTTGAAGAAAATTAACGGTTTTTAGTGGTTTTTTTACTTGCCATTTGTAAATAAATTGTGATGAATTCTGCGTCCTGTGTGGGTAGTGCCTATTTGTGGGTAGTGTTTATGCAAGCTAGTTGTATGGAGCTATAAAAACATAAAGCCCGATTAAATCGGGCTTTATGTTTTAAACTACATGATGATTTTGAACGGCAGAGTTATTTATTCTGTGTTTCCACCATCACTAGAGGCTCACTAACTGCCTCCTCTTTTTTCTCTTTTTGCCAAGAAGCGGCCTTACGCGCACCGCGTTTCTCTACTTCAACTGGCGCGATAGCTTGTGCAGCATCCGCTTTTGTTTCAACCAGTTGTAAGCCTGAATCTGCTAGGTCGATTTTTTTCGGCTCAGCTTTTGCCTTGCGTGGGCGAGCAGGGCGTTTTTTCTCTGCCTTCTCTACCACATCTGCTGTTGCTTCATCCGCAGCTTGGCTTTCACCGGCAGTTACGTTAACAGCTCCAGTCGGCTCGACTTCTTTGCCGCTAGGTGCAGTCTTGTTGCCTGCATTTCTTTGTGGCTTAGATTTTCTAGTCTCTTTTTCTACAGGTGCAGTTTCAACCAGTTCCACGGTTTGAGCTACTGCAGCAGCTTGTGCCATAGGAGCCTGAACTTTAGTGTCTGTGGTTTCAACTGCTTCTGTAATTTCAACCACTGCTTTGGTCACAGGTGCCGCTTCAGGTTTAGCTGCCACATTGCTACTTGCCGCTACTGCTGGCTCTGCAACATTAACTGCTTCTACTGTAGTGTTTGCTGCCGCATTTAGCTCTTCATTTGGTACAAATGGACGAGCGTTGTCACGTGCTGCATTTTCATCGCGGTCACGACGGTTGCGGCGGTTGTTGCGGTTGCGACGGCTGCTACGCTCACTACGTTGCTCTGTAGACTCGTTTGCAGCAGTTTCACCAGTGTTTGCCTGCGCAGCATTACGTGCAGCATCTTGACGGGCAGCATCTTGGTTTCTTTGCTCTTGACGTTGGTTGTCTTGACGCTGGTTTTCATTACGTTGTTGCTGTGGTTTTTGCTGACGTTGCTCTTGCTGTCTGCCTTCTGCTTGACGTGGCTCCTGCGCTTTTTGTTCCGCATTTTTTGGCGCACGTTCCTGATTTGCATTTTTATCGCCACGCTCGTTGCGATTACGTTCGCTACGGTTGCGGTTACGCTCGTTACGATTACGATTGTTGCGCGGATGATCACGACGTGCATCGCTAGATTTTTCAGCGCCTTTTTCAGCTTCTGATTTTTCACCTATACCCAAGAATTTCTTGATCTTTGCGAATAGTGATAGCTTAGGCTCAACCTTCTCTACAGGCATTGGTGCCGGTGCAGCAGGTGTAATGCCTTTAACTGCAGCCACTGGTTTTACCGCTTTCGCTTCTTCAGCGGCCTTGCTTACATAAGTTGTTTCTGAAGGCAGCTCTACCATTTGATAGCTAGCTTTGCTGGTGTCTTCATTTACGTCATCATGCTTGATGCGGATGATGTTGTAATTTGGTGTTTCAAGATGGATATTAGGAATCAACACCACCTCTACACCCATGCGCTCTTCAATTTTGTGAATGTCAGCACGTTTCTCGTTAAGCAAGAAAGTGGCAACTTCCACTGGTAATTGCACTTGAATGATCGCGCTGTTTTCTTTCATCGCGTCTTCTTGTGTGATACGCAAGATATGTAGCGCTGTAGACTCAATACCGCGAATATGGCCAGTGCCATGGCAGCGTGGGCAAGGGATATGATTAGTTTCACCTAGGCTAGGGCGTAGGCGTTGGCGTGACAACTCTAACAAACCAAAGCGTGAGATTTTGCCGGTTTGTACACGTGCGCGGTCAGCATGTAATGCATCACGTAGCGCGTTTTCAACTTCACGCTGATTACGTTGGCTTTCCATGTCAATGAAGTCAATCACGACCAAGCCACCTAAGTCACGTAAACGCAGTTGGCGTGCAACTTCTTCAGCGGCTTCCAAGTTAGTGTTGAACGCCGTGTTTTCAATATCGCTACCACGTGTAGCGCGGCCTGAGTTCACGTCTACAGAAACCAAAGCTTCTGTATGGTCAATCACAATCGCACCGCCTGATGGCAAGCGCACTTCGCGTGCAAATGCTGATTCAATTTGGTGTTCAATTTGGAAACGTGTGAACAGCGGAATTTCATCTTGGTACAACTTAACGCGTGCTACATTGCTTGGCATCACGTGATTCATAAACTGCACTGCTTGCTCATGGATATCTGGCGTATCGATTAAAATCTCGCCAATATCTGAGCTGAAGTAATCGCGGATTGCACGAATCACCAGGCTACCTTCTTGGTAGATTAAGTAAGCGCCAGCTTGCATGGCTGAAGCGCCATCAATCGCAGACCAAAGCTGAGTCAGGTAGTTTAAGTCCCATTGTAACTCTTCTGCATTGCGGCCAATACCAGCAGTGCGTGCAATGATGCTCATACCTTTTGGTACTTCAAGCTGTGCTAATACATCGCGTAATTCGTCACGGTCTTCACCTTCAATACGGCGTGATACACCGCCGCCACGAGGGTTGTTTGGCATCAATACCAAATAGCGGCCTGCAAGTGAGATAAAGGTGGTGAGTGCAGCACCTTTGTTGCCACGCTCATCTTTATCAACCTGAACGATTAACTCTTGACCTTCTTTTAACGCATCCTGAATGCGTGCACGGCCATCAGCACCTTCTTTATAGTAGCTACGTGCTACTTCTTTAAATGGCAAAAAGCCATGACGATCTTGACCGTAGTCCACAAAAGCAGCCTCTAAAGAAGGCTCGATGCGGGTGATCACACCTTTGTAAATATTGCTTTTACGTTGTTCTTTACCAGCGTGCTCAATATCCAAGTCGATGAGTTTTTGTCCATCAACAATCGCAACGCGTAACTCTTCAGATTGCGTTGCATTAAATAACATGCGTTTCATTGTTTGCTCCTAAGCACAACAAGGCGGACAGACACAATGCATAAATTGATGC
The DNA here is from genome assembly GCF_000023705.1 of Methylotenera mobilis JLW8. NCBI lineage: Bacteria > Pseudomonadati > Pseudomonadota > Betaproteobacteria > Nitrosomonadales > Methylophilaceae > Methylotenera > Methylotenera mobilis. The sequence continues at coordinate 885,247 of NC_012968.1, forward strand.
AGTGCTATAAAAGCTGTATTTAAAGTGAGTTTGCTGAATTAATACTAAAGGAGACACAAGGTGTCAGCTGAATTAAGCCCTTACAATAAGCCAACGGTGTACTGAATAGTGTACCGATAAGCTTGCGGGCATTAACGATCTGCAATGTAACATTTGCAATATAACAATGGTGCAATTTAACGAAGTCTTAATTAAGACATGGGTGGATAACCGTACCCTAGTTACATATGTAAGTTACTACATATACCAGGCACTATGCACACCCTATACATAGAGATTCATCACTTCGGTCAAATAGGACTGCGTCAGATTGAATCGTCTAGCTATTGTTTTGGCAGATGCAACTTGTGCAAAACATGTTTATTTGTTCGTTAAAGCAAACTTATTGTTAAATTTATGCTTAAATGTGGCGAAGTATTCTGCCAGTTGCAGCTTAAATTCGTTAAAATTCTATCTTTAGTAAATTCTAATTTGTTTAAATTATTTAATGGCTTATGAGCTGATTAAATAATAGGCCAAATTTAACTTTTCACTTTAAGTCGCGCTTTATCTTTATTTGTCTGCGGCGGCTTGAGCGCTAATTTTTACTTAACCGCTACTTTATAATGTGGCGAGCGGTGTTAACCAAGTATTTAGTTGTCACTATTTATTAACAAAACACATCTATTAACAAACATATCAAGCGCAAGAAATTGTCTTGATTAGATGTATTTATATTCAACAATTGTATTCTTATCAAGAATTTAACTGTAATTTTGTTGGTTAAATTGATAAGAACTCGCAGAGTATAAGCTACATCAACCATTTAAGCAAAGCATGAACAATTTAATTACACCTGAGCAAGGCAATCCAGTATCAACAGTCAGCGAGTCTGCGGCTGCATTTTTAACCATAGACGAAGCGAGCGAAGGTCAGCGCATTGATAACTTTCTAACCAAAACCTTAAAAGGCGTGCCTAAGAGCCATGTTTACCGCATTTTGCGCAGTGGTGAAGTGCGCGTGAATAAAAAGCGCATAGATGCAGATTTTCGCCTAAGTTTAGGCGATGTGGTGAGGGTGCCGCCTACGCGCTCAACTGCGGTTGAAAAAACCGAGTCGGCAGTACCTGTGACCTCAAAATTCGAGCAGGCGGTTATTTATGAAGATGATGCCATGCTAGTGATTGATAAGGCGGCTGGTTTTGCTGTGCACGGTGGCAGTGGCATTAGCCGTGGCGTGATTGAGCAATTGCGCTTAGAGCGCCCACGCGCTAAGTTTTTAGAGCTGGTGCATCGTTTGGACCGTGAAACCTCAGGCGTATTGATGCTTGCTAAGAAGAGAAGCGCATTGGTGGCGCTGCATGAGGCGATTCGCAACAATCAGACTGATAAACGTTATCTGGTATTAGTGCAGGGTGAGTGGTTAGAGCCTAAAAAGCGCGTGGTGTTGGATTTGCAGAAATACGTACTGCCTAACGGTGAGCGCCGCGTTAACGTGGTAACTGACGTGTCTAAAGACAAGTTTGGTGAGCGCCAGACTTCAGAAACCATGTTCAGGCTGCTTAAAAATTTCAGCCATCCTGTCATCGGCAAGTTTAGTTTATTAGAGGCGCAACTAGTGACGGGCAGAACGCATCAACTGCGTGTGCAATTGGCGCATTTAGGCTTTCCTATCGTGGGTGATGATAAGTATGGCGATTTTGACTTAAACAAATTTTTAGCTAAGCATGGTTTAAAGCGTATGTTCTTGCATTCGTCAGTGACCAAAATACGCCATCCCTTAACCGCGGAAAAATTAGAGTTAATTGCACCAGTGCCAGCCGAGTTAAATAAGTTTTTAATTAAATTAGAGAAAGAGTAAGTGGTAATGCCAAAGAAGTTTGATTTAATCGTATGGGATTGGGATGGCACGTTAGCGGATTCTACCGGCATGATCGTCAATGCCATTTTGAAAGCAGCAGAGCAGGTTGGTTTGCCTGCAATTACGCGTGAAGCTGCAAGTAGTATCATCGGTTTAGGTTTGCGCGAGTCGATTCAGGCGTTATATGGCGATATTCCAGCCACACAGGCGCAAGCACTTGCCGCACAATATAATGCTAATTATTATGCTGAAGAGGGTGAGATACTCTTGTTTTCTGGGGCGGCTGACACCATTGTTGAGCTAAATAAACGTGGCTTTAAATTGGCGGTAGCAACCGGTAAAGGTCGTAGAGGCCTGAACTTGGCTTTGGAGCATGCAGGCTTGACCCGGCAGTTTCATGCCACGCGTACGGTGGATGAGTGCTTTTCTAAGCCGCATCCGCAAATGCTGGATGAGTTGATGGATCACTTAGTGGTGCTGCCTGAGCGTACCTTAATGATAGGTGACACCAGTTATGATTTACAGATGGCTAAAAATGCAGGGGTTAGTGCCGTTGGCGTCACTTACGGAGCACAGCCTGCAGAGCATTGGCAGCATCTAGACCCAGTTGCACAATTTGATGCATTTTCCGATTTGCGTCAGTGGTTATTAGAACACGCTTAGAAAGTTGGCAGTATGCACATAGAGCAGGATATGATTGCGATTGATAGTGCCGCCGTGCAAGATGGCGGCAAGGGTGTTAGGTTTTCGCTGCCGGCACTGGGTGAGTTTGCCACCGGTTTTGTGGTGCGTTTTAACCAATTGCCCTATGCTTATGTAAACCAATGTGCACACGTTTCTGTCGAACTGGATTGGAACGAAGGCGAGTTCTTTACCGCGCAGGGTGATTATTTAATCTGTGCTACGCACGGTGCCCATTATCGCCCTGATAATGGTTTCTGTGTGCTGGGGCCGTGCAAGGGTAAAAGTTTGAAACCGATAGCGTTGGTTGAGCAGAATCAAAAAATAATGATCAACCTAGCGTCTATTTCTAAATAAAATAAATGACTAATTAAAATAATTGTTAAGTGAGTATACAAATGACTGAGCAGAATCAACATAACGCAGACAGCAACTCATCTGCAACCGAAGATAGCGCTTGGCAGCGTGGTGTCATAGAGAAGTTAGCGACCGCTGCATTAACCGAACAAAAGACAGCTCGCCGTTGGAGTACTTTTTTTAAATCGCTGACGTTTGGCTATCTTCTTATTTTCCTACTGATGCTGTTTGGGATAATGGGCGGAGATAAAAAATCGCTAGAAGCACATACCGCCTTAATTGAAATCAACGGTGTGATTCAGGCCGGCGGTGATGTTACGGCAGATGCGGTAATATCCAGCTTGAAAGAGGCCTACGATAACAAAGGCACCAAAGGCATTATTTTAAGAGTGAATAGTCCAGGCGGAAGCCCAGTGCAGGCCGGGATTATCAATGATGAAATTAGACGCCAAAAGACATTGCATCCTAGTATCCCGGTATATGCTGTGGTAGAAGATATTTGTGCGTCAGGTGGTTATTATATCGCCGCTGCAGCAGACAAAATCTATGTAGATAAAGCGAGTATCGTTGGCTCTATCGGTGTGCTGATGGATGGCTATGGCTTTACTGAAGCTATGAAAAAAGTGGGTGTAGAGCGCCGCTTAATGACGGCGGGTGAGAACAAAGCCATGCTAGACCCATTCTCACCAGTGAATCCGCATCATCAAGAGTTGGCGCAGGCGATGTTGAATGAAATTCATGAGCAGTTTAAAACAGTGGTACGTCAAGGTAGAGGCGCTCGTCTAAAAGAAACGCCGGAAACCTTCAGCGGTTTGTTCTGGAGTGGTGAGCAAAGTATCAAAATCGGCTTGGCTGATGGCATGGGTAGTGCGGAATACGTTGCACGAGAAGTTATCAAGCAAGAAGATATTGTAGACTTTACCTACCAAGATGACTTTGCCAGCCGTATTGCTAAGCGCATTGGTGCCAGTGCCAGCGCTGCAATCGGTGAAGTGATTTCCAAGCAGTTAGTCGATGCTGGTCAAATCAAGCTGCGTTAATCATTAATCACAATAGATTTGAACGCCTCCGGCACTGGTGGGTAGTTCAAATCTAGTTTCTTGAGTGTGTTGAGCAGTAGTTTGGATATCAACAGGTTCCGGTTAGTTTTTGAATCAGCCGGCACGATATACCAAGGGGCATGCTCTGTGGAGGTGGCCCTGATTGCCTGCTCATAAGCGTCACTGTAATCTGACCACGACTCGCGCTCTTTCAGGTCGCCTGGATTGAATTTCCAGCTTTTGATTGGGTTATCCAGACGTTCTTGTAAGCGTTTCTTTTGTTCCTGTTTCGAAATATGCAAGTAGCATTTAATGAGGGTAGTGCCAGTTTCTGCTAACAGGCGCTCAAAATCGTTTATTTGCTTATATCTGCGTTCACATTCTGCTTCATCAATCCATTTGTGTACTTTAACGATCAGCACATCCTCATAATGGCTGCGGTTAAAAATCACCAACTCACCGGTACGCGGTACTTGCTGGTGTACGCGCCATAGATAGTCGTGCGCTAACTCTTCGCTATTTGGCGCCTTAAAGCTTGCTACACGTATGCCTAATGGGTCGGTTTCTCTAAATACATGGCGTACTGTGCCATCCTTGCCGCTAGTATCCATACCTTGCAGAATCAGCAGTATTTTGTGCTTGCCTTGTGCATGTAAAATATCCTGATACGCATTGATTTCACTTGCCAGTTCAAATAGCACGGCCTCATTTTCTTCTTTGCTGCCGCTGCGCTCGGTTTTATCTTTGGTGTCAAAATCTTTGAGCGAGAATTTTTTTTGGTTTACACGATATCTATCAAGGTTTGCCATCGTCAGCTCCGTGAGTATTATTTTTTAACGTATTTAGCCGAATGTATTTAACTGAATATATGTGGCTATGAGTTTATATAACTTTAATCTCAGTTTGGTGCTTAGTTAACAAAAAAGCCCAACGATTTTTATCGATTGGGCTTTTTGAGGATCAACCAGGTTGGTTTTGATGCGAGATATTGGTATTTTATTAGTCTGGCTTAAGCGCTTTAGTGTAGTTGATCAGACCGTTGGTAGAGCTATCATAGTTGCTTACTACTTCATCGTTGGTAAGTTGTGGCAGAATTTGCTGTGCAATTTGCTTGCCGTATTCAACGCCCCATTGATCGTAGCTATTGATATCCCAGATAATGCCTTGTACGAATATTTTATGTTCGTACAGCGCGATTAGTTTACCCAAGGTGTTTGGCGTTAACTTGTCAAACAAGATTGAGGTGGTCGGACGGTTACCTTCAAATGTTTTGTGCGGTAACAGTTGCTCTAATGCTTCACCTGATAAGCCTTGTTTTTCCAACTCAGCACGGGCTTGCTCGGTAGTTTTACCCAGCATCAGCGATTGTGTCTGTGCCAAAAAGTTTGCCAGCAGAATTTTGTGGTGCGCATAGCCATTACTGCTTACTTTATAGTGGCTGTGCACTGGAATCAAAAAGTCAGCCGGCACAATTTGTGTACCTTGGTGTATCAGTTGATAAAACGCATGCTGACCATTGGTACCAGCCTCACCCCAAATTACTGGGCCTGTTTTGTAAGTGACACGGCTACCATCGCGGCAAATAAACTTACCGTTACTTTCCATGTCTGCCTGCTGCAAGTAAGCAGGGAAGCGTGATAAGCCTTGGTCGTAAGGTAAAATCGCTTGTGAATCTACGTGGAAGAAGTTGTTGTACCACACGCCCACTAAAGCCATGATAACCGGCATGTTTTGCTCTAAAGGGGCATTTTTAAAATGCTCATCCATTTCAAATGCGCCGGTGAGCAGCTCTTCAAAGTTATCCATGCCAACGTAAAGCGCGATAGATAAACCAATAGCAGACCATAATGAGTAGCGACCGCCAACCCAATCCCAGAATGCGAACATGTTGGCGGTATCAATGCCAAAATCTTTCACAGCTTTAGCATTGGTCGATAGCGCCACAAAGTGTTTAGGCACGTGTGCTTCATCTTTTGCCGCGTTCAAGAACCATGCGCGTGCAGAATGTGCGTTGGTCATGGTTTCTTGGGTGGTGAATGTTTTTGATGCCACAATGAATAGCGTGGTTTCTGGGTTGCAAACATTCAGTGCGCGCATTAAATGTGCGCCATCAATGTTAGATACAAAGTGTACTTTTAGATCAGGGCTTGCGTATGGTTTTAACGCATCGCATACCATTACTGGGCCAAGATCTGAGCCGCCAATACCGATGTTCACAATGTCGGTGATGCGTTTGCCGGTGTAGCCTAACCATTTGCCGCTACGTACATTGTCTGAGAATTGGCGCATTTGTGCCAATACTGCATTCACTTCCGGCATTACGTCATTGCCATCCACCAAGATTGGTGTATTGGCGCGATTGCGAAGCGCTGTATGCAATACTGCGCGGTTTTCGGTGATGTTGATTTTCTCACCGCTAAACATTCTGTCGCGCCATTGTTCAACGTTGGCTTCACGCGCCATTTGAAATAATAGTGGTAGCGTTTCATCGGTAATGCGGTGTTTAGAGTAATCAAGCAATATATCGGAAAACTTAAGGCTATATTTGCTAAAACGATTAGCATCATTGGCGAACATATCGCGCATGTGCATAGATGCTATTTTTTCTTGATGTTGGCAAAGTAATTGCCATACTGGGTGTTTGTTAAGACTAGCCATTTATTTAGTAATTTATTTTCAATAGGTTATTGTATTTTTAAAACTATACCAGCCAATGGTGGCAACGTGATGACCACTGATTGGCCATGATGCATCCATGGTATGTTTTCTGTGTGCAGCCCTGTGCCGTTACCCTTGTTACTGCCACCGTAGCAGTCTGCATCGCTATTGAATATTTCTGCATAGCTACCGGCTTGTGGAACACCAATGCGGTATTCATTACGTAACACGGGCGTAAAATTCAACACTATTATAACAAAACTATTGTCTAATCCGCGTCTTACGTAACTGATTATTGATTGTTCTGTATCGTGGCAATCTATCCATTCAAATCCATGTCCCTCAAAATCTAGGGTATGTAACGCATTTACCTGTTTATAAAGGCGGTTGAGGTCGGTATGCAGTTGTTGAATGCCTTTATGCCATTTGCTACCTGCATTGTTGTCGTCAAGTAGGTGCCAGTCTAGGCTAGCGTTGACGTTCCACTCGCGGCCTTGTCCGAACTCATTACCCATAAAATTGAGCTTTTTGCCGGGAGTTGTCATTTGATAGGTGGTCAATAAGCGCAAGTTAGCGAATTTTTGCCATGCGTCTCCTGGCATTTTGTCTAACAGTGATTTTTTGCCGTGCACGACTTCATCATGTGAAAACGGTAACACAAAGTTTTCTGAATAAGCGTAAAGTTGACCGAAGGTCAGCTTGTCATGGTAATAACGTCTGTGTACCGGGTCGTTCTCAATGTAGGATAGGGTGTCATTCATCCAACCCATGTTCCACTTCATGCTGAAACCCAGTCCGCCCAAATATACTGGGCGCGATACCATAGGCCATGCGGTGGATTCTTCCGCAATCGTGAGCACCCCGGCAAAGTCTTCACCTACCATAACGTTCAGCTGTTTTAAGAAATCAATCACATCCAGGTTTTCTCTACCGCCAAATTTGTTGGGCAGCCATTCACCTGGGTTGCGTGAATAGTCTAAGTACAGCATAGAGGCTACTGCATCTACACGTAAACCATCAATGTGAAACTCTTGCAGCCAGAAGTAAGCGTTGCTAATCAAAAAGTTGCGGACTTCATTGCGGCCGTAATTGAAGATATAGGTACCCCAGTCCTGATGCTCACCCAGACGAGGGTCTTCGTGTTCGTACAGTGCTGTACCGTCAAAACGCGCTAGTGCCCAATCATCTTTAGGGAAATGTCCGGGTACCCAGTCTAATATCACACCAATATTGGCTTGATGGAACGCATCGATTAAGAAGCGCAAATCATCAGGTGAGCCAAAGCGATTGGTGACACCAAAATAGCCAGTGGTCTGATAACCCCATGATTCGTTCAGTGGATGTTCTGAAATAGGCAACAGCTCTACGTGGGTGTAGCCCATCGACGCGACATGTGGCACCAATGTTTTTGCCAGTTCGCGATAGCTGAGGAAGTGCCCTTTATCGTTACGTTGCCATGAACCTAAATGCACTTCGTAGCAATTGAATGGCGCATGTAGCCAATCACGCTGCTTGCGTGCTTCTAGCCATGCTTTGTCTTCCCATTGATGGCTGCTGGTGCTGATTTTTGCTGCTGTGCCAGGGCGATGTTCAAACTCAAAACCATAAGGGTCGGTTTTAACTAGAATGTTGCCAGTATGGCGGTTCCGTATCTCAAACTTATAAGTGTCGCTGGTGGTCAGGTTGGGGATGAAAATATCCCACACACCGCTGGAGCCGTGCGCGCGCATACTGTGAATGCGTCCATCCCATTGGTTAAAGCTGCCGATAACGCTCACGCGTTCCGCATTGGGTGCCCACACTGCAAAGCGTACGCCTGCAACATTGTTTTGCGTAATGCATTGTGCACCCAGTGTTTTGTAAGCGAGTTTTAAGCGGCCTTCGCCAAAGAGATGTAGCTCATCTTGCGTGATGCTAGAGCTAAACGTGTAGGGGTCGTCTGTTTCGTAAGTGTTTGTACCTGCTGTAATTTTTAGTAGGCACGGTGCGCTCAATTCGACTTCACTAATGTGTTCAAAACTGGTGTACTCAAACAGGCCATCTTGATGTGTTTTTTCTAAATCCACCCACGTTTTGCCTACTTTCAATTTTGCGTTGGTAGCGTATGGCAAAAACGCACGATAAGCATAATGTTGCTGCTCATCAATCTTGATGGAGTGTAGTCCTAAAAAACTGAAAGGGTCGTGATGGCGCGCTTCTAGAATGCGGTGTAGCGCGTGGGTGTAAGCTTTGGATGCAGTCTGAATTGATTTAGTTTTTAACAAAATATGACATCCCTAATGATTTTAAGGTCTTTGGCTTTTATTTGTATTTTTTGCGCTATATTTAGCTAGATTATAGTGCTTTAAGCTGATTATAATGTAAACGCAAGCAGTCGTACGTAAAATAAGCTAGTGAGCCCGGCTAGCGTAACTTAAGTAACTATACAAACTTCAGGAGGGCATCATGTCGCAGACACGACAAGCGGATCAAAATTCAGAGCGTTTTATTAGTACCTTAACCAAAAATACCGTCGCGATGATTTTAGCGGGTGGTCGAGGCAGTCGTCTCAAAAGCCTCACAGACTGGCGCGCAAAGCCAGCTGTTCAGTTTGGTGGTAAGTTCAGAATTATTGATTTCCCGCTTTCTAATTGCGTTAACTCAGGCATCCGCCGTATTAACGTAGCCACCCAATATAAAGCTCAAAGTTTAATTCAACATATCCAGCGCGGTTGGGGTTTCTTGCGCGGTGAGTTTAATGAGTATGTCAACATTATTCCGGCGCAGCAACGGATATCTGAAGAGTGGTACAAAGGTACTGCCGATGCGGTTTATCAGAATATAGATATTTTACGTGAGGGTGGTGCCGAATACGTGCTGATTTTGGCTGGTGACCACATATATAAGATGGACTACGGCAAGATGTTGGCGACCCATGTGCGCAATAATGCTGATATGACTGTTGCTTGCATTAATGTACCGCTAGAGGATGCCAAAGGATTTGGCGTGCTGGCGGTAGATGAAACCGACAGGGTGGTGGAGTTTGCTGAGAAACCGGCCAACCCTAAAGCTATGCCTGATGATCCGACCAAGGCGTTTGCCAGTATGGGGATTTATGTGTTCAACGCAAAGTTCTTATATGAGCAATTGATTCGTGATGCCGGTGACTCTAAATCTAGCCACGATTTTGGTGGCGACATTATTCCGTACATCATTAAAAAGTATAAAGTGCAGGCACATCGTTTCACCGATAGTTGCGTAGGTGCACAGAACGGCAATTACTATTGGCGTGATGTTGGTACGATTGATGCTTATTGGGAAGCGAACATGGAATTAACGAAAGTGATTCCTGAGCTCAATTTATACGATAGAGAATGGCCAATCTGGACTTATCAAGAGCAATTGCCGCCAGCTAAGTTTGTATTTAGAGATGAGGGCCGTACCGGTAAGGCTACTGACTCGTTGGTTTCTGGTGGCTGCTTGATTAGTGGATCATGCGTAACCAATAGCGTGCTGTTTTCGGATGTGCGCGTGCATAGTTACGCTAATATTGATGGTTCTGTGATTTTGCCTAAAGCAACGATTCACCGAAACGTTACCCTGAGAAATGTAGTGGTGGATCGTGGTTGTGTGATTCCTGAAGGCATGCAAATTGGTGTCGATTTAGCACTGGATGCTGAGCGTTTTTATGTGTCAGAAAAAGGTGTGGTGTTAGTGACCCCTGATATGCTGGGCCAGGATTTATATCGTGTAGTGTAGGGATCGTATAGTGTAAAGATTTTGTAGCTTATTAATCGTATAGTGTAAAAACATGGGCTTTACGTGATTAGTTACTGTTTAATGACAATTGTTTGAGGTTTCCGTTGAAGTGAATACTGCTCGTCCAAAGCTATATCTTAATCTGTACTGGCATATGCATCAGCCAGATTACCGTGACCTGGCAACAAATCAATATGTGTTGCCGTGGACATATTTGCACGCCATCAAAGACTATAGCGATATGGCGTATCACCTTGAGGTGAACCCTAAAGCGCGCGTAACGTTTAACTTTGTACCCATTTTATTGGAGCAGTTGGAAGATTACACTGAGCAAGTTAAGCACAATAAAATTCGTGACCCGTTGCTTGCTTTGCTAACCAAAAAAAATCTGACAGACATTAGCAATAGCGAGTGTAGTTTGATTGTGCAAAGCTGCTTTAAAAGTCACCATGAAAAGATGTTGAGCCCGTTTCCGCACTACCAGCGCTTACTGCAAATGTATCAGTTGGTAGAGCCAATGATGACCAACGATCAATTCCATTATTTATCTGGGCAATATAAAGCAGACTTACTGGTTTGGTACCACTTGGCATGGTGCGGTGAGAGTTTACGTCGTACTAACCCTGTGGTGCAGACCTTGATGGCAAAAGGTGTGTTGTTTACGCATGAAGAGCGCTTGCAGTTGTATGACGTGATTGCAGAAACGATTGCTGGCTTGATTCCGCGCTATAAAGCATTAATGCAAAGTGGTCAGATTGAGATTTCCACTACGCCGTATTATCACCCAATCCTGCCTTTATTGCTGGATTTTCAATCTACACTAGATGCGATGCCGGATGCGCCTTTGCCCGAAAACAAGGCGTATGCAGGTGGGCAGAGCAGAGCTGTTGCGCATATTTTGTCCGCCAAAAAGGCGCATGAGCACTATTTTGGTGCTAATCCACGCGGCATGTGGCCTGCAGAAGGTGCCGTTTCTCACGCTGCACTGTCTTTAATGGCGGAGCATAATGTGAGTTGGGCTGCGACCGGCCAAGGCGTACTGGCAAATAGTTTGCAGAAGTCGCAGTTGAGTGCAGACAATAAGCATGATTACCTATACCAGCCTTATCGTGTGACCGATGGCCAAAACGATATTTTATGTTTCTTCAGGGATGATCAGCTCTCAGACAAAATAGGTTTTGAATACGCAAAAATGCATACGCATGATGCAGTGAGCGATTTTGTGCAAACCTTGGAACATATTCATGCTAGCAATAACAGCAGCCAATCCAAGATAGTCAGTGTGATTCTGGATGGGGAAAATGCTTGGGAATACTTCCCATATAACGGCTTTTATTTCCTGAGCGAGTTATACGAGGCATTGGTCAATCATCCTGATATTGAGATGACCACATTTAGCGATATTGTTGATATGTATCAATCCACTGATGCAGTAGATGCGGGATTATCTGTGCCTATCTTGCCGCAGATCGCTGCGGGTAGCTGGGTATACGGTACCTTCAGCACCTGGATAGGCAGTAAGGATAAAAATCTGGCTTGGGATTTGCTTTGTTCCGCTAAGAAAACCTACGACGTGGTGATGGCTAAAAGCAAATTCAACAAGCGTCAACGTGAGGCGGTTGAGCGGCAGTTGGCGATATGTGAGGGTTCTGATTGGTTTTGGTGGTTTGGCGATTACAACTCATCTGACAGTGTCGCCAGTTTTGACCAACTATACCGCCGTAACTTGATTAATTTATATACGCTGCTTGGTCAACCCATCCCAGAAACATTGCACCATCAAATTAGCGTGGGCGGTGGTAATGCCGATAACGGAGGCACCATGCGCCGCGGACAGGAATGATTAGTACGATTTAAGTTTTAGCTCTTAATTTTAAGTAGGTACTTATGACGTTACAGACTCAAGCATCACTTTTAAATCAGCGCCAAGCCGGTGTGTTGTTACATATCAGCTCCCTGCCCAGTGCGTTTTATACAGGTGACCTAGGCGTTGAGTCTTATCGTTTTATTGATTTCCTACATGAAATAGGAGCCAAGGTCTGGCAGACCTTACCGATCAATATGCCGCATGCGGATAATTCGCCTTATCAGTGCTTGTCTGCCCACGCTGGCAACCCGGACTTCATTAGTTTAGAGTCACTGCAGGCACAAGGGCTGCTGACCAAGCAAGATTGTGCCGGTTTAATTACCAGTAAATTAGACTTACTCAACAAGGCTTATCTTAATTTTAGCCAGCAATCTGAAATCCAAGCTGAATATAAGAAGCTACGTCAGGCTTTTAACCGCTTTTGTAAAAAGCAGGCAAGCTGGCTAGATGACTTTGCCTTGTTTTTGGCCTTGCGCCAACATTTCAATCAAGCTGGCTGGGATCATTGGCCTGAGCCTTATAAAAACCGCGATAAAAAAACTATTAAACAGGTGCAGGTGCAGCTAGCACACGAAATTGCAGTGGTTAAATTTACGCAGTTTGTGTTTTTCAGCCAGTGGCTTGCGCTGAAAGCTTACGCTGCCGAAAAAAATATCGCTTTATTTGGCGACATCCCCATTTTTGTTGCTTATGACAGCGCGGATGTGTGGGCACATTCTGACTTGTTCAAGCTTAACTCTGACAAAACTATGAGCGTGGTGGCCGGCGTGCCGCCCGATTACTTCTCAGAAACTGGGCAGCGTTGGGGTAATCCGCATTACAACTGGGAAGCGATGCAACAAGATGGCTTTGCATGGTGGATTTCGCGCATGGCGACGCAAAGTGAACTGTTCGACATTGTGCGGATTGACCACTTTAGAGGGTTGGAAGCAGCGTGGGAGATCCCCGCTGTAGAAGATACTGCCATTAATGGTGAGTGGGTCTTGGCGCCTGGTGATGCGCTGCTGGGGGCGATTAAGCAGGCACTGCCAGAAATTAATTTAGTTGCTGAAGACTTAGGCATTATTACGATAGAAGTCGATGCCTTGCGTAAGAAATACCATCTGCCCGGCATGAAGATTCTGCAGTTTGCATTTAGTGGCGCAAGTGATAACCCGTATTTGCCTGAAAATATTGTAGAAAATAGTGTGGTATACACCGGCACCCATGATAATGATACGACCTTGAGCTGGTACAGCACTCTGGATGACTATCAGCGTGGTAATGTGCATAGCCGCCTAGCGGCATTGCATGGTGAGGGGCATACCCCCAATATGCCAAATGACTTGATTGACATGGCATTAGAGACCACTGCGCTATTGGCTATAGTGCCTATGCAGGATATCTTGCAATTAAATGGCCACCACCGGATGAATACGCCTGGCACGACTAGCGGTAACTGGCACTGGCGCTTTAGCTGGCAACAGTTGACGGCACAGCAGAAGAATTCTATTCACGGCACTATTGCACGTACTGGACGTTAAACTATATGCCTATGCTAATCGGGATTGATGTTGGCGGCACTAATCTACGTTTAGGCGTGGTGGAGATTGATGCGGCAGGCTTAGCTAAGCCGCGCTTGTTGGAAGAAATGCGGTTTCAGGCGGATTTTTCCAGTTTATGTAAGCTGCACCAGCAAGCGCCTGAGCTTGCATGGCAGCAAATATTGACAACTACGGCCAACGCAATTCGTACGGTTGCCAGCAAGTACCCAGAGGTAAGTGCTGTGGGTATTGGCTTTCCTGGGTTTATCGCACCTGATAACCAACAGATTTTACAATCCCCCAATTTGCCAGGCTTGCGCAACGTTGACTTGAGTAAAGACTTGAGTGCATTGATTGGCCTGCCGGTAATCACTGAAAATGATGCGCTTGCCGCAGCTTATGGCGAATATGTGATGTATCCTGATCGCATTAGCAATTTAATTTACGTGGGCTTGGGCACCGGAGTAGGTGGCGGTTTAATCTTAAATGGCCAGCCATTTCAGGGCCAGCACGGAGTTGCGATGGAAGTGGGGCATATCATTGTGCAAGAGGGCGGCAGGCTTTGTGGCTGCGGTAACTCGGGTTGTATGGAGCAGTATGCTTCAGCTAGTGGCGTGGCAATCAGTTATTTCGAAGCAACGCAACAACGCATTAGCGCCGCTGAAATCGCCAGCTATGCCGCACAGGGCGATAAAGCAGCGATTGCTGCATACGCGCAAGCGGGCAAGGCTTTGGCGCAAACGTTAGCACATATACTTAAGGTGATTGATGTAACAAATATCGTGTTAGGCGGCGGGATGAGCGCTGCCTGGCCGTTGATTTCTCCCTCTTTTGAAGAGCGGTTGTCGCAAGACTTGATTCCAGCCTTACATGGTAAGTTAAAACTACATATTTCTGATATGGGGGATCAGGCTGGTATTGTTGGCGCAGCAATGTTAGCATTTCGCTCGAATAATTAAAATTATTCCAATATAGACTATCTTCATTTTCATGGAGTTTAGGTGTCTTGATGTTCTGCTATTGGGAGTAGTGTTTGATGATGGAAGTAGAATCAAGCAAGCTTAGCCAGCTCTTAGGTGCTAATGCTGATGTTCGTAGTGTTTCAGATTATTTATCTTTATTTCAAACTTTTTTTGACACCTCACTAGATAATATTGCTGTGTATGGCTTAGCGGGGCAGTTGGTTTATGCAAACGCAGCCTTGCGCAATGCACTGAATCTAAAAAAAGACACGGGTGCTGACTATGTGGACATTAAAAGTCAGGAAGCATTTGATCAATATTACGATGCGCTTAATCGAACGATTTCTAGTGGTGAGCCTCGTGCAGTATTAATCAATTTCGAGCACGCTAGCCTTTCTAGGGTGATTTATGACCTAGTTCACTTCTCAGCTATTAAGAACCAACAAAACCAAGTGGTTGGCGTCATTGCTGTTGGGAGAGATCTTGACTTTAATAAACAACAGAAAAATCAGGAGACGGTGCAGCGTGAGCAATATTTGCGCGCACTGATGGACACATTCCCTTTTATCGTGTGGATGAAAGACAAGTCAGGCCGCTTTATGGCAACCAATCGCAAGTTTGTAGAGGTCGTTGGTGCTAAACATTATGAGGACTTAGAAGGTAAAACTGATTTTGATTTTTTCCCGACAGAGATGGCGCAAGGTTACGCCTGTGATGATGAAGAGATCTTAAAAACCGGTGTGCCTAAAAGCTTCAATGAGCAGATAAAGAAAGAAACTGGCGAGATTTATTGGGCTGAAACCTATAAATCTCCAGTACAGTTAGATGGACAAGTGATTGGCACTGTAGGCTTTGCACGTGATATTAGTGAAAAGCAGCATCTGGTATCTGAAGTTACTAAACAGCGAAACGCCTACCAATCTTTAGTACAAAACTTACCGACGACCATTATTCGCTACGACCTTGATGGCAAGAGAATTTTTGTAAACTCACGCTGTTTTGAAACATATAACATAGAAGTTCCGTATGAGCTGAATAAAACTCCTTTAGAGTGGTGGAGCCCTTATATTGTGAATGTGACGGGGGCGGAGTTTATGACGCAATTAATGGAGGTTATGCAATTTAATGTCCAGAAGACGTTAGAAATCCATAGTATGCATGAGGATAAAGTGGCTGTGCATCAGTTGCGCATTGTGCCTGAGTTTGACGAAGTGCATCAGGTGTGTGGCGCATTAACGATTGCGACTGATATCACGGAAGTGGCTGAATACAGACGTAAAATCGAGAGCATGGCTTTTCACGATCAATTAACGGGCTTACCTAATCGTACTTTGTTTTCTCAGCAACTCTCAGTAGCAATCGATCAAGCTAAAACTAATAACAGCCAGTTTGCTTTAATCATTCTTGATTTAGACCAATTTAAATCAATCAATGACACAATGGGTCACGCAATTGGCGATAAGTTGTTGATTGAAGTTGCTAGAAGAATTACTAATAGCCTCGATCAACATTGTACGTGTGCCCGCTTAGGTGGCGATGAGTTTATTATTTTGGTTGAGTCAGTACCGAGCCGTGAGCATGTCGAATATGTGTCTAATGTACTTCTGAATCAGATTATGCAGGTCTACGTTATCGACGGTTCTGAATATTTCATTTCCGCAAGTATTGGTATTGCATATTTTCCAGATGACAGTGAGGATATGGATGACCTGCTTAAATATGCTGATTCGGCCATGTATCATGCAAAAAAGGGTGGGCGCAATCGTTACCATACTTACTCTCCAGCTATCACGGAATCTATACAACATCGCCTCAATGTAGAAACTGAGCTAAGACGGGCAATTGAGAATGACGAGATTTATTTGGAATATCAGCCGATAGTGGATATGACAAGTAATCAGGTAAAGGGATTGGAGTCGCTATGCCGATGGCATAGTCGTAAGTTGGGTATCGTATCCCCGATGGTTTTTATTCAGATTGCTGAAGAAACAGGCATGATTGTTGAACTCGGCCAGTGGATTATGCGGGAAGCCTTTAAAGCAGCTCGGCTTCTTAACGCACAACTTAAGCACCCAGTATCTGTTTCAGTAAATTTATCTGCACGTCAGTTCTTTGAGGTTGACCTTATCCATCAGGTACGTCATTTGTTGAAAGAGCAGCAGTGTAATCCTGCATGGATTAAGTTCGAAATTACAGAAAGTTTGTTGCTGGAAAGTAACCAGAGCGTGTTAAATGCGCTCAATGCTTTTAATGACCTTGGTATCAAAGTTTCGCTAGATGACTTTGGTACTGGCCAGTCTGCACTTGCTTATTTGAGTAAGTTTCCTATTCATCAAGTGAAAATTGATTATTCTTTCGTAAAAGAAATCACCAGCAATCCAAATGATGCACTTTTGGTGAAGGCAATTATTGCGTTGACTGCCACCTTAAATAAGGAGCTAATTGCCGAGGGGGTTGAAACTTCAGCGCAAGCCACACTTCTGCAGTCATATGGTTGTCGGTATGCGCAAGGCTATTTGTACTCAAAGCCGATTAGTTTGCAGGCTGTCCAGCAGTATTTGGAGTTAAGAGAAGCTTAGTCTGGCTTACAATTACGCTGGGGTATGGCGGCTAAGCGCCCAGCGTACATGCTCTTGCAGCGTTTCATTTTCATGATGTTGGTGTTGTTTGAGTGCATTGATGACTTCTGGGGTAGTTTCTGCGTTACCAAGGCCTACCGCAATGTTTCTTAGCCATTGCGTATAGCCGATTCTATAAATAGCACTGCCAGCCATTTTTGTTTTGAATTCCTCTTCAGTCCAGTTGAAACAGTCAATTAGGCTCACGTCATCGAGGCCATGTTTCACTGCAAAATCTGTTTCTTTGGTGATTTCTGCGAATTTATTCCATGGGCAATATAGTTGGCAGTCATCACAGCCGTACACGCGGTTGCCAATTAACGGGCGGAACTCAACAGGGATGCTGGTTTTGAGTTCTATAGTGAGATATGAAATGCAGCGTCTTGCGTCCACTTCATACGGCGCCGTAATGGCCTGTGTCGGGCATACTTCCATACATTTGCTGCAACTGCCGCAGTGATTGCTGGCAGGTTCGTCAATAGGTAAAGCTAGGTTGGTGTATATCTCACCTAAAAAGAACCAAGAGCCATGGTTCTTGTTGATTAATAGCGTATGTTTACCACGCCAACCTATACCTGCTTTTTCTGCCAGCGCCACTTCCAATACCGGTGCGCTATCCGTAAAGGCACGATACTCAAATCCATCCACTTGATAGTGTTGCAATTCACTTTGAATTTTTTCGCACAGTTTTTGCAGTTTATTCCGCATCACCTTGTGGTAATCACGTCCCAATGCATAGCGCGAGATAAAGGCTTTGCTACCGTCTTGCAAGATGGTATCGCTGTCCGCAGCCTGCGGTGGCAGGTAATCTAGGCGTGCGGAAATGATGCGTTGCGTATTCGGGACTAATTCATGGGGGCGGGTACGTTTAGTCCCGTGTTTTGCCATATAATCCATGTCACCATGCAAACCTTTTTCAATCCAAGCTTGATGTTCAGATTCTGCAGCTTGCAGGTTGGTGTCTGTAATGCCGATTTGACTAAAGCCCAGCGCCAGCCCCCAATTTTTAATGGCAAGGCTCAGATCGCTCAAGTTTTTAGTAGAATGACTCATGGATAATAATTTTACACTTGAATTGGCCGATGAGGCTGCAACGCTTGCCTTTGGTACCGTATTAAGCAAAGCTATCGTCGCTAATCTCACTATTTACTTGCATGGAGACCTGGGTGCCGGAAAAACCACCTTGGTCAGAGGTTTACTGCATGGCCTAGGGTTTGCCGGCAAGGTAAAAAGCCCGACCTATACTTTAGTTGAACCTTATGAAAATATTGAGGCGGCACAAGGTGTATTGAATCTTTATCACTTTGATTTATATAGATTTAACGACGAGGAAGAGTGGGAGTCTGCTGGCTTTAGGGATTACTTTAATGCAGCCAGTGTTTGCTTGATCGAGTGGCCGGAAAAAGCCGAGCATATATTACCCACCCCAGACTTGGATATTTACTTTGAGATTAAACCAGATGGGCGTAAGGTGCGGGTGATAGGGCACTCACCACTTGCTCAGGTCTGTATGAAAAACATTAAAGAGTTATATAACTAACTTATGATTAAACATTATTTCTCTATTTTATTGTCCTTAACGCTCAGCCTGATTGGCGCGTTTGCCATTACGGCAGCAGAGGCAAATACCGTGACTGCGGTGCGTATTTGGCCTGCGGATGTTTACACCAGAATTACCATAGAAGCCGACAAGTCTATCGTCTATAAAATGACAGTGTTAAAAGACCCAGAGCGTGTGGTGGTGGATATAGAGGATATTGACTTAAATACTGTGATTAAGGCCTTAGGCGAGAAGGTTTCGGAAAGCGACCCCTATATCGCTAAAATTCGCGTTGCCAACTTTAAACCTAAAGTAGTGCGACTAGTGGTGGATTTGAAGGCTGAGGTAAAGCCTGCAATATTTACTTTAGCACCAGCGGGTGATTACAAACACCGCTTGGTGTTAGATATTTATCCAATTAAAGACCCGTTAATGGCGATGCTGGATCAGCGTGATAATACTGAGCCCGCTATCGATAGCACTGCTACTAAAAACAACACGCCAGCAGTCACCACTGCTCCGCTTACTGATGCGCCCGCTGTGGCCGTATCGAGCAATCCTGTGCCAGAGGTGAAGGTGGAGCCGGCAATTAAGCCCGCAGCCAATAGTGTGACTGAAGCTACGCCTGCCGTGGCTCAATCTACTGCTACGCCGCCTGTTACATCACCAGTCACTCCTGCAAAAGAGGTAATTGAGAATAAACCGACTACTAAAGGTTTACGTCAAATTACGATTGCGATTGATGCAGGCCACGGCGGTGAAGACCCGGGGGCGATGGGTGCTACAGGAAGCCATGAAAAAGAGATTACCTTGGCGATTGCTAAAAAACTGAAGGCAAAAATAGACGAAGACCCTAATATGCGTGGTGTTTTGACGCGTGATGGTGATTACTTTATTCCACTGCATATGCGCGTGATTAAAGCGCGTAAGTTGCAAGCCGACCTGTTTATTTCTATCCACGCTGATGCATTTACTAACCCGGCTGCTCGCGGTTCATCCGTATTTGCGCTATCTGAAAAAGGCGCAACCAGTGCCGGCGCACGCTATTTGGCGAAGAAGGAAAACGAGTCTGATTTGATTGGCGGTGTGAGCTTGAATGTAAAGGACCCGTTGCTTGCAAGAACACTATTGGATTTATCGCAAACAGCCACGATTAACGATAGCCTGAAGCTGGGTAAAGCTGTGCTGGGCAATATTGGCGAGATTAATAAATTACATAAAAACCATGTGGAGCAGGCTGGTTTTGCTGTGTTGAAATCACCGGATATTCCTTCTATCCTGGTGGAAACTGCATTTATCAGCAACCCTGATGAAGAGCGCAGGCTGAATGATGAAGCTTACCAAGACAAACTGGTGTCGTCGATCGTTGCTGGCGTTAAAAAATACTTCTCGACCAACCCGGCGCTTGCTAAAACGAAACTTGCACTGGATTAAGCTTACTAACTAATGATACCCAGCTAGTACATAGCTAATACAATACACAGCGTGGATTTGCCAGTGTTCATTTAAAAGGGGTGTGCTATGGAACTCACATTTTTAGGTGCAACTGGAACCGTGACTGGTTCTAAGTATTTGTTGAAAAGTGGTGACAAGCAGATATTGGTAGATTGCGGCTTGTTTCAGGGGCTTAAGCAATTGCGCTTACGCAACTGGGCAAAGCTACCAGTCAACCCAGCGCAAATTGATGCAGTGGTGCTGACCCATGCGCATATTGATCATAGTGGCTATTTACCGGTATTGGTGAAAAACGGCTTTGCGGGCAAAGTCTATTGCAGTGAGGGGACGGCTGATTTGTGCAAGATTATGCTGCCAGATTCTGCCCACTTGCAAGAAGAAGAGGCCGAATATGCAAATCGCCGCGGCTTTTCTAAGCATAATCCGGCGTTACCTCTATATACCCAGGAAGATGCCGAAAATACACTTAAGCTGCTCATGCCGGTTAGCTTTGAGCAGGATGTAGATTTAGGCGACGGCTTAACTCTCAGGCTGTCCCCCAACGGCCATATTTTGGGGTCTGCATTTGTGCGCATTCATGACAAAAAAACTTCAGTGCTGTTTTCTGGCGATATTGGGCGCTCCAATGATATTTTGATGCGCCCTCCGGTACGGATTAAGCAAGCCGATTATTTGTTGATTGAATCCACTTACGGTAACCGTCGGCATGAGCGTGATGACCCCCAAGTTAAATTAGCCGCGATTATTAATAAAACAGTCAGCCGCAAAGGTGTGCTTGTTATTCCGGTATTTGCGGTAGGCAGGGCGCAAGAGTTGCTGTATTACATTCATCTATTAAAAGCATCTTGCGCGATTGCAGGTGATACTCCGGTGTATTTAAATAGCCCGATGGCAGTTGATGCGACCGAAATTTTTAACCTCTATCATGGTGAGCATCGTTTAAGTGCCGAGCAATGTCGCGCATTATTCAGTACGGCGCATGTAGTAAACAGCATAGAGCAATCTAAAGCGCTGAATGAAGCCAAAGGCCCTATGATTATTTTATCTGCCAGTGGGATGGCGTCTGGCGGGCGGGTGGTGCATCATTTAAAAGCTTTCGTTACTAATGCCCGTAACACTATTTTGTTTGTAGGTTTCCAGGCAGCAGGCACTCGCGGTGCTGCGATGTTGGATGGCGCAGAAAGTATTAAGATTCACGGTGAATATATACCGGTACGCGCACACGTGGAGTTGATCTCCAATCTTTCTGCGCATGCTGATTACTCTGAAATATTAGATTGGCTTGGTGGGTTTGAAGCGCCGCCTAAGAAAACCTTTATCGTGCATGGTGAGCCGGTTGCGGCTGATGCAATGCGGCGTCATATAGAAGAGAAGTTGCATTGGCGAGTTGTCATGCCTGAGTACTTGCAAACTGTTCAGCTAACGTAACTAGCGCTGGGTCGCAATAAGCGCTTAGTATCTTCTTCTGCTGCTTAAGTAATCCAACTCTCTGCTGGTGTCGCCATAACCTGCTTGCGTGAGTAACGCACGCTCTATATAGCGGCTCACTTGTGTACGCAAGGCACTGACCTGTTGTCCATCTACAAAATGCTGGGGGAATTTAAAGCTTAGCCATGCGTATAGGCTTAGGTTGTGGCTGAGCATTTCAGCCTCTTCTAAATGCTTAGGGTTTTGTGCCTCTAGCCAGCTTGGTGCGGCTGGTAAATGCCTGATAGTAGACTCGGCAACGCTTTTGAGGCACAGTAGGTAATAATCTTTTTCAAATGCAACATTGAGTGAGATAGGCGCGAAAACAAAGATATATTTATCTTTTAACGACATTTTAGGTGCATATGCATCCACAATCAGTGCTTGTGTGATTTGCGTGGTGAGAGATGCCTGCTCAAAGATGGCATGGTTAAAGCGTGTTCTTTCCTGATGGTAACTCAGCACCTCCGCAATTTTATTGGTATGCATTTGATGTGCAATGTTGCTGACCTGTTGTAGATTAATATTAACGGGTAGTTTGCTTAAATCTGCTGTGTCGTCTGCGGAGAGCATGTGCTCAATATGAAGCAGCTCATCATTTTCCAGTACGCTGACGTAACCGGTGGCGTAAATGCCAAAGCGCCCGGCACGGCCTGCAATCTGTCTTACCTCAGTCATGTTAAGCAGCCTGGATGCAACGCCGTCAAACTTATGGATATTGGCAAATATAATGCGGCGTATCGGTAAATTTAGCCCCATGCCAATCGCATCGGTTGCTACTAAGATATCCGCTTGTCCTGTGTTAAAGCGTTCAGATTCGGTTCTGCGCACCTCGGGTGAGAGTGCGCCATAAATACTGGCCACGCTAAAGCCCCATTGGCGAAACCTAGCTGCAAAAGTCAGTACATCTTTGCGGCTAAAGGCAATGATGGCATCGCCTTTTTGTAATTTTGGCTTTAATTTTTGCCGGCTGTAATGTTTGCCACACAGGCTATCTTGTTCTAGCACTAGCGGTGTTTTACGTACCAGCTGCGTAATATCATAGCTTTCATTGAGTGTTTTTATGGTGGCAATACAGGGGGCGGTCACGGCAGTTGAGCCGCAGATGAATACTGTGGCAGCAGGTACGCCTACTAGAGCAGCTGTCCAAGCCGAGCCGCGATCTGGGTCTTGCAGCATTTGAATTTCATCAATCACTGCGACTTCTACTTCTTTGTGTGCGTTCATCATTTCGATGGTGGATGCGGTGTGTTGCGCATGCTCCATCATCACGCGTTCTTCGCCGGTAATTAGGTTGCAGGGCACGCCAGCCGCTACTAGGCGGTCTCTAATCTCCATAGCAAGCAGCCTAAGTGGTGCCAGGTATACACCAGACTTAGCCTGCTCTAGCGCTAATAGTGCCTGATAAGTTTTACCGGAATTAGTCGGTCCGAGATAAAAGCGATGATGCCGCTTCAGCTTACGTGCGAGGTGAAAACTGTCCGTATAGCTGTCAGCTGCTGAGTCTTGGTTGGGTGATGTCATGCTGATGAGAATTTATATCAAATCCGTTAAAACACCAATATGCAAATGCTGCTGCTGCTGGATTTTGATGTTATGGCTGGTTGCATTTATCTTGTCTGTAATTATTTTAGAGTACCTATCAACAGTACCTATCATAGGTGTTACTCACCTAGGTTTTCTTAATCTATGGGTTTTATTGTCTCCCAATTTCCGTGTTTCCAAATTTCCCTGTTTAAGTGCAGTAGTTTAGTCACGGTTATATTGCTTCTCAGCTAGCCATGGCTGCTTGGAATAGAAATTGCTTATATGCACTTAAGTATGAATAGTTTTAAGTGCTGGGTAACTGTGCTGATGACGTTCGTTGTGAATATTATGACAAAGGGAGAATATCTTGTTAGCAGATCTAAAGCCTAATCAAGCCGTGAAACATCAGGTTGCGCAAGGTCACCATTTTAAGACCAACAGTTCGGAGGTGAGCACGGAGACGTTTGGTGCACTCATCAATTTGGCTGGGCGTCAACGTATGCTATCGCAACGTATTGTATTAAATGCGGTGCTTTCAACCATGGGACATGAAAGTGCATTGGAGACTGCACGAGAGGCCTTGGCTTTGTTTAGAGTGAGCCATGCTGCCTTGGTGCACGGGAATAGTGAACTGCCAGGCGTGTTTTTTGAAGAGCTGCGTTTGGTTTATTTTGGCGAGATTGAGGCTGACAGAAAAATCACGGAGTTCATCAGCCTAGTGGAGAAAACCATCAGCGCTTGTGAGTCAAAGTTCCGCACTGCACCTGATTTGCTAAGTGAGTTGGGTCAGCAAGCGACGCCCATCGTTGCACTGCTGAACCGTGTGACCGTGGTGTATGAGGAAGAGTCTAAAAAACATGCCAAGGTACAGCGTAAACAGCACCATGAGTTGATGAGCAGCATTCAGAATATTGCGAAACAGGCACGTATTGTGTCTGTGAATGCGCAAATTGTAGCGGCACGTGCCGGTGAGGTTGGGCGTGAGTTTGCGGTGGTGGCAGGTGAGTTGACCAATATCACAGCGAAAATAGATGAGCTGGTACGTGTGGCCGTAGGTAATGCCTCAGTTTAAATATTTAGGTTTAAATGCTTAGTTTTAAATGCTGAGGTGTAATAGCTGACATTGCATCATCCTTTGTAGATGGTTGGTGTTGCGTGACCCTTACGTGCCGCGCTGATGTACACTTGGCTGTGCATGCAGCTTAGCTTGCACGGGAGTGGATGCAGATTATTTAGCTGCTGGTTTGTAGTAATCGGTTGGTTTTCAGATTAGTGCGACAGCACTGTTTTAGTGCGTTAATCTCATGATTGATTAGTGCGTAGCCTGAGCAGGTGCTACTTAATATTACCTAGTGATTACTTGGTCGAGTTAACCGTTGCCAGCTAAAATTACTTGCTAAACACTGCCTTTCAATATTCTTTTCATAAGTCTATGCCATTAGTGTGTGCAAGCGCGGTAATGTGCTTTTTGTGCGCACCTTTCTAGTGATTTACCCTGCTTAATAGTTAAATTGCAGTTGCAAAGCAAGGTAAAATACCAGTATCAAACAATACTAAGACCTTATGGCAACTATACGTTTACTTCCTGATCAGCTTATCAGCCAGATCGCCGCGGGCGAGGTGGTAGAGCGCCCAGCATCGGCACTGAAAGAGTTATTGGAAAATAGTTTGGATGCCGGTAGTACTGATATTCAGGTGTCTTTGCTACAGGGTGGTATTAAGCAAATGCGCGTTACCGACAATGGTGCTGGGGTAGCAAAAGAGGATTTGATGTTGGCGTTAACGCGCCATGCTACTAGCAAAATTTCTAGCCTGGAAGATTTAGAATCAGTGGCCAGCTTGGGCTTTCGCGGTGAGGCGTTGGCTAGTATCGCGTCAATTTCCCGCACGCAGCTGTTAAGCCGTCAAAGTGGTAGCAAGCATGCGTGGCGTATTGGTTCAGAGGGCAGTGAGGTTTCCACTATTGAACCAGCGGCATTAGATGCAGGCACGGTGATAGAAGTCTCTGATTTATATTTCAACACACCGGCACGCCGTAAGTTTTTAAAAACAGAAGCAACTGAGTTTGGGCATTGCGAAGAGATGTTTACGCGCATTGCCTTATCGCGCCCTGATGTCAGTTTAATGTTGCAGCACAATGGACGTGCGCTCAGCCGCTTTGCTATTGGCCAGCCTGAGCGCAGGTTCTCTGAAGTGCTAGGTAGCGAGTTTGTTGCGGAGTCTATACCTGTTGATGAGTCTGCCGCTGGCTTGCGTTTATGGGGAATGGCAGCAAAGCCGACGTTTAACCGCAATAGCCGCGATACGCAATATGTTTACGTAAATGGCCGCTTTGTGCGGGATAAAGTGATTGCGCACGCCATCAGGCAGGCGTATCAGGATGTGCTGCATCATGACAGGCATCCTGCCTTTGTGCTGTTCTTAGAACTAGATCCAAGCTTGGTGGATGTGAATGTGCACCCGGCTAAAACTGAGGTCAGATTTAGGGATAGCCAAGCGGTACACCGCTTTATCTTTCATGCCCTGCATAAAGCGCTGGCGATTCCTACCGGTGTTTCCAACGCAGTGACGGCTAATCAAGCGCAATATAATCCGTTTAGTCCGCAAGTTTCAAATACGGCGCTCGCTAATGGCGGTATGCTCTATCCAACGCAGCAATCTCAAATCAATTTGAGTGCGCATGAGCCTGCTGGTTTTTATCAGACCTTGTTTGGCAATAATGCTAATCAGCCAGCCACCCCTGCAACGTTAACGCTAGACGTGCTAGCAGACAATTCGCTGAAGGCGGAAAGCATCAATGAATACCCGCTTGGTTTTGCCGTGGGGCAAGTGCATGGCGTGTACGTACTAGCCCAGAATAAAGAGGGTTTGGTGGTTATCGATATGCATGCGGCGCATGAGCGCATTATGTATGAAAAGTTAAAACATGCCTTAGATAGCCAGACCGTACAGATGCAGCCGCTACTGCTGCCAGTCAGTTTTAATGCTGATAAGCTGGAGGTGGCAACCGTACATGAAGCCTTGGCCGGCAATCAGGCAACACTGCAGCAACTGGGGTTTGATATAGCGATACTGTCGCCCACCACCCTTGCAGTGCGGGCAGTGCCAACCATGCTGCAAGATGCGGATGCCGTGATTTTAGCGCGAGATGTATTACGTGACTTGCGTGAATATGGCGCGAGCCGAGTGTTGACCGAGCGTAGAAATGAGCTGTTAGGCACCATGGCCTGCCATGCTGCCGTGCGCGCCAATCGCAGCCTCACTATCCCTGAAATGAATGCTTTGCTACGTGATATGGAAGCCACCGAGCGTTCAGGGCAGTGTAATCATGGTCGCCCGACTTGGTTTCAAGTCAGCATGGGTGATTTAGACAAGATGTTTATGCGCGGTAAATAGCCCGCCTGGCGCTGCCATTACGTGGGTGCCGGGTGCTCAACTTGTCTTCTGAATTTATTTTATTGAGTTTTTTTACTAAATTTTTTCTCTAGCCATCGCCAAACCAGGCTGTTCGGTACTTCCACACCATCAATAATATAAGTCAGTGTTTTGGTGTTGTTGAGGATAGAAGGCAGGGTGGATTTGGTCGATGGACTGCCGCAGAATAGGATTCTATCTCCAATCTGTAAGCTGGTATTCGGGGCAGGCACCAGGCTAGGCACATTGTTACGCAATAACAGGATAGGGACCAGCTCTAACTGCTGCTCTCTCTTGGCAGGGTCTTGCATCAGGTGCCGTAAGTTAACATTTAAACCTGCTTCAATCAGTTCTACAGCGGCCGGCGTATCTTCATTGTCAACTCTGATCGCCCAGGTTTCCGGTACGGTTTCGCCCATGGTCATCACCAGCTGGCTAATCAGTTTGTTAGCCCAGTCATTGCTCTGGCCGCGTGCTAGGCTTAAAAACTGCGCCAGCAGCGGCGATATCATGTGTGCCAGACACTCATGGGCAATAATCTCGGTCGGCTGCATGGTAATGTCTGCATTAAACTGTTTAAACAGCCGGCTATTGTGACGTCTGTTTTTACGTATCACAACAAATAGCTTGGGGTTGAGCTCGAAAGCGGTCATCACGATAGATAGATTGTTGATGTCGTTATCGGTACCAGCAACGATACCTACCGCATTGGTAATATCAGCTTCGAGTAAAGTTTTTGCCTCGGTACCGCTGCCTACAATACAGTAATCACAGCCGGTCAGCTCTGGCATGGCTTCAATAATGGTGGTGGTGATCTGCTCACGCTCCAGGTTCTCCACTACCGATTTACCAAAACGGCCATAACCACAGACTACCCAGCGGCCTTTGGGTGGGTTTTCCGGTGGTGGTAGGGTGTCGCCGGGTACGCCGGTCAGCCATTCATGCAGTAGGTAGGTGCCCAACGCGTGTACACGCATCGCTAGTTGGTCGCCAAATAAGGTGTAAGGGTTGATGATGCGGTCGGTACCGAAAGACGCCATGTTCGCTGTAATATCATCGCGCTCGGCACGTGCAATCACCAGCAGTTCAGGGTTCATTAGCTTTACCGCCACAGCCACGGCCAGGTTAACGTTATCGTCATCGGTCAGTGCAATCACGCCGCTGCATAGTGGGTGCAACACACCAGCTCTTTCCAGACTTTCTGGCAAGATGGCGTCTGCACATAAGTAGGGGATGATGTTTCTGGTGTCAATCAGCTCTAGTTCGTTGAGCCGCTCTTGCTGTGGTTCAATCACCACTACCCGCATGCCTTTTTCATCGAGCGCCTTAGCCAGAATGTTGGATGACTGGCCATAGCTGCAAAGTATGTAAAACGGCTCTTGCAACTGGCGCACTCTTTTAGCGAAGCGCTCTGTAGTAACTGCCTGGCGTAAACCGGTGTCTTGCAGCAAAGTAATAATTTTACCGACAGCGTAGAACCAGGGAATCACCGTCAGGTAAATAGAAAATGTTAGCCATAAGCGCTGTGCTTTGCTGTAGGCGTAGGGAATCTCGCCAAAGCCAATGGTGGTGGCGGTGTAGCTGATGACATACAGCGCATCAAAGATGCTTATTTTCCAAGGGTGACCTTGGTCATCCTGCCCTGGCATCAGGGTTAAACCGATAATGGCAATAGCAAAGCTAACGATAATGAGTATCAGCGGGCGCCTTAAGCGGCGCAGTATCAGAAACAGTATGCTATCCATGCTGATTAACTTGGTATGCCAAGTTTGCTATGCTAGGTGCTTAGCGTTTTTGGCTTATGGTTTCCGAAATAAGTAATACAACCGAGATAATGTTAGCCATCAGTGCACCGCCTGACAGGGAGACGATGTACACCGTTAAGCTGGCTTCGTCGTAGGTACCACTGAGTGCTGCCCATAAAATGGCGGCTGCAATCAGTTGCAAGTCGGCTGCCAAGCTGGTGGAAAGTAAAATTGCGCCTACGTGTGTACGGTCGCCAAATTTGAGTACAGTCGCAATCAGGCTCACGATAATCGCCGCATACAGCTCATATGCATGGTGGTGGCTGGCGTTATCAATGTCGCCTATAAAAAAACCAAAATTCAGTGTCATTGCCAGAACGATGAAAAAACCAAAAACAACTTTTTCTAAATTCATGGATAATCCTAATCAACAAAATCTAATCAAGTAAGATGAGGCACAGACATCTAGTTATCTGTAGCAAGTAGCGTATGTTTGCAGCAAACTAACGTTAATCAGCATTATACAGCTTTCATCTGGCATTGATTGTAAGAAGTAAGGGCTCGAAAGGGTCATCTGATGTCTATTGGCGAGTATCTAATCTTAAGATAACGCATTAAGTTTAAGAATAAATGGAATGAATCAAACCACACTACCACCAGCTATTTTTGTCATGGGGCCAACCGCAAGCGGTAAAACCGATTTGGCTATTAGTTTGTATAAAAAACTACCGATTGAATTGATTAGTGTAGATTCTGCCTTGGTTTATGAGGATATGAATATCGGCACAGCCAAGCCTAGCGCTGAGGAGTTGAAGCAAGCGCCGCATGCCTTGATTGATATTATTCCGCCTACCGAGGTTTATTCAGCTGCACATTTTAGGAATGACACGCTGCAGCTAATGGCGGATATCACTGCGCGTGGCAAGATTCCAGTGTTGGTGGGCGGCACTATGCTTTATTTCAAGGCGTTGGAGGAAGGCTTAAGCCAGCTGCCTGAAGCTGACCCGGCAGTCAGGCAGCAAATAGAGCAGGAAGCCTCGGCATTGGGTTGGCCTGCTATGCATGCCAAACTGGCGCTGGTTGATCCGGAAAGTGCCGCACGTTTGCAGCCGAATGATGTGCAAAGAATCGAACGAGCCTTAGAAGTTTACCGTATTACAGGCAAGTCGATGACTGCGTTACATCAGGCTAGCAGTGGTGATACGTTACCATACCGCTTGCTTAAAATTGCACTGGTGCCGAGTGATCGTAAAGTGCTGCACGCCCGTATTGCATTGCGATTTGAGAAAATGTTAGCGCATGGCTTTGTCGACGAAGTAAAAGCATTGGTACGTAAATATCCTGCCTTAACTTCAGATAGCACCTCCATGCGCTGTGTAGGCTATCGTCAGGCTTTGGAGTATTTGGCCGGAGAGTATGATGCAACTGAATTGCGTGACCGCGGTATTTTTGCTACAAGGCAGCTGGCGAAACGTCAGCTAACCTGGTTGCGCAGTATGCAGGATCTGCATCAAGTCGATTGCCTAGATCCGCAGATGCAGGAAAATGTATTGAATACCGTAAGTGCGTTTATTAAAGAGTCAACGTCCAGATAAGCAATTACGCCAGTTAAGCATTTACTAAGGTGTGTATTTACCAAGTTAAGCAATAATTAATAGTTAAGTAATGACTAATAGATAAGCAGTAATTTAGATAACCAATAATTAAAGGACCATGATGAAGAACTTTATAAAAGAAAATTTGGTTTTAGTGGTCGGGCTGACCTTTCCTTTATTGTTGATACTTATTTTTTTCGCTTCGACGGTGATTCCAAAGGCGATGAGTGCACCGCCACAGTATGAAGTGCTATTTACGACTAAATCGTATGACTATCAAAATACGGTGGATTACATGTTGGATTTTTCAGTGAAAAATCAGAAGCTAATGGTTAGCGCCAAGAAGCACGAGGGGAAGGATATTAATTACGATGTAAAACGGCTAATGGTATACGACGCCAAAACTGATACGGTACGTGAGATTGCTATTGATATGTCTCAGGTGTCGGCGACAGCTGGTGCTGTAGCGCTGCACGAAACGGAAAACATGGTGATAGATACAGCGATTGTTTCACCAGATGGCTACACATTGGATGGCCCCAGTTACGGCGGTGGTGGCCTGATGGGCGGGCTGTTTGGTGGCGGTAATCGAGATGGTGGCTTCAGATTGAAGAAAGGTAATGTCGGTTACAAGATTCCGCATACTCAGCAGCATTATTACTATAACCAAGTGCAGTTTATTGGTTGGGTCATCAAAAAATAAGGGGTTGCTATGTCGCTTAAAGATGATGCTTTGCAGGATATTGTTGCATTAGCGCAGAATAATCAGATTACGTTAGCAGAAATTGCTCAGGCGCTTGAAATGTCTTCTGAGCAGCCTAATGCTGCATCCGCTAGTGTGCTACCCAAGTTGTTTGGTTATGTAGGCGGCATATTTGTGTTTGCTGGTATCGGCGTTTTTATTTCCATGTATTGGGATGATTTTGGCTCCGCATCAAGAGTGATCATCACGCTAGGCTCAGGGTTGATGGCTTTTGTCATGGGCTTGGTGTGCCTGAGTGACCAAAAGTACGAGCGTGCGGTAACACCACTGTTTTTAATGGCTGCGCTGCTACAGCCTACCGGCATTATGGTAATGCTGCAGGAGTACTCGTCGGGCGGCGATGTGCGCCATGGCTTACTGTTTATGGCGGCCTATATGTTGGTGCAGCAAGGTGCAACGTTTTGGGCAAAGCAACGCACGGTACTGGCGTTTAGTGCAGTGCTGTTTGGCTGCATCTTTTTTGCCAATCAATTTGATCTCTGGGATGTTGATGAAAAGCTAATCGGCATCGTCATTGGTAGCTCGTTGCTTTGTATTGCCTATGCCATGCAGCAATCCAGGCATATGGCGATTGCTCCGTTCTGGTACTTTGTAGGGGCAGTATTGCTGTTGTGGTCTATTTTTGAATCGGTAGAGAACAGTTTGCTGGAGCCGGTGTATCTTGGGGCGACTGCCTTTGTTATATTTTTAAGTACCTATGTGCGTAGCAGAACGCTGTTACTGGTGGGGACATTGGCGATGCTGATTTATATTGGCTACTACACAGCGGAACATTTTGCCAATACGGTGGGATGGCCGATTGCGCTAGTGATTATTGGTATTGCCTTGATTGGCTTGAGTGCGCTAGCTGTGCGTTTAAATAACCGATATATCAAGTAGGGTATGTAATCATTAGCGCAAGGCAAATCTGTTTTAAGTTTGGATTAGCCTTGCGATGCTGATTATGATGCACGTTTTAGAAATGCGCGCTGATGCGCTTAGCTGCTTCTACACATTCTTCATATGAGGCCACTAGCGCCATGCGAATAAAGTTTTTGCCTGGATTTACGCCGTGCGCTTCACGTGCCAAATAACTGCCTGGTAGCACAGTGATGTTAAGGTCACGATATAGCTTTACAGCAAACTCAGTATCAGAAATATTAGCGTCTTTGATTTTAGCCCATAGGTAAAATGCGGCATCTGGCACCGCTACTTCCAATACATTACTTAGCAATGGCGTGACGTCTTTAAACTTGGCAGCGTAAAGCCTGCGGTTTTCGATCACATGCGCTTCATCATTCCATGCTGCAACAGAAGCTGCCTGTACCGCTGGGTTCATAGCGCAGCCATGATAAGTGCGATAGAGGGTGTATGACTCAATGATTTTTTCATCGCCAGCCACAAAGCCTGAGCGCATGCCAGGTACATTAGAACGCTTGGAAAGTGAGCTGAACACAATCAGATTTTTATAGTCTCTACCCAGTAGATGCGCTGCCTGTAATGCACCTAACGGCGGTGATGCTTCATCAAAATAAATTTCTGAATAACACTCATCGGCTGCAATCACAAAGCCGTATTGGTCTGACAAGTTAAAAACAGTGCGCCATTGCTCCAGGCTCATCACCTTGCCAGACGGGTTGCCTGGGCTGCAAATGTATACCAGTTGCGTACGTGCTAATACATCCGCAGGTACGCTGGAGAAATCCATCACGTGGTTATAGTTAGCATCCTGATGTGGCAGCGTGTTTAAAAAGTAGGGAGTGGCACCGGCTAAAAATGCAGCACCTTCGTAAATCTGATAAAACGGATTAGGTGAAATCACGATAGGATCAGGTTTTTTATGGTCGATAATCACCTGCGCGAACGCAAATAAAGCTTCGCGGCTGCCGGTCACTGGCAGGATGGCTTTTTCAGGATTCAGTGCAGGGATTTGATAGCGACGTGAAATCCAGTCGGAAATCGTAGTTCTTAGCTCAATAGAGCCGATAGTCGTGGGATAATTAGCTAAACCACCTAGATTATTGACTAAAGCGTCTTTAATTAATTGTGGGGTGTCGTGCTTAGGCTCGCCGATGGACAGATTAATCGGCTTAAAAGCTGCATTGGGAGTAACACCTTTAAATAGATCACGCAGACGTTGAAACGGATATGGCTGTAATAAATTTAGATTTGGATTCATAAGGTAGCATTATAGTGAGCAACAGCAATAATAAAAACTTTTTTGCGGTATTTGGCCTACTTTTTGGTGCATTTTGTTGGGGCATCATTTGGTATCCATATCGCTTGATGTCCGAGGCTGGCGTGCCTGGGGTAGCCTCCAGCTTTTATACTTATGCGCTTGCCATTATCTTTGCCAGCCTTTTATTAGGTAAGCATTGGCGCGGTGCTGCCAAGCTACCGGTCAGCATAGTGTGGCTGGGTTTGGTGGCCGGCTGGACCAATCTCAGTTACGTACTGGCGATTATCGACGGTGAAGTGATGCGGGTGATGCTGTTGTTTTATTTATCACCCCTTTGGACCCTGATCCTCGCGCATTTTTGGTTAAAAGAAAAAACACGCTTCACTGGTTATATTGCCATAGTGGCCTCATTAGTTGGCGCATTCATCATGTTGTATGACGCTAAACTTGGCGGCTTACCATTGCCGAGGAATATGCCGGAGTGGTTGGCCTTATCCTCTGGGATTGGATTTTCATTGACGAATGTCATTACCAGAAAATCCAGTCATTTAACGTTAGTAGCGAAATCCTATGCGATTTGGATAGGGGTGATGATGGTTGCCCTGTTGTTTGTGCCGATTATGCAGACATCCATCCCCAGCCCTACCTTATTCGGTTTCACAGAATGGGCAGTGATGTCGTTAATTGCATTGCTGCTGATTGCCGCCACTTTTTTTGTGCAGTACGGCGTAGCCAAAATTGAAGCAACGCGTGCATCTGTGCTGTTTTTGTTTGAACTGGTGGTAGCTGCTATTGCTTCCTATTACTTAGCGCATGAAACCATGGAGCTGAATGAGTGGCTGGGTGGAAGCTTGATTGTGGTTGCTGCGGTATTTGCCGCGATTCAACATCCGGATGCTGCTTAGGCTGCTCTAATCTGCAATGTGGGTCTGACTGGGTTGGTTAAAACGGGCGTGGTTTATTGTGGTGTAGGGCTGTTGGGTTGGGTGAGTAAAAACTGTTCAAACTGCTGCTCCGGTAGTGGTTTGCTGTAATAGTAGCCCTGTAGCTGGTCGCAGCCTATGGATTTGAGGTAGTCGTATTGATACTGTGTTTCTACGCCTTCCGCAATCACCTCTATCCCTAAGCTCTGCCCCAATACCACGATGGCTTTCAAGATGGCTTTGTTGGTAGGGTCTTCCTCAATGCTGCTGACAAACACTTTATCGATTTTTAATCGATCAATTGGAAAATCTTTTAAATAGGCCAAACTGGAATAACCAGTGCCAAAGTCATCAATCGCCAGTTTTACGCCAAGTTTTTTCAATGAGTGTAAGGTCTCAATAAACTTGGATGAGTCATCGATCAGTGTATTTTCGGTAATTTCTAGCTCTAGGTAGCTGGGATCTAGCTGCGTTACGGCGAGGATTTTCTTGATGGTGTTGGCTAGGTTAGATTGCCTGAATTGCCTGGGCGATACATTGACGGCAATCGGGACATGGAGGCCAGTTTTCTGCTGTAGAGCTTTGGCTTTATAGCAGGCGGTGGCGAGCACCCATTCCCCTATGGTTTCAATAAGGCCGGTTTCTTCCGCGATGTTAATAAATTTTAAAGGGGAGATAAGGTCTTGACCTTCGGGTTGCCACCGGATCAAAGCTTCGGCCCCGCATACTTTGCCCGTTGCAAAATCTACCTTGGGTTGGTAATGCAATATAAACTCTTCTAACTCAATGGCTTGGCGCAGATTGTATTCTAGGGTGACGCGCTCGGTTAATGCGGCGTTGAGTGCCTGTGTGTAAATCTGGAAGTTATTTCTACCGGCTTTCTTAGCCTTGTACATGGCGGTATCGGCATTACGCAATAGTAAATTGGCATCCAAGCCATCATCTGGATAAATGCTGACGCCAATGCTGCAAGTGACCAGATAATCCATATTGTTGATGGTAAGCGGTACAGCCACCGCTTCCAGTATGCGTTGCATACTCATAAAAATATCATTGGTGTCGTCTATATTGGTGAGTACGATAACAAACTCATCGCCCCCCAGCCTGACTACGGTGTCGATTTCACGCACGGCGCTGGATAATCTTTTGGCCATAATAACCAGTAACTGGTCACCGACTTCATGTCCCATACTGTCGTTAATCAGTTTGAATTGGTCTAAATCCAAGAAGGCAACTGCCATTTTGTTTTTGTAGCGATTGGCAAAGTTGATGCACAACTGCAGCCTGTCGTTGAGCATGTTGCGATTAGGCAAGCCGGTGAGGCTGTCATGCATTGCTTGGTATTCTAGCTTTTCTTCGTAATTCTTGCGGGCGGTGATATTCTCGACTGTGCCTTCGTAATACAGGATATTGCCGGACTCATCATTGACCACACGGGCATTTTCAGAGATCCAGATAGTGCTTTTATCTTTGCGGTAAACCAATGACTCAAACTTCTCTACGCTCTCGTTCTCTTTCAAGAGCTGTACAAATTCTTCACGACGCCCCGGTTTTACATAGAGCTGCTCTTGTATGCTATTGAATGCATGGATAAGCTCATCCGGTGAGCTGTAGCCGTACATGTGCGCAAGTGATTGGTTAACAATGAGGTAGTGACCATCTGCTGTAGTTTGGAAGATACCTTCCAGTGTGTTTTCAAAGATGGATCGGTATTTAAGTTCTGCGGCCAGCAATGACTGTTCAATGCCTTTGCGCTTAGCGATATTCTGAATATAACCCTCTAGCGCAATCACCATGCCGGCATTGTTATAAATTGGATTGCCGCGCTCTAATACCCAAATCACACTGCCATCTGCATGATTGATACGGTATTCAACTTCGTAGCGGTTACCTTCTGTTAGTGCGTTCTGAATCGTGTCGCGCACCATCACTCTATCTTCTGCAAACGTCACAGCTTCATAAGAAATATACTGGTTATGCAGCAGGTCTTCAGGAGCATAGCCGGTCAGCTCTTTGCAGCCATTACTTACAAACACCATGGTCCAGTCTTGATCATACAAGCAGCAGTACAACATCCCTTCAAGGTTATGAATCAGTGCATCATGCATGTGCTTATCGTTCTTAAATGCGACCATGGATGCCCCAGATTGATGTTGTGATGAAACGAGTTTCATTGAGTGTTTGTTATATCAAAATTTATCTCTCACTACTTAAGCATTAACTGTGCCATCTTATATTAGATGTTGGTATTAGATGCCAGTTGAAGTAGGCCGATTCAAACTCCGCTTTTTAAAAGGAGCTATTGCTAATGTAAGTCGATGACCTATCCAATGGCATTCATTTTAATGCACCTATAAAGTGCATCACATCACGCACTGCACCATATTAATTTTTGCTTGCTTACGCTTGCTGCACACTAAGTGGCTCAAGTGTATATACATATTCAAGGCAGTAGGCATGGGTTTTTCTGGTTGGCTTGTATTTTGCTTAAATGCTAAACATGCAACGGTGCATAAAATAAATACCATAATGATGTGAGTAAATAATGAATCAGATTTCTTCGTTTCAAATCGATAATTACCTGCCATTTATGCGCGACGTAGTGCGTTGTGAGCAGTCGTTACATGAGTTAAATTTAATGTGGAGAATCATTGAATCGTCGGCAAAAATGAATTGCCCGGTCGAGGCCAAAAGTATATTACCTACCATGGCTGCAACCCGCGCCGGCTTTAATCGCTTGGAAAAAGAGCTGGTGTTAAGCTTGGTACAGGAAAAAGTTGCTACTGTATTTAACGAGATTGGCACCAAGGCTAAATATGTCATCGATATTTTGGTGCGTAACCTGTATGAGCGTACAGCGGATGTTGGTTTTCTGGCTACCGACCGTGAGCTATGCAGTTTTGTGGCTGGGCTTGGTGGTACTGTGGATGAGATACGTTTACGTTTGCGTGCTTACCGAAGCAAATATACGGTTTATGACGAAATTATTCTGCTTGATGTTTCTGGCAACGTTTTGGTGCAGATTAATCAAGAAACACCAATTGAGGGCAGTTTAGACCCGTTGATTCATGAAACACTGCACTCGGAAGATTATGTAGAAACGTATCGTCATACAGATTTACGCCCCAATAAAGATAAGGCGCTGGTTTATTCAAAACGCATGTTGCACCCGGAAACCGGCGCAGTGATTGGTATTTTATGTTTGTGCTTTAATTTTGTAGAAGAGATGGCAGGGATTTTCCATTCGCATCGCGACCCTAGCATGCGCTCTGTAATGCTGCTGTTAGACCAGAATCAACAAGTGATTGAGACCAGCGATGCGCGCTGGGTGCCCGTAGGTGCGGTGGTGCCGGTCAATCATGACGCAAAATCAAGCTTAATGATTTATGGCGGACGTGAGTATCTGGTGGCTACATTTAAAGCCAATGGCTACCAAGGATATATGGGGCCAAAAGGCTGGCAAGGGCAGGTGATGACACCGGTAGATATTGCATTTACCGGACAGGAGACTAGCGCGCTAAAATCGCTGGATGCAAAAGTAGCCAGAGGTTTGCTATCGCATGCGCAGTCTTTCTGCCCACCGCTGTATGAAGTGATGACGGCAGCTTCTACCATCCGCCGCGTGGTGTGGAATGGTCAGGTCATGACTGTGGGCCAAACTGGTGAGTTATTTAAACTAAAAACTATTCTGGACCAGATTAGTGAGACTGGTACGCGCAGTAATGAGCTGTTTGCACAATCCATCAATGATTTGTACGAGACTGTGCTTGCTTCTAGATTGCAGGACTCTGAATTTCTATCACACTTGCTGGTGGATTTATTGGATCGTAATTTGTATGAGCGTTCTGATGATTGCCGCTGGTGGGCGGTGACGCCAGAGCTGAGATTCGCGCTGGCATCCGGACGTGTAGATGCTGCGAGTGTGTCGCGCATTACCGAGATACTGAATTATATTAATCAGCTCTACACCGTGTATACCCGTATTTTTGTCTATGATAAACAAGGCACTATCATCGCCAGCACTAATCCTGTTGATGAGAAAGGCACTATTATCGGCACCACGATAGACGATGCTACATTAGATGGCGTACTGTCTTTGTATAATGAGCAGCAATATTATGTGTCACCGTTTGAGGCGAGCTCACTTTATAGCGATAAGCCTACCTATATTTACCATGCGGCGATTATGGCACCTGATGGTACCGACGTAGTGGGCGGTATTGGTATTGTGTTCGATGCTACGCCTGAATTTAATGCCATGTTGCGCGGTAGTATTGCCGAAAGCGATTCTATCAAGGCTTTTTATATTGATAGGCAAGCTAAAATCATTTCCAGCACCGACCCTAGCCGTCCAGTAGGTTCTACTTTAGATATAGACCCGGATCTACTGACGATGCGTAATGGTAAGAGCGCATCGCGGATCGTGATTCGTGATGGGCATTACTGTATTCTCGGCTGCAGTGTATCCAACGGTTATCGCGAGTTTAAGGTGTCGGACGGGTATAAAGAAGACGTAATTGCCGTAGTGTACGATGCGTTTGGTGAGGTGCGTAATCACTTTAGCTCAGGGAATGATTCAGCATCAATTATTCATAGTTCATTGACACAGTCATCAGACCCTGAGTTTGCCACCTTCTTTGTAGATGAAATACTGTTTGCGCTGGAAGCTGAAATCGTTTTAGAGGCATTGCCGGCATCTGAGATTTCTTCGGTCTCTATCGGCAGTCGTTCTGAGCGAGTAGGGGTGGTTTCCGTGCAGAGTGATGTCAAAGGCTCACACTATGTTTGGGTATACGACCTGAGCTATCTATTAAGCGGTGTGCCTTCAGTGGTTGATAGTAATAGTCAGGTGATTGTCATCATGTGCGGTGAGCACAAAGTTGGTTTGCTTGTGGGTGCACTGCATTCTGTTGCACAGTTTAGTGAAGATCAAATTAGCAAAACGCCGTTAGCAAATGACAAAAGAGGCAACCTGATTAAGTGGATAATCAAAGCCAACGACGGTAATCTGTTTATTCAGTGCGTGGATGTGGATTTCTTATTAAGGATGCTGACTAATCCGTTCGATCCGGTGAAACAACAGTAAGCCGAGGGGGTAAGAAAACTGGGGATTAAAACCATGACGTAAAGCCTGCTGTTGCAGACGTTACGTCATAGTGGTTGAATAATTACAACCCTAAACTAGAACTTTGGATTAGAGACCTAGGCCGCTCGCGCTGTTGCGCGTGCCTTCAGCCGAGAAGCGGATTTTTAATGACAAATCGTTACGGGAATCCGCATAAGCCAGCGCGTTTTCATCGTCAATTTTGCCATTAGAGAAGAGCTTGAATAGGGATTGGTCAAAGGTATGCATGCCGATATCGGTATTCTCAGCCATGATTTCTTTGATTTCCCCCATTTTTTGCTTCTGTATCAGCTCGTTCATATAGGGGGTGTTAATCATCACCTCAGTAGCGGCCACACGTTTGCTTTGCACCCCCGGGATTAAACGCTGCGATATGATGCTCACCAGATTCATAGAGATTCCCAATAGCAATCCATTCCTGCCATCTTCTGGGAAGAAGGAAATAATGCGCTCAAGTGCTTGGTTGGCATTATTAGCATGTAAGGTAGCTAAGCATAAATGCCCGGTTTCTGCGTAGGCTAGTGCGTTTTTCATACCTTCCATATCGCGTACCTCACCAATCAGAATCACATCCGGGGCTTGGCGCATGGCATTTTTAAGGCCATTCTCGAAAGATAGCGTGTCGATACCGATTTCGCGCTGGTCCACTACTGATTTCTTATGCGGGTGAATAAACTCGATAGGGTCTTCCAGCGTGAGTATATGACCATTGCTGGTTTCATTACGGTAATCAATCATTGAAGCTAAGGTAGTAGATTTACCCGAGCCTGTAGCACCCACTACCAAAATCAGCCCGCGTTTGCGTGAGATTAAATCCTTGAGCACTGGCGGCAGGCCTAAGCTTTCTAATGAAGGGATATCTGTCTTGATATGCCGAATCACCATACCCACTTCACCGCGTTGCCTGAACACATTCACGCGGAAGCGGCCAATATCTTTTTTACCTAATGCAAAATTGCACTCCAGTGTGGCTTCAAACTCTTTAATCTGATCTTCACTCATCAGTGAGTAAGCAATTTCTTTAATCATGCCAGGCTGCATGATTTGGGCGTTGATGGGCGTGGTTTCGCCTTCAACCTCTATATGGATACTGGTGCCTGAGCTAAAGAATAAATCTGAACCACCTTTGTCCAGCATAAATTTCAATACAGGGGTGATGTCAATTGCAGCCATGATGGTGTCCTGAACCTTCTCAAATGTGTTTTGTTTTTTATAATTTAGTGCATTTGCACATCAATTGCATATCAATGACTTTAGCATAAATTTGATTGAAGTCATCAGTTCTGCGCCGTGTTACTGGGTGAACCAATGCGAGCCGCTAGCCAATGTTTGCCAT
Source organism: Methylotenera mobilis JLW8 (assembly GCF_000023705.1). NCBI lineage: Bacteria > Pseudomonadati > Pseudomonadota > Betaproteobacteria > Nitrosomonadales > Methylophilaceae > Methylotenera > Methylotenera mobilis. The sequence continues at coordinate 925,578 of NC_012968.1, forward strand.
GATTTGTGTATAAATTCTCTCTAAAGATAGCGTGAATTGTGCGGTATCAAATAAGTTGGATGTCATGTTTTCATCTTGCAGTTTTGCTTTTATGGCGGCGAGCTCGTTTGGCTGCTGTGCAAGTTGTAATGCACGCGCTTCATATTCGACCAATGAATGGGTGATTAGCTGGGGTAGGCCTGCTGCTTGCAATAAACTGCCGGCAACGCGTGAGGAAAATGTATCTCCAGCACAGGTTAATACCGGTAAGCCCATCCACAGTGCATCGCTGCAAGTAGTGTGGGCATTGTATGGCTGTGTGTCTAAAAATAAATCAGCATGTATGTGGCGAGCCAGATGGTCGGCAATGTTAACGCGCGGTGCAAAAACAATGCGCTCCTTGGCGATGCCACTGCGTTGTGCTGCCAGCCATAAATTCTGCTTGGCCCAAGTGTTGCAGTCTAGCAACCACAGCACGCTATTGGGTAGCTTGTTGAGTAAGCGCAACCAAATGCTAAACACGTCTGCGGTAATTTTAAATGACTGGTTAAAACTACAAAATACAAAAGCGTTATCAGGTAGGTTGCATGCCTGACGTGTAGGGGCTTTGCCAATAGGGCGTTTGCGGTCATTGGGTTGGTAGCTATATGGTAGCAGTGCCAGCTTTTCTGCATAGTGCGGTGTAGTGTCAGCCGGTGTGATAAATGCGTCAGTCAGTAGGTAGTCGAACAGCGGCGTGTCGGGTGCGTTCTGCTGGTGCATTTCCCCCATAGTGCCGGGAAACCCCAGCCAGTTAACGTTAACCTTAGCTGGGCGCAGTGCAGCAATCCCGCTGCGGCTGGTTTGTGTAAAGCCGGTTAAGTCCACCAAAATATCAATGCCGCAACTATGTATCTTTTTGGCAGCGTCAATGTCAGAGAGTGTACGTATATCGTGAAATTGGTCAAAAGATTTTTCCAGTCTAGCTCTGGCACTGGTTTTATCATTCACGCCATAGGAGAAAGCATAAGTTTCAAAGCGGTTTTTGTCATGTAGCTCAATCAACTCGCTGATAAGAAACGCCAGCGGGTGCAATCTGAAATCTGCGGATAAATAGGCGATTCTAATTTTGTTGTTAGGGCTGGTTGTATTAGCAAAGTTGAGCTGTTTTCCTAGCTGTATCAATTGCGCATAACGACTGTTGGCCCAATTGCTGGCACAGATTCTTTGCTCTTCAGCACTGGTGCTAGGCATCGCCAAAAAGGCAAAAGGTGATATTTGTGCGCTAGGTTCGTGCATTACCCAGTGGCGAATCTGCTGTATATCAGCCTCTAGCCCATCCCAGTCACACATATGCTGCTTTTGGTGTACCAAATGTACTTTAGCGTGATACAGCTTGGGGTTGAGTTTAAGCGCAGTTGTATAACTGGCTACCGCTAAATCCAGCTGGCCTAGTTCACGTTGTACGTTACCTAAATTGTTATGGGTATCAGCATCGTTTGGGTCTAGCTGTAACGCTTTCTGATATTGTTTGGCAGCATCATTGGGTTTGCCTAGCTCGCGCTGTGCGTTGCCCAGGTTATACAGCAGCCTTGCGTCTTGTGGCCCAAGCTGCAAGGCTTCCTGAAAGCAAGCTTCTGCCTGTGTGAAATTACCTATGGTATGCGCCTGATTGCCTAGTGATGATAAGCAGTGGCATAGTGCTGCACGTACTTCATCCTCTCTTGGTTTGACTTTAAGCACACGGTGGTAGTAAGAGGCGGCCTCTTCAAACCTGTTCGCTGCAAGTAGCGTATTGCCCAGATTGAGCTGTAGATCTAAGTCTTTAGGCTGCAACAAGATTGCCTGCTGAAAGCTTTTGATGCTGGCATCTATGTTGCCCGCTGCGCGCAATGCCAGTCCATAGTGATTGAGGTAATCGACTTGTTTGGGGTTAATCGCCAGGGCTTGTTCCAGATGCTTAACGGCAAGTGCATTACGGTTAGTTTGGTAATATACAAGACCAAGCATGTGGTGCGCGTCAGCCTGTTGCGGTTGTGCAGCGAGTGCTTGTCGGTAGAGTGACTCTGCCTCAGCTAATTGACCTGCACGATGATATTGCACTGCTGTTAGATACGGTGATTGCGTCATGAACTCATTTTAACCTGAAATTTTATGCGCAGAGGCTACCGTTTTTGCCAATTGTTTTAAACCCATTTCCCGTAGCAAGAAACGATTAGGGTTAAGCAGGCTAGCGAGTACATGGCTGATGGGTAACGGCTCGTGTGTAATCATGCTGGCTAGTATTTCCGCACACAGTGGAGCGCTGGTGAAGCCCTTACTCCCGTGCGCCGCGTTGATATATAAGCCTGATATCCAGGGTAGCGCGCTAGACGGGGCACTGGGTCTCACCGGTTTTATCTTGAGAGCTGCACCGTCTATCAACTCGCCTACTAAAGGCCAATAATCATTAGTAGTACAGCGGTAAGACACGCGACCACTCATGATATTTGGCTGTAACTCCTGATAGAGTGATGTGGAAATATGCCCGAGTTTATTGAGGTTCTCAATATGATCTTGCGTTGTAGGGCTTAAATCCTGCGGTGCGGTAGATGGCGTCTCTACGTTGGCAAATGATGCGCCTAAACAGTGTATTGGCTGTAGGCCAACGGCCGGGCTTAGATAGCCATCGCTGCAAAGTATGGTATTAATGCGACGGCTCATCGCGCTTGGTTGCAATACGCTAACTTGGCCGCGTACGGCTTTGGCTTGTAGTGGCAAATCAGGTAGTAACTGCTGTGCGTCGTTGGCGTTGGCAATAATTAACACTTGTGCCGTGGCAAGTAGTTGAGCTTGATTGTAAACTTCAAAGCCATGGGTTTCTTTGCTGAATCCAGTCACTTGCTGGCTATGTAAAACGCTAATATTAGGGTGCTGCGTTAAGTGCTGGCATAGATGCTGTGGCTGTAGCCAGCCAGCCGTCGGAAAGTACAAAGCGTCATGTGTAAGCGGGATGCCGGCAATGACGCTGGCTTCATACTGTGTTACATAGCGGAGTAGGCTGGCTGGGTAATTCTGCGCCGCAACCTTTTGAATACGTGCGAGCTCTCTAGCATTAAATCCCAGTTGCAGCATGCCGCAAGCAGAAAAATCAGCCTCAGGGAGCTGCAGTGATTGGTAAACCGCCAAACTGTATACATAGCTCGCCAGTGCAAATTGGCTGCCTGCATCATCGCCACTTAAACGTGGGTAGAGCATGGCGAGCGGGTTGCCTGAGGCTACGTTGGCAATCTGTGCTTGACGCTCAATTAAGGTAACTTTTATGCCACGTCGGGCGAGGGCATACGCACTGCTGCAGCCAGCAATACCACCACCAATCACTATGGCCGTATTAGTCATGCGGCGTACCTATCATTTTCCCACTAAAGCTTCCACAAAGCATTTCGCGCTTTTTGCCAAAACCTGGACGTTTGCTAACGTGAAAGCCAGCCGCGATTAAACCGCGTCTTACATCGCCTGCGCTGGTAAAGGTCGCAAATGTGGTGTCGTGATGTGCATGTGCTGCCATCTCACGAAATAAGGCGTGCTGCCACATGTCCGGGTTTTTGGCAGGAGCAAAACCGTCTAGAAACCAAGCATCGGCTATGTTGGGAATGCGCGTTAATTGCTCAGTAGCATCACCGATATGCAGAGTTAGCTGCACTCTTTGTTCATAAAGATTGATGGTCTGCTTATGCACCAATGCATTGTATTGATGCAGCATTGTGGCGCTGAATGCCGCGAGTTGAGGCCATAACGCCAACGCTGCCCTCAGGTCAGCCAAGCTCAGTGGGTATTTTTCTACACTGACAAAATGTAATGTCGCATGTTGAGGTGCATACGCTAACCACAGTTGAGCTGCACATAAGAAATTTAGGCCAGTACCAAAACCGGTTTCAATAATGGTAAAGTGAGTTAAATCAGGCTGTTGCCAGCGTCTTTGTAAGTCATTGCCTTGTAAAAATACATATTCGGTTTCTAATAAGCCATTATCGCTAGAGAAATAAACGTCTTGAAATTCGCTAGAGTAAGGTAAGCCATCCTTCCATGCCAATTGCATGGCCTGGCTTCGGCTATCTGAGTTGGTGAGGTGGATATCTGACATGGATTTTAATATTGGTATGAGGCTCAAGTATCTGCTCAATTTTAAACGATAAAGACACGCAGCGTGAGACCATGTGCGTAATCTTGGGCGTTTGTTTAAGGCCGATCTGTGTAGCCAATGACGCCTAGAAAAACTCGTACTAAACCATATGCAATCCATGAAAGGAAACGCTTTGCACTGTGGCCTTTTGCCCAGTCGTTGGCCTTAATCTGGTAGGCTCCATTATTGATGGCGGCGCTAATGTCTTGGTGTAACGTGGCGGAAAAATGCTTGTTTTTAACAAATATATTGGCTTCACGTGCTAAAAATAGGCTAAATGGGTCAATGTTGGATGAGCCAACTGTGGCCCATTCTTGGTCAATCACTGCTACCTTGCTATGCATAAAGCTTTTACGATACTCGTAAATCTGTATGCCATTTTTTAAGAAGACATTATAAAAAGCATGGGTGGCAAACATTAGAAAGTATTCTTTACGTCCCTGCAGCAGCAGTTTGACTTCCACTCCGCGTGCCGCCGCACTGATTAATGCCTTGCGAAAGCGCCTGCCGGGGATAAAGTAAGCATTGGCGATAATAATCTCACGTTTAGCACGATAAATCGCCTTGAGGTAAGCCGCTTCGATATCGCGCCGGTGCAAGATATTGTCACGCGTGATGAAAGCGGCTTTAATGCTGCCCTTGGTGTAGCGCGTGGGTGCTTGTGTGCTGATTCTAGGTAAAGGTTTGGTGTGAAAATGCAGCCATGCCAAGTGCTGCCATAGTTTTCTTACACTAGTAGCGATGATGGGGAGCAATGTGCCTTGTACGCGTACCGCGTAATCAATTCTAGGGGCGACCTGATGTGGCACGTTATTGTCGTCGATGATGTTAATACCGCCCACAAACGCAGTGACATTGTCGATGACCACCACTTTTTGATGCAGTCTACGTAGCCGATTTTTTTTAAAAGTCCACGGTGATATTTTCTGGCGGTAAATCATGACATGGATGCCAGCAGCTCTCAGTGACTCTATATAAGCTGGCGCTAAAGTCTTGGAGCCAAAACCATCAATCAACAAATATACAGCAACCCCGCGTTGCACCGCCCGTATCATTGCTTCGCCAATGCGGGTGCCCACTTTGTCTGCTTCGTAGATATAACTTTGTAAGTACACTTCATGTCGCGCATGGTCAATCGCGTGTTCAAGCGCGGGGAAGTACTCCGCCCCGTTGCGTAACAGTTGGATGTGATTGCCGCTGGTGAAATGCATCATGCCTTAATGCCCTTTGATAAGGGTAGCGGACAGCATGGCATGGTCAGATAGTTTCACGAAATGTGCACCAGAGTGCACCTCTACGTGTTGAATCTTAAATCCGCGGGTGTAAATTCGATCTAACCTGAGAATAGGCAGCCATGAAGGAAAGCTGCGCGCAGGCTTGCCGTTTTGATGGGCAAACACCTCCTGTAAACCAACTTGATGTGAAAAATGTCTGCCGGAGCGCATACCCCAATCGTTAAAGTCACCGGCAACGATCAGTGGTGAATGGGCCGGAATATGGCGCTGGATATAATCTTTAATCAATATCAGCTGCTGTTTACGCCAGCGTGCAAACAGCCCTAAATGCACACATATGGTATGCAGTGGCGTATCCCAGTTTGGGATGTTGATTTCGCTATGCAGCATGCCGCGCTCTTCGCTGCTATGTGCAGAGATATCAATATTGGTGGTTTTGATAATTGGAAATTTAGACAGCAAAGCGTTGCCGTGATGGCCGGCAGGGTATACCGCATTTTTACCGTAAGCGTAGTCTTTCCATATAGTATCGGCCAAGAACTCCATTTGTCCTGCGGTAGGCCAAGCGTCAAAACGTCTACTGTGCTCGTGATGCACGTCACGCACTTCTTGAAGAAATACCACGTCTGCATGTAGTTTTCTTAGCAGTTCACGCTGGTGGTGTAGTGATAAGCTAGTATTAAAGTGCGTTAACCCTTTATGGATATTAAATGTGGCAATACGAAGAGTGTTGTGCACGTTAATTCCGCTTGATAAAGTGTTTAGTCGATAAAAGTCACTTCTATGCCCTGATCAGACCCCAGATTTTTATCAGGGTTATCTATCCAGTATTGATAAAACTCGCGTATCACGAGTAAAAACAGCTGCTTGTTTTCATCAATTTTAAATAAAGGCAGCGTCATGTCTACCGCAACGCGGTATACGCGGGCATCGTCAGTAGGAGCACCTTTTAATTGTAACAACAGTATCTTTGCTAAATTAAGACGATTATCCAGCAACTGTGGATTGGCACCTTTGTCTTTCAAGGCCTGAGCGTAGGCAGTTAGATGTCTGGTTTCGGTAACATCGAATTTTGCAGTGCCTAAGCGATCGGTCAGTGCTTTCAGCGTAGTTGGTACCGGCTGCCATTTTAATGGTTGGATATCAAAGCCGCCTTGTCTGCTGAACGCAGCGATGGCCTTGATATCTTGCATCCAAAATGGGTAGAACTCCCGTGCGGTATTCAGGCTGTCATGCCAGATATCGGCCGGGATGGTTTTGATGATTTTTTCTATGGCCTTGCTGTAGCTTGTGCGCTCCAAGGCCTGGTTTTCTAAAAGCGGGATAAACTGATCTAAAAACAATGAACGTTTGTAAAGCATGCCACTTTTTGCGCCTTTTTTTTCAAGTAATTTGAAATAGGCACTAATGGCTTCTTGTTCGCGGGTGTGGGTCATTTATTTTTGTTTTTCACCAATATGTGTTTCTCCGCGCTGTTTTGCTAGCGTTACTTGTTTTTGTCGCTCTAGCAATTTCGCGCGTTTTTCTTCTGAGACTTGATCATAACAGTGTGGGCAAGAGATGCCGGCAACGTATTTTTCGCTTTGCATTTCTGCGGGTGATAGTGGGTATCTGCATGCGTAGCACTGATCATAGTCCCCAACTTCCAAATTGTGTTTAACCGCAACGCGCTGGTCAAATACAAAGCATTCGCCTTCCCACATGCTTTGCTCTTCAGGCACGGTTTCCAAGTATTTTAATATACCACCTTCTAAGTGATACACCTCATCAAACCCTTGGTCCAGCATGTAAGAAGATGCCTTTTCACAGCGGATGCCGCCAGTGCAGAACATCGCTACTTTTTTATGTTTGGTTTTATCAAAGTGTTTGGCCACATACTCGGGGAACTCACGGAACGTGGTGGTTTTTGGGTCGATTGCGCCTTTAAAGGTGCCAATGTCTACTTCGTAATCATTACGCGTATCAATCAGCACAACATCCGGGTCTGAAATCAGCGCATTCCAGTCTTGAGGCTTCACATAGGTGCCTACTTTTTTAGTCGGACTGACGCCTGGCACGCCTAGGGTTACGATTTCTTTTTTCAGTTTTACCTTCATGCGATAAAACGGATGTTCATCGGCAAAAGATTCTTTATGCTCTAAATCTGCAAATTTCCCGGAAAATTTTGGATCGGTGCGTAAGTAGTGCAATACTTGACGAATGTCGTCCGGGAGGCCGGCAATGGTGCCATTGATGCCTTCTTCTGCAAGCAGGAGTGTGCCTTTAATCTGGTGCGCTTTGCACGCGTCCATAATGGGTGCTTGCAAAGCCTGATACTCAGGCAAGCTAACAAATTTATAAAGGGCGGCGGTCAGGTACTTAGGCATAGCAGCAAAATTTCAATGTAATACGCTATTTTAACAGATGATTTTATAAATCGATGTTTATCTCAAATGGCGTTGCTCTACATCAAGTTGTACTCAAAGTTTTACTCGCCATGTAATTGCCATAGGGACGACTTCTGGTATGGACAACTACATGACGCTAAAGTTACATGCTTAAGCGTTGAAAACTAGCACTTCACCGTTGCCTTTGTAGGCTGCATCACCTACAAAGCGCTGTACGCGCTGTGAACTTAATTGGCTAAATTGTGTGTTGTATTTCTTAAACGATTTAAATAACAAGCTCAGGTAGGGCAGTGTGTGTGTGCCGCAATTCTGAATGGTGGCGTGCAGGGCTGGCGCACTTTTTAGCAGTAGGGTGCCGCGGTGCATATTAAATGCGGTATAAGCGCCTACCTGACCCCATACGCCAATGGTGCCTGCAATCATGCGGCTACCGCAATAATCACCGGCGTTGCCTTCTATCAGAATCAAGCCTCTGCGCATTTGGTCGCCAACGCGGTCGCCGGCATTGCCTTTAATAATCACGGTGCCGCCGCGCATACCTTTGCGTAGGCCTTCAGAACCTGCACCTAAAAAGTCACCCACGTTGGCATCAACTTGCAACAGGCCATTCACCATATTGCACGCAGCATAGCTTTCAGCACTGCCGGTACAGTGGATTTCACCGTTTTTCATGGTAAAGCCTAAATATGCGCCAGCGTTACCATCAACAGTGATTTTTCCGCTAGACATATGCGCACCAATGTAATCCAGCTTGTTTGATGCATTTTTAAATACTACGTGCGCTGCATCATCGCCGCTAATGTCAAACAAGTCGCCAGCCAATGCCGTGCTGTTGCCATAAGTCACCTTAATGTTGGCAATGTCTGAGGCTGATTTGTTGGCTAAATGATCTGGTGTTAAAGCACTGCAATTAACCGAGAATTGAAGTGGATTCTTTAGAGTAAAAGTAAGCGCGTTCATGAATTGCTGCCGTTTAAAATGTCATGTAATTTGAATAAGTGAGGACCAAGTTTGCCGCCGTAGTTACCTGCTGAAATGCGTCTTACGCCGCTGTCAGCACCTAGGTTGCAGATGGCTTCTATACCCACTTTCATCGAGAGTGCGATGTCTTCGAAGGTTAAGCCGTCAATCACAATTTCCATCACGCTTTCAATCTCAGGTGAAAGCTCGGTGTTGGTAGCGCCTTTTAGCGTAGGGCAGAATGCATCATTGGTGGAGGCAAACATGGTTTTGTATTTACTGCCGACTTTAGAGCCGGAGCGTACTACGCCGCCTGGGAACGGCATAATCACGTTCGGTACTTTCTTCATGGCTTCAATCGCAACTTCAGCCGCAGCTAATGCCGCTGGTTGTGAGGTGGCCAAAATCAGAAAGTTGCCACCGCCGATAGCGCGTACCATACCAGTGGTTTCTTCAGTGATAAATTCGCCGTCCATCACCGGAATACGCCAGTAGCGTTTACCATCAATCAGTTTAGAGGTTTGGTAGCCATCACCAAAATAGCGCAAGTGCTTGCCCAGACTGATTTTATCTTCGCCGTCTATGCCGGAGAATGCTGCCGCAGTGGGGCAGGTTAAAATACATTGCCCCATGCGTGTTTCTAGTTGTTGCATCAGTACTTTGCTGCCCATGGCGAACATCAAAATGCTTACGCCTGGTCTGCCATCCGGGGTTTCTTTGGTAGAGAGCTCGCGCTCGATACCAGCTTCTACACCACAGCCAATTACGGAGGTAGCAAAGCCTGTCATGGCATTAGCGGCATGGTATGCCCATTTAAGGTTTTGCGCGGTAATAATCACGCGCGTACCGCGCATGTTAAATGCTTCGGCAAAGGTATCATCAATTTGTATATTATTTAGCAACATCATTATTTAGGCCGTTGGATCAGCAGTTTTAATTTTATCAATCCATTCTTCAATCTGAATGGTACCTAGTTCTTTTACTTTGTTGAGGTCTGTGTCCGGCAGTACATCTTGTACTAAATCCAGACGCTTCCACTCGGCAAGCGGTGTTTCGCAATGCTCACGCGGCACGTAACGTGAATCACGTACTTTGGTACGCTGGTGAACGTAGCGCGGGCAGTTCTGCCATAACTCAGATAAGGTCACGCGCACGATAAAGTCTGCTTCTTTGTACTCGCTCATCAGCGGGTCATTACGTGAGATTGTGGCTGTGCCTTGCACACGAATACGATGCGGTGTTTCAAATGAAATAAACAGCAAGCCTACTTGTGGCTGTGTGGTAATGTTCCCCATAGAAAAGAACATGCCATTGCCGTCGTAGCTTGGAAAAGCCAAGGTTTTGCTATCGATCACTTTAACAAAGCCAGCATCGCCACCTTTGTAAGACACGGTAGGGCGGCCTTGATGGTCTACGGTGGATAGGAAAAACATATCCATGTGCTCGATAAAGCCTTTTGATTCATCATCAAATTCGGTTTTACAAGCTAACTCCTCAACGCGATCTGCCATTTTACGTGTGGCAAATTCATCCTGCAGTTGACGGTGCTGTTCGCCATATAGTCTACTCATTTCGCATCCTTTCAGTCGCGAGACTGTTAGTTTTCATTGACGACAACGCTGCCTCTGCCATCATCAAAAATCTCCGCATCGCTAATTTTGAAATTATCCATGCTGATGGTTTGGTAGCGGTCAAAATATTGTTTCAGCTCTTTTTCTACGCTGATATCAAAGTTTGGTTTTGCGGTATGCGTAGCACCCCATACCACTTTAACCACGGTACCGTCTTTCACCACCAGCTCACCATTTTTAAATACGTAATTAGGTTTGGCAAACATGGCTTCGCGGTCTGCTTGGTCGGTATAAACCGTAATGTCTGCATTAGCGCCTACACCCAAGTGGCCACGCTCGTTCATACCAATTAGCTTGCTGGCGCCGGCGCGTGTCATGATTGCGATGTCATATAGGCTGTATTCGCGGTCTAGACTAGTGAGGTTGCTCATAGACTGCGCGTCTAGGTTCAACTTAGCAAAGGCTTCATTTCTGAAAGACTTATCCATCAGTAAGCGAATTAAGTGTGGGTAGCTGGTAAACGGTGCGCCATTCGGATGGTCTGTGGTTAAGAAAATACGCCACGGATCTTCCACTGATAAGAAAATCTCCAAACCGATTGCCCATTGCAAAGCGTTCACATAGTTCTGGTCGCGATATTTAAACGGTAATACACCACAGCCAGCATCGCACTCAATATCCATAATCACGGATTTTTTCGGGTTTGCATGCTTAGCATTCAAATGCTGCATCATGGAGTCGCCGGATGCAGTCACCGTTTGGTTAAACAGGATTTGACCTACGTCTGCCGTGATGTTTTTGTTTTTATTGATCGCTTCTGCAATTTGCGCTGCTGCTGATGAAAACTTCTTATCGCCTTCCGTACCGTAACTATGGAACTGAATATGCGTTAAGTGCATAGGCAGGCCATTACTTGCTGTCATGGTATCCAGTGTGGTTTGGAAATTACCAGCCGCGCCTAGGTTGTTACAGTGTACGTGCAGTGGTTTGGCAATGCCAAGTTCATGCACCGCGCGGCTCAGGCTTTGCAGCACCTCACGCGGGCTTACTTGGTAATGCTGATGGTTTTCGTCTAAATTCAAGCGACGTTGATTGAATTTAAATGCGCTAATACCGCCTGGGTTCACCACTTTAATACCGATGGTCTGTGTGGCATGTAAGATCCACGCGACGTAGTCGTTAATCGCCTTTTGATCTTTTTTCGCAGTTAGCATGCGCAAGAAGTAATCATCATTACCCAGCATTGCGTAGCCGCCTTTGTCGATCATCGGGGTGTCGCCCATCTCTAAGTGCGCTTGGCGTGCGTTGATAGGTGAAATCGCTGGTTCGAACGCAGCGGTATAACCCATCTCAATATATCTAAAGCCTGTGTCAGTCGCGGTTGGTGTAGCGTGGTGGCTACAGTAAGGCGTACAGATGTGCGCTTCTGGTTCGCTCAGGTTTTTGATTTCCTGCATCTGTTTTTGCTGGTATTCAGGCAGCATCATACGTGCAATATTGACCTTGCCGCCGCCGATGTGGCTATGCATGTCAATCGCGCCCGCCATCACTACTTTGCCAGTTAAATCATAGGTTTGGCTGATTTTAGTGTTATCTAGCGGTTTAGGTGCGATACGGCCTTGGTGAATATAAATGTCTTCGACCACACCATTTTTGTTGTGTGCCGGGTCGTATAGTCTGCCGTTCTTGAGTAAAGTGATCATGCTAATTCTGCCTCGATTTTCGTGATTACCTCGCTCAAGTTGGGTAATTCGTTATTACGTAATTTTTTTAGTGGTAGCGTGATAGAGCTATCCATGCGGAACATTGAGCCTGCATGGTCAACACCTGGGATGCCAACCGGAATAAATACATCTGGTGTGCGCTCAAACTTAGTGTCTGGGTGCCCAATGACCACAGTAGGTAGTGTGGTTTGTGGTACGTCGATTGGGTTGAAACTGCTTACCCAGAGTAGGGTATCGCTATTTTGTAATTGTTTTTGTGTGCTGAAATGATAGTTGTCATATTCAGGTTTGCCGTTTACAAAGCGGTTTCTAGTAGGGTAGCCGCTTAACCATGTGCTGGTGTTGTTGACTGATGAGTCGCCATCACCTGAGTTTAGTGGCAAGCCCGCAGCGCGCGTGGTTTCATTCAGCTGGTTTACCAGCTGCACGATACTTTGGATGGTGAGTTCTGCGTGGCTGAATTTAAGGCTGCTCGCCGACCAGACTACCACTGCGTATTTAGCGGCTTTTAATTTTTCTACCAAGGCTTGCAAGGTGGCAATTGCCACGCCGCCTACGCTTTCTGCATTGATCTTTTTATTGATTAACAAGGCGTTAAGCGCGTTCACGATTTCTGGCACTTGCTTAGGGTCGTTGCCTATTGTGCTAGCAAGTTTGCCTTCTGGTGAGGTTGTTGCGTGGATTTTGTCTGCAGGTACGCCCAAGTAAACTACTTCTGGGCTTGGTTTGTTAAACAGGCTGGCAGAATCCCAAACCAGTTTTTCAAAGAAGCGTGGATGGCTGGAGCCAATGTCTGTGCCGATGGCTAAAATCAAGTCAGCACGATTTTTAACTTCTGACAGCGTTGTGGTGAGCCAGCCGCCATTTTGCATGGTGAGCGTATTGCGAACGGACGATTCGCTGTGCATGTGGTCTAACGTTGCATTGCTGGTAGCAGCTAAGCGCATGATAGCGCGCATGCCTTGTACCTCGGTGCCAAGCCCGGCAATCAATGGCGCCTTACTTTGCGCCAGAATAGCCGCAGCAGCTTTAATGGCAGTCTCCAGATCAGTCGTTTTACCTGCTACGCTAGGTGCAGTGTTGGCGATACCTGCATGAAATGACTGCTCAAAAAAGCGAATGCTTTTGGCACAGGCGTTTTGAATAGACATTGGTGCGGAACTTGTTAGCACTAAATCATCACAAAGCATGCCACAGGCAGGGCAGGTAATTGAGGTGGGGAGGTGGGGATTTAAATTGTTTTTCATAATAACGTCAATTTTGACACATCAAAGGTGATTCTAAAACTCATTTAATTAACACAGTAACATAAAATGTTGGTTTATTTTAAGTGCTAAAAATGGTATTTTAACGGTCTTTTCAATAAGTCAATTTAATGGAGTAATTATGGCAGTTCAACGCACGCTTTCTATCATCAAACCAGATGCAGTAGCAAAAAACGTAATCGGTAAAATCTACACACGTTTTGAAAACGCTGGTTTGAAAATTGTTGAAGCTAAAATGGCACAACTAACACAAGCTGAAGCTGAAGGTTTCTACGCAGTACACAAAGAGCGTCCTTTCTTTGCTGACTTAGTAAAATTCATGGTTTCTGGTCCTGTAATGATTCAAGCTTTAGAAGGCGAAAATGCAGTGCAAGTTAACCGTGACTTGATGGGTGCAACTAACCCTAAAGAAGCTGCTGCTGGTACCATCCGTGCTGACTTTGCTGAAAGCATCGATGCAAACGCAGTGCACGGTTCTGATTCTGCTGAAAATGCAGCTATCGAAATCGCTTACTTCTTCGGTAAGTAATTTAATTATTCAGGTTGCATAGGGTTGCCTTGCAAGCTAATGACTTGCGAGCTAGCGAATCTTGCAATCTAGCGAATAATTAATCGTTAATATTAAGGTGTAAACAATTTTGGTCAATCTGCTCAATTACAATCAAAAACAGCTCGCTCAATGGTTTGCTGATAGAGGTGAGAAACCTTTTCGTGCCAAACAATTAATGCGCTGGATGCATCACTTTGGGGTGCATGATTTTGAGCAGATGACTGATATTGCCAAAAACCTGCGCGAAAAACTGGCTGTCGATGCAGAGATTACTTTGCCGACAGTGCAGTTAGCTCAGGTGTCTAACGACGGTACACGTAAGTGGCTGATCGGTACTGATACTGCAAATAGCATAGAGACTGTGTTTATCCCTGAAGATGACCGCGGTACTTTATGTGTTTCTAGCCAGGTAGGCTGTGCACTTGAGTGCACCTTTTGCTCTACTGGGCGTCAAGGATTTAATCGCAACCTAAGTGTTGCCGAAATTATTGGTCAGGTGGCTATCGCTAATCAAACATTGCGACAAGAGCCGGGCTACGATATGTTGCCTGCGAATGACCGCATCATCAGTAATGTGGTAATGATGGGCATGGGTGAGCCGTTAGCTAACTACGATAACGTAGTTACCGCTATGCAGATTATGCTGGATGACTCAGCATATGGTTTAAGTCGCCGCCGCGTGACTTTGTCCACCAGTGGCATGGTGCCAGCGATGGATAGGCTGAAAGAAGATTGCCCTGTGGCATTGGCGGTGTCTTTACACGCGCCAAATGATGCGCTGCGTGACGTGATCGTGCCTATCAATAAAAAATATCCACTCAAAGAATTAATGGCAGCGTGCAATCGCTACCTAGAAAAAGCGCCACGCGACTTCGTTACGTTTGAGTACGTGATGTTAGATGGTGTGAATGATACCGTTGAACACGCACACCAGCTTCTAGAGTTAGTGAAGAACGTTTCTTGTAAATTTAACTTAATACCATTTAATCCATTCCCTAATAGCGGTTATGATACGTCTAAACCAAATCATGTACGTGTGTTCCGTGATATCTTGATGCAGGCCGGTTATGTTGTGACCGTACGTAAAACTCGCGGTGACGATATTGATGCCGCCTGCGGTCAATTAGCAGGTAAAGTGCTAGACAAAACGAAACGCACTGCTAGGCATATTCCTATAGAATCCGTTGATTAAACGAGGTGAGTGTTAAATGAATTTGATCCAGTTACTTACTCAGCAGTTTGAGTCAGTTAAGTCTTCTCCACGTAAATCTCCTGCATATGGGTTGAGTTTTGTCGCTGTGCTTGCTTTGCTGATGACCGCTTGCGTCACTCAGTCCCAGCAAGCCAATGATAACGGTGCTTCAAAGGCGCGTGCGCGTGCGCACTCGGATCTTGGTTCCGTGTATTTGCAGCAGCGCAATCTGGAGGTGGCTTTGGATGAGTTTACAATCGCAACGAAAATTGATCCTAGCTCTGCGATGGCATACAACGGTTTGGGTATGGTGCATTCAGCACTTGGTCAAGATGCTTTAGCTGAGGCGAGTTTCAAGCAGGCTGTGCAAATCGAGCCTAATAACTCAGAGTCACATAATAACTTTGGTAATTTTTTGTGTTCACGTGGCCGTGTAGACGAGTCAATTAAAGAGTTTATGGCTGCGGTGAAAAACCCATTGTATGCTACACCAGCCATTGCATACACCAACGCCGGTGTATGCTCGCTACGCAAGCAAGATGTGCGTAATGCAGAAGTTTATTTTCAACGCGCATTACAGTTAGAACCGCTGCTTCATTCTGCTGCTTATCAGCTAGCGCTCATTCAATTCAACCGCAATGATGTAGCTAACGCCAGAAATACCCTGCAAAACGCGATGTTAAGCAGACCAGGCCCTGAGTTGCTGTGGCTGTCAGTAAGAGTTGCGCGTTTGTTAGGTAACCATGATGATGAATCAAGCTATGCGCTTGAGTTAAGACGTCAATATCCAGATTCAGAACAAGCTAAGTTGTTACAGAGTGGAAATTAACAATGACAGATACACAACAGGTTGAAGAGATAGTCGAAGAAGTTGCTGTGAGTGCGTCATTAGGCGCTGTGCTACAGGCAGCAAGGGATGCAAAGAAATTATCGCAGCAAGATGTGTCAGATAGCTTGCGTTACAGCGTGAAACAAGTGGATGCGCTAGAGCGTGATGCCTTTGATTTACTGCCGGATGCGATGATTACGCGTGGTTTTATCCGTAACTACGCGCGTTTGCTAGAGATAGATGCAGCACCGCTGCTGGATATCTACCGCCAATTGTCGCCAGTACAGTCACCTAGTCTGCTTGCGGTAAACCCTTCGATGCAGCCTGTGCAGCTCACTAAGGATAATACGCCATGGCTGACTTATATTTTAGGCAGCATTTTGGTTTTGTTCTTTTTACTGGCATGGTTTGTTTACATTGAATACTTGCCACATCAGGCTAAAATCGCGGACGAAGCTGCGCCTCAGGTAGCTGCACCCGTAGCCGAGCAGCCAGCGGATACGCAAAGTGCTACAGAAGTAACTTTGCCTGAGGCTGCCTTACCAGAAGCCGCTTTGCCAGCGGCGGAACGTCAATTCCCAGAAGACGCAGTGCAGGGTCAGGATACTGGTCTTGCTAATGGCGCTGTGGCAAACGCACAGCCTGCCACTCCAGTTATTGCGCCGGTACAGCCAGCAACTGCGGCAACGCCGTCAGCTCAAGTTTCGTCAGTTCAAGTTCCAGTTTCTCCAGCGCCAGTTAAAGCAGAGGCGCCAGCTAAGGTAGAGTCTCAAATTAAACCTGAGTCTAAAGCTAACCCCGAACTTAAAGTAAAGCCAGAGTTGCAAACAAGCGCGGGTTTGAAAAAAGTCGGCATGACGGCGACTGAGAAATCTTGGGTGCGCGTGAGCGATAAAGCTGGACAGATATTGTATGAAGCTACTTTGAATGCTGGCGATACACAGTCACTGAGCTTTCAGACACCGTTTAATGTCGTGATTGGTAATGCTAAAGCGACTGCTGTCAATGTTTCTGGACAGGCTATGGATTTAGCTGGTTATACTCGAAACAATGTTGCACGTATCAGTTTGGAGTAATCATTGAGTTTGTTTATGCAAAATAAAGCCCGCAATACCTTGCAAGTGATGGTGGGGCATGTGCCAGTAGGTGGCGGCTTGTTAGATACTTTGCCGGCGCCAGTGGTGGTACAGAGTATGACCAATACCGATACTGCGGATGCGGAAGCAACCATCAAACAGGTTTATGAGCTATGGCAGGCTGGTTCCGAGGTGGTGCGTATCACGGTGAACTCTCCTGAAGCTGCTGCGCAAGTTGGTAATATCCGTCGTGGCTTGGATAAGCTAGGCTGCAATGTACCGCTGGTGGGTGATTTTCATTACAACGGACATAAACTACTGGCGCAATATCCAGATTGCGCTGAATCGCTAGCGAAATACCGCATCAACCCAGGTAACGTAGGCAAAGGCTCTAAGCGCGATGAGCAGTTCGCGGCGATGATTGAGGCTGCAATTCAGTATAAGAAGGCTGTGCGTATCGGTGTGAACTGGGGCAGCCTGGATCAAGCCAAAATGGCACAGATGATGGACGACAATGCCAAACTGGCAGAGCCATTGACTGCTGATGCATTAATGCGTGAAGCGTTAATACAGTCTGCGCTGGAGAGTGCGGAGCAGGCGGTAGCGTTAGGGTTGTCACCAAATCAGATTATTATTTCTTGCAAAGTCAGTGATGTGCAGGATTTGGTTAAAGTCTATACCGAGCTAGCTAATCGCAGTGATTATCCGCTGCATTTAGGTTTAACCGAAGCTGGCATGGGTTCTAAAGGTATCGTCGCGTCAACCGCTGCTTTGGCTTTGCTGTTACAGCAAGGTATAGGCAATACGATTAGAGTTTCGCTCACGCCGGAACCCAATGAGTCACGCACGAAAGAGGTGGTGGTTGCGCAGGAGATTCTGCAAACGATGGGCATACGCTCATTTACTCCACTGGTAACAGCTTGCCCAGGTTGTGGCCGTACTACATCAACTTATTTCCAAGAACTTGCGATGCAGATTCAAACCTACTTACGTAATCAAATGCCGATCTGGCGCGATGCGTATGCTGGGGTTGAAAACATGAGCGTGGCAGTGATGGGATGTGTGGTGAATGGTCCAGGTGAGTCCAAGCTAGCCAATGTAGGCATTAGCCTGCCAGGTACGGGTGAAGTGCCGGTTGCGCCAGTATTTGTAGACGGTGAAAAAACCGTCACGCTGAAAGGCGACCACATTGCCCAAGAGTTTCAGGCAATTGTTGAAGCTTACGTGCAGAAAAACTATGCCGAAGGTGGTAAGTTGCGCCTAGCATCTGCGCCAAAAATAATTCCAATACAAGCAGTCAATTCATAATAGGCAATTACAAAAGTTCATGAGTAACAAATTTCAAAGCATCAAAGGTTTTTACGACATTCTGCCTGAGGCTACGCCTTTATGGTTTAAGTTAGAAGACACAGCACGGCGCGTGTTGTCGCAGTATGGCTACAAAAATATCCGTATGCCCTTAGTTGAATCTACCGATTTATTTGTGCGCAGCGTGGGTGAGCATACTGATATCGTAGAAAAAGAAATGTATGCATGGGAAGACGCGCTTAACGGCGACAAGTTGACCTTGCGTCCTGAAGGTACCGCCGGTTGTGTGCGCGCCGTGGTTGAAAATAACCTTACCTATAATGGTCCTGTGCGTTTGTGGTATAGCGGTGCGATGTTCCGCCATGAGAATGTACAAAAAGGACGTCAGCGCCAATTCCATCAAATTGGTGTAGAAGCGTTTGGCTTCAATACACCAGAGGTGGATGCTGAGCAAATTGTATTGCTGGCAAGGCTGTGGCGTGAGCTTGGTATTGCGGATGTTGAGCTGCAAATTAACAGTATTGGCGATGCGCACGAGCGTGCCGAATATCGCAATGTGCTGATTGCCTATTTTGAGCAACATGCAGACTTACTGGATGAAGATGCTAAGCGCCGTTTGCATACCAATCCCCTGCGTATCCTTGATACTAAAAATCCGCGCATGCAAGCCATGTGTGAGGCAGCACCCAAACTGCTGGATTGCTTAGGCGCTGAAACTCGTGCCCATTTTGAGGGTCTGTGTAAACGTCTGAATGACGCTGGTGTTGCTTACACAATTAATCCACGTTTGGTGCGCGGTCTGGATTACTATAACCGCACGGTATTTGAGTGGGTAACCACAAAGCTTGGCGCACAGGGCACAATTGCTGGCGGTGGTCGTTACGATAGCTTGGTTGAACGCCTAGGCGGTGATGCAACGCCTGCATGCGGTTTTGGTATCGGTTTAGAACGCGTATTTTTGCTGATGCAAGAGTACCAAGTTGTAGCGGATGATGCACCCGATGTGTATTTAGTGAATGTAGGTGAGCAAGCCGAAGCAGCTGCGTTTGGTATTGCCGAGCGTTTACGAAATGCTAATATTCAAGTGATATTGCATGCTGGTGGCGGCAGCTTTAAGTCACAGATGAAAAAGGCCGACCGTAGCCGTGCTAAGTATGCGGTGATCTTGGGTGATGATGAAGTTGCCAATAACGAAGTGGCATTGAAACCCTTGTTAGCAACAGTGAAGGGCGAGCAGCAGAAGCTGAGTGTAGAGGCCGCAGTTACTTATTTAACTATTAATCTTTAATACTAATTAACTTAACTAAATAGTAAGCCTAACATTTAAAAGTCAATCTAGGCGGAGCGTGATGAGCATACTTACTGATACAGCACAGCCAAGTACCAATCTGTCAGGTACAAAGCAGCCGCTATTGCAGTTGCAGCATGTGAGCATCTCTCCTAAAGCTGCGCCATCACGCTTATTGGTCAATGATGTGAGTTTTACTATAGAAGCTGGTAAAACCACTTGTGTGGTGGGCGAGTCTGGCAGCGGTAAAAGTTTGACCGCATTATCGGTCATGGGTTTGTTGTCGCAGCAGTTACAGCTCAACAATGGCAAGGTTTTATTTAACGACAATGAAACCGGCCTGCAAGATATTAGCTTGCTATCCGAGAAAGCCCTGCAAAAAATCCGTGGCGCTAAAATCGCCATGATTTTTCAGGAGCCCATGACCTCACTGAACCCAGTGCTGACCATTGGTTATCAAATTGGCGAGAGCTTAACGACGCACTTAGGCCTGAAAAATCAGGCTTTAAAAGATAAAGTTGCTGGTTTGCTGGAAATGGTGGGTATCCCGCCTAGCCGTGCAGGTAGCTATCCGGATGAGCTATCTGGCGGTCAGCGCCAGCGTGTGATGATTGCAATGAGCATCGCTTGCGAGCCACGTTTGCTGATTGCGGATGAGCCTACTACTGCGCTAGATGTGACGGTGCAAGCCCAAATTTTGAAATTGCTGGACGATCTGAAAACTCGCATGAATATGGGCATGCTGTTTATTACACATGATTTTGGCGTGGTAGCCGATATTGCAGATAACGTCGTCGTGATGTTTAGGGGCGAGATTGTAGAATCTGGCACTAAACAGCAGGTGCTGGATAATCCGCAGCACCCATATACCAAAGCATTGTTGGCATGTGTGCCAGACGCCGAGGGTAAGAAAGATTTAAAACCGATTGATTATGCTTGGTTGCCAAACAATAACAATCAATCAACGGGTGCCGCATTATGAGTGAGTACATCCTAGAAGCCAACCACCTAACCAAAACCTACACGCAGCGTAGCGGCAAGTTTGGCTTTGGTAAAACTACGGTAAAAGCATTGAATGATGTCAGCATCAATTTGCGTGCGGGTAAAACGCTGGCTGTAGTTGGTGAATCTGGCAGCGGTAAATCCACCTTGGCAAGATGTCTGTTACAATTGCAGTCGATTGACAGTGGCGAAGTGATTTTTGCAGGTAAGGATTTAGCTAAGCTTGATGCAGAAACGCTACGATCCATGCGTAAAGATCTGCAAATGGTGTTTCAAGACCCGTTTGCGTCGCTTAATCCACGTATGCGTATTGGCGATTTAGTAGGTGAGGGCTTGCTGATACATGGCCTGGGTGATACAGCCGAGCGTAAACGCAAAGTAATTGCCATGTTAAAGCGTGTTGGCTTAACTGAGGCTGATATGCAAAAATACCCGCATGAATTTTCGGGCGGGCAAAGGCAGCGTATCGGTATTGCCAGAGCGTTAGTGCTACAACCTAAGGTCGTGGTGTGTGATGAGCCGGTATCCGCGCTGGATGTGTCGATACAGGCACAAATACTGTTGCTGCTTAAAGAGTTACAGCAAGAAATGGCATTAAGTTATATTTTTATTAGCCATGATTTACGTGTGGTACGTCATATTGCAGATGATATTGTGGTGATGCATCAAGGGCGAGTGGTCGAGTTAGGAAAAGTCGCTGATATTTATGAGCAGCCGCAACATGCCTATACACAGAGTTTATTGGCAGCGATTCCGGGTAAAAAAGTGGTAAATGGATAAGCGCTGTAGCGTAAGTTTTTGAATTAAATATATATTAGGATTAAGAATGGCATACGATTTAGAAGAGCAAGAACAGTTAGATGAGTTAAAAGCGTGGTGGAAAACTTACGGAAAAATGGTCATCAATTCGGTGATAGGTTTGTTAGTGGCTTATGTCGCTTACCAAGGCTGGACATACTATCAAACTAAACAGGCGGTGAATGCTTCTACTGAGTATCAGGCGTTGCTAGTTGTAGATGCTAAAGATTTAAAAGGTGTGCAAGCGAAAACTGCCGTGTTGATGGACAAATACAGTGCGACGCCATATGCAGGTCGCGCTGTCGTGTTCGCAGCGAAAGCTAATTACGAAGCCAATGATATCAAAAGTGCTAAAGCACAGTTGGAATGGGCGGTCAGTAATGCTAAAGAGACTTCTGTGAGCGCGATTGCTAGCTTACAGTTGGCTAATATCCTAGCCGAAGAAAACAATTTCGACGCAGCCTTAAAAGTGCTGGAAGCAAAACATGATGCAGGTTTTGATGGTTTGTTCCTAGATATGAAAGGCGATGTATTACTGGGTTTAGGTAAACGTGACGAAGCTAAAGCAGCATACGAGCTTGCGCTGACTAAACTTGATGTGCAAGGCCGCTATCGTCATCTGACACAACAAAAAATTGATTCGCTAGGCTAATAAGTAATGCGTTTTATTAAACAATCAACAGTATTGTTGGCTTTATGCGGTGTTACGCTGCTACCTGCCTGCACATCTATTACCGACCTGAAAACTGATTTGTCAGAACGTGTGTTCGGGCGTGAGGTGGTGGATCTGGAGCCTTTGACTGAGTTTGAAGCCAACGCAACCGCTAAAATCTTATGGCAGACTAAACTCGGTGCATCAGGTAATTATGACCTGGCACCAGTGGTAGAGGCTGGTGTGGCTTATGCAGCTACTGTTGATGGTGATTTAGTCAAGCTGGATACCAGTAACGGTAAAGAGTTGTGGCACGCCAAAGTTGGAGAGAAAGTAACTGGCGGTGTTGGCGTTGGCGGTAGCTTGGTGTTGGTTGGTACACAAAAAGGTGCAGTCTATGCTTATGATTTATCCGGCAAGCTGCAATGGGTATCCAGACTGAGTAGTGAAGTGTTAAGTGCACCTAGATACTACGATGGCATGGTGATTGTACGTACCGGTGATAGCCGCATTTATGGTATTAACGCAGATGATGGCAGCAGAAAATGGGTTTATGACCGTACCAGCCCTGCGCTCACCGTACGTAGCAGTGCTGGCGTTGTGGTCGATGGCGGTGCTGTATATGCCGGTTTTGCAGGCGGCAAACTTGCGGCAATTCGTGCTGATAACGGCAAGATGCTGTGGGAAGCATCCGTGGCGCAACCTAAGGGCGTGACGGAGATTGAACGTATTGCCGACATTACCAGTTTACCGATGGTAGATGGCCCTTTAGTTTATGCAGTAGCTTATCAAGGTCGTATTGCAGCGGTTGACCGTGCATCCGGACGTGTTGTCTGGAACCGCGATATTTCAAGTTTAACGGGTTTAAGTCATGAGGATGCGCGCATTTATGTATCGCATGCAATCGGCTCAATTTATGCGCTTGATTACACTACTGGTAAAACATTCTGGCGTCAGGCCGGACTGAAAAACAGACAGCCTACTACGCCTTTGCCCATGGGTGACCACGTAGCAGTAGGGGACGTTGAAGGCTACGTGCATTTTCTCAAACGTGAAGACGGCGCATTTTCAGCCAGAATTAAAACTGACAGCGGTGCAATGTTGCCGCAAATGGCGGTGATTAGCAGCGATACCTTGCTGGCACAGTCACGAGGTGGCGGCTTGTACGCAATACAGGTGAAATAAAATACCGCATTTGCTTTAATCGCTTATTATTAGAATTAAAAAATTAATTGAGCTAATTGATGACTTAAATTATCAATTAGCTTCAATGCTTTATAGAAGGCTCACATGATACCTACCATTGTCTTGGTTGGTCGACCTAACGTCGGCAAATCAACATTATTTAACCGATTAACCAAAACGCGTGATGCGCTAGTGGCTGATTTGCCTGGATTGACCCGCGATCGACATTACGGACGCG
Organism: Methylotenera mobilis JLW8; assembly: GCF_000023705.1. Lineage (NCBI taxonomy): Bacteria > Pseudomonadati > Pseudomonadota > Betaproteobacteria > Nitrosomonadales > Methylophilaceae > Methylotenera > Methylotenera mobilis. The sequence continues at coordinate 948,958 of NC_012968.1, forward strand.
GCATAGGTGCCAGCCAGCCGTATTTAGTTGTGGATACCGGTGGCTTTGAGCCGCATACCGACAGCGGCATTTTAAAGGCGATGGCGAAGCAAACGCTGCAAGCCATTGATGAAGCTGATGCCATTATCTTTTTGGTAGATGGCCGCCAAGGTGTTTCACCGCAAGACATGGAGATTGCTAATCGTTTAAGAAGAAGCAAATGTCCAGTATTGCTCGCCGTGAACAAAACTGAAGGTATGCAAAAGGCAGTGGTCAGTGCTGATTTCCACGAGCTGGGCTTGGGTTATCCGCTTTCAATTTCTTCAGCACACGGTGAAGGTGTACGCGATATCGTTGAACTTGCTTTAGAGAATTTTAAAGAGGTTGAAGATGAGCCCGTCACTGACTACACTGGTGACAGAATTCCTAAAGTAGCGATTGTAGGCCGCCCTAACGTAGGTAAATCTACCTTGGTGAATGCCTTGCTAGGGGAAGAGCGTGTGATTGCTTATGATGAGCCTGGCACCACGCGTGATTCAATCCATATTGACTTGGAAAAGAACGGCAAACACTACACGCTGATTGATACGGCAGGGGTGCGTAAACGCGGCCGTGTTTTTGAAGCGATTGAGAAGTTCTCTGTCATTAAAACCATACAGGCGATTGAAGAGGCGAATGTGGTGATTCTGGTGGTAGATGCACAAGAAGGCATCACCGAGCAGGACGCGCACGTTGCCGCTTATATTTTAGATGCAGGTCGCGCTTTAGTAGTAGCTATCAATAAATGGGATGGCTTGAAAGAAGACGAGCGCGATTGGATCAAGCGTGAAATCGATCGTAAGTTACAGTTCTTGGACTTTGCTGAGTTTCACTATATTTCTGCTTTGCGCAAAAAAGGTTTGCCAGAGCTGTTTAAATCAGTAGATGTGGCTTATAAAGCAGCCTTTGCCAAACTGGCAACACCGCAGCTAACACGCGTGCTGATTGATGCTTTGCAACAGCATCAGCCACCTATCAGTAAAGGCATTCGTCCAAAACTACGTTATGCGCATCAGGGCGGTAGCAACCCACCTATCGTGGTAATTCACGGCAGCCATGTAGATGGCGTGAAAGATGCATATACGCGCTTTTTGGAAAAAACCTTCCGTAGAACCTTCCAGCTTTCTGGCACACCATTACGCGTAGAGTACAAGCAAGGGCACAACCCGTTTGCTGAAGAAGAGGATAAACGTAAGCCAGGTGAGGGTATTGTCAGCATGCGCCGTCGTAAAACTGCACAACGTGCTGAATTAAAGGCGAAAAAAGAGGCAGAAGACAAAGACCGCCGTGCTAAAAAGCACTAAAGCTTAAAACCCCTCATAGTGGCATCAAGCAGAATGTCCGCTGCTGGGCGTGCGGTAACGCACGTATACAGCAGGACTAGTACTTGTGCTCCTGCTTTAAGTTGTTTGTTCACTTTTAGCGCTGATAGTGGTGTTTTACCACTTTCCGTGATCAAAATAAGCTGCAATATCTGCATTTTCTACACACGCTATATGTTGCAGGCATAGCGTGTGTAGCTCTGGTGCTTAGAACTCTTCCCAATCTCCTTCGCCATTTGCCTGTTGAATTGCAACTTTTCTTATTTGCACGGGTTCTGGACGACTTTTAACTACAGATAGTGCTGTATGGTGTTGCTGTGATGCTGAGGGCTGGCGCGCAACTTGCGTGTCCTTGGTATCATTCAGCTTAAATGCACTAATGGCACTGGCTAATTGGTTGGCCTGTTCCACCAGTGATTCGGCTGCGGCGGCTGCTTGTTCTACCAGGGCTGCGTTTTGTTGGGTAGATTCATCCATGCTGGTGACCGCTTCATTGACCAGGTCGATACCCGATGCTTGCTCGACCGATGCCGCGGCAATTTCGCCAATAATATCGGCAACATGTTTAACCGATATCACTACTTCTTCCATGGTTTTCCCAGCATTTTGTACCAAAGTGGTACCTTCAGCAGTTTTGTTCACTGAGTCGGTAATCAGTTCCTTAATTTCCTTAGCTGCGCTGGCTGAGCGTTGTGCCAGATTACGCACTTCACCGGCTACCACAGCAAAGCCGCGGCCTTGCTCGCCAGCTCTTGCTGCTTCCACCGCCGCATTTAATGCTAGAATATTAGTTTGGAAAGCGATACCATCAATCACGGAAATAATGTCTTCAATTTTGCGTGCGCTATCATTAATAGCAATCATGGTTGTGACGACATCTGAAACAACACTGCCACCTTTGACTGCAATATCAGAGGCGCTGAGCGCTAACTGATTCGCCTGTTTTGCATTTTCTGCATTGTGTTTGACTGTACTGGCGAGCTGCTCCATGCTAGCGGCGGTTTCTTCCAGGCTGGAGGCTTGTTGCTCTGTTCTGCTTGAGAGGTCATTATTCCCTGTCGATATTTCATTCGCTGCAGTGGTAATCGTTTCAATGGCATCTTTAACAGCAACGATAGGTTCTACAATCGTTTCTAGTGTCGCGTTTACCCCCTCTACCACCTTGCGGAAGTCACCTTGATGCTGGCTAGCATCTGCCCTAGTACTGATGCGACCTTCTGCTGCAGCCTCAGCAAGCATGTTGGCGTCGGTTACTAGACGATTAACAGCATCGATACAGGTGTTAAGGTTTTGTTTGATAACATTAAAATCACCTTTATATGGTTCATTGATGTGTGCGGGTATATCACCTTTCGAAATACGGTCTACATATTGCGCTGCAATATTGAGAGGGTTAACTACATAGTCCAATGTGTTATTAACGCCCTCTACAATTTTGCGGAAGTCACCCTGATGGCGGCTGGTATCTGCGCGTGTTGAAAGTTCTCCTTTTTCCGCTGCTTCTACTAATGTAGCTGTATCTGCAATCATTGCATTAACTGCATCAATACATTGGTTTAAATTGTTTTTGATTGCGTTAAAGTCACCATTGTAAGTGTCTGTAATTTTTGCAGGAATATCCCCTTTAGCAATGTCATCGACATATTGCGCTGCCATATTCAATGGGTTGATGACTGCGTCTAAGGTGTTGTTTACTCCTTGAACAATCTTGTGGAAGTCTCCTTGGTGACGGCTAGCATCGGCACGTGTTGAAAGCTCACCCTGAATAGCGGCATTAACGAGCACATGCGTATCTACAACAAGTGCATTAATATTAGCCCTTACTTGCTCAATAGCCTCATTCACAAAAGCTTTTTTCCCTGGAAACTTTTCCAACGGTGGCGTTAAGTCACCTTCACCAAAAGCTTTAACAACCGCAATAGCCTTTTTGTTCATTTCAATATGGTCGCTCACCATTTGATTAATGCCCAGCGCCATTTCGGCGTACACGCCGTTAAACTGATGTGCATTTAGCGTTGCGTCTATATCACCAGCATTATGTTGTTGACTAACAGTTTGCATCGCATCAATCAGATTTTTAATGGTTTTCTCAAGGCTGTAGGCTGAGCGTATGACATCGCCCATTTCATCGCGACTGAAGATTTTGCCCTCGCTGTGTTGAGTGAGCTTGCCTTGTGCTAGGTCATTCATTAAGTTTTTGGCTTCGTTAGTAGCTTGAACGATGCTTTTTGAAACCGTGAATAACATGATGCAGACGATTGCTATTGTTATAGCTGCTAAAGTTAATACTATTAATAATAATTCTTCTTGTTGCGCTAATCGCTTAGCTAATAGATTTTTGAGCATATCGCTCAGATTGTCATAAGTTTGGTAGCCTTGATTGATCGATTGAGTTGCGTTATCAAAGTAGATTTTAGAGTCCAAACTGATGGATTCAGTATCAATAATTTCTTTTTTTACAAGCGTATTCAGTTCGGAAATGGACTTTTGTAAAGTGCTCATGACCGGTTTGACTTCGTCATAAGTGCTAGGGTAGTTTTTGAGTACAATCATATCGTGCTCATAACTTTTGAGAGATGCTTCTACTTGGTTGGATAATATGGAAAGCTTTAACTTTTCATCGCTAGTTGCAACTTGCCTAGATGCAACACCAGCACCTAGACCACGAATTTTAGCCATATTTTCAATTACATTAATCGTCCTTAAGTAAACGATATCTATTAAATAGTAGGTATCGATTTCAGGGTCTAAAGTAAGCGTGCTTGCATCGGCCACTTGTAGTGAAAACTCAAGTAATTGGTTAATTAAATTAGTATGTTCAGTAAAGCTATCTTTTGGAGAAATTTCTAATGATTTTGATTTTATTTGTCCCCAGTTAGATTTGATTTTATCCCAGTCTTTTTTGATTTTATTCCAGTTGTCTGTCGTTTTGAATCGAGCACCAAGCTCACGGTCTATAGCGTCAATGTTTAAAATAAGGTCGGTAGATTTTTTTTCATTCGCATCTATTTTTTCTACAAAACCAAGGTTGCCAGATAGATAAGAATTAGACATGCCACGATGAGCTTGTACATTCTCAATGAAGGCGCGTAAAGGATTTAAGTAACTAACGCCTTGAAGTTCAGTCTTGGTGACTTGTTTATCTGAATTTAGTCTATCTATATTGATAAACAGTAATACTAGTAGCGGTACAATCGTAACCAAGCCAAGTAGGGTGAATTTTCTCTTATAGCTTAGATTGCTTAATAAGCTACCAATATTAAAAGAGTTTTTTTTACTCATAGTGATATCCCTAACCTAAATTTATTAACATAGCGACGACACAAGCAAAGTGTTTGTATGTGCTTAGCTTATGCATTGATATGAGCATGGCCTAAGCATGCTTGGTTAGGCACATTGCTTTGCAATACTTATTCCCACGTTGGAATAAATTTGACTTTGTTGATTGATCACAAAGTCCAAACTCCCCATCGTTGGGGAGCGGGTTAATAGCTTAAGTTGTTAGGCAGTTTTAAATTTACGCTAACTGCGCCGTTGCAGTTGGCATTATTGCTTGTAGCCATTTATCACTAGCTAAAAATTGATAACACAAATTTTTGTAACAACTTTGGTTGATTAATGTAGGCGATTGCGTAATTAAACTCACATTAATACACTTAGTTGTGTAATTAAACACAATTCACTTATGAATAGCAATCACTGTGAGATTTTTTGCAGGGACAGTTAATAAAAGATTGGAGTGCCAGTTTATTGAGCTGGTCTCTAGTGGTGGTTAACGGCTGTAAAGCTACTGCAATGTCTGACTGGCTACTACCAATTTGGGGGATGTTCTAACTTTTTATTTTCTTTAGGTAGCTCATAAGGATCTGCGACATAAGCGGGTCCTTTCATGATGGTAACGACAATGCAGCCGATTGCAATCGCACCCACAAAAAACCAAGTGCTGAACAGCACACCGAGCAATTGATAGATGACTTGCTGTTGTTCTCGTTGTAGTGGGTCGTTGCTAAAATAGAGAATTAGCATTGGAATGCAGGGCGCTGCTGTTCCAATGCTAAAAATTAGTGGGAGTTTTTTGAACAAAATCCACTCTAGGCCTGATGGCGCTTTAATGAAACCTGGTAATTTATTCAAGTAGTTCATTAATATAATGGATGCATTTAATGCGCTTTAGTTCATTTAGTACATGCTTTCCCAGAACTTCCACCATATACGCTCATCTTCAGGGGCGTTTTTGGTCAAAATCGCGCTATCTGGGTAGTTGGTCTTCAGCACGCGCAAGGTGTCATTTTTTAAATCATCCATACCCATTAAGTCGTAGGCGCTAATCATAATCACTAGCGCTTCTTCCACATGCGGCGATTGCGGGTAGTATTCAATCACGTATTTTGTGCGGTTAATTGCTGCCACGTAAGCTTTGCGCTTCATGTAGTAACGTGCCACGTGGAGCTCATGCTCTGACAAGCTGTTTGCCAGGTAAACCATGCGTTGTGTAGCATCTTTTACATAGCGGCTTTTTGGGTAGCGTGTTACTAGCTCTTTGAATGTAGCGAAAGAATCTTTTAGTGCACGGGGGTCGCGGTCGCTCACTTGTTGTTTGGTGAGCTTTTCGATAATGCCGCGCTCATTAAATACGGCTAGTCCTTTGAGGTAATAGGCGTAATCTACGTTAGGGTGATCAGGATGTAGTTTAATAAAGCGGTCAGCTGCGGCCACGGCGGATACCGGGTCTTGCTTTTTGTAATGGGCGTAGGCGGTTTCTAACTGCGCTTGTGTCGCATATTTGCCATGAGGATAGCGAGACTCAAGCTTTTGGAAGTAAACAATGGCCTTATCGTAGTCGCGGTCTTGCATTTTTGCCGCACCTTCTTGATAGATACGTTCAGCAGTCCAGCCCTTTGTATCATCAATTTCAGTTGGTGCACCAAAAATCGCACATCCACTGAGTAGGAAGGTAAAAGCCAAAATTGAGATATACTTCATGCAAAACCACCTTTAAGAATTTCTCGCAATTATAACCGATGACAGACGCTACTCAACAATCTCTTACTAACCTAATTCATCTCACAATTTCATCAGACTTGGGAGGCTTACGCCTTGATGTGGCTTTACAACGCCTACTTCCTGAACACTCACGCTCAAGGCTGCAATCTTGGATTAAATCTGGTCTAGTGACGGTTGACGGCAAAGCCAGTACAGCAAAAACCAAAGTGTGGGGCGGGGAGAAAGTGTCGGTCGATGTGCAAGTGAAGCCTGAGAGCCGCGCCTTTATCGCACAGGATATTCCGCTGGATATCGTCTATGAAGATGATCATATTCTGGTGGTGAATAAACCGGCCGGTATGGTGGTGCATCCTGCAGCTGGTAATTGGGACGGTACTTTGCTCAATGCATTGTTATTTCATGCGCCGCAATTGCATGATGTGCCGCGTGCCGGCATTGTGCACCGCTTAGATAAAGAAACCAGTGGCTTGCTGGTGGTAGCTAAAACATTAAACGCACAGACGCATTTAGTGCGCCAACTACAAGCGCGCACCGTGAAACGTGAGTACCGTGCCATTGTGTGGGGTCAGCTCTGGCGTAATGGTGTGGTGGATCAGCCGTTGGGTCGTGATCCGCGCTCCCGCACTAAAATGGCGATTAACCGCATGGGTAAGCCTGCGATAACTCGTTATGAAATATTAGAGCGTTTTTCTGTCCAAACTTATTTGCGTTGTAACTTAGAAACTGGTCGTACCCACCAGATTCGCGTGCATATGCAGCACCTGAAAGCGCCTTTAGTGGGCGATCCGGTTTATGGCTTCCGCGGCATTGTGCCAATACGTGCCATGACGCAAACGCTACGTGATGCGGTGAGCCAGTTCCACCGTCAGGCTTTGCACGCAATCAAGCTTGGTTTAGTGCATCCTGCCACCAATGAGTTTATGGAGTGGCAGATTGAGCTGGCTGATGATATGAAAGTATTGTTAGAAGCGATGCGCCACGAAGATGAGCGTGATGATGAGGAGGAGGGCTTCGAGTTAAGCATGGAGCCTTATCTGGCAGATGAAGATTACGAATATGACGATGATGACATGTTCGACGAAGACGAGGATGACTCTGACTTCGATGATGAGGAAGATGTTTAGTTTTAAACGAGTGCAATCATGATGGTTAACACTGAACCTACTTTTATCACACCGAACTGGCCTGCACCCAGTAACGTAAAGGCATTGCAAACGACGCGTGTGGGCGGTGTAAGCGTTGCGCCTTTTGATAGCTTGAATTTGGGCGCGCATGTGCAAGATGACGCTATGGCAGTAGCCACTAATCGTCAGCGATTAAGTCCATACCTGCCTAGTGAGCCGATCTGGGTGAATCAGGTGCACGGAACCGATGTGATTGATGCCGCCACTAGCACTTGCCTGCAAAATGCAGATGCTTCGTTTACGACTAAAGCCAATGTTGTGTGTGTCACCATGACAGCCGATTGCCTACCAGTGTTGCTTTGCGATAAGCAGGGTAAGGTAGTGGCTGCAGTGCATGCTGGCTGGCGAGGTCTGTGTGATGGCGTGATAGAAGCTGCCGTGCAAAAAATGCAAGTGCCGCCTAGCGAGGTGTTGGTGTGGTTAGGTCCGGCCATCGGCCCTAATGCCTTTGAAGTGGGCGGGGATGTACGTGCGCAGTTTATAGAAAAAGATAGCCATGCGGCTCAGGCGTTTAAGTTGCTGGAGTCATCAGCATCCGGCGATAAATGGCTAGGTAACTTATACTTGATCGCACAGCAGCGCCTTAACCGTATTGGTGTGAGCGCAATCTATGGCGCTGGCGTGAATGAAGACTTTTGCACCTACACCGATCAAGCGCGCTTTTTCTCATTCAGGCGCGATAACGTCACCGGACGTATGGCAAGCATGATTTGGTTGGAATCAAATTAGAGATGTGACGGTTGCTCAGTTATAATAACGCCCTTTAAATTATTGCCTAAAAGTGTTGCATGACAATTCCCGAGTTACCTATTCTTGCATGGATTATTCTCGCTAGCTTTACTGGCGGGGTGTTGAGCGTATCTTTGGCAGCATTGTTTGCACTCAATCTTCGCACTGCATGGATTCCTATGCTGGTTAGCTACGCCATAGGTGCGATGTTAGGTGCAGTGTTTTTAGAAATTCTACCCCATGCTTTTAGTGAAGCGAGTAGTATAGAGAGCGTTTCTATCACCCTGTTATTCGGGTTGTTATTGTTCTTTGTACTTGAGAAATTAGTGATATGGCGACACTGCCATGGTGATCACTGTGAAGTACACGCGATTCACACTGAAGAAGATTGCCCATTAACGCATCCGCAGGCTGGTACGCCAGGCGAAACCAAGTATAAAGCGGTAACAGCAGCCAAGGCACCATCACTAACGCAGGTGCATAGTCATGCGCATACGCATCATCATGATAGCGGGCGCAGTGGCATGATGATTATGATAGGAGATACTTTTCATAACTTTGTGGATGGCGTTTTAATTGCGGCAGCATTTTTAGTGGATGTGAAATTGGGCGTGGTAACGGCACTGGCCATTATTTCGCACGAAATCCCGCAAGAAGTAGGTGACTTTTTAATCTTGCTGCACTCAGGATATAGTAAAAAGAAGGCGCTGGTGTTTAATTTAGTGTCTAGCTTGGCCACCTTGGTTGGCGGACTGATTGCTTATTATGCTTTGCAATATGTGATGGGTTGGGTGCCCTATATTTTAGGCTTGGCAGCAGCCAGTATGCTGTATGTGGCGGTGGCGGATTTGATTCCTAGTTTGCATAAGCGCACAGAATTAAAGGCAACCATCAGTCAGGTGCTACTCATCGCTTTTGGCGTCGGTAGCATCTTCTTGATGGGTTACTTCATCCACTAATTGTTTGTTGTGCTGGTGGCGGCGATGTTTAACGCCGAGCAACCACAGTAGCAGGGCGCAGGGCAGTAAGCCGTAAAAGACAAAGGTGAGTAAGCCCGCGGTGATTGATTTTTCAGTGGCTGCCATAAGCACCACAACATACATCCAAGCAATTGCAATAATATACATTTGAATTAATTTTTAAGATTTATAGGTTTTTATGACAATGAGTACTACAAGCAAAAACTCCACGCCTAAAGTAGGCTTTGTATCGCTAGGCTGCCCTAAAGCTGGCTCAGACGCAGAGCGTATTCTCACCCAATTGCGGGCAGAAGGCTACGAAATTTCTGGCAGCTATGGTGAAGCAGATTTAGTGGTGGTGAACACCTGTGGTTTTATTGACAGCGCGGTTGAGGAGTCTTTGGACGCCATTGGTGAAGCGATTAACAAAAACGGAAAAGTGATTGTAACCGGTTGTTTGGGCGCCAAAAAGGGCGTGGTAGAAGCTGCGCATCCTAGTGTATTGGCGGTGACCGGCCCGCATGCGTTAGAAGAAGTGATGACCGCCGTGCATGCAAACCTGCCTAAACCGCATGAGCCATTTATCGATTTAGTACCGCCGCAAGGGGTAAGGTTGACACCTAAGCATTATGCTTACCTTAAGATTTCAGAAGGCTGTAACCACCGCTGCAGTTTCTGTATTATTCCTAGCATGCGTGGTGATTTAGTCAGCCGCCCAATCGGCGAAGTGCTGAATGAGGCTGAAAATTTGGTAAATGCTGGTGTGAGCGAGATTTTGGTGATTTCACAAGACACCTCAGCTTATGGTGTTGATGTTAAGTATCGCCCAGGCTTCTGGAATGGCCGCCCGGTTAAAACCCGTATGACGGAATTAACGCAAGCGTTAAGTGAGCTTGGTGTTTGGACACGGCTACACTATGTTTACCCATATCCACATGTGGATGAAGTGATTCCATTGATGGCTGATGGCTTGATTCTTCCTTATTTGGATGTGCCATTTCAGCATGCTAGCCCACGTATCTTAAAAGCGATGAAGCGTCCGGCAAGCAGTGAAAATAACTTAGCACGTATTAAAGCTTGGCGTGACATCTGCCCAGATATTACGATTCGCAGTACGTTTATTGCTGGTTTCCCTGGTGAAACTGAAGATGACTTTAAGCAACTGCTGGACTTTATGGAAGAGGCACAGTTAGACAGAGTAGGCTGTTTTGCTTACTCTGCGGTAGACGGTGCAGCGGCTAATGCCTTGCCGGATCAAGTGCCAGAAGAAGTGAAGCAAGAGCGTTTAAGCCGCTTTATGGAAGTGCAGGAGCGTATCAGTGCTGCTAAAGTACATGCCAAGATTGGCAGCATTCAAACCGTACTAGTCGATGAAATCGTAACAGACGTTGAAGGTAACGTCGAGGCGATTGGCCGTACCAAAGCGGATGCACCAGAGATTGACGGAGTGGTTTACCTTGAAGATGCAGAGGGCTTAAACCCAGGTGACTTTGTAGAAGTAGAGATTTACAGCGCGGATGGTCACGATTTACGCGGTGGCCCACCACGTAGCTAATCATCCGCCACGCAGCTAAGTTAGTTAGCTGCTAATTAAAAATATTGCTAGTTAAAAAGGTTGTTAACTAAACAAGTCCTGCATGATTGGTGCAGGACGTTCACTGTCTGCCCGATCTTCTAAAAAGTCTAAAGTAAGTGGGCAGCGTGTTGGTTTCTTAGCTGCTTTTCTACGTTTTGGTGTGGTTGATTCTAAATCGATGAATGGGGTTTGGCTAACGCGGATATAGCCTGATGCGTTTAGTTTTTGTTCGGTTGTTTCAAACAGGCTCAGTGGGTTGTCGATATTTTGCAGGGTAACAACTTGCTTGCTTACTTTTATCACGTTGTACATTACAAACTTGCTTGCGGTTTGTTTACCGTAAATTTCCCCAGTATAAATAGCCACAATGCCTCCAGCGCGTAATATCTGCGTATGGTATCTCTACAATAACTGATCTACAAGATTTATTATCTACTTTCTACGTAATTTGATGTGTGACTTGATCAGGTCTATGGCTTGATATCTAAACTTACTACCATCGGCATCTTTCACCCACATATGCAGCAACCCACCAAAAAATAAGTGCGTGTCTAGGGCGAGTGCGCCCGGGGTAATTGAACTGGCTAACAGATTTTGCGACTGTGCGCGTGCGTAAGTTGCTTCAATTTTTTCTACTAGGCTAGAGCAGTTGTTCATGATTTGATGCAGTACCAATGCAAATTCATCTACATATTCGCATTTAATCATCATGATTTCGTAAATCTCACGCATCTCAATATTGTCATTTAGTGCCTGTATAGTACTGCACATACTGGCTTCAATTTGATCTAACGGGTTTTGTGAGTTATCGGCAGAAATTGCCAATGTGTCATCCATGCGGTCTATCAGTGGTAAAAACACTTGCTCGCGGATGGCGTGAAAGATTTCTGTTTTGTTTTTAAAGTGCCAGTAAACGGCACCACGCGTTACCTCGGCCTGTGAGGCAATATGCTCCAAGGTTGATCGGCTTACCCCGCGCGCTAAAAACACCGTGCGCGCCGCGTCCACAATCTTTTGGCGGGTAAGTTCTGCATCTTCTTTGGTTTTTCTGACCATATTAATCTCACTGATATAACTATAGTTAAAGCTTTAATCGTGCATATTTTAAATCAATTGCTATTTACATACATGCATGTTTGTATATAATATACATACAAATCTGTATGTAAGCAATAGCAGATGCCTTCTATTTTTAATAAAAATGTAGAATAATTAGTTAGTTATAAAACAATCGTGGAGTTTTCAATGGCACATAAGACCGCAAGTCAGAATCAGCAGCATATTCAAATACAGTCGATTAGCGCACAGGCTGCGCATGCGAAACGAACCTTGATGGCATCAGGCATGATGTTGGCGCTGATTGGCGTCTTGGTTGGGTCTATGCTGGCCGCTTGTAGTAAGCAAGAAAATGGTGGCCAGGCGCAAGGTGCCATGCCGCCTATGCCGGTAAGCGTCATTACAATGGCGCCAGGTAGTGTGCCGCTAAGTGCAGAAGCAGTGGCGCAAACTGAAGGTGCAAAAGAAGTGGAAATCAGACCACGTGTTGGCGGTATTCTGCTTAAAAAACTGTTTGAGGAAGGCGAGCCAATTAAGGCTGGTCAGGCAATGTTTTTAATCGACCCTGTGCCTTATCAAATTGCATTGGCTAATGCCAAAGCACAATTGGCGCAACAAAAAGCACGCTTCGAGCAAGCAAAGCGTGAGGCGCAACGTTTACAGACATTGGTTGCTACGCAATCTGTCAGTCAGCGTGAAGCAGATAATGCTAATTCTGATAATGCCTTAGCTACAGCTAGCTTGGCACAATATGAAGCTGCGGTACGCGAAGCTGAGTTGAATTTATCTTATACCACTGTGACATCGCCATTGTCTGGCGTTGCTGGTAGATTCCAATTATCTGAAGGTGCTTTGGTAGCTGCTAACACTAGTTTGTTGAGCACAGTCAGCCAAATCAGCCCAATTTGGGTGCGCTTTAGTTTGTCTGATGCTGAGTTGGCACAGTTAGGCGGCCCATTAACGCAAAAAAGCGTAAAAGAAGTCAGATTGGTACTGCCTAGCGGTGAGGAATATGCAAAATCAGGCCAGCTCAACTTTGCTGCAAGCGGTATTGATCCGCAATTAGGTACGCAGCAATTACGCGCAACTTTTGATAATGCAGATAAACGCTTGTTACCTGGCCAATTCGCCAGAGTGAGAGTGGTTACTGGGCAAAAAGACGGCGTGTTTGTTGTGCCGCAAACTTCAGTGCTCAATAGTGATCAGGGCAAGTTTGTGTATGTAGCCAATGAGAAAAATGAAGTGACGGTTAAGCCTGTAGTTGTAGGTAATTGGGTTGGTAAAAACTGGGTGATATTAAGTGGCTTGGAGACCGGTGATAAAGTAATTACCGACAATATCATCAAGCTACGCCCTGGTGCGGTTGTAGCACCGCATCCTGCAGGTGAGGCTGTTGCCGGTGCGGCGCCAGCAAAAAATGAATCAGCAAAATAAATTCATCACCTTATGCTAAATCGTCAGGCTTAATCGAGAACCCTTATGAGTAAATTTTTTATTACACGGCCTATTTTTGCGAGTGTACTGTCTATCATTATCGTGTTGGCGGGCTTAGCTGCCGCCTTTAAATTACCGATTGCACAGTACCCGCAAATTGCGCCACCTACCGTATTAATCACAGCAACTTACCCTGGTGCAAGTGCTGATACGCTTTCAAAAACAGTGGCTGCGCCAATTGAGGAGCAACTGAGCGGCGTTGAAGGCTTGCTGTACTTCAACTCTAGTGCAGACTCCAGCGGTACTTTAACCATTACTGCTACGTTTGAAGTAGGCACCAATGTTGACCAGGCTACATTTAACGTAAGTAACCGCGTCAATATTGCTTTGCCACGCTTACCAGATGAAGTGAGGCGTACCGGCTTGGTTGTGCAAAAGCGCTCCAACGATATTTTGTTGGTGGTGATGCTGACAGACAAGCAGAAAAAGTATGACACGCTATTTTTGAGCAATTACGCTACATTGAATGTGCTGGATGAAATCAAGCGTATTAAGGGTGTAGGCGACTCTGTTATTTTTGGTGCGCAAGATTACTCTATGCGTATTTGGTTACGCCCTGACCGTATGGCGCAATTAGGGGTAACTACCACGGATATTGCCAATGCGATTCGTGCACAGAATGCACAATATGCAGCAGGTAAGATTGGCCAAGACCCAGCGCCATCTGATCAGCAATTGGTTTACACAGTAACGGCTAAAGGCCGCTTAATTGATTCGTCAGAGTTCGGCAATATCATTATTCGTGCTGATGGTCAGCGTGGTGTGCTGCATTTAAAAGACGTTGCACGTATTGAGTTAGGTTCACAAAGCTATAACGTGCGTACAGCATTGGATGGTACGCCTGGTGTAGGTATTCCTATTTTCTTGCAAACAGGTGCCAATGCGCTGGATACAGCAGCTGCAGTTAAAGCAAAAATGACTGAGCTGAAAGCGCGTTTCCCAGAAGGTGTTGATTGGGAAGTGCCCTATGATACTAGTGACTTTGTGAAGGCTTCTATTGAAGAGGTGTTGAAAACACTAGGCGAAGCCATGGTGCTTGTGGTGCTTGTGGTGTTCTTGTTCTTGCAAAGCTTCCGTGCGACATTGATTCCTATGATTGCAGTGCCTATTTCCTTAATTGGTACGTTTGCAGGTTTATGGATATTTGGCTTCTCTATTAATACGCTTACCTTATTTGCGATGGTGCTTTCTATCGGTATCGTGGTGGACGATGCTATCGTGGTGTTGGAGAACGTAGAGCGCTTGATGGAAGAAGAGAAGCTGTCTGCAATTAAAGCAGCGGTGAAATCTATGGAGCAAGTGTCTGCCGCTGTGGTGGCGATTGTGCTAGTACTTTGTGCAGTGTTCGTGCCAGTGGCATTCTTGGGCGGTATCGCTGGTGAAATGTACAAGCAGTTTGCGGTAACCGTTGCAGTGGCTGTGGTGATCTCAGGCATTGTTGCCTTAACTCTGACGCCAGCGCTGTGCGCAATATTATTAAAGAAAACACACGGCGAATCTGCATTCTTTAAAGCGTTTAACCGTATGTTTGTGCGTATCACGCATGTATATACAGCCGTGGTTAATTTGACCTTGCATCATAGAATTATCGGTACCTTTGTGTTTGCAGCAATTATTGCCATCGTGGTTGTGTTGTTGCGAGTGATTCCTGGCAGTTTTGTACCACCAGAAGATCAAGGTTACGTGATTTCTGCGGTGATTATGCCGGATGGTGCAACCTTGAGCCGTACAAGTAAGACCACAGAAAGCGTGCGCGCTGCGATCGCACAAGACCCTGCGGTAGCACACGAGTTTGCTGTAAATGGGTTTGACTTGATTGGTGGCGGTAATAAAACCAGTGCAGCGACCATGTTTGTGCGTTTGACAGATTGGTCAGAGCGTAAAACTACAGCAGACGATATCGTGAAAAAACTGTTTGGTATTGGTATGCAACAACCAGATGGTATGGCGATTGCATTTAACCCGCCAGCGATTCGTGGTTTGGGTAGCTCAGGTGGTTTTGAGCTGTATGTGCAAACACGTGGTGATTCTGATCCTGCACGCTTGTCTGCGGTGGTAAATAACCTGATTGAGGCGATGAAGAAAGAGCCTAAATTAACTGAAATCAACACCTTCTTCCGACCAACTGTGCCACAGTTGTTCTTAGAGGTGGATGAAGCTAAGGCCCTCTCACAAGGGGTGCCTGTATCCAGCATTTACGATACATTGCAAAGCACCATGGGCTCGTTGTACGTGAATGACTTTAATAAATCTGGCCGTACTTATCGTGTGCAATTACAAGCTGAAGCCGAGTACCGTACTAAAGCAGAAGATTTAGGCAAGGTTTATGTACGTTCGGATAAAGGCCTGATGGTGCCATTATCAGCATTGAGCAAGGTGAGTGATATTGTGGGTGCTGAGCAATTAGAGCGCTACAACGGTTTGCTTTCAGCTAAGGTGCTAGGTAAAGGTGCAGCCGGCGTGAGCTCAGGTGACGCCATTAAGATGGTGGAGAAGATTGCCGCACAAAACTTGCCTGATGGCTACCAGATTGCATGGACCGGACAAGCGTATCAAGAAAAGCGCACAGGTTCTGCTGCAATCCTGGCGTTCGGTTTTGCCATTATCATGGTGTTCTTGATCTTGGCTGCGCAGTTTGAAACATGGGCTTTACCGTTGGCCGTGATTATGGCGGTACCTTTCGCCTTGGCTGGTGCGTTGATCGCTGTGCTGTTCAGAGGGATGCCAAATGATATTTACTTCCAGATCGGCTTGATTACGCTGGTTGGTTTGGCGGCAAAAAATGCGATTCTAATCGTAGAGTTTGCAAGCCAGTTGATGGAGGAGGGGCTACCGATTGCAGAAGCTGCTCTTGAAGCTGCAAGGTTGCGTTTTAGACCGATTGTGATGACTTCAATGGCGTTTGTGTTGGGTATTGTGCCATTGGTGATTGCAACAGGTGCAGGTGCAGCAGCTAGACGCTCAATGGGTACAGGTGTATTTGGCGGTATGTTATTAGCGACTTTTGTTGCGACGATTTTTATCCCACTCTTTTTTACATGGTTGAGTAATAAAAATGTACATAGAAAACACCATGAAGTGCCGGACGATGGTCCAGTAGTTGCAACTTCAGTAGATGCTGAGAATAAAGGTACGGTATGAAACAACATAAAAATAAATATTTAATCAAGCCAGTTTTTTATCTTGTAGGTAGCTTGGTACTGACAGGTTGCCAGAGCATGGTTTGGCCTGACTATCTAAGGCCGCAGGTAGCGACGCCGGATCGTTATGTTGAACTGAGTCAAAATGCAGCGCAAAACCAGATTGCAAATGACTGGTGGACGCTGTATCAGGACGAAACTCTTAACACGTTGATTGCGAATGCGTTAAAGCATAATACGGATATCAAGGCAGCGGTAGCTAACATAGAGCAAGCGGATGCAGTGATGAAGGAGGCCGGTACCTTCTTGATTCCTTCGGTTAATCTGGATGGAGCAGGTACACGTTCGCGTGTAACCGAAGCTGGTGCTTTCCCTGTGTTTTCAGCCAACCCACGTAATAATTTTAATATTAAGTTGGGGACTACTTTTGAGCTGGATTTCTGGGGTAAGCTGGGTCGTGCGAAAGAGTCAGCTCGCGCATCTGCTTTATCCAGTCGCTATGCGAAAGATACGGTGACACTATCACTTACCGGTTTGGTGGCTAGTCAGTATTTGACCTTGCGTAGTTTGGAAAAACAAATCCAGATTGCCGAACAAAACCTGGTTAGCCGCGATGCTAGTTTGGCGCTTACCAAGCGTCGCTTGGAAGGTGGCATTGTATCGGCATTAGATGTGCATCAGGCCGAGGTTGCCAATACCAATTTGCGTGCGCAGATTGCGGATTTAAAACGCCTGCAGTCTTTGAGTTTGAACCAACTGGCATTGTTAACTGGAGATCTAGATTTGGCTGTGCGTGGCTTAGGACAGACCAAAGCCGATATTATGGCACTGCCGATTCCACCTGTGCCGCCACTAGGTTTGCCTTCAAGTTTACTGGAGTCGCGTCCTGATGTACGTCAGGCTGAGCAGCAGATGGTTGCAGCCAATGCTAATATTGCTGTGGCAAAAGCAGCCTTATACCCAAGCATTTCACTCACTGCAAACTGGGGTGGCGAAAGCTTGGAATTGAAAGATATCTTAAGTTCAGCAGCACGTATTTGGACTGGTGGGCTGGGTTTGAGTTTGCCTATCTTTAATGGTGGCAGACTCAATGCGAGAGTAGACCAGGAAGCAGCTAAACAGAAAAAGACGCTTGCCACTTATGAGCGTACGATTCAAACTGCATTTACCGAGGTGAATGATGCATTGATCAGCTTACGTCAGCAAACCGAGCGCGAGCAATCATTGTTGATTAGCCAGACTTCGGCGCAAAAAATGCTGACTTTGTCAGAAAATAGATACCAGTCAGGCTACTCAGCTTATATTGAGGTGTTGGATGCGCAGCGTACCTATAACGATGCGAGTCTAGCCTTTGTGCAGGCGCGTCAGGCTAGGTTGATTGCAACGGTAGACTTATTTAAAGTGTTGGGCGGCGGCTGGCAAGCACAGCCTATGCCATAGCGATAACGTAATGGGTGTGTGATATTTACCGATTAAGATCTGTGGTAAACGTGACACGCACCCAGTTACCGTGGCGCTCAAACGACTTAGTGAATCTGACTAATATTTCTTCACCTAAGATCAGCACTTTGAAAATGTCGTTTTTATTGTATTGCAGCTTAGGAATAATCAGTGTTTCTTGTCTGGACAGTGATTGCTCTTTAGGTAAGTATAGGCACATGAAGTTACTTGGGTCTGTGCCAAAACTACTGTCTAAAAAGCTGGTAGTGTTGGCAAATACTGTATTGGCAAAATAATTTTCTTTATTTTCATTACTTCCTATTGATATGGCGACTTTAGGTGTTCTTAGACTTATGTTTTCTGCTTGAGAGTAAAATCCGATATTGCTAAGTAGTTCAATCCCTAGGTGCAGCTCTCCCTGTGCAATTGGCCGTATATTCTTGATAATCCCTAATTTGGTATTGTTTCTTAGCTCTTTAGTAGAAATGCCGATTAACATGCCGGTCGCTACTTCATGAGGATGTCTGCTGACGTGCAGGCCCAATCCCTTGCTGGATTGATCAATTATGCTGGAGTGATCAGCACTTATGTTCATGTGAATGATATTAGGCTCACTGCGATTGATATTGTGCGTCGCTAATCTCTCTTCAAATGATTTTTCACCCTGATAGCCACGCTCACCGCGTTGCATCTTGATGTTCTCATATTGCTTGATTTGCTCGCATACCTCTTTGAAGCCTAAGCTGGTAGTTGCTTGAGATACATTTTTGCTTCGCTCTTCTAATCTGCGTTGACGATTGTAGTCAAGACGAGACCATTCGGTATTGAGTACATCAAAAGTGGTGGAAGCATCTCTGTGTGAAATCAACTCTTTCATAAAGGGTTGTTTGGGGGAGATATTGAACTCAATCAATGAAGTGCAGAGTTGTATTTTGGAAATAACACTGTCAAGGTTCCAGTAACGATAGGTACTGGCTGGTTTAAACGTGCGGATACGTTTAGCCGGTTTGTTGGCAGTGGTGTCAACATAAAACAAATGTTGACTCTCATCAAACACGCTGTCAACGGTGGTTTTTCCGGTCCAGGCTGATAGCATTTTGCTCACAAATTCAATTTGCTCACATTTCAAACTCAAGCTTTCTAGTGTACCTAGCATGCATACATGAATATAAGCATTGGACACTGAGATAGGCTCCAAGTCGGCATAGGGTTGGATTTTTGCATTTAATAGTGACCGTTTCTCGGCTAATAAATATAGTTGGGATATCTGTGTCCATACATTAGCTGGTGCGCTTTGGTAGATGTAATAGCGCCATTTGATCATTTGCGTGGCATTTCTCATGGCACGCGCTAGAAAAATATGAAGATGATTTTGGTATTGATCGGAGAAATGGTCAATCAGCGCATAGTAAATCAAGAAAAGCTGGCGGTGGTAAAAAAAGACAGCGTTAGTTACACGTTCTTCAAACTCCGCGCTGATATGCTCAATGTGAATGAAATGCGTTGTGATTCTTTCGACAGTGATGTGTGTATTTTCGTCGATACTGAATAGCGCTTGCAGGTGAGTCGGGTCACTAAATGCATTCGTTTTAAACTCATCCCCTAATTTTACTGTCGCGAATTCAATGGCAGAGAGATCATCCATGCCTTTGAGTTGATGCATCCACGCCATAGATGATTTCATCTTAGGTGCGGCTACATTTTTGAACAGGTTTTGGAGAAATGCCATTTTTAGCTAAATTCTTTCACTAGGTATAGTATGAAAAGCAAGTAGTATGCCAGGTTGATATTTTAAGCCAAAACCCAATCGCAACCTAGCCCGTCACCGCGCCGTTACATATGGTGTATAGATATTGCTTATTAATACTATTTTTAATTTTTTAGAGTTTATGCTGGCGTGATAAAATGTACGCCTAATAATATAGATAGTAAAAAATTCAACAGATATGACAGTTCGCACACGTTTTGCTCCCAGTCCAACCGGCTTTCTCCATATAGGTGGTGCACGTACCGCTTTGTTCTCATGGGCCTTTGCTAAAAAGCACCAAGGTGACTTTATTCTACGCATCGAGGATACTGACGTTGCCCGCAGCACACCTGAAGCTGTGCAGGCTATTCTGGATGGAATGGAATGGTTGGGCTTGCATCACGATGAGGGGCCGTTTTATCAGATGCGGCGTATGGATCGCTACAAAGAAGTGATTCAAACTATGTTGGCGCAAGGTAGTGCGTACTATTGCTATTGCAGTAAAGAAGAACTGGATGCCCTACGTGAAGCACAAATGCAGCAAGGGGTTAAGCCGCGCTACGATGGCCGCTGGCGCCCGGAAGACGGCAAAGTGCTGCCAAATCCGCCTCAAGGTATTCCGCCGGTTATTCGCTTCAAGAACCCTAAAGATGGCAATGTGGTATGGAATGATTTGGTTAAAGGCGAAATCAGTATTGCCAATCAGGAGCTGGATGATTTAATCATTGCACGTGCCGACGGTACGCCTACTTACAATTTCTGTGTGGTGGTAGATGATTGGGAAATGGGCATCACGCAAGTGATACGAGGCGATGATCATGTGAATAATACCCCGCGCCAAATCAATATGCTGATGGCGCTAGGCGCAACGATTCCGCAATACGCGCACTTGTCTATGATTTTAGGCGATGATGGTCAGAAGTTATCTAAGCGTCATGGTGCAGTGAGTGTGATGCAATATGATGAAGATGGTTACCTACCTGAAGCGGTGTTGAACTATTTGGCGCGCTTAGGCTGGAGTCATGGTGATGAAGAAATTTTCAGTATGCAGCAGTTCTGTGAGTGGTTTGATTTAGACCACATTACGCCATCTGCTGCACAATTTAACACTGAGAAGCTCCGCTGGTTGAATGCACATTACATTAAGCAAGCAGATTCAAGCTATTTGGTGAATGATCAGACTAAGCGTCTTGCTAAGCTGGGTGTGCAAGTAACGGTCATGCCTAATCTAGCAGCGGTGATTGATTTGTACAGAGAACGTGCACATACTTTGAATGAGCTTGCTAGCAGCATTGCCTATTTTTACCAAAAGCCAGTGATTGACCAAGCGGCTGCGGAAAAGCACTTAACGGCTGAAATTAAACCGGCGATGTTGAAGTTGACGCAAGCCCTAGCTACGGTTGAGTGGCAGGCTGAGGCTATTCATCATGTATTAAATGATGTGGTAACAGAGTTTCAGTTGAAGTTCCCGAAAGTAGCAATGCCATTACGCGTGATGTTGACTGGTATTGCGCAATCGCCAAGCATTGATCAGGTGATGGTGTTGCTGGGTAGAGATGAAGTAATTGCGCGAATGAACGAAGTTAAATTTTAATTTTAATTAAAGAACGAATTTGGTTGTTCTATATCTTAACGAGAGTAAGATATTTGTATGTGGCTGTATAAGCGTCAGGCAGTCAACTTTATTTAACTCCAAACAATAGGAGACATCATGAATCAAAAAGGGCAAATGTTACAAGACCCATTTCTCAACGCACTACGCAAAGAACATGTAGCTGTATCTATTTATCTCGTGAATGGTATCAAATTGCAAGGGCAGGTGGATTCGTTTGATCAGTACGTGATACTGCTCAAAAATACTGTAACGCAAATGGTGTATAAGCATGCTATTTCAACAATAGTGCCGGCGCGTGCAGTGAATATTAATGTGTCTGAAGGTGATGATTAAGCGTTGAAAGATTTGTTTGAAAGGCCAAGTGGCGGTGATGCCGCTATATTGGTAAGTGTGGATTTTGGCGAAAATGATTACCAAGAAAGTTTGGAAGAGCTTCGCCAATTAAGCTTGAGTGCGGGTTTGGCTGTGCTGGGTAAGGTGGAGGGTAAGCGGTCTGTCCCGGACGCTAAGCTATTTATTGGCAGTGGTAAGGCTGATGAGTTGGCGCAGATGATGCAGGCGACGGAATCTCATGTTGCCGTCTTTAATCACGATTTAACACCATCGCAGCAGCGTAATCTTGAACGGCTGTTACAGGCACGCGTGGTGGATAGAACGGGCTTGATTCTGGATATATTTAGCCAGCGTGCGCAGACGCACGAGGGTAAGCTGCAGGTTGAGTTGGCTCAGCTTGAACATTTGTCTACACGTTTGGTGCGTGGCTGGACCCACTTGGAACGTCAAAAAGGCGGTATCGGTGTGCGAGGCGGTCCTGGTGAAACGCAGCTCGAACTGGATAGGCGTATGTTGCGTGTGCGCGTAAAGCAGCTACGCGAGAAGTTACTCAAGTTAAAAGCGCAGCGTGGTATGCAGCGTAGGGCACGCAAGCGTTCTAACGTGATGACGGTGTCGCTGGTGGGCTATACCAATGCCGGTAAATCTACGATTTTTAATCGGCTGACAAAAGCGAATATCTATGCAGCTGACCAGTTATTTGCAACGTTAGATACAACTACGCATAAGATTTATATTGAAGGCTGTGGCTCGGTAGTGCTTTCCGATACAGTGGGGTTTATTAAGCACTTGCCGCATGCACTGGTAGAAGCGTTTGGTGCCACGTTGGAAGAGGCTGTGCAGGCTGACCTGCTATTGCATATAGTGGATACGGCCAGCACCAATCGTGACGAACAGATTGCACAAGTGAATAAAGTACTGCATGAAATCGGCGCCTCAGAAGTACCGCAGATTCTAGTGTATAACCAAATAGACCGCGTGGGTCTTGAGCCTGCGATTGGTCGTGATGAATATGGTAGAATTACGAGCTTGCATGTATCGGCAAAAACAGGTGAAGGACTTGATTTTCTGAGAGCGGCGATGGCAGAACACTATCAGTACGTACAAAAACAAAGTACAGAAGAGAGCGCTTTTATTTAAGAGGTGTATTTAGATTCAATTAAATTTAAGTACGGTTTAATTTTAAGCGCGGTTAGATAAGTGCAATTAAATTGCGAAGTATAAAAGTTTGATGTGCTTGATTTCTAATCGTTACATTGCCTGAATCAAGATTTAAAGTAATTCAATTTTTAGTGTTGGAGTGATGAATGATTAAATTCCCTGGTTGGAGACAGCAAAATAATGAAGGGCCGCCTGATCTGGATGAGGTGATGCGTGATCTAAGCCGAAAAATTAATGCCATGTTTGGCAAAAATGGCGGCAATCACTCTAACTCTCAGCCAAGACGTCCATCATCTGGTGAGATTAATTTGCCATTGCTACCAATCATGGGTTTGGTGTTTTTAATTTGGCTTGGTTCTGGATTTTACATTGTAGATCAAGGTTCTACAGGCGTGGTGATGCGTTTTGGTAAGGCCTTGGATGAAACCACTGAGCCTGGCCCACGCTGGCATTTACCGTACCCGATCGAAACGGTAGAAGTTGTAAATATGGAGCAAGTGCGTAGGCTGGAAGTCGGCTATAGAAGTAGTGCAGAAGGTTCTGGCGGTGGTAAAACTAAACTGCCTAAAGAAGCCTTAATGCTTACAGAAGATGAGAATATTATTGATCTGCAGTTTGCAGTGCAATACAACCTGAACAACGCTAAATATTATTTATTCAATAACCGTTCTACTGACACTGCAGTGATGTCAGCGGCTGAGTCAGCAATCCGTGAAGTGGTTGGTAAGAATAAGTTGGATGATTTACTGCAAAAAGGCTTGGCGGATACGTCTGAGCGCATGCAGGTGATTTTAGATAGCTATAAAACTGGCGTGAAAATTATTAGCGTATCGCTACAAAGCGCACAGCCACCAGAGCAAGTGCAAGAGGCGTTTGAAGACGTTAACCGCGCTAACCAAGATAATCAGCGCCAAATCAATGAAGGCCAAGCCTATGCTAATGACGTGATTCCAAAAGCACGTGGTACGGCTTCACGGCTATTATCAGAGGCAGCTGGTTATAAATTAAAAGTTGAAAGTGAAGCAAGGGGTAATGCCAGCCGCTTTGACCAAATTCTAGCGCAGTACAATAACGCGCCAGAAGTGACACGCCAGCGTCTATACCTTGACGCACAAGAGCAGATTTTATCTACCACCAGCAAAGTGATTGTTGATCAAAAAGCAGGTAACAGCTTGTTGTATTTGCCGCTGGATAAATTAATTAATGCAACTGGCGCATCAGCTGGTACACCGCAACCTGCACCGTCATTAAATCCGCAAACTGGATCCGATGCAGCGTTTGATTCATCCGCCGCTACTACCGATCGCTCGAGAGAAGCTTTTCGCAGCCGTGACAGAGAAAGTAGATAAGGAAAAATAATGAACAAGGCAAAAAATATTATTTTCGTAGGAATTATTGGCTTAATGTTGCTATCAGCTTCTGCGTTCACGGTGAAACAAACTCAGTATGTAGTGGTACAAAGATTAGGTGAGATTGTTTCTGTGAAGAAAGAGCCTGGCCTGTACTTTAAAATGCCATTCGTGGATAACCTTAAGTACTTTGACAACCGTATTTTGACACTGGACTGGGAACAGCCTGCTAAGTTTATTACCAGCGAAAACAAATACATGATGGTGGACTCTTTCGTTAAATGGCGCATTATTGACCCAGTAAAATACTATGTGTCGATTAAAGAAGGTGGTGAAGCCGCTGCGGAGGATAGGTTATCTAAAGTGGTGAATGCGGTGTTGCGTACCGAGTTTGGTAAACGTACCGTACGTGACGTGATTGCCGGTGAACGTGGCGCAGTGATGGATAACTTGCGTAAGACTGCTGATACTGAAGCGCGCCAAATGGGTATTGCGGTGGTGGATGTGCGCCTAAAACGTGTTGATTATGCAGAGGAAATCAGTAAGTCTGTGTTTGACCGTATGATTGCAGAGCGTAAACGCTTAGCAAATCAATTGCGCTCAGAGGGTGCAGCGGCTTCAGAAAAAATTCGTGCAGACGCAGATAAGCAGCGCGAAGTGATTATTGCTGAGGCTTACAGTGAGGCGCAAAAAACCAAGGGTGAAGGTGATGCAAAAGCGGGTGAGATTTATAATCAGTCTTATAGCCGCAACCCAGAGTTCTATGCGTTTTATCGTAGCCAAGAAGCTTATAAAAATAGCTTCAAGAGCAAGAGTGACGTAATGGTGCTGGATCCAAATTCAGATTTCTTTAAATACATGCGCAGCCCTAACAGAAAATAATCCGTTGTGGTGCGTGACTATGTGTTAACTGCTTTAGGTTTAATGCTGGTGCTTGAGGGTTTGCTGCCTTTGCTCATGCCCCGTGCCTGGCGTGAAACGTTTTTAAAGATGGTGGCATTAAAAGATGGGCAACTCCGCTTCGTTGGTTTGATATCCATTGTAGGCGGATTGCTCTTAATTTTGTTAAGTAAATGATTGATAAATATGCGTAATTGGTTGTTGCCTGAATATATTGAAGATGTGTTACCTGCCGAGGCTTTGCGTATTGAGGTCTTGCGCCGCAAATTACTAGACTTATTTAAAGTGCATGGTTATCAGTATGTAATTCCACCCATGTTGGAGTATATGGAGTCCCTGATTACCGGTGCTGGGCATGATTTGGATTTAGCTACGTTTAAAGTGGTTGACCAGTTAACCGGCAGGTTGATGGGGGTGCGTGCGGACATGACACCACAGGCAGCCAGAATCGACGCACACTTGTTGAATCATCAAGGTGTGACGCGCTTATGTTATGCCGGCAGTGTGTTGCGCACTAAGCCAGATGGATTGGCGTTAACACGTGAGCCTTTGCAAATTGGCGCTGAGTTGTATGGCCATGCTGGCATTGAGAGCGATATCGAGATTCAACGTTTATTGATTAAAGCATTGCAAGCGATTGGTATTGATGAAATCCATCTAGATTTTAGTCACGTAAATGTCTTCGGTAGTTTAATAGAAACTAGCAATGTTGATGCGCAGTTAGAGCAGGATTTGTATGCGGCTTTACAAAGCAAAGACCAACCGGCTGTTGCAGCATTAACTAAAGCACTGGATCATGCAACGCGTGAGGCGTTGTTGCATTTAACCGAGCTAAATGGTGATCAATCAATTCTAGCCAAAGCATCCCAGGTGTTGCCGGCGACACCTGCAATTAAAAAGGCATTGGAAAGCTTGCAGCAAGTAAGTAGTGCGATTGATCAATTGGGTGCTAGCGTCAGTTTCGATTTAAGTGAATTGCGTGGTTACCATTACCATAGCGGTATTGTATTTGCGGCCTATGCCAAATGTTACAAAGGGCCGTTGGCATTAGGTGGTCGTTATGATGAGGTTGGTCAGTCTTTCGGCCGTGCGCGTCCGGCTACAGGATTTAGTCTTGATTTGCGCGGTGTGGTGAGTGCTTTACCCCCAGCGCAATCTAATATGGCAATTTATGCCCCAGTGTCGGCGGACCCGGCGCTTGCTAATAAAATCGCAAGCCTACGCAACGAAGGCCGAGTGGTGATTGAAGCCTTGGATAGCGCCGATGCAGATTTAAATGAACTAAATTGTAATCAGGTGTTAGAGCATTACAATTCTGGCTGGCATGTGGTTGATGTAGTAAGAAACTAAAAGTTGCACGTGATTTTGCTCTAGGCAAATTCACTACTCCAAAAATTAATATTTAATCAAAGTAAAACGTTATGGCAAATAAAGCAGCAAAAAATGTGGTCGTCATTGGTACGCAGTGGGGCGATGAAGGCAAAGGTAAAATTGTTGATTGGTTAACCGATCATGCCCAAGGTGTGGTGCGCTTTCAAGGCGGTCACAATGCTGGTCACACATTGGTGGTTGGTCAGGGAGATGCGCAACGCGTGTATAAATTGAACCTTGTGCCTTCTGGTATCGTGCGTGCTGGCGTTAACTGCTATATTGGTAATGGCGTTGTATTGGATGCCGGGCATTTGCTTAAAGAAATCTCTTCTTTAGAAAAAGACGGCTTAGAAGTCACCAATCGTTTAAAAGTCAGCCCAGGTTGTCCATTGATTATGAGCCACCACGTGGCTGTAGACGTCGCGCGTGAAGCAAAACGTAGCGCAGAGAAAAAAATCGGCACTACAGGTAAAGGCATTGGCCCAACCTATGAGGACAAAGTGGCACGCCGTGCTTTGCGTGTGTACGACTTGTTTTACCCAGAGCGTTTTTCAGAAAAATTACGCGAGGTAATGGATTACCATAACTTCGTATTAACCAATTATCTTGATGCTAAACCAGTAGATTTTAATGAGCAATTCGATGCCAGCATGCAGCAGGCCATTGCGCTGAAACCGATGATCGCGGACGTTTCTGCAGAAATTTACGCGGCTAATGCTAAAGGCGAAAGTCTGTTGTTTGAGGGCGCACAAGGCACCTTGCTCGATATTGACCACGGCACTTATCCTTATGTGACTTCAAGCAACTGTATCGCAGGTCAAGCTTCAGCCGGTACCGGCGTGGGTGCAAATATGCTGCACTATGTATTGGGTATTACTAAAGCTTATACAACACGTGTAGGTGGCGGCCCGTTCCCAAGTGAACTGGATATCGAAACACAAGGTCTGCCAGGCTACCAAATGTCCAATAAAGGCCAAGAGATTGGCACTGTGACTAAACGTAAGCGTCGTTGTGGTTGGTTTGATGCAGCAGCCTTGCGCCGTTCTGCCATGATCAACGGCTTAACTGGTTTATGTATCACCAAATTGGATGTGTTAGACGGCATCAAAGAGCTGAACATCTGTACAGGGTATGAGTTAGACGGCAAGAAAATTGATTTGCTACCAATCGGTGCGGACGATGTTGCTGGCTGTAAACCTATTTATGAAACTGTACCAGGTTGGTCAGAGACTACGTTTGGCGTTAAAACGTGGGACGGCTTGCCTAAAAATGCACAAAACTACTTAAAACGCTTAGAGGCATTGTGTGGTGTGCCAATCGCTATCGTTTCTACAGGCCCTGAGCGTGATGAAACGATCGTGATTGAGCATCCTTTTGCTTAATTGTAATTGCTTTGATGCCTAGGTATTAATTAGGCATTAAAAGTGTCTTGCGCCATGCCCGCTATCAGTCCGGCTTATGCTGCTATGACCTTGTTTCAGGTTTAGTAGCTTGGCAGCATGCTTGGTGTGACTTTGTGTGGCTGAAGTGTGTTTTTTAGTACAAGTTTGGTTTAAAAATGATAGATAAAAAAAGTCAGCGTTTGGCATGGGCGATTACAGGCTCTGGTCATTATTTACGCGAGTCTATTGATATGCTGAATACATTAGAAAATGTTGATATTTTTCTAAGTAGTGCCGGCGCAGAAATTATTCAGCAGTACGGTTTTCAGCAAGCGTTAAACGCTGCTGGGCACCGTGTTTATCAAGACAAGACAGCCAGTAGTGTGCCTGTGGGGATGTTTTATAAAGGTAAATACCACGGGCTGGTTATTGCTCCGGCAACCTCAAATACCATTGCAAAAATGGCGTATGGCTTTTCTGATAGTTTGGTGACTAATTTATACGCGCAGGCTGGAAAAACGCGCGTGCCTAGTATCGTATTCGCATGTGATACTGCGCCTGAACTGGAGTCTGAAGCGCCACGTGACAATATCGTTAAGGTTTATCCGCGTAAGATTGATTTAGAAAATATCACCAAACTTAAATCGTTTGAAATGACCAGTGTTGTAGAAGACATGGAAAGCTTAAGCAGCTGTATCCAGCAGCATTTGCAATCGCTAACGCACGCCGATTAGTATGACAAAAAATCTACTTTTTTTAACGGGTAAGCTTGCCGAAAAAAGTTTGAACAAAGTACTAAATGAAGTGCAAAGTAACCCTAAAACAGTGCCGTTTAAGTACCGTGTAGAACAGATAGGGGTTTCGGTAGCGGCATTGATGACGCCTGACTTGATAGCGCGTAGGGTCAAAGAAACTGGCGACGCGGATAAGGTGATTGTGCCCGGTTTGTGCCAAGGGGATTTAACCATGCTGGAAGCCAAGTATGGCATACCTGTTGAGCGTGGCCCTGTAGACTTAAAAGATTTACCACAATATTTCGGGCATCAGGGCATAGCGCCTGATATAAGTCAGTACCAAGTTGAAATATTCGCAGAAATTGTGGATGCGCCATATTTAAGTGTGGAAGGTATTCTGCACAAGGCTTTGCAATACCGAGCGCAAGGTGCCAATGTGATTGATCTGGGCTGTTTGCCTGCGGTGCCTTTTCCGCACTTAGCAGAAAGCATACAAGCACTTAAACAGCAGGGGCTAAGTGTCAGTGTAGACTCTTTAAATACCGATGAT
Organism: Methylotenera mobilis JLW8; assembly: GCF_000023705.1. NCBI lineage: Bacteria > Pseudomonadati > Pseudomonadota > Betaproteobacteria > Nitrosomonadales > Methylophilaceae > Methylotenera > Methylotenera mobilis. Next base: position 978,022 of record NC_012968.1, read on the forward strand.
TTGCTTGCAGCAGGGCGCGCTGGTGCTGACTATCTATTGAGTCTCACTGAGAAAACACTTTGGATTGCAGAGGAGGTAGCTTCTACTCCGGTGTTAATTCCAGCAAAGCCGCATAGCTTGCCTTCGCTGTATCGTGCGATTGAAGGCTGTATTAAGTTAGGCAAGCCTTTTTTAGCGGATGCGATTTTGGATCCTATCCATTTTGGTTTGACCGACTCCATCGTGCGTTACCATCGTTTACGTAAGAAATACCCTGATATTGAAATTATGATGGGCATTGGCAATCTAACTGAGCTTACCGATGCGGATACCACAGGTATCAATGCGTTATTGTTTGGCATGATTAGCGAGTTGAATATTAATGCAGTATTAGCCACTTCGGTCAGTACGCATGCAGTCAATGCGATTGCTGAAGCTGATATCGCTAGGCGCACTATGTTTGCAGCCAAGCGAGATGAGCGCTTGCCGCGTGGTTACAGCAATGGCTTGTTAGGTCTGCATGATAAGCGCCCATTTACCTACAGTGCTGACGAGATTAACGAAATCGCGTCACAGATTAAAGATCCTAGCTTCCGTATTCAGGTGAGTGAGCAGGGTTTGCATATCTACAACCGCGATGGTATCCATGAAGCGCTTGATCCCTTTGTGTTGTATCCGCATTTAAAAGTAGAGGATGATGCCTCTCATGCTTTTTATTTAGGTGTGGAGCTAGCGCGCGCGCAAATTGCATGGCAGCTTGGCAAGCGCTACGCGCAAGATCAAGAGTTGGAGTGGGGTATTCGTACTAAGCGTACCGATGTTGCCGGTAAGACAGCGCATCGTGAGGCTTCTATCAAAGAAAAACGCGTAAAAAAAGATGAGCAGTAAGTTCTCAAGTAAATTGTTGTGGGTGCGAGCAAGTATAAACACGCCGCGAATTGAAGGTTAATACATGATTTATGAAACCATAGTTAGTTCTGTTAGTGCTGAAGGTGTTCCACACGTCACCCCATTTGGCATCCGTATGCAGGATGGTTTGGTGGTGATTGCCCCGTTTAAACCATCGACTACTTTAGCCAATATCTTGGCGACAGGCCATGCGGTTGTTAATTTAACCGACGATGTACGCGTATTTGCTGCCGCACTAGCGGAGAAGCCTGTTGCAAGCTTGATGCCTGCGACCAAAATTAACGGAGTTAGGTTAGCCGAAGTGCTGGCACATAAAGAGCTGAAATTAGTGAGATTTGAGGATGATGATGTACGTCCGCAGCTTTTTTTAGAGATTGTGCATGAAGCACAGCATCAGCCATTTCAAGGCTTTAACCGAGCGCAGGCAGCAGTGATCGAACTGGCGGTTCTAGTGAGCCGTTTAAAAAGACTGCCGTTGGAAAAAATCTGCCAGGAAATCGATTATTTAACGATTGCGATCGAAAAGACTGCTGGCCCGCGTGAGTTGGAGGCTTGGGGCTGGTTGATAGAAATGGTGGAAAATCACAAAGCTGCCCTTAACCTTGAGAACCTGGCTTAGCTGGAAAACTGGGCTTAGCCTTAACGCTAGCCCTAATTTATAAATGATACTGGTTTAGGCGTTGTATTCGCATGACACAATTATTGATTAGCGTGACAGATGTTAACGAGGCGCAGATAGCCTTGGTGCACGGTGCAGATTTAATTGATTTAAAAGATCCGCATCAGGGTGCGCTAGGCGCATTACCTATTCAAACCATTCAAGAAGTTGTTGATTTCGTTGGCATCAATCGTAGTCACCCACAGCAGTACACTAGTGCCACCGTGGGTGATTTACCAATGCAAGCGGACTTGATTGCACAGCAGGTATTGCGTATTGCCAATACCAAAGTAGATTTCGTCAAAATCGGTTTCTTTGAGTCAGAAGACTATCAATCTTGTTTAGATACGCTTAAGCATATTGCCCATCAAGGAGTTAAGTTAATTGCGGTACTCTTTGCCGAGATGCAATATCCCGAGCATTTGATTGATGACATCAAAGCCGCCGGTTTTTATGGGTTGATGCTGGATACTGCCCAAAAGAATGGGGGGACATTCATGGATTACTATACGCATGAGCAAATGTGCTTATTTGCAACACGTGTTAGAAGCCATGCGATGGCCTTTGGATTAGCTGGTTCACTCAACGTACAACATTTGGAAAAAGTACGGGCCTACAGCCCGAGTTACATTGGTTTTAGAGGTGGCGTGAGTATGTCTAATCAGCGCAAATTAAATTTGGATGCGGCTAAAATAAAAGCAATTCGAGCTGCGCTGTAAATTTGTTGTTGTTTTGCAACAACAGTAGCTGTAAGCTAATATTTACATGGAGTTATAAGTTGCGTTGCGTTATGTATATGCGTATTATTGCCAGCATAAAGATTCATTAACAAGGAGTAATAAGAATGAAAAAGAACATGTTAACTTTTGCTGTAGCAGCTACATTAGGGTTGGCAGCATTTGCAGCAACTGCAGAAGATATGTACCGTGGCGCTTGGTATGCAGTACCAGGTGTTAGCTACATGAACACAGATAGTGATTTGGAAGCTAACAACGGTGGCGGCGCATTTCTAAAACTTGGTAAAGAGTTGTCTGAGCACTGGGACATCCAAGGTGGCTTAGGTTACAACCGTGCAAGTGAAGACACAGGCATTGCTGGCGTTAGTGGTCGTTACAAACAAACGACACTGGGCCTTGATGCTTTATACATGTTCAGCCGTGATAAATTCCGTCCATTCTTGTTAGCAGGTCTAGGCGTAGCACGTAATGATGTTGACTACAGCCATCCTACCCTTGATGTTGATGGTAAAAAAACATCTTGGTTAGCTAACGTTGGTCTTGGTGCACAATATCTGTTTAATGATTCATTTGGTTTACAAGCTGACTTGCGTCACCAATGGAGCCGTGCATCAGTTAAAGTGAGCGATGGCGCAACTACAGCGAGCGAGACTGACACAATTGGTAACACTTTATTAAGCTTAGGCGGTATCTTCCGTTTTGGCGCACCAGCTCCTATGCCAGTAGCTGCAGTTGAGCCTGAGCCAGCACCAGTAGCACCAGCAGCTGTTGCACCAACACCAGAGCCAGCTCCTGCTCCAGTTGCATGCGTACCACAATACGAAACAATCACAATTGAAGCTTCTAAATTGTTTGCGTTTGACGAAGCTAAGTTGAAAGACACTAGCGTTCTTGATAACGAAGTTGTGCCGAAAATGAAAGAAAACAAAATTTTCGCAAGCGTGAAAGTAACTGGCCATACAGACAAACTTGGTAGCGAAGCTTACAACCAAAAACTATCAGAAAAACGTGCTAACCAAGTGCGTGACTACTTGATTGCTCAAGGTATCGAAGCAGACCGTTTGGTTGCTGTAGGTAAAGGTGAGTTAGTACCAGTGGTTAGTTGCGATGGCGTAAAAGGCCGTAAAGCATTAATCGAATGCTTAGCACCAAACCGCCGTGTTGAGATCGAAGCTACACGTTCAATGGAAAAAGGTTGTAAATAATTTCCTTGATTGTAAAAAGCCCCGCTTGCGGGGCTTTTTTATTGGTAAAATGAGCTTCTATGACAAAATCAGATCAATTACCGATGCAAGCAACCCAAGTTGAATTAGTGATTGAAGCGCGCTGGGTTGTGCCCGTTGACGCTAATAATACGTTGCATGAGTTTTACTCGGTAGTGATTGATCAGCAGTTGATTGTTGATGTATTGCCCACAGAGCAGGCACGTGTGAAGTATACGGCAGCTGAATTACTTGTTGCCGATGAGCATGTGCTGATGCCAGGTTTAATTAATGCGCATACGCATGCAGCTATGACATTGATGCGGGGTATTGCAGATGACCAGCCTTTAATGGATTGGCTTAACTCGCACATATGGCCAGCAGAGCGCGCGATTGTGACGGAGCGCTATGTAGAAGATGCCTCCTTGCTCGCCTGCGCAGAAATGTTAAGCGGCGGGACTACGTGCTTTAATGATATGTACTTCTACCCGCAAGCTACGGCGCTGGCTGCCAATAAAGCGGGGATGCGCGCGCACTTAGGTTTAACCGTGCTGGAGTTTCCTACCAATTACGCAGCTGATGCCGATGACTATTTGCAAAAGGGTTTTGAAGCGCATGATAGCTGGCGCGGCAATGCATTAATCAGCTCTGCATTGGCGCCGCATGCGCCGTACACGATTTCTAACCAGACTTTTGAAAAAGTGCTGATCTATGCTGAGCAGTTGGGCTTAGGTATCCATACGCATTTGCATGAAACACGCGACGAGATTGTCCAAGGTGAAACAGCGCATGGCGTGCGGCCCATACAAAGGATTGCGGCACTTGGCCTGCTAGGTCCAGGCTTTATTGCTGCACACGGCGTACATTTATTGCCGCATGAAATTGATATGTTAGCTGAATATGGCTGTCATATTGCGCACTGTCCTGCCTCTAATTTGAAATTGGGTAGTGGTATCGCACCAGTGCAAGCTTTATTGAAAAATAATGTCAATGTGTGCATAGGTACAGATGGTGCAGCGAGTAACAACCGTTTAGACATGTTTAGTGAAATGCGGCTTGCTGCTTTGCTGTGCAAAGGCGTGAGTGAGGATGCAGCAGTATTGCCCGCGCATCAGGCGCTGAAAATGGTGACGATTAATGCAGCTAAGGCGATAGGACTAGACCATAAAATTGGCAGTATTGAAGTAGGAAAACAGGCTGACTTGGTGGCCGTGAAGTTAAGTGACTTTGCAATATCGCCTTGTTATGACCCGGTTTCGCACTTGGTATACAGCTGTGGCCGTGAGCATGTGACCCACACTTGGGTGGCAGGAGAATTGCGTTACAGTAATGGCACTTATGCGAATATAGAACCAGTAGAGTTAAAGGAAATTATCCAAATATGGCAACCGAAGCTAAGACAATACAAACATTAAACGCAGATGTGCTGGAGTTGCAAAAGTTTGGCGAACTTGCACATAAATGGTGGGATAAAAATAGCGAATTTAAGCCGCTGCATGAGATTAATCCATTACGTTTAAACTATATCGACAACTTAGCCAGCTTGAGTGGTAAGCGTGTGCTCGATGTGGGTTGTGGTGGCGGTATCCTGTCTGAATCTATGTACTTTAAAGGTGCAGATGTGACAGGAATCGACTTAGGTGAACAGGCGCTTAATGTTGCCAAATTGCATCAGCTGGAAAGCGGAGCCAAAGTAAACTATGAACTCATTTCTGTTGAACAGTTAGCGCTGGAGCAGCCAGCAAGCTTTGATGTGGTGACATGTATGGAGATGTTAGAGCATGTACCCGACCCTGCATCCATCGTGGCAGCATGCGCGCGTTTGGTGAAGCCAGGTGGCTCAGTATTCTTCTCTACCATTAACCGTAACCCGAAAGCTTATTTATTTGCGGTGCTAGGTGCCGAGTATATTCTCAATATGCTGCCCAAAGGTACCCATGATTATGCCAAGTTTATTAAACCATCCGAGCTTTCAGGTTGGGTGCGACAATCTGGGCTGAATGTTGCTGGTATGGCTGGCATGAGCTATCAACCACTGACACAGCATTATTCCTTAAGTGATGATGTTTCTGTGAATTATCTTTTACACACTGAACTTAGTGATTATTCATCATGATTTTATTTGATCTAGACGGTACTTTAGTTGATACCGCACATGACCTTGCGTATGCACTGAATCTACAACGGATACGACATGGTTTGGCCGAATTGCCGCTAGACGTAATTAGGCCCTATGCCTCACATGGCTCTAAAGGCTTGCTTGCGATTGGGTTTGATTTAAGCGATGAAAATGAGGCTTTTGCCCGTATGCGCGATGAATATCTCGCTATCTATGACCAAGTGTTAACACGCCAACCAATTTTGTTTGATGGTATTGCTGAGCTGTTAGCCGTGTTGGAAGCAAATAATATCCCTTGGGGTGTAGTCACTAATAAACCGCGACGATTCACACAACCTTTGATGCAAAGCATAGGATTACTGACACGTGCGGCATGCGTAGTGAGTGGCGATGATGCGGCACGGCCTAAACCTTACCCAGACACCTTATTCATGGCCTGTAAACAAGCCGGTGTGAGTCCGCAGCAATGCTGGTATGTGGGTGATGCTGAGCGTGATATTCAAGCAGGTAAAGCAGCAGGCATGCAAACGGTTGTGGCCTTGTATGGCTATTTATCTGAAGCGGACCAGCCGGAGACGTGGGGTGCAGACAAAGCAATTCAAGGCCCTCTGGATTTACTCACTTTGGTGAATCTGAAGCTCCCCGCAACTTGCTAACTTGAATTTGCTCGCTTTGAGCTTGTTAATCTAGCTGGCGTTGGTGCGTATGGAGTATGGCGCGGGGTTAGCGCTAGTCTGTATCTAAAGTCAGCTTGACGCAGTATGTCTGAGTTGTGCTGCTAGGCTGGTAATGGTTATTTGAATACGCTTCTGCGTTCTAACATGGCTTGCGCCAATGTTCCGGTGTCTACGTATTCAATTTCCCCACCCATCGGCATGCCGCGTGCGATACGGCTCACTTTAATGCCACGAGCACGCAGTAACTCACTAATGTAATGGGCAGTTGCATCGCCTTCTACCGTGTAATTGGTTGCCAAGATAACCTCAGTGACCACGCCGTCATTAGCGCGTTTAATCAGTCTGTCCAGATGGATTTCTTTAGGGCCAATGCCATCGAGCGGAGATAGTCTGCCCATCAACACAAAATACATACCGCTGTAAGCACGGGTGTTTTCAAGCATAATCAGGTCGGTTGGCATTTCAACCACGCACAGCACAGTTTTGTCTCGCTGCGCTGATTCGCATAGCGGGCAGATGGGCTGTTCGCTAAAGGTGTTGCACAGCTTGCAATGATCAACTACTTGCAATGCATTGTTCAAGGCTAATGCTAGGCCATTAGCACCCTGTCTGTCGCGTTGCAGCAAATAGTAAGCCATGCGTTGCGCCGATTTTGGCCCCACGCCCGGCAAACAACGTAAGCTGTCGATCAGTTGTTCAAGGGCAGGCGGGTTTTTCATTGCAATATTAAACTAGGCGTAATTTAGAATGGCAGTTTCATGCCAGCAGGCATAAAGCTTGATAGGCGTGCAGAGGAGGTCGCTTCAGCTTTTGCTGTTGCATCTTTTAAAGCAATTACTAATAAGTCTTCTAAAGTTTCTTTGTCATCCATGACGCTGTCATCTAAAGTGACGCGTTTTACTTCATTTTTGCAGGACATTTGTACTTTAACCAAACCGTTGGCCGCAATACCTTCAACGTCAATGTTAGCAAGCTCTTCTTGTGCTTTTTGCATGTTAGCTTGCATTTGCTGGGCTTGCTTCATTAAATTGCCCATGCCACCTTTCATCATAATGTTCTCCTTAATTTGATTAAATTGGTTTGATGCTGTTCGGGATGATTGTCGCGCCGAAATCATCAATCAGTGCTTGTACAAAACTGTCTTCTTCAATGGCTGATTCGGCATTGGCTTGCGCTTGTGCTTTTTCTTGAGAGATCTGCTTGGCTGGCGTGTTGCCGGTACCGCCAATGCTAAATTGCAGCTTGATTTTTCTATCAAAATGCTGAGTAATCGCTGTGGTTAACTTTTCTTGATAGTTGGCAGAAACTAAGTGTTTCTGACTCTCCGGCACGCTGAGTGTAATGCTGTCATCGTCATAAGATACTAGTTCACAGTGCTTGGCTAGTTCTCTGGCTAGTCCAAGTTTTAGTGCATCGACTAACGCGCGCCAGTTGCCATTAAAGCTGGTGCCACCGGAGCGCGGTGCTCTGGCTATATCTTCAACTGGTGTTTCTATTGCTGGTGTTACTACATTGGGTGTTACTGTGTTTGGTATTGCTACACTGTTATCTGCCACTGCAGCCGAAGCTGCTTCCACTACAACAATGGATGCTGATCTTTCAGTAGTGGAGATGAGTGCCGCCGCCGTTGGACGCGCGCTGTTAATAGGGCTCGTTGGTTTAGCCTTTTGTGCACTGTTTTCGTTAGGCGTGAATGCCAGCATGCGTAATAAACTCATGGTAAAGCCAGCAAATTCATCTGGTGCTAGACCTATATCACGGCGTCCTAACAGGGCAATTTGGTAATACAGCTGTAAGGTTTCTGCTGGGATTCTTTGTGCTAAGCTGAGCAGGGCTTCACGTTCCGGTAAGTCATGCGCAACACTCTCAGGTACCGTCTGCGCAACTGCAATTTGGTGCAATAATTGAGCGAGGTCATTGAAGGCCGCATCAAATGAGATGCTACGCTCTTCCATAGCCTTCGCTTGATTAATCAGGCTGTTGCCATCATTTACCAATAGCGCATCCAACAGTTGGTATAAGTAGCTTTGATCAATCGCCCCCAGCATCGCGCGCACTTCGGACTCGTGTACTGTTTGGCCACCATAGGCAATCGCTTGGTCTGTTAGAGAGAGTGCATCACGCATACTGCCTGCTGCTGCGCGCGAGATTAAGTGCAGTGCGGTTGGCTCAAATGCAATGTTTTCTTGGGTAAGAATGTTTTGCAGGTGGCTGGTAATAGAAGTGCCAGCCATTTGGCGCAGATTAAATTGCAGACAGCGTGATAATACGGTGACCGGTACTTTTTGCGGGTCGGTGGTGGCCAAGATGAATTTGACGTGCGCTGGTGGTTCTTCCAGCGTTTTTAGCATGGCATTAAATGCACTTTTTGACAGCATGTGCACTTCATCGATGATGTACACTTTAAAGCGGCCGGCCGTAGGTGCATATTGTGCGTTATCGAGTAAATCACGCATGGCATCTACCTGCGTGTTACTTGCCGCATCCACCTCGATTAAATCGACAAAGCGACCTTTATCAATTTCGGTACAGGCATTGCAAACGCCACAAGGCTTTGCGGTGATGCCAGTTTCACAATTGAGAGATTTTGCCAGAATACGTGCTAATGTGGTTTTACCAACACCGCGTGTGCCGGTAAATAAATAAGCATGATGTAAGCGATTTTGTTCAAGGGCATTGGTGAGCGCACGTACAACGTGATCTTGACCGACCAACGTTTCAAACGATTTTGGGCGCCATTTACGCGCTAGCACTTGATATGACATAACCTAAACTTTAGCTGAAAATTGTATTTTCGTCTTTAATTATTAGGAGGTTCTTTGGCCTGTAAACCGTGCTTGAGCTAAAGAAAAGAAGAGGCGAGCCTTTGCCCCGGCACTTGCTTAATAGTTGTGGCTGCTTGCTTCCGCACCTGACCAGATTGGCTACTTCACAATGCGGGGAGGCCCGCCGGACGTAATTTTACAATACTTTGCCAAATTTACGTTAGTGCTTTATTGATATTTATGTGACTGGGGATAATTTTGCTGCAATCACTACAATTTCTTGAACACCATGGTTTCTTAAACCCAATTATGGTTTCTTGAACACTATAGATTGCTTGAGTGTTGATTTCTTAATTGCTTAGGCTCCATATCGTGCGCGATTTTCTTCTGAATCAGATTCATCAAGAAAAGCATTCTTGATAGCAATGACCTCGCCAAAGTCACTGAGGAATGCCTCAACGCATGCTGGGTCAAAGTGTTTGCCACTGCCATCTCGCAGTAGCTGGCAAGCTTCTTCAATTGACCAAGCTTGTTTGTATGGGCGTGCAGAGGTGAGTGCATCAAATACATCCGCCACTGCCACGATACGGCCGAAGAGTGGGATATTTTCACCGGATAGGCCATGTGGATAGCCGCTGCCGTCATATTTTTCATGATGTGTGAGTGCGATCTCTGCTGCGACTTTGAGTAAGGGAGAGCTGCCAGCGCTGAGTAGCTCATAGCCAATTAATGCGTGCTGTTGCATGGTGGCATACTCTGCCGGCGTTAGGCGGCCTGGTTTCAGTAAAATGGCATCAGTGATGCCAACTTTACCAATATCGTGCATAGGTGCAGCTTCAAGTAACAGCTCTTGCTCTTGTACCGAAAGCCCCAGCACGTGTGCAATATGCTTGGAGTAGTGTGCCATACGTTGTATATGTGCACCTGTTTCTGGATTACGGTATTCCACCGCTTTCGCTAAGCAGAATATGGTTTCACGTTCCTGGTCTTTAACTTTTCTGGTGGCTTTGCGTATTTCTTCTGTGAGCCATGCTGCACGGTCGATTAACTTTTTTTGATTTTGACGTAGTGCCAACATGTTTCTGGCGCGGGTAATAAACTCAATATTATCTAAAGGCGTGTTCAGGAAGTCGGTAACACCAGTGCTCAGTGCTTTTTGGCGGACTGAGGTATCGCTATTGGTGGTTATCATCAGCACTGGAATGTCTTCGTAGTTAACAAAGCCCCTGAACTGCTGGGTGAACTGAATGCCATCCATTTCAGGCATGGCATAATCGACTACCACCAAATCTGGCTCATTATCCCTACACCAAAGCAACGCCTTAACCGGGTTGGTAAATGCGATTGCCTCATATTCTGGAATCTTTTTAATGAGGTGCTTCAGCTGTGTGATGTTAAGTTCGGTGTCGTCAATTAATAATATGCGCATGCTTTTCTTAGACATTGATTAAAACACCTCGTCATTATGTCTCAAAACAGAGGTGCTGGCACAGTGCGTAGTTACAATTTTTAGTGAACATTGGGGCGTGAAATCTAGATCTGGGCTTTACTGATAGCGGGTTTCGTACGTGATTGTGCCGCTTGCATGGAAACTTGAATGTATACTTAAATGTATAATGGATTTAACGATTAAAAGCGCTTGTGGTGATGCTGTATTTAATAACTTATTGAAAATATAAGGTTTAATCAAATGACTGTTTCAGCTAAGCTGCCTCTCACCTCTCTGCCGGTATTTTTAAATGATAGCTCAGCGCTATTAAATGAGTTGCTGCATGCAGTTGCCGACGAAATTTACTTGCTGGATGCATCTGATATGCAGCTGGTGTACGCCAATGCCAGCACCCTTAGCAACACAGGCTATGACTTGGCTGGCTTGCAAAATTTACAATTATCCGATGTGCTGGGCGTTAGCCCAGCAACTTTACGAGCGCATTTGCAAGCACACAGTAATGAAGCTAAATTTCTACGCCTAATGCAGGATCAAGCGCCTGTGATAGGGCGTATTAGCCATGAGCAGTTGCGCGTTAAAATTATTGCTATAGCGCAGTCTCCCTTTTTGTTATTGATTAAAAGTGATCTTGCTCCGATTTCGGGCAGCGATTGTCATGATTGCGAAGGCGCTTTCAATCAGGTGCTGATGGATAGTGAGTCTAGGGTAGAGGCGATTATCTCCAATACACCAGGCTTGGTGTTTCAGTTACAGCTCGACCCTCGTGGCGATATTGTGTTTACTTACCTAAGCGAAGGCTGTAAGGCGTTGTTAGGGTTTAATGCTGCCGATCTGATGCAGCAATCAAAATTGTTTTTCGCCATGATGAATGCCAGAGACAAAGCTTCATTGAGAAAGCGTTTAGTTTCGTCTGCAGATGCGTTGACCCAGTTAGACTGGGAGGGGCGAGTGTGGATTAATGACTGGCAGGATCATAAGTGGGTGAATCTTCGCGCTATTCCTAAAGTGCTGGCTGATGGCGTTGTGCAGTGGGTGGGGATGATGATTAATATCACCCAAAGTAAAAATGAGAAGCTGGAGCTGCAGGAGTCCCGCCATGAGTTGGCGCAGCTGACAGCACACATGAATCAGATTAAAGAGCTGGAGCGCACCAGAATTGCGCGGGAAATCCACGATGACTTAGGCGGCAACTTAACGGCGATTAAGATTGGGCTAACCTCGATTATCAATCGTATAGCGACGGGGCTGCCTGTGTCGTTTGAACAGGCCAAGGGTCTGGAGTCCATTGTAGATAATACTTTTGAGGCCATACATAAAATATCCAGCGACTTAAGACCAAATATCTTGGATTTAGGCATAGTGGCAGCGCTTGAATGGCAGGCGAAAGAGTTTGAGAAACAGGTTGGTGTGACTTGTACGTTCACTACAAACCAGGCTGATATTGTGGTGACGCCGGATCAGGCCATCACTTTGTTTAGAATTTGTCAGGAATCTATGTCCAATATCGCTAAACATGCCAATGCCAGTGCTGTGCATGTAGATTTGAACTTACATTATGGTGAAATAATCATGAAAATTAGTGATAATGGTATAGGTATCAATACTGCCGATACTTATAAACCTAACTCTTTTGGTTTAAGAGGCATGCAGGAGCGCGTTGCCGCTTTGTATGGCAGTTTTGATATTGAGCAATTGGCTGGTCAAGGTACGGTAATTGCGGTTACGTTGCCTATAGAATAATGCTGCTATTGGACTTCGCCGCGAGCATGGAAATACCGTTCAAAAATGAAACGATGGTGTGAATGATGAGTAAAAAACCTAAAATTAAAGTCATTATCGCAGATGATCATGCCATTTTAAGGGCAGGGCTTAAGCAGATTTTGTCGGAAACCGAGGATATTCTGGTCATCGCAGAAGCGCAAAATGCTAATGAAGCCATCAAGCTGGGGTCGCAGCCTGAGGCAGATGTTTTGTTGCTGGATATTTCCTTGCCAGATAGAAGTGGCATGGAGGCACTTAAGTACATTAAGCGTGAGAATAGCCATATTGCTGTACTCATGCTTTCTATGCACAGGGAAGATGAGTACGCCATACGCGCCTTGAAATCTGGGGCAGCCGGCTATTTATGCAAACAAAGTGCTTCGTCAGAGTTGGTGAATGCCATTCAGACCGTAGCGAGAGGCAAAAAATACATTACCCCAGAAGTTGCGGAAATCTTGGCGAATCAGATAGGCCGTGATGACCAAAAAGCGCCGCATGAGTTGCTCTCAGACCGTGAGTACCAAACCTTTATCATGATTGCTTCCGGTTTGTCAGTGACGGATGTGGCGAATAAGCTTTCGCTTTCGGTCAAAACTGTGAGCATGTATCGTGCACGGCTTCTGGAGAAAATGCAGCTCAAACATAATGCAGAGTTAACGCATTATGCTTTTAAGCATAACTTAGTCAGTTAGTCTAGAGTCAGTTAATTTAGGCAGCGAGTAGTTGGCTTGAGATGATATTAATCAAAGTAAGCTGCTTTTGTATATTTGTTTTGAGCATTAAGCATTCGCTGCCTTCAGAATAATGTCATTATCTAAAACTAGCGGCAATCACATGTTATATTGCTATTTGCTCGTTAAACTATGGCTGAAATAGGGTAATGGTTAAAACTAAAAATAATACAAATCCTGCTTTAGATGAAATGAACGCCTTGTTAGCGTTGTTTAATCAAAGAAAATTCCCTGACGCCTTGGCATTAGCTTTATTGATGGTGAAGCAATACCCTAAGCATGGTTTTGGTTGGAAAGTGCTGGGTGCTATCTATCAAAATCAAGGTGCGGTGGATTTGGCGCTGCAGGCATTAAAAAATGCGGCACAATTTTTGGCTGATGACTATGAAGTGCAATATAACCTGGGCAATTGTTTTTACGACCAGCAGCAGTTAGAGGCGGCGGTTAGCTGTTATCAAAAGGCGATTCAACTTAATCCTGGATTTGCACAAGCGCATTACAATTTAGGCAATGCGTTTAAAAATCAAGAGTTATTAGAGCAGGCTGAGCTGAGCTATAAAAATGCATTGCGTTTTGATGCCAATAACATTTGGATTTTTGATAACTTAGCACACGTACTTTACGAGCTTGGTCGTTTTGCTGAGGCAAAGGTTTATTACGAGCAAGCATTAGCCATACAGCCAGATTTTGTTGCTGCGCATATTGGATTGGCTGCCGTGGCTAAAGCCTTGGGGCGGCTGCAAGAGGCTGAAGACGGTTTCAAGAAGGCGATTGAAATAGGTGCCGAGTTTGAAGCCTATGGCAATCTGGCAGATTTGCTACATGCCGATGGTCGACTAACCGAGGCTGAAGCATGCCTACAGGCCGCAATCACAACATATCCGCAGTCGGTTGATGCGCAAGTCAAAATGGCCGTGTTTTTAAGGACGCTAGGCCGAGTTCCCGAGTCTATCCCATACTTTACCCAAGCATTATCTATCGACCAAACACGTAAAGATGTGTACGTTGACCTTGGCTTAGCCAAGGCTGAACAAGGCTTTTTCTCCGAGGCTGAAGTGTGCTATCGCCGCGCATTAGAGTTGGCACCGGATTATTGGTTGGCTTATAACAATTTAGGTTTGGCTTTACACCGCATGGAGCGCTACCAAGAGGCTGAGCAGGCATTTGATCAGGCCATTAAGCTACACCCTGAGGAAGCACTGCTTTACAGTAACTTAGGGCTAACTTTAGCGGCATTAGGGCAAATAAAAAGAGCGGAAGCCATGCTCCTCAAGGCGATAGAAATCATGCCTGAGTATGTGAATGCGCATATCAATTTGTGCACCAATTACATCGCACAAGGCCGCTTGGATGAAGCTGAGCAGGAGTGCTTTGAAGCGCTTAAGTATGACCCTGCCTCCAATAAGGCCCGAAGTAATTTACTGTTTGCGATGAATTATTCTGGACATCATAGTGCAGAGTACCGCTTGCAACAGGCGATAGAGTTCGACAAGGTGGTAACAGACAAGGTAGCTCAACCATATACGAGCTGGCAATCATGGCAAAATGGCCGGAGATTACGCATAGGCCTGATGTCTGGCGATTTGCGCCAACACCCGGTGGCATATTTCCTGGAGCATTGGGTACGGAATATTGATTTTTCTAAATTTGAGCTCACTGCCTATTTAACTGATATTCGTGAAGATGCGTTTACTGGCCGTCTTAAACCAAATTTTGCACATTGGAAATCGCTGGTCGGCATGAGTGATCATGCTGCGGCTGAGCTGATTCACGCCGATGGCGTTGATATTCTATTTGACCTTTCCGGGCATACATCGGGTAACCGTCTACAGATACTTGCTTGGAAGCCCGCGCCTATACAGGTGAGCTGGCTGGGTTATTTTGCGACCACGGGGATGAGGGCGCTGGATTATTTTATTGCAGATGAAGTTGGCGTGCCGCCCGAGCATCAGCAGCATTTTGTCGAAAAAATAAAATATGTACCGGATACTAGACTGTGCTTCACTGCGCCGCATGTGGCGATCGATGTTTCTGCCTTGCCTGCAATTGCGCGAGGCCATATTACCTTTGCCAGTTTCCAGACGTTGGCTAAAGCTGGCGATGATGTGCTTGCGTTATGGGCCGAGGTGATGCGTGCGTTGCCAGATTCCAGATTGCGCTGGCAATGTAAATCGTTTGGCGATGCTAATGTGGTAGCAAATATGGCGGCCAAATTTGCCAAGCTAGGGATAGATGTAGCTAGGCTGAGCCTGCTCGGCGCGGTATCACGTGAAAATTATTTTGCTTCACATCACGATGTAGACATGATCTTGGATACATTTCCCTATCCGGGCGGTACCACCACCTGTGAAGCGCTGTGGATGGGTGTACCTACACTGACACTGGCTGGCGATAGTTTAATTGCACGGCAGGGTGCAAGCATGCTTACTGCCGCCGGCCTCGCGGATTGGGTGGCGGAAACTAAGGCAGAGTATTTAGATAAAGCCTTGAAGCACTGCAGCGACTTGGGACGGCTTTCTGATTTAAGAGCAGGGCTTAGAGCGCAAGTGCTGGCTTCTCCTTTGTTTGATGCCGAGCGCTTTGCTATGAACATGGAAACAGCCATGCTGGAAATGTGGCGTGCATATACAGATAAATTAGAGGGCGACAGTAGCGTGCAGCCAAAATCAGTAAGTAATCAACTAGCAACCGATCAGCCGCAAGTGCCTGATAGCCACGAACGTCATGTGCAGGTTGTGAGTGCGACGCGATATTCAGAAGAAGATTTTTGGCACAAGTCTGCACTTGGTTTGTCACTGCATCGACACTTGAAGCAGGATAGCGGTATCACGGTAAGTGTGGCATTTAATAACACGCTAGGACTCTCTGCGGTATTTAACCGCGCCATAGCGCAAGCAGATGAGCGTGCGATTCTGGTGTTTGTGCACGATGATGTGTGGATAGATGAAGCAAACTTTGGTGACACCCTAGCTGCAGGCTTGGCACATTTTGATGTGATAGGGGTGGCTGGTAACAAACGCAGGCTGCCTAACCAGCCGGCTTGGCTGTTTACTGATACAGCGCTCACTTGGGATGAGCCAGAATACTTGAGCGGCACGGTGTCACATGGCCCGCATGCTTTTGGCGAAGATAAATATTACGGTGAAGTACCTGCTGTGTGTGAGTTGCTGGATGGTGTATTTCTTGCTGTAAAGAAATCTGTACTTGATGCGGCACAAGTCAGTTTTGATCCGCAGTTTGACTTTCATCTGTACGATATAGACTTTTGCCGCAGTGCCAGAGCAGCAGGGTTGAGTTTGGGTACATGGCCTATCAAATTAACGCACCAGAGCAAGGGAGCCTTTGGCTCGCCGCATTGGGCGCAGAAGTGCCAACTGTATTTTAATAAGTGGGAAAGTGATAGCGCGCAACAAATCGCGTTGCACGACGCTATGCATGAGGTGATGCAACTCGCTGACGATAACGAACAGCAAGGGCAGTATGAGCAAGCCGCACTGTTTTATCAGGAGGTGTTGAAAATACAGCCTGACCATGCCGAAGCTAATTATAAGTTGGGGGTGCTGGAGTTTAACCTGAATGGCGTGGCGGTAGCATTACCGAGATTTGAAGCCGCCGTGCAAGCGCAACCAGAAAACGAGCAGTATTGGGTCACTTATATTGATGCGTTGATGCAGTCTGCAGATGTGGCCACGGTATTAGAAGCTTTAGAGTTAGGGCAGAAATTTGGCCTTACGACAGAAACGGCACAAATCATTGCTGCCGATTTCTTAGCGCAGATAGACACTCAGAAATCTGTAGTTGCTACTAATCCTTTATGCTCAAATGAAGCTATCAAGCAATGTTTGACGGAGATGCTGAGCAATAATATCAATGCCATTAACGATGCGTTGAGTCAAACTGATAGAAACAGTATCGCCCCGCACCTAGATTTATCTGTATTCGAGCCCACTATTGAGGCATTGCTTTGCGATAATGAGCAGAATGAAATTCTAGCGCTGATTTATAAGTCGATTAGTGCCATTAAGTTACAGCCCGAGTTTGTTGGCACCAAAGTTTTCACGCCATATTTTGATCAAGTGTTAGCAGGGATAGATTTGGGGCTCACTAATATCGTAGCGAGAGATCGCAAACTGGCCAACGTTGTGATTGCCTCAGAGGTTTACGACTATGGAGGTCATACCAAAGTGATTCAAGAGATTCTTGCTGCGGTTGAGAACCCCATTTTAATCATCACCGACATCTACGACCGTTTTGCTAAGAATCAATTATTTGAAAAAGTTGCCTCGGCATTTAAATGCCCAGTAATGCTACTGCCAACAGAAGCTTATATAGACAAGGCAGCAAGGTTAGCGGCTTTTATTAACAGTAGCGCAAAAAATGTATTTGTTCTGCCCCACCATGAAGATGCAGTAGCAATCGCAGCATGTCAAAAGTCATTAGATACTAAGTATTACTTTGTACACCATGCAGACCATAATCCGGCATTAGGGAGTACTGTTGCACATTTTGATCATGTAGACTTATTTGAGCCTATGGCCAAGTTGTGCGCACAAGATCTGAATAAACCAGTGACTTTCTTACCGACATCTTCCGATGATTTGGGTGTTAAAGAATTTAACTATCCAGTTCAAACGTTCTCTACGGTTACTGCCGGCTCAGCTGGTAAATTTGCAATGAGCGGCGAGCTTAGCTTAGGCAACATAGTGCGAGCGTGTCTGCAAACTTGTGGTGGCAAACATTACCACTTTGGTGATTTGTCTGCTGAGCAGATGCAGGCAGTGCAGGATACGTTAGCCCAGTCTTCGATCGACCCCGCCTTATTTTTGTATGTGGGTAATGTGCCATCGTTATGGGAAGGGCTACGTACGATTGATGCGCATATTTTTCTAGGCTCAGCCCCCACGCCAGGTGGTAAGTCCAATTTGGAAGCTGCCGGTGCTGGATATCCTTTACTTGCTTATGTGCCAAGCGATGCGCCACGCTACCTGTATGTAGGTGCTGAGGCGCAAGTCGGTATAACGTGGTCTACGCTAGAGGAGCTTGTGTTAGGTTTGAAGCAGGTGATGGAACAACATGCACAGTTCTCTGAGCAATCTAGGCAGTTTTATGTATCAAATTGCTCTAGTGATATGTTTAAACAAAAGCTAACACAGTTATGTGATGTAGCTTAAGCATTGATTTTAATATTAAATCTGAAGTAGTGATTAAGGTTTTTCATGTCCAAAAAAATTCATCCACTTGCTGACTGCCAGTCTGAACATATCGGTACTGATACGCAAATATGGCAGTTCACCGTGGTGCTAGCTAATGCCAAGGTAGGCAATAACTGCAATATCAACGCACATTGTTTTATCGAAAATGAGGTGGTGATTGGTGATAATGTCACGGTTAAATGCGGTAATTATCTGTGGGATGGTATTACGATTGAAGATGATGCCTTTATCGGCCCGAATGTCACCTTTACTAATGATCGGTACCCAAAATCTAAAAATACGGCATTTAAGTTAGAAAAAACGGTAGTGTGTAAAGGTGCATCTATTGGTGGCGGAGCTGTGTTGTTGCCGGGCCTTAGAATTGGTGTCGGTGCGATTGTCGGCGCTGGTTCTGTTGTTACAAAAGATGTTGCTGATCATGAAGTTGTGATTGGTAATCCAGCTAAGCCAAAGAGAGGTTAGCAGCAGAATGAGCGAAGCTATGGATGAAAGAAAGTTTGATATATTTGAGCTGGGTACTGTTGATGATACGGTAGCTCAATTCGGTGGCAAAAAATTAAAAGAAGAGGTTACCTATATTACGCCTGCCATTCCGATGTTTGGTGAGCCGTGCCTTAACCCTAATGTGTTCAGTAGCCATGAGTTAACGCATCCTGCTGTTTATAGCGCAGTGGTTAAGGACGTTAAGATTATAGGCGCAGCGGCTTTTCCTATCATTCAAAATAAAAGTATCTGCCACCAATATTTTTCCACTGAATATTGGGAGACATCAGAGCAAGCTACATTGAGTTGTTACATTAAGCAAGATCAAAACATGATCGGCTATCGTAATATAAAAGAGCGAAACAATTACGCATGTAGCGTTATCAATCTTGTAGGTAATGGGTCATATAATTATGCTCACTGGATGACGGAATTTCTGCCTCAGCTGGTATTACTTAAGGAAGCAGGAACCAACCTATCCTGCTATAAAGTGGTGGTTGATTCAAGGTCATACCCCAGTATGTTAGATGCTCTGTTTTTATTAGGGATTACAGAAGATCAGCTGATCAAAATAGATGCCATGTCGTTAAATACCTTCCCTGAAGGGCTGTGGGTGAGTCCCGTGGCAAATGTTGTATTTCAGCGACCCAATGCTATTTCTTCGGACGCTTTGCATCAGCTAGCTGAGCCACAGCATGCGATTTTTCATCCAGATGCTTTAATCGCGACTAGAAATACTTTTTTGGCGTTGGTAGCACAGCACGATTGTGAGACTGCACCAGAGAAAATTTTCATCAAACGATTTTCAGGTAGACAATATCACGCGCGTGCTGTGGTGAATGAAGCTTTGATACAGAAAAAACTGGAGGCAGAAGGTTTCGTAAGTATTGACCCTAGTACTTTAAGTTTTACTGAGCAAATCAGAGTGTTTAGTAAGGCAAAGTATATTGTGTCAGCCTCTGGGGCAGCTTTGCTTAATATGATTTGGGCGCCAGTGGGCGCAAAAATTATTGTGCTGATGAATGATGCCAAAGTGGTTAATTATTGGTATTTCAGTAATATCGCTTTTGCAGTTGGGCACCAACTGAGCTATGTACTGGGTAAGGCAGTGAATACTGGAAATTGGAATGATATTAATCATGCCGACTTTATGATTGACTATCAATGTGTTTGCCAAGCACTTAATGCAGCTGGGCTTAGTGTGGCGCTTGCCAATATTACTTCTCAAGAAGAGCTGAAGCAGTTGCCTGTAGAGGAGGTGCTTAAACATGCGGTACAGCTTCAGCATGATAGTTTGTTTGAGCTGGCGACTGTTGCATATAAAACTATTTTAGCAAAAGTACCTAACCATGCAGAGGCTAATCATCATTTTGGGGTCATGGTTGCACAAACCGCAGGGGCAGTAGATGCCTTGCCTATGCTGGAAACAGCGATTACAAGCAAACCAGAGTGCGAGCAATTTTGGGTAACCTACATTGATGCATTGGTGATGTCTGGCGCAATACCACAAGTGGTTGATGCTTTAGTATTAGGGCTTAATTTTGGTTTGGCTGCCACTACGGCAGAAATCTTAGGGCAGGATATTTTTTCTCAACTACATACTACACAGGCCGATGATGATAAAAAGCGCTTACTAGCTTTGGTTATGCGCTTAAAGCATGCAAGATTGCTTAATGAAAAACAGTCACTCTCTAAAATTAAAGTGCTATTTTTTGTACTGCAAAAAAGTGTATGGAAGTTAGATACTGTGTTTCGAGCAATGTTAAGTGATCCATTGTTCGACCCGGTCATGCTGGTTTGTCCCTGTGTTTCGCTCCAGCATGAGGAAATGATGGCAGAGTTGGAGGGCACCTATCAGCACTTTCAGAAAAAGGGCTATCCTGTTATTAATTCATATATGCAGGAGACAGATAGCTGGATTGAGTTGCAGACACTTGCCCCAGATTTGATTTTCTTTACTAATCCGCACGGTATTACTCGGCCTGAATATTACGACGTGGCCTATATGAATTATTTGTCTTGCTACGTGCCGTATGACCATCAGGTTTCCCAATACAATAATAATCAAGAGCAATACAACCAGTGTTTTCATAATGCAATGTGGCAGATATTTGTACCGCATACTGAATCTAAAGATATTTTTATCCATACAGCTATGACGCAAGGTGCTAATGTGAGTGTGACAGGTTATCCAGCTTGCGAGCCCTACGTTGATAGCATCTTGCCAAGTACATCTGTTTGGAAGCCACAAGACACAAATAAAGCTAGATTTATCTGGGCGCCACATCACACCATTAACTCTCCCGAGTTGCCTTATTCAAACTTCTTGCGCTATGCAGAATTGTTTCAGCAATTGGCTTTGCAGTATGCAGATACTGTGCAGTGGGCGTTTAAACCGCATCCTATGCTCAAGTCTAAGCTTTATGAATATGAAGGATGGGGCAAAGAAAAAACTGATAGCTATTACAAATTTTGGGAAAGTCAGCCCAACACACAGTTAGAGAATGGTGAGTACCAAGATTTATTTATAGCGTCCGATGCGATGATTCACGACAGTGGCTCATTTCTTGCAGAATACTTATATTTAAAAAAACCGGTGTTGTATTTAGTTGCCGCAGTTAATATCAAAGATTATCTCAACCCCTTTGGTGTACAAGCCTTTGATGTTTGCGAGCATGCATACACCAAAGAAGACATTATTTGTTTTATCGATACCTTTTCAAATGTGCCAATGACTAAGGTTAATATGTTTTACCAGAACCAGATTGCACCTTACTTTGATGGGGTAAAACCTTCGTTAAAGATAATCGCTGATATCAAACTGAGTTTTGGTCATTAATTTATGTGCGGTTTTTTATTCCAAGTTTCGGCATCAACTCCTGTCAATACGCAGCTTTTCTCGCAAGCGCTTGATTCCATGCGCTGGCGCGGGCCAGATGCGCAGAGCTTGGTGACTGAGCAGCATGGGAAAGTGAAAGTTGGGCATTGCCGTTTATCCATCATCGATCCCCTAGCTAGATCGGATCAGCCGATGCTGTCAAACTGTGGCCGATATCTGATCGCGTTTAATGGCGAAATCTATAATCACTTAGATCTAAGGCGGGAGCTTGGTCTGCAGTGTAGAACTACCTCAGACACTGAAACCATACTGGAAGCCTACGTCAAAATTGGCAAGCAAGTTTTCCCAAAACTGGATGGTATGTTTGCTCTGGTTATCTATGACAAACATACCAGCAAATGGATTGCCGCCAGAGATGCGTTTGGCATCAAGCCCTTATTTATTTATAAGAGTAAAGAGAGTGTAATTTTATCCTCTGAAGCTTCTGCTATTGCGTTCATGACTAAGGCTGATGTTTCTATGCAGTCTATAGAAGAGTGGCGTTTGATTCGGCGCCCAATTCCCGGTAAGACCTTTTTTGAGGGGGTGGATGAACTACTACCAGGTACTGTGATAGATAGTGATGGTAATGCAACTGGCCACTGGCAGTGGGCAGCATCTGAACACATATTTAATCAGGAGCAGTTCGAAGATTTACTTACTAAATCGGTAAAAGCGCATGAGTTAAGTGATGTTGAGAATGTATCGTTATTGAGTGGAGGCTTGGATAGTGCCCTCATTTCTGCGTTATCAACTGTAGAAAAGTGTTATACAGTAGGGTTAGTACAGAATAATGAGTTTTTAGGCGCGGAAGATACTGCGCAGCATCTGCAGCGCGATTTAATTAAAGTAAGTTTGAGTGAGGATGAGCTGGTAGCGGCTTGGCAAGATTTAACCAAGCTTCGAGGTGAGCCGATAGGTTTGCCTAATGAGGGCTTAATCTACAGTGTCTGTAAGGCAATGAGCCCGAAGCAAAAAGTGGTGTTAACGGGTGAGGGTGCCGATGAGTTGTTGTTTGGCTATGATGGTATTTACCGATGGGCGCTAGGAAGTACGCCGCTGGAGCCAGCTAGCTTTTTGAGTCGCTATGGTTATTCATCAGTGGCAGCAACAGAGCGGTTGTTAGACTATGTGAGTGACTTGATGCGTAATAAGCAATCGATTGATTTTGTTGAAGACTTTTTCTATCAGCTGCATTTGCCAGGCTTGTTGCGCAGAATGGATTTTGCTTCTATGGCTGCCTCAAAAGAGGCGCGAGTGCCGTTTGTAGATAAAGCGCTGGTGGCTTATATGTACCGTCAATCTGCGCAGATTAAGATTAACGATGAGCATTCAAAAATCCCGCTTAGGTTGTTTGCAAAGAAATTAGGTTTGGATGGAGCCTTGAATAGAAAAAAAATAGGCTTCAGTGCACAGTTAAATCAAGCAGCTTCAAGATATGATGATTATGGCAGTTTTCAAAAAATAATATTGGAGTCATTAAGATGGTAGTTGGCTATACAACTGGTGTATTTGATTTGTTTCACGTTGGGCATGTCAATGTATTGAGAAATGCCAAGTCGATGTGCGATAGGCTGATTGTTGGCGTGACTACGGATGAATTGGTTGCCTATAAGAATAAGAAGGCTGTGATTCCATATGAGGAGCGGGTGGAAATCGTTAGGGCTTGTAAGTATGTGGATTTAGTCGTGCCGCAGCAAAATATGGATAAGATGGATGCTTATAATCGCTATAAGTTTGACATGGTATTTGTTGGGGATGACTGGTATAAAACTGATAAGTGGCAAGAGTTTGACGATGCATTTACCTCTAAAGGGGTGCGAGTGGTTTATTTCCCATATACGCAAAATGTCTCTTCTACATTAATTAACGAGACTCTGCTAAAACTTAGAGGCATTGATTAATCATCAACTCAACAAACGTTCATCAAGCTTAATTTAAAAGAGTCCTAATCATGTCATTAGAAGATTGCAGAATTATTGAGTTACCTAAGATTCATAACCCACAAGGGAATCTGACTTTTATCGAGAGCGATTCACAAATTCCTTTTGCGATTCAGCGCGTTTACTATGTGTATGATGTCCCTGGTGGTGCGGAACGCGGAGGGCATGCGCACAAAGAGTTGCATCAGTTAATCGTTGCCATGTCAGGCAGCTTTGATATCACTCTTGATGACGGTAAAAATAAAAAGACATTTCATTTGGCGCGCTCTTATTACGGGCTTTATGTATGCCCTATGATCTGGCGGGAAATCGATAATTTCTCATCTGGTTCCGTGCTGATGGTGCTTGCTTCAAATAAGTATACAGAAGAAGACTATTACCGTAATTACGATGATTTTATGCGAGCTAGGTGGGTTAAATAGGTGACAAATGTAATGAATGAGGCAAAGGTGCCATTTTTAGACCTTAAGGCTGCTTATAGTGAGTTGCAACAAGCGTTAGATGATGCTGTGCTCAGAGCTAGTCGTTCAGGCTGGTACATCGGTGGCCCAGAAGTTGAGCGATTTGAAGCTGACTTTGCTGCTTACACTGAGGCTAAATATTGTGTAGGTGTGGGTAATGGCTTAGATGCTTTAACACTGGCATTACGTGCGCTAGATATAGGCGCGGGTGATGAAGTAATTGTACCTTCGCATACTTTTATTGCCACATGGCTGGCGGTGAGTGCTGTTGGTGCCAAACCGATTGCTGTGGAACCAGCAACTGATAGCTATAACATTGATATTGCTAGTATCGAGTGCGCTATTACGCCTCGCACTAAGGCCATTATGCCTGTGCATTTATACGGTATGCCGGTAGATATGGATGCAATTTGCGCCTTAGCCAAAAAGCATGGGTTGGCTGTTGTGGAAGATGCAGCGCAAGCTCATGGTGCCAAGGTGCGCGGGAAAAAGATTGGTAGTCACGGCGATATTGTCGCCTGGAGTTTTTACCCTGGCAAGAATTTAGGCGCTTTGGGTGATGGTGGTGCAATTACCACGAATAATGAGGCCATTGCTGCACGTGTGCGAGAGTTAGGTAATTATGGCTCCGCAGTGAAATATTACAACGACGAGCGTGGTGTTAACAGTCGCCTAGACCCCATTCAGGCGGCAGCACTTTCGGTGAAACTCAAGCATCTTGATGTATGGAATCAACGTCGTCAGCATATCGCACAAACCTATAATCAGGCATTGAGCGATTTAGCCTTAGGTTTGCCTCATGTGCCAGCGTGGGCTGAACCGGTTTGGCATTTATACGTGGTGGCTACGCCAGTACGTGAAGCCTTGCAATCACATTTGGCAGCAGCGGGTATACAAACGTTGATTCATTATCCGGTGCCGCCACATTTGCAAAAAGCCTACCAAACACTAGATATCAAGGCCGGAAGCTTGCCGGTGGCTGAGCGTTTGGCACAGCAGGTGTTGAGTTTACCTATAGGGCCGCATCTGGCTGCAGCAGATGTTGAACGGGTGCTGGCTGCGTTAGCTTCAGGCTCTCCAGTGGTCAGTCAAATATAGTTTTAGCTAACTAAACATTTTATTAACCAAACTTAATATATAGCAGTAATTTTTAAAAAGAGAATTTTTGAATGAAAACGTTTTTACATGTGGGCTGTGGTCCTCTTTATCTTGACCCAGTGACGCAGCAACCTAGTCGCCCACAGGGATTTGATCTTAATAGTTGGAATGAATTACGTCTGGACATTAACCCAGCAGTGAAGCCAGACGTAGTTGGCACCATGACGGATATGTCTGCAGTGCCTTCAGGCAGTGTGGATGCGATTTTCTCATCACATAATATTGAGCATCTTTATCCGCATGAGGTGCCAATTGCGTTAGCTGAGTTTAAACGCGTACTGCGCCCAGACGGTTTTGTAGTCATTACTTGTCCAGATTTGCAGTCAGTCTGTGCATTGGTTGCGCAGGGTAAATTAACTGAGCCTGCTTATATTTCTGCAGCTGGTCCAATTGCGCCTTTAGATATTTTATACGGTCACCGTCCGCCGATGAGCCAAGGTAATTTATATATGTCGCACCGTTGCGGCTTTACCCTTAACGTACTGCTTGGCACCTTGGAATCATCCGGATTTGCTAAAGTAGTTGGCAGCTGTAGGCCGGATTGTTTTGATCTATGGGCACTCGCTTGCGTGTCGGATATTAGCAATGAGCAATTATTAGGCTTAGCAAGGCGATACTTGCCAGAACAGTCTGCTGATATCAATCAAAGCGAACAAGCGGCGCAAGACATGCAGCAGGCAATTCAGGATGTATTAAGCCTCGCACAGACGCATCAGCAAAATGGTCATCTAGCAGAGGCGCAGAGTTTGTATTTGGAGATACTCAATATTGAGCCTCGGCATGCAGAAGC
Source organism: Methylotenera mobilis JLW8 (assembly GCF_000023705.1). Taxonomy (NCBI): domain Bacteria; kingdom Pseudomonadati; phylum Pseudomonadota; class Betaproteobacteria; order Nitrosomonadales; family Methylophilaceae; genus Methylotenera; species Methylotenera mobilis. Next base: position 1,003,936 of record NC_012968.1, read on the forward strand.
CAACTATGGCCTAGGCTTAATTGAGGTGAATTTGAAAAGTGCAGCAGACGCGCTGCCTCGCTTAGAGATTGCGGTAGAGTCTAACCCAGCAGTTGAGCAGTACTGGGTATCTTATGTCGATGCCTTAATGCTGTCTGGCATTACCCATTCTGTTCCAGATGTATTGGCGCTTGGTCAGCAACATGGCTTGCAACCTGAAACCGCACAAATATTAGCGAATGAGTTAGCTGAGCTGCTAGCAGCTAAGTAACTATTACGTATGGTGATGTCAGATGATGGATATGATGTACTAATATGATTCAGAGCGCTGAGGACATTACCCATACGCTACATCGGGCAGTACAGTTGCATGCGTCCGGTGATTTGCTTGAGGCTGAGAAACAGTTACGTGCCATACTGGAATCTGATCCGCTACAAGTCCAAGCTAATTACTACCTAGGCACGGTATTGCTCGAAAGCCTGCAAGCATTAGAAAGCTTGCCCTATTTCAATGCTGCGCTGGAGTCGGACCCTCAGCAGGCACAGCATTGGCTGAGCTATATTGCTGCTTTGATTGACGCTGAGCACTATGAAGATGCCAAACTGGTTCTGACGTATGGGCGTGATGCTGGTCTTGACGGTAAGTCTGTTGATTATCTGGAGCAGTTGCTGGCGCAGCGACAAGCCGAAAGCTTACAGTTAGCTGCCAAGACTGAGGCAATGCCAGCTGCGCATATGCAAGAAAAGCTGATTCAACTATTTCTCAACAAGCGTTATCAGGTAGCCGAGGCTGCATTACAGCCGCTGCTAGCAACCTATCCCAAATGGCTTGTCGGCTGGAAAATGCTGAGCGATATCCTATTAGTGCAAAAAAAGGATGCCAGATTGGCTGCAAGCCATGCCTTAGCATTAAACCAAGATGACGCACAGGAGCATTGCTATTATGGTTTGGTCTTAAAAGGGCAGGGTGATTTAGTGAACGCTGCTGCCACTTTTAAGCAAGCAATCGAGCTACAGCCAGATTATGCTGCGGCTTACAATAATTTAGGCATCGTCACTAAAGACATGGGGGATGTAGCGGCTGCCGTTGCTTATTATCGTAAGGCGCTCGCCATCAATCCTGGCTATGCTAGCTGTTACAGTAATTTGTTGTTTTGCCTATCACATACTGACATTGTAAGTGCTGATGATTTATTTATCGAGCACCGTAAATTTGGCGCTCAGTATGAAGCAGTCTATAAATCAGCGTGGCCTAAGCACTCACATCAAGCCGACGTGGCAAAGCGCTTGCATGTTGGCTTTGTTTCTGCCGATTTTAGAGAGCATTCTTTAGCCAACTTCTTTGAGCCTGTGCTTGAGCATTTATCACAAGTAGCCGATATCGCACTACACGCCTACGCAAACAATGCCATTGAAGATGGGGTAACGCAGCGACTTAAAGCTAAATTTAAATATTGGAATAAAGTCGATGACTTAACCGATGCTGCGCTTGCAGAAAGAGTCCGTGCAGATAAGATTGATATTCTGGTTGATTTAGATGGGCACACCGCGGGCAATAGGCTGATTAGCTTTGCCATGAAACCTGCACCCATCCAAATTAGCTGGCTGGGTTACCTTGCTACCACTGGTCTGACGGCGATGGATTACTATTTAGCAGATGCACACTTGTTACCGCCGGGGCAGTTTGATCAGCAGTTTACGGAAAAAATAGTGCAGTTACCGGCCAATGCGCCGTTTACGCCATCCGCTTTATCGCCAGCAGTGGGCGCTTTGCCTGCACTGAGTAATGATTTTATTACTTTCGGCTGCTTTAATCGCGTAGAGAAAATTACGCCTAGCGTTATTAAATTGTGGTCAGGCTTATTAAATGCGGTGCCAAACTCAAAACTATTATTGGGTGCAATGCCAAAAGATGGTAGTTATGACGGGGTAATTAACGAGCTTGCCAGCCATGCAATTAGTGCGGATAGGTTAATCATTCACCATCGCAGTACCATGGATAATTATTTAAAGCTGCATAATCTTGTTGATATTTGCTTAGATACTTTTCCATCCAACGGGGTGACCACAACTTGTCACGCAGCGTGGATGGGGGTGCCGACGCTGTGCTTAGAGGGGCAAAGCCTGATGAGCCGAGGTGCCATGGCCGTGATGCTGCATTTAGGTTTGCCTGAGTTTGTGGTGAAATCACATGATGATTTTATTAATAAGGGCATTGATTGGGCTGAGCATTTGCAATATTTATCTGAAGTGCGCGCAGCATTACGCAAGAAATTTAATGATTCCGCATTAAATCAGCCTCAGTTCATTAGCGAAAACTTAGTCTTAGCGTTACGCACCATGTGGGTTAGGTGGTGCAAAAAACAACCTACCATCTCGTTCAAAATACCAGATTAATGCTAAGTGAATTAATTTTATTAACATTTATAATCAATGTGTTGAATTGATTTTTTGCGTTTATTTTTCCATTAATATTCATCTTCTTATTAAATACGCATTAAAGATTTTTTTAATTGAACCGATATCCTAAACATCAGGATTGCTTAATCAACAGCTGATAAGGAAAGTGTAGTTAAGGAAATTCAGAATTTAAAAAATATTTGAATCTGACCCTAAACTTTCTAGAAAACTGTCCGATAAATGAAATAACAGCAGCGCAAATTGAACTGAATCTGCAAAGCTAACGGCAATAAGATGTAGTTGTAATTAACTAAATATTAGGAGAATCATCATGGCTTCAGTTATCAATACAAACATTGCGTCATTGAATACACAACGTAACTTAGCATCTTCACAAAGTGCATTAAACACATCATTACAACGCTTGTCATCAGGCTTACGTATCAACAGCTCAAAAGATGACGCTGCTGGCTTGGCAATTGCTACACGTATGGACTCACAAGTACGTGGTCAACAAGTAGCAATCCGTAACGCTAACGATGCAATCTCATTTGCACAAGTTGCTGAGGGTGGTTTAGCTAAACAAACTGACGCGTTGCAACGTATGCGTGAACTGGCTGTGCAATCACTAAACGGTACTAACACAAGTACAGACCGTGCAAACTTAGATGCTGAGTTTACACAGTTATCAGCTGAGGTTTCACGTCTTTCAACAGCTACTAAATTCAACGGTACTTCAGTGTTCGGCGCTGCTCAAACTTTCCAAGTTGGTGCTGACGCTGGTGACACCATCACTACTGCTTCTGTAGCAGCAGCGACTATCTCAGGTAACGTATCATCTGTTGCTTCTGCTTCTACAGCGATTACTGCAATTGATGCTGCACTTACAGCTGCAAACACAAACCGTGCAACATTGGGTGCGATCCAAAACCGCTTTGAGTCTGTAGTAAGCAACCTACAAATTTCAGTAGAAAACCAAGCAGCAGCTAAATCACGCATCATGGATGCTGACTTCGCGGCAGAAACAGCTAACTTGACACGTGGTCAAATCTTGCAACAAGCAGGTACAGCGATGTTAGCGCAAGCAAACTCACTACCTAACAACGTGTTGTCACTGTTAAGAGGTTAAGTTTTAATAGCGTAAAGCCCTTATCCCCCACTGGACTGATCATCCAGTGGGGTTTTTAGGAGAATAAATCATGTTTAGTACACCAGTAGATGGTTATGGTGCAGTAAAAAATCAGGCCGCCGTGCAAAATATTGCCGGGGGCCCAAATGCCATTTCAGGCCCGACAGGCGCTAAGGCGGTGGAAAATGTGAAACCGGAAACCAGGCAGTCTGCAGAGATAGATAAAACTGCATTATCCAATGCAGTAAACAAGCTGAATGAACTTGTAGCGCCAGCGTTACAAACTGTTCAGTTTAAGATGGATGAAGAGTCAGATCGTGTGATTGTTCAAGTAGTGGATACTTCAACCGATAAAGTATTAAGGCAAATACCAAACGAAGAGGTTTTAGCATTTTCTAAAACTTTGGGTAGGTTGCAAGGTCTAGTAGTAAGGGAACAAGCCTAAACTTGTAATAAGAGGCTTGTTTTGATGCTTTATTGAGTAAATGAATTATTGTTTATAATCTATGCTTGTTAAATTAAATGTATTTGTGTTGTTTCGTGTGCAAAATGTGACAGACATTTAACAAGTAATTTTAACGAGGAGAATCAATATGGCTACAACTTCAGGAGTGGGTTCAGTCCTTGATGTTACTAGCATCGTTTCTAGCTTGATGAGTGTTGAAAAAGCTCCTCTAACTAAAATTGCCACACAAAAAACAGCATATCAATCGCAAATTTCAGCATATGGTACGCTTAAAAGTGCGTTGTCGACGTTTCAAACTTCTGTAAATGCACTTTCAAGTTTATCTAAATTCAACGCCCAGAGCGTTACATCAAGTAATACCAGCGTACTAACTGCTAGCTCCAACGGTACAGCTACAGTTGGCAGCTATGACATCAATGTCAGTCAGCTGGCTAAATCCCAGAAATTAAGTGTTGGCGGTTTTTCCAGCGTTTCTGATGTGGTTGGCACCGGTAGTCTTACCATTTCGTTCGGTACATTTACACCAGAAGTGGCTGTGCCATTTACTGCAAGTTCTTTTGCTCCAAACACGGCTAAATCCGACATTAATATCACTATTGATAGTTCCAACAATACATTGGCCGGTGTGCGTGATGCGATTAATGCGGCTAATGCTAGCGTTAACGCTACTATTGTGAATGACGGCACGACTAATCGCTTGGTGATCACTTCAAAAGATACCGGCGAGGTGAACAGCCTTAAAATTGCCGTGACTGATAGCGATGGTAACAATTTGGATGCATCTGGCTTATCCAAGCTGGCTTATGATCCGCAGGCCACTGCTGGCAACGGTAAAAATTTGACAGTATTGCAGGATGCTAAAAACGCGCTTTTAAAAATCGATGGTATTGATATCGTTAAGTCTAGCAACTCAATCTCTGACGCTATTGATGGTGTGACATTGAATCTATTGGGTTTAACCGCTGGTAACGCATTGAATCTATCTGTTGCAACCAACCAAGATGCGGTAAAAACTTCGGTCAGTTCGTTTGTAGATGCTTACAATAAATTAGACACCACCTTACGTAGCCTAACGAAGTTTGATGAAACTGGTCAGGCGAACGGTGCTTTATTGGGCGACTCTACCGCGCGTTCTGTGATTAATCAGATTCGCGCTGTGATGAATACTGCAATCAATAATGGCAGCTCTGTCAATTCGCTTACCCAAATAGGTGTGAGCTTTCAGCGTGATGGTAAGCTGAGCTTAGACAGCACTAAATTTGCTAGTGCTGTGAGCACTAACTTTAATGATATAGCAAGCTTATTTGCTGCTAGCGCTAGGGCAACAGACCCGCAAGTGAGTTTTGTGAGCAGTTCCTCTAAAACCAAAGAGGGTACCTACGCAGTTTCTGTAACACAGCTTGGTTCTACTTTGGTCAATGCGCAGGGCACGATTAATGGCGTGACGGCTGCGGGTAGTACCACTACCTTACGAGGTGCTGTGGGTGATGATAGTGAAGGCTTAACCGTGAATGTGGCTGGTGGCGCGACAGGTGCGCGTGGCACTGTGAGCTTTAGTCTGGGTTATGCTGCAAAATTAGGTACGTTATTAGATAGTTTGTTGAGTGAAGATGGTATCTTGGCTGCAAGAACCGATGGTATCAACACTTCGATTAAGCGACTGGATACCCAGAGTGAGCGTATTAGTTCACGTTTGACAGCTATAGAAGATCGATATAGAGCGCAGTATTCTAGGCTTGATGTTCTACTGACAAACATGTCGACCACAAGTACTTTCCTTACGCAGCAAATAGCGGCGCTTAATGCAAAATAGTCAATTGAAGAGGTTATCGTTATGTTCGGACTAAACCAAAAAGGTGTTAACGGATACGCTAAAGTTGGTGTAGAGACAGGTGTGCTGGCTGCGAGTCCGGTTAAGTTGATTGTGATGCTTTATGATGGTGCTATTTCAGCCTGTCACAGTGCGGTTGCCAGTATGCAACGTATGGACATAGAGCAAAAAGGTGCGATGTTGTCTAAAGCGATTATGATTATTGAAAGTGGCTTGCGACTAAGCTTAGACAGAAAAGCTGGTGGCGAGATTGCAGAAAGTTTGGATGCGCTTTATGCCTACATGAGCAGTAGATTAGCTGCCGCTAATGTCCGTAATGAGCCGGCACCCGTGCAAGAAGTAATTAAATTACTGTTGGATTTAAAGGGAGCATGGGAGGCGATTGATAGTAATAAAGCAACGGCTCAGGTGTTGAATCAGGCAAAAGGTACCCAGCAGGGATATACGCAGCAGGCGAAGGTTTAGTGAGGGATTAAAGTAATGGAATATCAGAATACTATTCAGCTTTATGAGACGGTTGCTAAGATTATGCAGCAGATGTTGCTTGCTGCAAAAATGGAAGATTGGGATAAGCTAACAGAACTTGAGGCTTTTTGTGCGCAACATGTGGCAACCTTGAAGACCATGGAAAATGGGCAGCCTTTGCCAAATGACGCATTGAAGCGCAAAGTAGCGAGCATTAAAAGCATACTGGCTGACGATCGCGAAATTCGCAATTTAATTTCACCTTGGATGGCTAAATTAAATGCTTTGATGAATGCTAATCAAACCGAAAGACGACTGACACAAGCCTATAGTCAGTAATTGTAATTTTTATGCTTAAGCTACCAGACAATCTAAGTATTAGTCCTGGTCCAGTACCGGTCGGTAGAGTAATACCCGTATTAGCTGTTGATAACATCGGGGCTACGTTACAAGAGTTAAATGCCAGAGCTACGCAATTTGTAATCGGTCGCGAATACACCGCACAAGTTGTTTCCAAAGTTGATGACCGTGCTTATCTGGTGAAAGTAGATAATGCGGTGTTGAAGATGGAGCTAGGCGACACAGCGCAAGCGGGTCAATCGATTAATCTGCGTTATATCAAAGACGGTCCAGCGCCAACCTTTTTCTTTATGCCCCAAGTAACTGCGCCCGCAGAAGGGTCACCTGAGATTAGCCAAGGTGCCCGCTTAATCGGACAGTATCTGCAGGAAGCTGAAAAAAACCAAGTGTCAAACAAGTATGAGGCGGCAGCTATTGTCACTCATAGCCCCAAAGAGCCTCTGGCGGTGGCGCATGGGTTAAAGCAAGCCATTAGTAATAGCGGTCTGTTTTACGAGTCTCACTTAAATGAAATGCTGCAAGGCGGACGCTCTGTAGCTACTATCATGCAAGAACCTCAAAATCAGCATCAAACCCTGAGTCAAATTGCTGCGCTAACATCACAGCAGCTTGCGGTGTTAGAGCAAAATCGGATTAATTGGCATGGTGAGGTGTGGCCTGGACAGATGATGGATTGGGATGTTTATATGGAGTCGCGCGATAAAGAGCGTGGTGAGGCAGCGGATGTACCGCGTGAGGACAGTGAGAGGCCTGTGGTGAGTGAGGTAAAGCTAGACTTCCCAAATTTGGGTGTGGTTGCTGCCAAATTAACCATCATCAATGGCTACGTGTCTATTAATCTACGAGCGGAGCAAGATGCGACGATGGATGAGCTCAGGAATAAAAGTCGCGCTTTAACTCAGGCGATTAATAATACTGGGTTGAAATTAGACGGTTTGATTATTTCAGCATATGAGTAAATCGGACGAACATAAGCGGTTGAACCCAACCTTGGGGCTTGCCCCCAATCGGCATGCCCCCTTTAACCCGAATCAGCAAGCAATAGCGTTAACCTATGCGACGGGTGATTATGCGCCACGTGTGGTGGCTAAAGGGCGTGGTTTAATTGCTGAGCAAATCATCGCTAGGGCGAAGCAGCATGATGTGTTTGTGCATGAATCTAAAGATTTGGTCGCGCTGCTGATGCAAGTGGACTTAGATGACCACATTCCACCTACGCTTTACCAAGCAATCGCAGAGATTTTATCCTGGCTCTATCGCATGGAAGAGGGTAGAGCCGGTGCCATAAGTGACGAATTGCCTGAAGGCTAAATCTGCATACTCATGATGTCTTGATAAGCAGAAACTAACTTGTTGCGTACCTGAATAGTTGCCTGAAATGAAATATTTGCTTTTTGTCCGGCAATCATTACGTCAGATAAGCTGACGCTATCGTCACCTAAGGCAAAGTTCTTGCCTAATGTTTCAGCACTTTTCTGTACTTGGTTTACTTGATCAAGTGATGCTTTTAATGCGTCTGCAAAATCAACCTTTCCGGTGCTTTTATTTGCGCCGATTGGAGAGGCTAAGTTTGCGATACTCTCTGCTTGTGGACGTTGTGCTGCAGCCCTCATTTGCGCAAGCATAGACTCTATTGTGCTTGAATCAATACCACCTGCCTTCATGATTGACCTCCTGTTAATATCTAACCTAAAATTTCTCACTGCTAATGTAACATCTAATTGAAATACCAAGTTGGTAAATAAGAAGAGTAAAATCACTCTATTCGTGGGTTAGATGTGTGATGGAATTGGCATAATGTGGTTTAAGTAGTGGTTAAACCGCCTTGATTTGTAGTAGTGTGTTTAGAGTCTAATGGAGAAATTAAATGGCAGCAGCTGACGCCGCCTTGGCGAATGAAGGCAGTACTGGCGTATTAGCCCAGATGGGAGGTAAATTGCTTTTAGTAGCAGGGATTGCCGCTGTCGTTGCTGTGATGGTTGTGTTTTGGCTGTGGAGCCAACAGCCAGACTATCGAGTGTTGTTTTCTAATTACTCTGATAAAGACGGTGGGGCTATTGTGGCTGCACTGGAAAAATTGAACGTACCTTATAAGTTTTCTGATAGTGGTACAGCCATTATGGTGCCTGCCGCACAAGTCCATCAAGTACGCCTTAAGCTAGCTGCAGACGGGTTGCCTAAAGGCGGTAATATTGGTTTTGAGTTGTTGGAGAACCAGAAATTTGGCGTATCACAGTTTGTTGAGCAAGTGAATTTTCAGCGGGGCTTGGAAGGCGAGCTTGAACGCAGCATTCAATCTATCGCAGCCGTAGAGGTGGCGAGAATCCATTTGGCAATTCCGAAGCCATCGGTGTTTGTGCGCGATCAGCAAAAACCGACGGCGTCTGTACTATTGAATCTCAGACCCGGTAGAACATTAGATGCGCAGCAGGTAAGCGCCGTTGTGCATTTGGTTGCCAGCAGTGTGCCTAATTTGCCTACAACCAATGTTACCGTGGTTGACCAAAATGGCAACTTACTTTCAGATACTACTAAAAAAATGGGTGCGAAGAATTTAGACCCGGAGCAGTTGAAGTATGTGGAAGAAATTCAGCAAAGCATTGTGAAACGTGTTGAGTCAATTATTAGCCCGATTGTTGGGGCTAAGAATGTGCGAGCAGAGGCGAGTGCTGAAATTGACTTTTCTGTACAGGAGCAAGCGGCTGAGACCTACAAGCCTAACCAGCAGCCTGATGCAGCGGCTGTTCGCAGCATGCAAAGTAATGAAACAAAATCTGCAAATGGTGAGACTGCTGGTGTCCCTGGTGCGCTTTCTAATCAGCCACCACCAGCGGCGACCGCACCGATTACCACAGAAGCTAATGCCGACGCTAACGGTCAGCCTGCTAGTAATGCAACACCTACCAACACTGAGAAAAATCTGACAACGAACTACGAGGTGGATAAAACGGTGAGCTACAGACAGCAGCCGATGGGTGGTGTTAAACGCTTAAACGTTGCCGTGGTTGTGAACAATATGCCAGTGGTCGATAAAAAGACGGGTAAAGTGAGTTATCGAGCTTTAACCGTTGCAGAGAAAACGCAGATTAACGACCTTGCAATGCAGGCGATGGGTTTCAATAAAGAGCGCGGTGATTCGCTCGCTATCGTCAATACGCCGTTTGCTGGCGAGCCTCAAGAGGTGTTGCCTGCAATTCCACTATGGGAGAATCCGCGCGTGATTGAAAATGTGAAAGATGTGTTGCGCTTTGCAGTCGGTGTAATCGCACTGCTTATTATTTACCGCAAAGTTTTAAAGCCACTTTTAAATAAATTAACTACACCGCCTAAGGCGGCTGTTAATCAAGGTGAGGCACCTGATGCTGTCGTAAGTATTAGTGCTGATGGCAGCAATGCAGCCGAAAAACCAGCCTATACCCAAAAGATAGAAACAGCAAAACAAATCGCAAAAGATAACCCTAGAATGGTGGCGAGTGTGGTGGCCAACTGGACCAATGGAAACGAGTAACAATACATGAGTGATGCAGGTGTAATGAGAAGTGCTGTGCTAATGCTGGCTTTGGGTGAAGACGAGGCAGCTGAGGTGATGAAGTTTCTTAGTCCCAAAGAGGTGCAAAAGCTCGGGGCTGCGATGGCAACGTTGAAGTCAGTTGGACGCGAGCAAGTGGAAACCGTAGTGAACGAGTTTCTTGCAGAGGCGGAGATGAACAGCAATCTTGGTTTGGATTCAGATGAGTATATTCGTTCTGTATTAACCAAAGCACTGGGTGATGACAAGGCCTCTAGTCTACTTAACCGTATTCTACAGACGCGTGATGCAAGTGGTATCGAGAGCTTGAAATGGATGGACGCGCATACTGTGGCAGAGTTTATTAAAAACGAGCATCCACAGATTATTGCTACGATTTTAGTGCATTTGGAGCCAGATCAAGTGGCTGAAGTGTTTGGCCATTTTACTGATCGTTTACGTCAGGATGTGATGTTGCGCATTGCAACTTTGGATGGCGTTAAGCCGATAGCGTTGCGTGAACTAAATGACGTGATGACCAAGCTGCTTACAGGCAACGAAAATATCAAGAAGCAAACCATGGGTGGAGTGAAAGTGGCCGCCAATATCATGAACTTCATGAGTGGTGAGACCGAGGCTGTGGTGTTGGAAGGCCTTAGGAATTACGATGATGAGATGGCTCAGCGTATCATGGATGAGATGTTCGTGTTCGATAACATTATGGATATTGACGATAAGGGTATCCAAGTGATGTTGAGAGAGGTGCAGTCTGAGACCTTGATTATCGCGCTTAAAGGTACTACCGAAGAAATGCGCGAGAAAATATTTAAAAATATGTCTTCTCGTGCTGCTGAAATGATGCGTGAAGATTTAGAGTCAAAAGGGCCGGTCAAGCTTTCAGAAGTTGAGGCGCAACAAAAACAAATCTTGCAGATTGTACGTAGACTTGCCGACGAAGGGCAAATTCAGTTGGCGGGCAAAGGTGGCGATGATCAGTATGTATAAGGCACATTCGCATGGCTAATGCCAATATACCTAAAGAGCAGCAGAGTGCTTATGAGCGTTGGGAAATGGCCTCGTTTTCTGAGCTTGGTCATGCACACGGTGGTGGAATGGTGGCAGCCAGCCAACCTAAAAAAAAGGAAGTGCCATCTGCTAACCCTGCGGATGTCGCATTGGTTTTTGAGGCTACGCGCAAGGATGCCTACAATAAAGGCATGCAAGAAGGCTTTGCCGCCGGAATGGCTCAGGCTAAAGAGTTAGCACAAGCTGAGCGGGCGCAGTTTTTAGCACTGATGAATGCATTTAGTCATGCGCTGGAGAGTTCTGACGAGCAAATTGCTGAAGATGTACTTTCCTTGGCACTGGATATTGCAAAGTCTATGCTCAAGGTGAAGTTAAACGTTGATAAGAAGGTACTGCTTCCCATCGTATTGGATGCTATCCACTACCTTCCACAAATTCAGCGGCCGGCTAGAATTTTAGTTCACCATGATGATATGCATTTATTGCGCGAGCACATGGCGGATGAAATCGCTAATGATCACTGGCAAATACATGAAGACAGTAGTATAGAGCGTGGCGGTTGTTTGGTAGAGACTGGCGCAAACCATGTGGATGCTACTAACGCTATGCGCTGGAAAAGGATTACCGAGGCCTTGGCACAAAGTAATGATTGGCTATTACCATGAGTGATGAGGTGCTAGAGCTTGCTGAGAGCCGGCACTTGAATGTGCACCAGCAACGCTGGCGTAGTCATATTCGCGATTGTAAAGAAATTTTACGCATCGTCGAGCCACTAGAAATTGCGGGACGTATTGTCAAATTGACGGGTCTTGTGATGGAAGCTGTGGGGATTAAGCTACCAATTGGCAGCGCCTGTTATGTGCCGCTGGCAGAAGGCAGGCGTGTGGAAGCCGAGGTTGTAGGGTTTGATGGTGAGCGCATGTTGTTAATGCCGCAAAGTAGCGTTGATGGCATTACACCAGGTGCTAAAGTATTTGCATTGGAGGTGGCTGAGAGTCTGCCTAAGCCGCACCATGGTCAACCGCCGCGTCGTCGTGCTACCGATAGGGCGCGTCATTTACCCGTTGGTGCCGATTTGTTGGGTAGGGTGGTGGATGGTGCTGGTAATCCGCTGGATGACTTGGGTGATATTAAGCCAAGCCAAAGCTCGGCATTAAATGCGCGGCCAATGAACCCACTCATGCGTGCACCGATAGAAGAAGTGTTGGATGTAGGTGTTCGTGCCATCAACAGCATGTTGACGGTGGGACGTGGTCAGCGCATGGGGCTGTTTGCTGGCTCTGGTGTCGGTAAGAGTGTGCTACTTGGTATGATGGCACGCTATACCACTGCTGACGTGATTGTCGTGGGTTTGATTGGTGAGCGTGGGCGTGAGGTACAAGAGTTCATTGAGCAGATTTTAGGGCCAGAAGGTCTTGCGCGCTCGGTGGTTGTGGCTGCGCCTGCGGATGCCCCGGCGTTGATGCGTTTACAAGGAGCGAGTTATGCCACTACTATTGCAGAAAGCTTTCGTAATGAAGGTAAAAACGTACTGCTGATTATGGATTCGCTAACGCGTTATGCGATGGCGCAGCGTGAGATTGCGCTGGCAATCGGTGAGCCGCCTGCCACCAAAGGTTATCCACCTTCAGTGTTCGCCAAGTTGCCGGCATTGGTGGAGCGTGCTGGCAATGGTCGTAGGGGTGAGGGGTCAATTACTGCGTTTTATACAGTGCTGACCGAGGGGGATGACCAGCAAGATCCGATTGCGGATGCTGCACGCGCGATTTTAGATGGCCATATCGTGTTAAGCCGTAGCTTGGCAGAAAGCGGGCATTACCCGGCGATTGATGTTGAGCAGTCTATTAGTCGAGCTATGCACAATATTACGAGCCCAGAACATCAAAAGTTAGCGCGTAAACTAAAACAGCTAAACTCGCGTTATGCACGTAGTGTAGATTTAATTAATGTGGGTGCTTATGAGGCTGGGAGTGATGCTGTGTTGGATATGGCGATTTCTAAGCATGAGCTAATCGAGAGGTTGTTGCAGCAAGACGTGGCAGAACGCTCTGATTGGGAAGAGAGTTTACAGTTTTTGGCAGCAGTCATGCATGGCGTACCATTGAGTTGATTGTTAGGCATTATTCTTAGTGAGCATAGCGAGGGGCCATCTTATGACGACAAAATCTAGCAACGTATTAAAAATGTTAGAAGAAATTGCAGCCAGAGAAGTAGAGTTAGCAACGGAAGCATTGGCCAAGGCCATGAAAGTTGTAGATGAGGCGCAAGGGAAATACGATATGTTGTTAGAGTATCGTAAAGGTTATCAAGATAACTTGGCTGCAAATCTTGCTAAAGGCATGACAGCTGAAGCGTATCAAAATTTCCAGAATTTCTTTAAGAAACTAGATCATGCAATTGCCGGTCAGAGAGATGTCGTGTTGATTGCTGAGCAGCAGGTGAAGGTGCACCGTACATTATGGCAAGAAAGCCAGCGTAAAAAGTTGTCTTATGATGTGTTGATTTCACGCTCAGACAAACGTATTGCCAAAGTAGAGCAAAAGCGCGACCAGAAATTAATGGATGAATTTGCAACACGCATGTCGCGTATGAAGCGTTAAGTTTAGCGCTAGATTTGTAGAACTAGCCATGATTTGGTGTTCATATCGGTGAATTGAATCATGATGCTTAAGTTTAATATCTAATCATTATCTAATAGGTGAATTATCATGCAGTCATTACCAACGCCCGTAACGCAAACAAAAGCGCTTAATTTGGCTGATGTGGCGAGCAAAAATGGTTCGTCTGTAAGTAAATCATCAACAGAAAACGCTAAAGCGGCATTTCAGGCCGAACTCAATAAGCAGGTTAAAGCTAAACAGGCACAAATCAAGCAAGATAAAAGTTCAGAACCTGCCAAAAATACAGCGCAGCAAAATTCGTCAGTAAAGGATTCGTCTAAGGTTGAGCAAACGGATCAAGCCAATAAAGACACAAACACCACATCTGCAGATGCTGCTTTGTTAGCTGATTTTAATAAACAATTAGATGCAGCGCGTGATGTGGCCAACCAAGCTGACTTGAGTGATGCTAAAAATCAACCTCAAGTTACTGTACCTGTAGATGCAGAAAATAAAGAGGCGATTGTCTCTGAGTTGATTTCATCATTGGGCTTGGCTTCAGCACAAGGTTTGCAAAATGTTGCTGGTAATAGGCGTGCGTCGGTAGCGTCAGAAGCAGGTAATTCTACATTAAGCACGGCAGGTGCCGCTGCACAGCAAAAAAACTTAATAGCTGCCTTTAATAACTCAGCAGTCTCTGCACAGCAGCCTGCTGATGTTAGTGCTAAACCTCAACCTGATGGCTTGGCAGATGTTCTGGCAGCTAAGCCTGATTTGAAATCGGCTGTAGATGATGCTACGTTTGGTAAGGCGATGGCTAATGCCGCTAAAGACTTGTCGACTAAAGAGTTGCCGGTAAAAGATGTTGTGCCTAATGTAGCGCAAATGCAAGCTGCAACAACGAGTGCTGTGCAAAACAATAACAATGTTGCAGCACAGCAATTGGCGAGCTCAAATGTGATAAGCGTTTACCCGGGCAAGACCGGCTGGGACCAAGCAATCAGTCAAAAGGTAGTATGGATGGTAGGTGCTGGGCAACAATCAGCCTCACTTACATTAAATCCGCCAGATATGGGGCCATTAAAAGTTGTGATTAATGTGCATAACGATCAGGCCGATACGACATTTATTTCAGATAATGATGAAGTAAGAAAAGCGCTTGAGAGCGGGATGTCACACTTGCGCGAAAAAATGAGCGAATCTGGAATTCAATTGGGTCAGGCCAATGTAAGTACTAGTCAGCAATCGCAGCAGGAGTTTCAGCAGACTGCGCAGGGTGCTAAAGTATTTGGAGGTAGCAATAGTCAATCAAATACAAAAGTAGTAGAGAATGACAGCCATGCCAAAGTGACTGTGCGCGTATCAGACGGATTGGTTGATACCTTTGCTTAAGGGCGATTAAGCTCGTCACTGTTGTCTTCATTTAAAGTTATCTTCAGTTAAATAAGAATCTAAGGCGCTTTTCCACCTTTTATTTCGGTGTCTTTTGGTTTAATTTTTTGCATAATGTAGCCATAATATGGCTATGATTGCATAATATGCAACCTAAGTTAAATTAAAGGAAAAGTTCATGGCTCAAGATCCAGTACAGGCACCAGAAGAAGCGGCCCCAGCCTCCAAGAAAAAACTAATCATTATTATTGCGGCTGTTGTATTAGCATTGGGTGGCGGTGGTGCAGCATGGTTTTTGACTCAACAAAAATCACACGCAAAAAAAGAAGAAGTGAAAAAAGAGGAGCCAGCGAAAGCGCCTGTTTTCCTAACCTTAGATACCTTTACCGTTAATTTACAGCCAGACCCAGATGAGAAATTCTTGCAAGTAGATATTTCGCTGCAGGTTGCTAGCGCTGAAGCAGCTGAAGCCATTAAGTTACATATGCCTGCGGTTAAAAATCGTTTGTTGTTACTATTAACTAGCAAAAGTGCTGCAGAAATATCAACTGTTGAAGGCAAGCAGGATTTGAGCAATGAAATTATTGCAGAGGTAAAAAAACCTTTTGCGCCTAACGCTAAACCTCAAGAGGTTTTGGACGTGTTTTTCACTTCTTTCGTGGTTCAGTAATCCACACTGAATTTAAATTATGGCCGATAAATTTTTATCACAAGACGAAGTTGATGCACTGTTAAAGGGTGT
Source organism: Methylotenera mobilis JLW8 (assembly GCF_000023705.1). Classification (NCBI taxonomy): domain Bacteria; kingdom Pseudomonadati; phylum Pseudomonadota; class Betaproteobacteria; order Nitrosomonadales; family Methylophilaceae; genus Methylotenera; species Methylotenera mobilis. Next base: position 1,019,834 of record NC_012968.1, read on the forward strand.
AGGGGGGGATCATGATGATGATCAGGCCGCCTCAGAAGCCGAGGGTGTTCGTGACTATAATCTAGCCACACAGGAGCGTATCGTGCGTGGGCGTATGCCTACGTTAGAGATTATCAATGAGCGCTTTGCTCGTCTTGTACGTATTGAGCTGTTTAACTTTTTAAGGCGTACTGTTGAAGTCTCTGTTGGCCCTGTACGCATCACCAAATATAGCGACTTTATTCGTAATTTAGTTGTCCCCACCAATTTAAATCTTGTGCAAATGAAGCCATTGCGCGGTACTGCGTTAATGGTGTTTGATCCAACGCTAGTGTTTCTGGTGGTTGATAATATGTTTGGCGGCGATGGTAGATTCCATACGCGTGTGGAGGGCAGAGATTTTACGCAGACTGAACAGCGGATTATTCAGCGTATTCTAGCCATTGTGTTCGAAACCTATGCAAAATCATGGGAACCAGTGTACCCGATAGAGTTTGAGTATCTGCGCTCAGAGATGAATACGCAGTTCGCCAACATTGCAACCCCAAATGAGGTTGTGGTGGTGACTACCTTTAATGTGGAGCTGGGGCCAGCTAGCGGAGAAATTCATTTCTGCATGCCATATTCCATGGTTGAGCCTATTCGTGATTTATTAACCTCACCATTACAGGGCGAGGTTCTGGGGGCAGATAAGCGTTGGGTTAAGCTCATGACACAACAGGTTCAGGCCGCTGAAATTGAAATTGTTGCTGATTTAGCCACTACCGAGATGCATCTGGGTAAAGTGCTTAATATGAAGGTTGGCGATGTGATTCCAATTAGTATGGATGACGCTATTGAGGCAAAAGTAGACGGTGTGCCCGTTATGTTATGTAAGTATGGGTTGTTTAATGGGCAGTATGCCTTGCGTGTAGAAAAACTTTTGAGATCGAACTCTACAGAATATATTAAAGGAGAACCTTATGGCGACTGATCCAGTGGATGATAGCAATATAGACAGTATCGCTGAGGATGATTGGGGCGCTGCAATGGCAGAGCAGGCATCGTCTGAGACTGCAGCAGATGATTGGGGCGCTGCCATGAATGAGCAAGCCGCTGCATTGCAGGACGATAAGGCTGAAAAAGCTCAGGTATTTACAGAATTTACAGCGAAAAATAAATTGCACGAAACTCAAAACGATATAGATTTTATTTTAGATATTCCGGTACAGCTGACCGTTGAATTAGGCCGCACTAAAATTGCAATTAAGAACTTGCTGCAACTAGCTCAAGGTTCTGTCGTTGAGTTGGATGGCATGGCAGGTGAGCCAATGGATGTGTTGGTCAATGGCTGTTTGATTGCGCAGGGCGAAGTTGTGGTGGTTAATGACAAGTTTGGTATTCGTTTAACTGACATTATTACCCCTGCAGAGCGCATACGTAAAATTAATCGTTAATAGCCCTTTATTACATTGCCTACCTAGAAACAGCCAAACCTAATGAAGTTTAAATTACTATTTATCTCCCTGCTTTATTGGCTATCAAGTTCAGCATTAGCTGCAGAGGCGGTGGTACACCCCTCGCCGACAGGTAGCCTGCTTAAGATGATACTAGGTCTAATGTTGGTGTTGGGCGTGATGGCTGGGGTGGCGTACCTAGTTAAGCGTATGTTGCCTGGTGTCGGCCATCAGCAGTCTACAATTCATATTGTGGGCAGTGCCAGTGTAGGTACACGTGAGCGCGTGGTGGTATTGGAAGTTGGCGACCGGTGGTTAGTAGTAGGTGTCGCGCCAGGACAGGTGAGTGCAATCGCTAATCTAGAAAAAGGCATGACCACGTTAGCTGACAAAGTTGATAGCTTGGAAACTAATGCTCAAATTAGCCATGCTGAAACCCTTGCCTCATCGTTTGGAAAAATATTAAAGAATTCGGCAAGTAAATTTACTGAGAAAACTAATGGTTAAGAGTTGGGCTGTTCGTTTAAAGGGGTTGTTTCTTCTAGGCTTGGTGTTACTACCTTTTTCAGTATTAGCCGCAGATGCTTTGCCGCTAGTGCACGCCTCGCCAAGCGCTGGTGGTGGTCAAGATTACACATTAAGTTTACAAACTTTAATCCTACTCACATCACTCACGTTTTTACCCGCCATTGTGCTAATGATGACGGGTTTCACTCGTATTATTATTGTACTTTCCCTACTGCGTCAGGCATTGGGCACCCAATCTGTACCACCTAATCAAGTGATGATAGGCTTGGCCTTGTTTCTCACTTTTTTTGTGATGTCACCTGTGATTGATAAGATTTATGTTGATGCATATAAACCGTTGTCTGAGAATCAAATCTCGATGCAAGAAGCTATGGATAAAGGTGTTGCACCGCTCAAAGAGTTTATGCTGAAGCAAACGCGAGAGGGTGACCTCGCTTTGTTTGTAAAGATGGCAGAAGTAGAGAAAATTGAGAGCCCTGACCAAGTGCCGCTTAAAGTGCTGGTGCCAGCCTTTGTGACTAGTGAGTTAAAAACAGCGTTTCAAATTGGTTTCGCCATATTTATACCATTTTTGATTATTGATATGGTGGTTGCCAGTGTATTGATGTCGATGGGGATGATGATGGTATCTCCGGCAATCGTGGCGCTGCCATTTAAGCTGATGCTGTTTGTGCTGGTAGATGGATGGCAGCTGATACTTGGCTCGTTAGTGGAAAGTTTTTATTAGCCGTGTTCATTCTTAATCAAGATAAAGTAGGGAGTATCTAATGACGCCAGAAAGTGTAATGACGTTAGGTAGAGATGCGATGAGCATTACTTTAATGATTGCGGCTCCGATCTTGCTTACCGTGCTGGCGATAGGCTTGCTAGTGAGTATCTTCCAGGCGGCAACGCAAATTAATGAGCAAACATTGTCTTTTATTCCTAAGTTGGTAGGGGTGTTTGTAGCGCTGATGCTTGCTGGTCCGTGGATGCTAGGCACAATGGTTGACTATATGCATTTGGTTTTTACTAGCATACCGGCAATGGCCAATTAATTTTGCCTGATAGTAATAGCCATTTAAATCATGATTACATTCAGTGGTGAGTTTCTACAAACTTGGGTAATCAGTTTATTGTGGCCGCTTACACGTATTCTGGCTGTTATCGCGATTGTTCCTATCCTCAGCCACGCTACTATCCCTAGACGCGTTAAATTAGGGTTGAGTGTACTGCTTACCATTATTATTGTGCCTACCATTCCGCCTCTCCCGCAATTTGAGGCCTTTTCATTAGAAGGCTTATTGATTCTAGTCCAGCAGGTGATTATCGGCTTTGCAATCGGCTTTAGCATGCGCTTGGTATTTGCTGCGGTTGATTTGGCTGGGCAATTAATAGGCTTAACCATGGGTCTAGGCTTCGCACAGTTTTTTGATCCACAAACCAATGGTCAGTCAACAGCTTTAAACCAGCTCTTAGTGTTGCTGGCGATGCTTATTTTCCTGAGTTTGGACGGACATTTGATCATTGTCAGCGCGATGGCTCGTAGCTTTATTACCATGCCGATAGGGTTAGGTGGAGCGGGGATTGATGCAATGCAAATTGCATTGTGGGGCAATACTATTTTCAGTGCTGGGTTAATGTTGGCACTGCCAGCGGTATGCGCCTTACTGATTACCAACATGGCATTAGGCATTTTAACGCGCACAGCACCGCAACTTAATCTATTTGGTATTGGCTTCCCAATTACATTGAGTATGGGCTTTGTGGTGGTAGCGCTGTCACTAAGCAGTATGCTGCAACCTATCATCAAGTTTATTGAGCAAGGCACAGACAATATGATGCAAGTGTCTGTGCCCAAGCATGTTGATAATAAATAGCAATTGGGCTATCTATTAAGTTGGAATAATCTTAAATAAAGTTAAATAAAGACAAGTTGGTTGTTGCCACAAATGACTTCTGCGCAGCTTCCATAATCGTTTGATTTTTAGACAAGTCAGACAATGCTGCTGCATAATCTAGATCTTGGATATCAGATAATGATTTGCTGTACTGTAGGTCTAAATCACTGCCTGAGATATCCAACTGGTCTAATTCGTTTAGTCTTGAGCCTATGCTTGCACGCACAGTAAGTACATTATCTAGACCTTGACGCATGCTGCTAAGCCCGGAAGCAACGCCCGCAGTAAATGCAGCCTGATTTGCAGGTGTGAGCGGGGTGTTTAATAAAGTGACCAAGTTCTGTATGGTAGCAAAAACATCGTTACCACCAGCCTGAAATACATCATCTCCCGTGGCGTTTACTACCATTTGTCGCGACGTATCCACTTGTAGTGATTGATTGTTAGTATCGCCTACATATGCAGCCCCAGTGGCATTCGCAACAAATGGCGCGGTATCTGTTTGAAAGCCTGAGTATAAGTAATTGCCTGATGCATCTTTTGTGTTTGCAAGGCCGATTAAACCTTCTAATGCTGTTTTTAAATCCGCGGCAACAAAGCCTCGCTCTAGGTCAGAGTAGGTTGCATTACCAGCTGAGACTAATGATGATTGGATTGATGTCATCAAGTTTGTGACACTGGTTAGGTTTGACTCTAGCGTGTTCAGTTTGAGCTGGGCGGTTTGTCTGGTGTCGGCAAATTTTGAGTTAGCACTCTTTGCTTGTGCAAGCTCAGCAGCCCTTGCTGCGCCTACAGGGTCGTCTGAAGGGGAGGCAATGCGTTGCCCGGTAGCTATTTGCTGCATCAGTTTAGTTTGTTCTGATTGCAAATTCGTAATTTTGGAAATACCGGATTGATAGATTGTATTGGTGCTGATTCGCATGATAACTCCTTAAGCTATTGACTAGGTACCAAGTTGCAATAGCACATCAAACAGTTGGCTCGCAATTTGCATCATTTTTCCTGCGGCCTGGTAGGCTTGCTGGTAACGAATTAGATTGGTTGCCTCTTCATCTAGGTTAACACCTGACTCAGCCTGAACTGATGCATTGATTTGTTCCAGTACCTGACCCTCTGACACACTCAGAATGCCAAGCTCACGGGTTTTATTACCTACGCCATTCACCATCTGGCCAAATGCATCAGAGTAGCTTTTGTTGCCGGTAATGGTGTCGGCATTTTGCAATTTAGCCAATAATAAACCATTAGTATTATCACCAGGGCCAGTCACACTGTTTGGAGTCACTGTAAATTGGTCGCCATTATTTGGCGTCCCAGAAATGGTAAAACTCATGCCGGCAGTGGATATTGTTGCTCCGTTAACAAACGTTACCGGGGCGCCTGCCGCATAGGTAACAGAGGTGCCATTAGACGTCACTGTTACAGGCTCTGTAGCAATAAAGCCAGTGAGTGTATTAGGTGCACCAGCGTTGTAAGTAATATTAAATGGGCTGGCAATAGGGCTGGAAGCGTACGTGCTGTCAGCCGCAGGGCTGCTAATACTAGCTGTGCCAGTGTTGGCAACATTAGCGCTGGAACTTAGTATGCTGCCACCAATAGCAAGTTTTCTTGCATCGGTAATGGCCAATGTGAATTTAGTGGCGGCGTTCTGTGTTGGTTTAATTAAGAAGCTATCGCCAGCTAGCATGGTGCCCGTGGTTTGACTGATGGTTAAACCGTCAATATTGGCCGGCAGGCTGCTAAAGTTTTGCGTTGTGTTATCGCTTAATCTGGTAACGCTATAATTAGTGCCATCAAATAGTAATTTATAATCGCTGGTAGTCAGCGCCTTGGCATCTACAATTTTTGCCGCTACTTCTGCCGGGCTTGCATTGGCTGGTGTAGTGGTTGGGCCTGAGTTCAATGCACTTGAGTTGACTACAGGTTCCGCAATGTTAAATAGTGCTGAGCCGAGAGTGCCGTCTAGATCATAGCCTTGCATCAGTTGAGAGTTAAACGTATTTCCTAGCACTACAGCAATCTGACCTATTTGATTTTGTACAGCGTCTAAAGACTCTGCACGGAATTGTAATAAGCCGCCGATTACGCCGCCAGGCAGGCTATTTGCGCCAAGTACCGTTGTTTTACTACTAGATTGGTATGCAACTTCAAGCCGGCTTGGATCTGTGGGTGAGGGAGTTGTCAGGAGATTAAAGGTTTCTTTACCCACCACTAATGGTAGGCCGTTACCTACGTATACGTTATAGCCACCTTGCCCTTGAGATACCACGGTAGTTTTAATCTGCTTACTGAGCTCTAATACTAGTTGATCCCTTTGGTCCATTAAGTCATTAGGCGTGCTGCCGTTTGCGCTAATTGATTTTTCAATTACATCATTGAGGCTGGCAATTTGTTTTGCATAAGTATTAACAAGACCTACGCTGGACGTAAGTTGTGTGTTTACACTGTCACGAATCTCATTTAATCGGTTATTGGTGGTTTGAAAGCGGCTTGCAAGAGATTGTGCATATGACAGCATGGATTGACGCGTGGGAATGTCACTCGGGTTTGCACTTAATTTTTGTACCGCACCAAAAAAATCACTCATGGCCGGGTTAAGGCCAGCAGTTGAGTTAGACAACATATCATTGATAGATGTCATCTGCGACAGGTAGGTGTTGGCGCTAGAGCTATTTGACTGGCTACGCACAGCTTGTGCCGCTAGTATGTCGTTAAAAATCCTAGTGACTGAGGCGATTTCCGTGCCTTGGCCAACAAAACCATATCCAAAGTTTTGTGATTGCGCTGCAGCTTGCACAACTACTTGTCTTGAGTAGCCAGGTGTGGAGGCATTCGCAATATTGTGACCAGTGGTACTGATACCGACTTGTGCGGCAGCAAGGGCACTTTTCCCGATATTTAAGATGTTAGAGGCCATGGTAGCGTCTCACTTTAACTAATTTCATATATTGTATGACGGCATCAAATATTAAAACTTTAGGCCATGGGTGGTGATTACTTCTTATGATGATGACACTTTTTTAATTACATTAGTGAGTTTTTCTGCATAATTAGGGTCAGTCGCGTATCCTGCTTTTTGCATGGCTTTTGCGTAGCCTTGTACGTTGTCTAGGTTTGCCATTACGTTCTCATAACGCGGGGTGTTGCGCATTAAGTTAGCAAAGTCTTTAAACGAATCGGCATAATTGTCATATGCACGAAATTTCTCAATGCGCTTTTGTTTAATGCCGTTAACGTACTCTGAGGTTACGGCTTCAACGACCTTGCCATTCCAATTGCCTGTAGCTTTGATGCCAAAAAGATTGTTGCTTGCTGTGCCGTCTGCGCCCCTAATTTCGCGTTTTCCCCAACCACTCTCCAGCGCAGCCTGGCCCAGCATTAAGTTAGCAGGAATGCCGGTAGCACGGCTTGCAACATCAGCATGTTGAGCCATTTTTCTTTGGAAACTGTCAGCACTACTGTCGTCATTTAGTGGTTTAAACTCGTTACTATCTTTCATGGAGTGATTTAAACGACTAGGGTTTTGTTGCAAGGCAATCTGTGCTTGATGCAAAAACGGGTTGTTGATTAAGCCCTCATTCAGGCCAGATTGCCGGTCTGTTAGGCCGGTGCTGTTATCTACTGCTTGTTCCAGCGCGTTGTTTGTAGCATAGCCATTTTTGCTCAACTGTCTTGCCAGTACGTCAGCCAAACCTAGGCCTTTAGATGAAAGGTTGCTGGTCAATTGCTGGTCTAGCATGCTGATAAACGTGCGGCTTTGATCGTTATCTAATAAGCCGTCTTGCGGCGTTGCATCACGCATGCTTTTCAGCATCATGTTCATGAAAATAGCTTCAAACTGCTTAGCTACCCCCTTGATTGCCTCGGGTGAGTTTTCTCTTGCGGCCTGTTTTAGGTTGTTCAGGCTGCTGGCATCAATAGCAAGGTTGCCGGACAAGTCTGCCTTGTTTGTGATGCTGTTGTTAATGTTGTTAGTCATGGCTAGTTTGCATTTAATCTAGTTCGTACTTAAATTACTTCCAACTCAGCACGCAGAGAGCCTGCAGCTTTCATGGCCTGTAATATTGCAAGTAAGTCTTGCGGTGTTGCACCTATTGCATTTAATGCTTTCACCACGTCTGAAAGGTTGGCGCCACTGTCTAGCTTAACTACTTGTCCAGGGTCTTTTTTGATATCAATCTCTGAGCGTGCTGTTGCAACGGTTTGTCCGCTAGCTAATGCGCCTGGCTGGCTTATCACTGGGTCGGTATTGATAGTAACGGTTAAATTGCCATGTGATACCGCGCAACTTTCAAGCGTTACAGTCTGATTCATGACCACTGAACCGGTACGCGCATTGACAATGACTTTGGCGTAGCTCGCTGCTGGTGCTACATTTAAGCTTTCTAGTGCGGCTAAAAATGCAACTCGGCTGTAACTGGCTGGTGGGTTAATTTGAATCACGCGTGCATTTTGTGCCAGTGCCGTATTTTGACCAAATTGGCGGTTTACAGCGTCTACTACTAATGATGCGGTAGAGAAATCAGAGTCTTTTAACTCTAAATTAAACGTGTTGTTTTGGGTGACGTTGGAAGGCACTGCGCGCTCAACAGTGGCACCTGCCGTAATTCTACCTACACTTAAGTGATTAACCTGTGTTTGTGAGCCATTGGCTGATGCACCAACCCCACCCACAACCAAGCTGCCTTGTGCCATTGCATACACCTGGCCATCTGCACCTTTTAATGGGGTCATCAGCAATGTGCCGCCTCTCAGGCTTTTAGCATTACCCATAGATGAGACGGTGATGTCTAATGTTTGCCCAGGTTGCGCAAAGGCGGGCAGGCTACTTGTAACGATGACGGCCGCTACGTTTTTAAGTTGCAATGATGTACCTGTCGGTAAATTGACGCCCATTTGCTGCATCATGCTGATAATACTTTGTACGGTAAATGGTGTTTGCACGGTTTGGTCGCCAGTGCCATCTAAACCCACTACCAAGCCGTAACCGATAAGCTGGTTGCTACGTACGCCTTGTATGGAAGCCAAGTCTTTCAGGCGTTCTGCATGTGCAACTGGCGCTGTTGTGATACTAAGTACAGTGCTTGCTAGCAGCAGGCAGGGCAGCATAATGCCTTTAACAATTTGCCCCAAGCGGGGGCTCGGTGTAGGTAAAACTTTTATGTGAGATAGTTGTGCCATATGATTTCTACCATGGGCTCACGCTTAAGAAGAAGCGGGCGAAAATGGATGCCACTGCTGCACCATCAATTTTGCTATTGGTTCTGTATTCGATGCGGGCATCTGCAACTTTCGTAGAAGGCACAGTGTTGCCTAAAGTGATGGTGTCTGGATTCACCACGCCTGAGAAGCGAATAAACTCTGTACCTTTATCTAGTGCTACTTGTTTTTCACCACTCACAGCTAAGTAACCATTGGGTAACACATCGACGACAGTAGTAGTGATAGAGCCGCTGAATACATTTTTTGCATTGCCTGCAGCGTCATCTGTATAGGAGTTATCTGAACTAGCAGAGGCCGAGCCTAATTTTGCGTAAGGTAATCTTGATACCAGGCCACCAACAACGGGTATGTTATCCCCAAGTTTTGCATCGGTACTAAAGCTTACTGAACCTTGTTTGCTGGCGGAACTGCCGTTTGCTTTGGTGGCGGAAGTGTTTTCTGTAATGCTGATGGTGACAATATCGCCGATAAAACGTGGGCGATGGTCTTCAAACATCGGACGATAAGACGAAGCGCTATATATGCCACCATTATTATTAGGTGTGTTACCTATTGACGGAGCTCTCGCTGTGGTCGGCTGGTTGACGATAGAAGTGGGCGTTACTGCACAGCCGTAGAGTAGGGCTGCTGCAAATGTTGCAGCAGCACCGCGGCTAAATTTTCTGCTCACAGTCACTAGGTATGTTTTTGTATTCACTACCGGTTTGATTGTCGTATTTAGCAATTTACCTTGCGTGGTATTCAGCATGATTGCCTCTTAATGTTCTGACAATAAAACCTTAAAAATGCATCTTTGTATATGTTGGTTTGTAGATATGCTTTTTTAAAGTTTGTTAGATGATTCCTTAATGTTATCACCAGTTTAAATTTACATTTGTGTTAATTTCTGCAACATTTGGTCAGAGGTAGTAATTGCCTTACTGTTAATTTCATAGGCGCGTTGGGTTTGAATCATATTCACCAACTCTTCTACTACGTTTACGTTGGATGTCTCCACATAACCTTGCGTGAGCAAGCCCGCCCCATTGGTGCCAGGGGTGTTGGCGTTGGCAGTGCCCGATGCCGCTGTTTCAACGTATAAATTCTCACCGTTACCTTGTAGGCCGGCCGGATTAATAAACGTGGCTAGTTGCAATTGGCCGATTTGGGTCACAGCTGTTGAGCCAGCTAAAGTCACCGACACAGTACCGTCGCGGCCAACAGTCAGTGTTTGTGCGTTGCTTGGTACGGTAATCGGTGGTTGCACGGAAAAGCCGCTAGAAGTGACTAGTTGGCCTTGGAAGTCTACTTGAAACGCGCCGTCGCGTGTGTAAGCCGTTGTGCCGTCCGGAAGTAATACTTGAAAGAAACCGGCGCCTTGGATGGCTACATCTTTATCATTGCCAGTTTGCTGTATATTGCCTTGCGTAAAGATACGCTCTGTTGCTACTGGTCTCACACCGGTACCTAATTGCAAACCAGAAGGCAGCTGTGTCTGTTGGGATGTTTGTGCGCCTGGCTGTCTAATCGTTTGATATAGCAAGTCTTCAAATACCGCACGTGATCTTTTAAAACCATTGGTACTAACGTTTGCCAAGTTGTTTGAAATCACGTCCATTTGCGTTTGTTGCGCATCTAAACCAGTTTTCGAGATCCATAGTGAGCGTATCATTTTATTTCCCTTTAATCACAGCCAATAGTTAACTGCTTTTGCCTAAAGTGTACTGATAGATTGTTACAATAGTTTCATCATAACTGAGATACGGCTAAGTCAATTGCAGGAGTTGACTTGCTTTATTGGCGTTATTCTCAGCAGTTTGAATCAGTTTCATTTGAGTTTCAAATTGTCGAGACAGGCTGATCATAGTGACCATAGCGTCTACCACATTGACATTGCTGCTCTCTAATGCGCCTTGCACTACGCTGACATTTGCATCTGCGGTAGCTGGGTTGCCATCTTTGGTGGTAAATAAACCATCGTCAGCGCGTACCAAGTTTGCCTGTGGCGGATTAACCAGCTTGATACGTCCAATAATATTAGAAGGGCCGGGCAGAGTTAAATTGTTCACTGTAGAAACCGTACCGTCTTTACCTATACTTACCGCCACATCGGGCGGAATGGTGATAGGGCCGCCATCGCCCATGATAGTCAGTCCGTTAGCGGTTTGCAGTAAGCCATTAGGACTGGTTTTAAGGGAGCCGTTGCGCGTGTATGCTTCTGAGCCATCAGCGCGCTGCACCGCTAGCCAACCGTCGCCCTTGACTGCGATATCTAAGTTTCGATTAGTCGATTGAATTGCACCTGAGTTAAAGTCGCTGCCACTAGTAGAGTCCACCACAAAAGCACGTGTGGGCAAGCCTGTGCTTAGCACTGGCACCGCCCGAAACGAGTCTATTTGCGATTTAAAACCAGTAGACGTAGCATTGGCCAAGTTGTGGCTGGTTGTAGCTTGTTTCTCAAGGATATGTTTCGCACCTGTCATTGCGGTGTATATCATGCGATCCATTTCGGTGCTCCCTTTAGTGGCTAACTATTAACGAAGATTCACTAGTGTTTGCAAGACCTGGTCCTGCGTTTTGATGGTCTGCGCATTGGCTTGGTAAACACGCTGTGCGGTAATCATGTTGACCAGCTCAGCGGTTAAGTCTACGTTAGAGTCTTCCACTGCGGATGATTGCAGTACGCCTAGTAAACCGCTACCTGGTGCGCCAGTTAATGCCGGACCAGAGCTTGCACTAACAGCCCATGCATTACCGCCTAACGATTGCAAACCATTCGGGTTGGTAAAGCTAGAGAGTACAACCCTACCTAAGTTTTTAGATTGGCCATTGCTGTAACGGCCAACAATCGTGCCATCACTTGCTGTATTGAAGCCAGATAAGCGACCAGACGTGAAGCCATCTTGCGATAAGGCGTTGATACTAAATGCTGAGCCGAACTGCGTGCTCTTAGAGTAATCAATTGTAGTTGTCACGTTAGCTGCACCGTTGGCAACTGGTGTTGTTGCAGTATTCATTGGCGTAAAGGTGACAGATGGTATTCCTGTTGCAGGCGCTGTCGGCGTGATTGTTGGTGACACGCCTGTGCCGGTGAATGTCATCTGTGCTGTTGCTGCACCTGAAGCCGGGATCGGTGCGCCATCTACCGTCGTATAAATATCCCAAACGTTGGCTGCGGTTTTGCGGAAGAAGTTTTGCAGCGTATGGGAGTTACCCAAACTATCATAAACCGTTACAGCCGTTGAGTTGTTATAAGTGGTCGGATCCGTTGAGCTAAATACAGGAGCCGCCGGCATCGGGTTGTTTCTAGAGTCCAGATTAATTGTACCCTCAATCTTGGTGGTTGCCACTGGCTGAATATCTGCAGTGTTGATCTGCAGGTCAACGGCTGCGCCGCTTAATATGTTGCCGTTAGCATCTGCAGCATAACCGGTTAAGCGTTTGCTGGCTGAGTCTACGATGAAACCTTGCTTGTCTAATTGAAATTGACCGTTACGCGTATAGGTAACGGCGCCGCCTGATGACATGCGGAAAAAACCGTTGCCATTAATCGCGATGTCCAATGAGTTGTTGGTTGCGGTAATGTTGCCTTGGGTGAATTGCTGAGCTACGGTGGCTAAGTTGGTACCAATACCAATTTGGCTGCCACCACCACCGGTGATTGAGTTCGCAAATACATCGGCAAACTCGGCTCTAGACTGCTTAAAGCCTACAGTGTTTGCATTAGATACGTTGTTGCCAATCACTTCTAACTGTTTAGAAGCTGCGTTAAGACCGCTTAAACCTTGTTGAAAACTCATTCTATTCTCCTTGGAGCTAAATTATTTATTTGCTAACGCTAACTATAATGTAGAGCTTAAAAAATTTCTTTTACTGCGCTAGTGTCAACTGTCATTAAGTTGCTCAAATTCAGCTTAACTCCTGTTGAGTAATTGGAAATACTTAAGACTTTTGCAAAACTTAAAGCGTTAGCCTCAGCCGTGTTGGTGCCTATGGTTGCGCTCACTTCGAATTTATAGCTGCCTGTTGCCGCAGCGGTGCCATCATCTTTTAATCCATCCCATGTTAGCGGCAAAGTACCGGTGTCTTGTTTGCCTAGGTCGATGGTTCTAATCACGGCGCCTGCGCTGTCTTTAATGCTGACCTTAACTTTGTCTGCACCGATAGGTAACTCCACGCCAAAATAGCCACCTTCACCAGCGGTTTCAACCGTATTGCCAGGGGTGAGTATGTTGCGGCCTATCATGTTTGAGGCTTGATATGACTGACCCATTTGCACATTGTTGATTAAGGTTTCCAATGTGTTGTTTAATTTATCAATGCCGGTTACTGTTGAAAGCTGAGCCATTTGGCTGGTTACCTGGGCATTGTCCATCGGGTTGAGAGGGTCTTGATTTCTCATTTGTGTCACGAGTAACTTCATAAAGCGGTCTTGGGCAGCATCCACAGAGGTTGTTGTTGTATTCTTTTTGCCGTTTACAGCATCTAACAAGGTTTGTGATGCGGTATTGGTGGTGTTTACGGTTGTCATTTAAAGGCTCCTAGCTGGATGTGCTTAATTGGGCGGTCGGCTGCATTCTGTATTCGAATGTCTATCCTTGGCCGATAGTAAGTGTTTTCATCAACATCGTTTTTGTTGCATTCATGGTTTCCACATTGTTTTGGTAAGCACGAGATGCAGAGATCATGTTTACCATTTCCTCGGTAACGTTTACATTCGGCATGCTGACGTAGCCTTTGTCGTTGGCTAACGGGTGTTTAGGGTCGTATATCATTCTTGGTGCAGATTTGTCTTCAACTACTTTTGTTACTTTGACGCCGCTTACATCAGGGGACTTGCTTGGCATCGCGCTAAAAACGACTTGTTTTGATTTGTAAGGAGTGCCATTGGCGCTGGTTGCACTATCTGCGTTTGCAAGATTACTGGCTACCGTGTTGAGACGCTGCGCTTGAGCGCTCATTGCTGAGCCAGAAATATTAAACACATTGAATAATGACATCGATTTCTCCTTAAACTGTTACCTAGCTGCTTAGCTAACTTGGACCATCTTGATTAGTGCTTATTGCCCTTGGATGGCTGCCAGCATTTTTTTCAGCTGTCCGTTAATCATGATGATGCTGGCTTCGTAGCGAATCGCATTGTCTGCGAACTGATTGCGCTCAACGTCCATGTCTACGGTATTGCCATCAACACTGCCTTGTACAATAGGTCTAAACATTGCGCCACCACCAATGCTGGAAGGTATGCCATCCAAGTGTTTGTCTGAAGTTTTGTTGGTATTGAATGCTTCTTTATTCGCAGCGCCCGCCATTGCGCTTTTCATGGCTGCGCCAAAATCTAAATCACGAGCCTTGTAATTGGGAGTATCTGCATTGGCAATATTTGCGGCAATTAGTTCCTGACGCTGACCACGCACTCTCAGTGCGTTTTGATGAAAACTTAAAGCTGCATCTAGTTTATTGATCATGATCGTTTCCCGGTGTTGCTTGTCCTAGTGTTGCTTGTTTTTAACGTAGCGGCTTAAGTTAGGATTATTCATCAATCAGCGCCATTTAATTGCAAGTCTAAAAAAACAAAAGAAATTACTTTTATTGCCGATAACATACTTGTCAGCAATTCTAATGATTTAACCTAAGCTTTGATTGCATAAGAAGAGGGGTATTTCTTGCCCTTTTCTTAGTTTTGCTAGACAGTAGTGTCCGTAGAATGCACGTTGAATCTTTGTAAGCTGCATAGGACTGCAATATGCCTAATGTTAACTATCATTTACCCTTGCAATTGATTGCAAAAAATAGCTTGAAAGTGCGCATGAGAAATGGTCTGTTAAGTTGCTTTGTAATGCTAATCGCGTTGATGCTGGGTAGTGCTCAGACATTGCATGCTGCCACCAGCCAAGCGGCCTTAAATAAACAATACCCTAAGCAAGATTTATCGCAATTGAGTGCAAAAGTAGTTGAGTTTTTGCAAACGCAAACGGTAGGTTACCCCGGTAAGGTGACGGTACAGGCTGGTGCGATTGATCCAAACTTGAAATTAGCGCAATGTCAGGATGCTCAAGTTTTTTTACCGACGGGCAGTCGCGCCTGGGGCAAAACCAGTGTCGGTATTCGCTGTAACACCCCTAGTGCCTGGACCATCTATGCTCAGGCCACGGTTAACGTAGTGGCGCAATACTTGGTTGCGGCAGTGCCGTTAGCGCAGGGTAGAGTTGTTACGGCAGATGACCTCTTGTTTCAGTCTGGAGACTTAACGCAGCTACCTGCTGGCATATTCACCGATTTGGCGCAGGCGCAGGGACGTATTGTGAATATATCCATGACTGCAGGTACCGTACTTAGACAAGAAATGTTAAAGGTGTCTCCGGTTGTGCAGCAAGGGCAGACCGTGATGGTGACTTCATCGGGTAAGGGCTTCCGCGTCTCTGCCGAAGGCAAAGCAATGACCAAGGCAAATGAAGGCCAAGTGGTGCAGGTTAAAGTGGCGAGCGGGCAAGTGGTGAGCGGCATTGCGCGCCAAGGTGGTCAAGTTGAGGTTGTGTTCTAATGGCGCGTAATCGGCGATGGTGAATGTTCGTTTTTAGTGATGCATAAACAATTGTTTATTTATTGTTTTATTTTAGGTAAAAGATTAAAGTTAGCTTAAACTATGCCGATATTTGCATTAAGGATGCGTGTATACGCATTAAGCAAGTAAGCAAAAAGGATGAAATGCCATGAAAATCAATGAATCAATTAAAAATGCTGCTGGCTTAGGTCTTGATAAAGCTAGTATCGAAAAAGCGAATGCTGCTAAAGTCGAGGCTGATGCTAAGCAAAAGGCTGGGAAATCAGCATCAAGTGAAAGTGCTTCTGGTAATGTGACGTTATCACCACTATCAGCCAAATTGCAAACTTTAGAAACTAAAGTTAAAGCAAGTAATGTTTATGATACTGAGAAAGTAGATGCAATTAAGTCAGCTATTGCTAACGGTCAGTTTTCTGTAAATTCAGAAAAAGTGGCTGAAGGCCTGATTGAAACTGTAAAAGATTTACTCACTAGCCGTTTCGCTTAATACTACTATGGTTAATACATCTTCCAACCAGCCTGTTAGTTTCTCACAAGATACTCAGCTGGTGGCCGAGTTAGTCGCTCTGCTTGAGCGCGAGCAAGCGCATCTGGTCAAGGCGGATGTGGCTGCAATCGAAGCTGTTCTGGAAGAGAAGTCATTGTTGTTGCAGCGCTTAAACTTAGCAGCAAAATCACGCTACCAGCAGTTGCAAGCGCATGGTTTCCAATCCAATGAGGCTGGCATGACTGCTTGGGTTGAGACGCAAGCCAAAAAAGAGATTAAAGCAGCTTGGATGCAGTTCCAAAAATCTTTGGCACAAGCTAAAGAGTTGAATAGACTAAATGGTGTGCTAATTAGTAAGCACTTTAATCGTAATCAGGAGTTGCTCAATCACCTGCAAGGTAATAATGATGCCAACTCAGTTTATGGCCCAGATGGCCAAGCTAAACCCAAAGGACCTTCACGTTCAGGTTTAATTGTATAGGTTTGTGCCTATTTCATGTACTTACTTCAGCGCGATTTAAAATCACCAGTTAATTAATCGCCAATTAATCAATCAGCAGTTAATTTGTATTTTTATTGATCATGGTTATTCAACCATAATTCAACCGATACTTTTCTAGCCTTCCAATACCTCTAAAAATGCATCACCGTAATGTGTGAGTTTGGCCTGTCCAATACCACTAATCCTACCCATCTCGGTCAAGCTGGTTGGGCGATGATTTAGAATTTCTAGCAGTGTGCTATCGTGGAAAATTAGGTAAGGTGGTACACCTTGCTCTTTTGCCAGCTCCGTACGCTTGGCTTTGAGTGCATGCCACAACGGGTCATCCGCCACATGTGCATAAGCCTCTTTGGCACGCGCGCCACGTTCAACTTTGCTTGCGCGTTTAGGTGTTTCCTGATCTTGGCGTAGCCATACCATTACTTCGCTACGTAGCACTGGGCGGGCAGCCTCGGTGAGACGTAGCCCACCAAACGCATCCATGTCAGTTTCTAGGTAGCCACTTGCAACTAACTGCCTGAACACGCTGCTCCATTGCGTCTGTGATAGGCTTTTGCCTATACCAAAAGTGCTTAATTGCTCATGGTTAAACTGTGTAACTTTGGGACTGGTTTTTCCAAGAAGTACGTCAATCAGATGCACTACGCCAAATCTTTGCCCAGTGCGATATACACACGACAATGCCATTTGTGCAGCCTGAGTGCCATCCCATGTATCTGTAGGCGTGAGGCAGTTGTCGCATTGTCCGCAATCACCTGGATGCTGTTCTCCAAAGTAACGTAATATGGTTTGGTGACGACATGCCGTTGACTCGCAGAAACCAAGCAGAGCATCCAGTTTTTGTCGCTCCACATGCTGGCGTTCAGCAGGGGCGTCGCTGTTTTCCAGCATTTGTTTCATGTTGACCACATCGCCTAAGCCATACGTCATCCATGCATTGGCTGGCAGGCCATCTCTGCCGGCACGGCCTGTTTCCTGGTAATAACCTTCCATGCTCTTAGGTAAGTCTAGGTGCGCTACAAAGCGGACGTTAGGTTTATCTATACCCATGCCAAATGCAACCGTGGCCACCATAATCACACCTTCTTCGCGTAAGAATCGCCTTTGATGGGCGTGGCGTATATCTGCATCCAGCCCAGCATGGTAGGGTAGAGCATCCCAGCCCTTTGCTTTTAGCCTTTCGGCAGTTTCTTCTACTTTACGGCGCGATAAGCAGTAGATGATGCCTGCATCATTCGGATGTTCAGACTCAATAAAAGACTCTAGCTGCTGCCGTGCGTTGGCTTTAAGTAGCACGCGGTATTTAATATTAGGGCGATCAAAACTAGAGATAAATTGGCGTGCATCTTCCAGCGCTAGACGTTCTATGATTTCAGCCCTAGTCGGTGCATCTGCGGTAGCGGTTAGCGCGATTCTGGGTACATGTGGAAAGCGCTCGTGCAGTACAGTGAGCTTGCGGTATTCTGGCCTGAAGTCGTGCCCCCATTGTGAAACGCAATGCGCCTCATCAATTGCAAAGAGTGCAATGCCGATGTGATCTGCAACCTGTTCCAACAGGGAAAGAAAGTTGGGTATGAGCAAACGCTCAGGCGCAACGTACAACACTTGCAACTCGCCGCGCAGCAGTGCGGCAGTTACTTTGCTAAATTCTTCTGAGTTTAAGCTAGAGTTGAGAAAGGCGGCTTTTACACCAAGCTGCTGCAGGGCATCCACTTGGTCTTGCATAAGGGCAATGAGCGGTGATACCACAATGCCAACGCCTTGACGCAACAGTGCTGGTAGCTGATAACACAGTGACTTGCCGCCGCCTGTTGGCATCAGTACGAGTGCGTCACCGCCTGCAACCATGTGATCAACAATTTCTTGTTGCTCACCGCGAAAGGAATTATAACCAAATACGTCCTGCAAGCAGGCTTGCGCAGTCAAATGGCGTGCTGATGGGTTTAGCAATTTAACTGCGCTGATGATTTGGTATTGAAGGCGAGGATGTTATGCAACACCCTGGCTTAATAGGTAGTCTTCATAGTTACCACTAAAGTCTACGATACCATCTGCCTTGATTTCAATAATACGTGTAGCAATGGAGCTGACGAACTCGCGGTCGTGGCTGACAAAGAATAATGTGCCTTTGTATTTGTCTAGCGCAGTATTCAGTGCTTCGATGGATTCCATGTCCATATGGTTGGTTGGCTCATCCATTAGCAATACGTTGGTTTTGCCTAGCATCAGTTTGCCATATAGCATGCGGCCTTTTTCACCACCAGACAGTACTTTAACTGACTTCTTGGTGTCGTCACCAGAAAATAACAGACGGCCTAGCATGCTGCGCACGGTTTGATCATCATCACCTTGCTGGGTAAATTTAGTCATCCATTCGAACAATTCTTCACCATCTTCAAACTCGTATTCGTGGTCTTGTGCAAAGTAGCCGATTTTTGCTTTCTCAGCCCATTTTACTTCGCCGTGTTTTGGCTCTAAGTCACCTGCTAAGCAACGTAAGAATGTGGTTTTACCGATGCCGTTTTCACCAATAATCGCTACTTTTTCACCAGCTTCAAACATCAGGTCAATATCATTGAACAATGTACGATCAAAGCCGTGGCTGAGTTTTTTCAACTCTACCGCATTACGATGCAGTTTTTCGCGATCATCGTATTCAAAGCGAATAAACGGATATTGGCGAGATGAAGGCTTGAATTCTTCGATTTTGATTTTATCAATTTGTTTCGCGCGACTGGTTGCCTGTTTTGCTTTAGAAGCGTTGGCAGAGAAGCGGCGTACGAAATCTTGTAAGTCGGCAATTTGCTGTTTAGCTTTTGCGTTATCTTTAGCTTGCTGTGCGCGTGCAGCGGTGCTGGCTTCCATGTAGTCATCATAGTTACCTGGATATACGGCAATTTTACCGTAGTCCATGTCACAGGTATGCGTACACACTTGGTTTAAAAAGTGGCGGTCATGCGAAATAATAATCATGGTGCAGTTACGATTATTTAACACGTCTTCTAACCAGCGGATGGTGTTGATGTCCAAGTTGTTGGTTGGCTCATCCAGCAGCAGAATGTCTGGATTTGCAAACAAGGCCTGCACTAGTAATACGCGCAGCTTCCAGCCCGGCGCTACAGCGCTCATCGGACCGTTATGCTGCTCAGTAGGGATGCCAACGCCTAGTAACAATTCACCAGCGCGCGCCTCGGCCGTATAGCCATCATATTCAGCAAATACAGCTTCCAGCTCAGCTGCGCGCATGTAGTCTTCTTCCGTGGCTTCTAAGTTAGCGTAGATTGCATTTTTTTCTACGTTAGCTTTCCACATTTGTTCGTGGCCCATCATCACAACATCCAGCACGCGTTGGTCTTCGTAAGCAAACTGATCTTGGCGCAAGAATGCCATGCGCTCATTGTTATCTAGCGAGATATTGCCTGAGGTTGGCTCTAGCACCTTGGCTAGAATTTTCATATAGGTTGATTTACCACAACCATTGGCACCAATTAAACCGTAGCGATTACCATCACCGAATTTAACTGAGATGTTTTCAAAGAGTGGCTTGGCGCCAAACTGCATCGTGATATTGTTAGAAATTAACAAAATGTAGACCTTAAAAATAAATTAATTACAAAATATAGTGCGTGTATGTATTGGATGCTTGCCGGTATTGATACAAGTGGCATTAAACATTCAATCAGCGTTTAAAATTGATTATAAATAACCACTTCATCCATAGGTAGCTGGCCGCCGCGTGGCATGGCTTCTTTTAGTGCTTTGCCAACCACAACAAACATTGCTGGGATATGGTCTTCAGGCAGATTCAATAGTTGTGCTACTGCATCAAAATCAAATCCATCCATTGGGCAGGTATCGTAGCCCATTTCTTTTGCTGCCAGCATAATGGTTGTAGCGGCCATACCGCATGAGCGCATGGCTTCGTCACGTTGTACTTGTGTATTGCCATTGTAATATTGGCCAATCGCTGGCACTAAATAGTCTTGTACCGGCTTAGCTGCATTAGACCAGTAGCGCTCAGGCTGTTTTGCCCATGCGTGTAAGTCTGCAGTTAGCACGATAAGTAATGATGCTTCTTCAACTTGGGCTTGGTTCCAGCTTGCACTACGAATTTTCTGACGTAACGCAGGGTCCGTTACCACCACAAATCTCCAGTTTTGGATATTAAATGCAGTAGGAGAGAGCATAGCTAATGACATGAGTTTGGAGATTTCTTCTTCACTCATTTTGTGTTGCGGATCGTACGCTTTAACTGAGCGTCGCTCGATAATGGCTTGGCTTACTTTCATGATTGGTAGTGAATATCCAGAATTTCTAAATTGATGTTACCTGCTGGGCGCTGCCAAGTTACCGTGTCGCCAACTTTTTGACCAAGCAGTGATTTGGCAAGTGGTGAGACCCAGCTAACCTTGTTGATGCTTGCGTCCGCCTCATCTTCGCCTACGATATGAAACGTATGCTGCGCACCTGCGCCGTCCTCAACCTCAATAGTTGCGCCAAATAACACGGTTTCATGACTCTGTTTGGTGGGATCTACCAAGATTGCAGAGTCTAATCTTGCTCTTACGTAGCGCAAATCACGCTCAATTTCAGCTACTTTGTCTTTGGCAAAGGTGTCGTCAGCAGTCAGTTTGAGGCGATTAAGCTCTGCTACTAGTGACTCCTCCAACGTTTGCAGTTCAAGCGCGCCACTAGGCGTTACGTAGTTAGGGTGTTCGCTGATCGGGCGCTCAACAAGCTCTTTTCCTCCGGCTTGTTCAAAGCGCTCTTCATTTACAAATGCTCGGCTCATAATGATTGACCTCCGACTACTTTATTCCCATTCGATCGTGGCTGGTGGTTTACCAGAAACATCATAAACCACGCGGTTGATACCACGTACCTCATTGATAATTCGGTTTGAAACACGACCCAATAATGCGTATGGCAATTCTGCCCAATGTGCAGTCATAAAGTCGCTGGTGATAACAGCGCGCAGTGCTACTACGTAATCATAAGTACGACCATCGCCCATCACACCTACTGATTTCACCGGTAAAAATACGGTGAAAGCTTGGCTGGTTAATTCGTACCAAGTTTTGCCAGTTGCTTCATCTTTGGTGTTTCTTAATTCTTCGATGAAAATTGCATCGGCACGGCGCAGTAAGTCAGCATACTCTTGCTTGACTTCGCCTAAGATACGTACGCCTAAACCTGGGCCTGGGAATGGATGGCGATATACCATGTCAGCAGGCAAGCCTAGTGCTACCCCTAACTCACGCACTTCATCTTTAAACAAGTCGCGCAATGGCTCTAAGAGTTTAAGACCCAGTTGCTCAGGCAGACCACCCACATTGTGGTGGCTCTTAATGGTGACGGCTTTTTTAGATTTAGCACCGCCTGATTCGATCACGTCCGGATAAATGGTACCTTGTGCTAAGAATGTTGCACCTTTATGGCCACCTGTACCAGCCTTGAGCTTAGCTGCTTCGGTTTTAAACACTTCTACAAACTCACGACCGATAATTTTACGTTTAGCTTCCGGGTCGCTCACACCATTTAGATGCCCCATAAATTGATTCGTTGCATCGACGCGAATGACGTTGACATGTAAGCGACCTGCAAACATATCCATCACTAAATCACCTTCATTTAGGCGTAGCAAACCGTGGTCTACAAACACGCAGGTGAGCTGGTCGCCAATGGCACGATGAATTAGGGCGGCAGCGACGCTAGAATCCACACCGCCAGACAAACCTAAAATTACTTCTTCATCGCCAACTTGGGCTTTGATCTTTGCGACTGCTTCTGCGATATAGTCGCCCATAATCCAGTCAGGTTTTGCACCGCAAATCTCAAGCACAAAGCGATTAAGCATGGCCTGACCTTGTTTGGTATGTGTCACTTCCGGGTGGAATTGAACCGCGTAGAACTTGCGGGTTTCATCTGCCATTGCAGCGATTGGGGTGGTTGCATTGCTTGCAATTATCTTGAAGCCAGCTGGTAACTCCGTTACTTTATCGCCATGGCTCATCCATACATCAAGCAAACCGTGGCCTTCATCGTTGGTGCTATCTTGAATATCGCGGAATAGGGCAGAGTGACCGCGTGCACGGACTGCTGCATAGCCAAATTCACGTTTATGACCAGCTTCTACTTTGCCGCCCAGTTGTTGCGCCATGGTTTGCATACCATAGCAAATGCCTAACACTGGTACATTCAATTCAAACACCGCTTGCGGGGCTCTGTCTGTTTCTTCTTCGTACACGCTTGCGTGGCTGCCAGATAAAATGATGCCATCGGCGCCAAAATCACGCACGAAATCATCGGTAACGTCACATGGGTGAATTTC
This sequence comes from Methylotenera mobilis JLW8, assembly GCF_000023705.1. Lineage (NCBI taxonomy): Bacteria > Pseudomonadati > Pseudomonadota > Betaproteobacteria > Nitrosomonadales > Methylophilaceae > Methylotenera > Methylotenera mobilis. The sequence goes on from NC_012968.1 coordinate 1,042,744, forward strand.
ACAGTACACATGCGCTTCACGTACGCGGCGAGCAATCAGTTGCGTTACTTGAGAGCCGAAGTCTAGGATTAAAATTTTGGAATGAGTCATTATTGTTTGGTCACAAAATGCACAGAGAACACAACGTCAAGGCAAAGTGCCCTGATATTGTGTTCTCTGTTGTTAAAGTTAATATTAAATGGAGTTAGTCAACGCGGTAGTTAGGTGCTTCTTTGGTAATTTGCACATCATGCACGTGTGATTCACGCATACCTGCACTAGTGATTTGTACAAACTCGGCACGTGAGCGCATTTCCTCAATCGTAGCGCAACCAGCGTAGCCCATAGAAGCACGCAAACCGCCCATCAATTGATGAATCACTGCAAGTACGCTACCTTTGTATGGCACGCGGCCTTCAATACCTTCTGGTACCAATTTGTCAGCATTGCCATTGTTATCTTGGAAGTAACGGTCGCTAGAGCCTTTTTGCATTGCTCCGATAGAGCCCATGCCGCGGTAAGATTTGTATGAACGACCTTGGAATAGCTCGATATCACCAGGAGCCTCTTCCGTACCTGCAAACATACCGCCCAACATCACGCTGTAAGCACCAGCAGCAATTGCTTTTGCAATGTCGCCAGAGTACCTGATACCACCATCCGCGATAAATGGAACGCCAGTGCCGCGTAGTGCCTCTTCAACGTTAGCAATTGCGCTGATTTGTGGAACGCCTACACCAGCCACAATACGAGTGGTACAAATTGAACCAGGGCCGATACCTACTTTAACGCCATCAGCACCTGCATCTACCAACGCTAGTGCAGCACTAGCTGTTGCGATGTTGCCGCCGATTACGTCAATTTGAGGGAAGTTTTTCTTAACCCAGGTCACGCGGTCCAGAACACCTTGTGAGTGACCGTGTGCAGTGTCTACTACAATGACGTCAACACCAGCTTCAGCCAGCGCTGCAACGCGCTCTTCTGTACCGTCACCCACGCCAACTGCCGCACCAACGCGAAGTCTGCCATGCGCATCTTTACATGCTAGTGGGTGGTCGGTTGATTTTTGAATATCTTTAACTGTGATTAGGCCTTTTAATGTATCGGCATCATCAACCACCAAAACGCGCTCAAGGCGGTGTTGGTGCAATAAGCGAATCACATCTTCTTTTGTCGCGCCTTCTTTCACCGTGACTAATCTATCTCTAGGCGTCATGATGTTTTTGATTGGCTGGTCTAAGTTGGTTTCGAAACGCAAATCACGATTGGTAACGATGCCAACAATCTTGCCGTGATCAACAACAGGAATGCCAGAAATTTTGTGTGTGTTAGTGAGGTTTAATACATCACGCACCGTCATGTGGCTTTGAATCGTAATCGGGTCGTTTACCACGCCTGATTCAAAACGTTTAACACGTGCTACGTGTGCTGCCTGTTTCATGGCAGTCATGTTCTTGTGGATGAAGCCCAAGCCACCTTCTTGTGCCAATGCAATCGCAAGAGGCGCTTCGGTAACGGTATCCATCGCGGCAGAGATGAGGGGGATGTTTAAACGAATGTTTCGTGAGAGTTGTGTGGTAAGCGAAACTTCGCGTGGCAGCACATTAGAGTAGGCCGGCACTAGTAAAACATCATCAAAAGTGAGAGCTTGTTGCAATAAACGCATGCGTAAATCCTTGTACCCAAAACGAAATTATACAGACTTATAATCGACTTAGCGAGAGTGTCAATCATTTATTTGTAAACTATAAATGCAATTAGTCGTTATTTGTGCTACTTGCTAGTAATTTAGATTAGCAATAATATGACTGAATACCTATCAAGCAAAGGGATGTTTTATGCTAGCTCGTTTACTGTTGCTATGTTTGGCGGCGTTGCCATTGATGGCCGGCGCTGAAATTTACAAATGGAAAGATAAAGATGGCGTCACTCGTTATAGCGATGTGCCACCGCCTTCTAATATTAAACAAGAGCCTATTAACGGCAAAAAGGTGGCAAAGCCAACGGGGCAAGCGCCATTGGCGCCTGTAGCTGGTGATATCACAACCGCCATCAGTAAGAATAAAACACAGGATAAAGCCAAAGAGGGTGCAGCAGCTCAAGACGATGCTGCCAAGAAGCGCGCACAAGATGCCGAGGTGGAAAAGGCGGCTGATAAGCAAAAGCAGGCGGAGTTAAAAGTTAAGCAAGAAAATTGCATGACAGCTAAAAAGAACTTGGCGACATATACAATAGGCGGCAGAATTTCCAGAATTAACGATGCTGGTGAGCGTGAGTATCTAAGTGATGAAGACGTTGCGCGTGGTAAGGCTGATTCGCAAAAAGATGTAGATGCCTATTGCAATTAAGTTTAAGTTTGATTGATTTCTAGGGCGCTATATGCGCCCATTCTTTTGCGTCATAGTTTAATTATCTAAGGTGCGGTATTAAGCTACCTAGTAGGTAGTTTAATTAGGTATTTAGTTTAAGCTGGGTACGCAGTTTAACTGGAGATGCAGTTTAAGCAGAGACATCCCCGCCGCCTTTTTTCATCGCTTTGCCATCGGCAGCCCTTTGTTTTCTTACTTCTTTCGGGTCGGCAACAAGTGGGCGATATATTTCTACACGGTCTAAATGACGCAGCTTTGTGTCCAGCTTGGTGAGTTTGCCAAAAATACCTATTTTATTGATGCTTAAATCAATGTTAGGGAATTTTTCCATGATTCCAGAAGCCTTGATTGCATCTTTCGCGCTGGTGCCGTCATGCACTTTGATGGGGATGATCAATTGCTCATCAGGTAATGCATAAGCAACTTCAACGGTAATTTCGGTGGGTAGGCTCATGGTCGTTTCCCATTATTTTGCATAAACAGCATTAGCGCGCTTCACAAAACCATCTACAAATGTATTGGCGATATGGTTGAAAACTGGCGCAATGATTTTTTCTAGAAAATGATTTTCAAACTCATAGTTAAGTGAAAATTCAACTTTGCAGGCATCGTCACTTAGTGCCAAAAAATGCCATGAGCCATTCAAATGCTTGAATGGTCCATTTTTTAATTGTATCTCCATGGCAAGCGGAAAGGTCTTATGGTTTTCTGTAGTGAAATTCTGGCGTAGACCATGATAATCTATATGCAAAGTGGCTACCGTGCTGGCATCATCTTGTTGAATTAAATCAACCCCGCCACACCAAGGTAAAAATTTGGGGTATTGCTCTACGTCATCGACTAACAGGAACATGCTGCCTGCTGAGTGGTTGACTAAAACGGTTTTTTTAACATGCGCCATGCTTGCCTTTAAACGTTACCTTAAATCTGATTGGCTCAAACATGAGCAAATTACTTGTTATTACTCAAGATGTTCAACCAAACAAACAAGAGAGTAGAGTAAAATGGCGATTTTAAGCTATTCGCCAAGAAATTTTTAGTTTTATGAGCATCGCACAAAATAAAAAAGCTTTTTTTGATTATTTTATCGAAGATAAATATGAGGCTGGTATCGTTTTAGAGGGCTGGGAAGTCAAGGCGATACGAGAAAATCGTATTAATATTAAAGAGGCGTATGTCATTATTCAGCGTGGCGAGGTCTATTTGATCGGGTGCCACGTAACGCCGCTGGGCGCTGCTTCTACACATATTCGTCCAGATGCAATTAGAACGCGTAAGTTGCTGCTACATAATGAAGAAATATCAAGATTGATCGGCAAGGTGGAGCGTTCAGGTTACACTTTGGTGCCGCTTGATATGCATTTTTCTAAAGGGCGCGTAAAAGTGCAGATTGGCCTTGCTAAAGGTAAGAAGCAGCATGATAAACGTGACACAGAAAAAGCCAAGGATTGGGAGCGCGAAAAAGGCCGAATCATGCGTGCGCATAATAAATAGTTTTGTTGACCATTGTAAAAGCGTATAATCTAGCTTGCTTATGAAATTACAACGGTTGAACTGTTGGAGATTTCATCTGTCAGATTGTAGCTGTTTTCTTAGTTACAGACTTATGGGGCTGACCAGGTTTCGACGTGGGTTGCAAAGCAGTGCAGGGCATACCGAGGACTAGTCACCTCGTAAATAAACTAGAAAAAGTATAGTCGCAAACGACGAAACTTACTCTCTAGCAGCTTAATCCTGCTGGACGCTGCACCATCTCTCCCGTGGGGTGGATTGGGGTAACCCATACGCAGTGTCATATACACGGGATACGTGTTGTGTTGGGTTACTTAGCACATCATTAACCTTAAGGTAGCTCGCGTGTAAACTGCTTGTCTGTTGGTGTGTTACACGTTAAATTAAACAACAAGGCTAAGTATGTAGAACTGTCTGTGGAGGGCTTGCGGACGCGGGTTCGATTCCCGCCTGCTCCACCATTTTAGTGTTTCATCTAGTATCAAATAAAGTGCTTTTTGGTTGATTGTTAGAATATACAGCTCAATTTAACACTTATAAAACCTGCTTAAACGCAGGTTTTTTTTCGCCTAATGAATATTATCAATGCCAATTTGCTTTGTTCTTTTTGAAGTTGGATCATTTCAAATAAAACAGCGATAGAGTGTAGCGATTTAGGTGGGTATGAGTTCGTGAGTATTATTAATAAGATTTTTAGTGTGCATGACATTCAAATACTTGAAGAAAAATTCTCCATAAGTTTAGCAAGTCGCTTGATGTGAATGGTAGAGTGATATTTACTAACTCTAGTATTTTAAATTGAAGTGTGTGAAATAAAGCCTGAAGTTTAGCAGGCTGGTGCTTGCAACTTTTCACCTGCTTTATTCCGATGCTATCTACATTTTGCTACCTCAATAAACTTTTGGTTATTTTATGCAAGCTCGTTAGACAGTTTGTTTGCCTCAATTAATGCAGAGAATTGTGCCGCAGGGATAGGTTTTCCAAACAAGTAGCCTTGTCCTTCCATGCATTTTTTCTCAAGCAAATAGTGTCGCTGGTTTTCTGTTTCGATTCCTTCTGCAATGGTTTTTAATTTAAAACTGCGCGCTATATCTAAAGTGGCTCGTATTACGGAAGCATCTTGTTCTTGATCTAGCATGCCATGCACAAATGATTGGTCAATCTTGATGCGCGTTAATGGGTAGGTTTTGAGTAAACTTAATGAGGCGTAGCCAGTGCCAAAGTCATCCATGGCAATACCAACCCCATAATTGTGCAACTGGCGGAGGCTGTTAAGCACTACGTCATCGTTGTCCGGTGCAATATTTTCTGTAACCTCTAACTCTAGTGCCTCCGGCGGCAAACCATGTCGATCTAGTGTTTCAATTACTTCAGTCACTATGTCGCCGACATGAAACTGAGCCCCGAAAAGATTTACGCCCATGCGCATGTTAGGTGCGCCATTCCTGCGCCAATATGCAACTTGTGCGCATGCTTCATCCAGCACCCATGTCCCAACAGTTGCGGCCAAAGTGCCACGCTCTAATGCTGGTAAGAAAGTAATTGGCGACAATATGCCTCTCTCGGGGTGGTGCCAGCGCAACAGGGCTTCTGCACCTGTGATCTCACCTGTGATTAAGTCTACCTGTGGTTGATAAAGAAGCAAGAATTCACCCTCATCGACAGCGCGGTGTAACTCCAAAGCGTAAAGACGACGCACCACTGCATCTAGACGTAATGCTGTGACATATAGAAAAGCCTGTCCACGACCAATACTTTTCGCTTTAAATAAGGCTAAATCTGCGTTACTGATTAGCTCTAATGCTTCATGTGCTTGGTCAGGGGCAATGGCTACACCGCAACTGGCGGCAACCCGTACTTCCTGCCCATTGACGCTGATGGGCATCGCGATCGTTGCAACAGCTGCTTCTGCTAGTTGGATTGCTAGCCCAGGATTTGTCATTTGCGGCCACATGATTGCAAATTCGTCACCGCCAATTCTCGCGGCAACGCCTACGGTATTGACTAATTTAAGTAGTCGGTTTGATACTTCTTTAAGGATACTATCTCCTACTGCATCGCCTAGGGTGTCGTTAACGTCTTTAAAACCATCAAGGTCAATCATCAGCACGGTCATCGGTGATGGTGTAATCATTGCTGACTCTACTGCCCTGTAAAAACTACCACGATTTACCAGCCCTGTTAGCGGGTCAATATTTGCTTGCTGATGAAGCTCAATTTCCTCAAGGCGTTGTGCAGTAATATCTTTAAGTACGGCTTCAAACTTAATATTGCCTGCGTCTTTCCAGCTGAATAGTGAGAAACCTAGAATGAACTGAGTGCCGTCTTTACGAAGCCCATTTATCTCTGAGGGAATAACCAAATCGTTTAAGGAGCCTGCTGAAATTGCTTTGTTGATGATCTCTTGGAAGATAGAGCGTGCGCGCGCTGGCATTAATTGTTCAATGGGTTTACCAATGCCTTCTTCTAGGCTGTAGCCATGAGATTGTGCTGCGGCATTGTTCCATGCAGTGATGCAAAGCGTCTGGTCAAACCACACGACAGGTGTGGTGGAATTGCCGGCGTACTCTTCAAAGTCTGGCCTAGACTGATTGCCGCTGATTTCAATACGGCGTAACTCCAATCTGTCTGAGGCCATTTTGGCAAGCTCCTCTAACCTTAACTGGTCGCTCGTAGAGAAGTCGGTATGAGGCTGGCTATCTGCAATGCAAAGTGCACCAAGCGCTAACCCCTCTGGGGAGCGTAGCGGGGCGCCTGCATAGAAGCGAAGATTTGTTTCACCTGTGACTAAAGGATTGTCGTGAAAACGCTCATCCAAGGTGGCGTCTGGCACGACCATTACACCTGATTGATTGATAGCGTGGGCGCAGAAAGAGACATCACGGCTCATATCAAATTTGCCAGCGCCGACATGCGCTGCAAAGAAGACATGATCACTGCCTATCATATTGACTGCGGCTACAGGCATGCCAAACATGCGTGCTGCAATGTGAACAACAGGGTCCAAATTGGGAATCAGGCATTCGTCGTCTAATCCATGATCTAATAAAGCACTTAGTCTCTCTGACTCGGTCGGTAGTATCGCCGGACATCTCATCCAAGGTCTCCTTTATTTTTATTTGTAGCCAGAGTGGTTTTTTATTTCTAGCATGGAGCAGAACACTATTGATTCTATTAATATATTTTGAAAATTGCAATCAGATTTATAAGTAACTCTTCTATATGATTAAGCTTTAAATGGATGGGCCTGTGTTGGCGTGTAGTAGTTTGTTTTCTATCCTTCAAATGAGGCTGAGCGTGCTGTTTGGAAGAATGCTTTTAAATAGTCGATATTCAGATCGTCTTCGCGAGAACCTAGAAAAATTTGTTTTGCAATACCTTGCTTGCCTAGCTTTACCGGGGTAATAGCTATTTCATGTGCATACTTTTCTACGAGCCATCGTGGCAGGGCGGCAACTCCACGGTTTGAGGCAACCATTTGCAGCATGATGTCGGTAGTTTCAATCGTTTTGTGGTGTTTTGGATGGATGCCGGCAGGTTGGAGAAACTGATTGTAAATGTCTAATCGATTAATCTCTACCGGATAGGTTATCAGTGTTTCATGGCTTAATTGCTCGGGTTCTACATGGTTTTGCGTGGCCAAATGATGGTTGCAGCTAACGACCAATACTTGCTCATAATCAAAGACAGGCTCGAAATGTAGCCCAGGTCTATACAATGGGTCTGGCGTGACCAGTATCTCAATTTCATAACCAAATAGTGCACCTATGCCGCCAAATTGAAACTTCTGTTTGACATCTACATCTACGTCTGGCCACTCCTCTAGGTAGGGGGACACCACTTTCAGCAACCATTGATAGCAGGGGTGGCACTCCATGCCAATACGTAGTGTACCGCGTTCGCCTTGAGCAAATTGCCGCAATTGTTCTTCCGCTAGCGATAGTTGCGGTAATACTCTGTTAGCCACAGCCAGTAAATATTCTCCGGCTTGGGTTGGTCGTAAGGTGCGCCCTTCGCGTAACCAAATGGCTGTTTCTAGCTGTTGCTCTAGTTTTTTTATTGAATGGCTTAGTGCTGACTGTGTTAAGCACAAAGTATTGGCTGCTGCAGTCAGTGAGCCTTGTCGATCAACCTCACGAATAATGGCTAAATGGATACGTTCTAACATCTTATGTATGAATAAAATTAATTAATTATTGAAATATTACCATTTTACTTCATAGATTTCTCTTTATAAAATTCAGCATCTTTTAAAAATGATGGGAATTATGATGGTATCTACACACAATCTTGGTTTTTCGCGGATAGGTGCGAAACGAGAGCTTAAATTTGCGTTGGAGTCTTACTGGAAAGGGCAATCAACATGTGAAGAATTGAAATCATGTGGAAAAGAGCTGCGTCAGCGTCACTGGCGTTTGCAATCAACGTTGGATTTGGTACCCGTAGGTGACTTTTCTTTTTATGATCAGGTGTTGGACATGTCTTTTACGCTCGGTAATTTACCTGAGCGTGTAAGAGGCTTTCATGGTGACCCACTAGATAATTACTTCCGTGTTGCACGTGGTCGCTCTGCACAATCTAATCATGCGTATTGCTGTGGCGATATTGCCGCTGGGGAAATGACTAAGTGGTTTGATACTAATTATCACTATATTGTGCCTGAGTTCACAGCGGCAACTAAATTCAAATTGGATTCCACCCGTTTGCTCGAGCAATTAATTGAGGCCAAGAAGCTAGGTGTTAAAGCTAAGCCAGTGATAATTGGTCCTTTGACTTATCTTGCAATTGGTAAGACCAAAGATGGTTCGGACAAGCTGGATTTACTGCCACAACTAGTGCAAGTCTATACTAATCTGCTGGAAGATTTGGCAGAGCAAGAGGTTGAGTGGGTGCAGATTGATGAGCCTATATTGGTGACTGAGCTGGATGCTAATTGGCAACATGCATTTAAGTTGGCATACCATCAATTGAAGGCCAGCCGCGTTAAATTATTGTTGGCAACATATTTTGGTCAATTAGCTGATAATCAGTATTTGGCTGCTAATCTACCGGTAGCAGGTTTGCATGTAGATGCTATTAATAGTCGTCACGAAGTATTACCTTTGATTGGCATGCTCCCTTCTCACATGGTGCTTTCCATTGGTGTGATCAATGGCCGTAATATTTGGAAGACGGATCTGACGGCTACACTTGATTGGTTAGAGCCGTTGGCTGAGCGTTTGATGGATCGTTTATGGATTGCGCCTTCTTGCTCTTTGCTGCATGTTCCGGTAGATCTCGACAGTGAAGAAAACATAGATAGCGACATTAAGTCTTGGTTGGCATTCGCGCAACAAAAGTTGGAAGAACTACATATTTTATCTATCGCCTTAAATCAAGGCCGCGAGGCAGTTAGAGAGCAATTGGCAAGCAATCATGTAGCAATTGAAGATCGCAGTCATTCAGCGCGCGTGCATAATCCTGCAGTCAGAGAAGCGTTGGGCAAGCTAACGCCGAAACTTGGTCAGCGTCAGAATGTGTACGCACAGCGGGCTAGAAAACAAGCGGCATTGCTCAATTTACCTAAGTATCCAACTACTACCATAGGCTCTTTTCCGCAGACTGCAGAAATCCGTCTGGCACGTAGCCAATTTAAATCTAGAGAACTTGATTACTCTGGTTATCAGCTAGCGATGAAAGCAGAAATTGAACGTAGCGTGAGGGAGCAGGAAGCGCTAGGATTGGACGTGCTAGTGCATGGTGAAGCTGAACGTAATGATATGGTTGAATACTTTGGTGAGAAACTAGAAGGCTACGCATTTAGTCAATTTGGCTGGGTACAGTCTTATGGTTCAAGATGTGTTAAACCACCGATTTTGTTTGGTGATATTAGCCGTCCGCAAGCTATGACAGTCTCGTGGATTAAGTATGCCCAGTCATTGACTAGTAAGCCAATGAAGGGCATGTTGACAGGCCCTGTGACTATCCTTAACTGGTCTTTTGTTCGCGATGATCAGCCTCGCGCAGTAAGTTGCTATCAGTTGGCACTGGCGATTCGCGAGGAGGTGCTGGACTTAGAAAAAGCAGGCATCAATATTATTCAGATTGACGAAGCAGCATTGCGTGAAGGTTTGCCGTTACGTAAATCACAGTGGAAAGAGTATTTGAATTGGGCGGTGGAATCATATCGCATTGCTGCTAATGGAGTGAAAGATGAAACACAGATACATACGCATATGTGTTATTCAGAGTTCAACGACATCATTGCGGCGATTGCTGAGATGGATGCAGATGTGATTACGATAGAGACTTCTCGCTCCGATATGGAGTTATTAGACGCTTTTGACAATTTCAACTACCCGAATGAAATCGGGCCAGGTGTATATGATATTCATTCGCCTAATATTCCGACGCAAGAACATATTATTCAATTAATGCAGAAAGCTGCTGAACGCGTGCCTGCTGAGCGTTTATGGGTAAACCCTGATTGTGGTTTGAAAACACGGCAATGGGAAGAAGTTTTGCCTGCATTGACTAATATGGTTGCCGCCGCCAAAAAGCTACGCGCCACGGCTTAAGATTAACCGTTGCTGTAAGTAGTAGCGGCACGGCGTTACTTACGGCGATAGTTCATAAAGCCGCCCAGTGAGGATTGGGCGGCTTTGCTTTAGGTTGCTATCTTTATAATTTAGCAGAGAAAATAGTAATCAATAAAAAAATAGGCCAAGTAATTAGTGGGGTAATAGCTAATTCCTGCCTTAGTTTAGTTAGCTTGATCAGCATTAAATTTAATCGTGAAAACAGTATCTGTTTCTACCGGCGCCCTTAGCCTCATACATTGCCTTGTCTGCGTGTTTCATTAACTCATCTGCTTTAGTTGGTTTTTCGTGCTTGCTCACTGCAATTCCAATGCTTGTGCTCATCATAATCTCATGCCCGTTAATTAGAATCGGTTCCTTAAAGCTCGCTATGATTTTTTGTGCCACAAGCTCTGCATCTTCAGTGTGTGAGATTTCTGAAAGGACAATAACAAACTCGTCACCACCATGCCTTGAAACCGTGTCAATAGAGCGCACACACTTTAGCAGTCGATTGGCTACCTCTTTTAGCAACATATCTCCTACGTCGTGGCCTAATGAGTCATTGATATTCTTAAAATGATCTAAATCAAGAAACATCAGGGCCATTGCTCGATAGAAGCGCTCAGTTTGCATCAAAGCATGGTGTAATCTGCTTAATAGCATTCTGCGGTTAGGCAAATTAGTCAGCGGGTCGTGATACGCAAACTGCTCTGCTTCCTCATGTTGGTATTTACGTTCGGTAATGTCTTCAATTTGTGCAATTAAATATTTAGGCGTGCGGTCCTGATCTCTAGAAATACTCACTGATAACTGAACCCATACAATTCTTTTATCTTTGTGGATGTAGCGTTTTTGTGTTTGATATGTGCTAATTTTATCTTCAATCAACTGGCTAACACGCTCTAAGTCAGCCTCTAAATCATCAGGGAACGTGATTTCCTGGAACGTGAGCTGCATCAGCTCCTCACTACTATAGCCAACAATATTGCACAAAGCTTGATTGACTCGAGTGAATCTACCCTCTAGTGACACAATAGCCATGCCAATCGGAGCGTACTCAATAATGTCATTAAAACTTTTTTCTCTGGTTTTCAATGCATTCTCAACCGTCTTTTGTGAGGTAATATCTTGAAACGCGCCAATCAGGCTAGTCGCCTTGCCGTCACGCATGATGGCTGAGCCTTGGGTACGCACCCAAATGTGCTTGCCTTTGGCTGTGGTGAACGGTAACTCCATATCCCATGGCATACCTGTCTGGGTTGCTTGATCAATCGTAGCTTCCAGCTCGCGCCGGGATTCTGGTGGATAAAACGTCATGGCCTGTTCAAGTGACGGTAATTGTGGGGGATCTAGCTCATGGATGCGAAATACCTCTGTCGTCCAATGTTTAATCTGCATGCTGGCAATATCAAACTCCCATCCGCCGACTTTCGCTAACTCTCCGGTACGCTCCAATATTCCGGCCATATAACTTGTTTCTTGTTCCGCTTGCTTGCGCAGGCTAATGTCATGCGCAACACCGAGATAGCCAAATAATTCACCTGTGTTGTCGTACATTGGGGTGACAGTTAAGCTGACAGGTAACGATGTGCCATTTTTGCGAATATACGTCCACTCACGAGTTTCAGATTTTCTTTGTAACGCTTGGGATATAAAAACATAAAAACTGGTTTCTATCGGTTTATTTAAAATGTGACTCAGCTCATGAGCGCGTTGATGCATTTCTTTTACATCATGAAATATAGCCGGTGTTTTTAGGCCAACCACTTCATCTGCTGTATAACCTAGCATGCTTTCAGAGCCCCGACTAAAGCTAGTAATTAATCCATTAAGATCGGTTGAAATGATTGATTCGTCTGTACTAGATAGTAGCGTGTTCAGAAACGTTGTTTTATCAAATAGCGCTGCACTCATTTCTTGCAGTTTCTGGTACTGGATGCGCGCTTCGATTAATGCTTCTACTAAGCGACCAAGTTTCTTAAGTGAGTGGCGCTGTTCTTCAGATAACTCGCGCGCCTTTTGGTCTATCACACAGAGCGTCCCAAGCGCATAATTGACGCTACTAACGAGTGGAATCCCAGCATAAAAACGTATATTAGGATTGCCAGTTACTAAAGGGTTGTCGATAAATCTATCGTCATCTAAAGCATTGGGTATTTCAAATATGTCATTTCCTAGAATGGCGTGCCCGCAAAATGAAATTTCTCTAGGGGTTTCAGTAGCGGTTAATCCAACTTTGCTCTTGAACCATTGGCGACTTTCATCAAGCAGCGTAATGATAGCAATCGGTGTTTTGCAGATTTCTGATGCAAGAGTAGCTAGATCATCGAAGCTTTGTTCTGGTAAAGAATCGAGAATGTTGAGATTCTTGAGAAACTCAAGACGACTAACTTCGTTGTGTGGGAGGCTAGGAGTTTTCAAGTTATCGTAGCTTCTAATGTATGTGATTAAATCAATGAATAAATCTCATTTTCATCTTACCTAAAATATTTATTGATTGCCAATCGTAAATATTACTTTAATTTTTCCAGGTGATTAAATGTGTGCTAACTATTTGTTTTGTAGTTAAATTTATCTTTTATTCAACTTTGTTTTAAAGTGAGGTGTCTAGATAATACAGTGATAAATCATCTCAAAAACTATCTCAAATTGAGTGAAAGCTGGATGTTTTGTTTTAAGCTGGGTCATGTGTTTGCTTGTTCTAAGCATTTGCAAGTCATTTATTGGTTTGGCAAGCCTTTTCTGCGATAATAGTGTTTTGATTTTTTCTGAAAGCTAAAGCAAATGGCGCAATTTGATAATGTCAGTGTTAAAAAGAAAGCTAACGTTTATTTTGATGGCAAGTGCGTTAGTCACACGGTTATGTTCCCAAATGGAACACGCAGTACGATTGGTGTTATTTTTCCTAGCACACTTACATTTAATACAGCCGCTCCAGAGTTGATGGAAATTAATGCCGGTGTATGTAAAGTGCGCTTGCAAGGTGAAGATGACTGGAAAACATACAGCGCAGGTGAAAAATTCACTGTGCCAGGTAACTCATCATTTGATATCGAAACAGTGGAAACATTAGATTACGTTTGTCACTTTGAGTAATGATTATGTGTTGTAGGTGGCTGATGGAGTTGCCTGCAATTGGTTTGGCCATCTTGGTTTGACCATCTTGGTTTGACCTAATCTTAGTTAGAAGTTTGGTTAGAAAATATATTTAGGAATATATATGCCTTCATTTGATATTTCTTCAGAAGTCGATATGGTTGCTTTGAAGAATGCGATTGATACCGCAGGTAAGCAAATTACCAATCGCTATGATTTTAAAGGCAGCTCAGCTAAGGTTGAGCTGAACGAAAAAGATAGCGTGATTACCTTGTTTGGCGACAATGACTTTCAGCTCGACCAGGTTAAAGATATTCTGTTGCCAGCGATGGAAAAGAAAGAGCCTGATTCATCTAAACGCTTGGATCATAAAGATGTCCAAAAAATATCGGGCAATAAGGTGAAGCAGGAGATGAAAATCCGCGCTGGTATTGATAGTGATTTAGCTAAGCGTATCACCAAGCTGATTAAGGACTCAGGCATGAAGGTGCAAGCGAGTATTCAGGGTGATACCGTACGTGTTAATGGTGCTAAGCGAGATATCCTGCAAGACGCGATTGCATTTGTGAAGAAGAGTGTGACGGATTTTCCGTTGCAGTTTGGTAATTTTAGGGATTAAGTAAGTGCAGTATTGACTGGCGAACTTAAAAGCAGAGAACTATGGCAAAAACGTTATACGACAAATTGTTTGATTCCCACGTTGTGACCGAGGAAAACGGCACAGCGCTCATTTATATTGACCGTCATTTGGTGCACGAAGTGACTAGTCCGCAAGCGTTTGAGGGGCTGCGTTTGGCAGGGCGTAAGCCTTGGCGCATTTCTTCTATCGTAGCTACGGCAGACCACAACACGCCAACCAATGGCTGGGAAAAAGGCCTGGCTGGCATTGCAGATCCGGTGGCACGTTTGCAGATAGAAACCTTGAGCGACAACATTCGCGAGTTTGGCGCAAAAGCTTACTTCCCGTTCATGGATGCTCGTCAAGGCATCGTACATGTGGTTGGACCTGAGCAGGGCGCTACCTTACCGGGTATGACTGTGGTGTGCGGTGACTCGCATACCAGTACGCATGGTGCGTTTGGTGCATTGGCGCATGGTATCGGTACCTCAGAAGTTGAGCATGTGATGGCTACCCAATGTCTGGTGCAAAAGAAGTCTAAAACCATGCAAGTGGTAGTGAATGGCACTTTAGGTAAAGGCGTCACGGCTAAGGATGTTGCACTGGCGATTATTGGTAAAACCGGTACCGCGGGTGGTAATGGCTTTGCGATTGAGTTTGCAGGCTCCGTGATTCGCAATATGAGCATGGAAGGTCGCATGACCTTGTGCAATATGGCGATTGAGGCAGGCGCACGCGCCGGCATGGTGGCAGTAGATAATACAACTATTGAGTATGTGAAAGGCCGACCATTTGCACCTAAAGCGGAGCAATGGGATGCGGCTGTTGCTTACTGGAGTACCTTGCACAGTGATGAAGGTGCCAAATTCGATACAGTAATTACAGTAGCCGCAGAAGAGATTCAGCCACAAGTGACTTGGGGTACTTCACCAGAGATGGTGGTTGGTATTGACGGAAAAGTGCCTAGCTTAGACATGGCTAAAAACGATGTGCAACGTCATGATTGGGAGCGTGCCTATGCTTACATGGGCTTAATTCCTAACACGCCAATCAATGAAATTAGCATTGATAAAGTGTTTATTGGCTCTTGCACCAATTCACGTATTGAAGATTTACGCGCAGCGGCAGCGGTTGCTAAAGGCAAACGCATTGCACCTAATGTGAAATTGGCATTGGTGGTGCCGGGCTCTGGTTTGGTAAAAGCACAAGCTGAGCAAGAAGGCTTGGATAAGATTTTTACTGAAGCCGGTTTTGAGTGGCGCGAGCCTGGTTGCTCTATGTGTTTAGCCATGAATGCTGACCGTTTGGCATCTGGTGAGCGCTGTGCGTCAACCAGCAACCGTAATTTTGAGGGACGTCAAGGGCAGGGGGGACGTACGCATTTGGTTAGTCCTGAAATGGCGGCGGCAGCTGCGGTTGCCGGTCATTTTGTTGACGTAAGAGATTTAAGTTAACTTTATTAAAGGGTAAAAATAAATGAAAAAACTATTCTTCTTTGTGATGATCGCAGCCGTGTTATCAGCTTGCAATACCGTAGCCGGTATTGGCAAGGATCTGGAAAAAGGCGGCGAAGCGATTCAGAAGTCAGCAAACTAAGATCAGAAATTAAGCAATACCTGGTTAATTAGTGCTTCATTGAGTAGGTAGGGCGCTAAAGTATTTAGCCAGATTATTAACCAAAATTTAAGAAAATATCATGCAAGCTTTTACGCAATTGAATGGATTGGTCGCACCATTAGACCGTGCTAATGTGGATACGGATGCGATTATTCCTAAACAGTTTTTGAAATCGATCAAACGTAGTGGTTTTGGTCCTAACGCATTTGATGAGTGGCGCTATTTAGACCAAGGCGAGCCAGGTATGGATAATAGCAAGCGTCCATTAAACCCTGATTTTGTGCTGAATCAGCCACGCTATCAAGGTGCGAGCGTATTGTTAACGCGTGAAAACTTTGGCTGTGGCTCTAGCCGTGAGCACGCGCCATGGGCCTTGGAGGATTACGGTTTTAAAGTCATCCTTGCTTCAAGCTTTGCCGATATTTTCTTTAATAACTGCTTCAAAAATGGCATGTTACCTATCGTGTTGAGCGCCGATGTGATTGATGTCTTGTTCAATCAAGTGTCTGCCAATGAAGGTTACAAGCTTGATGTCAATTTAGAAGCGCAAACCATTACGACTCCTGCGGGTGAGTCATATGCATTTGAAGTAGATGCTTTCCGTAAGCACTGCTTGTTAAATGGTTTGGATGACATCGGTTTAACCATGCAGCATCAGGATAAGATTAAGGCATTTGAGCTTAAGCATCAGCAATCTCAACCTTGGCTTTTTAACTGAGGTACCTGCGGCTAAGGCAATCGCTAAGCCGATTGCTTTAAAGTTGTGGTGCATCAGCCGCTTTTATTCAAATCGCGATAATTCGAATTTAGTATAGTCAACATTAAGCTTAAGAAAGTATTTTCATGAAAATAGCAGTATTGCCAGGTGATGGTATTGGTCCAGAAATCGTTGCACAAGCGGTTAAAGTATTAAACGCACTTGATTTAGATATCAGCATGACTGAAGCACCAATTGGTGGTGCCGGTTATGAAGCAGCTGGTGATCCGTTACCTGATGCAACGCTAAAGTTAGCTAAAGAAGCAGATGCGGTGTTGCTAGGTGCTGTTGGTGATTGGAAATACGACAAACTAGAGCGCCATTTACGTCCGGAGCGCGGTTTGTTGCGCATTCGTAAAGAGCTAAATTTATTTGCTAACTTGCGCCCAGCTTTGCTTTACCCAGAGCTTGCTTCAGCATCTACATTGAAGCCGGAAGTGGTTTCTGGTTTAGATATCATGATCGTGCGTGAGTTAACTGGCGATATCTACTTTGGTCAGCCACGCGGCATTTCTAAATTAGAAAACGGTGAACGCGAAGGCGTAAATACCATGCGCTATAACGAATCAGAGATTCGCCGCATTGGCCGCGTAGCGTTTGATATTGCGATGAAGCGCAATAAAAAAGTATGTTCAGTAGATAAAGCTAACGTGTTGGAAGCGACTGAATTGTGGCGCCAAGTGATGATTGAGCTGTCTGTAGAGTACCCAGAAGTTGAGCTTAGTCACATGTATGTAGATAACGCGGCGATGCAATTGATTCGCGCACCTAAACAGTTTGATGTGATGGTAACTGGTAATATCTTTGGCGATATCTTGTCTGATGAAGCCTCTATGCTGACCGGTTCTATCGGTATGTTGCCATCTGCCTCTTTAGATGAAAACAATAAGGGTATGTATGAGCCTAGTCACGGTTCAGCACCTGATATCGCGGGTAAAGACATTGCTAACCCATTGGCGACCATACTTTCCGTTGCCATGATGCTGCGTTACACATTCAATGATGAAGCCAATGCGCAACGTGTTGAAAATGCCGTGAAAAAAGCGTTGGCACAAGGTTACAGAACAGCTGATATTTGGACTGAAGGTTCAAACAAAGTGGGTTGTAATGCCATGGGTGATGCCGTAGTTGCTGCGCTGTAATTTTGACTTAAGGAAGCCGGGCGTCAGAAATCCGGCTTCAGTGCGTAACTGGTTTAAGTGACTTAGTGGTTGCAGCAATCCCAGTGTTTAAAGTAATTCAGCATTGGCAGTAATTAGGGTTTATTATTTGATAACCTGCTGATTTTTCAGCAACAGTTAATTATTAAAAGTGGAAAATAAAATGCTTAAAGTAGGTTTTGTAGGCTGGCGTGGCATGGTTGGGTCCGTTTTGATGCAACGCATGTTAGAAGAAAATGACTTTGCACTCATTGAGCCGCAATTTTTCACCACCTCACAAGTAGGCGGCAAAGGCCCAAATGTAGGTAAAGATACGCCGGCATTACTGGATGCTAAAGATATTAATGCACTGAAAGCTATGGATGCTATCGTGTCTTGCCAAGGTGGCGACTACACAACTGAGGTATTTCCACAGTTGCGCGCAGCTGGCTGGAATGGTCACTGGATTGATGCTGCATCTACATTGCGCATGGAAAAAGATGCAGTAATCGTGCTCGACCCGGTGAATATGCATGTTATCCAAGATGCTTATGCACAAGGCACTAAAAACTGGGTGGGTGGTAACTGTACAGTTTCATTGATGCTAATGGCTTTAAATGGCTTGTTTAAAGCTGACTTGGTTGAGTGGGCTACTTCTATGACATATCAGGCGGCTTCAGGTGCTGGTGCACAAAATATGCGCGAGCTGCTGAATCAAATGGGCGAGGCGCACCGTGTAGCCAGTAGTTTTTTAAAAGACCCTGCATCTGCAATTTTAGATATTGATAGAGAAGTTGCCGGTACATTACGTGATGAGCGTTTTCCTACTGCGCATTTTGGTGTGCCTTTAGCTGGTAGCTTAATCCCTTGGATTGACAAAGACCTGGGCAATGGCCAAAGTAAAGAAGAGTGGAAAGGGGGCGTAGAGACCAATAAGATTCTGGGTCGCGAAGCTAATCCTGTGCTGATTGATGGTTTGTGTGTGCGTATTGGTGCAATGCGCTGTCACAGCCAAGCGCTGACCATCAAACTTAAAAAAGATGTGCCATTAGATGAAATCAGCCAGATGTTGGCAGAGGCCAATCAATGGGCAAAAGTTGTGCCTAATGAGCGTGAAGCAAGCATGCGTGAGTTAACGCCAGCAGCGGTAACAGGTACGCTAATCACCCCAGTGGGTAGATTGCGCAAACTTAATATGGGTAATGATTATCTGTCAGCGTTTACTGTAGGTGATCAATTGCTGTGGGGCGCTGCTGAACCATTACGTCGTATGTTGCGGATTTTAATAGAAAAATAAATCAATCCAGAGCAAATCTGGATTGTGAAAATGGCTGACAAAATATCGCTACCTGATTGCGGCTATACATAATGTGCATTATGAGCTTGCATACCTAACTATTTGATGTTATTTTCATATTGCAAATATTTAGTACGTTTAAAGGTAGCGATGTGCATAAATCAAAAATAAAGCAAATTTCGTTAGCGGTCTGCATGGCATTTATGCCTATCGTTGGCTATACAGCAGGCTTGGGGAAACTAAATGTTAATTCAGGTCTGGGTGAGCCATTAAAAGCAGAGGTTGAGCTTCTATCTGCGACGCCAGAAGAGCTTTCCACCTTGACCGCAGCAATCGCTTCCGAAGAAGCTTATAACGTGCAGGGGATTACACGTTTAGGCATCCACAGCAACATCAGAGTTGATGTCGCTAAGAGCGATACTGGCGCACCAATCTTGAGGATACGCTCCAACACGCCTATCAATGACCCGTACCTAGATATGTTGATCCAAGTGGACTGGGCATCAGGCCGCTTACTACGTGAATATACGCTTTTACTTGATCCGCCTGAGTATAAGCAGGCAAGCAATACCGCTTCTGACTTTGCGCCGGTTACCAGACCTAGCATTAATGCTGCTAGCGCTTCCAGAGATGTCGGTACAGCTAAACCTTTAGCGCGCAGTGCTAAAAAATCACAAAAGAAAAATGTCAATGCAGCAGCTAAACAGGAAGAGGCTGCGCCAGTAGATGCTGAGCAAAAAGAGGCCGGTGCTGCTGAGTTGACTACCAAGCGTGGTGATACCTTGGCTGCAATCGCGCAGAAAATGCAGGTTGAAGGTGTTAGCTTAGATCAAATGCTGGTTGGCCTGTTTGAAAACAATAAGTCTGCCTTTGCCAACGCAAACATGAACCAGCTTAAAGTTGGGCAAATCATTAAAGCGCCTTCTGTTGAAAAACTCACAGCAATCGATACAAAACAAGCAAAACAAGCCTTAAAAGTACACGCTTCTAACTGGAACGCTTACCGTAACTCACTTGCTGGCAATGTAAAAACTGCAGTAGCCGCAGAAGAGAGTGAACCAAAGCAGTCCGCGTCAGGGAAAATTGCTTCGGCTGAAGATAAGTCAGCGCCAGTTAAGCCTGGCGTGCAGGATGTGGTTAAACTTTCTGCAGGCGATAAAAGTGTAGGGAATGGTCAGAAGCCGGGTGGCGCAGAGGCTGATGCCAAAGTGACCGCTTTGCAAGAAGAGGCTATCGCGCGTGAAAAAGCACTAAAAGAGTCGCAGTCACGTGCTGCCGCATTAGAAAAACAAATTGAAGATATGCAAAAGTTATTGGCGCTGAAGAATCAGACCATGACTGATTTGCAAAAAAATGCAGAAGCTACACCAGCGCCGTCTGCGGCTAAACCAGTGCCGGCTGAATCTACAGCAAAAGTAGAGCCTGAGGCAAAGGCTGAACCTGCAGCCAAAGTAGAGCCTCCAAAACCACCGCCAGCTAAGCCGGTGGTTAAAGCACCGCCACCTCCTGTCGTTAATCCCGCACCAGAGCCATCTTTCTTTGAAAGCCTGCTTGAGGGGCTTGATATTAAACTATTGGGTGGAACCTCTGCTCTGGTTATGTTGGGTGCTGGTTGGTTATTCCTGCGTAATAAACGCAGAAAAGAGTTGGATAGCTTCGAACGCGGTATTCTGACCTCTGGTGGTTTGCGTGCAAATACCGTGTTTGGTAATACAACGGGTAATTCAAGCACATCTGATACGTCTTTCTTAACAGACTTCGCGCAAAGTGCTGATGGCAGCATGATTGATACGAATGACGTTGACCCTATTGCCGAGGCTGAAGTCTATATGGCTTACGGTCGTGATGCACAGGCTGAAGAGATTCTTAAAGATGCGATTGTTAAAGAGCCTAAACGTTATGAGTTGCACCTGAAACTACTAGAAATGTATGCAGGCCGTAATGACGTTTCTGCATTTGAGGCTGTGGCAGGTGAGTTATATACCACCTTAGGTGCAGATGATCCAACTTGGACAAAAGTTGCCGAGATGGGTAGTAAGCTGGAACCCGATAATCCACTGTATAAACTGGCTGGTGTTGCTGCTGTGGCTTCTGTCGCTGCGGTTTCAAGTTCTGCTGTTTCAGCTTCGCTCAACGATAGTAGTGCCGCCGAGAGTGAATTGTTCTCATCGCAAGATGTTAGTCTAGACTTTTCTTTAGATGATGTTTCTGAACCTGCTACTACATATAAAGCTGAAGTGCCAACGGCTGATCCACTTGCATTGGATATGTTGGCATCAGAAACAGAAGCATTCGATAGCAAGCTGAGCCCAAGCTCCGCTGTGATGGAAAGCTTTGCTTCAGTACAAGAAGCGGATAATAGTCTGGAGTTTGATTTGGGCGTTGCTGAGCCTGAGCCATCTGCAGTTGCGGCTGAAGAGCTTGTTATTGCAGACGATAGTGATGCGGCTTTGACCAATAATAATCTAAGTGCTGATGATAATTTATTAGAATTTAGCATGGGCACTGATGATAGTGCTGACCTGGCTGTAGTTGAACCTGAAATGGTCGTGCCAGAGTTCATCGAGCCAAAGGCAGTAGACCCAGCTAGTGCTGAGCTGGAAGCTAAAGCAAATGACATGGCTTCTTTTGAAGTGCCGTCATTCTTGGATACTGCTCCCAATATTGAGTTTGCCAATGATCTAGCACCAAGTGATTTAGTAGCTGGTGATGACTTAACATCAGCTAGTATGCCAAGCGTGGCAGATACTACTGGTTTTGAATTTTCGATTGAAGAACCTGTGGCTATTGAGATTCCAGATACGCCTATGGAGATTTCATTTAACACGCCGTTAGATTTGGACAAGGCCGAAGATGTAGATTTCAGTAGCTTGCTGCAGCCTGATAGCGCAGCAGTTAATGGTGCAGTTCAAGAGCCTGTAGTTGAAGATATCAACTTTGATTTCTCATTAGATAGCGAGTTAGATGCGCCCGCAACAATTGAGGCCAAAGAGCCGACTAATGAGCTTGCGTCCAATGATTTTGATTTTTCGGCGATTAGTTTAGATTTAGGTGAAGATGCGTTATCTGAATCAGCCGATGACTTAACGCTAACAGCGCCTGCGTCTAGTGCTTCAGAGAACCAAGATGTTGATATTAAACTGGATTTAGTTGCAGCTTATATTGATATGGATGATAAAGAAGGTGCGCGCGAATTGCTCGAAGAAGTGTTGAAAGAGGGCGGTCCTCAGCAAAAATCACGTGCTGAGCATTTGCTAGCTAGCTTGTAATGACCACTTGAACAAAAAGGCCGAGCTTATGCTCGGCCTTTTTGTTCATTGAAGCCATTGTTGTAACCGTCGTGCTTAAATTGCAGTAGCTTTGTGGGTGAGCTAAATGTTTTGAATCTTATATGGACTGCTGATGTAGGCCGATAGTAAATTAAACCCTGACTGACATTTATTGAGTATGCATCCCTTCGTTAAGGTATTATTGCTTTTTTTACTGCTGTTACTTGCTGGCGTTGTAGATGCACAGCGATTAATTGTATTGTCGCTAGTGCTTTGTGTGTTAGCACTTAAGCTGCAGTACAAAGGTTTTTTGGCTAGTATGCGGCGTATGCGCTGGTTTTTTTTCTCAATTTTTCTGATTTATGCATTTGGTACGCCAGGAGAATTGCTTCCTCAATTTCCAATCAGCATTGCGCCTAGCTTTGAAGGCCTGCAGTTGGGGTTGCTGCAAATTTCACGTTTGGTGATTGCGTTAGCCGCACTTAGCGTACTGCTCGCCACTTTGGCTAAAACAGAGCTAATGCTAGCCTTGCATATGCTGCTAAAGCCCTTGGGTTATTTAGGTTTGGATGTTGAGCGGTTTTCAGTGCGCTTGTTGCTTACCTTGAATTATGTTGATGAGTTTGCAAGCAAGGCTAAATCTGGTTTTCGCTTTCGTCACCTTAACGAAATTGATCGCGAGTTAGAGGTTATGCCTACTTTTGATGCTGTAAGTCTCGAGCAGAGGTCTTTTAGTCTGGCCGATAAAGTTGCTGTGGTGCTGATGTTGTTTATTTTGATGGTAATGATTGCAATGAGGTTTGTGTGAAAATTGCTTTAGGGGTGTCTTACGATGGTTCACTGTATTGCGGTTGGCAGAGCCAGCCGTCTGCTTGCGGCGTGCAGGATGCGCTAGAGTCTGCGCTGCAAGATGTCGCGCAGCATGCGGTGAGGGTGCATGCTGCAGGTAGAACTGATACCGGGGTACATGCCTTGGGGCAAATTGTACATTTTGAAACGGATGCCAAGCGCCCACTATCGGCCTGGGTTCGTGGCGTTAACGCGCATCTGCCAGCAACTATACGTGTGGAGTGGGCGCATGCTGTGGATGATGATTTTCATGCTAGATTTTCTGCATTTAGCAGAAGTTATCAGTATTTGCTGTATAACGCGCCAGTAGCCTCTGCGCTGATGGCTGATAAGGCAGGGTGGTTTCATTTACCTTTAGATTATGCGGCGATGTCCGAGGCAGCCAGCTATTTGATAGGCGAGCATGATTTTACTGCCTTCCGCGCCTCTGAGTGCCAGGCAAAAACTGCGATCAGGCATATGTCTCAGGCTGGGGTGGTGCAGTCTGGCCAGTTCTTTTTGTTTAACTTTTCGGCTAATGCATTTTTACAGCATCAAGTGCGCAATATGGTGGGCGCGTTAATCTATATAGGCAAAGGCAAGTACCCGCCAGCCTACATGCGAGAGTTGTTGCAAGGCAAAGATCGCACCTTATCACCGCCCACATTTTCGCCCAATGGCTTGTATTTAACCGATGTTGGCTATGATGCAAAATGGGGGCTACCGAAAAATATGCAGCCTGGTTTGAAATTATTGGTTTAGCGTTACAATGCTGTACGTTTACTTTATGCTGAATAAAGTCTAGTCATTTTGGGGCGTGCAAGTTTAAGGATACGGTTTTGAGAGTCAGAGTAAAAATCTGTGGTATTACCAGGGTGGAAGATGCCTTATCTGCAGTAGAGCAGGGTGCAGATGCCATTGGCTTGGTTTTTTATGCACCTAGCCCTCGCGCAGTTTCTATCGAGCAAGCAGCGGCTATTGCACAGCAGATACCTGCTTTCGTGAGTGTGGTGGGTTTGTTTGTAAATGCTGAAGAGAGCTTTGTGAAAGAAGTGACCTCACGTGTGGCTTTGGACTTGCTGCAATTTCACGGAGACGAAACGCCAGAGCAGTGCGCGCGCTATGGCTTACCTTTTATCAAGGCAGTTCGCGTTAAGTCAGACACAAATTTGGTACAATGTGCGAAAGATTATGCTGCATCAAGAGCTCTATTGTTAGATACCTATACAGAAGGTGTCGCCGGTGGCACCGGTCATGTGTTTGATTGGGGTTTAATCCCGCCGGGCTTAGATAAGCCTGTTATATTGGCGGGCGGATTAACTGCAGATAATGTGGCTGCGGCGATTAGGCAAGTTATGCCATATGCAGTGGATGTGAGCGGCGGTGTGGAAGCATCAAAAGGAATTAAAGATGCAGCAAAAATTGCTGCATTTATGCAACAAGTCTATTTGTAATTGAACCCTATTAATAGTTTTAAATCTGTTTGTATTTTAATCTATTTGTAATTTGAATGGATTGCAGTGAGTTTAAGTGGAGATTGAATATGCAGCTTTATGATATGCCAGATGCACGTGGACATTTTGGACAGTTCGGTGGTACTTTTGTCGCAGAAACTTTGGTGGAAGCACTTGATGAGCTGCGTGTGATGTATGAAAAATACCGTCATGACCCTGAGTTCTTGGCTGAGTATGCATATGACTTGAAACATTTTGTTGGCCGTCCCAGCCCAATTTATCATGCAAAACGCTTGTCTGATCAAGTTGGTGGTGCGCAAATTTACTTGAAGCGCGAAGACTTAAACCACACGGGTGCGCACAAAATTAATAATACGATAGGCCAAGCACTGTTAGCTAAGCGCATGGGTAAGCCTAGAGTGATTGCTGAAACTGGTGCTGGCCAGCATGGCGTGGCTACTGCAACCATTGCAGCGCGCTTGGGTTTGGAATGTGTGGTCTATATGGGTAGCGAAGACGTGAAACGTCAGGCACCTAATGTTTATAGAATGAAATTGTTAGGCGCGACCGTTGTGCCAGTCGAGAGTGGTTCTAAAACGCTTAAAGACGCACTGAATGAAGCCATGCGTGACTGGGTAACTAACATTCATAATACTTTCTACATCATCGGTACCGTGGCTGGCCCACATCCATACCCAATGATGGTGCGTGATTTCCAAGCGGTGATTGGTATAGAGGCTAAAGAGCAAATGCTGGAAATGGCAGGGCGCCAGCCTGATGCTGTCGTGGCTTGTGTAGGTGGCGGCTCAAATGCGATGGGTATATTCTACCCGTACATTGACGTACCTAATGTGCGATTGATTGGTGTGGAAGCTGCGGGTCACGGTATTGAAACCGGCATGCATGCGGCGCCGCTTACTGCTAACAGTCCAGTGGGTGTGTTACATGGCAACCGTACTTACCTGATGCAAGACAGAGACGGTCAGATTATTGAAACGCATTCTATTTCAGCCGGTTTGGATTACCCAGGCGTTGGCCCTGAGCATGCATGGTTGAAAGATATTAAACGCGCAGAATACGTGGCGATTACTGATGATGAAGCCATGGCAGCATTCCATAACCTATGCCGTACTGAAGGTATTATTCCTGCATTAGAGTCTAGCCATGCACTCGCATATGGGCAAAAATTGGCTAAAACCATGAGCAAAGATCAGATTGTGTTGGTTAACCTGTCTGGCCGTGGTGATAAAGATATTAATACCGTTGCTAAGCTGGCAAATATCACTTTATAAATAAACGTTAAGACTCAGGGTGTTAGTGGGGCTCGTTAAATTATTGTGCATGCAGGGCCGTATCACAACCCTGCCAGTCCAGTTAACGCTCACTAAGTTCTGATTTTAAAATTAACTCACTAGTAAAACATTAAGCTCACTATGTCACGAATTCAAACAACTTTTGCTACATTAAAACAGCAAGGCAAAACAGCCTTGATCCCTTACATTACGGCTGGAGATCCACATCCTAAACACACCGTTAATTTAATGCACACATTGGTTAAAAACGGCGCCGATATGATTGAGTTAGGTGTGCCTTTTTCAGACCCGATGGCTGATGGCCCGGTAATTCAACGTGCGAGCGAGCGCGCATTGGTGCATAAAGTGGGTTTAACCTCAGTGCTGGATATGGTGAAAGAGTTTCGTAAAACCGATCAGGTTACACCGATTGTGTTGATGGGCTACGCCAACCCGATTGAAGCAATTGGTGCGACAGTATTTGCCGACAGAGCTAAGGCTGCTGATGTTGATGGTGTGATTACGGTTGATTACCCACCTGAGGAGTGTGTGGGTTTTGTGCAAGAGCTACGTGCACGTGATATTGACCCTGTATTTTTATTGTCGCCAACAACCGAGCCTAAGCGTGTGGAGCTTATCGTTAATCAGGCAAGTGGTTTTGTGTATTATGTGTCGCTTAAAGGCGTTACCGGCGCCGCGAATCTGGATATCGTAGAGGTTTCTGCACGTGTGGCATCGATTCGTCAGCAAACTAAACTGCCGGTAGGCGTGGGTTTTGGTATTCGTGATGCAGCGACGGCTAAGGCCACTGCTGCAATCGCTGATGCAGTGGTGGTAGGTAGCCGTATGGTGCTGGAGATTGAAGCTTCTAACGATGATAATTTGTTAGACAATGTTGCTGCATTGATGCAAGAGTTAAAAACCGCAGTTGATGCTGCGTAATTGTTAAAGGGAATATGCAATGGGTTGGTTAAATAAATTACCGCAAAAAATTCAACGTGTGGTTGGTGCTGACAAGAAAACAGTGCCAGAAGGACTTTGGAGCAAGTGTTCATCATGCCAGTCTGTACTCTACCGTAAAGATTTGGAAGACAATGCAGAAGTGTGCCCTAAGTGTGGTTACCACAACCGTATTGGCGCACGTGCACGTTTAGCACAACTGTTAGACGCTGAAGGGCAATTTGAAATTGGTGCCAATGTGCAACCAATCGACCCGCTAAAATTCAAAGATAGTAAGAGCTACGCAGACCGTATCAAAGAGTCACAAAAAGCGATCAATGAAAAAGACGCACTTATCGTGATGCAAGGCAGCATTAAGTCTGTGCCTGCGGTAGTTGCAGTATTTGAGTTCAAGTACATGGGCGGTTCTATGGGCTCTGTGGTTGGCGAGCGTTTTGCGCGTGGTGTGCAAACGGCAATTGATAACAAAATGGCATTTATTTGTATTTCTGCCAGTGGCGGTGCTCGTATGCAAGAGGGCTTGCTGTCGCTGATGCAGATGGCGAAAACCAGTGCAGCATTAACGCAATTAAGCAAAGCCGGCTTACCCTATATCTCAGTACTGACTGACCCGACCATGGGCGGTGTTTCTGCCAGCTTTGCCATGTTGGGCGATGTAATTGTGGCTGAGCCGCAAGCGTTGATTGGCTTTGCTGGCCCACGTGTGATTGAGCAAACCGTACGTGAAACATTGCCAGATGGTTTCCAACGTGCAGAGTTCCTGCTAGAACATGGCGCGATTGATTTGATTATTGATCGCCGTGAAATGCGCAATCGTTTGGCTACACTGTTAGCTAACTTGATGCGTTTGCCAGCAGTAGCTTAATGCGGATTTTGTTGTAACTTGAATCTTTTGCTGTAACTTTAGAATATAAAGATGACTTTTTTGGGGCTGACTTTAAATGCATAAAGGCTTGTTGCATGTCTAATGGCTTTTCACTGGAGGCGCCACCCAAAGATTTATCAGCTTGGTTAACATACATTGAGCAATTACACCCGAGTGCCATCGAAATGGGCTTGGGTCGTATTAAAACGGTTGCTGATAGATTGGCGCTCAAGCCAACATTCAAGATTATTACCGTAGCCGGCACGAATGGTAAGGGCTCAACTTGTACCATGCTGTCTCAGATTTATCAGCATGCGGGTTATCGAGTGGGTTGCTACACATCACCGCACATTTTGCGTTATAACGAGCGTGTTCAGGTCAACGGCCAAGAGGCTAGCGATGCATCTTTATGCGCCGCATTCGCAGCAGTAGAAGCGGCAAGGCTGGGTACTGCAAACCAAAGTTTTGCAATATCACTTACTTATTTTGAAATAGGGACCCTGGCAGCTGTATGGCATTTTGTACAGACCGGAGTAGATGTTGCGGTGCTGGAAATCGGGTTGGGCGGCAGGCTGGATGCGGTCAATGCCTTTGAGCCGGATTGTACTATTGTGACCAACGTAGATTTAGATCACCAAGACCTGTTAGGCGATACGCGTGAACTGATCGGCTATGAAAAAGCCGGTGTGTATCGTGCATCAATCCCAGCCATTTGTGGGGATATTAATCCACCCAGTACGTTAATTGCCTACGCTAAAGAAGTGAAAGCTGATTTAAAATGTGTGCAGCATGAATTTGGCTATGAGTTAGCCGATGCTGGCTGGTACTATTTAAACAACCAGCAGCGCGTCTACCATTTGCCTATTCCGGCCTTAAAAGGTCAATATCAACTCACAAATGCAGCATGTGCAATCACTGCTGTCACCGCATTGCAATCAGTATTGCCAGTCGCGCTTGAGTCTATTGTAAAGGCGATGCAAGAGATTAAGCTGATGGGCAGATTTTATACGGATGAACGCTTCCCATGGTTGATTTTTGATGTTGCCCATAATCCGCATGCCGCAGTGGCTTTGGCCGAGAATCTAAAATCACTCAAATCTTTAACTAGCAATAAGAGCGGTGAGCCCGTACGTATTCTTTCGGTATTCTCAATGCTGGCAGATAAAGATATCAAAGGCGTGGTTGAGATATTGAAGGGTGAAGTTGATACTTGGTATGTGGCTCCGATTGAGCATGCTAGGGGTACCAGTGTTAAAGCCTTGGTTACGGCAATTCATGAAGTAATCCCCGATGCGTCGGTGAAAACTTTTGCTAGTTTGGCAGATGCTTATACTCAGGCTTATCTGGATAGAGAAAGCTGTATAGAACAGCACGAAAATGATAAAATCGTCGCGTTCGGTTCGTTTTTCACGGTTTCTAGCGTGATGCAATATTTAAATGAACATGTCAACACCCCCTTAAGGAAGCAGTGATGTCCGTAGATTTGCAAGTGGATCAAGCATTAATACTCAAAAAAAGAGCGCGCAGGCGCTTAGTGGGTGCAATCGCACTTGTACTGTTGATGATTATTATATTGCCGCAGATCTTGCAAGATCGTTCTGCGTTGACTAAGCCTGAGCCTATCAAGATTACGATGCCTGAGGTGACGCATGAGCAAACTTCATTGCAAAATGAGTCATCAGTAGCTAGTCAGCCTGTGATCGACCAGGCGGTAGCTTCTACGCAAAATGACGCGGAAGCTGAGCTGATAGATACCCCTAATGTGGAAAATATCGCCGCGATTAAAGAAGCAGAAGCGAAAGAGCTGGAGCGCAAAAAAGTCTTAGCAAAAGCAGCAGAGGCCAAGGCGGCTGAAATTAAAGTAGCAGAAGCTAAAGCTGCAGAAGTGAAAGTCGAGCCAGTTGTTGTGCCTAAGCCTGAAATCAAGAAATCTGAGCCGGCAAAGGTTGTGAAGCCAGTCGAAAAAGCTACACCTGAAGTCACTACGACCCCATCTAAAGCCGCCGAGGAAAAATCGGCAGCTAAGTCAGCTTCTAATTTTACGGTGCAGGTTGGCGTGTATTCTGATGCTGCAAATGTAAAACGCTTACAGGATCAGCTTAAACAAGCCGGTTTTGCAACCACGACTGAAAAAACCACTACGCCTAAAGGTGAGGCGCTACGCCTTAAAGCAGGTAAGTTTACATCTCGTCAGGACGCGATGAACGCGTTAGCGAAGATAAAAGAGATTGGCTTGCCCGGTATTGTGATCAGTAATGATTAAATTGGTCCAACATTGTTCAATATATTATTCACTAGTAGGTGCAATGTGTTTTGATAGCGCTGGTAGAGACTTGAAATGACGATTTTTGACTACATTGTATTAAGTATAATAGGTTTATCAGTAATATTAAGCGTCATGCGCGGCATGGTGAGAGAAGTGATTGCGATTGTTGGCTTGGTTGCAGCGTTTTACGTCGGCGTTACTTATACCAATCAATTGTTGCCGATGATGCCGATGGATATTCCGAATGACGCGTTGCGTGTGCTTGCGGCTTTCTTGGTACTGTTTTTAGCAACCATATTGCTGGCGACATTGCTTGGTATCGCGTTATCTGCAATTTTTAAAAAGGCTGGCTTAGGCTGGTTGAATCGATTTTTAGGGGCTTTGTTTGGCGTGGCCCGCGGCTTGCTTATCGTGTGCGTTATTGTCTTTTTGGCAGGGTTGACGGATATTCCTAAAGACCCTAGGTGGCGCAATGCAATGTTTAGCGCACCGATAGAAGCATTAGTAGTTAACTTGTTGCCTTGGGTGCCTGAGGGCATCGCGAAGCACGTTAAATACGACTAGAATTATCATTTATATAGAAGGCTCGACACATGTGTGGAATTATAGGGATTGTAGGTAAGAACCCAGTTAATCAGTTGTTGTACGATGGTTTACTAGTGCTTCAGCATAGAGGACAGGATGCTGCTGGGATTGTGACCTGTGATGGTAATACCTTCTTTATGCATAAAAATAACGGGTTGGTAAAAGATGTGTTTCAAACCCGCCATATGCGTAGCCTAGTTGGTAATGCCGGTATTGCACATGTGCGCTACCCAACCGCTGGCTCATCAAATGCGGCTGAAGCGCAGCCGTTTTATGTGAACTCTCCATTTGGTATCGTGCTGGGTCATAACGGTAACTTGACCAATTCAGAGCAATTAAAATCCGAGATGTTCCGTCAGGATTTACGCCATATCAATACTAGTTCAGACTCGGAAGTATTGCTTAACGTGCTGGCGCATGAAATTGAAAAAACATCACGTAACGCAGTGTTGAACACTGATATGGCATTCGATGCGGTAGCTGGCGTGCACAAGCGCTGTAAAGGTGCATATGCCGTGGTGGCGATGATCGCTAATTTTGGTTTGCTTGCGTTCCGCGATCCGAACGGTATTCGTCCGTTAGTAATCGGTAAGAGCGAAACAGATAAAGGCACCGAGTACATGGTGGCTTCTGAAAGCGTGGCTTTGGATGTATTAGGTTTCGAATTTTTGCGCGATGTAGAGCCAGGTGAAGCAGTATTTATTGATTTGGAAGGTAACTTCTACTCACGCCAATGTTCTGATGAAGCAAAATTAAACCCATGTATTTTTGAGTATGTGTACCTAGCTCGTCCAGATTCAGTGATTGATGGCGTGTCTGTGTATCAAACCCGTTTGGATATGGGCAAAAGCCTAGCAGAGAAAATCAAGCGTGAATGGGCTGATAAGAAGATTGATGTGGTCATTCCAATTCCTGATACTAGCCGTCCTAGCGCGCTGCAAGTTGGTTTAGCCTTGGGTTTGGATTACCGTGAAGGCTTTATCAAAAACCGTTACATTGGCCGCACCTTTATTATGCCGGGTCAGGCGCTACGTAAAAAATCAGTACGCCAAAAACTAAACCCGATTGGTATTGAGTTTAAAGGCAAAAATGTTTTGCTGGTAGATGACTCTATCGTACGCGGTACCACCTCACAACAAATTGTGCAGATGGCACGTGACGCTGGTGCAACCAAAGTGTACTTTGCTTCAGCCGCGCCTCCGGTACGTTTCCCTAACGTATACGGCATTGATATGCCTAGCCGTGATGAGTTATTAGCTACAGGTCGCACCGATGAAGAAATCTGTAAAGAAATTGGTGCGGATGCGCTTATCTATCAAGATCTTGATGCGCTAGTTGAGGATATCAAGTTAAGCAATCCAAAAATCAAAGCGTTTGATTGCTCATGTTTTGATGGTAAATATGTGACTGGCGATATCAGTGAAGCGTATTTATCAAAAATCGAATCTGCACGTGGTGATGGCCAGAAAAATGCTAAACCGGCAAATTCAAGCACGCAATTAGATTTGAATTTAATCAACGCGCATGCGCTTGAGGTAGACTGAAGTGTTGCCTAGTCTGGGGTACTAGGCTAGGTTACTTGGAATGCATGTTTGCTCAGGTTTAACGCTTGACTGGGTTTGAACTTAGGGCTAACATGAAATTGCGCTGATTTGAGTTTGCCAACATTAATCAAGGCCACACTCAGCTTGCGGGCGCGTTATAAACACAGCTAAAGCGAGTACACAAAGAACCCGTTTTAGCGCAATGCTTAAGCGGGTTTTTTTATGGCGCAAAAAAATGGCGTTGACTAAAAGTAGCTGTAATCAAGAATTTAGAGGTAATGATGAATAATAATTTACAATTTCACCCAGAAACACTTAGTGTGCGTGCCGGTAGCGAATCAACGCCATATGGAGAGAACTCCGAAGCGATGTTCTTGAACTCTAGCTTTAGGTTTGAAAGTGCAGCGCAAGCAGCTGCTCGATTTGGTGGTACAGAACCCGGCAATATCTATTCACGCTTCACCAACCCTACCGTCACTATGTTTCAGAACAAGTTGGCGGCCTTAGAGGGCGCAGAGCAGTGCGTGGCAACTTCTAGCGGTATGTCTGCCATTCTGGCGTGCGTCATGGGCTTATGCTCTGCAGGCGATCACATTGTGGCTTCACGCAGCATTTTTGGTACTAGTGTGCAGTTGTTTGGCAATATCCTGAAACGGTGGGGTCTGGATGTTACCTTCGTGTCGCTCACAGATGCGAGCGAGTGGCAAGCAGCAGCTACGGCCAAAACCAAGCTGTTTTTTGTGGAAACACCTTCTAACCCGTTAACTGAAGTATGCGATATACGTTTGTTGGCTGATATAGCGCATCAGGCTGGCGCACATCTAGTGGTAGATAATTGCTTTTGCACGCCAGCGATACAGCGCCCATTAGCATTGGGTGCTGATATCGTGATTCACTCAGCCACTAAATATATCGATGGGCAGGGTAGGTGCTTGGGTGGTGCGGTGTTGGGCTCTAAGGTCTTGATGGAGCCGGTATACGCTTTCTTGCGTACGGCAGGTGTGACCATGAGTGCGTTTAATGCCTGGGTGTTTTTAAAGGGCTTAGAGACATTGCATGTGCGCATGGAGGCGCATGCTAGAAATGCTTTGGCATTAGCAACCTGGTTGGAATCGCAGCCGCAGGTGAGCCGTGTGCATTACCCAGGGCTGAAGTCTCACCCACAGCATGCGCTCGCCATGAGTCAGCAGTTGAGTGGCGCTGGGATTGTGACCTTTGAAGTGAAGTCAAGTGCAGGTAAAACGGCACAAGAGTCCGCATGGGCTTTAATTGATTCTACCCAATTAATCTCCATTACTGCGAACTTGGGTGATGCGAAAAGTACCATTACGCATCCGGCAACCACCACACATAGCCGTGTAACCGCAGAGGCACGTGCAGCTGCTGGCATTAGTGATGGTTTGGTGCGTATCGCAGTGGGGCTTGAGCATATTGAGGATTTAAAAGCAGATTTGGCGCTATTAACGCGCTAAATGCTGGCCAGTTTGATGTACGTCATGAGCAGCAATGTTTAATTGAGTTAAAAAGACAACCTTAGGGTTGTCTTTTTTTTAATTAGCATTCTGCGCATTGTGCTGTGATTAAGTGATGCGCAGTTTTGATTTGTCGTTAAAAGGTTAGCAAAACGTGGCATCAGAATTATTTAATAACGGTAAGCACATCTGTGTGAAATTCAGTGACCTGTCAGACACTGATTCATCGGATGAAGCAGTGCAATCCAACCAGTTTTTGATTGTTAATGACGGTCATGGCGCGCTGATTGACCCCGGCGGTAATATGACCTATAGCGCGCTGGTCATGGGGATGGGTAAATATTTTCACTTTCGCAAGCTGGATTATATTTTAGCCTCGCATCAGGATCCGGATATCGTTGCATCCATCAATAAATGGCTGGTCGGCACTGAATGTAAGGTGCTTGCGCCCGCAATTTGGGAGCGCTTTTTGCCGCACTTTTGCAGTGTGGGTAATACCAAAAACCGCATTATCGGCATTCCTGATCGCGGGGTGAATATCACCTTGGGTAGCGCCACCATCAAGGCGATACCTGCACACTTTCTTCACTCCGAAGGCAATTTTCAGTTTTACGATGTGACCAGCAAGATTCTGTTTTCTGGCGATTTAGGCGCGTCACTGGTACACCATGACCTTGCCGTTGAACCGGTTACTGATTTTGATGCACATTTACCTACTATGTTGCCGTTTCACCGCCGCTATATGACATCCAACAAAGCTTGTCGCCTGTGGGCTGCCATGGTGCGTAATTTGGAGATCGAGTCTATAGTGCCGCAACATGGCCGCTCCTTTGTGGGCAAGGCCATGGTCAATCAGTTTATTGATTGGGTTGATAATCTACAGTGCGGGATAGATTTGATGACGCAAGAGAACTATTGTGTGCCTTAGAACGTGCCTCAAGGCGTGCATTGCTTTGCGCAGCAGGCTATATCGTCATTTATGATATGAAATTTATCACATAAGCTGTATGTCCTAGCGTTTAGATTGGCAGTAAATATCTTACTGTTGTGCATGCTTCAGTTGCTCGTAAGTTTTACCCGTTAGCAAGTGGTGACGGCTATAAAAGTTACTTAAACATCATTAGGTGAGCAAGGCACTGCATGCAGGTATTTTGGGCGGTCTGCTACGCTGTTCTATATAGGCAAGGCACAATGTTTCTGTGTTTGCCGTTTTATTCGCTCTGCACAATATTTACCCCTCATTTTCAGGCTTGAAAAACTATGTTAAAAGTATGGTTACAAGCGTTATTTTGCGCGCTAATCATGCTAAAATTTGCCTCGTATAAAAACCATTATAAGACAGTAAAAATATGGATCAATTCGCTAAAGAAACCCTCCCCATCAGTCTAGAAGATGAAATGCGCCGCTCTTACCTTGATTACGCAATGAGCGTAATCGTTGGTCGTGCGTTACCTGATGTTCGGGATGGTTTGAAGCCTGTGCATAGACGCGTTCTGTATGCGATGCATGAACTGTCTAACGATTACAATAAACCATACAAAAAATCAGCACGTATCGTTGGTGATGTTATCGGTAAGTATCACCCTCATGGCGATACTGCGGTTTATGACACCATCGTTCGTATGGCGCAGGATTTCTCATTGCGCTACATGCTGGTGGATGGTCAGGGTAACTTTGGTTCAGTGGATGGCGATAACGCGGCAGCGATGCGTTATACGGAAATCCGTATGGCTAAAATTGCACACGAGCTGTTAGCCGATATTGACAAAGAAACCGTAGATTTTGGCCCTAACTATGATGGTTCTGAGCATGAGCCATTAATCATGCCAGCTCGAATTCCTAACCTGCTGATTAACGGCAGTTCGGGTATTGCGGTAGGTATGGCCACCAACATTCCGCCACACAATCTGAACGAAGTATTAGATGCCTGTTTTTCACTGCTTAAAAATCCGGAGACAACAGTCGAGGAGTTAATTGAGCTGGTACCTGCGCCGGACTTCCCAACTGCGGGCATTATTTACGGCACTGTGGGTGTTAAAGAGGGCTATCGCACAGGTCGTGGCCGTGTGGTGATGCGTGGTCGCACCCACTTTGAAGATATGGATAAAGGCGGTCGTCAATCCATCATCATTGATGAACTGCCATACCAAGTGAACAAGAAAACGCTGATTGAGAAAATCGCGGAGCTTGTAAACGAGAAAAAAATCGAAGGCATTTCTGATTTGCGTGACGAGTCTGATAAATCAGGCATGCGCGTGGTGATTGAGCTGAAACGTGGCGAGATTCCAGATGTTGTGTTGAATAATCTGTATAAACAGACTCAGCTGCAAGACACGTTTGGTATGAATATGGTGGCCTTGCTGGATGGTCAGCCGCGCTTGCTGAACCTGAAGCAGATGTTAGAAGCGTTTTTACGCCACCGTCGTGAGGTTGTGACACGTAGAACTGTGTTCGAGTTGCGTAAAGCACGCGAGCGCGGCCATGTGCTGGAAGGTCTAGCTGTTGCATTGGCTAACGTAGACGAAATGATTGCCATCATTAAAGCTGCGCCAACACCACCAGAAGCCAAAAAAGACTTGATGGCTAAATCTTGGCAGTCACCAGTAGTGGAAGAGATGTTGAAACGTGCTGCGATGGAAGCTGCACGCCCAGAAGGCTTGGCTGTGAATTTTGGCTTGACGCCTAACGGCTACAAATTAAGCGATGTACAAGCGCAGGAAATTCTGCAAATGCGTCTGCAACGCTTGACTGGTCTAGAACAAGATAAAATCGTTAACGAATACAAAGAAGTCATGGATGTGATTGCAGACTTGCTGGATATTCTAGCAACAGCTGCCCGCGTGACTGCGATTATTACAGATGAGTTGACTGAGATCAGAAGGCAGTTTGGTGATAAGCGCCGCAGTGAAATCGTTGAAAATGCGCAAGATTTATCTCTAGAGGATTTAATCGCACCACAAGATGTCGTGGTGACCTTGTCACACACTGGTTACATTAAATCTCAGCCTTTAGATGAGTATCGTGCACAAAAACGCGGTGGACGTGGTAAGCAGGCTGCTGCAACAAAAGAAGATGACTTTATCGATAAAATGTTCGTAGCGAACACGCACGATTACATTTTATGCTTCTCAAACCGTGGTCGAGTTTACTGGCTTAAAGTGTATGAGGTACCACAAGGCAGCCGTACTAGCCGTGGTAAGCCTATTGTTAACTTATTCCCGCTGGAAGAAAACGAAAAAATCAACGCGATTCTGTCTGTGAAGAGCTTTGATGAAAATCACTTTATTTTCATGGCAACATCACTAGGTACTGTGAAGAAAACAGCTTTGACCGAATTTGCTAACCCACGTAGATCCGGCATTATTGCGATTAACCTGGATGAAGGCGATTACCTGATCGGCGCTGAAATCACTAACGGCAGTAATGATGTGGTGCTGGTTTCTAACGGCGGTAAAGCCGTATGGTTTGATGAAGATGAAGTACGCCAAATGGGCCGCGCAACTCGTGGCGTACGTGGCATGAAGCTTGCCGAAGACCAGCAAGTTCTATCGCTACTGATTGCATCTAATGATCAGCAAACGGTAATGGTGGCAACTGAAAACGGCTATGGTAAACGTACCGTACTGGCAGATTTCCGTCGTTCAGGCCGTGGTACCCAAGGTGTAAAAGCGATTGCAGTTAGCGAGCGTAACGGTCTGGTGGTGGCAGCCAAGTTGGTGAGCGATGAAGATGAAATTATGCTGATTACCACAGGTGGCGTATTGATTCGCACACGTGTCAGCGAGATTCGTGAGCTAGGCCGCGCAACGCAAGGTGTTACCCTGATTAATCTAGGTGAGGGTGAAAAACTCTCAGGCATCGAAAAAATTGTAGAAACCGATGACGAAGAAGATGGTGAAACCGAAGCTGATAACGAAGTTGGTGGTGAAATCGAATAGCGCTTGGGAATTGGCTAGTGTGTACCTAACTTAGCTAATTAAATTAATTACTTAATTTTCAATAATATTTTTTGATTTAGAACTTAATTGATGACTACAATTTATAACTTTTCTGCAGGTCCTGCAGTATTACCCAAGCCGGTTTTAGAGCGTGCTCAAGCCGAAATGCTTGATTGGCATGGTTCAGGCATGAGTGTGATGGAAATGTCACACCGTGGTAAAGAATTTACCAGTATTTTGGCTAAAACTGAGGCGGATTTACGCAAGCTGCTGGATGTGCCGAACAATTATAAAGTGCTGTTTTTACAGGGTGGTGCCATTGCAGAAAATGCAATCATCCCGATGAACCTGTTAAACGGTGGTGCGGCAGATTACGTGGTGACCGGCTCATGGTCCAAACGCAGTGTGGAAGACGCTAATGCCTATGGCAAAATCAATGTGGTCGCTAGTAGCGAAGCTGACGGCTTCACTCATGTGCCTGCGTTTTCAACTTGGAAGCTCAATAAAGACGCAGCTTATTTACATATCTGTACCAATGAAACCATCAATGGCGTAGAGTTTGATGGCCTACCAGATGCCGGTGATGTACCGATTGTGGCAGATATGTCATCACATATCCTGTCACGCCCGATTGATGTGAGCAAGTATGGTGTGATTTACGGTGGCGCACAAAAAAACATAGGCCCGGCCGGACTGTGTATTGTGATTGTGCGTGAAGATTTATTAGACCGCGCATCACCGTTAACACCAGCCGTGTTTAACTGGAAAACTCAGTCTGAAAATCAATCGATGATTAACACACCACCAACCTATGGCATTTACATTGCAGGTTTAGTGTTTGAGTGGTTGTTAGAGCAGGGCGGTGTAAGCGCAATTGAGCAGGTGAATATTCAAAAAGCTAATTTGCTTTATGACTACATTGATAGCACTGATTTTTATATCAATAACATCGCACTGCATAATCGCTCACGCATGAATATTCCATTTTTCTTGGCGGATGAATCATTAAATGATGCCTTCTTGAAGGGTGCAGAGGCGAAAGGTTTGCTACAGCTAAAAGGGCACCGGATGGTGGGCGGTATGCGCGCCTCAATTTATAATGCAATGCCAATTGAGGGTGTGCAGGCATTGGTAAGCTATATGCAGGAATTTGAAAAAGCGCACTAAATATGTCTAAAGAACAATTATCCAGCCTGCTAAAGCAACATCGTGATCAAATTGATGCAATTGATGAACAGATACTGAAACTTGCCAACGCGCGTGCAAATCACGCGCGCCATATTGGTGAGCTTAAAGATGATGGTGTGATTTACCGTCCTGAACGCGAGGCACAGGTTTTAAGACGCCTAATGGAGCTGAACGATGGGCCGCTACCAGCTGAATCTGTCACCAACATTTTTCGTAGCATCATGTCGAATTGCCGTGCGCTAGAAAAAGAGCTTACTGTCGCTTTTTTAGGTCCACTTGGTACTTACAGTGAAGAGGCTGCACTCAAGCAGTTTGGTGAAGGTAAGCATGCGGTTGTTTGCGGCTCTATTGATGAGGTGTTCCGTACCGTAGAGTCTGGCCAGGCTGATTATGGCGTGGTGCCGGTAGAAAACTCAAACGAAGGTGCGGTTGGTTTAACCTTAGATTTGTTGTTAAGTAGCCCACTTAAAATTTGCGGTGAAGTTACTATTCCTATTCATCACTGTTTACTGTCAAAGCAGACTGATCTACAGCAAATATCGCATGTGTTTTCGCATTCGCAGTCTTTAGCGCAGTGCCATGAGTGGCTAAATAAAATGCTGCCAAGAGCCGAGCGTGAGCCGGTCACCAGCAATGCACGTGCAGCACAGATGATTCATGATTTGATTGCGGCAGATGGTACTTTTGCGGCAGCGATTGCGAGCAAACGAGCGGCTGAACTGTTCAATTTAAATATTCTTGCCGAAAATATTGAAGATGACCCTAAAAACACTACACGATTTTTAGTATTGTCTGCGCATGATGTAGCGCCATCTGGTGAGGATAAAACCTCTTTTGTCACCGCGACCAAAAATCAGCCAGGGGCGATTTTAGGACTATTAGAGCCATTGGCTAAGCATAATGTCAGCATGACCAAACTGGAGTCCAGACCAGCTAAAGGCGGCATGTGGGAGTATGTATTCTATGTGGATATCGAAGGGCATGTGCAAGATGCCAATGTCGCTTCAGCGCTAGAAGAAGTCACGGCCAAGGCCTCTTATCTTAAGTTATTAGGCTCTTACCCGCAGGCAGTGGTTTAGCTCTGCTTGGCTTAATGGCATTAAATCGCGTGATATTGCGGAGTTTAATGCAAAAATACCTGCATGATGATGTATTTAGCATGCAGATATTGACTTGCTGTTAATCATTAAACAACAAGTTGCAGGTCATTCTCTGCACTTGTTAACTTGGCAGTTCGTGAATGATCTTTTCTTGTCTTCTTTGCTTTAACTTTCTATATCCAATCTAAACCTTAACTTAATCTATCTAAATCACATCATGAGCATACAAGCACCTCAACATATCCAGAAAATCGCACCATATCAAGGTGGTAAGCCAATTACCGAGCTTGCGCGTGAAATGAATCTAAACGTTGAAGATATTGTGAAACTGGCTTCCAATGAAAACCCCCTAGGCATCAGCCCTAAAGCGGATTATGCGATTCAGGAAGCAATTTTGGGTATTGCTAGATATCCGGATGGCAATAGCTTTGCCTTACGTGAAGCCGTTAGTCATAAATTTAGCGTTGCTCCTGAGCAGATAGTGTTTGGCAATGGCTCTAATGATATTTTAGAGTTGGTGGCGCGTGCATATTTAACTAGCGATAGCGAAGTTATTTACTCGCAACATGCTTTTGCGGTGTACCCATTAGTGACCCAAGCCATGGGCGCTAAGGGGGTAGTGGTACCTGCAAAAGATTTTGGCCATGATTTATCTGCCATGCTGGCCGCTGTAACTGATAAAACAAGTTTGATTTTTATCGCTAACCCCAATAATCCAACCGGTACCTTGTTAACGAAAGATGCTTTGTATGCATTCTTGCAACAAGTGCCACAGCATGTACTGGTGGTGCTGGATGAAGCCTATGATGAATACTTGTCTGCTGAACATAAGTCTGAAGCCATAGCCTGGCTGAAAGAGTTTGAAAACTTGGTTATTTCACGCACTTTCTCCAAAGCGTATGGTTTGGCTGGTTTGCGCATAGGGTTTGGTTTGTGCCACACCCAAGTGGCAGATATGATGAATCGTGTACGCCAGCCTTTTAATGTGAATAGTGTGGCGCAAGCTGCAGCCGTGGCTTCATTAGCGGATGATGACTTCGTTGAGCGCAGTTATGCCTTGAACCAGGCTGGTATGGCGCAACTGAAGCAGGGCTTTGAGCAGCTGGGTCTGACTTATATTCCATCTTTTGCCAACTTCATTAGCGTTAAAGTATGGGATGCTGCAGCGATTAATCAAAAGTTGTTACAGAACGGCGTGATTGTTAGGCCTGTGGCTAATTATGAAATGCCTGAGTACCTGCGAGTGAGTATAGGACTGTTCTCAGAGAACGCGAAGTTTTTAGAGGTGTTGACTAAAATATTGAAGTCCTAAATATTGGGATCAGCAATATTAAAGACTTAAGCCAGTACGCGCCTCTGCATCATGAATTTACTTAGTAGATATTGGGTAAGTTTGCAGTGTTATCTATATTAATTAGGGCGCAGAATGCTTCTCACGTTACAGCGAGATACGCGTAGCGAATTAACTAAATTTTAAAAGGATATTATTATGTGGACAACACCAGCAGCTACTGAAATGCGTTTTGGCTTTGAAGTAACAATGTACGTAATGAACAAGTAATTATTGTTCACGTAATATTAAAAAAGGCTGCCGAGAGACAGCCTTTTTTTGTAAAAGAATGCGTTTTATTAAGCTTATGTCATTTTTTTACAAAAGAATCGTGATGTTTTAACAACACATTTTTTAATGATAAAAATTTTAATTTAAATAGAAATGTAGAGATTCATGCATATACACGTATTAGGGGCTGGTGCTGGGGGTGGTTTTCCACAGTGGAATTGTAATTGTTTTAACTGTGATGGTTTACGTAAAGGCACAATCAAAGCAACCAAGCGTACACAGTCATCCATTTGCGTCAGCGGTGATGGTGTGAACTGGGTTCTGTTTAATGCTTCTCCAGATGTGTTGCAACAGATTCAAGACTTTGCACCGTTACAGCCAGGTCGCGCAGTAAGAGATACCGGTATTCAGGCGATTGTGCTGATTGATGCGCAAATTGACCATACAACCGGCCTGTTTATGTTGCGTGAAGGCAAAGTAAAACGCGAAATTTACTGTACTGATATGGTGTACGGTGATTTAACCTCAGGTAATCAGATTTTAAACATCCTCGGCCACTACTGCGGCGTTAATCATCACAATGTTCCGATTGATGGTAAAACCAGCTTCACCATCCCGAATGTGCCTAACTTGAAATTCACAGCCGTTGCACTAAAGAGTGCGGCGCCTCCTTATTCACCTCATCGCAATGACCCACATCCTGGCGACACGATTGGTGTGCTGATCGAAGAGATCAGCTCAGGCAAAAAATGCTGGTACTCGCCAGGTCTGGGTGAGATCGAGCCACACCTGCCAGAGCTAATGAATCAGGCAGACTGCATTATGGTGGATGGTACGTTCTGGACCGATACCGAGATGCTGGATCTAGGCTTGATGACTAAGACTGCGCGCAGTATCGGTCACAATCCTCAGTTTGGTAAAGGCGGCATGATTGAAGAGTTAGATAAATTTGGTGATGTAAGAAAAGTGTTGATTCATATCAACAACACCAATCCGATTTTACGTGAAGATTCAGCCGAGCGCGCTGTGTTGAATGAACACAAGATTGAAGTGGCCTATGATGGCATGGATATTATTTTGTAAGAATGCAAAGTGCTTAGACGCTTTTATGCACAAGGGTATGCGCTTACGCAACCCTTGGTAATCAGAACTTAAATAGAAGCGTCTTTGTTGGTTTGATCACTTTAAAATATTTGGAGAATAAAATGGCTGAAAAATTGGCACCCTGGTCTAGAGAAGAGTTCGAAGCTAAGCTACGTGAGAAAGGTAAAGGCTATCATATCTATCACCCAATCCACGTGTTGATGTATGAAGGCAAACTGACACAACAGCAAATGCAGGCATGGGTAGCAAATCGCTATTATTATCAAATTGCGATTCCAATGAAAGACGCAGCTATTTTATCTAACTGTCCAGATCGTGAAATACGTCGTGGCTGGATTCAACGTATTTTTGACCATGACGGTAGCGGCGCAATTGCAGAGGGTGGCGAAGGCGGCATTGAAGCGTGGATTCATCTAGGTGCAGCAGTGGGTTTAAGCCGTGAAGATGTTACCTCATTAAAACTAGTGGCGCCTGGTACTAAGTTTGCTGTAGACGCCTATATTAACTTTGCAAAACAACGCTCATGGCAGGAGTCAGTTTGTTCTAGTCTGACAGAGTTATTTGCTC
The DNA here is from genome assembly GCF_000023705.1 of Methylotenera mobilis JLW8. Classification (NCBI taxonomy): domain Bacteria; kingdom Pseudomonadati; phylum Pseudomonadota; class Betaproteobacteria; order Nitrosomonadales; family Methylophilaceae; genus Methylotenera; species Methylotenera mobilis. The sequence goes on from NC_012968.1 coordinate 1,085,682, forward strand.
CACATATTCATCAGCAGCGCATAGATTCATGGCCTTCAATGTACCCGTGGATTAACGCAGAAGGTATGCAGTACTTTAAGAATAGATTGACGCAAGCGCGTCGCGACGTTGAGCAAGGCTTGCAAGTGACGCTAGATTACTTCAGCCAAAGCCGTGAAATGCAAATGCGTGCCTTGGAAATACTGCAATTCAAACTGGATGTGTTGTGGGTGATGGCTGATGCGATTATGCTGCAATCAGCAGACATTAAGGTTGAGGGCCGTGATTATCTGCGCCAACCGGTGATGAACGTAAGCTAGAAAGCAAATGATGGATAACAAGATACAAGACAGCGATATTTACACACTTGCCATGCACCACCGTTTTCAGTGGGAAGAGGCACAAAATAGCTATGTGATACTTTTCCCTGAAGGCATGGTCAAACTACACGGCGGTGCTGGTGAAGTGATTAAACGTCTAAATGGTAAGGCAACTGTAGGCGATGTGGTGGCAGATTTAGAAGCCACATTTCCGGATGCTGAAAACATCGAAAAAGATATTATTGGTATGTTTGAGCTAGCGTTAAGCAAAGCTTGGATACGCAAAGCTTAAATTAATTTAGGAGTAGCAAAATGACACAAGCGTCTTTAGGTGAGTCAGTGGTACAAAAGACCATCCATGCCACTCATGCTCAAAATAATGGGGTTGCAGCCAGCGTTACGCAAACGCAGCCGCTATGGCTGTTAGCAGAGGTGACGTATCGCTGCCCTTTGCATTGTGCATTTTGCTATAACCCTACTGATTACGACAAACATACGCAAAATGAGCTCACTACAGAGCAATGGATACAGGCCTTGCGAGACGCGCGCAAATTAGGCGCGATACAGTTGGGGATATCCGGTGGCGAGCCGTTGCTACGCGATGATATTGAAGAGATCGTTGTTGAGGCCAGAAAACTTGGTTATTACAGTAATTTAATTACTTCTGGTGTAGGGTTGACTGAAAAGCGCATCCAGGCTTTTAAAGAGGGTGGTTTGGATCACATTCAGTTATCTATGCATGATATTACTGAAGAAATTAATAACTTTATTACCAATACTAAAACGTTTGAGCTGAAGAAAAAAGTGGCAGCCATGATTAAAGGTCATGGCTATCCAATGGTGCTGAACGTGGTGATTCATCGCTATAACATTGGCCATATGAAAGAAATTTTAGAGATGGCTGATGCGCTGGGCGCAGAATACATTGAACTGGCTAATACGCAATATTATGGCTGGTCTTTGGTGAATCGTAGCCAATTAATGCCTACTAGAGAGCAGGTAGAAGAGGCCGAGCGTATCACCAATGAGTTCAGGGAAAAATCTGGCAGCAAGATGAAGATTTTCTTTGTGGTGCCAGATTACTTCTCAGATCGCCCTAAAAAATGTATGAATGGCTGGGGCGAGGTGTTTATGATTGTGACTGCCAATGGTGATGTACTACCTTGCCATTCAGCGCGCGTATTGCCGAATATGAAGTTTCCCAACGTTAAAGATACCGATTTGGGCTGGAGCTGGAAAGATTCACCAGCGTTTAACAAATACCGTGGTGACAGCTGGATGAAAGAGCCATGCCGTAGCTGCGACGAAAAAGAAAATGATCTAGGCGGCTGCCGTTGCCAGACATTCTTGCTCACCGGCGATGCGGAAGCTGCTGACCCAGTGTGCAGCAAGTCACCGCACCACCATTTGATCGAGCAGGCGATTTTAGATGCAAGAAACCCTGCCATTGCAGCGCAGCCTATTGTGTTTAGAAATGATAAAAACTCTAAGCGCATTATTGCTGGTGAGCTTAAAGACCGCGTAGGTGAGTTACATGCCTTGCCATAATACGCTTTAGGGACTTAAGCCCTTGCATCTCGCAGGTGCGTTAATCGCGTTATTGTGATTTAATCTAAACGCGCTACTGTAATCAAACAGTAGCGCGTTTTTTATTGCCAGTTACTATATTTTATTGAAAGTTCTACCTTGAAGCATCAGTCATCTCCATTGTTACTGTCGTTCGTACTGGCCGGTCTCGCGGCGCTTGCCCCATTTGCAATTGATACCTACCTACCTGCGTTTCCAGTCCTAGAGCGTGAACTGCATGGCACTTCATTAGCGTTGCAGCAAAGCCTGACCTTTTATTTACTGCCATATGCGCTGATGACGCTATGGCACGGCGCAATTTCAGATTCAATAGGGCGTATCACGACCATTAAGTGGGGGTTAGGCATTTTTGTTATCGCCTCCATTGGTTGTGCCTTTGCACCCAATGTAGAAATGCTATGGTTCTTCCGTGCGCTACAAGGCCTGTCTGGCGGTGCTGGCAACGTGGTGGCTAGGGCTATGGTGCGAGATCTGTTTGAGGGGCCACAGGCGCAGCGTGTAATGGCCACGGTACAAATGCTGTTTGGGATTGCTCCAGCAGTTGCCCCGATCATAGGTGGCTTGCTGCTTGGCATTCATTGGCAGGCTATCTTTGTGTTTTTGGCCTTGTATGCGGCGGTAAGTTTGTGGGCGGCCGTTAAGTATCTACCTGAAACCATGCCGCTAGAAAAGCGTTTGCCGCTATCCGCCAAGCAAGTGGTTAAGGATTATCGAGCGATTTTCAGCGATAAAGAGTTTAATTACGTGGTGTTTGCCGTTGGAGCAAATTTTGCGGGCTTCTTTCTTTACGTATTAGCAAGCCCAGTATTTTTGGTGAAGCATTTGGGCTTATCTGAGCACCAGTTTGCCTATATGTTTGTGCCTACCGTCTGTGGCATGGTGATCGGCTCATACTTGGCAAAGCGCGCAGCTGGCAAATACGCGCAAGGCAAAGTACTTAAAGTTGCCTATATTTGGATGACGGTAATGGCCGCACTCAATATTGGTGTTTGCTTATACTTACCTACGCAGGTTATCTACAATATTGCACCTGTAGCACTCTTTAACATAGGCATGGCTTTGGCTATGCCTATACTTTCTTTAGCTGCCTTGGAGCGTCACCCTAAAATCCGCGGCACTGCCGCATCTGGCCAGGCCTTTATACAGATGCTGTTATCTACGGTATCTGCCGGTTTGATCGTGCCTATTGTTTGGTACGCACCATCTGGGCTTGCGTTTGGCATGATGGCTTACCTAGTGCTCAGCTGGCTGATGATATACAGAAGTAAATTATGGACTGCAAAGTAAATAAGTAGTACAAAGTGAACACATTGGTATTAACTCGATTCATTTAAATTAATAAAAAGGAGCGGTCATGTTAAATACGCAAAGCTGTGAAAAATGGACACCTTATGTTTTAGGTTTACTGCGAATCATTGTGGGATTTCTGTTCTTGCAGCATGGTTCTGCCAAGCTTTTAGGTATGCCGCATATTGCGATGTTTGATGGCTTGCAGTTGATGTCGCTTATGGGGCTGGCAGGGATATTGGAACTAGGTGGTGGCGTATTGATACTAATAGGCTTATTTACAAGGCCAGTGGCGTTTATTCTTTCTGGTCAAATGGCTGCGGCGTATTTTATGGCACATGCACCTGGCGGCTTCTTGCCGATCTTAAATCAAGGTGAATTGGCAGTATTGTACAGCTTTGTATTTTTATACTTTGCGTTTGCGGGCGCTGGTAAATTAAGCGTAGATAGCATGTGCTGTAAAAAGTCTCACTAGTCCAAAAATCTCTTTATCCGAATCCGCTAAAACTTCTTTAGTCATAAAAGCGGATTCGGCAATGATTACTCAGAGCCATCTGTTGCTTCATTTTTCCAGAGCAGGTATACGCGGCAATCAAATTCAAGCTGATGATAATTAGGCTCCATGTGCTGACACAGTTGGTAAAACGCCTTGTCATGATCACGCTCTTTTAAGTGTGCCAATTCATGCACAACAATCATACGTAGAAACTCAGCAGGGGACTGCTTAAAAAAGGATGAAATCCTGATTTCTTTTTTAGCCTTGAGCTTGACACCCTGCACGCGAGAGATTGCGGTGTTTAGGCCTAGTGCATGGTGTTCTATGCCTAGTTTACTGTCGTAATGTACTTTATCTAATGGCGGTGCATTACGTATAAAGGCCTGCTTAATTTCATTGCTGTATTGGTAGAGGGCTTTGTCGGTCTGTATGCTGTGCTGTTGTGGGTAGCGTTGCTTGATGTATTCGCCAAGCAAACCCTGTGCTTGCATTTGCCTGATTTTATCTTGCAGGGTCGGTGAGTAGTGTTGGAGAAATTTTAATGGTGTGGTCATCACAGTGGCTTAGGTATTTTAACCATTCTATCCCTGATAAATGCTTACTAGACGTTAGCACCCAGAGAATCAGTACCCTGAAGTAGTCAGCACATAAAGAAAAGGAGGCATGTGCCTCCTTTTAATTTTTGACGCGTCTATTTAGCGCAATCTAGAGGTTATTCAACCAATAAACTACGTTTGTTTGGCGCGCCATTCATAGCTTCTGCATCTGGCAGAGCTTCTTTACGTGCGGTAATGGTTGGCCATACCTGTGCCAAGCGGGCGTTCAACGCAATATACTCTTGTTGATCTGCCGGCACATCATCTTCGGCAAAGATGGCTTCCGCTGGACATTCCGCAACGCATAGTGTGCAGTCGATACATTCGTCTGGGTTAATTGCCAGGAAGTTAGGGCCTTCTACAAAGCAATCAACTGGGCAAACATCTACACAGTCAGTGAATTTACATTGAATACAGTTTTCGGTAACGACGTAAGTCATTTTTATAGTCCTTTACAGCTTAAAAGCTAAAACGTTATTTTATTAGAAATTCTATTAGTTTGCGATGACTAATTCTATCTAGCCACCGCCGTAACGGTGACTATGCAGAACTTAAACAATCATCCCTGCGCCAACGGTGTTATTGGTTGACTCATCAATAATGATGAATGCGCCGGTAGCACGATTGTTTTTATAGCTGTCAATCATCAATGGTTGCGCTAATTTAAAGCTAATACGCGCAATGTCATTCATTTTCAGCTCAGTCGTCGCTTGCTGCTCTAGCGTGTTGACATCTACTTTGTAACTGATAGCACCCACTTTAGCTTTAGACTCACGCGTGGTGTGACGAACGATATACGTACGCGCTGTAGACATTGGCGTTTCTGATAGCCAGCAAACAAAAGCCTCTACTTGTTTTACCGGTTCAATGGTTTCTGTGCTCTTCACAATCATGTCACCACGTGAAGTGTCGATTTCATCCTCTAGTAGCAGGGTAACACTTTGCTCTGTCGATGCTGACTGCAGTTGCTCTGCGCCAAGCTGAATAGCTTTTACTTTAGAAGTATAGCCATTTGGCAATACGGTCACTGCATCACCAACTGCAATTTCACCAGATTCGATGCGGCCCATGAAACCACGGAAGTCATGTAACTCTGGGTTGTCAGAAGCATGTGGGCGGCATACGAACTGCACAGGGAATCGGAACGCTTCAGATTGCTCGGTATGTGCTGCTGGTGCTTTTTCCAGCATCTCAAGCAATGTTTCACCTTGGTACCAAGACATATTGTCTAAACGGTCAACCAACATGTCGCCATTCAATGCAGACATTGGAATAAAGCGGATGTCCCTAGCGGCGGCTAAGCCAAGCTCAGTAGCAAACGCAGTGTAGTCGGCACAAATCTTGTCGAAAGTTGCTTGGTCATAATTCACCAGGTCCATTTTGTTTACAGCTACCACAATGTGTGGAATGCCTACTAAATGAGCTAAGTAACTATGGCGGCGAGTTTGCGTGAGTACGCCTCTACGTGCATCAATCAAAATGATGGCAAGGTTAGCAGTCGATGCTGCCGTTACCATGTTACGTGTGTATTGTTCGTGGCCTGGTGCATCAGCAATAATATATTTGCGTGTGCCAGTGCTGAAATAACGGTAAGCAACGTCGATGGTAATGCCTTGCTCACGCTCAGCTTGTAAGCCATCGGTCAGCAATGAAAGGTCAACTGCTTCCATGCCGCGCTTTTTAGAGGTATTTGAAATTTGTGTCAGCGTATCAGCCAAAATGGTTTTGGTGTCGTATAGCAAACGGCCAATCAGCGTACTTTTGCCGTCATCTACGCTACCGCAGGTCATAAAGCGTAAGAGTGAGTCGTTGTGTTGTGTAGTCATAAGTTTAGTTTTCAAATTATCAAAAATGCTAGATAAAGCAGGTTGTTGAATTATTTTTTCAATCACCTGTTAGGTTGCATTTTTAGAAATATCCCTCTTTTTTACGTTGCTCCATTGAAGCGTCTGAAGTTTGGTCGTCCAGACGTGTCGCACCGCGCTCAGTAATCGTGGTGGTGGCAGTTTCAATCACAATTTTGCTTACATTATCAGCATCTGAAAGTACAGGTGCGGTACATGTAATGTCACCTACAGTTCTGAAACGCACTTGCATGTTGATTACTTCTTCACCAGCTTTAGGCTGGTTAATGATTTCGCCGTTAGCAAGTGGCACGTTTGCTGGCATCATGGCACCGCCGCGCATAATGATGTCGCGCTGGTGTGAAAAGTAGATGCTCGGTAAGCCTAGGTTTTCACGCTCGATATACTGCCATACATCCATTTCTGTCCAGTTAGAAATAGGGAAGGCACGGATGTTTTCACCTTTATGTGAACGTGCGTTGTACAGGTTCCACAATTCAGGACGTTGGTTTTTCGGATCCCATTGGCCAAACTCGTCACGGAAACTCATGATACGTTCTTTGGCACGTGCTTTTTCTTCATCGCGACGTGCGCCACCGATGCAGCAGTCAAAGCCGAACTCTTCAATCGCTTCCAGTAAGGTTACAGATTGGTGTTTGTTACGTGGTTCGTCTGGTGATTTTAATACCACGGTACCGCGTTTCATTGAGTCTTCAACAGAACGCACGATTAGGCGCTCGCCTAACTCTGCAGCACGTTGGTCACGGAAATCCAGCACTTCTTGATAGTTGTGGCCGGTATCAATATGCATGAGTGGAAATGGAAACTTACCAGGGCGGAATGCTTTTTCTGCCAAACGCAAAATACATAGTGAATCTTTGCCACCTGAGAATAATAGTACAGGGTTGCTACATTGCCCCGCGACCTCGCGCAGAATGTAAATGGCCTCAGACTCTAGCCAGTCTAAATGAGATAAAGGTTGTTTAGTCGTTGTCATATTCTTAGGTTTCAAAAATCAAAAGTACTACTTAATACTGGATACGTTGCAGCGTTTTATAAAATCACTTCTTTACGTGTAATCCGCATTCTTTGCTGTTGGGGTCTTCCCACCACCAGCGACCGGCGCGCACATCTTCGCCCATAGCAATTGCGCGCGTACATGGTGCGCAACCTATGCTTGGGTAAAATTGGTCGTGCAGTTTGTTGTATGGCACATCAAACATACGGATGTATGCCCATACTTCTTTTTCAGTCCAGTTGCTGAGTGGGTTAAATTTTTCCAGCTGGTTGCCGCTATCAAACTCACGGAAGGGCAGGTTGACGCGCGTGGTAGATTGCTCTGCACGCATACCGGTAACCCATGCTTTTTTATCTTTTAAAGCACGTTGCAATGGCTCTACTTTGCGCATAAAGCAGCACGCTTTGCGCAAATCTATAGATTCGTAGAATGCATTGATGCCGTTGGTTCTTACATAGCTTTCTACCGCATCAGACTGCGGGAAAAAGATTTTAAGCTTGGTGTTGTACGTTTGCTCTGTTTTAGCAATTAAATCGTAGGTTTCAACCGGCAGACGGCCAGTGTCTAGCGAGAAAATCTCAATTGCAATTTTTTGGCGTTGAATGATGTCGGTTAACACCATATCTTCTGCGCCAAAGCTATTAGCAAAGGTGACTTCATTTGCGCCAAACTCATTGGCTGCGCTGCTCAGTAAGGCGAGGACTTCGTCCGCCTTTTGTTTAACGCTTGCTACCAACTCATCCGTCAGTGTTGGTCTGGTCGCAGGGTTGTTGGCGCTAGGTTTTAACATTACTACCTGGCCTAAATCTACATCCGTAGTCATTTATGCGCCTCTGTTATAACGCTTAAACACTGGGCGAGGTTCATCAACCGCACCTTGGTATGGTTTAGTGAAATCGCTCAAGCTGGCAATCGCTTCCTGTGCAGAGCGGTCAGCACGCACTAAGTAGCTGGTAAAGCCGCTGCGTTTTAAGAAAAACAATTGGTCACGTAATACGTCGCCAAACGCACGTAGCTCATTTTTAAAGCCAAAGCGTGTGCGTAGCAGGTTGCCTAATGAGAAAATACGACCATCAGCAAAACGCTCTACAAAAATCGCGATGATAGGTAACACGTTTAAGTCGGCTTGTTTTTGTGTCAGGTTTTCAAGCAGTTCATGCGTTGCTAACCAAACGCCGATTTCACCTTGTGCAATACGGTCTTTAATTTCGTTATTGCGAGCAACGAATACGCTTAAAGGCAAAATGATTTTGCCAGTTGCCGGAATCACTGTGTCGGCAATCTGCGCCTCAGTCACAGTAGCTTCACCAGTAAGTTTAAATAACACCACTTTACCGGCTTGTTTGCGCTCTTCTACTTGCGTCGCTGGCAACTGAACTAGTGTCCAGTCATCAGCTACTATGCTAGCCACGCCATTGTTTAGTTTGATTAAATTACTCATGCTGCAACCTCATTTTTTGCATAGACATGTGCCTTGAATGGGGCAACGCCCAAGCGACGCACAGTGTCAATAAATCTTTCTTCAGGTGTACGTTCTTGAATGTAAACCTCAATTAGTTTTTGCACTACACCAGGCATTTCTTCTGCTGAGAATGAAGGCCCGATCACGGTGCCAAGACTTGCATCGTTGCCTTGTTTGCCGCCAATAGAGACTTGATACCACTCAGAACCATCTTTATCTACGCCAAGAATACCAATATGGCCTACATGGTGGTGACCGCAAGCATTCATACAACCTGAAATGTTGAGCTCCATCTCACCGATGTCGTGCAGGTAGTCCAAATCATCAAATTGCATTTGAATCGCTTTAGCGATAGGAATGCTCTTCGCGTTTGCCAGTGAGCAGAAGTCACCGCCTGGGCAGCAGATAATGTCTGTGAGTAAGCCAATGTTAGGGCTTGCCAAACCATTGGCACGTGCTTTTTCCCATAATGCAAACAGGTCGCTTAATTTAACATCGGCCAGAATTAGGTTTTGCTCATGAGATGAACGTAACTCACTAAAGCTGTATTCATCAGCGAGGTCTGCTACCGTCCACATTTGCTCAGAGCTAATGTCGCCAGGGGCTTGACCATGTGGTTTGAGTGAAAGCGTTACTGCACGGTACCCCGCTTGCTTATGTGGGTGTACGCAACGTTTCACCCATGCTGCAAATGCAGGGTTGCTGGCAACTGCTGTATCAAAGCCGGCGTTATGTGCAGGTACGTTCTCATACGGCATCACGTCAAAGTGCTGCGCCACGCGTGCTAACTCAGCTTCGGTAATCGTGTTTTCTGTATCCTTAATGTGCGCCCATTCAGCGTCCACTTGTTTACGGAACTCATCAATGCCTAAAGCTTTCACTAAAATCTTGATACGCGCTTTGTAGATATTGTCGCGACGGCCATGCAGGTTGTACACACGGATAATCGCTTCGCAATAGGTAAGGGCGTGTTGCCACTCCAGATGCTCGCGTATCACGGTGCCCAAGATTGGTGTACGGCCTAAGCCACCGCCAACCCATACTTTGATGGCCACTTGGTTATTGCTGTCACGGTAGAACTCAAGGCCGATATCGTGCGCTTGCACTAATGCACGGTCGTTTTTAGTACCAGAAACTGCAATTTTGAATTTACGTGGCAATAAAGCAAACTCAGGATGGAACGTGCTCCATTGGCGCATGATTTCTGCAATCGCGCGTGGGTCGATGACTTCATCCGGTGCAACGCCTACGAACTGGTCGGTAGTAATGTTACGGATGCAGTTACCAGAGGTTTGAATCGCATGCATTTCAACCGTGGCTAGATCTGCCAAGATTTCAGGCACGTCTTCTAGTTTTGGCCAGTTTAATTGCAGGTTCTGACGGGTACTGAAGTGGCCGTAGCCTTTGTCGTATTTCTTAGAAATGTCGCCTAGTTTGCGCAGTTGTGCGCTAGATAACATGCCGTAAGGCACGGCAATGCGAAGCATTGGTGCCTGACGTTGAATATATAAGCCATTTTGAAGGCGTAGTGGGCGGAACTCGTCTTCTGATAGTTCGCCTGCCAAGTAGCGGCGAGTTTGGTCGCGGTATTGGGCAACGCGTTCATCAACAATCTGTTGATCTATTTCATCATATTTATACATATAGTGCTTTTTAAACTAACCTTTAAATTAAACTAAAACGAATTTCAAACCAATCACTAGTAGTAACGTGGCTAAAATTAGGCGTAATGTTTTTTCTGGAATTTTTACACTCAAGTGGCTACCGACCCATATTCCAGGTAGAGATCCGATGAGCAATGTGCCTAACAGTTCAAAGTTGACATGTCCAAGCGTCCAATGACCGAAGCCAGCAACCGCCGTTAACGGGATTGCATGCGCTAAATCAGTACCTACTACTTTGAGCGTGCTCATCTTAGGATAAAGGAAGAGCAGTGCCAGTGTGCCAAGCACACCTGCACCTACTGAAGAAATTGTAACTAGCGCACCCAGTATTATGCCAGTAAATATGGTTGCTGGGATTTGAATTTTATCAAAACGACCACTACTAATGATAGTATCTTCGATTTCGCGCATTTTCTTACGCGTTAGGTAGCTGCGGATGATCAAAGCTACCGCAGTTAAAATCAGCGCAACGCCCAAAGTGTGGGTGATGATGCCGGAAATATCTTTTTCAATTTGGATAAGGTGTTTAATCACAAAAATGGTGATTACCGCAGAAGGTAAACTACCTGTTGCCATCCATCCTACTACTCGCCAGTCCACAGATTTATGCGTATTGTGATGCACAAACACACCGCCTGTTTTGGTAATGGCGGCATATAGTAAGTCTGTACCTACCGCCACTGTTGCTTTAAAACCAAATAAAAAAACCAGCAATGGTGTCATTAATGAACCGCCGCCTACACCTGTGACGCCAACAAGCAGGCCTACAGCAAAGCCTGATATTACATAACCAAATTCCATGTGGAGTATCCGTTATTAGTTAACTAAATTTAGACGCGCACTATAACAGTATGTAGTTAACTTTTTTAAGAATATGTTATTCTATGGATATATCGTTTAGTTATATAAAAGATGCGCGTTTGTATGCGTTGATAATGTAAGCGGTGCGCTTGAAATATCTTGTTAATAGATTATTTAGAAGAAGCTAATCTCATGAAGTTACATCAGTTACGTTATTTGCATGAAGTCGTAAAGCAGGGCTTGAATATTACCAGCGCTGCCGATGCTTTGTATACCTCGCAACCCGGAGTAAGTAAGCAAATTCAGTTGATTGAGGAAGAGCTTGGTCTGCAGATATTTAAACGCAATGGCAAGCGCTTAACGGGTTTAACGGTACCTGGTCAGCAGATTGTGATGCTGGCAGACAAAGTGATGCGCGATATTGAAAATATCAAGCGTGTCGGTGATGAGTTTAGTGATGTAGAGACCGGTACTTTAACCATTGCCACCACGCATACGCAGGCGCGCTATAAGCTGCCCGCGGCGGTCAAAGCCTTTATGACCAATTATCCGCGTGTGAAGCTAAATATTCACCAAGGTAACCCTAGCCAAGTGGCTGAGCAAGTGGAGAGCGGCGAGGCGGATATTGGGATTGCGACTGAGTCTATCAGCGAGCGCGAAAGCTTGTTATGCTTGCCTTGTTACCATTGGAATCGCTGCGTTGTGGTGCCGCCTGGCCACCCATTGTTGGACGATGTGCCTTTGACCTTGGAAAAGCTAGCGAAGTACCCGCTGATTACCTATGACTTTGCATTTACTGGCGGTACGTTGGTGTCTAAGACTTTTACCGATGCAGGCTTAACGCCGAATGTTGTGCTTACCGCGATTGACGCGGATGTGATCAAGACATATGTCAGCTTGGGACTAGGGGTGGGCTTGCTTGCTAATATGGCGTATGACGCTGAGCGTGATACGCATCTAGCCAAAATTGACGTTGATCATTTATTTGCCGATAGCACGACCTACTTAGGCGTGCGTAAAGATGCATTTTTACGTGGCTATATGTATGGTTTTATTGAACTGATTGCGCCGCATTTTAACCGTGCGGCGGTTAATCAGGCACTTAAAATCGCTGATTAACAGATTGCTGATTAATTTAGATTAGGTGGTCACCATGTTTATGCTGAGCGCGAGACGTATGTTGCACCAAAGTTATTGTGCTGTGTTTTTTCTTAGTCTGGGCATGGTTGCCTGCAGTTTTAACCAGCCCAACCTAACGCGCAAAGATAATGCCTTGATTGGCCAAGTGCGGCCCGGCATGCCAGCTATTGACCCTACTAATGCTATTTATGAGCTTCCGGTTAACGCTAATGTGAGTTACAAGGATGTGGTTGAGAGCTTAAAAAGCGTTTCTGAAGGCATGAATTTTGTAAATCCAGCTAACTTCCCGATTGGTGAGCATTTGAAGCTACGTGGTGTTGATCCGCAAGGTATTAAAGAAGTGCGCTCATTTTGCAACCTGAGCATGGGTACCGAGATTATTTTGGATCATCCCGAATTTTTGGTGTTTGCGCCTTGTCGAGTGGCGATTTATGAAAAGCTTGATCAAGATAATAAGCTCAGGCTTTATATTGCCCTAGATCGCCCCACCTTTGATTTAAAGAACATTAAGCATCCAACTGAACGTGCGAAAAAATCTGCACAGGAACTAGAAACCAAGTTGCTTGAAATCATGGATAGGGCGCGCAAAGGCGACTTTTAATCTGCTTGTTCCGTAAAAACTGACTGTGCTGTAAAACAGCCTGTTATTACTATCACTATTTATTAACGTTTATTACTAAGATTTAGGTAATCAATTCATGGCTAACCCCATTTTAATTGCAAAGAATAATGAAATTTCCAGCGTAATTTTGCCAAGAATGGCAAACCGTCATGGCTTGATTGCTGGCGCAACGGGCACTGGCAAAACTGTCACATTACAGACGCTGGCAGAAGGTTTCTCAAAAAATGGTGTGCCAGTATTTATGGCCGATGTGAAGGGTGATTTGTCAGGTATGTCTCAGCAGGGTGGCGGTAACGCCCGTGTAGAGGCTAGGGTGCAGCAATTGGCGCTTTCTGATTTTAGCTATGCCAAGTGCCCGGTTACTTTTTGGGATATGTTTGGTGAAAAAGGGCATCCGGTTCGCACCACCATTGCCGAAATGGGGCCTTTGCTACTGGCGCGTTTACTCAATTTAAACGAGGTACAGGCCGGTGTGCTTAACGCCGTATTTAAAATTGCCGATGATAAAGGCTGGTTACTGCTGGATTTGAAAGATTTGCGTGCCATGATGCAGCATGCCTCTGAGAACTCAGCAGAATATCAAGCCTCATACGGTAATATTTCTGCGGCAAGCGTGGGCGCAGTGCAGCGTGCATTGCTACAGCTGGAGACGCAAGGCGCTGATATGCTGTTTGGTGAGCCTGCGCTTAATTTAGATGACTTGATGCAGACCGATGAGCGGGGACATGGCGTCGTTAATATCTTGATGAGTGACAAGCTGTTTAACTCACCGCGTATTTATGCAACCTTGCTGTTGTGGCTGCTGTCCGAACTGTTTGAAAAGCTTCCAGAGGCTGGTGATTTAGATAAACCAAAACTCGTCTTCTTTTTTGATGAAGCACACTTGTTATTTAATGATGCGCCAGCGGTACTGCTTGAAAAAATTGAACAGGTCGTACGCTTGATTCGTTCAAAAGGGGTAGGCGTGTATTTTGTGAGCCAAAACCCACTGGATATTCCTGATGCGGTGTTAGGGCAATTAGGCAACCGTGTGCAGCATGCCTTGCGCGCCTTTACGCCACGTGACCAAAAAGCCGTGAAATCTGCGGCAACTACCTTTAGAGTTAATCCTAAATTAGATGTGGAAAGTGTGATTACAGAGCTTGGAGTGGGCGAGGCGCTGGTTTCATTCTTGGATGATAAGGGCATTCCGACACCGGTGGAGCGCACCTTTGTCTGCCCGCCAGGTAGCCGTGTTGGCCCGGCAACCGATGCTGAACGTGCAGAGACAATCCGTACATCAATCCTGAGTAATGTTTACGAAAAACAGGTAGATCGCGAATCTGCTTATGAGATTTTAAACGCGCAAGTGGCTACGGCTGCAGAGGATGATGCAATAGAAACCGCAGGCAAGAAAGAGGCGGTAAGCCTTGCCGAGAGCGTGTTTGCAACGGCTGCTAAAAGTGCCGCACGCGCAATAGGCTCACAATTGGGCAGGCAAATCATTCGTGGTATTTTAGGTAGTATTTTAGGCGGACGTAAGTAGTTGCAGATATTAATAGAAACTGGGTTTGCTGAGCAAACCATTACTAAGTCACGTTTTATTGCCATGGTGGTGCCGTGTACTTCGGAGCGAGAAGTTGGTATGGCCTTACGCGCTTTTGCGGCTAAACATCCAACTGCGCATCATTTGGCTTATGCGTTCAGACTGAAAACGGAGGATGGTATCGTGCAGCGCTTTTCTGATGCTGGCGAGCCCTCTGGCACGGCTGGCATGCCGGTGTTAAAGCTGCTAGAGGGGCGCAACCTGATTAATGCTTGTGTAGGCGTTATTCGCTATTATGGTGGCATTAATCTAGGCACTGGCGGCTTGGCGCGCGCTTATGGTGGTACAGCAAAGCTGGCGCTGGATGCTACTAAAGTGGCAGATTATGTAGAAATGAAGGCTGTGAAGCTGACCATTGCTTATAATCAAATGGATTATGTTACAAAAGCATTATCAAAATGTAATGGTGGTATCTTAGATAAAGCTTTTAATGAGAATATAGATTTGATTGTCTCAATTCCGGCGGCCGATGTTGCTGATTTTGTGAATAGGTTCTCGATTAAAAGCTATTAATAAACAGTTGGTTACTAATGACTGACTGTTATTTAACCAGTGTTTTAACTGGTATATTGAAGTGATTTATATAAGGTAACTATGGCTAATAAAACACAGAAATCATCAGTGGCCCAAGCAACCAGCTATGATATTGCAGCTTGGCTGCTAACTGGGTTTGCCTTGTTGTTTGTGCTTAAGCTTAGCTTGTTACCTGCACTGTTAGCGGGTTTGCTGGTGTATCAGCTGGTACACATGCTCACGCCGTATATCTCACGTAAGTTTCCAAGCAAGCGCCAAAATAACTACTCTAAATTTTGGGCGGTAGGTATTTTAGTGTTTTTTATTGTGAGTTTGTTATCACTGGCTGGTGCCGGGTTAACTGCCTTTTTGCGCTCTGATGCCGGCAGCCTAACCGTGCTGCTAGCTAAAATGGCGCAAATATTAGAAGACTCCAAAAAAATATTACCGAGTTGGCTGCTGATGCATTTACCGGCAGATGCCTTAACATTTAAAGAAATGTTAACCACATGGCTACGTACGCATGCCGGTGAGTTGCAAGTGGTGGGAAAAGAAGCAGGGCGTGTTACTGCGCATATTTTGATCGGGATGATTATTGGCGGCATGCTGGCCCTGCGAGAGGCGGTGACTGTGGAGCATTTTAAACCGTTTGCCGGTGCGCTTTACATGCGCTGTGCACTGTTGAGCGATGCTTTCAAACGAGTGGTTTTTGCGCAAATACGCATCTCTGCTATCAATACGTTCTTCACGGGCATTTATCTAGCAGTGGTCTTACCTTTGATGGGTATCCATTTGCCTTTAGTCAAAACCATGATTGCGATTACTTTTGTGGTGGGCTTGATTCCGGTGATTGGTAACCTGATTTCTAACGCCGTAATCGTGGTGGTGAGTTTAAGCCAAACGTTGGCGGTGGCGCTGGGCTCTTTACTTTACTTGGTGGTGATTCATAAGTTTGAGTATTTTTTGAACGCGCGCATCGTGGGCGGCCAAATTCGTGCCAACGCATGGGAGCTGCTAATCGCCATGCTGTGTATGGAGGCTGCTTTTGGCCTGATAGGGATTGTGGCTGCACCTATTTACTATGCTTACGTTAAAGCCGAGCTACGTGTGCGTGATTTGATATAACCGTAACTTATATTGTTGATGCTCTTAATCTTTAAGTTCGGTATGATTTTTCCAGCTAATTAACCCCTAAGTTCATTAGTTTTGGCGTTAATTAGCTTTCACGCTTAATCAATTATTGAGCCTCTAAATTATTCCGAACCCTAGTTTTTCGAACTTTTTTTGAATCCCAGTTTCTGTCTATCAAGTCTTCAAGGCGGTAGCTTAGAGAATAATATGATTATGTTCACCACGTTCATACACAATGTGGGCGCGTCCTACCAGTAGTGGGTCTAAACTACCAATTGCCTCAAGGTCTTTATTGGCGTAGGGGAGTTTGTGTAGCACATAACGCATGGCATTGAGGCGGGCACGTTTTTTACAGTCAGACTTGATGACAGTCCAAGGAGAGTCTGCGGTATCTGTGTGAAAAAACATGGCTTCTTTGGCCTTGGTGTAATCATCCCATTTATCAAGTGACGCTAAATCAATTGGGCTAAGCTTCCATTGTTTCAGTGGGTGCATTTCGCGCTCTTTAAAGCGTCTGCGCTGTTCTGAGCGGCTCACTGAGAACCAGAATTTAATGACATGAATACCACATCTTGTGAGGTTGCGTTCAAAATCTGGGGCTTGGCGCATAAACTCAAGATATTCATCGTTGTTACAAAAGCCCATGACGCGTTCAACACCTGCACGGTTGTACCAAGAGCGGTCAAACAACACGATTTCACCTGCGGTAGGTAGTTGCGAAACATAGCGTTGAAAATACCATTGTCCACGTTCAACCTCACTCGGTTTTTCAAGGGCAACTACACGTGCACCACGTGGATTCAAGTGCTCCATGAAGCGTCGAATAGTACCGCCTTTGCCAGCAGCATCGCGACCCTCAAATAAAATGACGACACGTTGGCCTGTTTCTTTAACCCATGCTTGCAGTTTTAACAGCTCAACTTGCAGGCGATATTTTTGCTTCTCATAAGATTTGCGTGATAGCAGATTTTGATAAGGATAACCTCCATCGCGCCAGTCTTTAGCAAGAGCTTGGTCGTTACGTATCCTTGATTTGATCGTTTTACTATTTTTAATCACTGTGAGCGCTTTACTCAACGCTGCGGCATCGTCTGGAGAGGCACCTTTGAGGATAGTATGTAATGCCTCAGGCAACATTGATAGATCATTGCTGGAAATGCGCTGAATAATATCTTGCACAGCTTCGATTTTAGAGCCTTGTGCAGCCTGTATCTTTTCACTCACTGCAAAGTTTTCAATCCCGCTCACGGTGGTATTGGGGGTGATATCACCTGATGATACTTTACGCTGCTTTTGTGTGTTGCTAACAGACTCAGCCACTGACTCTTGTAAAGTGCCCAAAGGCTTCTTAACTTTTTGTTTTGTTGCCATAAAACCGTCTCCGACAATGCTTTGATTGTATTTTTATCCTTGCACAATCAGATGTCAAATGCTCTACTCAACAAAAACCACTTTGTTTGATAATTCTCAAACAAAGTGGTTGAATTTAGGTGAGTAGAATATAAGTTACGGTAATAAATAAAACCGATTCTCTAAGGTTTTGCCATTAGTGACCTTGTCCAATTGCGTACCCACAGACTCGCTTAATGCCGTGAGTCTTTCATCTGGGTGTGGATGCGTTTTAAATAATAGGGCAACACTGGCATCGCTACTGCTGGATTGTCCCAGTGTTTGTAGTACATCAGTCAAACCATATGGGTCGTAACCCGCACGTGTTGCATAGCTTAAGCCTAATCGGTCGGCTTCATATTCGGCAGATTTATCCAGGCTGCGCGCACTGATTTCAGCGCCGCTGCCAATGGCTTTGCTCACAAGGGCATTGTCTTTGGCATATTTGTCACTTAACAAGCCGGCACCCATGCTAAGTAGTTGCTGTTTTTGCAGTACCTTGAGCTGGTGTTTTTTAACCACATGCGCAATCTCATGCCCTAATACGCCGGCAAGTTGCGCTTCATTCTGCAGTTTTTTATACAAGCCTTTGGTCAGCATAATGTAGCCACCAGGTGCGGCAAAGGCATTCAAATCGTCACTCTCGATTACGCCAAAACGCCAAGGTAGCTCTGGACGCTCCGATTGCGATGCAACCCAGCGCCCAACAGAATTAACATATTTTTGCAGTGCAGCATCTTTAACCAAGGGCGCTGCACCTAGCAAGTTGCCAGCTATTTCTCGACCCAAGCTAATTTCTTCTGTGGTACTTGGGTTTTTCCAGTTAAAAGCTGCCGGTTCGCTGGTTGTCGCACTGCTTGATTTTGCACTGTCAGCATTGCTATCGGCTGGCGTAGCTTGATTGCCCGTTTGTTGACCAATTTCTTTTTCTACCGCGTCTTTAAGTGCGCCTTTAATATCAAAAGCTGCAGTTTGCAGGCTGGCTAGCCCTAGTGCTGACGCAAGCAGGGTAGAGATGAGGCGGCGTTTATGTGTGGACATGATGTTGCTCAATGTTGAGTTGGGGTTCATTGCGTACCGCCTTTCACTTCTTTTAGGTTCTTAAATGCAATGCTGTTTAAATTGCCAGCTTTGGCAAAGGCACGCCCCTTGTCTGCACTTAGTGTATAGCTTTCCATGGTTTTAACTTCTTCTTCATTAAATTTGGCGGCTTTTAATTCTTGCTCGCTCAGGCCGCGTACACCGGTAGTGGACACCACTTGGCCAGTGCCAGCGCGTCCACTGGCCACAGCCAGCACACCTGCTGCTTGATTACTCTTGGTAGCTGTGCCGCGCTTAACTGAAAGCAGGCGCACCCAGCCTGAACCTTTTGCAGCTTTCACTTGCAGCCATGCGCCTTGTTTCTTGATGATTTCTAAATTTTCACCACGTGCAAAGCTACCGGTCACTTTGGCGTCAGCAAATGGTTCGTTACGTAGGCTATCATTCTTGAGTGCGCTGCCTTTTTCGGCAGCGACACTGATACCGGCATAAAGTAACGGCACTAAACTACTTAGGAGAAGTGCTTGTTTTAAGTAATGTTTCATTGGTTTTTACCTTCTTAAAGTAATTAACTTGCTTCTAAAATATCTAACTTGATAATGGCTTGCGCAAACAAGCCGCGCCATTGATTTGCCATAGGTTTTTCTGTATTTAATGTGCCGCTATGCAGCGTATAACGCGCAGTTGTGTCTTCAGGAATACCTGTGCCTTGTATCAGTTGGTTCAGCTGCGTGCCCAACTGCGTTGCTTCTTGCGTAGCTTTGCTTGCCTCTGCTTCATTGTCATGCGCATAAGCCCAGCTGACGATAATCATGTCGCTAAATAGCCCCCATATACCACTTTGCGTGCCTTTTAAAATTTCCACAGTTGCGTGTCGCTGAGTCTGTTGCTCAATTTTGTACTGTAATTTTTTGAGCAGACTGTCGCTTAATGGTTCTCGTGTTTCAAACATTATCGGCATGAGTAAGATAGCCGCCCCTTTTTTACCTGACTCTACATCATTGGCCAGTAAGCGTTGCATCGCTCTATCGTTTGCCAATGCATATATCTTGGCTACACTGAAATACAACACTGCCCAAGTAATCGGGCCGGTTAAGTCTAGATAGGTGTTAGTGAAGTTAATCGCTAGATAAGATAGCGTAATCAGGATGATCTGGCTGCTACTAAAAACGCGCGTGACTTTATCGCGATCTATATTGCGGAAAAATGCCAGTGCAGTGAGCCAGACTAAGGTCAAGCTCATTAGGATGTACGGTGTCTTGCCACGCCATACCTTCAAGTAATCATCGTGTTTAATGTTATCGATAGCCGTTGCTAATATCTCTACGCCAGGATGCGCTTTAGCCATGGCCGTGGCTTTCAGGTCAAATAGCGATGGTGCAGTAGACCCGATAATCACTATTTTGTCTTTAAACTCATTGGCTGGGCGCTTTTTCACTTTGCTAGCCATGTCGGTATAAACATCGCTAAAGGTAGCAAATTGATAAGTGAAAGGCTTGCCGCGCCAGTTGATTAGCATGTTTTGCGGCAGGTCAGCAGCGTTAGCTTTCGTGAAGTTCGCCACGGCAAGGGGCAGAGACGGCAATATCCAGCCGCTTTCATCATGCCATAGTTTGTACTCGCGCACGATGCCGTCTTTATCTGGGTAAATATTGTGTGTGCCTAAGTGCTCAGAGTTCAGCGCAGCTTCTAAATGCGGTAAAACAATTGCAATCGGTTTAGCCGTATTACTCTGGTCTGCACCTGTACGCTTAATGCCTGGGATCATATTCGGCGTAATCTGGCTTAATTGGTCACTTTCCTCTGCCAGACGCAGCATAGGGAAGAATGTGTTTTGTGTACCCGCAATCACTTCGTTAAAGTAAGCATCACTGTCTGGATTGTAAATGTCAGGGTCGCTAAACAGAATATCAAACACCACGGCTTTAGGTTGCTGCGCTTCGATATTCTCTAAAAACTCACCCAATACCTGCCTAGGCCAAGGCCAGCGGCCATACTCAGCAGACATAGCGCTTAAAGAGGCTTCGTTGATATCCACAATCACAATATCCGCGTCTGGTTTCGGCACGATGATTCGGTTCTTTACCATCATGTCAAACGCGCGGTCGCGCATGTTCTCACCTACATGAAACACGCTGGCATCTAGTAAAACTAACACGGTGAGCAGAGCGCTCAAATATAAATAAAAGTTGTTATGCAGTCTGCGTGTGATATTTGCCAGTTGCTGGTTTAGCATTAATTTGAGTTTAAGCACGATAAGCCTAACGAGAGTGATAACAGGCTTAAGTTTGGCATAATCTTTATTATTTTAAAAATGCTCTTTCTAAATTTTTTATAGATTACTGCTTTTGCACAGAACTATCTCCAGTAAGTTTGTATCACCACCCGCATCAATGCGGCGAATTTATACAGATGCTAAACAAGCATCGGGTATAATTTAGCTTATGGTACAAATCATTATATTAATTACTGCCTTTGTTATTCTTGTGTTGCTGCTATTGCAGATGTGGCGAGAAAGCAAGACTGACCGGAACTTGCTGATATTGCAGCAGCTTGAGGAGAAGCATCGCGCCATGCTGTTGGATTTTAACGATGGCCTCAACAAGCTTGGTGATCGGTTAAGTAGCGCAACCAACGAAACCAGCGAGCGCTTGCGTGCCAGTGTGGCAACAGAGTTGCAAGCCACACGTGATGCCATGCAAGCCTTGCAGCTAGCGCAAAGTAATAGCCTAGCTCAAACACGTGAAACCGTATTAGAAAAACTGCACACCACACTAGCCGAGCAGGGCAAGGCAGAGCAGGAGTTGATTCAGTCAACGATGCGCAATGCAACTTTGCAGCTTACAGCAAGCATTGAAGGGTTGACCAAGTCTGTGGATGGTCGCCTGGAGTTAATTGGCGGCAAGGTTTCTGAGCGTCTAGATGAAGGGTTTAAAAAGACGAATCAGACCTTTATGGATGTGATGGCGCGCCTCGCGACCATTGATGAAGCACAGAAGAAAATCGATGGCTTAACCACCAATGTGGTGAGCTTGCAGGAGCTGTTGGGTGATAAACGCTCGCGTGGCGCTTTTGGTGAAGTGCAATTGGAGGCGTTGGTTCGCAACGTGTTGCCCGTTGGTTCCTTTGCGATGCAACACACCTTTGAAAATGGCACCCGTGCCGACTGCGCATTATTTTTACCTGAGCCAACAGGCGTGGTAGCGGTGGATAGCAAGTTTCCACTGGAAAATTACCACCGCATGCTGGATAACAAGTTGAGCGAAGCTGAAAAACTGATTGCAGAAAAACAGTTCAAATTAGATGTGAAGAAGCATGTAGATGACATTGCAGCTAAGTACATTATTTCTAATGTCACGTCTGATGGTGCGGTTATGTTTATTCCGGCAGAGGCGGTGTTTGCTGAGTTGCATGCATACCACGCTGATGTGATTACTTATGCGATGAATAAGCGGGTTTGGGTGGTTTCACCAACCACCTTAATGGCCGTGCTGAATACAGCCAGAGCTGTGTTAAAAGATGTTGAAACGCGTAAACAAGTACACGTGATTAAGGAAGAGTTAGGCAAGCTCAGTAAGGATTTTGGACGTTTTGACCTGCGTATGAAAAAGCTGGCAGACAATATTCGCATGGCGCATGAAAATGCACAGGACGTGCATATTTCCAGCCAGAAAATCTCACAGAGATTTGCGCAGATTGAGCGTGTAGAATTAACAAAAAGCACACCAGATTTGCTAGATTTAATTGATGATAAAGAAGATTAACTAAACTAAGTAACCAAATGAAAATTAAATTATTTTATTTTGCAAGATTGAAGGAAACGCTTAAGTATTCTACGGAAGATTTAGAGCTGCCAGACGACTCTTTGACCATTTTGAAGTTGAAGGCGGTGCTCGCCAAACGTGGTGATGTTTGGGGGCAAATGCTAATGGGTAAACTGAAGGTGCGTGCAGCCATCAACCATGAGCTTGTTGACGATATGGCCGTTATTAATGACGGTGATGAGGTAGCGTTTTTCCCACCAGTGACAGGTGGTTAGTGCGCTTGTTTGATACTAATGCGGTAACACTATGACAGTAAGAGTACAGACAGCAGATTTTGATATAGGCGCTGAGATCAATCAGTTGCGTCAAGCACGTAAAAATGTTGGCGCAGTGGTGAGTTTTGTTGGCTTAGTGCGCGATTTAAACGATGGTGATACGGTTTCACAGCTCACACTTGAGCATTATCCTGGTATGACCGAGAAATCACTGGCTGCCATTATCGAGCAGGCCAAAAATCGCTGGAGTATCATGGATGCCTTGATCGTGCATCGAGTTGGTACGCTACAGCCTAGCGATCAAATTGTACTGGTTATCGTAACGAGTGCACATCGTGGTGATGCGTTCTCGGCTTGTGAATTTATGATGGACTACCTCAAAACAGAAGCACCATTCTGGAAAAAAGAAGCAAATTCAACTGGCGAGCACTGGATCGAAGCAAAATCCGCAGACGATACGGCGCGTGATCGTTGGAATATAGAAAAATAATATGCAAAAAATACTAACCCCTCAAGAGTTAACCCTTAATGTTGCAAGGCAACAATTTAACTTTGCTGATACGTCAGCGCTGATTGCTGAAGCGCCTGATAGTGCGCAGTATCAAGCATGGGTGGCGCAAGCCGAGGCAAAAAAGGCAGCAGAATTTGGCTTAAGCATACAGCAGACCGGATTTAATTTGCTGGCTTTAGGCGAGCCTGGTTCGGGTAGAACCACGTTAATGCTAAGCGTGATGCATGAAGCCGCCAAAAAGTGGCCGGCAGCCTGTGATTTAGTTGCGCTGTATCAGTTTGAAGCAAGCGGTAAGCCTTTGTTTATTAAACTACCTGCTGGTGCAGGCACGCAGCTTAAACAGGCGTTGGATACGTTTGTGCGCGTTTTTGCCAAAGAGCTTGCCAGTTTGCTAGATGCTAAAGTGCAGCAAAACTCTATCACACCGTTGCAGACCTTTATAGATGAGCAGTTAAATACGGTTAAAGCTAGTTTGACACTGATTGAGCCTGACAAAATACCTGCACATTATTTTAGTACACTACAAAAAGATATATTAGAAACGCTGGAAACGTGGCAACCGACAACAGGTCCTGAAGGTGAGAGTAATCTTGAGGCTCTCATGTCCGAGAGTTTTTTTGGCCGCTACCGTGCCAATGTGCTGGTCGAGCACCATGCTACACAGCATGCGCCAGTCCTTTATGATAACGACCCTAGCTTACAGTCTTTGTTTGGCGGCATAGAAGGTGCCAGCGAAGCCAGCAATATCCCAGACTTTATGCGTTTACGCGCAGGTAATCTGATGCGCGCGGATGGCGGCACATTGTTGCTGCACCTGCGCGACATTCTTGCTGATGAGCAAAATGGTGCACATATACTGGAAAAGCTACATCGCTTCCTGCGTAATGGCACCTTACAGATAGAAGACTTGAGCAG
Source organism: Methylotenera mobilis JLW8 (assembly GCF_000023705.1). Classification (NCBI taxonomy): domain Bacteria; kingdom Pseudomonadati; phylum Pseudomonadota; class Betaproteobacteria; order Nitrosomonadales; family Methylophilaceae; genus Methylotenera; species Methylotenera mobilis. The sequence continues at coordinate 1,109,622 of NC_012968.1, forward strand.
CAGTAGCAATCAAGGTAGTAGCCTGATTAGTGCACAAGCGGCCATTCCGGTTTCAGTGAAAATTGTGTTGATCACTACGCGTGAAGATTATTACGAGTTGCTAGGCGTTAAACCTGATTTCTTTGATTACTTCCCCATTAAGATCGAGTTTGCAGACCAAGTAAAAGCTAGTGCTGAGAATTATGCTGCATATGCGTCTTTTATTGCACATAAGTGCCAGCAACATCACTGCCGCCACGTGACAGCTGACGCTGTTGCTGCCTTGTTGCAGGCGATGCATCGCTTGATTGAAGATCAAACTAGATTGAGTACCAAGTTTGCAGTGCTAGAAAAATTACTGTTAGAGAGCGCAGCTGCAGCCAGCTTGCGTGGCGCTGAGTTAGTCACTATAGAGGATGTTAAGTCTGCGATTCAGCGTAAATATGCGCGCCATAGCTACATTGAGGCGCATATGCGAGACTCTATCGTAGATAAAGAGTTAATCATCAGTGTGCATGGTGATTGCATTGGTCAAATTAATGGCCTAACGCATATTGATCTATCTGAAGCTAGCTTTGGATCGCCAGTACGCATCTCCGCGAATTGTTATCCAGGTAGTCGTGGTGTGCTGACAATAGACCGTGAAGTGAAGATGAGCGGGCCGACCCATGATAAAGGCGTGATGATTTTACAAAGCTGGTTGCACACTAATTTTGCACATTTAAACCCACTCAACCTCACAGCCTCACTCGTGTTTGAGCAAGAGTACAGCGGTGTGGATGGTGACTCTGCCTCCTGTGCTGAATTGTTTGCGCTGCTCTCATCACTCGCACAAGTACCAATCAAACAAGGTATTGCGGTGACAGGAGCAATGAACCAGCATGGTGAAGTGCTGCCAGTTGGTGGGCTGAATGAAAAGATTGAGGGGTATTTCCGAGTCTGCAAGGAAATAGGTCTGGATGGCAACCAAGGCGTACTGATGCCTGAGCGTAATATGCGTCATCTCATGCTGAGCGATGAAGTGATTCAAGCTGTTGAGCAAGGGCAGTTTCACATTGCTACGATGAATAATGTAGCTGATGGCATTCAGTACCTTACCGGACATTCGCTGCAGTCAGTAAATGTAATGGCAGAAGTGGTACTTAAAGATTTTAAAATAATCCTGGAAACTAACTTCCCTAAGCGACCAGCTTAGGTCTGGATTGAAAATGGCAAGCGAAGCAGACAGCAAATGCCGGCTAGATAAATGGCTATGGGCCGCACGTTTTTTCAAAACACGTAGCCTTGCTACTACGGCAATAGATACTGGCAAAGTACACGTAGATGGCGACCGGGTAAAACCAGCAAAAGAAGTGCATATTGGCCAAACCATCCATATCCGTAACCGTGATTTCGAGATTGAAGTTACGGTACAAGCGCTTTCAAATGTACGTAAAGGCGCGCCTGAGGCCGCGCTGCTGTACACAGAAACACCAGCTAGCATTAGCAAGCGCGAAAATGCAAAACTCACTGGCGAGCATGACTTTGCACAGCGAGATAGAGGCGCGGGGCGACCGACCAAACGGCAGCTGAGGGATATTAAGAAGTTTACTGGTGGGGCTTACTAGCATCGTGCACCTTTCAGGTATATACGTAACATTAATTTAGACACTTGATAGTGCTTTCCTAATATGGCTTCTAAAAAAATAAGCATCGACTCTTTGATAAAAACCACGGATGTACGTTTTGGTACAAGTGGTTTACGTGGTTTAGTTGAGCAAATGAGTGATGAGCTTTGTTATGCATATGTTTCGGCATTTTTGAGAGCGGTCGCTGGTGATGCAGCATCGGATAAAAGAGTGGTGTTAGGGCATGATTTGCGACCTAGTAGTCCTCGTATAGCGAGTGCATGCGCCAAAGCTATCATCGACTCGGGTAGGGAGGTTATGTATGCTGGTGAGTTGCCTACACCGGCACTTGCTTCATACGCTTATGAATATCAATTGCCGGCTGTGGTCGTAACTGGTAGCCATATCCCTTTCAATCGCAATGGTATTAAATTCTACAAAGCAACAGGAGAGATATCCAAATTAGATGAGCTACTGATACAGCAAGCCTCTGTAGATTTGCCAGATACTGGCACAAGTTTACCAAACAGCTCGGTTGTGCGAAATGCATCAGTTAAGTTGCACTACTTAAAGCGGTATATAGATTTCTTCGAAAGCTTTAAGATTGCTGGTATGCGTGTTGCGATATACGAGCATTCAAGTGTTGCAAGAGACATTTTGCGTGAAATACTAGAAGCATTAGGGGCTACGGTGATTTCACTGGGGCGTAGTGAAGAGTTTGTGCCAATTGATACAGAAGCCGTTAGGCCAGAAGATGTTTTGCAGGCGCAGCAATGGGCAAAGGAGTATAGCTTTGATGCGATCATTTCTACTGATGGTGATGCAGATAGACCATTAATTGGTGATGAGCATGGTAACTGGTTACGTGGAGACGTTGTTGGTGTTTTATGTGCAAAATTTTTATCGGCAGAGACTGTCGTCACCCCGGTGAGTAGTAATACTCTCACAGAGAAATCAGAATGGTTTAAGCAAGTTATCCGCACCAAAATAGGTTCACCCTATGTCATAGAAGCTATGCAGTCATTGCCTAAGAGTAAAAATGTCGTTGGTTTTGAGGCTAATGGAGGCTTTTTGCTTGGTACTAACGTTATTTTGAATAATAGTGTTTTAAATGCGCTCCCAACGCGCGATGCCGTTCTTCCTGTTTTAGCGCTACTTTCCTTATCAAAGCAAAATCAGAAGCCTATTTCTGCGCTTGTTGGTTTGTTACCAAATCGATATACAGCGAGTGACCGATTGCAAAATTTCTCTACAGAGCTCAGCTCACAACTAATCAGTACATTAAATCAAGACAGTGTATTTTTGTTTAAGCTAATACCGTCAGATTTAGGCCAGGTAGTGTCAATAGATCATACTGATGGTTATAGAGTTATATTAGATGGTGGAGATATTATCCATTTTCGTCCATCAGGTAATGCACCAGAGTTGCGTTGTTATGTCGAATCTGACACGCAAGAAAAAGCGCAGCATTTGTGCAAGGTGTGTTTATCTAACCTCAAACGCATATATTCTTAAATAATGCTTTTGCTCGAATGGCGTTATCTAAACTGTCATTTTGATTGATAGAAAGCAGTTATTGCCATCAGATAAATATCTCTTAATATGCACCATTAAATTATCATGAAGCATCTTTTGCTGATAAAATTGCGTTCATTGAATGAACGGACTTCTGCTTATTAATATGCTAACTGACGAATACAAGTACAAAATACTTAAATTAGTAGCCGCTAACTCTGAAACTAGTCAACGAGAGCTGTCAAAAGCTCTAGGTATTAGTTTGGGGAAAACCAATTATTGCCTTCAAGCGCTTATTGAAAAAGGTATGCTTAAGGTAAGTAATTTTAAAAATAGCAAAAACAAGCTGGCTTACATGTATTTGCTAACTCCAAAGGGGATTGAAGAAAAGTCAGCGATAACACTCGCTTTTCTTAAAGCAAAAATTAAAGAATATGAAATGCTTGATGCTGAAATAAAGTCATTATCACAAGAAGTAAATGCAGATATTATGCCTTTAGCACTTAATTTAAACATAGTAGATAACGCGAAATAGCCCTTTCTTCTAATGAACAAAACACCTATTAATATTACTCCTGTGATTCTTTGTGGAGGATCCGGTACAAGATTATGGCCGCTATCACGCACTGGGTTCCCTAAACAGTTTCTAGTGCTTTCTGGTACTAACAGTCTATTTCAGCAAGCTACCAATCGCTTAAGTCAGTTATCTGCTGCTGATATTGCAGTTGGAGAGACTTTAATTGTTACCAATGAAGCGCATCGCTTTTTAGTGCTCGACCAGTTGCGAGAGCTTTCTCAAGTGTCAGCCAGCTTATTGCTTGAGCCAGTAGGGCGCAATACAGCTCCTGCGCTAACGTTGGCAGCATTGCAGGCAGTCGCAAATGGCGATGATCCTATTCTTGTTGTTACGCCAGCTGATCAAACCGTGCAAAATGAAGAGGCATTTACCACAACACTCCAAAATAGTATTCGTGTGGCAACAACTGGTGCAATCGTAATTTTAGGGATTCAGCCAAATAAGCCTGAAACTGGCTTTGGTTATATCAGGCGTGAGGGTGCTGCAGGATTGCACAATGAGTACAACGTAGCACAGTTTGCCGAAAAACCTGATTATGAAACTGCACAAGCCTACTTCGCATCTGGTGATTACACTTGGAATAGCGGCATGTTTGTGGTTCGTGCTAGCGTGTGGCTCAAAGCATTGCAGCACTTTAGACTAGATATATTTGAATCTACTTCAAATTCTTTTGTAAATAGTGTTCGAGATAACCTATTTGTGCGCCCTGATGCTGCTTTGTTTGCCAATGTAGCGAGCGAATCTGTTGATTACGCCGTGATGGAGAAGTGTCCGGGCTCTAAGTTCCAGATTAAGATGGTGCCGCTTGATGCTGGCTGGAATGATCTTGGTGCATGGGATGCTGTTTGGCAAGTAGGTGAGCAAGATGCTAATGGAAATGTATCTAATGGCGACACGATAATTGAAAACACAAACAACACGTTGATTAATGCAAGCCATCGACTGGTCAGCACCGTAGGTGTTAGCAATTTAGTAATTGTTGAGACCGCTGATGCAGTATTGGTTGCTGACCGAAGCATGAGTCAGGGCGTGAAAAAGATTGTGAGTCAGCTGGAGTTGCAAAAAAGAGAAGAGCGTGTGTTGCATCGCAAAGTATCTAGACCGTGGGGTTGGTATGACACCATAGATGTAGGTGAGCGATTTAAAGTTAAGCGCATACAGGTCAGTCCTGGCGCTAGCCTGAGCTTACAGAAGCATACCAAGCGAGCTGAGCATTGGGTTGTAGTAACCGGAACTGCAGAAGTAACCTGTGGTGATAAAGTGATTACGCTTCATGAAAACGAGTCAACTTATATTCCATTAGGTGAAACGCATCGTTTGGCTAATGCTGGTGCAGTTCCGCTTGAGATTGTTGAAGTTCAGTCAGGTAGTTATTTGGGTGAGGATGATATAATTCGTTTTGAAGACACTTACGGTAGAATTGAAGAAGGAAAAGCATGACTAAAGTTGCATTGATCACAGGTGTTACTGGGCAAGATGGCGCTTATTTGGCTGAGTTTTTATTGAAAAAAGGCTATGAGGTGCATGGTGTTAAACGTCGCAGTTCTTTATTTAACACAGCTAGAATTGATCATCTATTTCATGATGTACACGAAAAGGGTTTGCCTTTCTTTTTACATCATGGAGACATGACAGACTCATCTAGCTTGACTCATATTATCCAAAAAGTACAGCCAGACGAAATTTATAATTTGGCAGCACAAAGTCACGTTGCTGTTTCATTTGAAGAGCCGGAGTACACCGCAAACTCTGATGCATTGGGAGCGCTTCGCATTTTAGAAGCTATTCGTATTCTTGGCCTTCAAAACAAAACACGTTTTTATCAAGCATCTACCTCTGAGCTCTATGGTTTAGTTCAGGAAACACCGCAAAAAGAAACTACGCCATTTTATCCTCGCAGCCCTTATGCAGTTGCTAAACTCTATGCTTATTGGATTACGATTAACTACCGGGAGGCTTATGGTATATATGCCTGTAATGGGATTTTGTTCAATCATGAATCTCCTATTCGCGGTGAGACTTTTGTAACTAGGAAAATCACGCGTGCCTTGGCACGTATCAAACTTGGCCTTCAAGAATGCCTGTATTTGGGTAATATGAATGCGCTGCGTGATTGGGGGCATGCAAAAGACTATGTAGAAATGCAATGGCTGATGCTGCAACAAGAGCAGCCAGAAGACTTTGTAATTGCAACAGGGGTGCAATATAGCGTGCGCGATTTCGTTAATGCAGCTGCCAAAGAGCTTGGCATGGCAATTGCATGGAAAGGTGAAGGCGTTGATGAAAAAGGGTACGATGCATCCGGTAAATGCATTGTTGCTGTAGATTCGCGCTACTTCCGTCCAACAGAAGTGGAAACCTTGCTTGGTGATGCCAGCAAAGCAAAAAATAAACTAGGCTGGGTACCAAAAATCAGTTTTGATGAGCTTGTCAGCGAAATGGTAAGAGAAGACCTGAAAAGCGCTGAGAGAGATGAGCTTGTTAAGCGCCACGGTTATTCTGCTTTCAATTACCACGAATAAAAATAGCAATGACTGAAAAAGTTTTATTAACTGGCGCCCGCGGCATGGTGGGTAAAAACATACTGGAGCATCCATCTAGTACAAAATGGCAGTTCCTTACGCCTTCAAGCACTGAGCTCGACCTTACTATATATGCTGATGTAGAGGCATATATAGCACTGTATCAGCCGGATTTCATCATACACGCGGCTGGACGGGTAGGCGGGATCCAGGCTAATATTGCAGCTCCTGTAGACTTTCTGATAGACAACCTTGATATGGGGCGTAATGTGGTGATGGCTGCGCAGAGAAACGGCGTCAAGCGCCTGATCAATCTAAGCAGTTCCTGCATGTATCCACGAAATATATCCACTCCGCTTACAGAAGATATGATTCTGACTGGTGAGTTGGAGCCAACCAACGAAGGTTATGCGCTTGCAAAAATCGCTACCATGCGCTTGTGCCAATATATAGCAAAACAAGATGCTAGTTTCCAATATAAGACTTTGATTCCATGTAACTTGTATGGGCGTCATGATAAGTTCTTACCTCAGCATTCACACTTGATTCCGGCAATCATTCATAAGACGTATCAAGCAATGATTAACAACGAGCCTCAAGTGGAAATATGGGGTGATGGTACTGCTAGAAGGGAGTTTATGTATGCTGGCGATCTTGCTAGTGCTGTTATCCGTGCTTTGGAGCATTTTGATACCTTGCCAAATCTCATGAATGTTGGCCTGGGGCAAGACTATACAATCAATGAATACTATCAAGCGGTTGCCGCGGTAATAGGTTACCAAGGCAGTTTTACACACAATCTGAGCAAACCTGTCGGTATGGCACGCAAGTTAGTAGACGTTCAGCAGCAATCCTTATGGGGCTGGTCGGCTAATAATAGCTTGACCGATGGTATTAAGCAGTCCTACGAATTTTATTTGAAAGAGTATTTACAATGAGTCCAAGATTCCCTCTCGCCACAACCACGTGGGATCAAGCAGAAATTAATGCCATGCATCGTGTAATCGATTCTGGCATGTATACCATGGGCAAACACGTGCAAGAATGCGAGCAATCTTTTGCACACTATATCGGTAGCAAGTACTGTGTAATGGTGAATTCAGGCTCATCTGCTAACTTATTGATGGTAGGTGCATTGTTTTATACAAAAAATGGCGCGTTGAAATTGGAAAGGGGCGATGAAGTCATTGTGCCGGCTGTCTCTTGGAGCACAACTTATTATCCGCTTTATCAATATGGGTTAAAGATCAAATTTGTAGATATTGACTTGAATACTCTGAACTATGATTTTGATCAATTAGAAAAATCAGTTACTGATAAAACCAAAGCGATCATGGTAGTCAATCTGTTAGGCAATCCTAATGATTTTTCGCGTATTAATCAGATTATCGATGGGCGCAATATCACATTGATCGAAGATAACTGCGAATCAATGGGCGCTACCTTCCAAGGTAAGAAAGCCGGCACTTTTGGGGTGATGGGGACTTTCAGCTCATTTTTCAGCCACCATATCTCCACAATGGAAGGCGGCTTCATTGTTACGGACGATGAAGAGCTTTACCAAATATTGCTTTCACTCCGTGCACATGGCTGGACGCGTAATTTGCCTAAACATAACCTAGTATGTGGTGAAAAAAGTGATGACCCATTTGAAGAGTCTTTCAGGTTTGTGTTGCCTGGCTATAACGTGCGTCCAATAGAAATGGAAGGTGCGCTTGGCATAGAGCAAATCAAGAAGCTGCCTGGATTTATTGCATCTCGCCAAGAAAATGGCAAACGATTTGTTGTTGAGATGAAAGACCATCCTGATATATTGATTCAACAGGAGATAGGTGAAAGCAGCTGGTTTGGGTTTAGTTTGGTAATTCGTCCAGGCTCTAAACTCACTCGTAAGGAATTGGTTAAAAAGCTCAATGACGCTGGTTTTGAGTGTAGGCCCATTGTTGCAGGAAACTTCGCCAAGAACGAAGTCGTAAAATACTTTGACTCTGAAACGCCATTTGCTCTGAAAAATGCAGAGCATATTGATAATAACGGATTGTTTATAGGTAATCATCATTACTCATTAAATGATGCATTTGTACATTTGAGAAGTGCATTAAATAATATGAAAGAAAGCGTTTAAATTAGTATGAGTCAAACAGATTACTCATCACAGCAAATAACTGTAATTTCAGCAACGGATGGGCCAAAACATTATTGGCGTGAGCTCTGGCGTTTTAAGGAGCTATTCTTTTTGCTTGCTTGGCGAGATTTACTTGTGAGGTACAAGCAAACTATGATTGGAGTTGCTTGGGCAGTCTTGCGACCACTTATTACAGTGATGGTATTTACATTTGTATTCGGGAAAATAGCCAAATTACCCTCTGGTGATACGCCTTATGCCCTCTTTGTCTTCGCGGGAATGTTACCTTGGCAATTTTTTTCCTCTGCACTTGCTGAGGCTGGGAATAGTGTTGTTAGTAATGCAAATTTAGTAACGAAAATTTACTTTCCTCGTTTACTGTTGCCATTATCTAGTATTTTGGTTTGCTTTGTTGATGCCTTAATTGCCGGTATTCTTTTTATTGGTTTGATATTTTGGTACGGCGTGGTACCAGATTGGCATATAGTATTTTTGCCAGTGTTTATTCTATGGCTCGCATTAATTACTTTGGGGTTAAGTTTGTGGATAGCTGCTTTAAATGTAACTTATCGAGACTTTAGGTATTTAGTTCCTTTTATGCTGCAGTTGGGGATGTATGTTTCACCAGTAGGTTTTAGTAGTGCAATTATTCCAGAAAAATGGTTGTGGGTTTTTTATTTGAATCCTGTTGCTGGGGTTATAGATGGGTTTCGTTGGTCTATCTTTGGATATCATGAAACGTACAATTTTATGTTAATAATACCTTCTCTCGTTTTTACACTTTTACTATTGGTCTATGGCTTAGTTTTCTTCAGAAGTACAGAAGCTAGTTTTGCAGACGGGATTTGAGTATGTCATCAGTTATACAAGTTGAAAGCATTTCTAAAAGTTATTTAATTCAACATAAACAATCTGCTAAATATAGGTCCATACGAGAAGAGATAATGTTTGGCCTTAATAATGTTATTGGGCGTAGGCAATCCTCACAGGTTGGTAAGCAAGTTACTGATGAGGTGTTTTGGGCGCTTGATGATGTTTCATTTTCGATTGGTGCCGGTGAGCGGGTAGGAGTTATAGGTAGAAACGGAGCAGGTAAATCTACATTATTGAAAATACTCTCTCGAATCACAAAGCCTACAAAAGGAAAAATTCAACTAGTTGGTAAATTGGGTAGTCTGTTAGAGGTAGGGACTGGTTTTCATCCGGAATTAACCGGGCGCGAAAATATATATCTTAATGGCGCTATTCTTGGTATGGGCTCAGCAGAGATTAAGAGTAAATTTGATGAAATAGTTGAGTTTGCCGAAATTGAAAAGTTTCTTGATACGCCCGTCAAAAGATATTCAAGTGGTATGTATGTAAAATTGGCTTTTTCAGTTGCAGCGCACCTAGAACCGGATTTATTGATTCTTGATGAAGTATTAGCTGTAGGTGATCAACGGTTTCAAAAGAAATGTTTTGATCAGATAAGAAAACTGGGTAAGGATAGCGGTAGAGCAGTTATCCTTGTGTCGCACAACATGTCAGCCATTTCTCAAATATGCTCACGTTGCTTATTGTTGGATAAAGGAAGGTTAGTTGCAGATGGCGAAACAAATAATGTTTTAGCGCAATATGCACTGCAAGACTTTGAGATGGGGCTTGGTGATAAAGTGGATCTTTCACACCATGAAAATAGAGAGGGAAATGCAGAAAAAGCTAGAGTTAGCTGGTTACAGATAGCCACTTCAGATGATTCATCAAAGTTGGTGTATATTGGGTCAGATTTACTCATCAGGTTCTCTGTGAATTTCTTTACTACAATGCAACAGGAAGATATTACGTTGGCTGTGGAAATCTCTACAACATCTGGTTACCAAATGGCAAATATGTTGGCTTCTGATTCTGGTTTTAAAAGCGGGGTAAATGTGGGTGAGTATGTTTTTGAAGTTCATTTAGACGATGTCAGATTTTACCCTGGGGAGTATTCAGTAAATATATGGATTGGTGATAGCTCTTCGTCGCCAATTGATTACGTCATTGAATGTGGAAAGTTCGAGGTTAGTGAAGGTGGGGATAAAGTATTTCGACGACTACCCAGCGGGACTGCTATGCAATTTTTAACTCCAAAGTGGAAACTAAGTACAATTTGAAGGTTTATATATGAAAAAATTTATTGCTAGAGTTTTACGTTCCTTATCATGGCGACTAAAATATTATGCTGATTATTTAGTACTCTTGGAGATAAATGATAAGGAAGTTCTCTGTACGCATGTCACGCCTCATTCATTATGGTTAAAAGATAATGGAGATAAGACATTACGCTTGAATTATCAATTAACTTCTGATGATGTTGTGTTGGATGTGGGGGGCTATGAAGGGCAATGGGCTAGCGATATATTTTCACGATATCTTTGTAAAGTACATATTTTTGAGCCTATTCCACATTATTCATCAATGATTGAAGAGAGCTTTTTACAAAATAAGCATATTAAATTACATAAAATTGGCCTAGGCAAGGTTAATGATGTAATTGAGTTTTCTATTGCGGGCGATGCATCTTCCTCCATAGTGCGTGGTAATCATTTAGTCCAAGCGCGTATTGTCGCCTTCAGAAATTGGTATGAGCAAAACGATATAAAAGAAATCGCTCTTATGAAGGTGAATATTGAAGGTGGCGAGTATGACCTGTTAGAGCATTTAATTGAAACTGGTTTAATTAATAACATTAAAAATTTACAGGTTCAATTTCATGATTTTTTCCCTGATGCAGAGAAGCGTATGCTTGATATTCAAGCGAGCTTGCAAAAAACTCATTATTTGACTTATCAATATAAGTTTATTTGGGAAAACTGGACTCTAAAGGATCAAAGTTAATGCTAGTGTCACGTATTATAGGCGGATTAGGCAATCAAATGTTTGAGTATGCTGCAGCTCGCGCTGCTTCGCTAAGAATTAGTGTTCAATTGAAATTGGATTTGAGTGGTTTTGAAACTTACGATTTGCATGCCTATGGATTAAATAATTTCAATATTGTTGAAGATGTAGCTAAAAAAGATGATTACTTTATAGGTGCACCAGAGTCACTATTAAAAAAAATTAAAAAGTACTTAAGAGGGCTTATTCAATTAGAATCTTTCCGCGAAAGTGATTTGTCTTTTGATTCAAAGGTGTTGGAGTTAAACGATAACACTTATTTGGATGGTTATTGGCAATGTGAGCGTTATTTTATTGATTTTGATAAACAAATTCGACAGGACTTTAGCTTTAAGTTCGCACCTGATGCACTAAATCAGAGGTATCTGGAGCTTATTGATTCTGTTAACGCTGTGTCTGTGCATATTCGACGCGGTGATTATGTTAGCAACTCAACAACGAATGAGATTCATGGTGTGTGTGACTTAGATTATTACCAAAGAGCCGCGGAGTTTATGCGCGCTAGAATTGGGCCGGAAAACTTACACTTTTTTGTGTTTTCAGATGACACTGATTGGGTAAAAGAAAACATTAGTTTTGGTTCGGACACTACTTTTATTTCACATAATGACGCAGCAAAAAACTACGAAGATATGCGTTTGATGAGCGCATGCAAGCATCATATTATTGCGAATAGCTCATTTAGTTGGTGGGCCGCTTGGTTAAATCCATCTAAGCAGAAAGTTGTAATTGCGCCACGTCAATGGTTTAAAAGCACTTTGTTAAACTCTGATGATATAGTTCCGGCTTCTTGGGTTAGGTTGTAACGATGTTTAAGAGACCAGAGCAGAATTATGAGGTGTCCGATCAAGTTGTTGATGGGATACTTTCCGATCTAGCACACCCATTATCTTGTATAGCAGGCTTGTTAACGAATGGCGCACATGTTTTAGATATAGGTGCTGGTAGTGGAGTATTGGGAAGAGTGCTTTCGCGTGCAGGCCTAAATGTTGAAATCGATGGGATAGAGCCAAATGCCTTTGCGGCAAATCTTGCACGTAAATACTACAGAAGTGTTTATACAGGGTTTGCTGAGGAGTTCTATGAGCAAATTTCTAATGCTCAATATGATTTCGTTATATTAGCTGACGTAATTGAGCATATGCCGAATCCTCAAGAAGTATTATCTGAGTTGCTGATGTGTTTATCTCCTAAGACAAAATTAATTGTTTCTGTACCAAATGTTGCATTTGGAGGTATTCGTCTAGCACTACTAAACGGTAATTTTGATTACGTGGATTCTGGATTGCTAGAGCATACTCACTTAAGGTTTTTTACTAAAAACACCTTAAAAGAACTTTTCTCTTTAATAGGATTGGAAGTTGATCGAGCAATTTCACTGGAGCGTAGTTTTTATAGAACGGAATTTAGTAGATCAAAAATGTCTGCATCTTTTATTACGATGCTTAAATTAGCTTTTAGCAGTGATGCACGGGCATATCAATATCTTTTTGTGTTGAACAAGTGTGACGGGAAAGTCAGCAATAGTTCTCGCGTTCCCCAAGAACATAAAGGCGTAAATGGAATAACAATAATGCAAGACTATATTTTTGGTAGTTCTCAATTAATGCCCTTACTGCATAGGGCTTATCGTCAATTGAGGAAGTTAAATGCCTAAAGTGTCAATTTGTATTCCAACTTATCGGCAAGTTGATTTTTTGAGGAGTACGTTAAAGTCTGTATTAGAGCAAGAATTTAAAGATTATGAACTTATTATTAATGATGATTCACCAGATGATTCCGTTTTAAATCTTTTGACAGAATTCAGTTTTGGTTCGCGTTTACGCTACTTTAAAAACCCAATCAATTTGGGTTCTCCTGAAAACTGGAATAACGCGATTAGTAAAGCGAATGGTGAACTTATCAAAGTTCTTCATCACGATGATAAATTTTCTCATATTGGTGCTTTGCAAGAATTTGTAACATTGATGGATGAAAATCCAGATGCTGATTTTGGATTTTGTAGTAGTAAGGTTTTTGATCTTGTAACAAATAAATTCCGAGAGCACAGGCCTAATGATATGCAACTTCAGATGTTATCTGATATGCCAGAACTTTTGTTTCTAGGTAATCTGATTGGGGCACCTAGTGCAACGATTTACAGAAGAAACCTAATAAATTTAAATTATGACAAACAGTTAAAGTGGCTTGTAGATATTGATTTCTATATCCGAGCATTGCAAAAGAACAATCGTTTTGCGTATGCAGCTGAAACATTGATAATCACACCAACAAATGCAGAGCATCAAGTAACTGAGTGTTGTAAGAATAATGCTGACATAGTGCTGATGGAGCATTTAATTTTATACGATAAAAATTCAAGCCAACTTGCGTCACGCCCTGAGGTTGTAAATTACTGGCTTGGTATTTTTGGGCGGTATGGAATTTACTCTGTAAGTGACATTGAAAATTTTGATAGTTTTAGTGAAAGCCAAAAGAAAATAATTAGTGAAATGCTCTTGGTGTTTCATAAACGGCCATTATTAAAGTTTATTTATTTTTTATACTGGCAATTGGATGCACCACCATTTATAAAAGCTACTCTTCGAGCCATCGTGCGATTTTCTTACAATTTTTTTTCATGCATTCGTAATTTTTAGAACTACTTTAAACAATAAAACACACCTTCGAATGACTATAAACAACATCTCAAAATTTCACGTTTTAACACCTAAAGTTTCGATTATTACATCTGTTAAAAATGGGGAAAAGTATTTAGTAGAGTCTTTGAATAGTATTCTTAGGCAAACATATCATGATTTTGAATTAATTGTGATAGATGATTATTCAGTAGACTCAACTGCAAATATCCTTAAGGAGCTAGCTGCTTCAGATGAGCGAGTAAAAGTCATAACTAATGAAAGTTTGCCTGGGTTATCAAATGCTCTGAATCTAGGTATTAAACATGCAACAGGTAAGTACCTAGTGCGGCATGACGCTGATGACATTTCTAAGCAACATAGATTAGCAACACAAATCGCATATCTTGAGAAGAATCCTGATATAGATATTCTAGGTTCTTGCATCGACATGATTGATGAGTCTGGTAGTTTTATTAAGTTACATCGTGAACCATTAAGTCACGCAGCCATAGTTTTTCATACTCTATTCGGTACACCTTTCGCACATCCGTCAATAGTTATTCGCAAATCTTTTTTAGATAGATCTAGAATAAGTTACTTAGAGGTACCTGCTCAGGATTATGAGTTATGGGTGAGAATGATAAATTCTGGGGCCAAGGCTGAAAATTTATCCGAAGCTCTGGTAAGTTACCGCGTATCTATGCAATCTGATAGCAATGTCCGCTCTCTTAGACATCATCAAATGGCGGAGGCAATTAAATTACAACAGATAAAACGGTACATAAAGTTTCCAACCCAGATTAAAAAAATATGTGCAGGAGAATATCAAGCTGTTGCACACTATCTTCTAACCGGAAATATATTTAAATTTTCTTACAACTCCAAAAAATTTGGCAAGCAGGTTATAGCCTTATTTGACTCTATATCTCCTGAAATGGGTTTGATGCCTGAAGATATATCTCACATAAAAACATTAATGTATAAGCGCTTAGAAGCTATTAAGACAGATAACGCTTGGTCAGATGTATTTAGAAACTATAAAAGAAATATATATAACTTGGCACGAACAATCAGTGCAGTCAAAAAAACGCCCGTAATAAGCTTAACAGTATCGGAAATTCAGAGCTTTATTGAAAATGTACATATTTTTATTATCGTGCGAGATCGGTTGACTTGTCTTCAATCTCTAGTTGATTGGTTGGCACGGGCAGGGCATAAAAATATTATATTAATTGATAATGCTTCTACTTATCCTCCCTTGGTTGAGTTTTTGTCGAAGACTACTTATAAAGTTATCAGATCAAGTGAAAATCTCGGCCATACTGCGTTATGGAAGATTCCTGAGTTGCAAGAAGTAATTAATGCTAACTGGTTTGTATATACGGACCCCGATGTTATTCCTGATGAAAACTGCCCTTTAGATGCAGTAGGTAATTTTTATAATATTCTGTTAAATAATCCCAATTATATTAAAGCTGGTTTTGGACTCCGCATTGATGACCTACCTGATCATTATCATTTAAGAGATAGGGTGATTGAGTGGGAGGCGCAGTTCTATAAAAAACCCATTAGCACTGATATATATAACGCTGATATAGATACGACTTTTGCGTTATATCGACCTGGAACTCAGTATTGTTTTGGCCCTGCTTTAAGAACAATGGGGGCATATAAGGCGCGACATTTGCCTTGGTATTTGGATACGAATAATTTGGTTGACGATGAACTATATTATCGAGAACATGCGCTTTCATCAGTAACTACATGGAATGTTGCAGGTAATGCGAAATTGCTACCTATACCTACTTTATGGGCAGGTGTTAAATATAGACTATTGGCTGCTGCGTCAATCCATCCTCTTTCATATAAGTTGGCTAACAAGATGAAATCATTGCTCCGTTCAGTTAATGTAAAAAAATATAGAAAATAAAAAATTATGTTAATTGTAGTTGAAGAATTTTATGAAGTTATCGCAAATGAGTAGTTTAGTAGGGGGGGTTGTTGTTGCATATTACCCTGATGCGAAAGTATTTTCTGACACTTTAAACTCTGCTTTAAATGAAGTAGATTATCTTGTGGTTGTAAATAATAGTAGAGAGCCTCTTCATGAGTTATGTGCAGAGGTCAATGGTCTTCAGATTACGGTAATTGAGAATAAAGATAATGTCGGCATTGCTAAAGCCCTAAATCTTGGTATTGAATATTTAATAGCAAAAAACTGTGAATATTTTTTACTACTGGATCAAGATAGCAAAGTTCCTAAAAGCATGGTTTCTGAGTTGATAAAGGCTGTCAATCATTTAAGCGATTCTACAAACCAGATAGCTGCAGTTGGTCCATCTTACTTTAATTCACGATTAGATAAAAATGCTCCTTTTATTCAATTTGATAACTTCAGTATTAAAAAAATTAACCCAGATCCTATGGTTCCATATGTGCCTGTTGATTTTTTAATTACTTCTGGGAGTTTAATCACGCTAAGCGCCATAAAGAATATTGGAGTTATGGAAGATGGTTTGTTTATAGATTATGTTGACACCGAGTGGTGCTTGAGAGCTGTCGCTAAAGGTTACAAATTATATGGTTTGAGCACGGTAAAAATGGAACATTCATTGGGAGATGATCCTGTGGTTTTTTTTAATAAAAAAATGCCAATGCATAGCCCTTTGAGGCATTATTACATTGCGCGAAATGCTCTTCATCTAATGAAGCGAAGTTATATTCCCGTCAATAAAAAAATTATCATTTTAATAAGTATGCTAAAAACCTTTTTCTTTTACTCTTTAGTACCATCTAATAGATTTTCGCACCTAAAAATGATGTGTAGTGGCTTTTATGATGGAGTATCAAATAATTATGGTCGCTATGATAAGTTGGTAAAGTTGAAAAATAATTTATCTCATGAAGTTTAGAGTTAAGGTCTTTCTCGCCACCTTTAATGGATCAGCTTGGATTCAAGAGCAGATTGATAGTATTTTGCGGCAAGTCGGTGTTGATGTGCAAGTTTATGTCTCTGATGATTTTTCCAGTGATACTACTATAGCGCTTCTTGAAGGTCTTACTAAGCAAGAGTCTCGCATTGAATTGCTACCGAGGACTGTAATATTTGGCGGCGCAGGTAAAAATTTTTACAGGCTTATTTTAGATGTAGATTTAAATGATTGTGATTATGTCGCCTTTGCTGATCAAGATGACATTTGGGAACAAGACAAACTTATTCGACATATTGGACTTATGCAACAGAGTGGCGTAGATGCCGTGTCATCTAATGTCATTGCATTTTGGCCTAATGGGAAAACTAAGTTAATTGATAAGGCGCAGCCTCAGAGAGAGTTAGATTATTTATTTGAGTCTGCAGGGCCTGGATGCACGTTCTTGATGACTTCCCAGCTCGTAGGGCTGGTAAAGAAGCTTCTAAGCGACCCAGGAGGTATAGCTAATAAAGTAGCTTTACACGACTGGCTTGTATATGCAGTTTGCAGGATATCTGGTAGAAAATGGTTGATTGATTCAACGCCCTCTTTGCAGTATCGACAGCATGAAAAAAATGTAGTTGGCGCGAATATTGGCTTAAAAGCTAAATTTTCTCGACTAAGAAAAATATCTAATGGCTGGTATAAGGCGGAGGTATTAAAGATTTTAGCTGTTTCTTTTCAGTTATCTAATAATCCTAAATTACTAACTATTTCAGGTTTGCTCGAAAAATCAGATTTATTATCTCGTTTAAAGTTATTGCGGTTTGTTCCACAAGCTCGGCGGAAACTATCTGATCGTTTTATTTTGGGATTGATGATCGTTTTTGATTTATTTTAGGATACGAACTTGAGAGTTGCTATTAATCGCATCATGGTGACTGGTGCTAATGGTTTTGTAGGGCAGCTTTTTTGCGCAGAAGCCTTGGCGCGTGGCTTGGAGGTCTTTGGCGTAACAAGGCTTTCTGGTGCGTCACTACCTAATGTTAAAAACGTTGTAGTGAGTGACATTAATGGCACGACTGACTGGTCGTTCGCTTTAGTGGGTTGTGATGTAGTGATGCATCTTGCTGCGCGTGTGCATGTGATGCGTGAGACTTCTGATGATCCCTTGGCTGAGTTTCGTCATGTGAATGTTGCGGGGACTGAGCACTTGGCGCGTAGTGCTGCGGCTGCAGGTGTAAGACGATTCGTTTACGTGAGTTCTATTAAAGTGAACGGGGAAGAAACGAGCAAGGGAACGGCATATACCGAACAAGACAATGCTGCGCCTCAAGACCCTTATGGGGTTTCTAAATGGGAAGCCGAGCAAGCACTGCATTGTGTAGCAAAAGAAACTGGGCTTGAGGTGGTGATAGTACGCCCACCATTGGTATATGGTGCTGGTGTAAAAGGTAATTTTGCACAGATGATTTCTGTGGTTGCCAAAGGTGTGCCACTTCCATTTGCATCTGTGAATAATAAACGCAGTTTGATTTATGTGAAAAATTTGGCGGATGCATTAATGTTATGTGCAACACATCCGGCTGCCGCTGGGAATACGTATTTAGTGAGCGATGGCGAAGATGTTTCTACCACGGATTTATTGCGTAAATTAGCTGTTGTGATGGGCAAAAAATCACGTTTATTTTCATGCCCAGTTGTTTTGTTAAAATTAGCTGCCAAAATATTTAGAAAGTCTGATCAAGTAGGGCGCTTGCTCGGTTCTTTGCAAGTGGATAGCAGTAAAGTACGCCGTGAGCTGGGCTGGGTGCCGCCATTTTCTGTGGATGATGGTTTGAAAGCGACTGTAAAAGATAAAATTTGATGATTAAACGTATTTTTGATTTGTGTCTATCGTGTTTTGCCGCGCTGTTTTTGCTGATACCATTTTTATTGATTTGGTTGTTGGTGAAGGTTACTTCAACTGGCCCAGCTTTATATTGGTCTGACCGTGTAGGCCGTCATAACGTGATTTTCAAGATGCCTAAATTTCGCTCTATGCGAGTGGATACGCCGGCCGTTGCCACACATCTGCTCAATAATCCCCAGCAGTTTTTGACGCCTATCGGTTCGTTCTTAAGAAAGTCTAGTTTAGATGAATTGCCGCAACTATTGAGTATCATTAGGGGTGACATGAGTTTTGTAGGGCCGCGCCCTGCATTGTTTAACCAAGATGATTTAATTGCTTTACGTACCAAGTATGGGGTGGATGCGCTGATGCCAGGACTCACCGGCTGGGCGCAGATTAATGGTCGAGATGAGTTGCCGATTCCTGATAAGGTGAATTTAGATGTCGCTTATATGCAGCATCAATCGTTTTGGTTTGACCTGAAGATTATTGTTTTAACTTTTGTAAAAGTTTTAAGAAGAGACGGTGTTCAGCATTAGAATGGCAGAACGCATTAAATCTGAAGACATTAATTACTAAATGAAAAAATCAATGACAAATCCGCGTACTCTTTTAGCGGTATTTCACGATATTATCGCTGCAGCAGGCGCGTGGATTTTTGCCTACTTGTTGCGTTTTAACCTCTCAATTCCTCCTGAATTTGCATTAGAAATGCTGGCCACGGTTGGCTGGGTGGTTTTATTGCAAGTTACCGTGTTTGTTAGCTTTGGCTTGTATCGTGGCGTTTGGCGCTTTGCTAGTGTTAACGATTTAAAGCGTATTTTTTTAGCAGTGAGCTTTGCTTCAGTGTTGCTGGCCGCATTCTTTTTTATGGTCAAGACCAATATTGTGATCCCGCGTTCGGTGCTAGTGCTGGATCCGTTGCTATTAATATTGGCTATGGGCGGAAGCCGCTTTGCTTACCGTGCGTGGAAAGAGCACGTGCTGTATGGTACGACCTTAAAACAGGGCGAGCCTGTAATCGTGTTAGGGGCAGGCGATGCGGCTATTGCGTTGGTAAAAGACTTGGCGCGCAGTACCCAGTGGCGAGTTGTGGCTTTGCTAGATGATGATGTCACCATGTTGGGACGTGAGGTCTTTGGCGTTAAAGTCAGAGGCAATATCCAGCAGTTAGCGTCTATATGCAGTCACTTGAGTGTTAACTACGTAATTGTAGCGATGCCGTCAGTGCATCACCAAAAACGCAGAGAGGCCATTGAATTTGCAAATGCGCTGGGGCTGGAAGTAATGACCGTACCAGCGATTGATGATTTGATGAGTGGTAAGGTCAGCGTCTCTCAAATCCGCAAGGTGGATGTGGAAGATTTGTTGGGGCGTGATTCAGTTAAGCTTGATAGTTCAGGTTTGCAGATGCTGATTGATCAAAAAGTTGTCATGGTGAGCGGTGCTGGTGGTTCGATTGGCTCGGAGTTATGCCGTCAGATTGTTAAGTACCAGCCCAGCACCTTGATTTGTTTGGATATTTCTGAGTTCTCTCTTTACCAGCTCGAGCAGGAGTTGAGTGCTTTAAATTTACCCACCAGACTGATTTATTTAACGGGTGATGTGAAAAATCACACGCGTATGCATCATGTGTTAGCCCAGCATCAGCCATCGGTTGTGTTCCATGCTGCGGCTTATAAGCACGTGCCGATGATGGAAAATGGTAACGTTTGGGAAGCGCTTTCTAACAATGTGATTGGTACCTATACTATTGCACAGGCGTGTAAAGACCATGGCGTTAGCAAGTTTGTTTTAATTTCTACAGATAAGGCTGTGAACCCGACTAACGTAATGGGCGCCAGCAAGCGTTTGGCTGAAATGGTGTGTCAGGGCTTGCAAAGTGAGGCTGGCACACGTTTTGTGATTGTGCGTTTTGGTAATGTATTAGGCAGCAGCGGCAGCGTGATTCCAAAGTTCCGCGAGCAGATTGCTAAAGGTGGCCCGATCACTATTACACATCCCGAGATTACGCGCTACTTTATGTCTATTCCTGAAGCAGCGCAGTTAGTGATGCAGGCTGGCTTGATGGGCAAGGGCGGCGAGATTTTTGTGCTGGATATGGGTGAGCCGGTTAAGATTACTGATTTAGCCTTGGATATGATTAGGCTGTCTGGATTTAGTGCCGATGAAATTAAGATTGAGTATGTCGGGTTGCGACCAGGTGAAAAGCTTTATGAAGAGTTGTTGGCTGATGACGAGCATACTATGCCAACACCACACGAAAAATTGCGAATTGCACAAGCTAGAGCCGCCAATATGGGTTGGGTGAATAGTTTGCTTATATGGGTTGAGGGTTTGCATGGTACGCATGAGGCTCAAATTAAGCTTGAGCTATCTGGCTGGGTGGAGGAGTATAGTCCGCAAATAGCTGGTGGTGTTGATGCGCAGATGCCTGCCTCAAAGCAAGTCACTGTGCACTAGGCTGTAGATTAATATTACAGTGAGTGAGCTTAAGTTTACTCCTGGCGTACTATATATACAGTTAGAGATTGTTTCTACGTTAGATGCTAAGCGGATTAAAAGCTTTAAGCCATTCCTCTCTTTTTTGTAATTTTTAATGAGTTAATCGACAAATGGAAACATTGCACCCCCAACAACTTTTAGAGCGATCAAATATCATTCATCCAAAAGAAATGGTGGAGGCGGCAATTACCACGATGTCGAATGACATTACTAAAACACTCGAAGCCACGACCCCTGTGGTGATTTGTGTTATGGGTGGTGGTGTTGTATTTTCTGGACAATTGCTTACCCAGTTGAGCTTTCCGCTAGAGCTTGATTATGTACATGCCAGCAGGTACCAAAATAAAACGGTAGGTAAAATGCTGGAGTGGAAAGCGTTGCCTAAGCTTGATTTGTCTGGCCGTGTCGTGCTTTTGTTAGACGATATTCTGGATGAAGGGATTACGCTTAAGGCGATTCAGGATAAATGCATGATGCTTGGTGCCGCACGGGTGCTGACTGCGGTATTGATTGAGAAGAAGCTTGATCATGAGAAGCCGATCAAAGCTGATTTTGTTGGCCTTGAAGTGCCAAACGAATATGTATTTGGCTATGGCATGGATGTTTATGGCTGGTGGCGTAATTTGCCAGCGATTTATGCTTTGCAGACATAGCGCTATATCTGGATATAGAGGCATATTCAAGCGTCCTGCCAGCCTTAAACTTGATACCAGATTAAACAGAGTGTCATATTTTAGACATGTATCCTATTCACCCGCATTCACCCGTTTTTGTACAAAAGGTGTTGTGATTTTGACATTACAGTCAGCATCATAACAATATACTTACTGTTTTTTAAGATGTTTTGTATGTAACCTATTGATTGTTATAGGTATGGTTTTTGGCATCTAATTTGCAACCTTATCAACATGAGCAAAATGCCCATGAATAGGTGCCAATGATGAAAAAAGAATCTATCAATCAATATGTAAATATAGCGACAGCTGTTATTCAGCGCTCGCATCAAATCAAAACTCACTTAGATTACTTTGTGTGGCTGCAAAACAGCGTTGCTGAGTTAATCCCACATGACATGCTACTCACTGCTTGGGGTGATTTTAGGCAGCAGCAAGATGGCCAGTTACATTATGATGCGGCCTCGAACCTAAAAGACCTTAGAACCTCCGGCATTATTGATGCCTCAGATCGCGTAAGTGAGTTTTTGGGTGATTTATATAACTATTGGATTGCGTCCGGCAGTGATTGTTTTGTTATCGACTCAGCTGGGCAAAGTGCAATCATCCAGAAAATTAAAACAGTATTCCCTGAGCAGTTGCTTGAGATTAACTCACTACTGGTTTATGCCGTAAGAGATCAAAGAAGTAGTGATGAGTGTTTATACGTATTTTTCAGTAAAGAATATAAGTTAGATATCAATGCACCGATGATGGATTTTATCATGCCGCATATTGATTATATCTTGCGAAAAATCAAACCGCTGGAGCAGTTGGATATGCTGGCAGAGGCTGATGGCGTAAGTTTATCAAGCTTGAGTGAGCGCGAGATTGAGGTGATTAGTTGGATTAAGGCTGGCAAAACCAACCAAGAAATTGGCATGATCTTGAGCATTAGCCAAAATACAGTGAAGAGCCACCTAAAAAGAATTTTTCAGAAACTTAACATTGGGCGCAGGGCACAAGCGGTGGCTTTGCTGGCAAATGTGCCTTCAAACAAACTGAAGCAGTTGCAGGTGCAGCAGGGCACGCATTCGGTTTACAACTAATAGCCTATAATGTGGCGTCATAGATAGAGTTTTTTTGATTCTCTTGCTGATGTCACGTGATTCTTTATTGATATCACGCCCCTAATCATCATTGTTAGCGTTACAATGTGGCATGATCGTAATGAACAAGCTATAAGCTCAATCGTTGCTTGTGGCTGGATAAATATGATGGTGCCCAGAAGAGAACTCGAATCTCCACATCTTTCGATACTAGTACCTGAAACTAGCGCGTCTACCAATTCCGCCATCTGGGCAATTGCTACTTAAATACTTAGCAAATCAAGGGGTTGAATTTTATATTAAAGGTAAGCTTTGTCAATGACAAACCATAAAAATACTCACAAAAGTAAAAGAAGTAATGATCCTCACGCTGCACGTGAGGCTAGCCGCTATGAAACCCCACTACCCAGCCGTGAATTGATACTTAGCACCATGAGCGATCAAGGTGTGCCGTTAAGTGTGGAGCAGTTGTACTTGCTGCTGGACATCAGCAACGATGAGCGCGAAGTTTTTAATCGGCGACTCAATGCAATGGAGCGTGAAGGTCAGATTATTAAAAACAGAAAAGGTGCGCTTTGTATTGCAGATAAGTTGGATTTAATTGCTGGTGTTATCCAAGGGCATCCTGATGGTTTTGGATTTTTGATTCCAGATGATAAAACCAAGAGCGAGGATTTGTTTTTAAGCCCTAAAGAAATGTCGCAAGTGATGCATGGTGACCGTGCCATTGTGCGTATGAGTGGCTTAGATAGAAGAGGCCGCCCTGAAGGAAAAATTGTAGAAGTGCTGGAACGCAGAACGCAGCGCTTGGTGGGACGTGTGATACGCACCGCTGGTGTGACGATTGTAGCGGCAGAAGATAAACGCATTAACCAGGATATTCTGATTCCGTATCACCTTGATATGCAGGCTAAGTCTGGCCAAGTAGTGATGGTCGAGCTTACCGAGCAGCCGTCATCACACGCACAGCCCATGGGCAAGGTGGTGGAAGTGTTAGGAAACTATGCCGATAGCGGCATGGAAATAGAAATTGCGTTGCGCAAGCATAATTTGCCGCATCAGTTTAGCGCAGAGGCCATCAGCCTAGCTGAGTCTTACCCTAAACTCGTACAGCCTGAAGATTATAAAGGCCGCATTGATTGCCGAGAAATGCCATTGATTACTATTGATGGTGAAACCGCACGTGACTTTGATGATGCGGTTTATGCTGAGCCTCAAGGCAAGGGCTGGCGTTTGGTGGTGGCGATTGCCGACGTAAGCTTCTATGTGAGGCCGCATGATGCACTCGATAAAGGGGCCTTGGAGCGTGGTAACTCAGTTTATTTCCCGCGTCGTGTGATTCCAATGTTGCCTGAGGCATTATCTAACGGCTTGTGCTCGCTTAACCCTGATGTTGAGCGCTTATGCATGATTTGCGATATGCAGATAGATGGTGCTGGTATCGTTAAGCAGTATAAATTTTACCCGTCTGTGATGCGTTCAAAAGCGCGCATGACGTACAACAAGGTGTTTGAAATTTTGCAGAACCCAGAAGGGGAGTTGGCGCAAGAGTACACTTGGTTAATGCCGCATTTGCAGCATTTAAATAGCGTGTATCAGTTATTACAAGCGCAGCGAGAAAAACGTGGCGCGATTGAGTTTGAGTCTTCAGAAACCATCATGATCTTTAATGATCAAGGCAAAATCGAGCGCATTGAACCTAGTACACGTAATGAAGCGCATAAGCTGATTGAAGAATGTATGCTAGCGGCCAATGTGTGTGCAGCTGAGTTTCTTAAAAAACATGAACATCCTGCACTATATCGTATTCACGAAGGGCCTACGCCTGAAAAGCTAGAGCTGTTGCGCACATTCATGGGCGAGTTTGGTTTTGGTGTGGGTGGTGGTGATTCGCCGCATGCTAAAGACTACGGTAAACTGTTGGCACGGATTAAAGACCGCCCAGATGCGCAACTACTACAAACGGTGCTACTGCGCTCTATGCAGCAGGCTGTCTACAGCCCAGATAATGTTGGTCACTTTGGCTTAGCTTATGAAGCTTATGCACACTTTACGTCGCCGATTCGTCGTTATCCAGATTTATTGATTCATCGTGCGATTAAGGCGGTGCTAAATGGCGAGCGATACAAAGCGGGCGATTGGAATAGCCTAGGTGAGCAATGCTCTATGACGGAGCGCCGTGCCGACGATGCTACGCGCGACGTGACCAATTGGCTGAAGTGTTTTTATATGCAGGATAAGATTGGCGAGGTATTTGAGGGTACTGTCGCCGGTGTAACTAGCTTTGGTTTGTTTGTGGCATTAGATGGCGTGTATGTTGAAGGCTTGTTGCATGTGACTGAGCTGGGTAATGATTACTTTATTTATGACAAAGCGCGGCATGAGATGGCCGGTGAACGTACCGGTGTGCGCTACCGACTAGGTGACAGATTAACCATTAAAGTCGTGCGTGTGGATTTGGAAACCACGAAGATAGATTTCACTTTGGTAAATAAAAGCAATGAGTTAGATGTTGAGTCTAATGTTGATTGTAAAGTAAAGGGTGCTGTGAATAAATCAAGTGCTCGCAGTCAATCTGCTGTAAAATCCACCCCTAAATCTGAAGGGGTAGGTGCACTAAGCCCTAAAGCGGATAATGTGAAATTTGGCGATCCGTTTGGTAAAAAGCCTAAACGTGGACCTAAAGCAGGTTTCTCTGATAAACCTGCGAGCACATCTAAAGCCTCACCTAAACCAAAAAATAAAACCAAAACCAGTAAACCAAAAAAAGTGGCCAATAAAGCAACCACGAGTAAAGTAACCACAAAACGTAAGGTAAAAAAATGAGTGACGCCCGTATTTTATTTGGCTTTCATGCAGTGTTAAGCCGATTACGCCAGCATAGTGCTAGCGTGCAAGAAATTTTAATTGACCGTGACCGTGTGGATGCACGTATGAAAGACTTGCTGAACATGGCAGAGTCATCTGGTGTGCGTACCATGCAAGTAGAGCGTAGCCGCTTAGATGGTATGGCTGGCATGAACGGCCGTCATCAAGGGGTGATTGCACGCGTGGTGGATACCCCAATTCCATACAAAGATATCCATGATATTTTGGAGTCAGATTTATCTGAACCTGCATTCTTTTTGATTTTAGATGGTGTAGAAGACCCGCATAATCTGGGCGCCTGTTTACGTGTGGCGGATGCCATGGGAGTACATGCGGTGATTGCGCCTAAAGACCGCGCGGCAGGGCTTAACGCTACCGTGCGTAAGGTGGCGTGTGGCGCAGCTGAGACCGTGCCGTTTATTGCGGTAACCAACTTAGCGAGAACGATTCGCGAGTTAAAAGAAGCTGGTGTTTTTGTAGTGGGTACAACAATGGATTCGCCCAGCACTTTATTAAACACTAAGCTGAATGGCCCAATTGCGTTGGTGTTAGGCGCAGAGGGCGATGGTATGCGTCGATTGACTGCAGAAACCTGTGATGCGCTGATGACGATTCCGATGTTCGGCTCCGTACAGAGTTTAAACGTGAGCGTGGCTAGTGGTATTTGCCTGTATGAGGTAAGGCGCCAACGCAGTTTAGCGGTGTAGCGGGTGTTAACTGTGGCTAGCTTGTGTATTACTTATAACTTTCTTAGCTAGACAGATAGCTTTAAGGCACAGATAAAATTGATAGGGCTGCGATTTAACAATCGCAGCCCTATTTTTCTTTGAGTGAACCGATAAAGCTGACTATTTTCTATCCAATTATCTACTGTCGTGATTCCAGCAAAAGCGGGAGTCACGACATGAAGCGTGTAAATAGGTAAATACCATTCGTGCAAAAGTCACGTATAGGCGCTTGTACTAACGTAAATTCAATACTTCTAAGGTACGGCTACGCACTTGCGCTAAAAGCTGGCTATCATCGATTAATGACTCACCATAGCTAGGAATTAATGCTTTAATTCTGTTGTGCCATTGCTCGGTTTTGATTTTGTCTGAGAAGCAGCGCTCAATCACATTAATCATCGCCTGTACCGAAACCGAAGCGCCCGGTGAGGCGCCTAATAGCGCAGCGATACTGCCATCTTTAGCCGCAACGATTTCTGTACCAAACTCTAGCTTTCCGCCTTTTTCATCACATTGCTTAATGATTTGTACACGTTTGCCGGCATTTTCCAAGTGCCAGTCGGCGTCTGCAGCCAGTGGGTAAAATTCGCGTAGGGTAGTGACACGCGATGAATGTTTTTGTAGTGCTTCGCCGATTAAATAGCGCGTCAAATCCATATTGTGGCGCCCAGCGCCCATTAGTGATTTTAAATTGCTTGGCTTTACTGATTTAAATAAATCCAGGTAAGAGCCTTTTTTCAAAAACTTGGTGGTAAAACCGGCGTATGGGCCAAACAGTAGTGCTGGTTTACCGTTGATAATACGTGTATCTAAATGAGGCACTGACATAGGCGGTGCGCCAAGTGCGGCTTTGCCGTAAACCTTGCTGTTATGTTGTTTAATAATCTCAGGATTGTTGCATACCAGCCATTGACCACTAACCGGGAAACCGCCATAACCTTGGCTTTCTGGGATGCCTGACTTTTGCAGTAGCTTTAATGCGCCGCCGCCAGCCCCTAGAAACACAAACCCAGCTTCAATCTTATGGTGTTTTGTGGTGTTGATGTCTTTGATATTAACTAACCAGTGGCCGTTATCCAGGCGCTTAAGGCTTGTGACTTCAGTGCTCGTGTTTAACTCAAAGCTAGGGCTTTGCTGCAGGTGTTTAACCAGCTCACGTGTCAGCGAGCCAAAGTCTACGTCTGAGCCATAGCTGACACGCGTTGCCGCGACTTTTTCATCGCCATCACGCTGTTGCATCATCAGTGGCATCCACTCGGTTAGTTGTGCAATGTCGTCACTGAACTCCATGTCTTTGAACAGCGGATGCATTTTAAGCATATGGTAACGCTGGCGTAAGAACTCAACATTATCCTTACCCCATACAAAGCTTAGATGTGGTGTTTTATTGATGAATTTGGCTGGTGCGGGGAGTGCATTTTTTTCCACCAGGCTCGCCCATAACTGCAGAGAAACCTCAAAAGAAGCATTGATAGCTAACGCACGATTGATGCTGATGTTACCAGCGTCATCCACAGGAGTGTAGTTTAGCTCGCAATAGCCGGCATGACCTGTACCTGCGTTATTCCAGGCATCTGTGCTTTCGGTCGCAATTGAAGACAGGCGTTCTACCATCATCATGCGCATCAATGGGTCTAGCTCATTGAGTAATGTGGCTAGTGTGGCGCTCATCACACCACCGCCTACTAAGAGTACATCTACTTTTTTTACAGTCATGGTCGTTTAAGGATAAAAAATTTAAATTTTGTGTATCACACCTATTGCTACCACGCTTATTGCTGCTTAGCGTTGTTAGGTAATGCGTTCAAGATATCAATGTCTTTAGACTCGACTTTAGCGCCGGTAATCAAATCATAACCTTGGTGTGCATTATGGAAGGTATGGCAAGACATGCAGCTGCTTGCAATACGCTTATGTTTCGGTGTATTGCCAGAGTGGCATTGCAAACATGATTGCCTGTCAGGGATAGCAATATCGGCGCTACTGGTTGACTCCTCAACTTTGTGGCAACTGGTGCATTGCTGTGTTCTGTGGGCGGCATGGTTGAACTGCGCCTTGCTGAGCCAGTCATTGTTAATACGCAAGGGCAGGGTGCGCCACGGCATTGCGTCGCCTGCTGGTGTTGCCTGTACCTCATGGCAATATGCACAGCCATTGTTTTTAAGCTGGTCTGAATAGTGATCAAACTTCTTGGGTGCGTATAACTTCAAGGCGTTGAACATATTGTGCTCGTCGCCATGCGGTAGGGTCAGCTTATTGTCTTTAGGGCCAACTTGCAGTTCTCCGCTATGGCAGGTACTGCAGTTGTTTTTGTAAGAGAGTGCCTTAAAGCGCATTTCTTTACCTTCAGCTTGATGGCAGCTGGTACAAGCTAGCTCACGCACATCCCAAATGCCGTTAGGGCCCTGTACTTTCCCAACGTGTTGATTATGCGGGAATTTTAACCCGGAGTTTTCTATCAGTTTAGCTTTATCTGCTTGCGGAATACGTACAACGTCTTTATCGTTTGGTCCGGTTTTGAAGCTAAGTTTAAAGTCAGGGTGCTGTTTTTCAAAGTCGCGGATATTGGGTAGTTTGGTATCCCGATCTATGGTTCTGATAGCACCGTGGCATTTAATGCACATTTCATTGTCCTGACGTGCCAATGGATGCGGTGCCTTATGTTCTTGGTGGCATTCTGCGCAGCGCATGCTGCCAATAAAGCGGTGTGCAGCCTTCAGTGAACGTTTTTGCAGTTCTGGGTCGGCAATATGTGGTGCAGTATCCTGATGGCAGTGTACGCAGGCCTGGTCTGACACTTTTTTGAGCGGAGCCTGATGGCAGTTAAAACACTGAGAGCCAAAGTGACGGTGTGCTGTGGAAATGCGGCCAGGGCTCCATACTCGATCAAAGCCAAAGGGCAGCGTGGACATGGATGTTTGCAAGGGCTGTATTAGGTTTTGCGCTAGCGGCAAGAGCAAAAAGGTGAGGGCAATCAGTGCTGCTAGCCATATGGATAAATGCCATTTGAATTTAAAGGCGTTTGGTAAGGGGTCGTGCGTACGCGCTTTTAGGTCTTGATAATCATCTGGCAGTGGTTGCGTGAGCGTGAGTGAGATGGATAAGTTCACATCAGGCGGTGCCGGCTCTACATTCAGCTGGTAGGGACCAATCATGACTTGTTTGCCGGGGGTAAGTTTGACGTTTTGTAGTATTGCACCGTCTACTTCAACTTCACCGTTTAGGCTGACCACGTAAATGTGACCATCCTCTAACTCTTTAATCACCGCGTGATGCATGGCAATGCGTGGATCAGCCAAGTGAATTGTGCACTCCGCGCCACGGCCAATCATTAACTCTGTTGCATGGATAGTACGGTAATTGCGTACAGGTAGCCCGCGCGAGTTGGTTGTGATTTTTATTAACAAACAATTAATCATAAAGAGTTCTATTCATCTGCTTTTGCTTTGCCCGACATTATTTTTGTTATTTCAAATGCATTTAGATGGGTAGTGTTAAGTTTGCCCTACCAATAAACAAATACCGCAACGATATGTGCGAGCATCGCGACTAGTAAGCCTACAGTAAACGGTACATGCAAGTATAGCCAGATACCAAGTCTGGCGCGGTACATCAGGTCTTGCCGCGCGCGTCTTACTAACGATTCGCGGCGCACCATAATCGAATACAGTTCTCGGTATAGTTTACGTTGTTCTACGGCTAAATCTTTACCTAGCGCTGTGAGCTCTTGCACAGCTTTGGCAGAAGGGCAGTTAGGCTGGAAACCGCTTAATTGATCAATCAAGCTCAGGCCAATCGAAGTTTCGCGACATGCGCGTAGTACCGTGTTATTAATTTCATCCGGCATCAGCAGTGCAATCTTACGTGCCAGTTTATCAGCCTCTGCAATCCTTAACAGTAGACCATCCAGGCTATCTTCGCCCATGTTTTCTGTCATCTTGCGTGGGTAAATCATGTAGGTGTAATTGCCAAAGAAACCGCTTGCAACCACAATGAGCAGTAGGGCGTAGGCCAAAGTGTGGATATTTAGCCCAAAGTTAAAGCCGCTGTGTAGGGTGACAATAAACGTGAGTGCGGTACCTAGGTAAATATGGGCGGATAGCCAGCCTTGCGTAGCCCCTGTGCCACGATAGCGCCGTTTTCTAATGCCATACCATGTCATCCATAGCACCATGCATGCGGATATGGTGCCTAATGTATAACCTAGCCAACTGCCGCCGTAATGGCCGACAGCTGGTTCAAAAAACAAAAAAGCTGCTAATGCAATTAAGATAACCACTACCGCTATTTTGAAATAGCGATAGTTTTTATAGTCGAACATATTGCTCTGTTGCATTAAGTATTTCCTCTATGCATCATCAAACCCTAGTATGTGGTGTTCATCTGCGACATTGTTACTTGCATAACCTAAAAGTTGTTCAGGGTTCACGCGTAATGCTGCGCCAACTGGGCACGCACGTACGCATACTGGCCCATCGGCAATATCCTTACACATGTCACATTTCACCGCGACTTTTGTATTGTTGGTAGAGGCAACCTGTTTGGGGCGAATCCCCAATAGCATTTGCCATAAGCTTTGTTCTGGCTGGTCTTGAATCACTGCCATTTGAATCACGTCATAGGGGCAGTTTTGCTGGCAGTTGCCGCAGCCTATGCAGCTATCATCAATATAAACTTCGCCATGCGGTGCCCGATGGATAGCATCTGGCGGGCAGTCTTTCATGCAATGAGGATGCTCGCAGTGGCGGCAAGAAGTAGGGACACGAATATTGGCGTAAATAGGGCCGGTGTCGCGGTCTAACCGTGTTGCGCCACCATGCGTATCAGCGCACGCCTGCTCACAATGGTTGCAACGCACACAAAGTGATTCGTCAATCAAAAGAACGTCCGTGGCCTCACCTACGCCTTGTTGTATCAAGAACGAGATCAGGCTGGATTGTGCGGATTGATTTGAAAAACCGCTGCTGCTAT
The DNA here is from genome assembly GCF_000023705.1 of Methylotenera mobilis JLW8. Lineage (NCBI taxonomy): Bacteria > Pseudomonadati > Pseudomonadota > Betaproteobacteria > Nitrosomonadales > Methylophilaceae > Methylotenera > Methylotenera mobilis. The sequence goes on from NC_012968.1 coordinate 1,141,121, forward strand.
CAGAAGAGGTTTCGGATTGCTGTCTTTTTTCCTGCTCTTGGAGATGTTGTAAGTAGCGTGCATCTAATGATGAGCGCACCTCAGGGTTACGTGCGATGATGCCCTGCATGCGTCCTATATCAATTAAAATCGCCTCAGTTGCAATTGCGGCACGCACCGTAGCGTAACGCGGCTCGCCTGAAATGAGGGACATTTCACCCACATAATTGCCGGCTGCTACATAGAATAAAACTACTTCTCGTCCAGTCATCATGCGAGAAACTGTAACGGAGCCGCGCCTAATCAGGTACAAGCCATCCGCTTCATCACCTTCATGAAACAGTTCTTCACCCGCAGCGTATTGTTTAATCACTGCATGTGTGGCTAGGTCGTTAAGGTCATCTTCACTTAAGGAAAGACCAATGCAAGCATGTACGATACGCTTGATTGCGACTTCATCCAGCGTTCTGCGCATTGTCTGCACAGAATTGATTAGCTTTAATATCACCCGTCGTGGCGTTTCAATCAGCGCGCACTGGCTTGTTGCTCTTACCGTAGCGATTCTGCGCCGTCCAGATAATAGGCCCATTTCGCCAAAAAACTCACCGCTTTTAAATCTGTCATCGGCAATATCGTCTTCATCGATGAACATTTCCAACTCGCCTTCAATCACAAAAAAGAAGGAGGTGCTGTAATCGTTGCGTTCAAAAATAATGTCGCCAGCGGCAGGCTGTAAAATGTTGCTCTCTAAAATCAGCTCTCTTAATTGCAGTGAGTTGAGAAGGCGTAATAGCGGAACGCTGCGCTGAATTTTATCCAGCACATCTTCAATGCCGCGGTCTGAGCAAAAGCTAGCAAACTTTTCGCGAAGTAGCGCAGTATCTGCAGCCTCAACCGGGTTGCCGAGGATATGCTCAATGACTTCATAGCCCTGGTTAATACCCTGTTTGATTAACGGGTAACCAGCAAGCGCGCCTATGATATATAAGCCCGGTACGTTGGACTCGTAACGTGAGGTCAGTACGGGCAGGGCAGCTAAGTCTGCGGTAGGAAAGGCTACGCCAAAGCTTTCCAGCAGCGGTCTGGATGGCAGTGCACCAAGACGAGCAATAATCCGATGGCAGGGGATGCGTTCTACCCCTTTAGGGGTGTTTGCTAACAGAGTTATGGGAAACTCGCCAGTGGTATTGGCCTCAATTGATTGTGGTCGCGTTTCCAATAGCCAGTCCAGCGCGCCTCTTTGCCTTGCTTCGGTTAGTTGAGTAAGGTTGCTTTCCTTACAATTGCTAAAGTCTTCGGCACGATTTAAGACAATCACCTGATTGCGGCCAGTCAGTGCTAGCGCATTCTCAACCCCGGTATCACCACCACCAATGACAACGATAGTTTCATTTTGGTAGGCTTCTGGGTCATCTAGTTGATACTGTACTTGCGGTAAATCGCCGCCGGGAATTTCCAGTTTACGTAGGTTGCCTTGTACGCCAATCGCCAGTATCACATGATCGGCTGTAAATGAATTACCGTCACTGAGTTCAACGGTTAACGCTTCTGGCTGTTTGCTTTCGGTATCACGGGTGATTGCAACAACCTTTGAGTTGTAGCGAATGTTGATTTTGTAATCAGCAATTACGCTTTCCCACGAGATTAGTACAGATTCGCGCAGAGATGCAGCGAATGGCAAGGGGCTGCGCAATGGTAAGCCACGAGGCTCCGCCATGACCAATTTACGGCGCTGATAGTTGCGTATGGTATTGGCGGCGGCTTCTGTTGCCTCTAATAGTAGATAGGATAGCTTTTGCTCGGACGCACGTGCCGCTGCTGATAAGCCACTGGGGCCTGCTCCAATAATAATGACATCAAAGTGATTGCGCATGAAAACGTTAGCAAAAGCAATAATATAGGATATGGATTATATGCCAAAATCGGCGTCAGGATTGGCGTTAAAAATTGCAACAAGGCAATAATTGCAAGTTCCAAAGCATTTTTAGGCTTAATGTTGCCAATAGCAAAGCAAAGATTTTTTTAAGCATGGCAACTGGTAATTTTTGTGTCAGATTTGCACCAATTGGCGCGGTAAAAAAACTGGTGATAGAAATGACTAATACGGCAGGTAAGTTAATAAAGCCGTAAGTGTATGGAATCGATGCCGCATGTGACCAGCCGCTTAACAAATAGCCAAGGCTGCCGGCAATCGATAACGGGAAACCAATCGCCGCGGATGTGCCGATGGCTTTTTTGATGTCAATCTTGCGCCAGGTGAGGTAGGGTACGGTAATGGAGCCGCCACCGATAGATACAATCGCGGAGATAGAGCCTATGCCGATGGAGGCGAGCATGAGTTCAAGCCGATTTATTGCATGGTGCGTGGCTGTGCTTGTCGCTTGGCCTGATTTGGAATTAGAAAACATTTGAATCGCCACATAACCCATAAAGCAGGCAAAGAAGATGGCTAATGCCTTTGAGCTGATTTTAGAGGCAATAAATGTGGCTGAAAAAGTGCCCAATACCACCCCTATTACCATTAGTTTAACCAATGGCCACACCACGGCACCATTAGCATGATGAGCACGTAAGCTGGATAGAGAAGTGACCATAATACATGCCATAGAAGTGCCTAGGGCTAAATGCACGACTTGGTCGGCTGGAACGTTTTGGCTTAAAAATATAGCGGTCAGCATAGGCACCATCACGCCACCACCGCCAATGCCCAATAGGCCAGCAGCTAAACCAACAAAGGCACCTAATGCCAAGAAAGTTAAAATCAGATCAAAATTCATGTGTTATGCAGTATGTTTTAAAATGGAAGGTCTTGTTATTGATTGGCTAGTAGTTTTGTGACTTCAGTGCTCGGAAGTGGCTTGCTAAAATAATAGCCTTGGATTTCATCGCAGCTATTTGCGATTAAGAAGTTAAGTTGTTCCAGTGTTTCTACGCCTTCTGCAATGGTTTTAAAGCTCAGGCTTTTTGCCATGCTGATAATTGCGGTGATAATCGCGGCATCTTGAGGGTGACTTCCGATACCACGTACAAAAGATTGATCAATCTTCAGCTTATCAATTTTGAATTTTTTTAAGTAGCTGAGTGATGAGTAGCCTGTGCCAAAATCGTCGATAGAAAGTCTAACGCCAAGTGAGTTGAGTTGGTTTAGGACATTTAGTGTGCGCTCCGAATCTTCCATAGCGATCCCTTCAGTCAATTCTAGCTCTAGCATGCTTGGGTCAACTTTGGTATCTCTTAGAATTTGACACACGCTACCATAGAGCGTGTCTTGATGAAATTGGACAACAGATAAGTTGACAGCAACGGGTACAGCACCTAAGCCTGCCTCTTGCCAAGAGGCAAGCTGCTTCACGGCCGTACGCAGCACCCAATCGCCAATTTCGGCAATTAAACCACTTTCTTCAGCAATTGGAATAAAAACGGCAGGGGAGACCAATCCTTTTTCTGGATGTTGCCAGCGTATAAGTGCCTCTAACCCAATAATCTTAGATGTTTTACTATCGTACTGCGGTTGGTAATACAGTAAAAACTCTTCATGCTCAATTGCACTGCGTAGTTCGCTTTCGAGTAGCAGAATATCGTGTGCTTGCTCATGCATTTGGCGTGCAAAGAACTGAAAGTTATTACGGCCTTCATATTTGGCACGATATAGTGCGGCATCTGCTGACTGCGCTAATTGCTCAAAACTTTCGCCATCCTGCGGATATGCAGAAATACCAATACTGGCTGTCAGTACGATTTTTTGACCATGAAAATTAAAAGGTTGTGCAACGATATCCAATAGCTTTTTAGCGACATGGGCTGCACCTTCTGCATCTGTATTGGGCAGTAATAAAATAAACTCATCACCACCTTGGCGGCATACGGTATCTTCTGGGCGCATATAAGCGACAAAACGCTCAGCAAGCTCTTTGACTACTTGGTCACCAATAGATGGTCCTAGTGATTCGTTGATAAATTTGAAACGGTCAAGATCAACAAACATTAGCGTTACTGCTGTTTTTAAGCGTTTTGCGGTGGCTAGAGCAAGTTTCGTTCTATCGTTTAATAAATTCTTGTTAGGCAAGTTAGTGAGTGGGTCAAAATTGCTTAAGAACTGTATACGTTCCTCAGCTACTTTTCGCTCTGAAATGTCGCTGATAATCCCAATATGCTGTGAAATTTTACCGTCTGCATCTTTAATTGTGCTGATAGAAAGCCACTGAGTGTATATCTCGCCGTTTTTACGCTGGTTAATTACCTCTCCTTGCCAATAGCCCATGACGCCAATGCTATCCCACATTGCACTGTAGAAAGACTCTTCTAGTTTTTCTGATGCAAGCATGTGTGGATTCTTGCCGACAACCTCTTTGGCTTCATAGCCAGTGATTGTAGTGAAGGCATTATTCACTGAAATAATTTTGTTATTTTTGTCTGTAATAACAATACCGTCACGACTGGATTCAAACACCTTAGCGTTGAGGCGCAGCTTCTCTTCAGCAGATAGGCGGTCAGTAATATCTAGCCACGCGCCTACGATTTCTAATGGTTTACCATTGTTATCACGCGTTAAAGTTAGTTGGTCTTCAATCCATATGTAGCCACCATTTGCATGCATGAATCGATATTGATGATTCAGTGACCCTGTTTCAAACAAGATTTTCTTAGAATCTAAAGCAGCAGCTAAATCTTCAGTATGTATATGGTCAAGCCAGAAGTTATCCTTAAGCCATTCATCTTTAGCATACCCTGTAATCTGATAGATATTTTCACTGATAAAGTCAGAGTGAAATATACCTTCTGCGTTTGGTTTAAGTGTATAAATCACGGCAGGGCTAAGGTTCACAATTTGATTGATGCGTTTGTTTGCGTAATCTAGCTCTGACATGAGCTTTTGCTTTTTTTGTTCTCTGTCAAAGTTATCGAGTGCAAAACTAATGTCACTTGCCATTTCTTGCAGTAGGGCGATGGCTTCACTGTCAAAAGCGTTAGTGCTTTCATGATAAACATTAAGTACGGCAAATGGTTTTTGATCGCGCTGAATTGGAAAACAAGCAGATGATCTCCATCCGAAGTACTTAGCTTTATCAAGCCAAAGCGTGGTATTTGGACTTGTTAAAAAATCGTTGATAATCATCATTCGGTTATTTCTTAATGCTGTACTAGTAGGGCCTTGACCTTCAGGAATGTCGGCATTGGCTGAAATAACTAAGCCATCAATATACTCAATACCATCACCATGGACTGCCACAGGGAAAATCTGTTGCGATTCTTCATCTAGTTGACCAACCCATGCCATTTTCATGCCACCAAAGTTAACAGAGCTGCGGCAAACGACTGGGAATAATTCATGATCATCACCCATGCGTACAATAGCTTGGTTGACTTCACTTAGGGCTTGGTACAACTGGGTAAGGTGCAATATGCGATTTTCAGCCAGTTTGCGCTCTGTTAGGTCTCGAATGATTGTGAAATAGTAATTTTTATCCAGTTTTCTGCAGTTCACCTCAGCGATAAACCGAGACCCATCTTTACGGCGGTATTGCCATTCATCTTTAGTAGGAATGTCTGATATCAAGTTGGTGTTGAATTCTGGGTGCTTGGTCACGTTATTGATTAGGACATCTGGCAAGCGCATGCCGAGTAATTCGCCTTGTTGATAACCTAACATATTGGTCGCCGCTAGATTAGCAGCAATAAATTGATGTTGATGATCGAGGACCAAAACGCCATCACTCGCTTGATCAAACAGTTTTTGGTAACGGCTTTCTGCAAGCTGTCTGCTGCTCAATAAAAACCATGCTAAAAATGCCGACAAAATCGTGAGTGTGGAGCCTAGTAAGGCAACGAGCATGGGTTTACCGTAAGGTAAAATTCGCGTCTCAAAAGCTGGTGTGGTTTGGAAAAAAAGTGTCCACTTAGTGCCGCCAACCTCTATCACTCTTGATATTATTTGAGTCAAAGCTCTCTCGTGATTGTGTTTAGACTCTTGTGGTTGATGTGAAGATTTGTATAAAAACGATTGTTCATTGGCTTCACTACCCTGATAAATGCTGATATTGATGTCTGGGTCAATTTCACCTTTAAACCCACTCATTAAGTCATTCATGCGGAAGGGAACATCTACCCAGCCAATGATGGCCTTACGTCTGGCTTCTACGTTGTTTAAGACACTGTTTTTCTTATAAATTGGCAAGTACATGACAAATGACTGCTGATTTTTTTGACCTGCATCCTGACCAAGCGTCATGCGTTTTGAAATACGCGGGTTGTTTGAGTCCCTAGCTTGCTCCAGCGCATTTAATGCGGTAGGTAAAGTTAATACATCTAACCCTAGCACTTTGGCATTGAGAGCGTCCAGAGGCTCAATTAAGGTGATAGGCGCGTAACGCTGCCGTTCTCCTGCAGGTTTAATTTGATAATTAGCCAGCCCACGCGTTTGGATATGGGTAATGTGTGCTTCTTTATTGGTATTATCGACAAGCTCAACCAGGGCAATGCCCCGCACGCCGAACCTATCACCTAAATTAAGGGATTTTATATAAGTATGGAATTCATTTGGCTTAACTGTATCTGAGCCGTCAATAAACCCTTTAACACCGCGCATAATGACCAAAATTGCATTAAAGCGCGCTTGAAGATTGCTAACGGTGACATCTGCGGAGTCTTCTAAGGCTGAAGTGAGCTTTTGTAAGTTCTCAACTCTAGCGTTGGACCAAAGTTGATAGGTGATCACAGAACCAACTAATAATATAGTGCCGGTAAGTAGCCACAAAATCGTTTTTTGCAGAGCTTGGCTAGTTGGTTTAGTGTTAATTTGCATTTAAATGATTAACTACCAATTAATTATTCTAGGCCAAGTTTACATGAAACACATGATTGGTGTAATGCATTTTTTATTTAGTCTTTAACTAATATTTGTCATTACCTATGTTATGTCTTATATAAGTATCTTTTGGTGTATATTGTGATGGCAGGTTTATCCTAGGGTAATTTGAAATTGACCCAAGTCAAGGATATGTGAGTTTCAATACTGTACATTCTTAACGTCATTTACATTAATGGGGGAGGACGCAATGGCAACAAGATTTACTAAATCCATGGCGCGTAATATTTTCATGGGAGGGTCGCTGTTTTTTTTCCTGCTGTTTCTTGCGCTAACTTTTGATACCAATCAAAAGCTGCCAAAACGTGATAACAGCCAAAATCTAACAGCTTCGGTGATTCATGGTAAGAAGTTGTGGGAGACCAATAACTGCATCGGTTGCCATACTTTGCTAGGCGAGGGCGCTTATTTTGCGCCGGAGCTGGGTAATGTGTACAAACGCCGCGGTCCTGATTTTATCAAGGCATGGATTAAAGGTCAGCCTACCGGTGTTCCTGGTAGAAGACAAATGCCGCAGTTTAATTTCACGGATAAAGAGTTGGATGATTTGGTGGACTTTCTGAAATACAGCTCAGAAATTGACACCAATAATTGGCCGCCAAATATCGAAGGTTAACCGTCACCATTACCAGGAGTTATTATGCAATATCAATCTCAGGCAGTGGCGAAGCCTTATTTTATCGCCGCAATCGCCTTGTTTCTTGGCCAGATTATATTTGGCCTGATTATGGGCATGCAGTACGTCGTGGGAGATTTCCTATTTCCTGCAATTCCGTTTAACGTCGCACGTATGGTGCACACCAACTTGCTTATCGTATGGCTGCTGTTCGGCTTCATGGGGGCAACTTATTATTTAATACCCGAAGAGTCAGAAACGGAGCTGTTCAGCCCTAAGCTGGCACTCATCACATTTTGGGTGTTCTTAGCGGCGGGTGCTGCCACGGTGCTGGGCTACCTTTTGGTGCCTTATGCGACATTGGCGAAACTTACCGGTAATGATTTACTGGCCACCATGGGGCGCGAGTTCCTAGAGCAACCATTACCGACCAAGGTAGGTATCGTCATTGTAGTGTTGTCGTTCCTGTTTAATGTTGTGATGACGATGCTGAAAGGTCGTAAAACTGCCATTAGTCTAGTGCTGGTGTTGGGTTTGGTTGGCTTGGCCGTGTTCTTCCTGTTCTCGTTCTACAACCCGCACAACTTGGTAAAAGATAAATATTACTGGTGGTGGGTAGTGCATTTATGGGTAGAGGGCGTGTGGGAGCTTATCCTAGGTGCAATTCTGGCTTTCGTGTTGATTAAAGTAACCGGGGTTGACCGTGAAGTAGTGGAGAAGTGGTTATATGTCATTATCACCATGACCCTGATTACCGGCATTATCGGTACTGGTCACCATTATTACTGGATAGGCGCACCTGCCTACTGGCAAGTGTGGGGTAGTGTTTTCTCCGCATTAGAACCAATACCGTTCTTCATGCTGACTATCTTTGCGTTCAATATGGTGAATAAACGTCGCCGTGAGCACCCTAACCAAGCTGCAACATTATGGGCACTTGGTACTGGCGTGATGTCGTTCTTGGGGGCTGGCGTATGGGGCTTTATGCATACTTTGGCGCCAGTGAACTATTACACACACGGTACACAGCTCACGGCAGCGCATGGCCACATGGCGTTCTACGGTGCTTATGCCATGGTGGTGCTGACCATTATTTCGTACGCAATGCCTATACTGCGTGGTCGTGCCGCCAATGGCAACAAAGCACAAGTAGTGGAAATGTGGTCGTTCTGGCTGATGACAGTGGCAATGGTGTTTATCACCTTGTTCCTGACTGCGGCTGGTGTGCTGCAAACATGGTTACAACGTATCGCTACTGTACCGATGAGCTTTATGGCAACACAGGATTCAGTCGCAATTTTCTACTGGATGCGTGAAGTAGCGGGTGTGGTGTTCCTGATTGGCTTGATTGCCTACATCACTAGCTTTTTCATCAAAGGTGAAACTAAAGCGAGTTAATCTTTTACCCTGATTTTTATTAGGGTAAGGCAAAGAAGGAGGCTTGCCTCCTTCTTTTCGTTAAACTGGTGACTCAGTCGTTTGGGAGTGTGGCATGAATACAAATACAGCTGTGCCAGATGCAGTAGAGCCAGATGTGATTGAGCTAAATGAAGCAGAAAGCCAGCTAGCGGCAGATTTGCCCGGCGACTTCGCTATCTGGATATTTATACTTGCAGAAATGCTGGTGTTTGGCGTGCTGTTTATTGTTTATGCCTTTGCGCGTGCGCATCAGTTGGAGGTGTTTAATGCATCTCAGCTTACATTAAGTCGTGGCCTCGGCACCCTGAATACCGTTATTCTGATTAGCAGCAGTTATTTTGTGGTGCGTTCGGTTGCTGCAATTAAAGTGAATAATGCTAAACAGTCTGCGCGCTGGCTAATCGGCGCTATGGTATTGGGTGCTATGTTTGTGGTGGTGAAATTATGGGAGTTCTCTCAGAAGTTTTCTGCAGGCATTACGCTGGAAACCAATGATTTTTATATGTACTACCTGACGCTGACATCGTTTCACTTGATGCATGTGCTGATGGGCATGATTATTTTGGCCTGTGTCGTATATAAATTAAACAAAGGTGCCTATAGCGCGGCTGAGCATTTTGGCGTAGAGAGTGGCGCCTCGTTTTGGCATATGGTTGATTTGTTATGGATAGTACTTTTCCCGCTGGTTTATATCATTCACTAATCATGGGTAGGTCATGATGAATCAATCTAACAACCATTTTTCTATATGCATCTGGCTAGCGCTGGTTGCACTTACGATAGTGACTTACTTTATTGGCGAGGAAGTGACTGCAGGTAAGGCAATCATGCTGAGTGTGCTGGTCATTGCCTTAATCAAAGGCCAGTTGATCGCGAATTACTTTATGGGGTTGCGTCAGGTAAGTTGGCTTTGGCGCGGCATTATTCTTGGGTATTTTGTGGTGGTAGGCGTGATGGTTGCTATCGCTTATTTAATGTAAGACGGCGCTAATTAAATAGCGTTTGTGAATACAAACTTGTGACTGAAAGACTTTATGGAAACACAAACAAGCAATACTCCATTTTATGAACCTAGCGGTGATGAGTGTGAGCTGTTTGAGCGCGCATGGAAAAATCGCCTGCCGCTCTTAATCAAAGGCCCCACTGGTTGTGGTAAAACACGCTTTGTTTCACATATGGCGGCGCGCCTTGGTTTGCCACTGCATACGGTGGCCTGTCATGATGATTTGACCGCGGCAGATTTGGTAGGGCGGCACTTGATAGGCGATGGTGAAACTATCTGGAATGATGGGCCGTTAACTCGCGCGGTGCGTGAAGGCGGTATTTGTTATTTGGATGAGGTGGTGGAGGCGCGTAAAGATACCACGGTTGTGCTGCACCCGCTGGCGGATGACAGACGTATGCTGCCGATAGACCGTACTGGCGAGCTATTGCAGGCGCCGCCATCGTTTATGCTGGTGGTTTCGTATAATCCGGGCTATCAAAATTTTCTAAAAGGCATGAAGCCTTCGACACGGCAGCGTTTTGTATCGCTAACGTTTGATTTCCCAACAGCGGCGCAAGAGGAGGCTGTACTGGTTGGAGAAACCGGTATTGATAGCATGACCGCAAAACGGCTGGTCTCTATTGCGGGTGCATTCAGAGCACTGCGTGATCATGATCTGGAAGAAGTAGCCAGCACCCGCCTCCTGGTGTATGCGGCAACCTTGATTAAAGATGGTTATGACCCGGTACGTGCTTGCCGTGCCGCATTGGTGGAAACTTTAACCGATGATACCGAAACTGCAGTTGCCTTGAGCGAGGTGGTGAGCGCCACCTTTGGCCGTTAATGGAAGAGTATGTAGGAGAGCTGTGGGATCGCCTGATTACCGGCGCAGCAGAAAAGCGTCATGCTGCAGCTGCCGTTAAGCTGGATGATATTGCCAAATCAGCTGCTATATTTTTTAGGGCGTTAGGCGGAGACTCAGGGCTTGGCATTTCAGCCGCACCGGCTATACGTCACGGTGCGCGCCGGCGCTTGCTACAGCGTATGGCTGGCAGTGGTGAAAAAATCGAGTTGTCATGGCGCGATGGTGAGGTGCTACGCTTACCATCGCAGATAGATTTGTTTGCCGAATATGCACTAAATCGTGACCTTTACTTCTGGCTGGTAGCTCTGGCCGCAGTAGATAGCGATAGTAATCAACCATGGATTGTTAGAAACCAGCACGCTACTCAAAGTACCTTGCAACGGTTTCCCGGCTTACAGGGGCGCTACACTCGGCTGGTCGAGGCTTTGCTTGCTATGCGTACTCCACCGCATAAGCTACCGGCAGATGAAGCCGCGCAGGAACATGCAATCAGGCAAGCATTGCAATACCCAGGTACGATTACTGAGATTACGCTGGCAAAGCGTCCGTTTCAGCCAGTACCATTGTGGCCTCATCCTAATCCCCCTGTTAGTGTGACTTCATCTGTTGCTGGTACCGGCTCTCCTGAGCAAGCTGGCCAGACCACGCAGAAAAAAAATCGGCGTAAACATCTGGCACAACGTACTGACGCAGTGGAAGATAAAAACGGCTTTCTGATGATGTTTCGCGCTGAGAGCTTGTTTTCATGGTCTGAGTTTGTGAAAGTGAGTCGCCCGCAGGATGAGGAGGACGATGCTGAAACTGCACAACTGGCGGCTGAAGACATGGATAACCTCACCATTGCCCGTGATGGTAAGACTAGCGCTGCCAATGTCAGATTTGATTTGGATTTGCCAGCTAGTGCTGCGGATGATACGCCGCTGGGTGAGGGCGTATTATTGCCGGAGTGGAATTGGAAAAAACAGGTGTTGCAGCCTGACTACTGTAGCTTACAGCAGCTAATCGCCACAGATGCTAAACCTTGCGAGCTACCGCATAACTTAAAAAACACAGCTAATCGTTTAAGACGTCAGTTTCAGGCGCTAACGCCAACTAGGCACTGGCTTAGAGGTCAGCAAGATGGCGAGGAGCTAGACCTGGACGCCTGGGTGCAGCTTACCTCTGAAAGAAACAGTACCATGCCAACTTCTGAACATGGGCTTTACCGCGCGCAGGTGAATCAGGAGCGTGATCTTGCTTGCCTATTGCTGGCTGACTTGTCACTTTCTACCGATGCTTATGTTTCTAATCACGCCCGTGTCGTTGATGTAATTCGAGATAGTTTATTGTTATTTTCAGAGGCGCTTACCGCCACTGGTGATAGCTTTGCACTTTATGGTTTTTCTTCTCTCAAACGTAGCCATGTGCGCTTTCATTACATTAAAGGCTTTGATGAAAAATACAGTAATCAAGTGCGCGGCCGCATTACTGCCATTAAACCCGGCTATTACACGCGCATGGGTGCGGCCATCAGGCAGGCTTCCAGTTTATTGGCACAGCAGAAAAAGCGGCAGCGTTTGCTGCTAATACTGACTGATGGCAAGCCCAATGATTTAGACCAGTATGAAGGGCGCTACGGTATTGAGGATACGCGTGTGGCCCTGATTGAGGCGAGAAAGCTAGGGTTACGGCCGTTCTGCGTCACGATTGATACAGAAGCTAGTGATTACCTGCCGCATTTGTTTGGTGCTGGCGGTTATGTGGTGATTCGCAATCCTGAAGACCTGCCTAAAGAGCTACCGCTGCTGTACGCACAAATGACACGTTAAGTGCCTAAGTCGTAACTGCGCAGTTTTTTCACATCAATAATCATCACATCCTTACCATTTACCTCGATTAAACCTAGCTGCTGTAGTTTTGCCATGGTGCGCGATAAGGTTTCTGGGGTCAGGTTGAGCAGGGAGGCAATGGTGGATTTACTTGCCGGTAGGGTGATGTTGCTGGCATCGGTAGCATCAGCACTAATCTGTAATAAATAGCCGATAAAGCGTTGGGTACACGATTGCAACGATAGCATTTCAATATCCTGCACTAGTTGGTGCATCCGCACCGAGAGCCCCGCCAGCATTTTGCGTGCAAACATGGTGTCGTTGTCCAGCATAGAAAAAATCAGACTTTTAGGCACCAATAATACTTGAGAGTCTAGCGTGGCTTGCGCGTATACCGGAAACTGGCGCTCCAGAAATAAAATAGCCTCGCCAAAGCTATCACCCGGAGAGACGATGCTGATGATTTTTTCACTACCTTGCGGTGAGGTAACCCCCAGCTTTAATTGGCCCTTCAATAAAATGTAAAGACCAACGGCAGCCTCTCCCCGGTTAAAAACGGAGGTGCCCTTAGGGTAATCAATCAGCTGAGAGTGCTCTGCAATGCTGGTGATTTGTTCAGCACTGAGTTCCTTGAACATAAAGAATGCTGACAAAGCTTGGGAAATGAACAGCTTACTCATCTACGCGCCTTTTTAACTGTTAATCTAATTAACTGGTAATGTTGTTAACTAGTGGGCTTGGATTATGCAGCTATTTTGTAGATGCGCCTACTTTTTTATTGCGCAGTGCCGCTGTAGCTAATACCAGTATAAACAGGGTTATGGCTACCACATGCATTAGGCCGCCAGCTTTGCGCAGTGCAGGTAGATATAGAAAGTCACCGACTACCCTTGCCAGTAATGAAGTATGCAGTAGTGCCAATGGCAGATAGAAGCTGGCATGGTAAGGAATTTTTATTTTGGTGATGGCCGGAAAGATAAGCGGAGCATGGCCGAATATCATAGAAAATACAAAACCGATAAAAATACTGTGGCTGAAGGCATCATAGCTAGAGCCAGCAGTTAACACCGGCCAACTTAAGCCAATAATGCCAGCAGTTAATAACCAGACATAGCCGCTGCATAGGGCGATCGCAATATAGCGCGTGAGCCCCTGTTGGCGGATAGCGTGGCGCACGATGTCATGACGCATCAGCCATAAGGTCATTACGACCAATGCCACGGAAAGTAGTTGAAAGTTAGGCCATGCGCTGAACGAGGCGCGCGTTGCCCCTTCAAAGAACAATAAAAGAGCTAATATAAAAAGTAATTTGCTGCCCTGGCTAGGGCGCATAAATCTAGATAACTCCAGGCGCTCGCCGACGATGGTAATGATTAAGAAGCCTATCCACCAAGGCATGATACGGGCAAGACTAAAGCCTGCCAACCATAGCAAGCAGCCTATACACCAGCACAAGGCGGCGAGGAGTAATGTAAAAGTGAAGAGCTCGCGTTGCTTAACAAGTATTTTCAGAGAGACTAGGCTCAGTAGTGCACTGGCGATAAAAATCAGTACTACTGCCATGGAAGACTCCGCATTTGCAGTCATGAGAACTACGCCGACGGCAGAGGATAATGGCGCCAGATAGGCCCAGCGCTCGCCGATGGCTACTGCGCGCTCTAGGCAGATTACAGTACCCAAAAAGCCGCATACCATCAGTGGCGCGTGCAGCGCTAAATGTGTAGTAGAGGATACAGGCAAGCTCCAGCCTAAGCGGATCAAGCCGACATACATGCCACATATCAGGCTGATGAAGCCTACGATCAACATTGGGATGCGATAGTGCACGGCGAGATTGGTTTGCATAAAAAGATGTTAGTAGTTGGCTGGCTATTGCGCTGGTGAAGTGTACCTTGAGTTTGTACCTATAGTGAAGTTGTACTATGAGTCAGTGTAGTACTATAGCGCTGTATAGTAATCTGTTTAGTCCCAGCCCAGTCGTTGTTTTGCCTGTGCGCTCATCAACTCTGGTTCCCACGCGGGTTCCCAAACCAAATCCAGTTCCAACACCATGTTGTCTGCCAGTGTTTGGTTCACTGCATCATGTATGTTTTCAATCACCATTTCTGACATCGGGCATGCCTGAGAAGTCATAGTAAAAGTCACCTTGGCAATGTTGTCCTGGATTTGAATGCCATAAATTAAGCCAAGGTCGATCAGGTTCTCGCCGATTTCTGGGTCTATTACCAATTGCAGTGCAGAGTAGATGCGCTGTTCATCTATGTTTAGTTGACTAAAGTTAAGTTGGTTAGCGTTTAGAGTCATCCGTATTCACTTCAATAATACTTTGAGTGCATCTGATGCACCATTCATATTTTTACTCATAGCATCGGCCTGATATTTGACCACACCGTCCTTATCTAGAATAAAAATAGTCGCATCATGTTCATAATCACCAGACTCTACTTTTTTGTATTTAACGCCTAGCGTGACTGCCAGCTTGCGTATAGAGCCAGCACTGCCTTGCGCTAAAGTCCAAGACGGAGTGTTGATGCCATGCAGCTTGGCAAACTCTGCCAATTTTGCTGGGGTGTCGCGCTCCGGGTCCAGCGAGAATAGGGCAAAGTTAGCATTTGTGGCCTGTGCGGCGCTCAATGAACGCTCTATGCGTTTGATATTTTGCACGGTAAGAGGGCAAACATACTGGCATGAGGTGTAGACCATGGCTACCACGGTTGGCTTGCCTCCCAATGCGCTCAGCTGAAAAGTAGTGCCATTTGCCGCAGTCCAATCGTCTGTGATATTGAAGACAGAGTCAGTGCTGGCCGCTGAGACTGCCGTTTGCTGCGAGTGATGGTGATGCTCATGGTTATCGGCAAATGCTGGAGAGGTGCTAGCCAGTATGAATGACAACAGGAGTGTATGTTTTAGCGTTTTTTTCATTTTTCATCCTTTGCATCTTTTGCACAGCGGAATCCTAAGTTTTTACCTGTAAAATTACCTTTCAGGCTTTCACGGTAAGAGTACCGCATAAATGCAGCATAATCATCAAGGTTGCTAGCGTTCAGGCTGCCGCTTCCGCAAAACAGGGTCTTGTCGCCAGAGTTTCTAGTGTCAGGTGGCGCCATATAGCTGTTAAAATCTGCAGTCCACTCCCAAATTAGGCCTGCCATATCAAACACTGCAAACCCATTGGCTGGCTGGCTTTTAACGGCTAATGGCGCTCTGTTAGGAACTGAGTACCAACCAATAATCTGTTTCTGCAGGTTTTCTTTATCCCGATCATTGTCGTTGAGGGTGTATTCCCACTCATCGGTCGATGGCATGCGTTTATTCTGTGCCTCGCAATACGCCGTGGCTGCAAACCATGACACATTAACTACTGGGGCATCTAAGTTGAGTGTATCTGGGTTTGCTGTATCAGTCGCACCTTGTATGCTTTTCCAGTGCTCTAGATAGTGTGAGTCAGAAAATATCTTTTTGACATTTGCCGGATGCCAGTCCGGATGTTGGCCTACAAAGGCCTGAAACTCGCGATTGGTAACAGGGGCGGCATCCATCCAGAATGCATCAACTTTTACTTTGCTTGCCGTACTGCTATTTGCCGAATCTTTCTTCAGAAAGAAAGGAGTGAAACTTCCTTGCGGAATCATTACCATTTCTTCCGCAGATACCGCCGCCCCGTAAATAAGGGCGGCAGGTAGTGCTATCAGGGTTGCGAGTTTTAATCTGTTACTCGACATGTTTTACAGGTGCTACACGATGCTGTTTCACCTCTTCTGGTGTGACCTCATCGCCGCTATTACCCCAGCTGCTGTAAATGTAAGTCAGTACATTGGCAACCTCCTCATCGCTGAGGGTCCATGCCGGCATCACGCCATTGTACTCATTACCGTTAACAACCAGTTTTCCCTGTAAGCCACCAGTAACTGCCTTGATGGTAGGTGCTTTGCCGTTAAGCAAGTAATCTGATTTTGCTAGGGGAGGGAATGCTTGTGGTACACCCACACCGGTAGTTTGGTGGCAAGCCGCACAGTTGTTATTGTAGATAGCTTCACCCAGTTTTACGCGGTCTGCTTTGGTTTTGGCAGTAGGTGCCTGTGCTTGAGATCTTTCTGCATTTCTCATGCTAGTACCTTCAGGCAAGTAAACCTCATCAGTCATTTTTCCTGAGTAGATGGTTTTATCTTCATCACCAGATACTTTTAGCATGCCTAACGCGCCTTTATTAAAGGCTCGGGTTAATGAGTGGTCTACCATGATGTAGGTGCCAGGCACGTTCACTTTAAACTCCATATAGGCGGCACCGCCTGCTGGAATCATTGTCGTTTGTATGTTTTTGGCAGGGGCGGCAGTGTTGCCCTCATGGTTAACTTTATCGAATATCTCACCAATCACGTGAAAAGATGAGGTTAGGTTAGGGCCACCAACACCAACAAATAGCCGCACAGTGTCGCCTTTTTTCGCTTTCAGCGCATTGTCGCCAGTCAATGCGCCAGCCGCACCGTTAAACACCACATATTCAGGTTTTTCATCAATTGCTTTAGCCATGCTGAATGCTTGCAAGCCTTGTTCACCGTTTTTGCCCTGAGTGTAAAAGTCCCCTTGCATGACGTAAAACTCGTGGTCAACTTTAGACATGCCGGCTTTAGGCTCCACAAGAATCAGCCCATACATGCCGTTAGCTACGTGCATGGCTACAGGTGCGGTTGCGCAGTGATATACATATAGCCCAGGGTTAAGCGCCTTGAATGAAAATACCGAGCTATGACCAGGAGCAGTAAGAGAGGCCGCTGCGCCGCCACCCGGGCCGGTAACTGCATGCAGGTCGATGTTGTGCGGCATTTTGTTATCAGGGTGATTGTTCAGGTGAAACTCAACATCATCACCCTCACGAATGCGGATAAACTTACCAGGCACTTTTCCGCCAAAAGTCCAGAAAGTATAGCTGACGCCGTCTGCAAGGCGGCCTTCCAGTTCTTTCACTTCAAGGTTAACGATAACTTTAGTGGCATGTTTTCTGGTAATGCGCGGAGGCACGGCGGGTGCATCGGTCAGCACTGCAGTTTCTTGACCAATCACTTTGTCGCTGTTGGATTTGGTAACCGTTGCTGCTACAGCTATGTTGGCCATACAAAGTGCAGCTCCCAGTACTAAAAGCG
This sequence comes from Methylotenera mobilis JLW8, assembly GCF_000023705.1. Classification (NCBI taxonomy): domain Bacteria; kingdom Pseudomonadati; phylum Pseudomonadota; class Betaproteobacteria; order Nitrosomonadales; family Methylophilaceae; genus Methylotenera; species Methylotenera mobilis. The sequence goes on from NC_012968.1 coordinate 1,158,799, forward strand.
GTATCTTTTTCATGATTTTCTCGTTCCCCCAGTATTTACTGCATTGAATTAAAAAACACATGGACAGAGTGAATCTGGACTGCATGTTATGCCATGTTAGTTAATTTACTTTGAAAATAAATTGATGCATATCAATTAGTAAAAAGTTATTATTTTCAGCAGATAGCAATATTAATCATCATTGAACTACAATTAACTGTCAATCTAGTTATGTTATATCCCGCTTTTAAAACATGCTTAGTTCTCTAACGTATTATTTTTTAATTGACTATATGTTGCATATTAAATGCAACATATATAAAATGAATCTCTCATATGCAAATTACCAAATTCACTGATCTTAGTTTAAGAGTGTTGATGTACCTCACGCAAGAGGTGGGCGACTCTATGGTCACGATTAATGAGATTGCACAGCAGTTTGATGTGCCGAGGAATCATCTGATTAAAGTGGTGGCTAGGTTAAATAAGTTAAAGTGGGTTTCCGCTACGCGTGGACGTAGTGGTGGTTTAAGACTTGGTATTCAGCCATCTGAGCTAAAGCTGGGAAATGTTTTAAGAGAGCTCGAGAATAAAACCTCATTAATCAATTGCAGTGAGCCGCCTTGTGTTTTGAGCGGCCAGTGTAATTTGAAAGAGATTTTGGACCACGGCTTACAGAGCTTTTATGAGGAAATGAATAAATACACGTTGCAAAGCATCGTGGATCAAAAAACACAGCAAGCGGTGATTAAATTGCATCAACGCTTTGTCGCCTAATATCTTGCGCAATCAAACCTAGGCAGCTAAGTTTTGTTAACGGGTCGCAAGTAGCCAGGTACCATTGGCTAAACGTAATTAGCTGGTTTTAATTACAGCTCGGATTTAACCAACACTCGAACGAGTGTTTTTTTAGATTTTAAATGTAGCATTTTAAATGCAACTTAATAAGGAGATAGTTATGTTATCAGCAGCAGCAAAACCCTATATAGACGCCAGCGTTCCTGTGCTCAGGCAGCATGGTCTTGCAATTACCACATTGTTTTATAAGAATATGTTTGCATCACACCCTGAGCTGAAAAATCTCTTTAACATGGGTAACCAAGCCAATGGCTCTCAACAGCAATCATTAGCCGCTGCCGTATTTGCTTATGCCGCTAATATTGAAAACAGCGCAGCCTTGGCGCCAGTGATTGAACGTATTGTACATAAGCACGTATCTGTGGGTATTAAGGCTGAGCATTATCCAATCGTAGGCAGTAATTTGATTGGCGCGATCAAAGGGGTGCTAGGTGATGCGGCAACGCCTGAGCTATTAGCAGCATGGGAAGAGGCTTATGGACTGCTAGCCGATGCACTAATCGATGCAGAAGCGAAGTTGTATCAACAGAATAATCAGCAGCCAGATGAGTGGCTTAAAGTAAAAGTGGTCGATAAACAGCATCAATCCGATGATGTGGTGACTTTCACCCTGCAGGCAGAAAGCGGCTTAGCATTGCCTAAATTTAAACCTGGTCAATACATTAGTGTGGCTGTGCATATTGAAGAGCTTAATTTAAGGCAAATCAGACAATATAGTTTGTCTGATGCGAATCAGGATAACACCTATAAAATTACAGTTAAGCGTGAAAAAGGCGATGAATACAAGCCACGCGGTAATGTATCAAACTGGCTGCATCAGCATGTGCGGGTGGGTAGTGTGGTTGATATCAGCTATCCATGTGGCAACTTTACCCCAGATGTCTTGGCGCAGCAGCCGATAGGATTAATTTCCGCCGGCGTTGGTATTACTCCGATGATTTCAATGGTTAAAGAAATTTCTATTAACAACCCAACCCGAAAGGTATTATTTGCCCACGCTGCCAGAAGCCGCGCTAGCATCGCGCATTTAGACGAAATCCAACAAGCTAAAGATGAATTAAATCAGCTTAAAACGGTTTTCTTTTTAAATGAATCAAAAAAACAGCATGCAGACGAGCAAGAAGGGCGTATGGACTTGTCAGCGCATATTTCGGCAGACTTTAAAGATGGCATTTATTACATCTGCGGACCGCAATCCTTTATGGACGATCAGCGAGATGCGTTACTTGAGCTTGGCGTTGACCCTAGCATGATACATAGAGAGGTGTTTGGGCCAGAAAGCCTGAACCATATCATTTAATGGTGCGTTGATGCATTGATTCGGTGAGCTTGAAGGCTAATGCTCACCGAATTTTGGCATTTATATGCGATTTAACTGATTACTCTTTTGCGATGTAATGTTGCCTTTACCTGTAGATTTGAAAGTTTTGGGTAATTCGCCTTGCAAGCCAGGCACTAAGGTGGAGCGCAGCAAACGCTGTGAATTACAGTTGGCTGGGGCGTTCGTTAATTCGTTGGTTTCTCTTTTTCTATCCCAAAAGCTTAAACCATCTTTGTTGGCTTAAGCTTTTGGTATGCATACCGTGGGTATTGGCGCAGTTATTGCTTAGTTATTCTTTGATTTTTGATCATAGAAAAGAACAACTAGCGCATGAAATTATATTTAAATACATCAGATCAGACCTTTGATCTTGCCAACCTTAATTTAACGCATACACATAACCCTGAAAAGACTGTTTTAATTTTTGACTTCGATGATGAGGAGTCATTAACGCACACGCTCAACCAGCTTGCGGATAAGCTACCGGAACAGCTGCTTGATAATTCTTATGTGATGGTCGCAAAAGATAATAGCCCGGTAGATCCTGCAGCAGTGATTCCGGCCATACTGCCATTCAACACCTTTTATACCAGACGCCTGCACTCATGGTTGCTAGATGACATTGGTCTACATGTGCAGATATATTTCCAGCCTATTGTTGATTTTGCCCAGAACGGAAAAATTTTCGCCTATGAGGCTTTGTGTCGCATCAAGAATCCATCAGGCGAGTTGCTGAATGGCGAAGAGTCATTTAAGTTGGCGAACCAACTGAAATGTAGCGAAGAGCTGGATATTGCTTGTCAGCAAAGTGCTTTGGTTGGAAAAGCGCATTCAATTGCACCAGGCACGCCTATTTTCATTAATGTGCTACCGCAAACCATGATGAAAAAGCGCTGGTTGTCCATGATGCTGGAAACCATCAATAAATATGGCATTGAACAACGTGAGGTTGTGATTGAAATTGTTGAAAGTGAGAAAGTATCTCCCGAGCTTTTATCGGAGTGCTGCGATGAAATTCGTGCCCACGGCCTGCGTATCGCACTGGATGATATGGGCTCTGGCTTCAATGGCTTACGTACATTAGCCGCTGTTCGTGCTGACTATATAAAAATTGATCGCGCAATTGTCCACGAAGCACAAGGTAGCCGTGTGCGTACGGTCTTGCTGGAAGCCATTATCTCCATGGCGCAAAGACTTGGCTGTACTGTGGTGGCTGAGGGCTTGGAGCGCGTTGAGGATATCAACTTCTGCCTAGATTTGGGGCTTGCCTATGCACAAGGCTATTACTTTGCAAAACCAGAAAGTAAGCCGACCCGGTCGGTAACAGAGTTGCCTAAACAGGATGAGGCGCATCGCTCGCATATTTCAGATGAGTTCAGAATTGGCGAGTTTGTAATGCGCGGGCTAACGATAGAGGTTAATACTTCCATTGAAGAGGCCCGAGCCCTTTTCCGGAAGCACCCAGATACCGAAATTGCTGTGGTGCTGGATAATTTGCGGCCTATCGGCTTACTCAGGCGTGGCAAAGTATTTACCCAGCGTAGTAACTCATTGGGGGCTTATTGTGATGCATTGCCGAAGATGGTTAACAGCCGTACTCCATCTTCATTATTGGCGCGCGGGCTCTATCTGGAGCGTGGTGATGCCGAACCCTGGATTATGGTGGGTGATGATGGCATATATATCGGCATTTTACAGCCACTGGAAATCATGGCGCAGCTAATCAGCCGCAAGATGAGTACTGCTAGCCTGCATCCACTTAGCCAGCTGACCACAGGGCCAACATTACGACAATCGCTAGATGTCAGCTTACGCAACAACCCCAACACAGTATTAGTCTATATTGATCTTGATCACTTTAAGGCTTACAACGACAGGTATGGGTTTATCCGTGGCGATGCCATGATTCGTTTATTATCCGAAATAGTCCGGCAAGAGTTTCTTGGTGCTGCAGGAATATTAGTAGGCCATATTGGCGGTGATGATTTTGTGTTGATTCTTGATCACATCAATACAAGCCTTGAAGACAAGTTGCTGGATGTCATCTATCATTTTCAAGACCTTGCCAGTCACTTATATGACGCATCAGACCTAGAGCGTGGATTTTTTACCACAGAAGATGGCTGCGAGCATCCCGTTGCCAGTATCTCAATTGCAGTCGTCAATGGCAGTCAGGGTGCACTATCTAATAGTGTTGCGGCTGCAGAGCGTGCCGCTTACCTGAAAAAAATAGGAAAATCTAACATTGGCAGTATCATTGTGGTGGAAGAAGCGACGCCTAGGTTGGTAGTACCAGAGCATGAGGTGCATTCCGATTGGCAGGCACGCGCGTTGGAGGCATTGCAATCCCTACTTACATATCGTCGCTCGGAAGATTCACACTGTATGGATAGCTGCTTTACTGATTATCCATTTTTTGAGGTGGTATTTGAGCTTAACGCTGATGGAGTACAGCGCTATCCTAATTGGATTAACCCGAACATGTACGGCAAGATTAAAGCGGGTGGGGCAGGAGTTGATCGTAGCCAACAAGCTTATTACAGCGCAGCGCATGAAGCGCTCAAGCCGTATATCTCGAATATTTACTTATCAACAGCGACAGAAGATTTTTGTTTGACGGTATCGTTGCCTATTCTTAATCGGTTGGGTGGCTTGGAGTCGATAATCGTTGCTGACATCAGTATTGCCGCAATGGCGATGCTGAGTGGCGTGAGCAGTCAACTATCGAAGAGTATTGGATAGCTAGTACTGGAAGGGCGTTTAGTTCTGCACTATGCACATTATTTGTGCCAGAAGCATGTGCTTGTCGGTGTTGCTATACCTTGCGCTTGATACTTCAGAAAAGCAAGGGCTTATGTAAATGCCACCAAACCTAAATACAGCCAAGGTTGATTACGCATGTGCGCTGATTTTAGCTGGTATGCTATGGCAATACTGCGTTATCTGACTTCACTTGTTTTGTCTTGCCAGTATCATGCGTCCGCGCACATCTGAGCAATGTTGCGTTTAACATCCCAGCTAATCAAATCATGTGCCAAGCGAGTGTAGACATGGCGCTGGGCTACATCCCCCAGACGCCTTGCCACTACTTTATACGGTACTGGTTGCCTGCTTACCTTGGCAAAAGTATTTACCATTTCTATCATATTCATTCTCCTATTTATTTTGAGTAACGTTTTCACGTACTAGGAGCGTTATATGTTCGCAGATGTTAGCAAACCTAATCTGTACGATACCACACACACCATTTGAATCTGATGAGTTGGTTTTCAAACATCCGATGATGTGCTTCAGTTTAAGTGTTCCCACAAAAATTGCTCTTTATTAGATGACTGCCGTACAAAAGTGATCATCATCTGTTAGTGAGTTATCTTGTTTGTTGATTTCAGCCAGCATTAGGCTGAATAGAGCCATAAGTCACGTTATAACGCCAGCCTGAATCAATTAATTAAATTAATAAATACATATGGTTAGTGTATTTTCTTTACGTTGGCATAGATGTGGCTTTAATAAAAAGCTGATCTAAAAATAATGTTTTTAAAGTTATTTAAAATTTAAAAAGATAGACTAAAAAAAAGAAAAATAACATGAATTTAAAACTCAGGATTAATTTAATTATTACCTTGATATTGGCGTTAGTTATGCTGATAGGGGCAGGGATGATGATTGATAATGCCCGAGAGGATGTCAGGGCGGAGGTCGATTCCACCACGGTTTTAGCATTGCATTTACTAGATGCTGAGTTACTGCATTATGTCTCAGATTACACATGGGCGAATAATAGCGATAAAAATAGGGTGGATATCTTTCGTTTGCAAAGCTTAGATAACGTACGCCATTTGCGTATTGAGTTTTTTGATGCGCAAGGTAATCTGCGCGATAGCAATCGTCCACCTGCCGGCCATGGAAGCACATTACCCCCAGCTTGGTTTGGAAAATTAATGGGTAAGGTTTCGTCTTCATTAAAGACTACGCGCCGCCCAATTGTTATCAATAACCGCATGCTAGGTGAGCTTGTGATTACGCCTGATCCATCCTATGAGATTGCTGAAATATGGCATGACACCTTAGGTTTATTAAGCTTGGGTTTACTATTTTTTATCGTAGTTAATGGCATGATTTATTGGGCGGTAAACCGAGCCCTACGTCCATTAAATACTATACTGAATGCCCTCACCGAGCTTGAACATGGGAATTGGGGTGCACGTTTACCCTTGTTTTCTCTCCCCGAGCTTTCCAGTGTTAGCAGTAAATTCAATGCCATGGCTCAGACCTTAGAAAACAGTATATTGAACAACCACCGCCTTACAACCCAATTAATTAGGCTGCAAGAAGATGAACGTAAAAATATCGCCCATGATTTGCATGATGAAATCGGGCAGCATTTAACTGCTATCAATATTGATGCATCGGCCATACTTAAGGCAAATGACCTGACATCCACTTATGAAAGCGCGCAGGCTATTAGTATTGTCGCTAGACAAATGATGGAAATAGTCAGACAGATGTTGCAGCGCTTGAGACCAGCGGTGCTGGATGAGCTGGGGCTACATGCATCATTAAATGAGCTTATCGACAACTGGCGACAGCGTAATCGAGGTGTCAATCTCAGCATTAATATTTCTAGTCAGGTCAACTGCCTGAATGAAACAATGGCAATTACTACTTATCGTATTGTTCAAGAGTGCTTAACTAACGTGACTAAACATTCAAAAGCGCGCTTGGTGACGATTAAGGTGGAATTGAAACTTGGGCGTTTGAAGTTACTGGTCAAAGATAATGGTCAAGGCTTTGACCGTACTTTAAACACACAAGGTTTTGGTTTGGCTGGTATGCGTGAACGTGTAGAAGGGCTGAGTGGCTCGTTCAGTCTCAATACCAATCCATCTTCTGGTGTTGAGATATGCATCAGTTTACCAGTTATGCTAAAGGCAGGAATATGATTACCAAAATTAGGGTCATTTTAGTAGATGATCACAATGTTGTGCGTTCAGGGTTACGCCGTTTATTAGAGCTTGGTGGTGATATTGAAGTAGTGGCGGAAGCCGATAGCGGTGAGCAGGCTTGCCAACTCTACACTGAGTTTCCGGCAGACGTAATGGTCATGGATATTTCCATGCCTGGGCTGGGCGGACTAGAAGCCTTGAGGCGAATATTGCAGCGTGACCCATCAGCAAAAATAGTCATTTTCACTATGCATCAAAATACCGCGTTTGCCACACAGGCGCTTGCTGCTGGCGCCAAATGCTATGTTTTAAAGTCAGGGCTGGCCGATGATTTGCTATTGGCAGTACGTGAGGCTAACTCTGGTAAAACTTATATTAGTCCCAATATTGCGCAAAAAATTGTCATGCAGTCACTTGCTGGCGCGGCAGACCCTACCGAGCGTCTATCAGCCAGAGAGTTTGAGGTATTCAGGTTGCTGGCTGAGGGCAGTGGGGTTGACGATATTGCGCTGATGTTAAATGTAAGCCAAAAAACTGTGGCGAACTACCAAACCATTCTTAAACAAAAACTTGGTATTACCAATGCAGTTGAGCTAGTGCGGCTCGCAATTAGGTACGGTGTCATTCTGGAGTAAACGTTTCCAGCGGCATTAAAATTAGTTACAGCTAATTGTTTCGCTCATTCACATCTCCCATTCTTGCTTGTTACTGACTCGGGAAAAAATCCCGATATAAATAGTGAGCAACTCCCGGTATAACTCGGGAGTCTCGCTCTTACGCGAAACTCCCCCTAAGCCTTATATTTGCTGGCTAGCGCAATTGGCGCATAGGTAAAAATTCACATGAATTTCTATACCAAAAACAATATTAAGGTGTATTAGCTAGGGGGATGAAGTAAGAATGAGTTTGTACAGAAAATCGTCTAAAGGTTTATTGTCTTTTAAGTTAAAAACCATCCCGCTAATTATCTTATCTACGTTTTCACAATACGGTCAGGCTGAAGAAAACTCATCTAAAAATAATGCCGCTACTAGCCTTACTCAACCATCAGTTGACGATGTCAATGAAATTGGTAGTGTTAATGTTGGTAAATCTGTGGTTCTGCCCTCGGTTTCCACAAAGTATGGTGCCAATAAAAAGATATTGCTATCAGGAAAGGTGAGTGATGCTAACGCAGTTGGCACGAGTCCTGCTGCTAAAGAGTATGCGAAATCTTTGGCTGATGATAAAGGCAAGAATGACCTGCCAATAGGTATTGAGCTTCAGGATATTCAAGTTCGAGCCAAACGCCTTTATGAAATAGGCCCGTTGCGTGGTTTATCACTCACTAAAGAAGAGATTCCAGGCAACGTACAAAGTATTACTGCTAAAGAAATTAAAGATTCACATGCATTAAGCATCTCCGACTTAATGAACTCCAAGCTGCAGTCTGTCAATGTGAACGACTATCAAAGCAACCCATTTCAAATGGATGTGAGCTATCGTGGATTTACTGCTTCACCGCAAATCGGCACCGCACAAGGTTTGAGCGTGTTTCTGGATGGTGTACGTGTGAACGAGCCATTTGGCGATGTAGTGAACTGGGACATGCTGCCGCTTAACGCTTTATCTGGATTAGATGTTTTCCCAGGTTCCAACCCTATCTTTGGTTTAGGTACGCTGGGTGGCGCATTATCTATGCGTACCAAGAGTGGTTTTGATGCTAAAGAAGGCACCATTGAGGCTTTGGGTGGCTCGTTTAACCGCAAACAAATTCAAGGTAGTGTCGGTGGCAATAATGGCGTGATTGCTGGTTTTGTTGCCGCTAATATTTTTAATGAAGATGGTTGGCGTGACAATTCACCTAGTAAAGTGAATCAATTATTTGCCAAGGGTGAATGGCGCAATGACAAGGTGCAGATTGGATTATCTACGCTGTACGCAGGTAATGACCTGATTGGTAATGGTGTGTTGCCAGCAGAGATGGCGCGTCAAGACCCTAGCAAAGTTTTTACCAGCCCGGACCAAACTAAGAATAAATTGCTGCAATTTCAACTCACTGGTTTATGGGATGTAACGGACACCTTTAATGTTACAGGGCAAATCTACAAGCGCAGCAGCAATCGTAAGAGCAAAACGTCAGATATTAATCAGGATTTTGGTGGCTACGCTACAAGAAGACCGGCCCCTGGCGAGCAAGTTATTCCAGGCTATGCAGATATCAACAATGATGGCCTGCCTGATTATAATGCCGTTCCATTCAACATTGCGGCGGATGCCAATGGCAATGCTTTGGATACCAATGGTGAACGACTTTACCTAGATGACGGTAGTGCTAACAGTCTTTCTAACGGCATACCACTTGTGGGCTCAAATTTTAATGCGCTTGCCCATGCTAATCAGGGTATGACTGTAGGTGCGGACGGTGTAACACCTATTCCTTCTTGGACCTATAACCCAATACTTAATACGGTTGATTATTCAACTCAACCAGTATCAGGATTTTTCAATGCTGCGTTACCAAGTACCTATTATCAGTTTGCTGTTAATTATTGGCAAAACAAAGCAAATATTGCACCTGGCAATTCTCAATATGGTGATCCCCATCCGCAAACTGGAGCGTCAAATACATACGCAATAATAGGTGGCGCTGTCTCTGGCAACTATACGGATGGTAGTGGGTATTATGTGCTATTGGTGCCGTTTGGCGTGGTCAATGCTGCTGAAGCACTCAACCCTGATGGTTCAAGTAAATTTACCGGTTCAGATAAAGATAATTCAGTATATGAAAGCGTACCTATTCTTCCGGTGTTGGATAGCAATGGCCTTCCAATTCAACGTGATGGAGGTGGCAAACAAGCCGATGGCACCATAGGTGGAGGGGCAGGCTACGTAGTTGGTACGCCCAATGCGATTATCACTAATACTAATATCAATCAGGTTAGTGACGGTGCCGCGCTTCAACTGAATTGGAATCTGGAAAAACATAAGTTCATGATAGGCGCATCCTATGACGCTGCTGATACCACCTACACTAGTAGCCAAATGCTGGGCTTGTTTGATGCTAGTCACCGCGGTGCTTTAGCACCAGACCGCTTGGGTTATGAGTTTTATGCCGCTACGCATCCAATTTCAATGAACGACTTTAAAGGTGACTCCATTACCAAAAGCGTGTATTTCAGCGAAACTTGGACACCAGTTGAAACATTCAGCCTAACAGGTGCTGCACGTTATAACTACACCACCATTAACAACTACCTAGCTACCAATAATATTCTTGGTATTAAAGGTGCCAATGCTTTTCTTAATACAATAGACGAGGCTCAGGTGTGCCATGATCTTGATGGTGATGGAGTGGTGGAAGGTAGTGAATGCCAGGCTGGCCTCGATAACTTTATTGTGCCATTCTCACCGGAGCGAACCGGAGGAAAAGGTGGTATGCGCGCAGGGGAGCATGAGGAGTTCCATTATTATTCTTTTAACCCTTCTTTAGGTGCCACTTGGCAAGCCAACCCTAATACCAATATCTATGGTAACTGGAGCCGTGGTGCACGCACCCCTACCGTGATTGAGTTAGGCTGCGCATTCGATGACTCACCGGTGCTTTACTACACTGACCCAGTCACTGGAGAAAAGAAATATCGTGCTAGATCCCTTTCAGAGAATCGCTTCTGTAGCTTGCCTAGCGCAATGTCTGGCGACCCTTATTTAAAACAGGTTCGATCAGAAACTGTTGAAACTGGTATTCGAGGCAAGTTAACGGAAAATATTGAATGGAATGCCAGCGTATATCGTACGGATCTGCAAGACGATATTTACTTTGTAGCATTCCGCCCGGAACGTAGTTTTTTCCAAAATATCGGCGATACACGACGCCAAGGCTTGGAAATGGGTTTGAAAGGTAAGGTCGGTAAAGCCACCTTTGCACTGAATTATTCGTTGACGGACGCAACATTTCAGTCCGATTTCCGTATGGGTAGTCCACACAATAGCGAAGCTGGCACTGTCCAGAATTACGCGGGGTGCAATGGTAGTTTCCGTCCTCCAGAATGTGATGCAATAAGTGATTATCAGCAAATTAAAGTGAAAAAGGGTAACCGCATGCCTGGTGTTCCCCTTCATAACTTGAATGCTAGTGTGAGTTATGAGGTCACCCCCGATTGGAAAATTGGCTTAACAGCAATAATACACTCCGAAGCATTTGTACGTGGCAATGAGAATAACGCACACCGTCAAGGGGCTGCTAAACCCATACAGGATATATGCAATACAAGCGGTACTGATTTCCAGTGCATGGTAGCGCGTCCAGATTTTAAAGACTCAGGAAAAACGCCAGGCTATGCAGTATTTAACTTCAATACCTCTTACAAAATTACAAAAGGATTAACAGCTGGCTTGCAGATTAATAACTTGTTCGACCGCACTTATTACAGTGGGGGGCGCTTAGGCATTAATGCCTTCGCACCATCTATTCGTGGTGCCATCGATCCGGTAAGTGGTTTTAATTACAACTCAAGAGACTGGACTAACAGCACCTTCTTGGCGACGGGCGCACCGCGCTCTGCCTACTTCACATTGACGTATGACTTTGATATAGGGAAGTAAGTTAGCGAAATAAATAATAAGAAAGGGCATTTGCGAACTGCCCACTTGAGCGTTCAACTCGAATCAACCTAAGAACTTACAAGGGCCTTTAGCTGATTTGGGTGAATTGGTGTCGTAGGCAGCCACAAATGCCTGCTTATTGTAACTGTTTTAGGAGATAAAGTAATGAAGAGTCAATTACTTAAATTAGCAGTGATCGCAGTTTTGGGCACGTCTGGCCAAGCATTTGCAACTGGCTTGGTTTCATTGCCAGCAGCAGGCTTGTCTGTTTCAGCAGGTACTAATCAGCCAGCAGGTACAACTGCATGGGTTACATGTAACGCAACCGGTAACTACGGTGCGGGTAGCTTTACTGCGCCAACCACGGGTGCGAATAATAATTGCGCTGTGTTCCCGGCAAATATCAATACCAGCCCAGTTTCAGGCTTTAGTAAAGTTACCTTAAGTGATCTAACCAATGTGGCGATTACTGCCAATGGTGAAAACATCGCTTATATGACATCACGTACTTTCCGCAACACGGCAAATACTGAGTGTATCTACGGTAAACAAATCTCCATGGATACCAGCACTACTTTTGACTATAACAGTAGCTTAGCTGGCCAACAGTATCTGGAAGTAAATGACTTTGCTTTTGGTGGGTTTAGCGCTACTACGGATGTTTCAGCAGGCTATTATTACCGTTCTGGAGTATCGGATTCAGCAGTTTATAGAGTAGGCCGTGCATTTACTTCTGTACAAATGCAAGCTGACCCATCTGATGAAACTTTAGTGGCAACAGGCTTCGTACATCGTCCAATCAATAGTCCATCTGTGCCAGCATCAGGTACAGAGATCAATGGTGTTGGTCAAACTTCTAGCCCAGGTGCAACAGCGCCAACTGCAGCACAACAAACGAGTGAAATCCGTACTAACTGGGTGGATTTTACTGTTGATGTTACCGGTGGTGTAGATGAGGACGGTGGTACTGAGCAAGATGCACCAATGATGTACGTACGTGCTGCTTGTACTTCTACCGCACCAGCATCCTTAGCTAACAGTGTGCGTATCCGTCAAACAGGTCAAGAAACACAGCCATGGGTCACTATCTTGGCTTCAGGATTGGCACGTAGTGGCGCTAACGCTAACTTCTAATAGTGTTTTGATTTGAACTAGCTTGATAAAAGCTGGCGGGGCTTTGCTCTGCCAGCCTTATAAATGACCTGGATGATAAAAATGAAAAGAAGTTGTTACCTATTTGGTTTAATGCTTTGTATGCAGCATTTATCAGCAAGTGCTGATGTTGCTAACGACAGCCAAAGTGGTTTTGTGAACTTACCAGCCATAGGCAATACCAATTCAGCCTATGTTTTATGTGACACAAGCACAAACTTTGGATTGAGTGAAAAAAACGCCAGTAATAGCAATCAAAGCTCGCTCGGCCAATGTGCCGTGAGTGACGATAAGCTTGCAGATAGCCCAATGAATGCGCCTATAGATGGTTTTACGTTAGTGGGTATTATTTCCCGCGGTGTGCCTATCCCAGAACCTTATGCCGCAGCAGGCGGTGAGGAGTTTGCCACCTTGACCGATACCGTTTGGCATAACAACGATACCAAAGAATGTATTTTTGGCACCCATATTTTGATGAAAGACCAAACCTTAGCCAATGGTAAGCGCTGGGAAATTAACGATATCACACGTGGTGGTTTTGCCGGACGCCCAGTTGCTATTGCTTACTTTATGAAACCAAAACCTAGCAAAGATTACGGCATGCCTGAGGCTTTGTTTCGAGCTGGCAGAACTTATACCTCCGTACCATATGACAAAAACAGGTTGACCTTGCCAGCTTTACAAGACGCGCCAGCCCCCACAAAAGCAATCAGCAAAAACCAGTCAGCGGCTATGAATGAAAACTGGGTAGATTTTACTACCGACATTAGTTTTGACGATGCTGATGGGGTAACAAAAAAAATGACATCTATGTTGTATATCAAAACAACCTGCGAGCAACGTCAGCCAGAAGAAAAAGAAGGTGCCATTCGCCTACGCACCACCGGTGGTAATGGGCAAGATTGGTTAGAGGTAGAGGTACCTGGCTTGGTGCCATTTGGCGCAACGATTGAAAGGTATTGAGGCATATATGAAACAAACAAAATCAACACAACATGGCTTTACCTTGTTGGAGCTATTGGTCGTCATGGTCATTATTGGTTTGCTTGCTGGCTATGTAGGGCCTAAATACTTTGCCCAGATTGGTAAGTCTGAAGTGAAAACGGCTAAGGCTCAGATCGATTCTTTAGAAAAAGCCATTGATCAATACCGCTTAGATAACGGCCATTACCCAAGCACAGATAATGGATTATCCGCGCTTAATGAAGCGCCGGCAAACGAGGCCAAATGGCAGGGGCCATACCTAAAGAAAAAGGTACCTAACGACCCGTGGGGTAAGCCTTACCAGTACAAGATGCCAGGTGAGCATGGGGAGTATGACTTATGGTCATTGGGCAGCGATGGTATGAGTGGTGGGACTGCTGAAGCTGCTGACGTAGTGAACTGGGAATAGGCTATTCATATGAAGTTCGAGTTAAAAGTAGCGCAGGGTGAAGAGGTGAGATTGCTCGCTTTGGAAGCAAGTAACGCTGTGCAAGCACGCGCTATAGCTGAGTCTCAAGGCTTGAGTGTGCTGAATGTCAAAAGCGTAGGTATGGCATTGTTCACGGTTAAATCATCCGCGCCAAAATTTAATTTGATGCTGTTTAGCCAGGAGCTACTGGCATTGCTGGAATCTGGGTTAAGTTTGGTAGAAGCCATTGAGGCTTTAGCAGAAAAGGAACAGCAGGCTGAATCTAAGGCGATACTTAATCAAGTAATGGGCGCTTTATTTGAAGGCTTGCCGTTATCGACAGCTTTAGAAAAAGTGCCTCAAGTTTTTACTCCGCTATATATCGCCTTAATTCGGGCGAGTGAGCGTACAGGTGACATGGTGCAAGCACTAGCAAGACATGTGGCCTACCAAACTCAAATTGATGCTGTGCGCAAAAAAATTATCACAGCCTCTATTTATCCTGTACTGCTGATTATTGTTGGCGGCCTGGTAGTGCTGTTCTTGTTGGGGTATGTAGTACCAAAATTCAGCACTATTTATGAGAGTGCCAGTACAGATTTACCTTGGATGTCACAGCTATTATTAAGCTGGGGGCAATTATTGCAAGAGCATGGAAGCGAAGTGTTTTTGGTTTTTGTTTCTGGTGTGGTGATGCTGGCCTTGATATTGAGTAGGCCATTTGTTCGTGCCGCAATTATGGCTAAAGTATGGCAGATTCCTGCGCTCGGCGAAACCATGCGCATCTATCAGCTGGCTAGATTTTACCGAACACTTGGCATGTTGTTGCGTGGTGGTATTCCATTAGTAACGGCAATGAGCATGGTGTCTTCATTGTTGCAACCTTTACTGCGAGTTAGCTTAGATAAAGTGTCTTTTGATGTGCGTGAGGGTAAGCCTATGTCAGTTGCTATGGAACAGCACGGTATGACGACCTCAATCTCAATCCGCATGTTGCGTGTAGGTGAGCGCACCGGGCAAATGGGCGAAATGATGGAGCGCATAGGTGCGTTCTATGATGAAGAGATAGGTAGGAAAGTAGAGTGGTTGACCAAGCTTTTGGAGCCAGTTCTGATGATTATTATTGGTTTAGTTGTAGGGCTGGTTGTGGTGCTGATGTATATGCCTATTTTTGAGCTGGCGGGGAATATTCAATGAACATGCCACTCGATAAGATGGGTTTGGATATTAATGCCATGAATAAAAGCGCGGGTATCGAGCCTAAGCTGACGCCTGAACTGTTATGCCAAGCCAGACTTATTGCTAATAATACCAAGCAAGACTTGCTGGATGTGCTTGAAAATGAATCCGGCTTAGACTCCGATGATTTTGTCGTAGCGCTCGGACAGATGATGCGCTACCCAGTACTAAGCATACTGCATCTTTATGAGTTGCATCCAGACTTCACCTTGCTGCCATTCGCAGAGGCTGGCAAGCTTGGCTGCATAGCATTACGCAATGATGATGGGCAATTGCAGCTGGTGTTCTCTAACCCGTTCGACACATATTTACAGCCCAAAATAGATTTAATCATTTCTAGATATGGTCATGCAGAGGTTGTAGTTTGGAGTCTTGCGCATCATAAAGACTTAACTGCGTATCTCAGTCACCATGAGCAAAGCATGCGAGCTATGGATGGCTTAACTGCTGAGCAAGTTGAGTACCACGCCGAACATCAGGGGATTGAAGATATCTCCCTACGTTCAATTAGCGAAGATACTAGCCCAGTAGTGAAGTTTGTGCGATCCACACTTTATGATGCACTCAAAGCCGGCGCTAGTGACATTCATATGGAAACAGACCCAACTGGCCTAAAAGTTAAATACCGTATTGATGGGGTGCTGAGTCAAGAGGGGGGTATCCAAGGTTTAGCACAGGCAGAGCAAGCTATTTCACGCATTAAAGTGATGTCTGAGCTAGATATTGCAGAACGTAGGGTGCCTCAAGACGGGCGCTTTAAGGTACTGGTAGCTAGCGGTGATGGTAAACCACGCGAGGTGGATATGCGAGTATCTATTATGCCTAGCGTTTTCGGTGAAGATGCCGTGCTACGTATTCTAGACCGTAAGGCATTGAGTGACGAAGCTAAAGGGTTGAGCCTAGAAACCTTAGGTTTTGAAGAGTCAATCATGGCGCGCTTCAGATTGTTGGCAGAAGAACCATATGGCATGTTGTTGGTTACTGGACCCACCGGTAGTGGTAAAACTACCACGCTATACGGCATTATTTCTGAAATAAACCATGGGCAAGACAAGATAGTCACGATTGAAGATCCGGTTGAGTATCAACTGCCAGGTGTACTGCAAATCCCAGTCAATGAGAAAAAGGGACTTACCTTTGCCCGAGGGTTACGTTCTATTTTGCGGCATGACCCAGACAAAATTATGGTGGGTGAAATTCGTGATTCAGAAACAGCGCAAATTGCCGTGCAATCAGCACTGACAGGGCATTTGGTGCTGACCACGGTACACGCCAATAACGTGTTTGATGTCATTGGTCGCTTTACCAACATGAATGTAGATCCATACAGTTTTGTATCGGCTATCAACGGCATCATGGCGCAGCGTTTGGTGCGTATTAACTGCCCAAATTGCACAGTTGCAGATACGCCTGATACGTTGCTCATTAGTAAATCTGGCCTAACGCCGGAACAAGCGAAAGACTTCAACTTTAGAAAAGGCCAAGGATGTGGGCAATGCCATGGTACTGGGTATAAAGGACGTAAGGCAATCGCTGAGCTATTGTGTTTTAACGATGAAATTAGAGAGTTGATTGTCACCAGAGAACCGGTGCGTAAGGTTAAAGAGGCAGCACGTGCTAACGGTACCCTCACTATGCGCGAGGCAGCACTAGCGCTGGTAAGGCGTGGTGAAACTACATTAGAGGAGATCAATCGTGTTACATCGCTGGTTTAACACTGTATTTAATGATGAGCTGCGTGTGTTTATATACCCACAGCGTGTATTGCTACTTCATTTAAAAAGAACGTTCAAGAGTGGTTTTAAACAAGCGTTGGTGCATCAGCAGTTTGTTGATTTACCACAAAAAAAAGAAGTAAACGGGAATGAAGTAGCGCAATGGAATGGTCTAGTTTTAACCTTGAAACAGGTGTTGCAGGCTAAATATTGGCAAGTACTTGCAAAAAGTGGGACATACACAAAAGTGATCATTTCTAACCACTTGATTAAATATACAGTGATTCCATGGAGCAAGGAGCTTGCGATAGAAAGTGAGCGTCAGGCATATATGCAGCATCGCTTCAAGATTGCATATGGAGAGGCTGCTAAAGCTTGGGATTTATGTATGGATGAACCAGCATTTGGTCAGGCATCGATTGCCAGTGGCGTATGTTCTGTATTGTTGAAAGAGCTACATCAGGTATTTGAGCAACAGGGCATTGATGTTAATGCGATATCTCCGCATTTGATGCTGGCTGGTAATCAGATGCTAAAGCATATTAAAAAACAAAAAAATAAACATCATTTTTGGTTTGTCGTTATCGAGTCTAATCGTGTTTGCCTATCGTTAATAGATAACGGTGAGTGGCGTTTTATTAGAAACATTGCAGCAGGAGAAGATGTTGCTAAACAGGTGGATGACCTCATTCAGCGTGAGGGGGTCATTAGTAATACCAATGCACACTTGCCAATATTTTGGTATGGAAAAACACCTGTGGTTGGCAATGCTCATAAAGCTGATAGTCGTCATATCAAAATCAAATTACATGACTTTGAATTACTCAACCAACAGCTTGAAAAGCGCTTTGAAAACTGGGTGGCGGCATGAGCACTATTACTTTGAATCATGCATTGGCAGTAAAAAGAGTCAACTTAACGGCGTTGGTGTTATTGGTGACAGGAGTGCTAATAAACTGCTTGATAATTAATTACCATCAATCTTTATTAAATGACACGCGTAAGTTGGAAGCCAATATCGATGCACTTAGTCGTGCAAAGTCTGTGCGTTATTTACCAAAGGTTAATGTAAATAATAGCGCACAAAAGACGCATGATATTGCGGCTGTAAATGCGGCAATCGCTGAGATAGTCTTGCCGTGGAATGCGATATTTAAGATGCTGGAGGCGACGAAAAGCGATGCCGTGAAACTCCTTGCCGTGGAGCCTAGTATAAAAAAACAAACGCTGCGCATCACCGCTTTGGCGTTGGATGTAGATAACATGATGGCTTATGTGGATAGTTTAATCCAGCAAAAAATGCTTAAAAACGTGGCTCTAGTTTCACAAGAGTCTGCAGAGGTTAACGGCCAGCCGGCAGTGCATTTTGTGGTGGAAACAGCATGGTAAACACAAGGTTTTTCTCTAGAGAGTTGTTGCAATACAAGTTACGACAACTTGGTTGGCCGGGTTGGCTGGGTTTGTCGTTATTGCTAGTGAGTTTGTTGTTAATGGTCATGGTTGTTCGACCTCAGGAAAGTAGAATTAAGACGCTAACGGCCCATATTCTTGAGCTTAAAACCAATCCTAATATCAATAAACTAAGAATCAAGACTGACACTCAGTTTGATATTGAGCAGAAATTTTATGCACTATTGCCTCAAAAAAACGAAGCAAATAACAAAATCACTGAAATATTACATGCTGCGACCAGTGTAGGTATCGTCACCAACAAGGTTGAATATTCCTCTCAATCTCTCTCAGCGACCTTAATTAAGTACCAAATTAGTCTTCCGGTACAGGGTAGTTATGTGCAGATTCGTCAATTTATTAATGTAGTGCTGAATAACTTACCTACCGTAGCACTCAATGATATCAGCATGAAACGAGAAAATGTTGGCTCAGATTTGATTGAAGCCAATATCAAATTCACTATCTATTTACGAAAAAGGCACGAATAAATTGATGGGCATGGCGAAGAAATACGCAGTTTGGGTAGTGCTAGTGTTGACAGTGATTGCTTGTTATTGGGTAGAGTCTAAACAAGATCATGTTGATGATGAGCTGGCGGTTACAGCCAAACCTCGCAAAGAGCGTTTGGTTAAACAAGATGCACCATTAGATACTAATCACTTATCCCTTATAAGTTCCAATGGTGCAGCGTTTAGTAGGGCACAGATAGTTGATGAACCTGAAAACATATTCACGATGTTTGTTTCTCAAGATGATTTAAATCAACAGTCAGTGGATCAAGAAATAGAACTTCCGCCAGAAAATCCATTTAGATATGCCGGTAAGTTAGTTGATGACGGTGAAATACTGGTCTTTCTGATAGAAGGGCAGAAGAATTATTCAGTAAAAGTGGGTGATGTGCTTGAGGATAGTTGGGAAATTAAAGCCATTATTCCACCGCTAATGACGATTAAGTACATTCCTTTAAATATTGAGATGCAGATGCAAATTGGAGCAGTAAGTTGAAATTATCATTTTCCCAGACTTTCATTAAGGTAATCACAACGCAAAGATTGCATATGAATATAAAAAAACTTACTTCCTATTTGGTTGTGATGACCTTTGCAACAAGTTGTACAGGTTTTAACCATCTAAAGAGTAAATCAGATGACGATAATCAAACGTATGAAGCAGCTAGGCTATTGATCAATAGTGGTGATGTAGATGCAGGTATAGATAAGCTAAAACAATTGGTTACCTTGTATCCAGATAATCCTCAATATCGAAGCATGTTGAAGGTGCAGCAAGAGTTGCAGCTATCAACCCTATTAAAGCTGGCAGATAACCAAGCTCAGCAAGGCTTGTTCACAGACGCAGAGTCAAATTATAAAAAAGTATTGATGTTAGACCCAAATAACCAAAGAGCACAGGAGGGCTCTTATAGGCTGGGTTTAGCACAGAACCATGACATGATGCTCGCAAATGCCAAAAATGCCTTTGATAAAGATGATATTGATTCTGCCCATAACCTAACAAGAGCTATCTTAGCAGAAGACAGTAAGCACGAAGGCGCTCGTCTACTGTTTGAGAACATGGAAAATAAGCGCATAGGAAAAATAACGGCTATCCCGCAGATTAAGTCTGCATTTAAGAAACCAATTACATTGGAATTTAAAAATGTTTCTGTGAGATCTGTTTTTGAATTTATAGGTAAGGCTGCCAATATCAATTTTTCTTATGATCAAGAACTACGTGATAATCAACGCACCAGTATCTTTGTACGTGATACCCCTATTGAAGATGCGATACAGGTTATTTTGACGACCAATCAACTTGCAAAAAAAGTATTGAATGACAATACGTTACTGATTTACCCAGTGAGCCGTAGCCAAGAGTATCAAGAACTGTACGTACGAAGTTTTTATTTGAATAGCATAGATGCCAAGCGTGCCATGAACTTGATTAAAACCGTGCTCAAATCTAAAGACGTTTATATAGATGAGAAACTTAATACTTTGGTCATGCGTGATACTGCTGAATCAATTGAAATTGCAGAAAAACTAATTGCCTCGCAAGACTTGATTGAGCCAGAAGTAATGTTGGAAGTTGAAGTGATGGAAATCAATCGTAGAAGCTTAGAAAATATTGGTGTGCGCTATCCTTCACAAGTGAGTGTAGGTGTCCAAGGTAAAACAAGCAGCAATGGAGTCTCGACTAACACTCCAGGAAGGTTGTCTTTAGCTGAACTTAAGAACTTCAATTCTGGGCTGGGCGTTTTTACTATTAGTGATCCTGTATTAGCGCTAAATCTGTTGCATCAGGACACCGATACCAATCTTTTGGCTAATCCGCAAATCCGCGTCAAAAATCGTGAAAAAGCAAAAATTCATGTAGGTGACAAAATTCCTGTGTTTACCAGCGTAGCAAACTCCACAGGTTTTGTTTCTCAAACGGTTAATTATCTTGAAGTAGGTATCAAGTTGGATGTGGAGCCCACGATTCTGTTACAAGACCAAGTCAATATTAAAGTAGGACTGGAGGTCAGCAATATCACAGACCAAGTAAAAACCGACACAGGCGTGTTGGCCTATACCATTGGTAGCCGTAATGCGAATACTACCTTGCAACTTAAAAATGGAGAGACACAGATTCTTGCTGGGCTATTCCGGGATGATGGGCAAAACATTTCTAACAAAGTACCCGGGCTATCTAGCTTGCCTTTCATCGGCAGACTGTTTACGGATAAGAATAACGACAAGCGTAAGAATGAAATTGTTCTGCTGATTACGCCACGTATTTTGCATAATATTGCGCCTGCCAATGCTGTTTATACCATGTTTCCATCCGGTGTGAACCATTCGATAAGTACCCGAGGTGCAAAAGCTTCTGAGCCAGCGTTAGTTGCGGCGGAGACTGCGCCTGCACAAGCGCCGGCTCCAACCCCACAATCCATTCAGGCTGGTAGGGTGCAGGTTGACCAGAGCTTCGCCAACCAATTGTTGCAGCCAGCAGCGGAGGAGAATGGCGCACCCAATGCTGGCGCTAATGCTCAGAGATAACAGGCTATGCCTAAGTCATTTATAAAATACAAAGGCTTCACGCTAATTGAGTTATTGGTATCTTTGTTACTGCTTGCCTTGCTTGTGAGCTCTGCCGCGCCAATGGTACAGCTATCGGCAAAGCGTAATAAGGAGCAGGAGCTAAAAAAATCCCTATGGCAAATTCGTGATGCCATCGATCACTACAAACAAGCTGTGGATGATGGCCTGATTAAAAAGTCTATTGACCAGTCAGGGTATCCGCCATCACTAAAGGTGTTGGTTGTCGGGGTGGAAAATATTCAAGATCCAAAAAAACGGAAGATTTACTTTATGCGCAATATACCGCGAGACCCATTTTCAAACGATACCTCTTTAAGTGCAGATGAAACATGGGGTAAGCGTAGCTATATGAGTTCCTTTCAAACGCCAGAGGCAGGAGATGATGTCTATGATGTACATTCACTTTCCAATGAAATCGGCATTAATCAGCAACCTTATCGTGAATGGTAATGCGCGTGAAAAATAATAATCAAGGCTTTACACTGATAGAAGTATTGGTAGTGCTAGCGATTATAGCCACGCTGCTAAGTTTGGTAACACCTAGGTATTTCAATTCGATTGATCGTTCTAAAGAGGCAATCCTTAAACATGATCTCATTACTATGCGAGACGCGATAGATAAGTTTTATAGCGACAAGAATGCTTATCCCGAAACGATTGAGGAGTTAGTACAGTATAAGTATTTACGGTCTGTGCCAGAAGACCCCATTACCCAAAGTACGTTGACTTGGGTTTTTTCTCCGCCGCTGGATGTTGAAGACAAGGGCGCAATTTACGATATTCACAGTGGGGCTGATATGGTTGCATCTGACGGTACTAATTATGCAGACTGGTAGTAAGCAGCGGGCTGGTTTTATCTTATTTGGGTTGCTTGTACTTATTATGATTGCCGGCCTAGTATTAGCTGCGGCAGGCGTTAAATGGAATGAAGCTAGAAAGCGCGAAAGGGAGCAGGAGCTACTTAAAGTGGGAGATACTATCAGGCGGGCAATCGGTAATTATTACAACCAAACGCCTGGTGTGATTAAACAGTACCCGCCAAATTTAGAGGCGTTGTTAAAAGATGACCGCTTCCCTGTACCACGGCGTTATTTAAGAAAGATTTATGCTGACCCAATTACTCAAGTTCCAGATTGGGGTATATTGCAGGCGCCTAGTGGTGGTGTATTGGGGGTGTACAGCAAATCACCTTTAAAGCCTTTCAAAACCAAAAACTTCAGGCCAGTGTATCGATATTTTGAAAATCAACCAGCCTATGAGGGATGGTTTTTTGCATACGTGCCAGAAAGATAATCATGGTTAGTTAATCAAAAAATAACACAAGAATGAGTTGGGTATAAAAGGCTGGAGTAATTGCGGACGTTAAGAACGAAAAAACCAGAACATTGTTAACATGTGCTGGTTGCTTTGATTGAATCTTCTGTGTTTATACTGCCAATTTATTGGCGTCCCCACGGGGATTCGAACCCCGGTCGCCTCCGTGAAAGGGAGGTGTCCTAGGCCTCTAGACGATGGGGACCTAAGAATTACTACCGTTTACTGCTATTGCTTTAAATTGCCAAATTTTAAGAAAAATTTTGGCGTCCCCACGGGGATTCGAACCCCGGTCGCCTCCGTGAAAGGGAGGTGTCCTAGGCCTCTAGACGATGGGGACCTAAGAATTTACCGCTAAACTAACAAGTGCAGTATTTTACAACAATTTGCTTATAAACCGAAGCGATTTGTAAGTCTTTTTGGTGGAGGTAAGCGGGATCGAACCGCTGACCTCTTGCATGCCATGCAAGCGCTCTCCCAGCTGAGCTATACCCCCAAAACCTACAACATATTGTTCTAAGTTGTTGCATTGTTAGCGAGGCGCCATATTAAAGACGGGCGCGGGGCTTGTCAATCACTTTCCTGTTAATTTGTGCAAAATCTAAAAGAATTTATACGCAAACCAAGCCGCTCCTATCTTTATTGATGTTTACGCTTAACCTCTGATGTTAGATTGGCTTTCAAACTGCGTTAATTCAACGCGTGGTTGTGGCTGCCAACCTGGTTTGCGATGTTCAGCAATCACATTGGTAAATACACCACCCCTTACATAAAATTTAGCGGTTACACGCATAAATTTAGGCTGGGTGGCTGCTACCAAGTCATCTAAGATGCGATTAGTCACCGCTTCATGGAAGCAGCCCTCATCGCGGAATGACCACATATAGAGTTTTAGGCTTTTTAGCTCTACACACAGTTGGTCCGGAATGTAATCTAGATAAATGACAGCAAAATCAGGCTGGCCTGTCTTTGGGCATAAGCATGTGAACTCAGGGATTTCCATATGGATATGAAAATCACGTGTAGTGGTTGGGCTTTCAAATGTCTCTAAAGTTTTAGAGGGTTGTGCGGTTGGTTTCGCACCTAATGATAGATCGGTCATGATAGAGAGTAGAGCTTTTGGCTTAAAAAACGTTATTATAACGCCCTAAATACAAATCTAAACTAAACCTAATCCAAACCTAATCAGTAAAACTTCATTTTGCGTTTAACCCATCTCAAACTCTCAGGTTTCAAATCTTTTGTCGATCCGACAACGCTGCATATTCACGGGCAGCGTGTGGGCGTGGTTGGCCCGAATGGTTGTGGCAAATCTAATGTGATGGAGTCTGTGCGCTGGGTGCTGGGTGAGTCGTCTGCCAAAGAAATGCGCGCAGATGCGATGGATGCGGTAATTTTTAATGGCTCCGGTAATCGCAAGCCTATTTCGCGTGCCAGCGTAGAGCTGGTGTTTGATAATAGCTTAGGCAGCGCCGCTGGCGAATGGTCGCAGTATGCGGAAATTTCGGTAAAACGGGTGATTGAGCGTGATAAAGGCTCTACTTACTATATTAATAATAGTGTGGTGCGCCGTCGTGATGTGGCGGATTTGTTTTTGGGTACCGGTCTGGGTGGCAGGGCTTATGCCATTATTGGACAAAATACCATTAGCCGTATTGTGGAGGCGCGCCCTGAAGAGATGCGGGTATTTCTGGAAGAGGCTGCTGGGGTTAGTAAGTATAAAGAGCGACGTAAGGAAACCGAGCAGCGCTTACGTGATACGCGTGAGAACTTATTACGGGTAGAAGATATTCTGCGTGAGCTGGATACGCAAATTGTACGCTTGCAATCACAAGCCGTAGTCGCCGCGCAATACAATCAAATGCAGCAAGCTTTGAATATGACCAAAGCGCAGATTTGGTTATTAAAAAAGCGCGACGCTAGTGCGCAGTGGGAAAAGTCGCAACGCGCGGTTGAAGCATTGGTGAATGCGCTGGAAGCACAGATGGCAAGTCTGCGCCATAGTGAAAATACGCTAGAGACGCTGAAACAGCAGCACGTTGCCTCGAGTGAAGCAGTAAATGCGGCACAGGCTGCTTATTATGAAGCCAATGCAGAAGTATCTAACCTTGAAAATCAAGTGCAAAACACCGCTGATGCCAGAGATCGCCTGCAAATACAGTTGCATCAATTATCAGTGCAGTTAGAAAAAAATGCGCAGCAGCGCAGCTTGGTTGATAGCGCATATGCTTTGGCACAGGCTGAACTGGTGCAGGCGAACGCAGGCTTTACGCATGCTGAAGATGAGTTGAGTGCGGCGCGTACGGCAGTTCCTGTGCTGCTGCAGACATTTCAGGCTGCACTGGCGGCGTTTAATACTAGTCAATCCACTTGGCTCAATACTGAGCAGCGCTTGCGTCTGGAGCAGGCTAATATGACGCATTTGTCGCGTTCCATTACAGAAACCAACGAGCAGCTTAAGCGTTTGCAGCAAAGTTATGCTGCGTTGCAGATACCAGCGGATAGCTTGTTGATTGAAAAACAATCAGAACTTGACGCTTTAGAACTACAGGTTGCTGAACTTGAGCAGCATAGTGCGCATGCCGCACAACAAGAGCAGGCTTTGCATGCTGAAATTAAGAACCAAAGAGATGAGGTGCATCAGCAGCAACGTGCGCTGCATGTGTTAGAGGCGGAAGTTAACTCGTTGGCCAAGCTGCAGCAGTCTATGCACAAGGTGGATGACGCATCTGCATTAAGCGCATGGCTAACTGGTGCCGGTTTGAATAATGAGCAGCAAAATATGAGGCTATGGCAATTGTTGCGAATTAAGTCTGGTTGGGAGTCGGCATTTGAAGCTTTTCTTGGTGCAAAGCTTAACGCGATTGCTTGTGACCAGTCATTACTGGCGACGGGAGTGGAAGAACGCGCGCCGGTTGCGATTACGCTAGCTACTGCTTTTGCTGTTGAGGAGGCGGCCAGTAATCTATCTACATCTTTCACTACGATGCTATCGCTAGTGGAGCACATAGAACCTAGCTATCGCGCGGTGTTGCAAGGTTGGTTAGCTGGCGTGTATGTGTTAGATGCAGGCGCCGATGCTACGCAAGCCATGCTTGCGTTACAGCCAGGTGAGTGTTTGGTTAACCAACACGGTGATATTTACACCGCGCATAGCGTGACTTATTTTGGTGAGCAGTCAGGGCTGCATGGTGTGCTTGAGCGCCAAACACGCTTAACTAGCTTGCAAAACCAGCTACCTGAGGCGCAAGCGCAATTGGCGCTTAAAAATGAGCAGCTAGTGCAGTTAGAACACAGTATGCAGCAGCTACGTGCTGCACAGCATACACAGCAGCAGCAGTTGAAGCACGTGACTCAGCAGGCCCATCAGCTAAACCTGAGTTTACAACAACTCAAGCAGCAGCAAGCCAATGCAATCCAGCGGCAGAGCATGTTGCAAGCCGACTGTAATTTGGCCGAAGAAAAATTGCAGCAACTGCAGGTTGAAAGTGCACAAAAGCAAACAGTGTTGAATGCGCTCACGGAAAACCTTGCAGCGTTGCAGCAAGAGAAAGTATCGCTAGAAGCAAGTAAAAAACTTGCAGATAAGCACTTAAGTGAAGCACGTTCGCAGCTGCAGTTAACGGAGCGTTTGCATCAAGAAAAAGGATTTGATGTAAAATTAATTTCAAATAAAATCAACGAATTGAAATCTAAATCTAAATCCGTACTTGAAGAGGAATCTTCGCTGAAACTACGTAGTGCCGAGGTTGAAGCAACGTTGGCTGCAATTAAGATGGAGGCTTTAAGAACAAATCTGGATGCAGCGCTAAATATCAAACAGCAACGTGAGTCATCATTGGTGAGCTTGCGTAATACGATGGTAGAGAATGAAGCTATTTTGCAGCAGCAGGAGCGCGAGCGTTTGCAGCATGAGCAGCAACTACATCCTTTACGTGACAAGCTAGAGGCTAGCCGCCTGAGCGAGCAAGAGGCGCGTATTCATTTTGAGCAATGCCAAGAGGGCTTGGAAGCGTCCGATATTGAAGAGGATGTGCTGGAAAGTCATTTGAAGCAAAGTGCCGGCACTGAAGTTAAAGTTACTGATCTGGAAAGAAAAAAGACCAAGCTAGTATCTGATATTGAGGGCTTGGGTGCCGTGAATTTGGCTGCCATCGAGGAGTTGGCTTCAGAGCAATCACGTAAGCAATATATTGATAGCCAATGCCAAGACTTGACTGAAGCAAGCAAAACCCTAGAGGATGCAATTTATAAAATTGACCGGGAAACACGTAGCCGTTTGCAGCACACGTTTGATGAGGCCAATAAGCATTTTAATGAGCTGTTCACCACCTTGTTTGGCGGTGGGCAGGCCAAGCTAGAGATGTTGGGCGATGAGATTTTAGATACAGGCATGCAGGTGTTTGCACAGCCGCCAGGTAAGAAAAATAGCACGATACATTTGCTGTCTGGCGGTGAAAAGGCACTGACGGCGCTAGCCTTAGTATTTGCACTTTTCAGGCTGAATCCAGCGCCATTTTGCCTGATGGATGAAGTGGATGCACCGCTGGACGATAGCAACACTGAGCGCTTTTGTGCAATGGTGCAAAAAATGTCTGAGAAAACACAGTTTTTATATGTGAGTCATAATAAAATTACGATGGAAATGGCGCAGCAATTAATCGGTGTTACTATGCAGGAGTCTGGGGTTTCGCGCATAGTGGACGTAGACATGGAAGCCGCTGTGAAAATGGTTGAGATAGCGTCCTGAGACAAAGTCTTACTGAAAAAATCTTAGTAAGAAATCTTTAGTGACGGCTGTCATTTAGTTGAGAGTTTAATGTAAATGAACGATTTGCAAATCATATTAATCATTATTGGTGCTTTAATCATTGCCGCCGTCTTGTTGTTTAACTGGTGGCAGGAGCGGAAGTTTAACCAGCAGGTAGAAGACAGCTTTTCTAAACTGCAAAATGACGCACTTTTAAACGAGGCTAGCAACGATAGTAGCAATAGTGTGCATGCCCATGCGGATGTAGAGGGTGCGTTTGAGGATGATGATTTTTCTATTGATGCGGAGCGTTTGAAAGAGCGTTTTGAGCATGATGCTCATGACAGTAGATTTGCTGCGTTTAATGAAACAGACGCGGCAGGCGATGAAGAGGCTTTGGAAGATATAGACGAAGCATATTCGGAGTTGGTCGCTAGACAGAGCCATGAACATGAGCATCACCACCATGCACAGCATGCTGGCTTGCATGCCGCTGACGAGGACGACAGCGATGCAGGGAGCACACAGCCTGCACAACATGAAGAAATTAAAGCGATTTTTAATGATGCATTTAAGCAAATAAATACTGCACCCGCGGTCAGTAACGCACCTGATAGCGTGGTTGAGCAGGCGAGTGCTGAGCCTGCCGTACCAGCGAAACTTGTAACACCCGCAGCGCCTAAAGCGGCTACCGCTAATGATGTGACAAAATCTGTTGATGTGACAAAGTCGAGTCTGCCTGCCATGCTGCAATCGCAGATGGACTTAATTGCAGTGATTTATTTAGCCAATGAAACCAGCATTGCTGATATTAAAGCGAGTATTGGCGGTTTCTTTGAAGATTACGACAAGCCTATTCACCTGCATGCCTTAATTCGTGAAACAGATTGGGTAGCGTTAACGACATTGTCAGCGCAGCCTGATATTGCAGACTATACCACTACAAAAATCACCTGCAGCCTACAGCTTGCTGACCGTGCCGGTGCAGTGACTCGTAGCATATTGAATCGATTTCAGCTGGCGGTAGAAACTTTGGGTTTAGATATTGATGGTCATGTGGAATGGCAGAGCAACGGCGACTCATTATTAGCTGCGTCAGCTTTAGATGCTTTCTGCATAGAAGTAGATAAAACCATGGGCTTTCATTTGGTGCATGGTGATCATGGTGCGTTTACCGGTACTAAGTTAAGAGGGCTGAGTGAAGCACAGGGCATGGTGCTGGAGGCTGATGGTGCGTTTAAATATTATGATGAAAGCGACCCATCCATTAGCCAGGCACCGTCTGTTTCATTTGCCATGTTTAATCGCGACAATTACCCATTTAGCCCAGAAATGTTAAGAACTAGTGTCGTGAAAGCGGTTACATTTCAGCTAGATATCCCGCATGTGGTGCATTGCACTGAGGCATTTAACCACATGGTGCAAATTGCCAGACATATGGAAACCGGCCTAAACGCAGTGTTGGTGGACGATAACAATAGGCCGCTTGGCGACATGCAAATTGAAAAAATTCGGCAGCAACTCAAAGTGATTTACGCCACCATGTTAGTGCGCGGCATAGTACCCGGCTCAGACAGTGCGCGTAGATTATTTTCATAAGTTTTACGGTTTTAAGTTTCAAGGTTTAATCAATGCCAGATTTGAAGTTAAGTAGCGCAGAGCTGCGTGTATTGGAGTTGCGAGGGCTAATTGCGCGTTATGACTACGAGTATTATGTGCTTGATGCGCCTTCTGTGCCTGATAGCGAATACGATAAGATTTATCGTGAATTACAAACGCTAGAGCAAGCGTATCCTAGCTTAGTGGTAGCCGACTCGCCAACCCAGCGCGTGAGTGGCACAGCGACTAATGCGTTTGGCAGCATCACTCATCGCCAAGCCATGCTCTCTTTAAATAATGCGTTCGAGCAGAGTGAGTTAGAGGCTTTTGATAAACGTATCCGTGAAGCTTTGGGTGTTGCACAAGTTGAATATGCCGTAGAACCAAAGTTTGATGGCTTAGCGATTACCTTAACTTACGAGCATGGCGTTTTTATCCAGGGTGCTACGCGCGGCGATGGTTACACTGGTGAAGATGTTACACATAACCTGCGTACCTTACGTGCCATACCAATGCGTTTAAATTGTGAAAATCCACCGCAGTTACTAGAAGTACGCGGTGAGGTACTCATGCTAAAACGTGATTTCGATAAACTTAACCAAGCGCAGCTAGCCAAAGGCGAAAAGTTATTTGCCAACCCACGCAATGCTGCCGCCGGTAGCCTACGTCAATTAGACGCCAAGGTGACGGCTACGCGCCCACTTACATTTTTTGCTTACGGGCTGGGCGTAGCTGAGGGTGTTCCAGCGTTGACTAGTCATGGGGCTGCGATGGATTACCTGGCAAGCCTACATTTTCCCGTCAGTAGCGCGCGTGCTGTGGTGCGTGGCGTGCAAGGCTTGAGCGATTATTATGAAAAGATAGGTCAGCAGCGCCAGCAATTGCCGTTCGATATCGATGGTGTGGTCTATAAAGTTAACCAATTTAATCAGCAGAATGAGTTGGGATTTGTGTCACGCGCACCACGCTGGGCAGTTGCGCATAAGTTTCCCGCACAGGAAGCGCTTACCTTGGTGGAAGATATTACCGTACAGGTAGGCCGCACTGGCGCCATCACCCCTGTTGCGCGTTTGAAGCCAGTCTTCGTCGGCGGCGTTACGGTAACTAATGCAACTTTGCATAATGAGGATGAAATCCGCCGTAAAGATATATTAATTGGCGATACCGTCAGCGTACGTAGGGCTGGTGATGTGATTCCTGAAGTAGTGAGCGTGGTAGTTGAAAAACGGCCTGCCCATGCACGCCGTTTTGAAATGCCAACGGTATGCCCGGAGTGTGGCTCGCATATTCTCAAGCAGGCCGATGAAGCAGTTGCGCGTTGTACCGGCGGGTTGTTTTGTCCGGCGCAGCGCAAACAGGCCATTACCCACTATGCATCGCGTCGCGCGATGGATATTGAGGGCTTAGGCGAAAAGCTGGTGGATCAACTGGTTGAGGCCAATTTGGTGCATACGCTAGCAGATGTTTATAGCCTGGATATACATACGCTGAGTAATCTTGAGCGTATGGCCGAAAAATCTGCCCAAAATATCTTGGATGCGCTAAACGCCAGCAAAGATACGACACTGGCGCGCTTTATTTATGCGCTAGGTATGCGTAACGTAGGTGAGGCCACCGCTAAAGATTTGGCCAAACATTTTGGCAATTTAAACGCGTTAATGGCAGCAAGTATTGAAGACTTACTGGAAGTGAATGATGTTGGCCCGATTGTTGCTGAGTCTATTAAGAACTTCTTCTCTGAAGAGCATAATAAAAGCGTCATCGCTGCATTGTTAAATGCTGGAATACACTGGGTAGAGACAGAAGGCAAGCAGCAAGCAACGGGTAATCTTGTAGGTAAAACCTTTGTGCTCACCGGCACATTGCCAAACCTGGCGCGTGATGACGCCAAAGCGTTGATAGAAGCTGCAGGCGGTAAAGTCAGTGGCAGTGTATCTAAGAAAACAGACTTTGTAGTGGCCGGTGCTGACGCTGGCAGCAAGCTGGAAAAAGCACAATTATTGGGCGTTGCGATTATTGATGAGGCAAATCTCTTGGCCGTATTAGCGGAAGGTGAAGCATCATGATAAATGAATACCATCAATTTCAAGCAGAGGTGATTGCCATTGCCAAAGAGGCTGGTGAGGCAATTATGCAAATTTACTCGACTGATTTCGGTTTTGAAATGAAGTTAGATAACTCACCCCTCACTCAGGCTGATATTGCTGCGCACGATATTATTGTCGCAAAACTCAGCCAACTGACACCTGATATACCTGTGTTATCGGAAGAGTCTGAAGAAACTGATATTAGCTCACGTTTGAATTGGCAAACATACTGGTTGATTGATCCACTAGATGGTACTCGCGAGTTTCTTAAGCGTAATGGTGAGTTTACGGTCAATATTGCTCTAATTAGCCAGCATCAGTCCATCATGGGCGTGGTCTACGCCCCGGTGACCGGGCTAACTTACTATGCGAGCAAGGAGCAGGGCGCGTATAAGCAAGAGGGCGATGCTCCTGCGCAAAGAATTTATGCCAAACCGCTAGATATGACGCAGATTACGATTGCCGGTAGCCGATCGCACTCTGACGAGAGATTTCAGAAGTTTTTGCACAGCGTAGAAGTTGCTACCTTGGTGAAACCAGAACTTATCTGCTTGGGTAGTTCTCTAAAAATTTGTTTAGTGGCTGAAGGCCGGGCTGATGTCTATCCCCGCCTAGGGCCTACTTATGAATGGGATACCGCAGCGGGGCATTGTGTGTTGCAAGAGGCTGGTGGTGATATCGTTGATATACATGCGACGCCACTCGGCTATAACACTAAGTCGTCGCTGCTAAACCCGCATTTTTTTGCAACTGCTGAAAAGTCTCAGCAATGGGCAGTTTTTTTATAAGATTTACTTATCTCATCTTAGAGCATAGATTGAAAGAGCATAGATTGAAAATGAAGCTACATAAAACTTTAACTGTAATAGCCACCTCTTTGTTTTTTAATACTATTTATGCTGCATCAGATGATGCTTCTGCATGCAATAAGGCGTATGAGCAAATGAACTTTCCTACGGCGTTAAGCTTGGCGAGCAAGGCGATAGATGCCAATAAAAATGACAAGGATGCATTGTTGTGTCAGGGGCGTGTTTATAGCGCGCAGGGTAAATTGGATGATGCGCTTAAATCGTTTCAATTAGCAGAAAAGCAGGCGACTGACGGATTTGATAAAATGATAGTGGCTTTGGTTACCGGGCATGCGTACAAAGATGCGGGCTTGCATGAACAGGCGATTGCAAGCTACGAGCAAAGCTTACAGCAGGCAAAAACCATTAAAAGTAAAGCATTTGAACGAGTGGCCTACCAAAGTGAAGGTAATGTATACCTAAATGCTGGCAAGTATCAACAAGCGCTTGATGCATATATGGCTGGTAATGCACTGGCAGCAAACGATAATGAGCGTGGTGAAAGCTTTGAGTCTATTGCATTAGCTCACCATCGATTAAACCAGCATGATGCAGCGCTGGAGTATCAAATCAAAGCCTTTATGATGCATGAAAAATCGGGTACGTTGGACCAATATGCCCATGCCAGTATTGAGCTAGGCCGCTATTACGCTGCCGCAAAGAATTATGAGCGCGCAGAACGTACCTTGAATAAAATCATCAAGTTTGCAAAAGAGCAGGGCGGTGCCTATTATGAAGCTTATGGTTACTGCATATTAGCGCAAGTAAAGGCCGCAACAGGAGATAGCTCAACAGCGAAAACGTTAATTGATCAAGCTAAAGTGATTGCAAAAAACTCACATGATCAAGCACTTGCTGATGAGATTGAAAAAGAAACTAAGGGCCTGATTTAATATTTCAATAGAAGATTCTTAATCTAATCTCTTAAATTAAGTTTCGTTGCACGTTTTGTCAGGACCAATTTTTTGTAAGGATATCAGCCCAACCCAGACTAAGGTATGTTAGTTAAACTCATGATGAATTGAATGGTCACAGCTAGACAGTCAATTCGTGCAGCGTACATGATGATTTAATGCCTTTAAAACATATATTTGCTACTGGGTATCCTTATGATTATTCTACCAAAATCAGATATTCTATCTTCAGAAATAACCCCTAAAGAGGTGTTTGAAGATAGACGTCGTTTTATCAAGCAAGCTGGTTTGGGTTTGCTTGCCACTTCTGCGCTGGCGCATAGCAATCTGCTGTTGGCAGCCAATACGCCGCACCAAGCCGCTCCTGCTGGCTATTTATCTAAGTCTGCACCAACGCTGCCTAGCTTCACCAAAACGTCTTATGGCAAAGAGGAAAAGCTGACCCCATACGAAGATGTCACGACCTATAATAATTTCTACGAATTTGGTACAAGCAAAAGTGAGCCTGCAGTAAATTCCAAGTTATTTAAGCCGCATCCTTGGACAGTCAGCATTGAGGGTGAGGTTAAGAAAAACAAAACTATAGGTATTGATGAAATTTTAAAACTAGCCCCGCTAGAAGAGCGTATTTACCGTATGCGCTGTGTAGAGGGGTGGTCTATGGTCATTCCTTGGTTAGGTTTCCCGCTTGCGCAGCTCATTAAATGGGCTGAGCCTAATGCCAATGCTAAATATATTGAATTTATCTCGCTTGCCGATTCACAACAAATGTCGGGGGTAAATCTGCCAATATTAGATTGGCCTTATATTGAAGGCTTGCGCATGGATGAAGCCATGAACCCGCTCACGCTGATGGCTGTAGGCTTGTACGGTGAGAAGCTACCTAATCAGAACGGCGCACCGATGCGCTTAGTGGTGCCGTGGAAATATGGCTTTAAAGGCGCCAAGTCTATCGTGAAAATTCGCTTTACAGAAAAAATGCCAATGACCACTTGGATGAAGGCAGGGCCTAGAGAGTATGGGTTTTATGCAAATGTAAATCCGCAGGTAGATCATCCGCGCTGGACACAATCTTCAGAAAAGAGAATCGGGGCGGGATTATTTGCAGGGCGCATTAAAACGCAAATGTTTAATGGATATGCTGAGCAAGTAGGACAGATGTATGCAGGTTTAGATTTACGTAAAAACTTTTAGATTGCAGGCTTAGTAACATGGACATTAAACAATTTCTTCGACGCGTACCAAGTAGAAGCCAAATTAGCTGGATTAAATCCTCCATATTTCTGCTTTGCCTAGTGCCACTCATCCGTTTAGTTTGGCTTGGTATTCATGATGGTTTGGGCGCCAATCCAGTCGAGTTTGTAGAAAGATCAACGGGTTTTTGGGCATTAGTTATTTTACTGGCTACGCTTAGCCTTACCCCTATCCGCTTATTGTGGGGCGTTAGCTGGCAATTGCAGTTTAGGCGTATGGTAGGCTTGATGATGTTTTTTTACGCCAGCCTGCACATCACGGCCTACTTATGGCTGGATTATGGCTTTGATTGGTCGGATATTGCGAAGGATATTATCAAGCATCCTTATGTTTTAGTCGGCGCAACCGCATATCTATTGACCGTGCCATTGGCCGTGACCTCGAACCAATACATGATGCAGGTGTTGCGCCAGCATTGGAAACAACTGCATCTGAGCGTTTATTTAATCGCCACGCTAGGTGTAGTGCACTTCTGGTGGTTGGTGAAGAAAGATGTACGTGAGCCATTGTTTTATGCGCTTGTACTGGCATTGCTGCTGGGGGTTCGTTTGTTTTACAAGTTACGCCAGATGAAGTCAAAGCTAGACAAGGCGCGGAAAATTAAACTTTCCGCCGTGATTTAAAACATGATTTAAAACGAGATAAAAAAACTCTGTAAGCTTTTACGGTTTGTGCCGACTAAACCATACCAACAATGTCGAGGATAAACCCAATGTATAAAAACAACCTGATTAACCGTAGTTACATGCTTTATGCCAGTGCAATTGGCCACCTAAACCAACTTTCTGCCAGCGTACCATCCTTATTTTTACGCCTGATACTTGCCTATGAGTTTGGGGAAGCTGGGTTTGAAAAACTGCATGGCACCAATTGGTTTGTTGACGTCACGTTTCCTTTTCCGTTTAGCCTGATTCCTCCAGAACTCAATTGGCAAATCGCAACTTATTTTGAAATATTGGGTGCGGCTGCGCTGCTGTTAGGCATTGCGACCAGATTCTTTTCAGTTTCACTCATGGTGCTAACCATTGTTGCCATTGCAACCGTGCACTGGCCTGTGCAGTGGATGAGCTTAGATGATTTGTGGACAGGCTATCGCATTGTTGATGAAGCGGGGGATGGCTTTGGTAACTATAAATTACCACTGCTTTATATAGTGATGTTCTCACCCTTGCTGTTTGGCGGTGCCGGTAAGTTGAGCTTAGATTATTTGATTAGACAAAAATGGTTTAATCGATAGCCCTAAAACTAAGGCATACCTAAAATACTGCAAATGAAGTGGCTAGTCTGGTTTAGTAAGAGATTTGCCCAGATAAATACCAGCCAGATTGATTGGCTTTGTTTGCAATGTTGCCTAGATCTAAGTAAGCAGCGGTTAGTGATATGTTTTTAACTGGAAACCAAGCTAAAAATATATCATGGGCATTTTGCTCTTTATATACACCTAAGTTATCAGGTTTGTAACGATATTCAGTACCCAGCAGTAACTGGTCTGTCAGCATGACGGCAACAGAGGCTGCTGGCTGTATTTGATAGTGATCGCGATTGTCGCCACCAAAACCTAAAAAGCCAAACTGATTGGCTTTTGTTGCCTGTAGCGTACCGTTCAGTAGTAGGTTTCTGCCAAAGATGGCATCTAAATACAGCTTGGTTGCGGATAAGTACAGATCCACGCCGGTTTGATGTTTAGCGCCAAGGGCTTTAGGTATGTAATTAAAGTCTTCATTGTGTTTGATTTGAGCGCCTATCGCTACTTGCGGCAGCCATTTGTCTTGATCATAGACAGCATCGCCAAATAAGCGCAACTTTACGCCCAATGTATCCACGCGAATACTTTCACCTGGAACAGTGTCGCTCAGCCCTAACTTTTGCTGGCTTAAAGAAACTTCTAGGCGATTATATAAGCCGATACTTACGCCACCTGAGCTTATCTCAAAATCACCACTTGTTTTTGCTTCGGTATAAAAGGCAGATCCGCCTATTTGTTTATCGGTACCATAACCTGATATTAAAGCCCAAGGAGTTAGTCCACCACCACCAGCGCCCTCTATTTGCATGACACCGCCCGTTGCTAATAAACGGTCACCTGCCAATAGGGTATCGGTATAACTGAGTGCGGAGATTGCAACAATGTTCAACGACCAAGTAATGAGTTGCTTTCTGGAGGAGGGCGGTAACAACACATTTGTCTTTCTTAGTATGATTTAAAAGGTAATAACAAAGCTAATTACATGGATTAATCATAGCGCTTATATTAAAGTAATGATACATAAAAACAGAGATTGAACTCATGAATAAAACTGTCTTGATGACTTTAATGCTGCTGCTCTCCTCTTGTGCGCAAGTGCAACCCTCAAAGCAGTCTGACAATCAATCTTCCTTATTTGAGCGTATTGGTGGCTTGCCTGTGTTAACCCTTGTCGTGTCTGAAACGATAGATACGTCTGCGTCTGACCCTAAACTTAAACGTTCGTTCGATGGTGTCAAATTAGCTACATTAAAGCAAAGCGTTGTCGATCAGTTATGTGTTTTGACTGGCGGAAATTGCGTCTATGAAGGGGAAACCATGAAAAACTCTCATCGCGATCTTAAGGTCACTAGTGCAGAGTTTGAGTTGTTCGTAGAAACGTTTAGAACTTCCTTAAATAAGCATGTGGGTGTTAAGGAAAAAAATGAGCTATTAAAAATACTGGCTCCGATGAAGCGTGATATTGTTACCGATTAATAATTAAATTATAAAAATTATATAAAGCCAACTTATGAAGCATGCTGCCCTTAGTTTATTTCTTTTAGCAACATCATTTCAATCGCATGCTGCAGACCTTACGGTTCAAGTGAATGACCAAGCCGGTAACCCGCTGAGCAACGCTGTGGTTTATTTAGAGACAGATGTGAAACCTAGCCATAACGCATTGAGTGAAGCTAATATTGAACAAAAAAATAAGCAGTTCTGGCCCTTTGTAAGCGTTGTTCAAGTTGGCACCAGTATAAACTTCCCTAATAAAGACTCAGTCAGACACCATGTTTACTCATTTTCACCTGCTAAAGTCTTTGAGTTAAAGCTTTACTCCGGCGTTCCGGCAAAGCCGGTGGTGTTCGATAAGCCAGGCACGGTGATACTAGGGTGTAATATTCATGACAATATGCTTGCCTATATACATATTGTAGAGACGCCATATTTTGGTAAAAGCGACGTGAAGGGTATCGTCAAACTGACGGATTTACCTAGCGGCCAACATACGTTAAAAGCCTGGCACTACGCTACGGTTAAAGAAAACTTTATTACTGAACAAAAAATAACTATAAAAAACAATGAAACGATTTCATTGAAGCTTGAAACCCATAACTAATTACTTTCACAGCTAACACATGCAATTCAAAAGTTTAAAAAGCCGAATCTCCGTTATCTTCTTATCACTTATATTGGTGATTCAAGTTTTAAGCTCTATCGCCATTAAATTAAGTATTGATAAAAATGCACGGCGCTCAGTAAACCAACAGTTAGAGGTGGGGGAGCGTGTATTTTTAAACCTACTACAAAACAATGGCGAGAGTTTAAGTGTGGGTGCTCGTATATTAGCGGCCGATTTTGGTTTTAAGGCTGCAATTGCGAGTAATGACCACGAAACCATCCTTTCAGCACTGATCAACCACCAGTCGAGAATCAATGCGGATATCGCAATTTTTTACTCCCCTAACCAAAATAGTTTGGTGATCTCAGAAAACCTGTCAGAAAATGAAGTGAGTGAAAAAATAGCAGAAGTCATTTATACGGCACAAAGCGACACGCAAAAAAATAACTTTACTATCTTCAAAAATCAACCATACCAGCTGGTTGCAGTGCCAGTGAAAGCCCCACTCACCATAGGCTGGGTTGTGATGGGCTTTAAAATCAATAACAGTTTGGCAAATACATTACATAAGCTGAGCAACCTGGAAGTTACTTTTATTAGCCAGGCTGGAAAAAATCCATGGCACTCCACCGCCAGTACCATGAGTGTTAGCGCCAGTGAACAGATTGTTAAATATACAACAGAGCGTCACGCTTTTAATAAGTCCAATAATTTAGAGCTCACTATCGGCGATGTTGCTTTTGGTACGCGGTATGTCTCTATATTTAAAAATATTAATGAATCACTCTATGTAGTTTTACAGCGATCTATCGATGAAGCTACGGCACCTTTTCAGACCTTACTACTTAACTTCCTCATTTTAAGTATTGTTGGCATGCTCATTTTTATCGTCAGTATTTTGTATGTTTCACGTATTGTGGCGCAGCCGATTGTAGAGCTTGCTAATACTGCGAGAAAGCTAGAGCAGGGGGATTACACCTTCAATGTTGATGTTTCCAGAAAAGATGAGCTGGGTAAGCTAAGTAGTGCTTTCAGTAGCATGCGTACCGCAATTGCTGATAGAGAAAGAAGCATTACCAGATTGGCTTACTGGGATGAGATGACGGGCTTGCCTAACCGCGCATCTTTTATGAAAGAGCTTAACATTGCTATCAACAAGTCAGAAATCAACCATGAGCCTCTTTCTGTTTTGGTGATGAATCTCGATCGATTTAAGCAAATTAACAACGTGCTCGGACATGACTTTGGTAATCAACTATTGCATGCGGTGTCGATTCGTATTTCACAAGTGTTTCGTAAAGATAATGATGTGGTGGCGAGAACTTCTGGAGATGAGTTTGCTGTGCTCTTGCCGGCGACAGATGCCAGCCTTGCAGTCAATATTGCGCAAAAGCTTTTACAGGCTTTTGAGAAACCAATTCAGTTAGAAGACAATTTTGTTGATATTAGCGCTGGTATTGGCATAGCAAGTTACCCGGTTCATGGTAACCAAATAGAACAGTTGCTGAACTTTGCTGAGGTTGCCATGCAGGTTTCCAAGGCTCAAAAATCTGGGCCGGTGGTGTTTCAACCGAGCTTTGATGTGGGAAGTAACGTAAATTTGACTTTGGTTTCTGAACTTAAAAAATCAATATATAACAATGAGTTGTCTGTTTTTGTTCAACCTAAAGTTAATCTGCAAAGCAGGGCGGTGAGGTCAGTTGAAGCGTTGATTAGATGGAAGCATCCAACTAGAGGAATGATTTTTCCTGACCAATTTATTCCGTTTGCAGAACAGACCGGATTAATTCGAGATGTGACGCTTTGGATGATTGCCGAGGCTGCTAAAGTGAGCGTAGCATGGCTGCAAAAAGGGATGTCAATCCCAATTGCCGTGAACATTTCCGCACGAGATTTAATTGACTCAGACTTTCCCAATAAGGTAGCTGAAATACTCAAAGCTACTGGTTCAAACACCTCGCTTATCTCACTAGAGGTGACTGAGAGCAGCATCATGGATGACCCACATCGTGCCAAGCAGACCTTGCTGCATTTGTCTGAAATGGGCATTAAGCTTGCCATTGATGATTTTGGTACAGGCTACTCATCATTATCATATTTAAAAGAGCTACCAGTGAGCGAGCTTAAAATTGATAAGTCATTCGTTATGCATATAGAGGCTAGTCAGAACGATAGGATTATTGTCAATTCAACGATTGAACTAGCGCACAACATGGGCTTGCATGTAGTGGCCGAAGGAGTTGAAAACATTGATGCATGGAAGTCCTTGCAAGAAATGGGTTGCGACTATGGTCAGGGTTATTATATGTCTAGGCCTATTCCGATCAGTGATTTTGAAACTTGGTACCAGCAGTGGGCTTAATTGCCACTGAACCCACTATCTTTCCTAAAACATAACAGCCGCAAAGCTTTTATTAAAGTTGAAATGAATACTGTTAATTCATTTCATTAATAGACAGTAAATAAAAATTTTGATACTTTATGACCCGTTTATTTAGCTTACCAAAATCCGCCATGACAGACGAAAATCAAGAACAGCGTCTCAGAAAAATTCTTTTTAACAGTTTAGATGCTTTTGTTGGAGTTGATCATAATGGGCTCGTTACAGAGTGGAACCAGCAAGCCGCTAATATTTTTGGCTGGAGTTATGATGAGGCGATAGGTCATAACCTTGATGAAATGATTATTCCTGAAAGGTTTAGAGATGCGCATCGGCAAGGAATGCTGCGCGCTCTGGAGAGTGGTCATGCTGAGCTATTGAGCCGCCGTATTCAGCTGGAAGCTAAAAGAAAAACGGGTGAGGAGTTTCCAGTTGAAATGGCTGTTACTTATATTTTGAATGCAGGCTCTTATGAGTTTTATGCATTTATACAGGATATTTCAAATCGCAAAGTTGAAGAGCAAAAGCTGCGTTCTTTGGCTTCTAACGACACACTTACTGGGATAAGAAATCGCTCTTACTTTAATGCAAACTTGCCAGAGGCGATGGCAAGAAGTAAACGTAGTGATAAGAACCTAGCTTTGATGTATCTAGATATAGATCATTTTAAATCTATTAATGATTCTTTAGGACACGAGGCAGGAGATTCTCTTTTAAAAGAGTTTGCAACTAGGCTGAAAGCGACATTGCGCGAAGCTGATATTGTGTCACGTCTAGGTGGTGATGAGTTTACTGTCATTATTGAGGGTATTGCTACTTTAGATGATGTAAGTAAAGTGGCAACTAATATTATTAACGAGCTAAATCGAGGTAATTGGTTAGATACTCCTAATTTTAAGATTACTTCAAGTATTGGTATTGCCATTTATGATGGGCGTGTAATCGATGCTGACAAGCTTGTGGCGCTCGCTGACAAGGCAATGTACAAAGCAAAACACTCAGGACGTAATAATTTTAAAATATTGAGATTTGATGATATAGAGGTCACCGTTGAAGGTAAATCTCATCTTAAATCTCTTGAAAGTTTCATCAACACTCAGCACCTTTTGAGTATTCAAAAAGAAGCGGGCAGTAATTTTTTACAAAGCACTTTAGCTACTTTGCGTCGCCACCTAGATATGGATGTAGCATTTATTTCTCACATTCACGACGGTGTTCGTGAGTTCATGTTTGTTGATTCAAAAGATCTCAATCCACCGATTGCTGTTGGTGATAGTGGTTCTTTGGATGATAGTTATTGCCAAAGAGTAATTGACGGGCGTTTGCCTGAAATCATTAATGATGCTTTTGAGCTACCAGAAGCCATGAGTATGGATGTCACTACTTTA
Organism: Methylotenera mobilis JLW8; assembly: GCF_000023705.1. NCBI lineage: Bacteria > Pseudomonadati > Pseudomonadota > Betaproteobacteria > Nitrosomonadales > Methylophilaceae > Methylotenera > Methylotenera mobilis. The sequence continues at coordinate 1,200,402 of NC_012968.1, forward strand.
GTGCCCGTTCGTGCACACATGAGTGTACCTATTAGGCTGAGTAACGGAAAACTTTACGGTACCTTCTGTTGTTTTAGCTACACATCAGACCAAACGCTTAATGAGCGTGACATTTCAATTATGCATGTCTTTGCAGATCTAATTGCTCAGCACTTGTAGGGTGAAATAGTCTGGATCGTAGCACATAAGGTATTTACTCCCTTAATGTGCAAATTAAGTGCCCATGTGTTATTTAACATAATATACATTATACGAAATAAATAATTAGCATATTTCTGCGTGGTTGATGTGCTTCTTCTAGATTTCATTTATATGATGTCTATCAATTCAATTAATGAGTCTTGGTTTTACCATGCTTACTTCAGCATTAGTTTAACTGTTACTAATGCGTAGTCTGTGGATGTTAGTAATTCAGATTTATTAACTCCATCTTTAGCGCGTAAAGCTAACCCATGCACAAAAGTCATGTAGTACTCGGCTAATGTTTGAGGATTGGCGGAGCTGATTAGTTGACCATCTGCGACTGCTTGTTGAAATCTAACTTCTATAGCTCTCTTGTAGTTGGTTCTGAGGTTTTTCAGATTGCTCATGTGTTCACTATGCTCAGGGGAGCAATTATTTGCCGCAGTCATAATCAGGCAGCTGCATGGGTTGTTTGAGCTCGTGAATATTTCCACATTGCTGTATAGCGAACTCCTAATTGCATCATAAATAGATGAATGGTCGTTTAAAGCTTTTAGCGGCCCTGCTTTTAGTATTTCAGCATATAGATTTACCACTTCATTAAAAAGCTTATCTTTATTGCCAAAAGCTGCGTATACGCTGGGTGCTTTGGTGCCAATGACATTAATGATATCCGTCATTGTTGTGCCTTCGTAGCCTTTTTCCCAAAAGATTAGCATTGCTTTATTAAGCGCATCGTCTCTATCAAATGTTCTTGGGCGTCCTACAGATGCCATGTCAATTCCTTATAAAAATACCGATAAATTAATTATGTAAATTGAGTTACATAATTTAGGTAATAATATAATATACATTACATTATTTTTTGTTGCAACTAACTTATTGAATTTAATAGATTTATATTTTTGTGTTAAAAACTAGTTTTGGTGTTAGTGATAACTAACTTAAAAGACTGGTAAGTTTAATAATTGACGTACAGCGTGCATATCGCAGTGCTGCGGGCAGATTAAATAGAGCTAATTTATAGCAACTGCCCTACTTTTACATTTAAATCTGTTTGATATTACTGCGTAGTTTCAGCCTGTAAGAACAGGCTCTAGATGATTGATAAATCGAGATGACGTGCGTGGGATGTCTGGTTAAAACGGTGCTAGTTAGTTTGATCTGTTGCGTACAGGATGCTGTGATGTGTAAATGACAATGCCTAATACCTATGCTGCCATGTGATTAAGAGCAATATGATGTGTGATGAAAAAGTGATTAGGTGGCACCGGGAGTTTGATGCCACCTATTTGTAATGCGAATATTTAAAATGCGTGATTCAGTATTCGTATATTGAGATGTAGGAATCTAATACCCAAGTTATTGTTGGGGAGATTGTCTGTTTGATTTTTTTATAAAGCTTTAGAAAGCTACTAGTGTGCAAAAAGTTATTTTCTGACATATGAGATTCTCCTAAGGCTTGTTGATTAAATTGACTGTAAATTCATCCCTTTAAATGTTCTTAGTACTAAATCAATTAGAGTTTACCCATTGCATATTTGAACAGTGTATACGCAATCCACATAAAGCCAATAGAGGTAATGACAAAACTTACTGCGCTGAAAACTTTCCATTTGGTTTTATCCCAAAAGTTGGTATCAAATGCAGCTATGGTGAAAATTGTAGGATTAGTAAAGCCGCCAATTGCGATACACCAGCAAGCGACCACAGGAAGCTCAACGCCTGCACCATAAAAGCCCAATCCAAATAGCGCCATCAATGCATAATCAACGTGTGCCCTTATCAGGGTTTTGTAGTCCACAACAAAGGCATCAACTCTTTTAATTGGAAACCATTTAGCAAAGGTCATTAACCATGCAGATGTTATTAATGCGGTAATGCACGCTACGGATCCGACTAGTAATACTTCCATTTTTTTCTCCTAAATTAATATTGAAGTGCAAATAAATAATACAGACAGGTCTGTTCATTTGCAACTAAAATTTACAGTTTTTGTATTAATATATGAGAAGTATTGTTAGTGAAAAAAGTGACAATAGTTAATGCTTGGCGATGGCTAAATGATGACTAAAATTTTTAAATTATCTTAACTTTTAAGGTGGATGCTAGCTACATTCTGAATAGAAGTAGCAACATATGCCATTCAGATTATGTTGTAGAGGTCACTTTGCATTAGACGTACACTATTTGGTAACTAATCAATGACGTACCTTTTAAATGACGTATCTTTAGTAATACTTGCTTGCCAGTGACTGTTGAAACATCACTAGTTACCAGCGATTGAAACTACCATAAAAAACAACAGGCTTAATACAATCTCGATAACAACTGCAGGTAAGATGCCCTTGCTAGCAGATCCTCTAAAAAACTCATATAAGCCCAAAAGTGCCAGCATGACACAGGTGGTAATGAGTCCATAGATGAGTGCATTTAGCGTTGCTGAGGGCTCTGCATTTCTAGCTAAAAAGAATATCGTTGCTATACCTGCATAAAGGGCGGCGGCTCGCCTGCCAATCAATCCGGTAGATACTGAGTAATCCACACCCCATGCAGAGAGAAATTTTGTTGGGGCAAACATCCATACAGCAGCCAATATTACAAATGCGCCGGCGGTTATCATGGCAAGCAAATAAAAGGATAAGTGCATGGTGTTCCTTATGCGTTAACCCGCAATTTTTTCAAGAATGTCTAACTTCATCTCTTGGCGAATGCCCTTGTCCATCATTGCAGCAGGGGCGAATCTTCTCAATAAGCTTAATCGACAAGCTAACTTTCCCGCAGCATAACGTACTTTTGGGTGTTTCGCTTCGGCTGCTTTTAATACTACTTTAGCCACCATTTTGGGATCATCGCCACCCTCTACAGCTAGTTTCAAGATTTTCGATAGCGATTTTCTTGCAATGGCATACTCTTCTATCTTGCTATCTAGTTCTGGAGCGTTTGCCTCAAAGTTAGTTTTTGTATAGGCAGGTTCAATCACAGAAACGCGGATGCCCCTAGTACGTAGTTCATGGTCTAACGACTCTGAATATCCTTCAACAGCATGTTTGGTCGCTGCGTAGGCCGCCATGTAAGGTGCTGGTATCAAACCAAGAACGGAGCCTATATTGATTATTCTGCCTTTCCCCTGCTTGCGCATATAAGGTACAACAGCTTTAATGACACGTACAACGCCAAAGAAATTAGTATCAAAAATCTGTTGGATTTGTGACATTGAGCTTTCTTCGGCACCTCCAGCAGCTACGCCGAAACCTGCGTTATTCACAACAAGATCAATGCGTCCTTCCTTATCAATCACCGCCTTTAAAGCCGCCTGTATTGATTCTTCACTATTCACATCTAAGGTAATTATTTTGAATGGGTAACGGCTAGATTTTCCGACATTTCTGCTGGTGCCATAAACTGTATACCCAGCGCTTGTTAGTAACTCCGCTGTGGCCTCGCCTATTCCTGATGATGCTCCTGTTACAATCGCAACTTTACTTTTCATGATATTTCTCCTGTGCTCATATTAAAATTGATTAACTTTCTTTTAAATTAACTTAACAACTACCTTGCCTTTGGCGCGACCTTGTTCCAAATAAGCCAGAGCCTTTAGGGTTTGTTCAAATGGAAATACTTTGTCTATGACAGGCTGAATGTGCCCTGTATCTATAATCTTGCTTATTTCTGCCAACTGCTGACCGTCTGGGTGAACAAAAAGGAATGAATATTCAATATTGCGTTTTTTAGCCAGCCTAATGATTTTGCTACTGATTAAGCCGAAGACCAGTTTCATCAAAAAGCTCATACCTCTTTTGCGAGCAAAAGCTGCGTCTGGAGGGCCAATTAAAGACACTACACTGCTGTTTGGTTTTAGAATTTGAAGAGATTTTTCAATCTCGTTTCCTCTTACTGTTCCCAGCACAGCATCGTAACCATGCAGCAACTTCTCGAAAGCCTGCGTTTTGTAATCAATGATTTCATCAGCTCCTAGCTTTGTAACTAAACCTATATTTGTGCTACTTGTAGTAGTTGCCACTTTTGCGCCCAGGTATTTTGCGAGTTGAATCGCAAATGTTCCAATACCACCAGAGCCTGCAGGGATAAATACCTTGTCTCCAGATTTGATGCGTGCACGTTCTTTGAGTGCTTGCCAAGAGGTAAGCCCAACCATAGGGATAGAGGCTGCTTGCACAAAGTCTAATTTTTCTGGTTTTAGTGCGGCGGCGCTTTCTGGTACAACAGCATATTCAGCGAGTGATCCTGTGCCTAAATCAAAAATGCTGGCATATACCGCGTCACCTGGCTTAAATCGTGTCACATGGCTTCCCACTTCTTGCACCACGCCAGCAAGGTCGCTACCCATGGTTGCTGGGAGTTCAAACTTAAGTATTGGTTTGAATGTGCCTTTGGGAATCATGATGTCAATCGGGTTGAGGCCGACTGCGTGTACATGAACCAGTATTTCGTTGGGTTGAATTGTGGGGCGAGGAATATCAGCAAATGCAAGTTGGTTCGATTTTCCGTAACGCTCTAAGATAAGTGCCTTCATTGCATTGTCCTTATGTGATTGCTTGTTGCATAAAATATGATGATCATCATATTTTTGATTAAAAAAATGCCGAATGCCATGCTTTTTAAAAAAATTAATTACGCTTAAGGTTGTAATGTTTAAGTGCAGCTTGTTGGAAGGCCGCAGAAAGCTCAGGGTCGTCTACTGCACGCGCCAACATTAAGGTACCTACCATCGTTGATATCATTAGAAGCGTCTCTTCATGGGCATTTGACTGCTCATTATCAGACAACTCATTTTCAATGAGGGTAATCATTTCCTTAATTCGTTGAGTAGAAACAGCTCTCACTTCAGGTGCTTGTCTATGCATTTCAGAACCAAGCGCGGCGAATGAGCATCCCATCTCTATATTGGCCACATGCTCATTCGATAAATAAGCATTGATCAGTGCCCATAGGCGCTGTTCTTTTGGGGTGTTAGCGAATACCTGTTCTATGATTTCAATCGTCTTTGCACCTGCATGGTTTGCCGCTTCGGCTAACATGTCGTCCCTAGAGGAAAAGTGCGCATAAAAACCTCCATGCGTAAGGCCGGCCTCTTTCATAATGTCGGCAACACCCGTGCCACTATAACCACTTCTGCGAATTGCTTTGGCTGCAGTTTCTACAATACGTGCGTGAGTAATCTCTTTACGTGAGGAGTTATCATTGTTGGTAGTAATTTTCTTCATGATGACCATCATATATGATGGTCATCATGCTATCAAGCATATTATGATGAATTAAAGCCAAAAATACAGCATTTAGATTAAAAGTTTTAACTTGAAGGAATGATTTAACTTAAGCCAACATACCTAATGTTAACGATTATAGGTGATACTTTTGAACGGATTGAGTGGCTTTTTAGCAAGAGTACTTACCAAGTAGCTTGATTGCAAAGCCACTACTTCCGTATGATTTATAATCAATTGTTATATCAACCGCGTTTCAATCTAAAGGCGATCAAGTTTAGCGATATTAGATTAGGGATGTAGGTAGCAACTAGCATAAGTAAGCCTAGGCTTAGGTAAAGCCAGCGTATTTTATAGTCGCTAACAAAGCTGGCGGCTGGTTTTTGCCCCTGAACAAACTCGTAGAATGTTGGAGTGTCTGCACCCTTGATATAGCTTGCGTTGATATCTCCAGATAGTTTCTTGAGATATTCATCTTCTAGTTGAGATAAGAATCTATCGTACTCAGCAAATGCAACTGGCGGGTCAGGCTCATCTTGGCTAGGGTCTGAATAAGTCACGCTGACGGCGCCGGAGTTATTATTCTCACTGATTGGCCAGTACCCTACTCTTTTATTGTTTGAGTTAAATCTAGGCACGCCAGTTTTCGTGGTTGTACCTACGCCGACAAACGCTAGGTTTTTTCCTAGTTGAATCCCACTTAAATCTTGTTGAATAGTGACATTCACCCTTGGTGCTTCGTCACCGTCAGTAAAAAATAGCATTTGTGCAGGCACGTTTAGGGAGTCAAAAACATTGGCTGCTGCGCGTACGCCAAAACTTAAGCGACTATTGCCCTTCCATGCCATGCGCCATTCCAGGTGGTCGATAGAGTCGGTAATAACATCTAGGTTTTTGCAGACCTCTAATGGGTTAAGCAGCAATGCAACATTGTCTGAAGCAAAGATGCCAACGCTAAAGTAGGTGCCGCATGGCGATGTTTTTACGATGTTTTTCATCAGATACCGCGTATAGGCTAACCGGCTGACCGCTTGATTGTTGATTTTCTCATCTTCCGCGTTCATGCTCTGCGATACGTCTGCCACCAGCAAGTAATTATGTACTTGCTGCTTTAATTGTATGGTGGGCATCCATAGCGCCAGCGCCATTAACCCAACGGCTGATAGGTATAACAGTGTTTCGTAGTGGCTTTTAATCAATAGCATTAACTTATTCATGGCAGACCTATCGGTAAATTACTTAATTCCATGGTTGATTGTTCTTTAGGGGCAGCCTTCATGTTCTTCGCCATCATTGAGTTGAGCAGGCTTAGATTAAATTTGGCTGACATATCGTTTGGTTCTAGACGTAGTGACTGCTCATAAGCGATTTTTGCTTGTGTATAGGCGTGCCTTGCTTCATCTTGAAGTGTGCCATCTTCATTAATACGGCGAATTAAGCCGAAAACGAACAGATTGTTACCAATATTAAAATGAATCTTGGCCTGGTTTTCTATAGACGGTGACTGGTCTAATAATTGGCTGTAAGTCTGTACCGCATGTTTATAATCTGATTTATTGCCTTGATCATAAGCAGCTGTGTATTTCTGCAAGTAAGGATAGCTATCATCCGTAATGACCTTGCCAGCAGTGATTTGCTTGTTAAGCGTTGAAAGCGTGTGGTATTGATAAGCCTCGTAACTTGCCCCCACTAGGCCTATCGCCACCAATATAGTGAATGCTATATTGCGATTTTTAATGTGTTTTGCCATTAATGTATCCTAAGGTTTTTAATCAATAAAATTAAAAGACTCAGTACCATTGCTATCATAATCAGGTTGTTAGCATAATCATGGCCTGGAATAATAACGCTGTACTGGATCATGTTTTTTTCTTTAGCATTGATTTCGCGCAGTGCAGACTCTAGCGTTGTCGGGTTGTCCGCCTCAAATGCTTTATATTTGATATTAAGTGACTTGAAAAAACGATCCAGATTGATAGCGTCTGGCGCTTGTTCGTCACTGTAATTAGCACCATTAAAGATGCTGATGTCATCTGGCTCACGCAGCACAATCCAATAAAGATTGATTTTCTTGCCGGTCAGTTGCTGGGATATTTTATATTTCACTCGTGGGCTTAATTTACCTGCACCATCTGACAGCAAAATCACTGCGCGTGAACCAGAGCTTTGAATATTGTCGAATAAAGTCACACCCTGAGTAATACCTGCACCAATATTGGTTTGGTTGAGCGCGGGGCCAGTCGCAGCTTTAATCGCAGCATGAATAGCATCACGATTAGCGGTGATTTTCATGCCATATAGCGCGGAGTTGGTGAAGCCCACCACGCCCATCATGTCGTCTGGACGTGAGTCAATAAAGTCGGTAATTAAACGCCGTGCAGCCATAGATTTTATTTCAGCGGCGCGACCACCCGTAGCCTGGCCTGCAAAGGGGTGATCCATACTCACGCTTCTATCAATTACTAATACAGTTTGTGCGCCCTTGCCTATCTTTTGCTCTTGTTTGCTCTCCCCTTGTGGTGACGCTAAGGCCAAAACAATGCAAATGATCAGTAGTGATATGGTTGCTTTCAGCAGGAGGTTTGCAATTTCAGAGTGTTTGTCTGCCGGCACCATCTCAATCCATGAGTAAAATTGGCCTTGATGACTTTTTAAAATAAAGGGAATGGCGGCTAACGGCAATAGCAGCAATGCCCAGGGTTGTAATAGAGTCATTTATGCGCCTCTCTCACAATCTCTTAAGCGCTTACTTAATTTAAGCAATTCGCCAATGCGTTGTTCTGAATAGACGGCGTTGTTCGTAAATAACAGTGCGTTTGACTGCTCAAAAAAAGCACAAATCTCAGCTTTTAATTGAGAAAAATGCGGGTTGTTTTTAATAAATGGCTCAATATCATCCGCAAAAAGATTAGAGCCGTGTGCTTTGTTAAATGCCTGGTGAATGGATACAGAGGCTACTTTTAAACCATCTAATGATTTAGGTGCTTTTTTTACACGGCGATGAGCCTGTGCGAATGCGCCATTCATCCATGGTAGCCAGTGCCCATCTGCATTAATGTAGAACAGACCTAATAATCCTAGCGTGAGCATGGTTAAGAATACGCCAAGCTTGGTTTGGTGTGATGTTAGGTTAACAGGTTCTGGCTGACGTTGCGGATACATCAGTTTTTTGGCGTTTTCTATATTTTCCGGCACTAAGGCCGCGTACCAAAACGTCCAGGCTGGAATTTCTGCCGCCAGGCTGCTGCCCTCTCCGTTAAATTTCAACAGCTCTTTTGGTAATTGCATGCGTGCTGGTTTGCTCGCTGTAGCAAAAACTTGATAAGAAAAATTGATGGTGTAGCTATTTTTGTCTCCAGACTTAGATGCTTGCAGCGTAACGTCTTTTAGTTCTATACCATCTGCGCTGCGCCCTTTTGTCGGCAGATCACTCTTGGATAAAGTGTAAGCTTGGTTTACCTCTAGTGTTATGTGGCGCTGTAACACATCACCTATCTGCACGCCGCTGTTAAATTGTGGGTTTTGAATGCTAAGCAGCCTCACATTAGGGGTTTGAGCTGATGCGATAGATGCATAAGAAACAGCATAAGACGCGATACCGAGTAATAACAGGAATTTAATAATGAGTGTTTTCATAATGACTTAATTTTCTAACTCGATAGTTGTTCAAAGTATCGTGACAATAAATCCGGCTCAAACTTGTCACCCAAATAAATGGCTTGATAGTCAAATCTGGAGAATAAAGTTTCCAGTGCCTGTTTGCGCGCCTCAAATGCTGCGATAAATTGATCTCGCACCGACTCGCGGAAGAATATGGTTTTTTGTAGCCCGGTTTCAGGGTCTATCATGTTGCCAAATCCAAACTTAGGTAGTTTTTGGTATTCGCGTGCGTCCCACAGTACGATGGGTACGATGTGGTGAATGGACATTGCACTCAGCGTTTGCTCCACCATTTCTAGCGGCATATGAAAATCAGAAATCCAGAACACCAAGCCTTTATGCTGACTCAAGTATTGTGGTACTTCTAAAATACCTTCACAGCCGGCTCGCATGGTGTGGATGTTTGATAGTTGCTCTATGGTTTCAAACGATTGCTGCACGTTGTGATTGAGGTTGTGTGAAATATCCTCTATCACCGTTTGGCTGTAGCAAATCAAGCTGAATAAGTCGCCTGCTTCATGTGCAGAATAAGCAATAGAAGCAGCAACTTCTTTGGCGACATCTAGCTTACGCACCGCGCCTTTAAATTGCATGGAGCTAGAAACGTCGCAGATGGCAAAGATAGGCGTGGTGTTATCCTGATTGAACACCCTTACCTGTACTTGTTCGTAAGGGTCTCTTAGGGTCTGGCGCATGTCCATCCGTCTAGGGTCAGGGTAATCAATGAGCGACACGTTACCCTTAAATTCAAACCCTAATCCGCGTTGTGTGCCCCTATGGCCGCCATAGTGGATGCTGTTGGATTTCCACGGGATCTGGTAGTGGAATGGCTTTGCGTATGCGGGAATCATGCAGCTTTTGCCTGAGATGGCACGGCAACCGTTGCCAATATTTGTGAAGTTAACTCACGCGCAAGCACCGTTCTACGGTTTTCATACATGGTATTGAACACCAAGCGATGGGCAATCAATTCATGGAAAACGGCATGGATATCTTCAGGATATAAACTATCTCTGTTCATCAGCCAGGCATTTACACGTGCGGCTTTTAGTAGCATACCCATGCCACGTGGGCTAGCGCCAGTATGGATAAGTCTATTGACGTCTACGCTATCAAGCTTGATACCAAATTTATCTGGGTTTTGTGTGGATTCCCATAAGTCTAATGCGTACTCTTCTAATACATTGCTGGATTTGATATGGCTTTGGAGTACATCGGAGAAAGCATTGAGCTGGTCAAACTGGAGCACATTCGGTTCAACTTGTTTAGTTAAGCTTTCAGCATGCTGAAACTTCACATCAAACATTAAGGCTTTACGTAGCTCTCTGTCATCAGGAATATTGATTGGAATTTCCATCATGAAGCGATCTCTTGCAGCTGAAGGAATTTCAAACGTTTCGTTTTTCTCAACTTGGTTTCTGTCTGCAAACACCACCATATGTGGCAAACGGTATTCTTGTTTAAATGCTGTGATATGTCGTTCTGCCATGACGCGTAGCATCAAAGCATGTACCTGTGGTCTAGCTCGGTTGATTTCGTTAAAGAAGAACACTGATAAATTCTCGCCGGCTTTTAACAGCGGACCTTCATCAATTTTTGGTTTGCCGTCTTCACCTAGATACGTGTGGTAAATCAAATCGTTTGGCATTAAATCCACGGTGCCTTCTATCCGCTCGTAATCACCACCGATACATCTGGCGATAGATTGTAGCAGCGTGGTTTTACCAACGCCTACGCCGCCCTCCAGTAAAACGTGACCACGTGCAAAGATGGCGATATTCATCAAGTGAATGGCTTTGTTCTGCCCCACAATAACTTTTTTTACCTCGCTTTCCAGTTTTAATGCATGAGCGCGCCAATCGGCTAAATTTGTGTCAAAATTTGTAATCTGCATAATAATCCTATGTAAAATAATGTTTTAGGTGGAGCTCGGTATTGCATTTTGTAATACGCTGAGTTAATATTCAGACAGGTCTGTTCACTTTTTTATAGTCTACTTTAAGCTTTCTGAAAAATGCAAGACATTTTTTGAGGTGATTAATTTTGAGCCAGTTGCGTAATTTATATGTGGGAAGTCTAGGTATGTGGAAGTCGCGTGAGTTGCTTTCTTTCTCTTCCCTTAAAAGTCGAGTGCAGCGTATTCGCGCCACAGATGCAGCAGTCGTTAAGTTGCCTAAAACACTCAGTGCTTGGAACAATGAGCGCATCGCTCAGCGCACCACAAGTGCGGGTAATGCGCATTTGTCGCTTGATGAAATTAATATGGTGAGAACATTGATTGAGGATGCAATTAGTCGCTCAACAATAAAAAATCACGCTGTATTTATCGATCAATTGTTCTTTTTGACGATTGGTGCCATACAGATTGAATCGCAGACACATTCTAGCGATGCCTGGAAGTTGCTTAACAAAACCATAGGCACGCATTTAAAACCAAAGAATGACCGCCAATTATTAGCGATAGGCATGTTAGTAACGGTGTTGATACTTGGTATGAGTGCGATGCAAATGAGCAATAAAAAAGGCCATGCTAGCCCGGCACAATCGCAAGGCTCATTTATTGAGGCATCTGCAAGCACGGCAGATCCGGTGACAATCAGCATGCTTCAACTGGCGTATGACAAGATGAAAAGTGGTACTTGCCAGTTACCACAGGCCGCCATGTTGCCAGAAAGTCAGCGGCAGGCATTTCTAGCCTTTGTGAACAAAGGCACGATTGATGTGAATAACGTGGAAAACCTAAGGCAGGCGTTCGGCTATGTGAGCTGTTTGTACCCGCAAGAGTTAATGCGACCACTCATAACTGCGTTGTAATTGATTGAATAGTAATAATAAAACTTTGAATAGGTTTTGATAAAAGGAACGACATGAAAACCAATGAAAAAATATTAACCGTAGCCACTATGCTATTTGATAGTAGAGGCATACAGGCTTCAGGTGTTGATACTATCATTGCCGAATCTGGCGTAGCCAAGGCTACGCTATATAAGCACTTTCCAAGCAAAAATCATTTGGTTATGGCTTACCTTAGAAGTAAATCTGATAAGTTTTACGAATGGTTAAACTCGCGCCTGGTGTCTAACAAGGCTAACTCCATCGATATTCTTATATCGTTGTGCGAGTTGGTTGAAACCTGGATTACCACTCCTGAGTTTCACGGGTTGCCTTTCCATATTGCCTCCGTAGAGTTTCCTAGCCCTGAGCATCCAATCAACCAATACTCAGCGGTGCTGGCAGCAGAGCTGCAAGACTATCTGGCTAAGATTGCAAAAACTGCCGGTGCGCGTGACGCTGTTGCACTTGGTCAGCAACTCACCATTATCTTTGAAGGTGCTGCGCTGGTAGAAAGATTAAACCCTGGTTCAGGTGCCGCCAGCCGAGCCAAAAGTGCTGCCATTGCACTGATTAACAGCTCCATATAACCGTTACCCCTGCCCTGAATTAACGACTTTGGGGTGTTGTTAATTGCTTTGATGTATGTAGTCTTGTACTTTTTTGCTAGTTTTTATGCCAATTCTGACCAGAATTGTGAATATAGAGTGCTAATGATGGTTGATGGCTTAAAAATGTGTGCTAGGATGTAATCTCTCTGCAAGCCTTATGAATCGTGGCTTTGGAGGCTCTTAACCATATTTTTAGGAATTTATATGAACAAATCTGAATTAGTCGCAAAAGTAGCGGCTGAAGCTGGCGTAACACAAGCTGACACAAATCGCGTATTAGATGCCATCATCAATACGGTTGGTGAAGCATTAAAAGCTGGAGACAACGTAGCGCTTGTTGGCTTTGGTACATTCCAAGTAACTAAAAAAGCTGCTCGTTCTGGCCGTAACCCTTCTACTGGCGCAACCATTCAAATTGCTGCACGCAATGCGCCTGTATTCAAAGCTGGTAAAACACTTAAAGATAAAGTTAACTAAGAACTTATCTACCGTCCAAGGTAGATGCTATTAGTTAAGCCATGCTTAAATATCCCACAGTGCAAGGTACTCTTGCTGTGGGAATATCTTAGAATTAACCTCCGCAATACCTTTAAATTCATTACCCTTACTCACTACCTTTATTTAACTCAGTAGCTTTAAACTCACTGCTGCTTGTGTCAAAAGCTACATCAGGCCGATGTCGTTTTAAATAGGTACATCGAAAGCACCTCACTAAACTTCACCTAGTATCGGGTGCATGATAGCAACGATTGATGATCTACCCCCGATTGTTCATGGTAAAGCCGTACTTGTGAAAGCGGAACAGTACTTACCTATTTCAGCCACGAGTAACACACCAAACATACTGATTTAACCCACGGATTGCACCTATGGATTTATTGCTTAATTTATTACATCAATACGGCTTGCTGATAGTGTTCTTGAATGTACTTCTGGAACAGATTGGCCTGCCCTTGCCTGCTTACCCTACAGTGTTGATCGCAAGTGCTATTAGCGTTAGCAATGGAACCTCCCTAGCAAGCTTGATGCTGGTTGCCGTGATTGGCGCACTACTTGCCGATATGTTCTGGTATGTTGCCGGACGCCGTTACGGTAAAAAAGTGATGAGTAAGCTGTGCAAAATCTCGCTATCGCCAGACTCATGCGTAAAACAAACCGAGTCGATGTATCTTAAGATTGGGCCGTCAGCGTTGTTGTTTTGCAAGTTTGTGCCGGGCTTTGCTTCTATTTCCAGTGCGCTGGCTGGGGCATTAGGCACTAAAACAATTACTTTTATTGTGCTTGACGGCATAGGTGCAGCGATATGGGTAGGCTCAGCCGTGTTGCTGGGTTCCATGTTTAGCGCTTCGATTGACCAGCTACTGCTTACGCTGGTAGAAATGGGTAAATGGGGTGCGTTAATCATTGCCTTAGCGTTTACGCTGTTTATTGTGAATAAATGGTGGGAGCGCTATCGCTTTCTTAAAGCGTTAAGAATGGCGCGCATTAGTGTAGATGCGTTAAATGAATTGTTGGTAAGCGGTAAGCAGCCTGTAATTATTGATACTAGGCCGCCAAATCTAATAGAAGATGGGTGGATTCCTAGTGCTAGATTTGTTACTACCGACCAGGTGAAGGACATTTTGCCTGAAATAGACATTAGTGAAGATATCGTTTTATATTGCGCCTGCCCAAATGAAGTGACTGCCGCTAAAGTAGCCAAGGCGTTTATGAATCATGGTTATTTCAATGTGCGGCCGCTCGCTGGCGGCATAGATGCATGGGTGGCGTCAGGGTTTGATGTACATAAGCCTGCTGATGGTGGGCAAAACTAGCAGGCCGCCTGCACCATCTTGTGGGCTCTTAGCAGTGCTAGCTTCTGGCACGGCGTCCTGACTTAAGACTCGCTGCATGTGGTGGCCGCCGCCACCGTGTGGTCATGCATGACAATTTTCGACACGAAGATAATCGCCAATATATTCAGTAATACTGCGATATAGCCTGCACTTTCGTAGCCGCTAAACGTACCGCTGGCGTTTTGTGTGACGATGAATCCACCCAGCGTGGTCGATAAGCCCATCGCTAGCGATTGTACTGTGGAGTTAAGTAACATAAAGGTGCCGCGCAACTTGGGTTGTGCCGCAGAAATAATCACTGTCATGGCCGGAATCATACGCCCGGAAACTAACACGAAAAAAGCCGTGGTATAGAGCAGCCAAGCCCATAAAGGCACTGGCCCTGACTGGGTAATGCAGATGATGGGGAAAACCGCCGCCAGCGCCACCAGCCTATACACCAGCACTTTCCCTGATTTATCAGTCCATCGCCCAATCAGCCGTGCCGTAATCAGCGTTGCGGCGCCACCTGCAAGGTAAATCAAGGGGATGTCATGCTGTGAAATCTCTACGTTGTTGACGGCATATACTGTCAAATAAGGGATGACGGTAAAGCTGGAAAAAATGATCAGCGCAGAAAACAGGAGTGCCCGTATATGATTGGTATCGCGCAACACGGCAAGCATGGGCGCAAATGGATGGCTGCGCTTAATGCTTAAATGGTGATCTATGGTGGGTAGCAAACGCTGAGCAATCAATACAAATATTGCCGTGACGACTGCAATCAAGAAGAATGGTGAACGCCAAACGTAGTGTGTAGCAATCCACAATGAAAGCGGAACTCCCGCCACAGTAGAGATGGAGAATGCCGTGGAAATGATGCCATTGGCTTTACCACGACGTGTAAACGGGATAATGTCGCCCACCATGGTTTGAACCATCGCTCCCATGATGCCGCCAAAGACGCCGGCTAATCCACGAAACACAAGCAAGGCGGCATAGCTCGAGGCTAACCCGCAGGCTACAGTAGCGATGCCGAAGCAAATAGACATCGCTACTAGGAGTTGTTTGCGTTCAAATCTATCAATAAACGCTGCACCTAATAGCCCAGACAGCGCAGAGCTAAAGCTATAGGCGGCAACCAATAAGCCAAACTCGTGCGTATTAATGCTAAATTCTTTCATGATCATTGGGCCTAAAGGCATCATGATCATGAAGTCTAGGATATGAGTAAACTGAATGCCAGCAAGCGTCAGTAATACGCTGCGTTCATTGTGGACGGGAGTTACTGTTGGCATAGGTCAATCATGGTCGTTGTGTAGTGCTTGTCAGTTGACCTGTTTGGTAATCGGTAATCGCTTGTAAAATTTCGTCTTGCGTATTCATGACAAAAGGTCCGTATTGGGCAATTGGTTCATGCAATGGCTTGGCCGCTACCAGTAAGAAAGCTGCTGGCTGATTTAGTGCGTTAATTACTACAAAGTCTCCATCAGTAAGTTCACCTGCTACTTGGGGCATAAGTTGGTTTTGGCGTGTGTCTTCGCCGATGCTCACCCTGCCCTCGTATGCGTAGATGAAGGCTGTGTGCCCTGCTGGAATTGCATGTGCAAATGTCGCCCCGGCCGGTAAGTGTATATCCCAAAACAGTGGTGCTGTTGTGCCGCCTTGAATGGGGCCAGACAATCCTTGACCTTCCATTTCTAACTTGCCAGCAACGGCTCTTACTTTTCCACCACTCTTTAAATGTACTTCAGGAATTTCTTCTGGGCAAATATCTTTGTATGCCGTTGGCTTCATTTTTTCTTTGGCTGGTAAATTTAGCCATAACTGAAAGCCGTGCATGCGGCCACTTTCTTGCTGCGGAATTTCCGAGTGTATGATGCCTCGCCCCGCTGCCATCCACTGTGCGCCGCCACTTTTTAACTCGCCTTGATTGCCAAGGTGGTCTTTGTGCAGCATGTAACCTTCTAGCATGTAGGTTACCGTTTCAAACCCACGGTGAGGATGGTCTGGAAAGCCTGCAATGTAGTCGTCAGGGTTGTTTGATGAAAACTCATCCAGCATCAAAAATGGATCAAGGCGAAAAGATGATGCCTTGCCTATGCTGCGGCTCAACCTTACCCCTGCACCGTCCGTGGTGGGGATGGCGGTAATTAATTGCTGCAATGTGCGTGTTTTCATCAAAACATCCTTTCAGGTGCTGAGGCACCTGTTACTGCTATTGCCTCGGTTGGCACTAACGACAGTGCTACCGCAGACCTTTGCTGCGGAGCCGCTGATTTCTTAGTGTGCGCCTGGTTGTGCTAGTTATTGTTTAACCGCTTCAACCGGCAAGGTAATGGTAACTTCATCACCAACGTATGGCACATATTTGCTCATATTGAAGTCAGAGCGCTTCACTGTTGCGGTTGCGTTTGCGCCGCAAGCATCTTTTTTCAGCATAGGGTGCGGCATGCACATAAATGAGGTCACAGTTAACGTGACTGGTTTGCTAACGCCCTTAAGTGTCAGTGTGCCGTCTACAGAGGCTAATTTGTCACCATTGAAATTAAGTTTCTTTGAAGTGAAGTTAGCGGTAGGAAATTTCTCTGTGCTTAAGAAATCCTCACCTTGAATGTGCTCATTAAACAGTGGGTAGCCAGTGTTCACAGAGGTGGTGTCGATAGTGACATCCATTGAGCCAGTTTTTGTTTCACGGTCAATGGTGATTTTCCCTGTTGTTTTGTCAAAGTGGCTCAATTGTGTTGAGTATCCAAAATGGCTGTAAGAGAAGCGTGGGAATGTATGTGTATTGTCAATTACATAAGTTTCTGGTGCTGCTAGTGCTGCGGTTGAAAAACTGGCTGCAATTGCTAAAAGTGCGATACGTTTCATAGTGTTACTCCTGATAGTAGTGATGTAAATAGTGTTGATTTGAAAAAGTTACTTGCTGGTGTTAGCCAAAAAGTGGAAGTTGATTTGTATATCGTTAGCAACGGTGCCAAAGTCTGACCACACGCCCTCGCCAATCGCAAAGTCAGCGCGCTTGAGTACAAAGCCACCGTCAACTGTGGCTGTGTTGCCCTGCGGGCTAAAGGTGAATGGCGCGCTAATCGTTTGTGTGTGCCCTTTAATGGTTATTTTCCCGCTGACCTCATAGCGGTTACCTGCTAGCTGTTTAACAGCGGTCGATGTAAAAGTTGCCTTAGGGTATACCTTGGTGTTGAACCAGCTCTTACTTGATACTTCATCATTGGCCTCATCTGAGCCGGCATCGATACTGGCTAAATTAAGATCAAATGCAACTTTGGCATTAGCGAGCTTGGCAGGGTCAAATGCCAATTGCACATTGAATTTTTTAAAGCTGCCATCTACCGGCACGCCCATTTGCTTATACACAAAATGCAACGAGCTTTTATCGTACTGAATACTGGTGAATTCCGCTGCCTGAGCCGCAGGCACTAGCAGCAAAGCACTGATTGCGCTAGACCATACTTTAATGTTCATTTTGTAGCCTTTCATTTATCTTAATTGGCAGATGTTTTATTGGAATATGTTTTCTGCTATACGTTTTAACGAGCACGCCATGGCAGTATGCGACGCAACACATCATCTTTATCTAGCACATGGTGTTTGATGGCGGCGGTGATATGTCCGAGCACTACAGCTGCCATTGAGTAACTTAAAATCATGTGTACAGCTTGTAGGGAATCACCCAGAGCCTTATCTTTAGCCAGTAAATCTGGGATAGGTAGCACGCCAAAATATACGGTTTGGAAACCTTTGGCAGAACTCATCAACCAGCCGGACAACGGAATAGCTATCATTAAAAAGTAAAGCACGCCGTGCCCAATGTGTGCGCCAAGCTTTGCTAGCTTAGATATGGTCCATGGTAATACCGGTGGGCGATGCTTTATACGCCATGCTAGACGTAGCATTACCAACATAAACGCCGTTACCCCGGCCCATTTGTGCCATGAGTAAATTTGCAGCTTAAATGGGGAAAATTTAAGCTCATGCATATACAAACCAACGGCAAATAGCGCAATGAGTAATAGCGCCATTAACCAATGGATAACGATAGCAGTCAGTGTGTAGCGAGTTTCTTGCATGGCAATGGTTTGTGTTAAGTTGATAGGATGCTATTAAACATTTTATTTATCAGATAAAAAAGTATAATATTTAGCTATTTATTATCTAAAAATTAGATTAATACCATGCCGAATATCTCTCTTGAACAATGGCGTTCCCTGATTGCAGTAGTGGAAACTGGCAGCTATGCGCAGGCCGCAGAGAAGCTTTATAAAAGCCAGTCGGCGGTGACTTATGCCGTGCAAAAGATTGAATCCTTGTTGGCACTAAAAGCATTTGAGATTCAAGGGCGTAAAGCAGTGCTGACGCCCACTGGGCAAATGTTGTATCGGCGCGCCCTTGCGCTGGTGAATGAGGCTAACGATTTGGAAGCGGCTGCCAATCGTCTTTCTGCTGGTTGGGAGGCGGTGATTCATATCGCGGCTGAAATCTTATTCCCTACCCGCTTGCTCTTGAATTGCCTCAATCAATTTGGGCAAGAAAGCCCGCATACGCGAGTGGAGTTGATTGAATCTGTCTTAGGCGGCACTTCCGATGCGCTATATAAAGGCGAGGCCGATTTAGCTATCTCCCCTAATATCCCGTCAGGTTTTTTAGGGGATGAGATTATGACGATCCAGCTGATTGCTGTGGCGCAATGTGATCATCCGTTGCATCAATTAAATCGTGTATTAACCTATAGGGACTTGCAGTCACATCGTCATATCGTGGTGCGTGATTCTGGCGCCAAGCGTGATAAAAGCACGGCGACCATAGAAGTGAATCAACGCTGGACGGTGAGCAATATTGCAACCTCGATTGAAGCCTTAACGATGGGTTTTGGTTTTGCCTGGCTGCCGGCTTCACATATCAATGAGCAGTTGCAATCTGGGCAGTTAAAAGCGCTGCCACTACGCGAAGGCGGCATACGCATCATCCCGCTCTATCTTATTTACGCAAGGCCTGATCTGGCCGGGCCAGGAGTTAGGCGTTTGGCGGAAATATTAATGCAGGCTGCATATGGTAAATAAAATTTAATACAATAAGATATTGTTATTAGTTAATGTAAAACATTAATTTTAATCATGATTGCTAGATGCATTTTTCCTATATAAATTTATTGGATATTGGTATTATCTCGGCTCGATTTGAGATCGAATAAATAGTCATTAATTACTAGATTATTTTTAACTAATTCAATCAATTTGCAATAGAAATCAGGATAAGCATGACAGCAACAAATATAGCGCTTAAAGTACCCTTTAGTGAAAAAGACCAAGCCAAAGCGTTGGGTGCTAAGTGGAATGCAGAGGCAAAACACTGGTACGTGCCGCAAGGTGTGAACGCGGAGCCATTTGCCAAATGGATCACCGTCGGTGCAGCACCATCCAGCATGCCAGCCCCAGCTGTTAAATCAGCTGTCAAACATGCGCCAGCCGCTAAATCAGCGCCTATTAGCAATGACGCAATTGACGACGATCTTGATGCCATCAATGCACGATTGAGAGATGCATTCGAAGCAAGAGATTTTGAATAGCTTAAAAATTATCCAATAGTTAGCTGATGCCATCCGCATTTAAATAAATCTGGAATTTAATGAAGACCAACCTTTAATTAAAATAAAGAAGGCATCCATCAACGCCTAAGTTCAGTATAATCGGCGCTTTTTTTCGAGCGCCCTTCCCATGTGGTTTAAAAACACCTTTATCTATCGTCTGGCAACAGACAGCACCATTACGCACGACCAGCTACTTGAAAAGCTATCAGAGAAGCCTTTGCTACCATGTGGCGGCCTAGATAAGCAAAGCCGTGGCTGGATTGCATGCCACAGTGACAAGTTGGTACATCATGGTAATGGACAATTGCTGTTTGCGTTAGGCGTAGAGCAAAAGCTGTTGCCAGCCACTATCATTAACCGATTCTTAAAAGAGCGTGTTACTGAGATTGAAGCTCAGCAAGGCTATAAAGTTGGCCGTAAAGAGAAAAAAGAAATCAAAGAAGCGGTGACTGAAGAGTTGCTACCGCGTGCTTTCGCATTGCAGCGCACCACATATGCTTGGTTAGACCCTATCAATGGCTACTTAGTGATAGATGCCGCTTCTTCAACTAAAGCGGAGGAGTTATTAGAGTTTTTTAATAAGTCCATTGAAAATGTGCCGTTCAAACAATTACATACGAATGTATCTGCAGTGAGCGCGATGACGGATTGGTTGGCTAGTGGCAATGCGCCATCAGGTTTTACTATAGACCGTGAGTTAGAGTTGCGCGCCGCTGGCGAAGGTAAAGCCACCATTCGCTATGCTAACCATGCCCTTGAAGGCGATGAAATACTGAAGCATATTGCCTCAGGCAAACGTGTGACGCGCTTAGGCATGACTTGGAATGACAGAATTTCTTTTGTGCTAACTGAGCAAATGCAAATTAAACGCTTGGAATTTTTAGATATTATTAAAGAGGACGTCACAACACTGGCAGAAGATGCAGATGAGATATTTGCGCTGGATTTCACCCTGATGACAGGTGAGTTGGCAAAAATGTTTACTGATTTGACCCATGCACTTGGTGGAGAGGCACCACGTAATTAGTGTTTATCAGCCCGGGCATGAGTTAGTCTGTGTAATTGAGGTGTGTATTAAAATGTGCAATCAAGACGCGATGCCGCCCAACTTGGATACGCAGTTGGGCATACCTAGCCTGTAAAGCTTGAGTTTTGCCTGAATGATTACTCTACTGATGTAAATTTCAGCATAAACTCAGCCTCATCTCGAACGAATACCTGTTCTGGCCGATCAACGGGGGAATACACTACCATCTTTGTACCATCACGGCTGTTGGTGCAGTCTGTGGCGTGATGTAAGATTTTATAAAGATTTAGGTTTTTATTATTACGCCAAAGCATGTCTTGATTACCTTTTAATTCAGTTTTCTGTAAATATAAACAAAAGGCTCCGCAATGGAGCCTTTTGTTAGTGTGCGTTTAAACAAGGTCGTTATTATAAGTTCTGTACGCTACCCAGTACCACTAGCGTAACAATCATGAGCAAAGCCCATCCAATCACCCCTGCGGTTAATACCGCGCCAAACATCAGAATCGCGTGTCCACGCTCTTTAATATGAAACACCGCCGGTACGCCGTAATAGATAAACCCAACCGTTGCCATTAATGCCATGGTGAGTACCACCAAGTTAAACGTCATGTCAGGAACCAGCAGCACGATAGGTGCTAACCATAAAGGAGTAGGTGCTACTGCTGCCAGTGTAAATGCTTGATGGTAGCTGGGGTGGATTTCTGCCACCTCCCCTAATTGGCGAATAATGAGCCCCATAACCGGTACTGAGGCTAACTCAACCACGAACAGAATAGCTGCGACTAATAGTAATTTATGACTAGGTAACGCTGGAAGTAAGCCTCCCGCGTATTTCCCCGCTGCACAGTAGACAAAAAGTGGGGGAATCAATGACATTGGGACTACATGTAACAAATAAAGCCTGTGCATAGACAGCTTGCGCTGTACAAGATGTCGCCATCCTTTTGTTGGTACGAAAAACAACCAGAATAAATTTAAAAGACTCATGAAACTACCCTCCCAAAAAATTGGTTATTAGCTTATGTATCGTTATCTCTAAATCTTGTGTTTACTTAACCTTTTATTTATTGAAGCTTTTGTTTACTTAGTCTTGCTATTGACTATATTGACTTTGAACTGTACTTATTTGAACTATACTTATTAGATATTTTTATGCGACCGCGATTCATTGTAAAACTATTTAAGTTTTAATTCATTACATTTAATTACAATTGACTAAATAAGCTATTTAATCATCAGCATAACTCTGTAATTAGTTCTCTATAGATAGGCTATCCTGTTGGCTAGGCGCTGTGGTCAGGCTACATCCCACTGTAGCTCGGTGTCCACCTCTAGCCATCCGTTATTCACCCTAACAGGATAGATACGTAAGTTCTCATAAGCCGGTGCGGTGAGCGCCTCTCCGGTTATCAGAGAAAAATGCGCACCATGTAACGGGCAAATAATCTCATCACGTTCTAGTTTGCCAGTAGATAGCTCAGCCTCTTCGTGGCTACATAGGTTATCGATTGCATAGTAGCGCCCATCAATATTAAAGATGGCAATACATGCATCATCTGTTTTCACTACGCGGCAGGTGCCATATTTAAAATCATCAATTGCTGCTACATCTATCCAGTTACTCATGATTTCGCTCCTTGTAGCATGTCTAGTTACAACATGCCTAATTGTAGTTTAGCCGCCTCACTCATGCTGTCTCGACCCCATGGTGGATCCCATACCAAGGTCACTCCTACGCTGCTAACACCTGGTACACACAGCAGTTTTTCTCGCACAGTGTCTGGGAAGGTTTGTGCCACCGGACAGTTGGGCGTGGTGAGCGTCATCTCTATACTTACTTGCCCAGATTCTGTTGCTTCTAGCTTATAAACCAAGCCTAGGTCGTAGATGTTGACTGGTAACTCAGGGTCGTAAATGGTCTGCAGCATCTCTTTTACGCGTACTAACAGCGCTTCTCTGCTTGGTGCTGTGTCTAGCTGCTGCTCCGCGAATTTTTGCCAATCAAATATCATGATTTATCCGGCATTCATTATTTACTCAGTGCTTACTGGCTCTGTATTGTTTTTTAATGCCGCTTGCAATGTGTGCCATGCTAGCGTGGCGCATTTAACGCGCTGTGGAAAGGCTTGCACGCCAGCCAATACTGAAAGCTTCCCCATATCCCTAGCTACACTGCTACCAGTGACCAGTGATTTAAAATCTTCCAAAATGCCGAGTGCCTCTGCTTCAGTTTTTCCCTTGAGCGACTCTGTCATTAACGAGGCAGACGCCGTGGAAATAGCACAGCCAACACCTTCAAACTTTAGATCGTGTATCACGCCATCTTTCAGTATCAGCGTGATGCTGACTTTATCTCCACACAGTGGGTTGTAGCCTTCTGCCGTGTGGTTGGCATGCGCGAGCCGACCATAGTTTCTGGGCTGACGGTAATGGTCAAAAATCATATCCTGATAGAGGTCACGCAGATCGTTCACTTGAATAGCTCCCGAGCTTGGTAAATCGCGTTTACTAGTTTATCTACTTCATTTTTTGTGTTGTACAGTGCAAATGAGGCACGCACCGTTGCCGGTACGCCAAAACGCTCCATCAGCGGCATTGTGCAATGGTGACCTGTGCGCACGGCGATGGCTTGCCTGTCTAAAAAAGTGCCAATATCATGTGGGTGCATGCCAGCTAGTACCCATGAAATAATGCCTGTTTTTTCTGTAGCGCTGCCTATCATGCGTATATCCGGGATATTTACAATCAACTCGGTTGCGTAATTTAACAGCGATTGTTCATGTTTGATAATGGTATCCATACCAATTGCACTCAGGTAGTCTACCGCAGCGCCCAACCCAACAACACCGGCAATATTGGGGGTGCCTGCCTCAAACTTATAGGGCAGTTTGTTATAAGTTGTGGCCGAAAAGCTTACCGAGCTGATCATATCCCCTCCCCCTTGGTATGGAGGCATATCCTCTAGCAAATCAGCTTTACCATACAGTACGCCTATGCCAGTTGGCCCATAGAGTTTGTGGCCAGAAAAAGCATAAAAGTCGCAATCTAAATCTTGTACATCCACCGCAATATGTGCAATTGCCTGTGCTCCATCCAGCAACACAGGCACGTGCTGTGTATGAGCGTAGTGAATAATGGATTTAACCGGATTAATGGTCCCTAAGGTATTGGAGACGTGAGTGATTGCCACTAATTTGGTGTTGGGGTTAAACAGATTCTGGTAAGCATTGATGTCTAGTTCGCCCGCATCATTGACAGGCACGATACGCAGTATGGCACCGGTTTGCTGGCACAGCATTTGCCACGGCACGATGTTAGAGTGATGCTCCATGGCGCTGATAATAATTTCATCGCCTGTTTTGAATCTGCACCGGCCATAGCTTTGTGCCACTAGATTAATCGCCTCTGTGGTGCCGTGCACAAAGATAACTTCATGGGGGTGGCGTGCGTTAATAAACCGCTGCAGCTTGCTTCTGGCAGCTTCAAAAGCTTCTGTCGCCTGTTGGCTTAGAGTATGAATGCCGCGGTGCACATTAGCATTAGTGTGTCGGTAATAATAGCTTTCTGCCTCAATGACAATCGATGGTTTTTGTGTGGTGGCTGCGTTGTCAAAATAAACTAGCGGTTTACCGTACAAACTGGTGTGCAGTATTGGGAAGTCTTTTCTCCAATGCTGTACTAGCAGGTGGTTTTTAATCTCGGACTCAACTGCGCTTGGATCAGTTTCACCACCATCTTTACCACCATGCTTGTTCATATTGAATTCACCTATTTTCATAGCAAATCCTTCACCATATCGCCCTGTGGCAATCGATCCAGTAAAAGATGCTCTAGGCGTGTGCGCAAGTAAGGCACATCTACGCTGCGGATAACGTCATTGGCAAAGCCATAAATCAGCATGGAGCGCGCCACTTCTTCATCTAGGCCGCGTGTGCGCAAATAAAACAAGCTTTCATCGCTTAATTGCCCCACGGTTGCGCCATGCGTGCATTTGACATCATCGGCAAAAATCTCCAGTTGCGGCTTGGTATTTATTTCAGCTTGCCGTGATAACAGCAAGTTATGATTGGTCTGATTGGCATCGGTATGGTTAGCGCCAGCATGCACAACCACTTTGCCATTGAACACGCCTCTAGAGTCTCCATCCAGCACGCCGCGGTAGTATTCACGGCTGGTGCATGAGGCGGCCCTATGGTCAATACGCGTATGGTGATCTACATGCTGTTTATCATTCAGCAGATATAAACCATCTAAGTTGCAGGTGCAATTAGGTTCATTCAGACTGGCGGTAATATCGTTACGGACCAAACGCCCGCCAAATACAAATGATTTAGAAGTAAAAGTACTACCTTCCGCCAGTTGTGCGTGTATGCCCGCAATATGCGCAGCCGCTGGGCCCTCTTGTGTCAGCTTGCAATGCTCAATGCTGGCACCTGCGTCTAAGTTAAGCTGGGTGGTTGCATTGGTGAAATTATGCGCATCTAAAGTACCCATGTAATGCTCAATGATAGTGGCTCGTGTGCCAGCCCCTGCCATGACAATAATGCGCGGATAAATGGCGGTGCCATGCCCGCTCGCGATCAGTAAAAGATAAATAGGTTTGTCTAATACGATGCCAGGTGCAATATTCAACACCGCGCCATCAGTGACAAATGCGTTGTTTAGCGCAGAAAAAACAGTGTGTTCATGTTGCTGTTGAAATAATGGTTTTGGCAATTCCGCACCATCCTCCAGCATATCGGCCAAGCTGCTTAATTGCACGCCTGCAGGTAAATCATCCAGCGTGGACAATCCATTGTCAAAATGGCCATTTACAAACACCATGAGATGCATGCGCTCGCTAGATAAAGACCAAGCGAGCAACTTGGCTTCTGATGACGCTTCTGGCGGTATATTGTCAGGTGCCAGCGTGCCACGTTTGCTAATCATCGACACATCGGTGTATTTCCACTCTTCTTCACGTCGGCTTGGAAAACCATGCGCTTCAAAGCGTTTGAATGCAGCTTTCCTTGTTGCCAATACCCAAGGTGTATCGTTGCCAGCTAGCTCATACGGCACTAGCGATAATGCTATATTTTGCCAAGATTGTGGTTGCACATGCATGGATGAGCTCCTAGGGTGGCTGGCTGGATTGGGTTACCTTATTATTAACTGTAGTTAATTGAGCCGCTTGCGTTAATTCGCTGTCAATCTCATCAGCATTCACCCAGCCATACCCATGTTGTTCCAGATTTTTAGCCAGGTCAGCCCCGCCTGATTTAATAATGCGTCCTTGTGACAGCACATGTACAAAGTCTGGCACCACGTAGTCTAAAAGTCGTTGATAGTGCGTTACCAATATAATCGCACGTGCAGGGTCTCGCATATCATTGATGCCATTCGCAATCAGCTTGAGAGCGTCAATATCAAGGCCGGAATCAGTTTCATCGAGTATGGCCAGCCGTGGTTGCAGCACACTTAACTGTAAAATTTCATTACGCTTTTTCTCCCCGCCGGAAAACCCTTCATTGACCGCGCGTAGCAGCATGGCGTCATCCATCCCTACCCGCTGCATACGCTCGCGCACCATGCTTAAAAAATCCATCGCATCAAGCTCTGGCTGTAGGTGATATTTTCGTATGGCGTTAAGCGCCGTTTTCAGAAATAGCGCATTGCTGATCCCCGGAATTTCTACAGGGTACTGAAAAGCTAGGAACATACCTTCGCAAGCCCTTTGTTCTGGTGACATGCTAAGTAAATCGTGACCAAGATACCGCACGCTACCGGCGGTCACATCATAAAGCTCCCTGCCAGCCAGCAACTGTGCCAGTGTGCTTTTTCCTGATGCGTTGGGACCCATGATGGCATGCATTTCCCCCGCCTTCACTTCAAGGTTAATGCCGCGCAATATTTCCTTGCCATCAATTGATGCGTGCAGGTTGTTAATAGATAGCATATGCCTCTCCTATCCTGTACTGCCTTCTAGGCTAACCCCCAGTAGTTTTTGAGCCTCTACTGCAAACTCCATGGGTAGCTCTTGAAACACAACCTTGCAGAAACCGCTTACTATCATTGATACGGCATCCTCAGGAGAGATGCCACGTTGGGTGCAGTAAAATAATTGGTCTTCACCGATGCGCGAGGTGGAGGCTTCGTGCTCCACTTTGGCACTTGGGTTTTTTACCTCAATGTATGGAAACGTATGCGCACCGCATTGATTACCTAGCAATAGCGAGTCGCATTGCGTGTAGTTGCGTGCGTTTTCTGCGCCCGCCAATACCTTAATCAGGCCACGATATGTGTTTTGACCATGCCCTGCACTAATTCCCTTAGAGAGCACCGTACTCTTGGTATCTCGGCCGATATGAATCATTTTAGTACCGGTGTCAGCTTGCTGGTGATGGTTGGTCAGCGCCACTGAGTAAAACTCACCGATAGCGCCATTGCCACGCAAAATGACACTAGGATACTTCCAGGTAATTGCCGAGCCTGTTTCTACCTGCGTCCATGAGATATGCGACCTATCCCCACGGCAATCCCCACGTTTGGTAACAAAGTTATAAATGCCCCCTTTGCCGTCTTTATCGCCAGGGTACCAGTTCTGTACGGTTGCGTATTTAATGCGTGCACCCTCTAATGCAATCAGCTCTACCACGGCTGCATGCAGCTGGTTTTCATCGCGCATGGGTGCCGTGCAGCCTTCTAGATAACTAACGTAGGCGTCTTTGTCTGCGATAATGAGCGTACGCTCAAATTGGCCGGTATTCTTGGCATTAATGCGGAAGTAGGTAGAAAGCTCCATCGGGCATTTCACCCCGGGCGGAATGTAGCAGAATGTGCCGTCGCTAAAGACTGCGGCATTCAAGCTGGCAAAGAAGTTGTCTGTATAAGGCACGACTGAGCCCAGGTATTGCTGTACTAACTCAGGGTGTTGCTGCACCGCTTCTGAAAATGGGCAGAAAATAATGCCCAGCGTCGAGAGCTTTTGTTTAAAAGTGGTCGCGACCGATACGCTATCAAATACCGCATCTACCGCTACACCTGCCAATACCTGCTGTTCCCGCAGCGGAATACCTAGTTTTTCGTAGGTGCGTAATAATTCTGGGTCGATTTCTGATAAATCACGGGGCCCGGCTTTTTCTGACTTAGGCGCGGAGTAGTAATAAGCATGTTGGTAGTCGATTGGCGGATAATGCAGATTCGGCCATGTGGGCTCAGAGAGCGTTAACCAGTGCTGGTAAGCCTTTAGGCGCCACTCCAGCATGAACGCCGGTTCATTTTTCTTGGCAGAAATCAGCCTAACCGTGTTCTCGTTTAGGCCAAGGGGGATGGTGTCAGCCTCTAGCTGAGTATAGAAACCATGTTGATATTCACGGTTAATCAACGCATCTAATTGTTTAGTTGTAGTCATCTAGCCCACCACAATCGCTATTAACTTCTAGCGCAACTATTTGGCACTGTTATCAGTATCGGTTCAACCTTAAACTGGTAAAACTTCAGCATCGGCTGAACCAATTCTGGCGCTATCTCCATATGCTTTGTGCCACACCAAGCCCTATGACATAAATGGGACTTAGGGCTAGTTTATAAGTTCCATGATACGCCTACTGGTGAAAAAGTGCTTAATAAACAACTAATATCTTTAAAGTTTGTCAGAAATTACGTATCTCTATTTTTTTTATTAAGGAGAGACTCCATGAAAAATATCGACCTGACTACCAAACAGTGTACGCCTTGCCAGGGCGGCATTCCCCCCATGACCTGTGAAGTGGCCAACCAATATCTGACTTTAGCGCCAGGTTGGGAGTTACGCGAAGATGCTACCAAGATTAAACGTACCTTTAAGCTTAAAAACTTCATGGAGGCATTAGCGCTAGCGCAGCGAGTTGGTTAGTTGTGTGAGCAAGAAGGTCACCACCCAGATATTACGATAGGCTGGGGATACTGTAGCGTAGTGTTTCAGACGCACAAAATTAACGGCTTGCATGAGAATGACTTCATCATGGCAACCAAGGTTAATATGCTGGCAGGCGATAGCCATTAGTTTTGAAGCATGGACTAGCGCAAAATTTAGTACAAAATCCAGTATGGAATAATGCTAAGTTTTTAAAGTAACGTTGGCTTGTAACTTGCTGATTAAATTAACCTGATTAAGCTAACCTGACTAAGCTAGTTAAGATCAATAGACCCATCAAAGCTTACATTCAGATTTAATGCGTCTATTGATAACGTCATTTTAACGGGTAAATGCTCATTACCCTTAAGCGTGTTATTTGCATTGGCGCGTGCCACGGCTTGTTCGATCTCCCGCTGGGAGTTAATGCCGGCCATTTTTAAAAACTGACGGATGCTCATATTGAAGGTTTCATTGTTCATATCAAACTCCATTCTTCACTGTTTAACAGCCATGCGAGTGATATTAGATATTTACAATCCTAGCTTTACAGCCCTAGTATTTTCGGTAAATCTGCCACCGAATCAATCACGATATCTGGCTTGATTGCCGAGGCGTCGGCGTAGTGCTGGCGATACTTGCCGGTTTTAACCAGCACCCCAGTCAGCCCCACTTGCTGCCCTCCTCCTACATCCACATCAATATCGTCACCCACCATCATGGCCTCAGCTGGCGTTAGCCCTAAATCATCCAGTGCAATTTTAAAAAAATCCGGGGCTGGCTTGCCAATCACCATAGCCTTAACGCCACTGGCGTATTCCAAAGCGTCGACAAAGCCGCCTATATCCATCTGCAGCCCATGCTCGGTTTGCCAGAACTTGTTTTTATGGATGGTAATCAGCTTGGCACCTTGCATCAATGCATTAAAGACATCGTTAAGCAGTGTATAAGTCCAAGCGTTACCGATATCGCCAATGACGATGTAATCTGGGTTAGTCGCTGCCTGAGGCAAAGCATCAAAATCTTTTTTAACATCATCCGCCAGTAATAAGCGGCAAGTGGCGTGCGCTTGTTGCTTTAAGTACAGCAAAGTAGCTTGGGGTGCGCTGATAATCTCAGTGCTGGGGATAGAGAAACCTAAGGTTGTGAGCTTGTGATGTAAAGATGCTAACGACAAGGTGCTGGTGTTAGTCACAAAACGGCATGGCATGCCGCTAGCGCGGATGGTGTTTACTGCATCAATTGCCCCTGAGATAGCGCTGGAGCCGGTGTAAAGCACACCATCTAGATCAAACAGTATGCCTTTTGGTGGTTGCTTGTTCATATTTTGCATGACCTCCAACGCGGGTGAGCAAATAATATTTTTAATTAATACGCAACATAACAATGCTCAGACATAACCTAGTTTAAACCACATTGAAACGATATCGCAAACAGCTCGTGCGCTTGGCGGTTAACGCCTGCGAGTTGAAGTCAAACTTTAGACGGTCTAGTGGACTTGGTGGTTCACTTACAACGATTAAGGCTTAAAACGTAACTTGCTGATGCTTGCAGGTTGATTTGGTAAGCTACGTTTTAAGCGCTTGGGTACAATTATTGGAATTAGCGGTTGTTGAAGAATGCAATATTCATTGCTTTATCATTTACAAACGTAATTTCAGTTTCTTTATAAGTGCGTTTTGGGTCATATTTCACGATGTTTTTGTAGTACCACATTTCAACTTTAACTGGTTTAGATTTGCTTTCATCTGCACCAGCTTTAAGCATTACAGTGTTTGCGCCTGATGGTTTAACCGACATTTCTTTTTTGAACGGTGTGCCTAATTTATCCGTGATTACTTTTTTATTTTTTCCACTAAATGTACTCAAAAACTCATTTTCAGTATAAGTTTTTGGAGGGGCAGCATGCGACACTGAAATTGAAGCCACTAAGAAAGAGGCCATTGCTACGGTTGTTAAGGCTTTCTTAAAACTAAATTGCATATCTATCTCCAAAGTTAACGCTTTATTATCTCACTGTTCAGTGCATAAACAAACGATACACTGAGCAATCGGTTTACTGCTAAATTTTAATTTTTAATCCATCGTAGCCCACAAACACATTGGCTGGCAGTTGTGCACTGAGTTCTGCATACTCCAAATCATGCGTCATATGAATTAAGTAAGTGGCCTTAGCCCCAATCTGACTAGCCAGGGCTAGGCTTTGTTCCAAATTAACGTGCGTGTAATGCGGGGTGATACGTAAGCAATCTAGTAGTAGCACATCAACATCATTTAAAAACTCCATTGAACTCGCTGGTACTGCAGACACATCAGTTAAGTAAACTAAGTTTCCAATACGGTAGCCGTATATATCGCTATGCCCATGTTTGATAGGAATAGGGGTGATGGTTTGCTCAAACAAGCTAAACGATGAAATAACAGGGTTTACTTTTAATATAGGCAAGTCCCAAAAGTCACCAGCCTCACGTAGCGTGTACCCAAACTTATCAGCAATATGCCGCATGGCATCAGGGCTGCCGTATAGTGGAATCTGGCAGCGCTGTCTTTGACAATAGGCGCGTAAATCATCAATCCCATGCAAATGGTCGGCATGCGTGTGCGTATAAAGCACGGCATCAACGTTCATAAGCCTTTCTCTTAGCGCTTGCTGGCGTAGGTCTGGGCCAGTATCAATCAGGATAACCTTGCCATTATCTAGGGTGATGGCACTTGAACAGCGTGTTCTGTGATTGCGCTTATCGGTAGAGATACATGTGCTACATTGGCAACCTATCATTGGTGTACCAGCACTAGAACCTACCCCTAACATTGTTAATTGCATGGACAGCCTTTGCCTGATGTTGCTTTGATTAATCCCTGATAGCGACGTGATAGCATGTAGTTAGCGCTTGGCGTGCTTAAACAATCTGAAAAAGTTATCGGTAGTTGCCGCTGACAACGTGTCAAAGGAAATGCCACGTAAATTTGCCACCTCTTCCGCTACGTGTTTCACGTAACTAGGCTGGTTGGTTTTGCCACGGTAAGGCGTTGGTGCTAAATATGGAGAATCCGTTTCAACTAAAATTCTATCTAGCGGCACATGCTTTGCTACCTCTTTGATGCTATGGGCGTTCTTAAAGGTAATAATTCCGGAAAATGAAATATAAAAGCCGAGCGCTATCGCTTCTAATGCAACATCCAGACTTTCGGTAAAGCAATGCATGACACCGCCAACTTGCTGTGCATTCTCTTCGCGCATAATCCGCAAGGTGTCTTCAGGCGAGTTGCGGGTATGAATCACCAATGGCTTGCCGGTAGCAATCGCGGCACGAATGTGTGTACGAAAACGCGTGCGCTGCCATTCTAAATCACCGGTCAGCCTAAAGTAATCCAGCCCGGTTTCGCCAATCGCAATCACTTTGGGATGGTTAGCTAGATTAATCAGTTCTTCCACCGTAGGCTCCTGAATATCTTCGTAATCAGGGTGCACGCCAACAGACGCATAGAAGTTTTCATTTTCTTCTGCAAGAGCCAATACTTGCGGAAAATCTGGCAAGGTAACAGAAATGCATAATGCATGGCTTACCTGATTATCCTGCATAGACTGTTTGATGGCAGGTAGGTTAGCTAATAGCTCTGGAAAATTAAGATGGCAATGAGAATCAACAAGCATGGTGTTTATTAAATGGTTTTTTCAACTAAATGGTATGGGTAGCACGTAACGACTTTAGCGCGTTACCTAACAGTCCTTCAATTTTGGTACGCGCTTCTAAGCCGCCGCTTTTCTCGTTAAATTGGACACCTATGCCCTGTGGTTTGTTGCCTTGTGTATTGGGTGTAATCCAAACCACATTGCCTACTACTTTTAACTTAACTGGGTCATCAATCAGGCTAAGTAACATGAATACTTCTTCACCGATTTGAAATGATTTTGTTGTCGGGATAAATAAGCCACCACCCACTAAAAACGGCATATATGCAGCGTAGAGCGCAGCTTTTTCCTTAATGGCCAATGACAGCACACCGGGCTTGGGTGCAACGGTATTCGGGGATTTAATTTCGTCTTGTGTATCTTCGGCCATAATTAAACTCTATTGGGGTTCTACTTAATGATTCGTTACTGTTAAGTTAAGAAATGATGTCGAAATTAAAATACTAAAACTTACCGTTTCTAGTAAAGCAAAAAAACTACATATTAAACATTACTGTGCATTAAAAAGTTTAGTGTAATCAAGTAACAAGCCTTCCATCTGCAGGTCGTGATTCAGCGGATGTGAGGCTAGCTTTCTTAGCTCGTTAAGTTTTTTATGCATATCAAATAACCGACTCAAGTTTACCCTGTCGGCTAGCGATTGCAAAGCACCGATGTGCTGCAAGTGGTAGCGAGCCTGTTGCCCTAACTTGATGGCAACCATATCATAGACCCATTTTTGCACGGTAATCACGCCCGCTTCAACAGAGTTGGCAATTAACAAAGGTGCAAGCGCATAGGGTTCTAACTTGGCACCAAGTGCTAAGTGGCGCCAGATTTCAGACAGCTGCTCAAATTGCACTTGCTCAGCAAATACCTTAATCGGCGAGCCCTCTAAATAGGCCAGCTGTTGCTTAGCATTTTTAACCCCCTGCTGTTCCAGCCACGTCAGCGCTTGCAGCTCATTTGGTACTGGCATGTTGATTTTTTGGCAGCGGCTAATGATGGTGGGCAATAAACGCTGCAATTGGTGTGCAACCAAAATGAAAATCACGCCTGGCGCCGGCTCTTCCAGCATTTTAAGTAACGCATTAGCAGAAGCAACATTCAAGGTTTCCGCCGGGTGTAGTAATACGATACGCACTCCGCTGCTTTGATGGCTGGATAAACTTAAAAAATCACTTAAATCGCGAATCTGGGCAACGGATATCTGTGTTTTTTTCTTGGTCTTTTTGCTTGGCGCCGCGTCTTCAGGCTCAGCCTCCTGCTCTGGGCTTAATAAGCGAAAGTCTGGGTGGCTTTCCTCATTAAACCAGTTACAGCTTGGGCAGGTTTTGCATGCGCCGCCATTGGGCATTCTATTCAAGCATAGTAGTGATTGGCTAAAGCTGCGCGCAAAATCGTACTTACCTATACCTGCCCTGCCGTGCAGTAAGATTGCATGCGGTAGGCGCTGGCCGCCCTGCGCTAGACGCTCCCATATTTGAGTTTGCCATGGGTAAATATCAGCAACATTATTCATATCAATCAAAATGATGCTATTGCCTGCATCACGGATTGGGCAACCTCATCTAAAGGCCGATTGCTATCAATCACTTTAAACCTAGCAGGGTTTTGCTGTGCCCGCTGTAGGTAGGCATTACGAATACGGGTGAAAAAATCAGCCGATTCTCGTTCAAATTTATCAGGGGCACGGGCCGCAGATAAGCGCTGCATACTGACTTCAACCGGTACGTCGAACAGTAAGGTTAAATCTGGCTGTAGGCTTTCTTGCACCCATAATTCCAACTGCTCTATTTTAGAGGCCAATACGCCTTTAGCACCGCATTGGTAAGCATAGGTCGCATCTGTAAAGCGATCCGACAGCACATAAGCACCACGTGCTAATGCAGGCGCAATCACATTGGCAATATGTTCACGTCTGGCGGCGAACATGAGCAGGGTTTCCGTTTCTGGGTGCATGGCATCATGCAGCAGCAACTCACGCAGACGCTCGCCTAGTTCGGTGCCGCCTGGTTCGCGCGTAGATACAACCTCTACGCCGCGTGCGCTAAGTGCCTTAATAATGTCGGCGATATGCGTGCTTTTACCCGCGCCATCCATGCCCTCTAAAGTAATAAACTTGGCTGTCATATTTTTATTTCTTCAACTGATAACGTACTACCGCACGGTTATGTTCATTTAAGTTATTAGAAAACTCATGGCTACCATCGCCCTTGCCTACAAAATACAGCGCTTTAGTATCGGCTGGGTGCAGCGCAGCTTCGATCGAGGCCATGCCAGGCATCGCAATTGGCGTTGGCGGCAAGCCACCTCTGGTATAAGTGTTGTAAGGGGTGTCTGTGAGCAAATCTTTTTTGCGGATATTGCCGTCATACCGTACTCCCATGCCATAAATGACCGTAGGGTCGGTTTGCAAGCGCATGCCAAAGCGCATTCTGTTGATGAAAACACCGGCAATCATTGGGCGTTCGCTAGGTTTTCCGGTTTCTTTTTCGACGATTGAAGCCATAATCAGTGCTTCATAGCTATCTTTGTAAGGCAAGTTAGGGTCGCGATTTTGCCATGCTTTATTCAGCTTGACCTGCATAGCGTCGTAGCTGATTTTTAACAGAGCAATATCTGGTGTGTGGCGATTAAAGTAAAACGTATCCGGGAAAAACAAGCCTTCAGGAGTCGTATGTTGAGATCCTAATAACTGCATGATTTCGCTATCAGTTAAAGCTGTGGTGGTTTGCTTAACAGCATCATTCTTGGCTAGTTTTTCACGCATTTGTGCAAAAGTGCGCCCCTCAATAAAGGTGACACTGCCTTGCGTAGCCTTGCCATAATTGAGTGAAAGCAATAACTGATAGGGCGAAACATTTTTGTTTAAGGTATAGCTACCAGCCTGTAAATATTGTTCTTTTTGTAAAAGTCTGGCCAGCAAAATGAAGCGCCATGGCTCACGTAACACACCTTGTGCAACTAGTTGATTGGCAATGCTGCGCAGGCCGCTATTAGGTGCAATCACTACTTCCTGGCTACTGGGCTGTAATTTAAGTGGGGTGATGGCGTAATACCCTAACCAGGCTGCTATTAATGCAATTGAGACTAGGCTAATCAACAGCCATCTTTTAATACGTTTAACCATGAGTCAGTATGTTTCTTATTGTGGAAGCCAACGACTGTTGTTTCCATGTTTGATCGCCTATGGCCGCTACCTGAAATGCGCCATATAGACTATTACAAATAATCACTTCATCCGCGTTTAGCAACTCTTGTAATGAGATTGTTGCCACGTGCGCGGTTAAGCCAAGTAAGTTTTCTAAGCCAAGTATATGCTGCCTAGTGATGCCGGCCACACCGCATTGACTTAAGTCTGGGGTGTATAGAGTCTGGCCCACGCGCGCAAAAATATTGCTCATGGTGCACTCAATGACATGATCATTTTGGTCTAACATCAGCCCATCAAATACAGATTCATCTCGCCATTCCATGCGCGCCAGTACGTTTTCTAGGCGGTTTAGATGCTTAATACCGGCAAGCTTAGGCTGCAGTGCTAAACGTGTGTCACATATGTGCAATCGTACGCCTTGCGTATAATGCGCATCAGCATAGCTGGGCATGTTTGATTTAATCAATACCCGAGTAGGAATAGTTACCGCAGGCGGCGCATAACCACGCTCACCCTCGCCTCTGGTAATAATGATTTTCACAACTTGCACTTGCTCGTCGTCAAACTCATTAATTGGGAACAGCTGTTGCATGTCGCTCATCAACAACTCTGCGCTCGGGCAGACGATGCCAATCGCTGCACAATCGGCCACCAATTT
This sequence comes from Methylotenera mobilis JLW8, assembly GCF_000023705.1. Classification (NCBI taxonomy): domain Bacteria; kingdom Pseudomonadati; phylum Pseudomonadota; class Betaproteobacteria; order Nitrosomonadales; family Methylophilaceae; genus Methylotenera; species Methylotenera mobilis. Next base: position 1,236,729 of record NC_012968.1, read on the forward strand.
CTGGTAATGAAAAGGCCAACTGATAGGCTGCCCACCTTTAATTTTCATAGTGCGGAACACGCCATCGCCGTAGCTAAAACCACGGTCTACAGCGGAAATGGTCTGATCAAAACTGCCATTGATTAAAGATGTGCGAAGAGATGCCATAAGGCGTAATTAAACCATACACACCATAAATACACTACCCAAAACGGCGAATAAAAAGCCCGCTATTGATGATCAATGCGGGCTTCAATCACTGCTGTTAATGGCTAGTTAGACTTTTTTAAACACCAAGCTGCCGTTGGTACCGCCAAAACCAAAGTTGTTCTTCAGTGCGTACTCGATTTTCATATCGCGTGCAGTATTGGCACAGTAATCCAGATCACAGTCAGGGTCTTGATTAAAGATGTTAATGGTCGGTGGTGACAATTGGTTGTGAATTGCCAGCACGGTAAACACAGACTCCAAACCACCTGCACCACCAAGTAAATGGCCGGTCATGGATTTGGTTGAGTTAACCACTAATTTATAGGCATGTTCACCAAAAGCAGCTTTAATTGCGTTGGTTTCATTGGTATCACCTAGTGGTGTAGATGTGCCGTGCGCGTTAACGTACTGCACTGCATCTGCATTAATACCAGCGTTTTGCATTGCATTACGCATAGAGCGGCGTGGGCCATCCATATTGGGCGCGGTCATGTGGAACGCATCTGCACTCATGCCGTAGCCGCTTAGTTCGGCATAAATTTTTGCGCCACGTTTTTTAGCGTGTTCGTATTCTTCCAACACCATCACACCTGCGCCCTCACCAATCACAAAGCCATCGCGGTCTTTATCCCATGGGCGGCTAGCGGTTGCAGGGTCATCGTTGCGTGTTGAAAGTGCCCGCGCTGCCGCAAAGCCACCAACGCTTAAACGTGTGATTGCAGCCTCAGCACCACCGGCAATCATCACATCTGCATCGCCGTATTCAATCATACGTGAAGCATCACCGATAGAGTGCGTACCAGTTGTACAAGCGGTAACAATAGAAACATTCGGGCCCTTAAAGCCAAACATAATGCTTAAGTTACCTGAAATCATATTAATAATGGTGCCAGGAATGAAAAATGGCGAAATCTTGCGTGGCCCAGACTCTTTGTACAGTATGTCTGTGTCTTCAATCAGTTGCATGCCACCGATACCTGAGCCAATAGAAACGCCGATGCGCTCAGCATTTTCTTCGGTAGCCACGATACCTGAATCTTTAACCGCTTCAATCGCAGCTGCTAAGCCGTATTGAATAAACGTATCCATACGTCTTGCGTCTTTTGCTGTGATGAAATCTTCAGGATTAAAATCTTTGACTTCGCCCGCGATGGTTGATGCAAATGCACTCGTGTCAAATTTGGTGATTTGTGTGATGCCAGATTTACCGGCAACAAGATTATCCCAAGCAGTTTTAACACCAATACCTACAGGTGATACAACGCCAAGACCAGTAACTACCACTCTACGTTTAGACATACAGGATACCTCTAAGAATTCTTTACTATGTGTATGCTGCAAATTGCTCGCAGCCGCACTGTACAACAAGATTGTACAACAAGGACTATCTCTGTTTCTGTCATCCCTGCTGCTTTGAGATAAAGCTTAGCCGGTGGAATTTAGAGACACCTCTAAAAACACTGGCACAGGGATTAGGAAACAAAAAGGCAAAAGGCAGCAAGCTCTGAATGAGCAAACTGCCTAATTGTGAATTTATTTGAGGTTAGTATTGATGTAATCAATCGCTAATTGAACTGTAGTGATTTTTTCTGCTTCCTCATCAGGGATTTCACAGTCAAACTCTTCTTCTAGCGCCATTACCAACTCTACTGTATCTAGTGAATCAGCACCTAAATCATCTACAAATGATGATGCATTTTTAACATCAGCTTCATTTGCACCTAGTTGTTCAGCAACAATTTTTTTAACACGTTGTTCGATGTCAGACATCTAAATACCCCTTAATATAAAAAATAGCTTAAATATAAAAAATAGTCAGCTAAGGCAGCATTCTACCAAAACTCAACAATAATACAAAAAACTTAATCAATCGATAGCAAATCTAATGGTGTCTTTATATAAAAACAGCATTAAACCATTAACATTCCGCCGTTTACATGGATTGTTTCACCAGTAATATAAGCAGCATTCGGTGAGGCTAAAAACGCAACCGTCGCGGCAATCTCTTTTACAGAACCTAGGCGCCCTACCGGAATACGAGCCAACATTTTATTGGTGATGTCTTCAGACAACTCAGCTGTCATATCAGTTTCAATAAAACCTGGAGCCACGCAGTTTACGGTAATTCCGCGGCTGCCAACCTCGGCTGCCAACGATTTTGTAAATCCTGTCATGCCTGCTTTTGCCGCAGCATAATTGGTTTGACCTGCATTACCCATATGACCAACCACGGATGAAATGCTAATAATGCGACCAGCACGTGCTTTCATCATTGGGCGCAATACAGCCTGGCTCATGCGGAACACTGATGTTAAATTGGTGCTGATCACAGCATCCCAGTCATCATCCTTCATGCGCATCAGCAAAGTGTCACGTGTAATGCCTGCATTGTTGACTAGCACGCTCACATCACCATATTTTTCGCCAATCGCTTTTAGCGTAGCTTCTACTTGTGCTGCATCATTCACATCCAAAGCCATGCCCTCGCCTTTGATGCCGGCAGCAGCCAATGTCTCACTGATAGCAGATGCGCCCTTATCTGAGGTTGCGGTACCGATGACGATTGCGCCTTGTTTACCCAATTCTAAAGCAATAGCAGCACCAATGCCGCGGCTTGCGCCTGTGATTAATGCAATTTGACCAGCTAACATAAGCAAACCCTTATTAATTTTTAAAGTGTATTTTTGAACTCAAGTAATGCGTCATTACTTGTTAATGCTGCGCATGGTAACTCAGCAACGATGCGCTTGGTTAACCCTGCCAATACTTTACCAGGGCCGCATTCTGCAGATTGTGTAACACCTAGCGCGGCGATATGCTGCACAGTTTCTACCCAGCGCACGGGGCTGTACAATTGGCGCACCAGCGCGTCTTTTATTTTAGCACCATCATCGTGAGCAGCAACATCGGCGTTGTGTATGACAGGAATGATCGGTGCGTTAATCGTGATGTTCGCTAAGTAGTCCGCCAATTTAACTGCGGCTGGGCGCATCAGCGCGCAGTGCGATGGCACGCTTACTGGCAGCGCTAACGCACGTTTGGCACCTTTTGCTTTGGCAGCTTCCATGCCGCGTTCTACCGCGGCTTTATTGCCTGCAATCACTACTTGGCCTGGTGAGTTTAGGTTAACAGCTTCCAACACCTCGCCTTGTGCAGCCTCAGTGCAAACTGCGCGCACTGCGTCATCATCAAGGCCTAAAATTGCAGCCATGGCACCTACGCCAGCAGGCACAGCACTTTGCATCACTTCTGCACGGTATCTCACTAGTGGCAGTGCATCTTTAAATGACAATGCACCAGCGGCTACTAATGCAGTGTATTCTCCTAGGCTGTGACCTGCTACCACTGCAGGCACTTGGTCTGATACAGCTTGCCATGCGCGCCAAGCAGCTACACCTGCAGTTAGCATAATAGGCTGTGTGCTTGTTGTTTCGTTAATTAGCTCATTAGCTTCGGTCGCCATAGACCAAAAATCCACACCTAAAATATCTGATGCTTCTTGAAATGTGTCGCGAACAATTTGGTTATCACCAAAGCCGCTCATCATGCCTACTGACTGTGAGCCTTGGCCTGGGAAAAAGAATGCTGTTTTTTTCATAAATTACTTTATATTATCTATATAGTTAATTGAATATTAATATTTAATTAATGCAGAACCCCAGGTGAATCCACCACCAAAAGCTTCCATCAATATCATGTCGCCACGTTTGATGCGGCCATCTTTTACCGCGGTATCTAGCGCCAAAGGAATAGATGCTGCGGAGGTATTACCATGTTTATCCACAGTAACCACCACACGATCCATACTCATGTCTAATTTTTTGGCCGTTGCCTGCAAGATACGGATATTGGCTTGGTGTGGCACCAGCCAGTCAATATCTGATTTTTGCATATTGTTGGCAGCCAGCGTTTCATCAACAATCTGATCTAAAGTGTTAACTGCCACCTTGAACACGGCGTTACCTTCCATCACTACGGTATCTGGCTTATCTGCATTGCGTGGTACATGCAGCATGTTTTCATAGCGGCCATCCGCATGTAAGTGGGTAGAAATAATGCCCTGTTCACTTGATGCCTGCAGCACAACTGCACCAGCGCCATCGCCCCATAAAATGCAGTTGCCACGGTCTGTGTAATCGGTGATGCGTGAGAATGTTTCCGCACCAATCACCAATGCACATTTAGCGCTACCGGCTTTAATAAAATTATCAGCGGTGGTTAGCGCATACACAAAGCCGCTGCACACTGCTTGAATGTCAAACGCTGGGCAGCCAGAAATCTCTAATTTTCTTTGCACCATGGTTGCCACGCTAGGAAACACTTTATCTGGTGTAGCTGTTGCAACAATAATTAAATCAATATCATTGGGGCTTAAGCCAGCGCTTGCAATTGCATTTTTAGCAGCTTGCAGCGCTAAGTCGCTGGTGAATTCACCTTCGGCTGCAATGTGGCGCTCACGGATACCTGTGCGTGTAAAAATCCATTCATCGGTGGTATCTACCATACGCTCCAAATCGGCGTTGGTGAGTATTTTGCTTGGTAAATAGCTACCGGTACCTGCTATACGAGAAAATATCATTGCATATCCTGAGGGTTGTTTACAGCCGCGCCTTTTGCGTCAGGGCTTGGTTGTAAATGTTCAATTTCTAGCTGCTCGGTAATACGGCGTAGCACTCCGCTACGCGCTTCTTCTATTGCCACATGAATTGCGGAGAAAAAAGCTACCTGATCTGCGCCGCCGTGGCTTTTAACCACGATGCCGCGCAAGCCTAAAAAACTAGCGCCATTATAGCGACGAGGGTCTAAGCGATTTTTAAAAGCTTTGAGTACCGGCATGGCACAAAGTGCCATTAATTTGGTTAGCCAGCTTTTTTTGAATTCCTGTGTTAAAAACTTGCCCATCATATGAGCCAAGCCCTCTGTGGTTTTTAGTGAGACATTGCCCACAAAGCCATCGCACACAACTAAATCCGTGGTGCCTTTGAAAATGTCATCACCTTCAACATTACCATAAAAGTTTAAATGACTGGCTTTCAGTAACTCACCAGCCTGCTTAACTACTTCATTGCCTTTGATGTCTTCTGATCCAATGTTCAGCAAGCCAACAGTCGGGCGTTCTTTGTGCTCCACACAACTCACCAGCATAGCGCCCATGATTGCAAACTGATAAAGGTGTTCAGGTGTGCAGTCTGCGTTTGCGCCTAAATCCAACATATAGGTATTGCCTTTTTCACTAGGCAAGGCGGATGCGATGGCTGGGCGATCAATGCCAGGTAAAGTTTTTAATACAAAACGTGCTGTTGCCATAAGGGCGCCTGTGTTGCCTGCACTAACGCAAGCATTGGCTTCGCCGCTTTTCACCAAATTAATGGCAACGCGCATGGAGGAATCTTTTTTATTTTTTAGGGCACTTTGCGGCGATTCATCCATAGTCACAACCTCAGTTGCATGATGAATGCGCAGGCGCGGATTAACACTTGCCTTATGTGCTTTAAGTTCAGCTTCAATTACGTCACTTAAGCCCACTAAAACAATATTTAACTCAGAATCTGAATTCAGTGCTTTCAATGCCGCCGGCACTGTTACGTGGGGGCCGTGATCACCACCCATTGCGTCAATCGCAATTGTAATATCCATTACTTTATACTCAATCTGAATAGTAAGGGTTTAATCGGAACATCGTTGCCACAAGCTGGCAACAGATTAATTAGGTGCGCTATTAAAACATAACGCCGCTCCAAGCTAATGGAGCGGCGTTATGTTTCCTGTACTGCCAAACAATTCAATCTACACCAAAGCTGTTATTGAAATTGTTCGCCGAGTAGATTTACTCGCCTTTTGATGGCAATACTTTACGGCCACGGTAGTAGCCATTAGGACTAATATGGTGACGCAAGTGCGTTTCGCCAGTAGTTGGCTCAACTGCTAATGGTGGATTTGTCAAAAAGTCGTGCGAACGGTGCATGCCGCGCTTTGAAGGTGTCTTTTTGTTTTGCTGAACTGCCATAATAAACTCCAATAAAATGATTAAAACATCATCTCAATTACTTGTAAATCGACGCGAATAAATGAATAACGCATCACTAATTTAAGATTACACTAAATAACTAACCCGTAATAATAATACAAAACATTAGTTTTGTCAGCCAATACTATATATTTTAAGATTTAATTAATCCTTTGAGTGCCGCAAATGGGTTGGGTTTCTCGCCGCTTTGTGTTGTTGCCGGAGCGCAGTCACTTTCGTGCACGGGTGCGATAGGTAGCGCCAGTATAACCTCATCTTCGATTAGCAGCTTAACATCCATGGCTTGGCTCACCTCTTGAATATCAATATCGTCACCAATCTCCGCTTCAAGATCCTCTAGCGATTCTTCGTCTGCATTGCTGATGAGGTAGTGAAAGTTAAGTGCTAAAGTTAAAGGCATTTCCGATAGGCAGCGCTGGCAGCTTGTTATCAGGTTGGCATTTAGTGTTAGGTGCAAAAAAGATTGTCCAAGTGCATTTTTTTCACCTGAGAGAGTGAATTCAATTTCACCAGCCTGCTCGGCGGTGTTAGTGTGCTTACTGTCTCCTGTAGATTTTCCCTGCCGGGAGGTGGTTAATTCGCACAGCCTAGGAAACTCCGTGAGCGGCAGCTTTGCTTGCAAGCGCTCACCGCGGGCGGCAAAAGCTAGGTTATCGATTAAGATGTTTTGATTGGTCATAACTAAAGTTTCAAATTGGATTGAATTTCATTAGGTGAAATTATCCTAGATAATGAGCGGTTAAGGTAAATATTCCTATCCTATGGGGAAAAATTTTTGTGGCACCTCGGGCGCATGATCATTTTTATAGTTATTTGGTGTTTAATCTAGGTGTTGATGGATAGTTGAAATGACTTTTCATGCTGAATTTGGCGCTTAAATTTGCGCTAGGGATTTAGCAATTAAGCCTCCCATGGTACAATTGCGCTGTTTTTGTAACGATATTTAATAAAATTAAGGCTTACCTACGTGTTCAAAAAAATTCTAGTTGCTAACCGCGGTGAAATTGCAGTACGTATTGTGCGCGCATGCTCTGAGATGGGCATCAAATCTGTTGCAATCTATACAGATGCAGACCGTCAGGCTTTACATGTTAAAAAGGCAGATGAAGCTTATCATATTGGTACAGACCCTGTCGCCGGCTATTTAAATGCGCATAATATTGTTAATTTGGCAGTGGCTGCAGGTTGCGATGCACTACACCCTGGCTATGGCTTTTTGTCTGAAAATCCAGAGTTGGCTGAGATTTGTGAACGTCGTGGCGTTAAATTTATCGGCCCGAATGCTGACGTGATTCGTCAAATGGGTGACAAGATTCAAGCGCGTAATGCGATGACTAAAGCAGGCATTCCGTGCACTCCTGGTAGCAATGGCAATTTAAAGGATTTGGAAGAAGCCGTAGCGCTTGCCAATAAAATTGGCTATCCAGTAATGCTGAAAGCAACGAATGGTGGCGGTGGCCGCGGTATTCGTCGTTGCGATAGCGAAAAAGAGTTATTAGGTAATTATGATCGCGTAATTAGTGAAGCGAGCAAGGCTTTCGGTAAACCTGAAGTGTTTATTGAAAAGTGCGTTGTGTCACCGCGGCATATTGAAGTGCAGGTGTTGGCTGACTCTCAGGGAAATGCTATTCACCTATTTGAGCGTGACTGTTCAATTCAGCGCCGCAACCAAAAATTAATCGAAATTGCCCCCTCACCTCAGCTTTCCCAAGCGCAGCGTGAATATATTGGTGGGCTAGCAGTAAAAGCTGCGAAAGCAGTTGGCTATGAAAATGCAGGTACCGTTGAGTTCCTATTGGACTCTGACAATACTTTCTACTTCATGGAAATGAATACACGCTTGCAAGTGGAACATACGGTGACAGAAACAATCACAGGTATTGATATTGTGCAGGAGCAAATCCGTGTGGCTTATGGCTTGCCTTTACAGTACAAGCAAAAAGACGTGTCCTTTAGAGGTTACGCGATGGAGTTCCGTATCAATGCGGAAGATCCTAAAAATGGATTCTTGCCAAGTTTTGGTAAAATTACACGTTATTACGCGCCCGGTGGTCCAGGTGTGCGTATGGATGCTGCGATATTTAGTGGCTATGAAATTCCGCCCTACTACGACTCTATGTGCGCCAAGTTAACGGTATGGGCGCTGACATGGGAAGGTGTGATTGAGCGCGGACGTCGCGCACTGGACGACATGATTATTTATGGGGTGAAAACGACCATCCCTTATTATCAGGAAATTCTTAAGCATCAGGAGTTTAGGGATGCCGAGTTTAATACCAGCTTTGTAGAGATGCATCCAGAATTAGCGAACTACGCTAATGAAATTCCGCCAGAGCTAATCGCAGCAGCGATTTCAGCGGTAATTGCGGCGCACGAAGGTATTTAACAAGATTTCAAAGTATTAACAATTAATTTTAACCTTAGATTGATAGATTAAAAATATGGCAAAAGTATCTGTTACTGAACTAGTTTTACGCGATGGTCACCAGTCGCTTATAGCAACCCGCATGCGCACTGAGGATATGCTACCAATTTGTGCAAAGCTTGATGCTATTGGCTTTTGGTCGCTTGAAGCTTGGGGCGGTGCAACATTCGATGCATGTGTACGTTTTCTGAAAGAAGACCCGTGGGAGCGTTTGGCTAAATTGCGTAAAGCGTTACCTAACAGCCGCATTAAAATGCTGCTGCGTGGTCAGAACTTGTTGGGTTACCGCCACTACTCTGATGACGTAGTGCGTGCTTTCGTACAGAAATCAGCAGATAACGGTGTAGATGTTTTCCGTATTTTTGACGCAATGAATGACTTGCGTAACATTCAAACCTCAGTAGACGCTGTTAAAAAATTGGGCAAACACGCTGAAGGTGCCATTGCATACACCACTAGCCCAGTACATGATGTTAATTATTTTGTGCAATTAGCCAAAGAGTTAGAAGCCATGGGTTGCGACACCATTGCCATTAAAGATATGGCTGGCTTGCTCACGCCACAAGGCACCGGTGAGTTGGTTGCTGCATTGCGCAGTGCTGTTAATTTGCCAATTCAATTACATAGCCATGCGACTTCAGGCCTTTCTGCCATGAGTTTGCTAAAAGGTATTGAAGCCGGCGCAAGTATTATTGACACTTGTAACTCATCGTTTGGTGAAGGTGCTAGCCATTCATCTACTGAAAGTTTAGTGGCGGCATTGCAAGGCACTGAATACGACACTGGTTTAGATTTGGGTGCATTGCAAGAAATTACTGCTTACTTCAGAGATGTGCGTAAGAAATACTGGCAGTTTGAAAGTGAATTTACTGGTGTAGATACTCGCGTGCTGGTCAACCAGATTCCTGGTGGCATGATTTCAAATCTGTCTAACCAGCTTAAAGAACAAGGCGCGCTTAACCGCATGGATGAAGTGCTGCAAGAGATTCCACGCGTACGTGAAGACTTAGGCTACCCTCCTTTGGTAACGCCAACCTCACAAATTGTGGGTACACAAGCAGTGCTCAACGTGATGACAGGCGCACGTTATAAATCTATTACCAATGAAGTTAAAAATTACTTCTTGGGTCAATACGGTAAAGCCCCTGCTGCGGTTAACGAAACCATCAAGCAACAAGCAGTTGGTGATGCTGTAGTAGTGAGCTGTAGACCAGCTGATTTACTCAAGCCAGAAATGGCAAGATTAAGCAGTGAAGCTGAGCGATTTGCGAAGTCTGAAGAAGATGTACTGACTTATGCAATGTTCCCGGATATTGGTCAAACTTATTTACAAGAGCGTAATGCCGGTTCATTAGTGCCTGAAGTGTTGTTAGATAAGAACTCAATTAAATCCAGTGGCCCGCGATTTGCGCCAAATGAATTTAAAGTGACCTTGCATGGCGAAACATTCCACATCAACGTGACTGGTAGTGGCCACGCAGGTGAAGAGCAGCGTCCTTATTTTGTATCGATTGACGGTATTGCTGAAGAAGTGATTGTGGAAACACTCAGTGAAATTGAGATTTCTAACGGTGGCGCTACAAGTAGCGGTGGCAAAAGAAAAGTAGCCAGCAATACAAGCAGCGGTCGTCCACGCCCTTCTCACCCTGGCCATGTGACAACCTCTATGCCTGGCACTATTGTTGCTATTAAGGTTAACGTTGGCGATAAAGTAAAAGCTGGTGATGGCGTGTTGGTGATCGAGGCCATGAAGATGGAGAATGAAATCCAAGCTTCTGTCACAGGCACCGTAGTAGCAATACACGCGGCTAAAGGTGATACAGTTACCCCTGACGAATCTCTACTGGAAATTCAACCTGAATAAGAGATGTTTTAATTAACAAACTTTAATTTAAAGACTAGGCCGACGGATACTTACTGTCGGCTTTTTTATTACTGTGACAATCATGCATAACAATCTAATCCTTGCTTCATCCTCCGTTTACCGACGTGAGTTATTAACCCGCTTACAGATTCCTTTTAGCTGCATTTCTCCTGATGTTGATGAAACACCATTTGAGCATGAGTTGCCGCAAGAAACCGCTTTAAGGCTAGCTAAAGAAAAGGCCATCAAAATTGGCACTACACATACAGATGCGCTGGTGATTGGCTGCGATCAAGTAGCTACGCTAGATAATATGCAACTGGGTAAACCGTTAAATCATGACAACGCGACTAAACAGCTGCGCATGATGCGTGGCCGTGAGGTGATTTTTCATAGTGCCTTATGTTTATACAACGCTAAAACACAGCATATGCAAGCAACCGTTGTTCCTTATGTTGTGAAGTTTAGAAACTTAACCGATGCACAGATTGAAAGTTACTTATTAAAAGAACAGCCTTATCATTGTGCCGGCAGTGCTAAATCCGAAGGCTTAGGCATTGCCATTATCGAGAAGATGACAGGTGAAGACCCTAACGCACTGATTGGCTTACCGCTGATTGCTTTGATTAATATGCTGAACCATGAGCAAGTGTACGTCATATAAATTAACAATAATAAATAAACGCTATCAATGAACTAAGTAGTATGGCTTGTTGCCACATTTACCCACTCTCACCAAGAAGGAGTTTGTAATGCCAAATCAATATAAACTGATCACACTGTGCGTGCTGTCTGTGTTATCTGGCAATGTCATGTCTGCTGACGCAGATGAAGTTGCCAGTAGTTTAAACGATCAGCAATCTGTTGCAGTCACAATCTATAACGGCAATCTGGCGCTAGTAAAAGATCAGCGTAAAGTGAAGTTAAATAGTGGGTTAAACAACTTGGCATTACGTGACGTAAGCGCACAAATCCGGCCAGAAACAGCTTTGTTGCGCAGTATTAGCCACAAGGGTAGTTTTGATACCTTAGAGCAGAATTTTGATTTTGACTTACTCACGCCACAAAAGCTGCTTGAGAAATATGTAGGAAAAATGGTGCGCGTGCTTAACGTAAATCCTGCCACCGGCGTGGAAACTAGCGAGCAAGCTACCGTGTTGTCCGCCAATGGCGGCGTGGTAATGAAAATCGGTAACCGTATCGAGACTGGTATGCCTGGGCGTATTGTGTACGACAACGTCCCTATCAATTTACGTGATCGCCCTACTTTAATTACTAAGCTACAGAATAAAACAGCAGGCGACCAATCTGTTGAGTTGAGTTACCTCACTGGTGGTTTGGATTGGAAAGCAGATTACGTGGCTGAACTAAGCCCCAAAGAGGATAGCCTAGATTTATCAGGCTGGGTGACCCTCACCAATACCAGCGGCACCAGTTACCAGAATGCTAAATTGCAGCTGGTGGCTGGAGATGTGAATCGTGTGCAAGATAATTATCCGCGCGCCATGAGTATGAGAAAAGGCGCTGTAATGGCAGCTGAAGCCGCTGCACCTATGGCGGAAGAATCACTGCTTGAATACCATTTATATAGCCTAGATCGCCAAACCACTATTGCAGAGAACCAAACTAAACAAGTGGCATTACTCTCAGCATCACAGGTGCCGGCACGCAAAGAGTTGGTGTTACGTGGCGCGGACTATTATTACAACGCTAGTTATGGCGACTTGGGTCAGAAGTTAAAAGTTAGCGTATTTATAGATTTTGATAACAAAGAAGCGGCAAAGCTAGGTATGCCATTACCCAAAGGCGTGATGCGTGTCTATAAAAAAGATAGTCAAGGCAATGCGCAATTTGTAGGTGAGGACCATATCGACCATACACCAAAAAATGAAACAGTACGCCTGAAACTGGGTGAGACATTTGATGTGACCGCAGATAAAAAACAGGCAGACTTTAAAACGCTGCCACGCCCTGCCAAAGGCAACAGTATGTTTGAAAGTGCGTATGAGATTGTAATCAAGAATGCAAAAAAAGAGCATGTTTCTGTCACCGTACAAGAGCCGATTCCTGCTGATTGGAAAATAATCAAAGAAAGTCACCCTAGCCAAAAAGCTACCAGCAATACGGCTGTGTGGAAAATTGACGTGCCGGCGGAAGGTAAGGCTACACTAAGTTATCGAGTACAAGTGAAGTATTAAAAAGTGAAATATTAATGATTAATCAAAAAGCAGGCACACTGTATTTTATTCCGGTCACCATGGGTGAAGACAATATCACCAAGGTATTGCCATCAGAGGTGATCGGAATCGCACAACAATTGGATGAGTTTATCGTAGAAAACGAGAAAACTGCGCGTCATTTCTTAAGTGCAATTAAACATAGCAAACCAATACGTGAGCTCGTACTTAAACCATTGAACGAGCACACCAGCGATAAAGAACTGCCCGCATTACTGAGTTCACTGATAGCAGGTAAAGATGTAGGCTTAATGAGTGAAGCTGGATGCCCTGGTATTGCGGACCCTGGAGCCAAGCTTGCTGCACTAGCCCATCAAAAAGGGATTCGCATAGCTCCATTGGTCGGCCCCTCTTCTATCTTACTCAGCCTAATGGCAAGTGGCTTGAATGGACAGCGCTTTACCTTTTTAGGCTATTTACCTAGCGACAAGGCCGCACGCGTTAATCAGCTCAAAGAAATTGAAAAACGCTCCAAGCAGCAGGAAACCCAAATCTTTATTGAAACACCTTATCGTAACCAGCATATGTTGGAAGATATACTGAATACATGTCATGGCGAAACTAGGCTGTGTATTGCCTGCAATATTAGCTGTGGCGATGAGTTTATTGTGACTAAGCGTGTGAAAGAGTGGAAAGCACAGGCACTGCCGGATTTACACAAAAAGCCAACCGTATTTTTATTGTTGGCTTAATTGGCTTGAACTTAATTACTTGAATTAATAGTTTGGAATAAGCGCCCGTACCGGTGCATAGCTGCGCCGGTGCACAGGTGAAACACCATGCTGGCGCAACAATGCCATATGAGCGGCTGTGGGATAGCCTTTATGCTGTGCAAATCCGTACATGGGATATTGTTGGTCTAGCTCATACAGTGCGGCATCGCGCGCAGTTTTTGCCAAAATAGATGCTGCAGAAATAGCCTGCACTTTGCTATCCCCTTTTACGATAGCCTCACATGGTAAGCTAATCTTAGGACATTTATTGCCATCTACTTGTACTAGTAACTGCATATTCGTTAAGCTAGCTTGTACGGCTTGGCTATTCTGTATCGACTCAATGGCACGCTGCATTGCAAGCAAACTAGCTTGCAATATATTGATCGCATCAATTTCCTCTACGGTGCTGTGAGCAACTCCCCAAGCTAGGGCATGTGTTTTAATCTCAAGCGCCAAAGCGTCACGCTTTTTTTCACTGAGTTTTTTTGAGTCGGCTAAACCATGAATCGGTTTTGCCGGATCGAGTATCACAGCTGCCGCGTATACCGCGCCAGCTAGAGGCCCTCGCCCTGCTTCATCTACGCCGCAAATTAACTGCATGAAATTCACTTTAGATGCGAAAGCACAGCAATTGCCGCTTTTTCAGCAGTGTTTTGCTTTAATTGATAATGAATGTCAGTAAACTCACTTTTAATCGCGGCAAGTTTCTCTTTGTCATTCACAAGATCCAGCGCTGTCTGCGCAATTTTTTCAGCAGTGGCATCGTCTTGTAGTAATTCTGGCACTACAAATTTTTCTGCCAGTATGTTAGGTAAGCCTACATACGGCTGCAAGCGCATGCGTTTAAGCAATTGCCAGCTCATATTAGACATGCGATAGGTAATTACCATTGGCTTTTTGAGCAATGCAGCCTCAAGCGTCGCTGTACCTGATGCAACAATCACTACGTTCGCTGCTTCCATCGCATCATGTGCATGACCAAATAGTAGCTGAATCGGCAGCGCCTCATGCTCGTTAAAAATAGCCAGTTCAAAAATACGGCGTGTTTCGCGCGTAATCAACGGCACTAAGAAAATGGCATTAGGCTGCTGTGCGAAAATCTGCTTAGCTGTTTGCACAAATAAATCTGCATGCTGCTGCACTTCGCTTTGACGGCTACCAGGCAGCATTGCTACAATTAACGCATCTGCATCTAATTTCAGAATCTCACGTGCACCAGCAACATCCGGCTCTATTGGTAACATGTCAGCCAATGGGTGGCCTACGTAGGCGACAGGGACGCCCTTCTCTTTGTATAAAGCTGGCTCGAAAGGAAATAGTGCCAACACTTGATTGACTGCTTTCTTGATCTTGTTAATGCGATTCTTACGCCAAGCCCAAATAGATGGACTCACATAATGTATCGTTTTAACACCTTTGTTTTTAAGCTTTCTCTCTAGCCAGAAATTAAAATCAGGCGCATCAATGCCAATAAACAAATCTGGAGGGTCACTTAAAAAATGATTGAGTAATTCGCGGCGTAGCTTGAGTAAGCCCCACAAATGCTTAATCACCTCGAGATAACCTCTTACAGAAAGCCGCTCAATTGGGTAAAGTGATTTAGCGCCCTCGCTGATCATTTTAGGTCCAGCGATACCGACAAACTCAATATCAGAACGTTTTTGTTTAAGTGCTTGTATCAGATGACTACCAAGTAGATCACCTGAGGCTTCTCCAGCCACGATGCCAATTCTAATCATAATATTGCGCGATTAACGGACAATGCCGCGAGTAGATACATTCAGAAAATCAGTTAACAGTCCAATTTCTGGTGTTTTTGATAGCATGGCTTCTAGTTCAACTTTAGCTTCTTCTAAAGTTAAGCCTTTGCGATACAACGCTTTATAAGCACGTTTGATTTGCAAAATGCTTTCAGGTGAGAAGCCACGGCGTTTGAGACCTTCAGCGTTGATACCATGCGGTTTTGCATCGTAACCAGCGGCTGTCACATAAGGTGGAATATCTTTAAACACCACAGAACCGACAGCGGTAATCACATGCGAGCCAATTTTGCAGAACTGATGTACCAGTGTAAACCCGCCTAAAATCGCGTAGTCGTGCATGTCCACGTGACCTGCCAGCGATGAGTTGTTGGCCAAAATAGTGTGATTACCTACCTGGCAATCATGCGCAATATGTACGTATGCCATGATCCAGTTATCGTTGCCAATTTTTGTAGTGCCTTTGTCCTGCACCGTGCCACGATTAAAAGTACAGAACTCACGAATGGTATTGTTATCGCCAATCTCAAGTAGTGTTGGCTCGCCTTTGTATTTCTTATCCTGAGGCGCTTCACCTAGCGATGAATACTGAAAAATTTGGTTATTTTTGCCAATAGTTGTTGGACCATTAATCGCAACATGGCTAGCTACGCGCGTGCCTGCATCAATTTTTACTTGCGGCCCAATAACAGTATACGCGCCTACTTCAACGCTGGAGTCCAACTCGGCTGAGGCATCTATGATGGCGGTTGGATGAATTTTTGCAGTATGCATTTTTGACTTCACTTATTCTTTGTGTGCGATATAGCGCTAATGATTAGCTTACTTTTCAATTGCTTTTAATATGCACATCATTTGCGCCTCAGCCACAACTGTACCATCTACAGTGGCAACGCCTGAATATTTCCAGATACCTTTCAGAATGCGGTCAATTTTTACGTTCAGTACAATTTGATCGCCAGGTGACACTGGTTTTTTAAAGCGTGCGCTATCAATCCCTGCAAAATAATAAACAGAGTCATCTGTAGGTTTGGTGTCCATGGTTTTGAACGACAAGATGGCAGCGGCTTGTGCCATGGCTTCAACAATCAAAACGCCAGGCATGACTGGGTGATATGGGAAGTGTCCAGGAAAGTAAGGCTCATTCACACTGACGTTTTTAATGGCGGTGATTTCCTTACCCAACTCTAGAGACAGCACGCGATCAACCAATACAAATGGATAACGATGCGGCAAATGCTCTAAAATTTCATGAATATCCATACTAGTAGTAGCGGTTGCATTATTAGTCATATTAATCTCGGTTTACTTCTTTAAAGAGTTTTATTGTTAATTTGTGAAATTTGTCTATTACTTTGTTTTTAAAAAACTAATTTCAGCTTCAAGTTGTTTAATTCTTGCGGAAAAGTCATCTAAGTGACGAATTTTTGCCGCAGTGTTGAGCCATGCCTTATGTGTCTGGAAAGGCATCAGCGCTGTGTACGTATCAGCCGTTGCCAATGAGCGCGTAATCATGCTTCCAGGTGAAATCGTTACGTGATCAGCAATTTCAAGATGGCCTAGAATCATGGCTGCGCCACCTATTTTACAGTGTTTACCTATACGTGCACTGCCTGCTACACCAACACAACCAGCAATGACAGTATGCGCGCCAATGACG
This sequence comes from Methylotenera mobilis JLW8, assembly GCF_000023705.1. Lineage (NCBI taxonomy): Bacteria > Pseudomonadati > Pseudomonadota > Betaproteobacteria > Nitrosomonadales > Methylophilaceae > Methylotenera > Methylotenera mobilis. The sequence continues at coordinate 1,253,608 of NC_012968.1, forward strand.
CAGTTATGTCCGATTTGAATCAGGTTATCTAGCTTGACACCTTCTTCGATAATCGTGTCATCAATCGCACCGCGGTCAACCGTCGTATTGGCGCCAATGTCGACATTGGCATGAATCACTACGCGCCCTACTTGCGGGATTTTGAGCCATTTTCCGGCTTCCTCAGCATAGCCAAAACCATCTGAGCCAATAATCACACCCGAAAATATATGGCAATTTTCGCCAATTTCGCAATGATGTTTAATGACCACGTTGGGTTCTAAGCGCGTTCTTGCTGCAATCTTTACATCATTTTCAATCACGCAACCACTAGTGATAACCACGTGCTCGCCTAGCGTTACATTTTCACCAATCACAACGAGTGAACCTATGCTGCAGGAAGCTGGAATTTGGGCAGACGCATGAATGACAGCAGTTTTATGCAGGCCAGTAGGCGCGACAGCTAATGGATTTAGAAAGGCGGATAGTTTTGCAAAGTACGCGTAAGGATTATCAACGATAATCTTTGGTTGTGTCGTGAGGTTGGCATGTGCTTCTTTCATGATAAAAGCACTAGCTTTACTATCAGCTAGCGCCTTTTGGTACTTACTATCATTGAAGAAACTAATAGAGCCTGCTTGCGCATTTGCAATCGAAGACACTCTACTGATTAAAACACTGCCATCGCCTACAACATGACCACCTAGCGCACTAACAATATCGTTAAGTGAGTATTGCTGACCCATGCTTTAGCTCGAAAATATGACGTTATCAAACAAATTGCTTATTTCTTACCCAGCAATTTTAATACCTTGTCTGTAATGTCAATTTTTTTGCTGGCGTAAGCAACTCCGCTGTATACAACCAAATCGTAACCTTCAGCTTCAGATACTGATTGAACGGCTTTGTTAATACGGTCTTGCAAAGAGCCTAGCTCTTCGTTTTTACGTAAATTGATATCTTCACGTAATTCACGTTGTTTACGTTGGAATTCAATTTTAATATTTTGTGCATCGCGCTCTTTGCTGCGGCGCTCTGATTCAGAAAGCGTTAAACCTTCTTTATCTAACACGGTTTCAATATCCTTAATTTGCTTAGCCATACGCTCAAGCTCTTGTGAACGCGGACTAAATTCTTTTTCTAATTTTTTGCCGCTCTCAGCCGTCTGTGGTGCGTCTTGCAAAATTTTATCCACTTGTACATAACCAACTTTTAACTCTGCCGATTGAGCACTTGCTGCGAATGTGATTAAGCTTGCAACTAATAAACTTTTTAAAAACTGACTCAATTAATTTCTCCTAACGCGGTACCGGACATATGTGCATCATTATGCCATAAGACATTCAATCGAATAAGCGGCTAGGCTGTATTCGATTGAATTATGTATAAATCTCTTTAGAACTGTTGTCCCAACTGGAACTGGATAGTCTGTGTATTATCACCTGGTTTGCTATTTAATGGTTTAGCAAACACTAGTTTCAATGGGCCAAACGGCGAAACCCAGCTTAAGCCTAGACCTGTTGAATAGCGTAACTCACCAAAATCATAAGAGTCATTGGCGCCAAAAACATTACCAGCGTCAGCAAACACGCTCATTCTAAACTGTTTCGAGTCTTTTAAGCCCGGAATGGGAACATATAACTCCGCATTACCCAGCATGCGCTTAGTACCACCTAAAGCAAAATCGTTACCGGTAGTAGAGTCGATGCCCCTAGGTCCCAATGAGCCATTGGTATAGCCTCTGACAGAGTTAACGCCACCCATGTAGAAGTTTTTAAAGAATGGATAGTTTTTATTGCCATAGGAGTCAGCATAGCCAATCTCGCCGTTTAGCATCAAGGTGTAGCCGGTAAGTAATTCTTTAAACCATGCATGCTTGTAATCTATTTTGTAATACTCTAAATCAAGCACTGGGATAGTAACCTCGCCAGACAATCGTTGTAACACCCCTTTGGTGGTAAACATAATGCTATCTCTAGAATCATGCGTCCAGCCTGCACTCGCTACAATAGAATTGCTGCTACAACCGCTGGCCTTATCACAGAAGTCCTTATACTGCTGCGGGCTTTGTGAGGTTAAATCCACCGATGTAAAGTCAGCAGCAAGGCCAAAGTTAACACCGTCACGCTCATTTAACGGGATGCCAAATCGAACACCACCGCCATAAGATGAGGTGCTGTAAGTACCGATATTAAGTGAACTAGTATTCACGTCACGACGATATAAATCGATACCTCGACTAACACCATCCGGTGTGAAATAAGGATCGGTGTATGAAAGGGAGTAAGTGGTATTGACTTTACCCGTATTTACTTGAGCACTGACACGGTTACCTGTACCTAAGAAGTTATTCTGATTAACGGTAATACCGAATACCACACCCTCGTTACTAGACAAACCGGCACCAAACTGTACGCTGCCCGTAGATTTTTCTGTCACACTAATATTTAAATCAACCTGATCGGCAGTGCCAGCCACTGCGGGGGTTTCTACATTGACATCAGAGAAAAAGTCTGTACGAGTAATACGCTCTTTTGAACGGTTAATTTTATTTGACGCATACCAAGCAGACTCGAGTTGACGTACTTCACGGCGAATTACTTCATCACGCGTACGCGTGTTGCCAACCACGTTGATACGTCTTACGTATACACGCTTGCCAGGATCAACAAAAAAGGTAAAGGCGGCAGTATGCTGTTCTTTGTTGATGTCTGGCACTGGATTCACATTTGAGAATGCATAACCATCATTACTTAATCTATCACTGATTGCTTTGCTTGTTTGCGTCACTTTCTCACGGCTAAACGTATCCCCAGCCTGCACCTGAATCAATTGACGCAACTCATCTTCAGGCACCAGTGTTTCGCCAGCTAACTTCACTTCTGAAATCGTGTACTTTTCACCTTCAGTAATATTAATAGTGATGTAGATATCTTTTTTATCTGGGGTAATCGATACCTGTGTTGAATCGATATTAAACTCAAGATAGCCTTGGTTCATATAAAACGAGCGCAAGGCCTCTAAATCGGCATTTAGCTTTTGCTTGGAGTATTGGTCATCTTTATTCCACCAACTCATCCAGTTAGGGGTAGTCAGCAAAAACTGCGCTCGAAGATCCTCAATGGTGTAGGCCTTGTTGCCAACGATATTAATATCGCGAATCTTGGAAACCGCGCCCTCTTCAATATCGAAACGTACAGCAACACGGTTACGTTCCAATGGCGTCACCACTGTTTTTACCGTAGCGCCATATTTACCTTGTGATAAGTACTGGCGTTTAATTTCCTGCTCAGCACGGTCTAGTTGCGATTTGTCAAAAATCTGGCTCTCAGCAATACCAATTTGCTTTAAGCCCTCTTTCATTTTGTCGGTGGGGAATGATTTATTGCCGCTGAATTCAATTTGTGCAATAGCTGCGCGCTCTTGCACCGTCACAATCAGCACGTTGTTTTCGGCTTCAATACGTACATCCTTGAAAAAGCCTGTGCTGTATAACGACTTAATGGCTTGTGATGCAAGGTCATCATCCATGATCTCGCCAACTTTAACCGGCAGATGACTAAATACTGTACCAGCTTCTGTTCTCTGAATACCTTCTACTCGAATATCTTTCACTTGAAATGGTTCAAGCGCCATCACTGAGCCAGCATACAAGCTTGAGACCAGCAACAACATAGATTTAAGTTTTAATTTAGGGTATTTCAAATTTTGAATTGCCATTCAATCAGCCTGTTATTAATCTATTTATATCGTTATAGAACGCCAAAACCATCATAAACGCGAGAATCAGTACGCCTATTCTTTGCCCTATACTCATTACGGCTTCAGATACAGGGCGTCCTGTAAAAAATTCAACCATATAATACATGAAATGCCCACCATCTAGTATGGGAATCGGTAATAGATTAAGCACTCCGATGCTAATACTGATCAGCGCCAGAAAGCCGATAAAAGCCTTAATACCCATATTTGCACTTTGTCCGGCATAGCTGGCAATCGTCACTGGGCCACTCATGCCCTTCCAAGACACGTTACCTATCAACATATTACCCATCATCTTTAGGCTAAATGCCGCTGTGTCCCATGTTTTGTCTATGGCCTTTAGCATGGCGCCAGCAACTGAGTAATGAGTGGTAACGAAAAGTTTGTCTAACTCACTTTGCGGCGTGTTAAAGCCAGCGCCAATGCGGCCTACTTTCTCACCATTTTCCTCTATGAGCTCCGGTGTGATATTCAGCCGAATTGGCTGGCCGTTGCGCTCTACTATCAATGTTATTGGTGTTTCTGGATGCGACCTAATTTCTTTAACAAAGGCTTCCCAATCGTTAACCTTTATTTGATTAAGCTCAAGCACTAAATCCTTAGTTTTTAAGCCCGCTTTTTCTGCTGGACTACCTGCAGTCACTTCTCCAATTTCAGCAGGGATAGCTGGCATTGCAACCAAAAATCCGATTTTTTCTAATATGTCTTGCTTCTCATCTTCCAAGTTAATATTGGACACATTGAGATGGTAGAGTTTGATTTCGTTTTGTTGGGTGATTGTTTGTACTTCAATGTCAGCTTTCTTGAGTGACTCTTTTAATAGAGCCCAGCGGACATCTTGCCAACTAGTCACACTTTGCTGGTTGATCGTTTGAACTACCTCACCAACTTGCAGTTGCTGCATTGCTGCGGGGCTGTTATCTACCAGCTTGCCAATGACTGGCTTCATCCCGACTACGCCAGCCATGAATAAAACCCAGTACAGTAAAATGGCAAGTAATAAGTTAGCAACGGGGCCAGCAAGTACGATTGCCATGCGCTTACCCAAGCTTTGCCTATTCAGTGCACGCGACATGTCTTGATCACTAGCCTGCGTAGCATCTGATAGCGGTTCTTCCCCAAACATTTTTACATACCCACCTAGCGGAATTGCTGCAATCACATACTCGGTTTGGTCTTTACCAAATTTTCTACTCCAAAGCGGATGGCCGAAGCCTATAGAAAATTTAAGTACTTTTACACCGCACCATCTGGCCACTTGAAAGTGTCCATACTCATGTACCGTGACTACGATACCTATGGTCAGTATAAAAGCGAGTGTTGTTAGCATGTGGGCAGTTTATGTCGATAAAATATGTGGGATGGCATTAATGGGCAACAGATAAGGTACTTAACCACTGCTTTGCTGCGCGTCTGGCGGTAGCATCTACATCCACCAGTTGCGGTATCGAAGTCACCGCCTCGATATTAGATTTGCTTAATACAGAATCAATCAATGCTGGTATCTCCATAAAGCCTATCTGATCAGCAAGAAACGCCTCAACTGCGATTTCATTCGCTGCATTAAGAATGGCTGGTGCAGTACCGCCGATATCTAGAGCCTCATAGGCTAGGCGCAAGCAAGGAAACTTACTTTGGTCTGGTGCGCAAAAGTCCAGGCGCCCTATCTTTAATAAATCCAAGCTGCTAACTCCGCTCACTAAACGGTCTGGGTAACCTAAACCATAAGCAATTGGCGTACGCATATCAGGATTGCCCAACTGAGCCAGTACGCTACCATCGTTATACTCAACCATGGAGTGTATAACGCTTTGCGGATGCACAACCACTTCAATTTGTGCAGAACTTGCATTGAACAGCCAATGTGCCTCAATCACTTCTAGCCCTTTATTCATCATGGTTGCTGAGTCTATGGTGATTTTAGGGCCCATCACCCAGTTTGGGTGGTTTAAGGCTTGTGCGCGTGTTACATTATGCAACTGCTCTATGCTGGCGTTGCGGAATGGACCGCCAGATGCTGTGAGCAGAATACGTTTCACCCCCATGTCTGCCAATACTCTGGTTTGCTGATATGGAGTACGCTGGTATGGCATGACTTGAAAAATTGCGTTATGTTCACTGTCGATAGGAAGCAATGTTGCACCGCCATCAATGACTGCCTGCATAAACAAGTTGCCTGCCATCACCAAGGTTTCTTTGTTAGCCAATAGAATACGCTTGCCGGCTTTTGCTGCCGCCATCGCTGGGTGCAAACCCGCCGCGCCCACAATTGCTGCCATGACAACATCAACGTCTTGGTGCGAGGCAACCTCGCTAAGTGCTGTTTCCCCCTGCAATACAGTGGTTGCCACTCCTGCGCTTTTAAGTTTGTCCGCCAATGCTGAGGCTGCACTTGCCGATAACAATACGGCATAGCGAGGTTGATACTTGATGCATAAATCAAATAAGCCCTCTACATTAGTGCTGGCTGTTAACGCAAACACACCAAAGCGCTCAGGGTGTTGGCTAATCACATCTAAAGTTTGTGTGCCGATTGTGCCAGTTGCGCCAAGTATCGTTACCTGCTGTACCTTACCTTGTGTGTTTAAGTCCACATTATCAACTGATGACACACTAACCATGCACGTTAAATCCTGAGAAATGTAAAAGAGAGATAGCAAGCAAAATCATCGGCAATGTTGGAATAAAGCCATCAATCCTATCTAGGATTCCACCATGCCCAGGCAACAATTGACCGCTATCTTTTAATCCAGCTTGGCGCTTCATTAAAGACTCTACCAAGTCACCCATAACGCTAAATAAAACTACCAACCATAAGGCTACAACTAACCACAGGCTAATTTGTTGGTAATAGCAAAGCAAGCTGCCATACACGGTCACAGCCGCAAGTGCGCCCAACACACCTTCCCATGTTTTGCCTGGGCTGATATTGGGTGCTAATTTACGACGACCAAAGCGTTTTCCCGCGAAATATGCAGCGCTGTCTGCCAAGCTTACCGTAGCGATTGCGCCGATTAACAGCCAGGGGTTGATTGTGCGAAGTTCTACAAATGCGACCCATGTGGCGAAAATAAGCACAGCGCCTAGAACACACATCATAAAGCGATGTTGGCAAGATTTGCGCTGCTTTAACCATGCAGGCGCTATGACAAGCCAAAATAATGCAGAAAGGCTTAATAGGCTAAGTTGAATATGGGACTGATATGACGCCAACGCAGTGTATGGCAACGATAGCAAGCCAATGCCAGTGATTGCAGCGATCACCACATAAACGACAGATTGCGTACGACTCAGCTTAATCAGATGCGACCACTCAGTGACGGCAAGCAGAGAGATGCCAAGCATTACTATTGCCCATACTGGTTTAGACGCTAAAAATACAGTCAATAACAGACCTGTAACCAACAATACTGCGGTAATCACTCGGGTTCTTAGCATTTTTAGATCATTATATTAATTAGAGTTTGAGTGAGCTTCAGCGAGGCGGCTCTGTGAGTTGTTCGCTAGTGCGCCCAAAACGGCGCTCACGTTGCTGATAAGATTGAATTGCCGCTTTAAATGCAGCTTCATTAAAGTCTGGCCACAATGTGTCTGTGAAATAGAGTTCGGTATAAGCTAATTGCCACAACAGAAAATTGCTGATGCGTTTTTCACCGCCGGTGCGTATAAATAAATCTGGCTCAGGCGCATAGTTCATCGACAAATAAGGCGTAAGATGGGCTTCATCGTAAGCGCCAGACAGTTCAGGTTGAGCCTTTTGCATTTTATTCACGGCTTGCAGCACATCCCAGCGGCCACCGTAGTTAGCGGCAATCGTTAACACCAAACCTGTGTTGTTTGCTGTCAGCTGTTCTGATGCTTCAATCTTTTCAATGAGACTGCTATCAAAACGGCTACGGTCGCCAATCATGATGAGCTTAATGTTGTTCTGATGCAGCTTATTCACTTCACGCTTAAGCGCTTCCATGAATAAGGACATCAAGAAAGACACCTCTTCTGGTGGGCGGCGCCAGTTTTCACTACTGAAAGCAAATAAAGTGAGATACTCCACTTTAAGTTCAATACATTGCTTTACTATGTCACGTACGGTTTCTACACCGCGTTTATGACCGGCGATACGTGGTAAAAATCGCTTGCGCGCCCAACGTCCATTACCATCCATGATCACCGCGACATGCTTAGGCACCTCGGCAACCGGAGGTACACGCTGTGTAGCACTTGAGAATAAAGCCAATTAACGCCCCAAGTGCACAAGGAAATTGCAGTTAATATATGTCAATGCATTCACCATATATGCGATTAAACTGCCATCAAGTCTGCTTCTTTTACTTGCAACATTTTATCAACTTCAGCAACCGCTTTGTCTGTTGATTTTTGCACCTCATCTTGTGCACGACGCTCGTCATCTTCTGAGATAGCTTTATCTTTCACCAGTTTTTTAAGGGCATCATTCGCGTCACGGCGTACGTTGCGGATAGCTACTTTAGCGCCCTCACCTTCTGTACGCACGATTTTAGTTAAATCGCGACGACGCTCTTCAGTCAACATCGGCATTGGCACGCGAATCAAGTCGCCATTGGTTGCTGGATTTAAGCCTAAATCACTGTCACGAATCGCTTTTTCTACTTTAGCGATCATGTTTTTCTCATAAGGTTGTACGTTGATGGTACGTGCATCGCCCAAGTTAACGTTGGCAACCTGATTCACCGCTACCATAGAGCCGTAATACTCAACCATCACGTGATCTAATAAACCAACGTGTGCACGGCCAGTACGAACTTTAGCCAAGTCATTTTTTAACGCCTCTAATGACTTCTGCATTTTTAGGTCGGCATTTTTTTTCACATCTTCTAACATTTATTTCTCCAACTCAGCTTAAACGCTTCAAGCTGATTTATTTATCAATTTTTACTCTGTAATCAATGTTACATCTATAAAAGTTGCCATATGTGTACTGAGCTACATATGGCAATTAGTCTATTACGGCAATACCATCGTACCTTCGTCTTCACCCATGATCACTTTTTTCAGTGCACCTTGCTTAAAGATGCTGAACACAGAGATAGGTAGTTTCTGGTCGCGACATAAGGTTAATGCAGTAGCGTCCATTACTTTCAGGTTTTTAGTGATAGCCTCATCAAAACTGATGGTTTTGTAGCGCATCGCTTCAGGGTTGGTTTTCGGGTCATCCGTGTAAACACCGTCAACCTTGGTCGCTTTAATGACGATTTCGGCATTAATTTCCATGCCGCGTAGTGCAGCAGCAGTATCAGTGGTAAAGAATGGGTTGCCGGTACCTGCACCAAAAATTACAACACGCCCTTCTTCCAGGTAGCGAATCGCTTTACCACGGATATACGGCTCAGCTACTTGCTCAATGCTTAATGCAGATTGCACGCGCGCATTAAGGCCAATATTTTTCATTGCATCTTGTAATGCCATCGCGTTCATCACAGTTGCCAACATACCCATGTAGTCAGCGGTTGCTCTATCCATACCCTCTGCGGCCGGTGCTACGCCACGAAAGATATTGCCACCACCAATGACCACTGCAACTTGCACGCCTAAATCTACTACTTCTTTGACTTCACTCACAATTCTAGTGATGGTTGCGCGGTTGATGCCGTAAGCATCATCGCCCATTAAGGCCTCGCCAGAAAGTTTAAGTAAAATGCGCTTATAAGCTGGTGCAGACACGAGGACTCCTCAAATTTTAAGTTTGCTTATTTAAGCATAAAATAACGGTCTTAGGCACAAAATTAACCCACAGAAACGCAATTTGCATGCTTATTTTTATTAAAAAAATGGACTAAGCAAACTGCTTAATCCATTTTAATTTTCAAAGGCTGTTAGCCTTATCGTTAATTACACTTTAGCTGCTGCCGCAACCTCTGCTGCGTAATCAACAACAGCTTTTTCAATGCCTTCACCAACGGTGTACATTGTGAAAGAAGCGACCGTTGCACCTTTTGATTTAAGCAATTGCTCAATCGTGAATTTGTCGTCTTTAACAAACACTTGGCTTAATAGCGTAACTTCTTTCAAGAATTTTTGCACAGTACCATCTGCAATTTTTTCTAACATTGCTTCAGGCTTACCAGCTTCTTTTGCTTTTTCGATAGCTACGCGACGCTCAGCTTCGATCAGACTTGCATCAATACCAGAAGCATCTAATGATTTTGGTTTTGCTGCAGCAATGTGCATCGCAATATCTTTAGCTAAAGCGTCATCACCACCAACGATGTCAACTAAAACACCGATACGGCTACCGTGAACATAGCTTGTTAATTTACCTTGAACTGCTGGGCGAACGAAACGACGTGGCGTGATGTTCTCACCAATTTTACCAACCAATTGTGCACGAGTTTCTTCAGCTGTTGAACCGCTCATTGCAAGTGCACCAACTTCAGCGATGTCGCTTGCAGCACTAGCAGCAATCACGCCAGCTAATTCGTTTACATATTTCAAGAAGTCTTCGTTTTTAGCACAGAAGTCTGTTTCAGAGTTAACTTCAACCATCGCGCCAGATTTACCATCAGCACTGATGCTGATACCAACAGTACCTTCAGCAGCAACACGGCCAGCAGCTTTACTTGCTTTGTTACCAAAACGTACGCGCAAGATTTCTTCTGCACGTGTCATATCGCCTTCAGCTTCGGTCAATGCTTTTTTACAGTCCATCATAGGCGCATCGGTGCGCTCACGTAATTCTTTTACCATGCTTGCGGTAATTTCAGCCATTTTAAGCTCCTTAATATTCACAACTTGCATTAAAAATGCAAATTAATAGTTTGATTTGGTTGTATTTTTTTATATTTAAACTGTCAAAATCAAAAAGGGGCCTGAAGCCCCTTTTTTAAGCAGAGATAATTATTCTGCAGCAGTCTCAGCAGCTTCTTCGCTAGCTGATTTAACAATTTCAGTAATTACTGAGCTACGACCTTCCAATACCGCATCAGCGATACCACGAGCGTACAAGCGAATTGCACGGCTAGAGTCATCGTTACCAGGAATTACGTAAGCAACACCGTCTGGTGAGTTGTTTGTATCAACAACACCAATCACTGGAATGCCTAATTTAGCAGCTTCAGTAATCGCACCACTTTCATGGCCAACGTCAATGATGAAAATCGCGTCTGGCAAGCCACCCATTTCTTTAATGCCACCGATAGAACGCTCTAGTTTTTCAACTTCACGTTTGTAGCCTAGTGCTTCTTTTTTACCGAACTTGTCCAAGCTACCGTCTTGCAACATTACTTCAAAATCTTGCAAGCGTTTGATAGATTGTTTAACAGTTTTAAAGTTAGTTAACATACCGCCTAACCAACGGTGGTTTACATAAGCACAACCAGCACGAGTCGCTTCTTCTTTAACGATGTCACGAGCTTGGCGTTTTGTACCTACGAATAAAATACGACCCTTGTTTGCAGCCAATGTACGCACGTGTTTAAGTGCATCTTCAAACATTGGCAATGTTTTTTCAAGGTTTACAATATGAATTTTGTTGCGGTCACCGAAAATGAACGGTGCCATTTTTGGGTTCCAGTAACGAGTTTGATGGCCGAAGTGAACTCCAGCTTCCAGCATTTGACGCATGGTAACAGACATGTTAAATCTCTCTTCTAAAGGGTTATCAATTCACACAACACCAGAAACACCCAGATACAAATCCAAGCACCCTAGAATGGGTTGTATGTAAATTAGTCACTCACCAATTAATGGCGAATGTTTTTGCAAGAAAATGCAAAGGCGGGATAATAACACCAAGTGGCTGAGTTTGCTAGACTTTAGTTGGTATTTTTTAAAGCTCACAATGTTTTAATCATGTGCATTGTTTTTAAGATTGCGGTGCATCAGGCACACCCACTACACGCATCACCCTATCCACATCCAAGCGTAATAGCTCAGCTATATCGCGGTAATCGTCCGGCAGTGCTGCATCATCCCAGCCGTTAGCTGAGTGCCTTGCCAAATTGACCGCAAGCGTAACGTTCTTGACGCGCTGTTCGCCTGAGGCACCGTCTTGCATCAACTTGCCCAGCAGCGGTGGTAATTGAAAAACTTCCACCAATTGCACTTGTAAGTCATGCAGAATAAAGCCCAACACCTCCTGCTGCACCGCCTTGCTGCGCAAGGTTTTGTCAGCAGCTTGAAAATTATGAATATGATTCATCTTTTCTGGAGCATAACACCACATCAACATCTCTGATAAGTCGTGCAACAATGCAGCTATCAGCACCTCCTCTGCATGCAAGTCATTTAAATGCGCAGCCCATTCAACGGCGAAGTTGGCGGCCCGATGTGCGCGTTTAATCAGCTTGAGCAGCTGCATGAGCGCTGTTAAGTTGGTTTTTAGCGCATCTTCAACTAGTGGTACAGGGGGGATGTTTCTAAAAAAAGTACCGGTACCCATCATCATGATGGCCTGCTCGACTTGCGCCAGATCTTGCAGCTGACTGCGCGATTTGTGCTTTTGGGCGTAACTTAACACTTTGAAAACCATCATCGGGTCATTCAGCACCACATTAGTGATGGCTCGCGCGCTCAGATTGTCTTCGTCTTCTTTCAGGCGCCCGATTTCGCGTGCAGTTTGCTTTAGCACAGGAATTTCTGCGGTTCTTAGAAAATTCACCCACGCATTTAAATCTCTTGCTGCCAAGTCTACCGGTATCGCTGCCATGCGCCAATCTCCTTTTTCTTGGCTATATTACATGTTAGATTTTCAATCTGAAACAAAATCTATAAAAAATTAAAGGCTATTGATCGGTGGTCTCTGTAATCCGCTCAAAATATAAACCTCACTATGTGGTGTAAAATACTCATAGCTTGCAAATTGATAGATGCCGCATTGCGTATGCGTAGATATGCTATGATAAAATGACACATTAGCAACATTCAACAAAACTCATGGCAATCTCAATTAAAAATCAACAAGATATTGAAAAGATGCGCATCGCAGGCAGGCTAGCCTCTGAAGTGCTGGATTTCATCACCCCCTATGTAGTGCATGGCGTAACAACGGAAGCGCTAGATAAGCTGTGTCATGACTATATCGTAGATGTGCAGAAGGCAATCCCAGCACCATTAAATTACGCACCGGATGGGCATAAGCCGTACCCGAAATCAATTTGCACTTCTATTAACCAGCAGATTTGTCACGGTGTGCCGAGTGATAAAGTCCTCAAAAATGGTGACATTGTCAACATTGATATTACCGTGATCAAAGATGGCTACCACGGCGATACTAGCCGTATGTTTCATGTGGGTGAAACCTCAATACAAGCAAAGCGCCTGTGCGATATCACTTATCAAGCCATGTGGCTAGGTATCAACAAAGTGAAGCCTGGCGCAACATTGGGTGATATCGGTTTTGCCATACAAACGTTTGCCGAGAAAAGCGGTTATAGCGTTGTGCGCGAGTTTTGTGGCCATGGTATAGGCACTGTGTTTCATGAAGAGCCACAAGTGCTGCACTATGGCAGACCTGGCGCCGGGCTTAAGCTGCAAGCCGGCATGATGTTTACGATTGAACCCATGATTAATGCAGGCAAGCGTGATATTAAGCAAATGCCGGACGGCTGGACTATCGTGACTAAAGATCGTAGCTTATCTGCACAGTGGGAACACACCATTTTAGTGACGGATACAGGCTATGAAGTGATGACGCTGTCGGCAGGCTCACCGCCACCACCAGCTTTTATTACCAATTCATCAAGTACTTAATGCCAGATTGATCAGTGAACGATGGTGCAGTATGCAACTAGATAACAAGATAGAATCCATCGAAGTTTCAAAAGAAAGAATTGCTTTTTTACGTGCTAACTTAAAAAAGCAATTCTTGGCATTAAAAGAAGATTTTAATCTTCAACCCAACACCACTCGCCTATTTAAACAGCATTGCAAATTTATTGACCATCTGCTTATAGAACTTTGGTCAGATTTACATATTGATCCAGCCTGCTGCCTTATTGCTGTTGGTGGCTATGGTCGTGGTGAACTTTACCCCTACTCCGATATTGACCTGTTAGTTTTAATTCCAAACGAGCCACAAGAAAATCGTGCGTTAAACCAAAGCATTGAAAATCTGATTGGACTCATGTGGGACTTGGGTTTGAACATTGGACACAGTGTGCGCAATCTGGATGAGTGCATCACCGAAGCGCAAAAAGACATCACGGTGCAAACCAATGTGCTTGAATCACGTTTGCTAACGGGTAGCGGCAATATGTACCAAGACTTTTTGGCAAGCATTGCCAAGAATCTCAGCCCAATTGACTTTTTGAAGGCAAAGCTACAAGAGCAGGAGTTACGTCACTCGAAGTTTAACGACACCGCATACAACTTGGAGCCTAACCTCAAAGAAAGCCCTGGCGGCTTGCGTGATTTACACATGATCATCTGGATAGCGCGCAGCTTGCAGGTTAAAAACCAGCAGCTTTCAGCAGCTAACCCTTGGTCCGCGCTAGCAAAAGAGCAAATTATCTCAGTGGCGGAAGCAAGGCGTATTCGTCACCATGAAAAAAAGTTACAGCTACTACGTACCCACTTACATTTTCTAAGTAGCCGGCGTGAAGACCGCCTGCTGTTTGACTTTCAAAACGATTTAGCAGCGACATTAGGTTACACTAATACACCGCGTAGGCGAGCCAGTGAGCAACTGATGCAAAGCTATTACCGAAGCGTAAAGTTCATTGAGTTGATGAACGAGATTGTGCTGAAGTTATTAGAGGAAATTATTGTCGCTACGCCGCCTGCCATCCGCGTCCTTAATGAGCAGTTTGAAGCGCGTAATGACTTGCTGGAGGCAAGAACCGCAAACTTGCTGCAACAACATCCTGCCGCAATCTTTGAAGCCTTCTTGCTGCTACAGCAACACCCTGAACTATCAGGCATGGGCGCCACACTACTGCGCACTCTGCAGCGCGTTAAACCATTGGTCAATAAAGACTTTAGACATAACGCTAACAATAAAAAGACCTTTATCGACATACTTTCCCAGCCCAGTGGCGTTAATCGTGCGCTACGTGCCATGAACCGCTATGGGATACTGGGCAGTTATATTCCGGCTTTTGGTAAGATTGTCGGCCAAATGCAGCATGATTTGTTTCATGTCTATACCGTAGACGAGCATATTCTGAATGTATTGGCGAATTTGCGCCGCTTTGCCAAACCTGAGCTCAAGCATGAGTTTCCGCTTTGTAGTCAGATATTCGCAGAGTTCGATGCGCCACATTTGCTTTATATAGCTGCATTATTCCACGATATTGCCAAAGGACGTGGCGGTGATCACTCCACACTGGGCACGGTAGATGCGTTTAAATTCTGTAAGTTACACCATTTATCTAAAGCAGATTGTGCATTAGTTGCGTGGTTAGTAGCAGCGCATTTGAAAATGTCATCCGTTGCCCAAAAAACCGATCTATCAGACCCTAGTGTGATTGAATCATTTGCGGACTTTGTAGAGAATAAACGTAGGTTAAATGCTTTATATCTACTAACCGTGGCTGACATTCGCGGAACCAGTCCGGTAGTATGGAACGCATGGAAAGCTAGGTTGTTGGAATGCCTGTATTCTGCCACCAATCATGCGCTGTCAGACCCAAGCTTCCATGCCAAACAAACTATACAGCGCCGAGTTAAAGAGGCGGCAGAAAAGCTGAGCAGATTTGGCTTAAGCGAACACGCTTACGAGCCACTTTGGATACAGTTTGGCGAGCACTATTTTGTGCGCCATGAAAGCGATGAAATTGCATGGCATAGCCGCTTATTAACGCCTCACCTCTATAGCGAGAACCCTATCGTGCGTGCAAGGCTCAGCCCGCATGGCGATGGCATTCAGGTCATGATTTATATCAAAGACAAGAATGACTTATTTGCAAGAATCTGCAACTTCTTTGACCGCATGGGTTATGGCATTGTTGAAGCCAAAATCTTCACCACCCAACATAATTACGCGTTAAATAGCTTCATTATTTTGGATCAATCGGGCAAGTCTGTGAGTTACAGTGGTTTGTTGAAGTTTATTGAGTTGGAGCTGGCTAACCAACTCAACGACCACTATCAGCTAGAGTCGCCGCTGAAAGGTCGCGTTAGTCGCCAAGTGAAGCACATGCCAATTCAGGCACAAATCACCATTATCAAAGAAGTGGAAAATAATAACCACCGGTTAGATATTATTGCCAATGACAGACCAGGCTTGCTCGCTACGCTAGCGCAGCAGCTCTTGAAATACAACATCAAGCTACACAACGCGAAAATCAATACGCTAGGCAACCGCGCTGAAGATACGTTTTTAATCTCCGACCAAAATGGCGAGTGTCTTGATTTTAATCGTATCAACGCATTACAAATGGCCTTGCTTGATGAAATTTAAGCTAAGGGACGGTTACGCTCCCTAACCAAGCTGATAGTGTTTTCTAAGTGGCTTTTTAACATGCCAAACACAAGACAATCCTGCTGGGAAAGTCACTAAGTCACCTACGGTAAAGCTTACGGGCTCGCCATCCGCTGGCTGCACGGTCACCTCACCTTCTAAGATATAGGCAATTTCCTGTGTGCTAAAGCGCCAAGGGAACTGTGATACCTCTTTTGACCAAGTCGGCCAACTTTTTACACCTAAAGATGCCAGCTGGTCAGCACTAGGTTTTTCTACGATGATTTTACTCATTCCAAACTCCTTAGCAATAAAAAAAGCCCCGACGAATCGAGGCTTTATTTTAAGCTTTATTCACTAAATTGCAATTATGAATGCTTGTAGTGTTTTTTCAGTTGTTTAGTTACTTCCCAGTTTGATTTCAAACCTTTAGGGAACACAACGAAATCACCAGCCTTGATCACAACAGTTTCGCCACCTTGTGGTGTTACGTGGATTTCACCTTCAAGCACGTATGCGCTTTCAGTTGCTGAATCAAAGTTAAGTGGGAATTTAGAAGGAGCGCAATCCCAGATAGACCAGCTTGATACGCCTAATTGTTTCAATTTCTCTTCTGATGGGTTGTGATCTACGATGATTTGAGTCATGTTCATTCCTAGGATAATGTGATGATACTAACGTTTAAAAAACAAAGCCGCTTAACTGTAAATTTAAGCGGCTTAAAATTCTTGGCGGAAGAGGTGAGATTCGAACTCACGGTGGGCTTGCACCCACGACAGTTTTCAAGACTGTAGCATTAAACCGCTCTGCCACTCTTCCATCTAAATCGTTACTTGCGTTACGAGGTCAGCATTATAACAACAAATTAATCATCTTGAACATCCTGATTTGGAAAAAAAACATCAGAATATCCAAAATCTTTTAAATCTCTTATCCGCATCGGATATAAAACACCATCTAAGTGATCACACTCATGCTGAACCACTCGTGCATGAAAGCCGCTGACTAATCTATCGACTTTATTGCCGTACTGATCAAACCCTGTGTAGTGCAATTTCAGATGACGCGGCACTATACCTCGCATTCCGGGAACTGACAAGCACCCTTCCCAATCATTTTCAATTTTATCGCCAATTAATGTTAATTTAGGGTTGATGAGCACAGTATAAGGTACCGCATCGGCATCCGGATAGCGCGGATTAACAGCTGCTGGCTCTTTCTGCCCAAAAATAACCACCCTAAGACTTACGCCAATTTGCGGAGCAGCGATGCCTGCCCCGTTCATATGTTGCATAGTATCTTCTAAATCTTGAATGAGCTGATGCAATTCGGCAGTATTAAATTGCGCCACAGGTTCAGCTTTTGCCAGCAAGCATGGCTCGCCCATTCTCAATACAGCTCCAATTGCCATAAAATTACCTTAAATCTTATACAAATATTATCAGTGGGATGCGCTATTGTTAGTGATGCCCATTTTGCTTAACCAACTGCGCAATAATATTGCGCACACGTACCATGGTGAGATTTAAATTAGAGATGACTTCCTCATATTTAATTTCATGTAAATTATCGCCACGGCCAGCTGCGTAATTGGCCACAGGGCAAATCGTTGCATAGCTAATACCTAATTCACGCGCCAGTGCCGCTTCTGGCATACCAGTCATGCCGACGACGGTTGCACCATCGCGCTCCAGACGGTTAATTTCAGCAGCCGTTTCCAGTCTAGGGCCTTGCGTAGCAGCGTACACACCGTGATCAACTACTTCTTCACCTACTGCAATTGCAGCATTTTTCCACTTTTCGCGTAAGGTTTGGCAATATGGCTCGGTAAAATCAATATGTTTCACAGGGTTGCTAATGCCATCATGGAAAGTTGTTTTCCTGCCGTAGGTGTAATCAATGATTTGGTGCGGAATCACAATCTTGCCGGCAGACAAATCCGGATGTATACCCCCTACCGTTGCAATGGCCGCAATTTCTGTGACCCCTTGCAAGTGTAGTGCGGCAATATTGGCGCGGTAATTCACCTCATGCGGTGGAATGGTATGCCCGTTGCCGTGACGCGCTAAAAAGATGACCTCACGTCCAGAAATCTCACCGAAGATCAGTGGTTGCGACGGCTCACCATAAGGGGTTCGTACAATTAAACGCCTATTAATATTTAAGTTGTCCAGTTGGGTTAGACCGGTGCCGCCAATAATTGCTAACATAATCGCTTTCTATATAAATACGTTTTCATTCTAACAAAGCTTTAATTATTTACTTAAAAATTTTACCGCCTCGTAAAACAAATGCCCATTAGAAATAGCGACCGTTGTCATCAAAAATGATTTGATTTTGTGGCATACTCACGCCATGGTAAATTTTTGCGCAAAGTCTAGCGATATGTCTGTAGCCGTGGCCCAGCAAAGCCTCGACTTAGCCAGCCGCCATTATGAAAACTTTCCTGTTGCTTCATGCTTTTTGCCTGAAAGTTTGCGGGAGCCAATTGCCTTAATTTACAGCTTTGCAAGGCAAGCGGATGATTTTGCCGATGAGGGTGATCTGACTATTGAGCAGCGGCTAAATTTGATTACTGGCTTTCGTGATGAGCTTGATTTGTTGCAGGCCTACATCAAGCCACAGTCTGCTTTTTTTATGACTCTTGGTCAAATGATTCGAGAGAGAAAATTACCCCTTGTCCCATTTTACGACTTGTTAGATGCATTCAGCCAAGATGTAACTAAAACGCGCTACGCCGAT
Source organism: Methylotenera mobilis JLW8 (assembly GCF_000023705.1). Classification (NCBI taxonomy): domain Bacteria; kingdom Pseudomonadati; phylum Pseudomonadota; class Betaproteobacteria; order Nitrosomonadales; family Methylophilaceae; genus Methylotenera; species Methylotenera mobilis. Next base: position 1,272,464 of record NC_012968.1, read on the forward strand.
TACGAAGATGTGCTTGATTACTGTGCACGCTCTGCAAACCCCATCGGCAGCCTCTTATTGCATTTGTATCACCAAGCAACCCCTGAAAATATTACATATTCCAATCATATTTGTTCTGCATTACAACTGATTAACTTCCTGCAGGACATTGCCATTGATTTTAAGAAAAACGAAGGTAAACAGCGCATTTACTTATGCCAGGATGAAATGGCGGCTTTTGGTATCACCGAGCAAACAATTGGCGCCTATGTGCATGCAAAGCAGCCGATTGATGACTACTGGCAGCAGTTTATGCATTTTAATTTACGCCGCGTCCATGCCCTGCTTAACTCAGGCAAGCCATTAGGAAAAATCTTAAGGGGACGTATTGGTTTTGAAATGCGCATGGTCATTGCTGGCGGCGAACGCATTATTCATAAAATTAGCGCAGTGAATGGCGACGTATTTAACCGCAGACCCAAACTCAATTATTGGGACTGGGCTATTGTTTTCTCCAAAGCATTGCTTAAGCTATAAATATTAACCACTCAGTTTCGACCATCTCAATATGACCCCAAAGCAATATTGCCAAGAAAAAGCTGCAAAAAGCGGCTCCAGTTTTTATTATAGCTTTATGTTTCTACCTAAACAGAAACGCGAGGCGATAACTGCGCTATATGCTTTTTGCCGCGAGGTGGATGACGTTGTAGATGAGTGTACTGAGTTAAAGGTAGCGCAAGTCAAACTGGCCTGGTGGAAGGATGAGATACGCAATTTATATCAAAATAAACCGATACACCCTGTTACCAAAGCGCTAGAGCCTGTTATCAAACAATATCAGCTGAGTGAAGAGCACTTTCTTGAGATTATTGATGGCATGGAGATGGATCTAAACTTCAACCGTTATGAAGATTTTAAGCAGTTACAGCTGTATTGCTACCGGGTTGCAAGCGTTGTAGGTATCCTCTCCGCCCAAATATTTGGCTTTAAAAATAGAAAAACCCTTAAGTTCGCCCACGACCTTGGTATGGCATTTCAGCTCACAAACATTATTAGAGATGTTGGTGAAGATGCGCGCCGTAATCGTATTTATATTCCGTTGGATGAGTTGGCGAGATTTAATATCACGGAAGAAGATATTTTGCGCAGCCGGGAATCTGAAGCAGTAAAAAAACTGCTAGAAAATCAGATTGAACGCGCTGAAACGTATTACGACAAAGCGCTACATGAATTACCTGCCGAGGATAAGAAGAGCCAGCGCGTAGGATTGATCATGACCGCTATTTACCGCACATTGCTGCGTGAAATAAAGGCAGATGGCGCAGAAAAGGTACTGAATGCAC